>JAWKRF010000032.1:0-87625 GCA_041389745.1 Polyangiaceae bacterium
CGTGAGATTGCGTATCGGGCCTTGGTATATCCACTCGGCGGTGATTGCACCATCGCATCGCTGAGCCACCGGCGGGCAAGGCGGGATTCGGAGGACATTATCCGCAGTACTTTCTCCAGCTCTCCGTTTGCATCGCCCGTTGCAGTTTGCGCAAGCGTTTCGATGGCGACGTCCCACGTATAGCTAGCCGTATTCGCTGTGCGACGCGCGGCCAGCGACGCGGTAAGCGCCTCCCATCCACCCGCGGCGATGATGGGCTCTGGCGGAGTTGGGAACTCATACTCCTGTTGGGGGTTGTCGGGGTCCAAGTAGAGAGCAAGCAGCCCTTCCTCGTCCGGTGCCCAGGCCAACTTCCCGGACTCTATGAAGCGCTGCCTTTCCGTGAGGTAAGCGATGAAGTCGGGAGTCGTATCCAGCTCGTTCAGCAGTATCAGAAGGGTCGGTTCATCGAAAACGTGGATGAACTCACGAGGGTCTCCTACAGTGCCTACGGTCATGAAATGGCTGTCGCCAGTTACCTGGGGGGCAATCGTGAACCCGTGTCTCTCGAGGCCTACGCGTAGCCACGCCTGAGCGGCGCCAATCGGAACGACCACTCTGTGAATTCGCGCGTCGGGCGAAATAGGTGTAGGGAGGAGTTTTGTGCACCTGGGGTCTAAAAAGACCTGACTGGGATTCCTACGCAGCCAGCGTTCGGCGCCTTGTATTTGCTTTGCGGACTTGCTGATCGCGCGCCTATACCATCGCTGCCAGTCCAATTTGTCGTCTCCAGATTCGCCGAAAGCGCACTCTTTGATTGAGAACAGCACTAGGGCGTCGTCATGGGCGACGAGGATGTCACACAGCTCTTTCGTTGGCCTTGCGAATGGGTTGGCGTAGGACCACATTCGGAGGAACGCGCGGTCGCAGAATTTCGCGATGAGTGCTTCAGAGCGGTTTGAGCCTCGGCTCCTGTGATCCACGCTGGATCGTGGCATCTATCCGCATGGATGCAACTCTGCTGTACCGTCTCCCCCTGACGCGCGGAGGCGCCGGAGGCGGCGAGCACGGATTAGGGGGAGACCGCGGGCCCGCAAGCCGTTAGGCTGAGGACCCGCGAGTGGGGGCAACCCAAAGGCGAAGCTGGGCGACAAGCTGGCGGCGATGACCGGCAGCGAAGAAGCCGAGGCGGCAGCGGCAGCTGACGCTCCGGCGGAGGAAGCCAAGGAAGGCGACTCGGAAGCCACCGAGTGAGCTGACTGAAGCTTAGTGAAGGCGCCCATCAGGCTTCGGCTTGATGGGCGTTTTTGCGTTTTGTTGCCCCCACTCGCAGGTGCTCGCGCTTCGCGCTGCGCGCCTGCGGTCTCCCCCAAATCCGTGCTCGGCTTCGCCTCCGCGCGTCAGGGGGAGACGAGAGCTGTGAGGAAAACTCAGTTCCCTGGGGTATGGTGCCGGGGTGGGGGGATTTCCGTTAGCCTTTGCAGACGCCCAGTTCGCTGCATGCAAAGAGGTAGAAGCGTTCTATTCAGGAACGGTTTCACCAGTTCTACACAGAAGCCTGAGCCAGACTGTTGAGCACAACACCTACCTTGGGTTGATGCTGCGAACGCATGGTTGGCTTAGAACACTCGGTAAGCTAACCGAGCCAGCCGACTTTCAGGCAGCGCTGGCCGCCAGTCGAGCACTGTTCGAGGTGGCCGTGGATATTACACTGCTGCTGAAGGCCCCCAGCGACGCGGTGAGGGTGGCGGCGTGGGAGGAGCAGGCAAAGCTAAAGAGTGCCGAGGGCCTGAAGAAGTTCCTGGATGCGCATCCCGCAGCCAAGCCGCCGGGCGCCTCGGAAGTATTGAAACTACTTCAACGCGCGCCAGCGATCGAGGCGTTGCGACTGCAGCATTGGGGGACGACGAAGTACGTCTCAAGGTGGACCAAGCGTACTCTTAGGGATGACGCGATCGCGGCGGACGCGTTCCTGCATTCGGGCTTCGAAGAGTACTATTCCGCGCGGTATCCGGTTGCATGTTGGTGCGTGCATGGCAGCGGACTGGCGGGGATTCGAGGTGTTCCGAGCGATGCCTTTCCAGGAATCATCGCGTTCGCATTCGCCGACGCTGCGTCGTTCTCGATGCTAATCGGAGAACGAGCACTCAGGCTCGTCGGTGCTTGGGATGATATTCTCGAGTTCCGCTTCAAGGGTCTCCGCGAAAGCGTTGAAGCAGCACGGCTGCGCGTTTGGTTGGAGCGAGGTGCTCCCTCGGTCTAACTTGGCGCCTCGAGGTTGGGTTCGGCCTCAGTCCGCCTGAGCGGCTCGCTCCGGGCGTTGCGCGGGCTCAGGGAGACAGCGCGCCGCACGAACCCGAGCGGCGACGTCCTGAGGGCAGGAGAGCACCTCCGCGTTGGAGACGCGCAAGACGCGATAGCCCTGACGAGCGAGCCAACGGTCCCGCCGGGCGTCCGCCGTGGCGCGAGTGCGATGAGCCGAGCCATCAACCTCCACGACCAGGCGCGGAGTGAGGGCGACGAAGTCGACGATGAACTCGCCGAGGACGTGCTGGCGGCGGAACCAGGCGCCCTGCTGCTTGGCGCGCAGGAGTGACCAGAGCTGGCGTTCAGCCGGCGTGGGGTTGGCGCGGTGCTGAGCTGCGCGCTGGAGCAAGAGATGGTGACGAGCGAGTTGATTGCGTGCGGAAACGGACATGATGCCTCCCGCCGGGCGCCGAGCCCGACGAGAGATCCACGCGCAAGCCGCGTGACACGAGAGGGTGGGGGAGGTTGTGAGCGGTGGTGCGCGGAGGGAGTTGGGTGGATCCCTGCGGTGAGCGTGGCGGGCGGGTTGCGCGGTTTTCTTGGCGGGCGAGGTGGCTGGGGGAAGAGCGACCTGCCCGCAGCACGCAAGTGTTTCCACCCGGACCTTGACGCCCCACGCGTACTCCCCGACGCTCGTCGGTCATGGTTCATCGGGGTTGGCTAGTCGTGCTCCTTTCTGTCGCGAGTTGCGGACCGAACCTTCCTCGCTCGCGCCAGATCAAGACTCCGGACGGCTACACCGGGTTCACAATCGAATGCGGAACCGCCGCTGATTGCTACGACCTCGCTGGGCAGAGCTGTCCGTACAGCTACAACGTGATTCACGACAGCTGGCACACGGAGCGCTATCAGGACCCTGCGGCGCCCTTTAGGGGCGCGCAGGCAGGGCTGCAAGGTAGAGCCTACGATGCTCAGACCTACGCGAAGGATGTGATGACGTTGGTGATCGAGTGCTATGACAAGTGACCGTCTCCCCCTGACGCGCGGAGGCGAAGCCGAGCACGGATTTGGGGGAGACCGACCGGGCGGAAGTGCGGAGCACTGAGCACGGGCGAGTGGGGGCAACCCCAGCACGGGCGAGTGGGGGCAACGGGCGTGGCTCGAGGGTTGCGCGGATCAGACGAGACAGCGTTCCGACCGGGCTCGCGGATGCAGGGCGCTCTGAGCAAGTTCTTGCAGCGGTGTCCGCTTCGGCGCACTCGCGGTCCGAGATGCTAAGGTGGAGCGATGAGCGTGCGGAGAGATGGGCGGATGCGGCGTGTGCCTCGCCAGGGTCGGTCACGAGAAACCGTGCGCGCGGTGCTGGACGCGGTGCCGCGGGTGATTCGGCGAGAGGGGCTCGATGCCCTCACCACGAACCGCATCGCCGAGGCGGCCGGCGTGAGTATCGGATCCCTCTATCAGTACTTCCCAGACAAGAGGTCCATCTTCAGCGCGCTCCACGAGCGTCATGTCGAAGACGTGGGGCGAGTGATCGATCGGGTCGTGGCGGAACGCTCTGGATCGCTCGATGAGTTCACCCGCGGGCTGGTGGAAGGGCTCGCCGATCTACACGCCGCGGAGCCCGAACTCCACGAGCTCGTCTCGGAGCAGGTGCCCGAGGGCCCGTTGGGTCTTCGGCGCGCCCTTCGCGCGACCTTCGAACGGGTGACGGCCTCGGAGCGGATGCTGTTCGTGCTTCCCAACGTGATCGAAGCGCTGGTGCACGGCATCCCCCAGCGGCCCCCGCCGTTTGCTGTCGCCTCGGTTAGGGAAGAAGCGGTGCAGACCGTCCTCAGCTGCCTCGCCTCGTGCCGGACTGCCTGAAGGCTGCTTCATTCTCCACCACCCACTGGTCGAAGCTGGCGGGCTTGCGTCCCAGGACCTGCTGAACGCCGTCGGTCACCGTCGCCAGGCGACCCTGTCGGATAGCCCGCCAGATGTCCACGAGCGCATCTGCGTAGGCGCCGTCGAAGTCTGGACGTGCCTCTTCGTCGGAGATCTCCTCGAAGCGGATGGCTTTGCCGATCGCTGCGCCGATGTGGTTCGCCATCTCGCCGTAGCTCAACGCCTCGGGGCCGGTGATCACCAACGGGCCGGCGTGAGCGCGCGTGGTGAGCGCCTTCACTGCGACGTCAGCGATGTCGTCGGGATGGATGAAGGCGATCTTTCCGCTGCCGGTCGACATCCGTAGAACGCCACCCTGCTGGATCGCGGGCGCCCAGCTGAGCGCATTCGACATGAACGCCGAGGAGCGGATGAACGCGTACGGGACACCGCTTTCCTTTACAGCCTGTTCCCCACGCGCGTGCCAGGTCCCAGTACCGATCCCGGTGCTGACGTCGAGCGTTGATAGCTTGACCAGGCGCCTCACCCCGGCAGCCTTGGCCGCGAAAGCTGCGGCCCGATCTCGGACCTCCAGGTCGGGCCCACTGTTCACGAGGAAGAGCTGCTTGACGCCAGCGAGGGCGCCCGACAGATCGCTGAGATCACCGACCCGAATCTCCACTCGGTTTCCGAAGAGCCTTCGCGCCCTCTTGGGGTCGCGCACGAAGACGGCAGGACGGTCTCCACGATCGATGAGACGCTGGGTGACCCGCGAGCCGACGGTTCCAGTGGCTCCGGTGACGAGATAGGTCACGAGAGATTGCTCCAACCCCGAATGACCTCGAGCGCGAGACGCTTCTGTCCCGCCAGGGTCAGATGGAGCCCGTCATCCATCAACAGTCCAGGGGCGGGCGGCGTCCCGAGAACGGAGAACAGATCGATCGTTGGGGCGCCGAGGTCCCGAACGGCGGCGGCAACTCGTGCGATGTCCTCGTTCCGAAAGCGCACCCCGAAGCGGGAAAGGCCCCAGTGAGTCGAGACCCGCGCTTCGTTCACTGCCGGTGGGGTGAGCCACAGGCAGCGAGCCCGCGTCTCGCGTGTGACGCGTTCGTGTAGCTCGGATAAATTCCGCGCGGATTCTGTATGGTGGACGAGCGTCTTGGTCGGCTTTGGGCCCTGGGTGCGTGCGTCGTTCGTGCCGATCAAGAAGCAGACCCAGTCGGGTTGTTGGGCGACGACCTGGCCGATGCGAATCAGGCCGTGCGTGGTCGTGTCGCCGGGGACGGCGTCGATCTCCACCGCTATGCCCCGCGGCGCCAGGAGATCACGCAGAATCAAGGCCCAAGACTGTGGATCCGACGTGTGGCTATCGCCGAAAACGGTGATCCGCATGCCCTCCTTCACAGGCAGTCGATCGACCAGCGTGGCCACGCCCGACTCGGACAGTAGCTCGCGCGCCGCTTGCTTCGCACCTTCCAGCATTCTCGACTGCTCGGTGGCGTACACGTCGGTAGGTAGGCCAAGTAGAGCAGCGCGGACCGGCTCGGAGAGGGAGGAGGCGCCCGGGAGTGAGCCCAGAGTCCGCTCCGGTTGAAGAACCTTGAGGAGCCAAAGCGTCTGTTCAGTCGTTGGTTGCACGTGTCCGCCTTTCATTTTTCGAAGCGGAATCTAGGGACTGGACGTGGTCTCGTCAGCTCGCGTCGATGGCTCGAGAAAGGGGCGAAAAACCAGACTCATTCGCGGCGTTGCTCAGGTTTCGGAGACGCGGGCGCTGCGCTGCTCAGGGCCTGGCGGGGCAAGATCGCCGGCTGCCCGTATTCTCTCGTGGCAATGATCGGACTCGGCGAGGGTTTCTGGAATTCCGTGGGGATCCAGGCATTGGCACTAGGCCCCGCTGCGTCTCCGTCGCTGCTTCGCTGGGGGAGAGGGGGTGCGCGTGTGTGGATCCGTAGGGTCGTGTGCTTGCTGGTGCGGCGGTCGCCGCTTTCGTGGCCGAGACCGCGCGAGGGTGTGCTTTACTCGCGGGGATGTTCAGGATGCTTGGAAGAACAGCCGTCGTCGTCGCTCTTCCGCTGGGGATTGCAGTCGCCTGCGGTGGCGCCGATCGCGGGGGGCTGGGAGCCTCCTCGTGCAGCACCAGCGCGGACTGTGAAGAGGACCTCAGGTGCGATCCGGCGGGTCAACGATGCGTCGAGTGCATCGTCCCAGCGGACTGCCCGGCGGGGATGCTGTGCTCGGACTCCACCTGCAGCTCCCCTGCGTCCTGCGAGACCAGCCTGGATTGCGTGGGTGAGGGGGACAATCGACAGATCTGCGATGCATCGAGTCAGCTCTGCGTGCAGTGCGTGCAAGTCGCCGACTGTCCCCAAAACAACGACTGTAAGCTGAATCGCTGTGTGCCCTTCGTGCCGTGTGCCAACTCGCTGGATTGCCCCCAGGGGCAGGTGTGTGACACGGCCCGAGGGCGCTGCGCCGAGTGCGTGGGGAGCTCGGATTGCCCCGACGCCCAGCTGTGCGTGGGCGGCAGTTGCCGACCGAGCTGTGACTCGGACAAGGACTGCACCCCCCTCGGGTTGCTGTGTGACCACGCGCAGGGATACTGCAGCGAGTGCGGCAGCGCGGGGTGTGGCGGTCAGCCGATCTGCTCGCCGGGTGCGTTCGAGTGCGATGCGACGTACGAGAAGGTGGTGAGGTGCGACGACACCGGGAAGTCGCTCATGATCACGACCAACTGCACCACCGAGGGCCTGTGGTGCTTCCAGGGAGCCTGCCGAGCGTTGAAGTGTCAGCCAACCAAGACCTACTGCGAGGGGCAAACGCTGATGCAGTGCGCGGGCGACGGGAGGTCTTCATCGACGATCCGAACTTGCGCCGCGAACGAGCTCTGCGCGGCGGGCGCCTGCCAGCCGAGGTGACCTTGACGGCTCGAGGCCGTTTCGGGCGCTTCGAGAACGCCCGCTTGGGCGTCATGAAACCGCTGGAGCCCCCGGGCGTCGAGCAGTAGATGTGCCGTTCTACTCGAGGTCGCTGATGGTGTGTAGCGCCTCTTCGGCTTCTTCGCCGTCGAGCTGCGTGAAATCATTGCTTCCGTCGGGAGACGCGGTGGCGAGCCAGGCTTCTTCGTCACCGCCGCCCGCGTCGGCGACGATCAGCTCGCCTGAACCGCCGAACTCCGATGCCATGCGCACGATGGACACCAGCGTGATGCGATGGGTGAGCCAGGTGTCGGAGTCGCTGTCCGCCACGCCCTTGAAGTCGAAGCCATCGGGCCGCCAGCTGACCTCGAGCTCGGTGCACTCGGAGAACACGTCCTCCGCGGTCAGGCTGTAGTCGGCATCCTCGGGATCGTCGGGGATCCAGTCGTCCAGCCAGTCCTCCAGGGTCGTGGGGTCGATCTCCGTCTCGCGGTAGGTCTTGAACTTGCTCTTGGGCAACGTGACCCGCCCGACGAACCCATAGCTTTCACTCATCGAGGCGGAACCTACGCGGGTTCCGCTCATCGGCCTAGGAATGTCGGCGGGGGGCGGTCGATTGTCCCGCGCAGTCGAGCTGAGGCGCTTCGACCCGGTACTCCGGCGCACGTTCCGGTCGACTGGATCGCCCACAAAGTGCGCGACTTTCCGGCCGCTTTGGGGTCTGCTTCGAAGCGAGGCGAGCGCATGAGCTATGACCAAGCCTTGGCGGAGTTGCTCCCGGCGTTGATCGACGCGGGACGCTGGGAGGATGCGATCGCGGCGGTGGAGGCCTGCTTCGATGAGGAGCCTTGGCCCCCGCTCGAGGTGTTCGGTGCAATGGCGCTCGCCTATCGCGGTCTCGAATGTATCCGTGAGGCGACGATCTGGAGCGCGGTTTGGTATGGCGGGACGGAGGAGCCACGTGCTGCCGTGGTGCTGGGAGAGCTGTGCCAGGAGTGGCCGGAGCTCGGTCCGCCTTGGGCGCCGCTGCTCAGTCGAGCGTGGAGGCGCGTGGCAGAGTTCGGGCCGCTGAGCCGCGGCCTCGAGGCGCTGCTCGAGCAGGTCGGCGATCGACCGGGAGCGCTCGAGATCGAGGCATTCATGGCAGCCCTCGGCGCACACCGTTCCTACGATCGGGAGACCCAAGCCGCGGCGCTACCGCGCCTCCAACGCCTACAGGAGCGTTTCCCCGAGGTGAAAGATCTCTGGATGGCTTCTGCCTGGGCAAGGGCGGAGACGGGGGATCTTCAAGGCGCCGAGGCCGATCTCCGCTCGGCGCTCGCCATCTCGCAGGGGCCATTGAGCATCGAAGCGGAGGCGGTGAGCGCCGCGGCCAGCTGCTTCCATCTGCCGCAGTCCTGGCCCCTGAACGATGAGTTCATCTGGGATCACCTCTGCTACCTGTACGAGTCAAGGGGCCTGGACGCGGATCTCGAGCGCGTGACGCGCGAGCGTCTCGGGGCCTAGGGTGCCTCGGAGCCTGCGGGCAGCTCTTCCCAGGTGAACATGGCGTGGGTGCGCTTGTGCCCGGTGATCGTCGATACCACGATGCGCTGGTTATCCTTGCGGAACTGAAGCTCGTGGCCCATGGCGGATTCTTTCTGCTCGGTCCGCGTCCACTTCGCTGCCTCTAGGCGCTTGATGATCTCTGCGACTGGCGCTTGGGGCTCCGGATCGAAGTCGACGTTCAGGTTCTCCACCTTGGGCTTCGAGTCGCCGGTGCAGGTGACCACGTGCTGTGGGAGCAGCTCCGGGTGAGCCTTCCAGAACGCCGTCGGCTCTTCGAGGCGGGGCGACTGACCTACTACGGATTCGTCACATACTTTGCGCTGACAGCCGAGCAGGAGGAGCAATGGAAGGACGGCGAGGATTCGTGAGGGTTTCATGGGCGCGACTCTACGAGTCACGGCGCAAGTCTCCAGTCTGGGCGAACGCGAGTGCGCGCCAAACGACCGCGCATCGACGCCATGACCTATGCTCGAACTCGATGCGTCCGGCAGCGTCCCCCGAGGCCTTCGTCGCGAACCCTTTGGAGAGCTTTCTCTGCACGGAAACGTGTCTGATCTGGAGTGCAACCCCGGAGCTCGTGGGCGCGCTCGCCTGGGGGGCGCCCGACATCGTTCAGACTCGAGCCATCGTCGCCGCCTTCGAGGGCGTGTGGGCGCCGACGCTGGCGGAGCGCGTGAACGTCGTACTCGACGGGCGCGGGATCACCGGCGTCGACTCCGCCGCGCTCGAGTACTTGGTGAGCTGGTCGAGGCAGCGGCTTGGGGATCTGCGCGCCCGCGTGCGCGAGCAGATCGGCGTGGTCGACGACGGGCTGACCGGCTTCACCCTGAGCGGGATCCTCCCGATGGTGGGCCGTACCCACGCGTTTCGAGTCGTCAACGATCCCTTCGTCGCCTTCGACTTGGTCGGGGGGGAGGGGGGACGTGCGGTGTGTGCGGAGGTACTGGCGCTGGCTGCGCAGGCCCAGGGTAGTTCCGCGATCCTGTATCGTCTGCGTGCGATGCTCCTGCGCGATTGCGCGGGCATGAGCCTGCGTCGCGTCGCAGGGGCTCTCGGCGTTTCTCCGCGAACCTTGCAGCGAGACCTATCGGCGTCCGGCTCGAGCTTCGCGCTCGAGCTACGGGAGGCGCGCTTCCAACACGCGAGTCGCTTGCTGGTCGCTGGCGACGACAAGCTGAGCGCGGTGGCGCACCAGGTCGGGCTAGGCGAAACGGCCCTGCGGAGCCTGTTTCGCGCCCGCGCCGGCTGCACACCGGAGCAGTTCCGCCGCCAGGCGCGTTGAGACGCGACTCAGTCGCGCCGCTCGCTGCTGCTGGCCGAGCTGGCGAGCGCGACGCAAGGCGGACCGTAGACCATGGACCGTGTGGGAGACGACGTTCATGCCGGTTTCTCTCTCCAGGGTTAGCCGCGCGGAAAGCGATGTAGAGCCAGAGCCACGGCGTCGGGTCCGGCGGGGTATCCAAGCTGATCCGAGGAATCGTTGGCGGCCTGCCAGACCACTTCCGCGACGTCGCCCGGCTGGGTGGTCGCCGATGGTTGCCCCAGGGAAGCGAACGCCTGCTCGGTGAACGCGGCGTAAGCCTCGGGAAACAGGCCCTGCATGCGCGTCTGGCCGTTACTGGTGAAGCTGGTGGAGGGGCCGTAGCCCGGCTGGACGAGCTTGACGCGCACGCCGAAGCTCTGGAGCTCCAGCGCGAGGGAGCCCGAGAAGCCTTCGATCGCCGTCTTGCTCGCCGTGTAGACGGCCACCAGGGGCATGGGGGCCAGGGTGGTGCTGGAAGTGACGTTGACGATCGCGCCGGAGCGCCTAGCGCGTAGCTGCGGGATGACGGCTTGGGTCATGGCCATCACGCCGAAGGTGTTGGTCTCGAACACCTCTCGAACCGTCGCCATTGGTGTCACCTCGAAGACGCCTGCCAGACCAATGCCCGCGTTGTTGACCAGGACGTCGATGGGACCGCTGGCCTCCAGCGCTGCGCGGATGCTGGCCGGAGAAGAGACGTCCAACGGCAGCACCACCGCGCGCTCGTCGTCTGGGAGCAGCTCCTTTCTCGGCGTGCGCATCGTCGCAACGACGCGCCAGCCCTGGGCATGAAATTTCCGTGCGGTTGCGAGGCCGTAACCCGAGGAGCAACCCGTGATGAGCACCGTCTTGATGGCTTGCGTCTGCATGTCGATTCTCTCCTTTTCCCGTTCACGTTTGGGGTGAGAGAAGGCTAGTGACCCGGGCGTGGAGCTATCCACTTCGGGAGTCCGGGACTTGTTTGCTAGAGTCCGGACGTGGTCGATCCGCTCTCCGAGCTCATCAACTTGCTCAGGCCGCAGGCGGTGTTCGCGAAGTCGATCAGTGGCGCCGGGCGCTGGGGCGTGAGCTACTCGGAGTTTGGTGAGCCGAGTTTCTGCACGGTGCTGGAAGGCAGTTGCCGGCTGGAGGTGTCCGGGCATGCGCCCGTTGCATTGAACGCGGGGGATTTCGTCCTGCTCCCGGGCACGCCACCGTTTCTGCTCTCGAGCTTCGAGCCCGGCGAGCCGACACGGCTCGATCCCAGTCAGACTCGGGACATGCCGGGCGACGTGCGTCACGGCAGGCGGAGCGGCGATCCGGACGCGCGCCTTCTGGGGGGCTACTTCCAGTTCGACTCTGCCGACGCGGCGCTGCTCGTCTCCCTGCTTCCTCGGGTCGTGCACGTTGGGGGAGAGGAGCGCCTGGCGACGCTGGTGCGGTTGATCGCAGACGAAGCGAGAGAGCGCCGGTCGGGATCGGAGCTCGTGCTCAGACGGCTCGTCGAGGTGCTGCTGATCGAGGCGCTGCGCTTTGGCTCCGGGGATCAAGCACCTCGAGGCTTGCTGCGGGGACTCGCAGACGAGCGCCTCGCGTCGGCGATTCGCGAGATGCACGCGCGGGTGGATCGCGCGTGGACGATGGCGGAGCTCGCCAGGACGGCGGGCATGTCCCGCTCTGCGTTTTTCGACCGTTTTCAGCGCAAGGTGGGTCTTGCGCCGATGAGCTATCTGCTCGCATGGCGCATGGCGCTGGCGCGGGATCTCTTGCGCAAGGAGCACCCGATCAGCGAGGTCGCCGATCGGGTGGGTTACAGCTCCTCCAGCACCTTCAGCACGGCGTTCTCCAGGCACGTTGGTCAACCGCCAGCTCAGTACGCGCGCGGCGCTGCGCCGTAGCGTGTAGACTGTCTGCGGGATGGGGGTGGAAGGGGAGAGCCACGGGGCGCCTGCGCGCCGCACGCCGTGCGAAGCGTGTCAGCGCCTCACGGATCCGGGGCAGCTGACGTTCGACGCTCAGGGGCGTCAGCTGTGCCGACGGTGCTACGGACAGGCCCAGTCCGCTCAAGCCACCAAGCGCGCTCGCAAGGCGGACGAGTATCGGCGCTGCTCGAAGTGTTCGGCCGTCGTGCGACCGGAGCACCAGAACTACGACGGCGGCGGGGTGATCACCGAAGACGAGGACGGGGAGCAGGCGCTCGCGATCTTCACCCGGCGTGTCTACGAGTGTGACTGTGGCGCGGTGTTCAAGACGTGGACGTGGCAGGCACTGACCGTGTTGTCTGCCGGGGGCCTGACCGGAGCCTATTTCGCGGGCGCGGCGTGGAGAGCCGGGGAGCAGACCGATGCCATCCTGTGGGCGCTCCTGGGTTCGGTGATGCTGCTCGTCTTGTGGGACGTGCACATGCGCTATCGACACCCAAGGGTGCGATAGTAAATGAGCTCATGCGTCGACTGCTTGTTGGGATGTGTGTGTCTCTGGTTTCGGGATGTGGCGGCTCGGCGCCGCCAGCGGCCAGCGCGCCGAGCGCCGTGGGCGCGGCGGCTCCAGCTGCCGATCGCGGTCCAGACTCGAAGCCCGCGTCGCAGGCTGCGCGGGCATGGCGGGAGGTGGAGTGGCTCGGCGCGAAACTGTTCTTGACTGAAGATGAGGTTGAACAAATCCATGTGGAATCAAACGGCGTGGGTGTCGTTGGCGATCGCGTGGTGTGGGTCGCTGTCGATGGCCCCCAGGACCTGGGGCGCTTGGCGCGGGTGAAGGAACCGACGACGGTCCAGCTGCGCACCCTGGACCCGGAGGTCGTGGCCGCGGTGGCCAAGCTCGCTGCGAAGACGCCGCTGGAACTCCAGGTGTCCGACTCACGAGCGACGGACTTCTCGGTACTGGAGCAAGTCAGCGCGGTGAGGGGCTTGAGCATCGATGTCTCCTTGGAGGCAAAGCTGCCTGATTTTTCGGTCTTTTCGCGGATCGAGCGCCTCTCTGTGTATGATACCCACGGGGATTTTCCGCTGGTGCTTCCTCCGAGCTTGGTGGACCTCGATCTGGGAGACACCGAGCTGAGCGCCGCGAACGCCGTGCCCGCTATCGCGAAGCTGACGCGACTGAAGGCGCTCGTGTTGCCTCGCCTGGTCGAGGGCGACGCGTTCGCTGCCCTGGGGAAACTCAGCCAGATCGAGCGGTTGAGCTTGCCCGGGACGTACCTGGAAGGAGCGCATCTCTCTGCCTTGACCGCGTTTCCCAGGTTGCGTTCGCTGACGCTAGGCTCTCAGGGCGGCGTGGACGAAGGCCTGGGTCATCTCGCTCGACTCCCGGCGCTGCGTGTCCTCGAGTTGCCGGAGATGCGGCTGGGCCAGGCTGGGCTCGACGCAATCGCCGCGCTGGGCCAGCTCGAGGAGCTGAACCTGGGGGGCGTACTGGACGGCGCCCGTTGGGAACCCGTGGGCCGACTTACGGCACTGGAGCGTCTCGAGGTGCGCTTCGTCGATCAGGGCCCAGAGGCAGCTACCTTGGCGCGGCTCCCGAAGTTGAAGAAGCTGACGACTGGGCGGTCGATGACCCCAGCTGAACTGGCGCGGCTTTCGAGGCTCGAGTCCCTCTCCGTGCTCAGTATCGTCGATGCGGCCCAGCTGCGAGCGTTGGCGAAGCTTCGTCGGTTGCGCTCTCTGAGCCTCGCTCAGGTCGAGGCCTCCGACGCCGATTTCGAGTCGCTGGCGTCATTGCTCGAGCTCCGGGCTTTCGATACGGGGGCAGCTCTGGGGCCTGACGCGCTCGCGGCCCTTGGGCGCTTGCCTCGCCTCAGGGCGCTCACCGGAGACCTGCGAGGGGGGCTGGTGGGCTTCCCGCAACTGGCGGTCGTGTCTGGTCTGGACTGCCTGTCGCTCCCCGAGACGCGCGCGCTCCTCGCCTGTTTCTGAACGGTCGTGCCGTGCCGCCGCTCTGAGCGCGGTCCTGGTCGAGGCGTCGAACGCACTGGAGCGCGCCTCCGGGCGAACCTGCTGGTTACGGAACGGCAGGTCTCCACGGCTAACCGCGATATAGTGCCGTGGGGAAATGACCATGTCGCCTGCATGTCTCGGTTCCCGGGCGGAAAGAAGTTTCGATCTGAGACGACTTGTCCCTGGTCAGCGCGTACGGTGGGAACCATACTCCGCTGGGCGCCGCAGCTGCGTGCGTCCCCCTCAAGACAATAGCTTCGGCGGTGCTGTGTGACTGAAGTCCATGATCCCGTGACGGAGCCGATCGAGATCGCCGAGCACACCTACTGGGTGGGACGGCGCGATCCCGGCGGCATCTTCTTCGCGAACCCGTACCTTCGCGTCTTCCCGTCCACTGACGGGAAGCGTGCGGTGAACCTGCTGATCGATCCTGGGTCGAGCAGCGAGTTCGCGGCCGTGCAACAGAAGTGCACGCGTATCCTCGGCAATGTGGGTCGAGTGCAGCTGGTATTCCTGAACCATCAGGATCCCGACGTCGGCTCGGCGGTGGGCACGCTGCTGGCGCGCTTCGCTCCCAAGGCGCGCGTGCTGTGCTCCGAGGAAACGTGGCGCCTGGTACGCTTCTTCAACATCCCAAAGGAGAACTACCTCTGCACGGATCCCTACGTGGAGCGCGGGTTACGGCTGAGCACGGGGCACTCGCTGCGGCCGGTGCCGTCACCGTTCTGTCACTTCGCCGGAGCCACCATGCTGTACGACCCGCAGACCCGTGTGCTGTTCTCCGGCGACCTGTTCGGCGGGGTCACTGCGGCCGAGGCCCAGGGCCTGTGGGCTGACGAGAGCGACTGGGTGGGCGTCCGCGCGTTTCATCAGCTGTACATGCCCGCCAACGCGGCGATCGCCCGGGCGATCCGGGCGGTGCGAGAGCTGGACCCGCAGCCGGAGATCATCGCGCCACAGCACGGTCGACTGCTGAGGGGACCGTGGATTCGGGAGTTCCTGACGCGCCTCGAGCGCCTTCCTGTCGGCATCGATCTACTGGCGGAACACGACGAGTCCGACGAGGAGCTGCGAGCGTGGAACGCCGTGCTGAAGCGACTACTGGACACCGCCCGCGTCCACCTCGGCGCTACCGCAGACGCGCGACTGGTGGACGACGAAGAACTCCAGCATGCTCTCGACGTTCGGACCGATGGCATTCACGTGTCTCGCATGGGCAAGTGGGCAGTCGAGCGCGCGGTACATATCCTCACGGAAGGCGAAGAGGCGAGCGTCGCCAACGCGCTACGCTTCGAGGCGACGTTCGCTGCAGCGGACCTGGACTTGCCGACGCCCGCGATGGACTTCGCCGACGAGGGCGGGGCGAGCGCCGCCATCGCGGCGGTGGCCGAGTGAGCATCCGTTTCCTCTCCTCCGACATCCCTGCGGAATAAACCCCCTGGCCTGCTGGCTGACTCCACACAGAAAGGAGGCCAGCCATGCAGTCCAGTCATCACCATCGGGGTCTTCCCGCGCGCATCCGCCACATGGGCGGTGCTCTCGATCTCGGCGTGTGGCGGAGTACTCAAAGGCTCGCAGGCAACTCCCGCTGGCTGTTCGGAGTGTTCTCCGACGGCATCCAGCTCGAGCTCCTGCGGCTGGAAGACTTCGCGCGACGCCAGGGAGACTATCGCGAGACCCTGCAGCAACCCAGCACGCTGCAGGACTCCGAGATCGCTGAGCGTCCCAGCGGCGCGTACGCGAGACAAGACGCCGCCGCAGCGAGAGCGCGGGACGCCGCCTAGCAGGCTGTCAGGCTCCGACTCGGGGTTTGAGTCGGAACGTGGCGGCACTGGAAGTAGCGGCGCGCGTTCACTGGCCAGCGAGTTGTTTGAGCAGCGAGCAGCCGTTCGGGCTCTGCTGGTCGCATGAGCGCTGGTACAGCGCTCGCGCCTTCTCGATGTCCTGGGGAACGACGAGTCCTTGCTGGTAGAAGCGCCCGAGGAACGGGCAGCCGTAGAGGAACTCGCCAGCGTTGCAGGCCATGTTGTACAGCTCGAAGGCCGTGGCGTTGCTCTGAGGCACGCCATGGCCTTCCGCATACAGCAGCGCCAGGCCAGAGCAGCCTACTGCCTCGCCGCCCTCGCATACCCTGGTGAAGAGATCCCGCGCTCTTGCGTAGTCTTGGGGGACGCCCTGACCCATGTAGTACGCGAAGCCGTAGTTGTGGCAGGCGAGGAGGTTGCCGCCTTCGCAGCCACGCTTGAAGAGCGGCGCAGCCGTCGCGAGCTGATCGCGCTCCAGGTAGTGGTAACCCAGGACAGCGCAGCTATCGGCGTTGCCAGCGACGCACTGGGCCTCGCAATCGGACTCGTCATCAGGATCACAGAAGCGCGCGCTGCCGGGCGCTGCGACGGCGCACTTGCCACCCTGGAACGCGAAGCCCTCTGGGCAGTCTCTGACCTCGAGATCCGGTTCTTGCGGCGCGTTGCCGTTGACGATCGGCTTCAGCTCCAGGCGGATCAGCGCCCCACACTGGTTTGGGGGAGACAGCGCCTTGGAGGTCGAGGCCTGGCAGGCGCGAGCGTCTCCATCGCGCTGCTTCGCCAGGCGCTTGGACATGGTTCCCGCGCTGGCACCGGCGCCGAAGATCTCCGCCGCGACTCGGGCCTTGCCTCGAGTGCCCTGGCTCATCGCGAAGGCGCCAAGGGTCGCGCCGCGCACGAAATGCGTCGCGCCTTCGCACTCACCCTTCAGATCGGAGGTGCCCAGGCTGACTCGGGAGGCCTTGGACCGACCCACCATGGCGACCGCGACGTCCAGCGACGCTCCGCGAGACAGCTCCGCCTGGAGATCCACCGCGAGCACTCGCCCCACGCTGGGCAGGTTGGCGGCGACCTCGTCGGCGGTCTCGAGCTGGATGACCTGCTCCTTGAGCGTGGTACCCTTGAAGCCGTAGCCGCCCTGGACGCGACAATCGGATAGCAGCCTGATGCCGTCGCAGTCGTAGTGAACCACCGCCACGCCCTCGCTCATCGCGGCTTCCAGCTGCAGGCGGTCGTTCGGATCCATGTCCACGACGAGCGTGTCTCGGGTCGCCTTCGTCTCGAAGCACTTCTGAGCACCGCCGACGGCCTGGTCGTAACGGATTGGGTCGGGAGCCACCGGGTCAGGGGCCTGGCCGCCAGCGCAACCCAGCGCGGCTGCCGCCAAACTCGTCGAGAGCCAACACGTCCGCCGTTTCGTCATAGTTCCGTCCACTCGAAGGGGTCCAAACCGCGGATCATACCTGGGGGCGCCGCCGTGTCATCTAGATTTGCGCGCCCCTCTCCCGCAGGCTCCAACCGCTGATTTCCTGGGATTTTCCGCGAAGAAAGCCGTTCGAGATGGGGGGCCGCGGGGCGTCTCAAACGGAGAACTGCTGGATGCCCAGGGGAGATGTGGCTAAACCCGACCAGCGCCGGGTCGTTCTTCGATCTGCCGACTGAATACTTCCGCGAGGTTGCTCAAAGCCGAGATGGACGAAGGAGTCTGGGAGTACGCGGGGTTCGTCGTCGACGGTCGGAAGTGCCCGCTGATCGTCGTGACCTTTCCCGATTGGGCGGATCTCGCAGCGTACGAGGCGCTGTTCGAGGAGTACGCACGCCTCGCGGAAGCCCACCGGGACCTGGCCTGGCTGATAGACTTCCGCGCCTTCAATCCGATCACGGCGCCCTCGCCGGTGCGCTACGCGTCGGCCGAGGTCTTTGCGCGTTATCGCGATCGCTTGCTCGCGAGCACCCTATGCGAGGCGCGGGTGGTCGAGAGCATGCTCGGTCGTGGGGTGCTGACCGCGTTCGACTGGATCACCGGTCGGAAGTGGCCGACCGAGAACTTCAAGCGCCAGGACGACGCCATGCGCTGGATCACGAGCTGGCAGATCCGCTCGGATCTGGCGCACGGGCGCCGTCGCTGACGCCCTGCGTTTCTCGACCACCCTGACTCAAGGTTCGGGGCCCCGTGCCGTTTCCGGAAACGATGGAGGAATAGCATGGTCGATGGGCTCTGGCTGGGTGGTGGTGGATTCGCGGTGGACTCGAGGGAGGCTCCCTTGGTCGTCGTCACCTTCCCGACGGAGGCGTCCACGCCTCAGTACGAGCTGCTGTTCGAGCACTATGCGGAGCTCTGTCAGAAGCACTCACGGATCGCCTGGTTGATCGAGTTTCGAGGCTTCGATCCCGTCAAGGCTCCGGCATCCGTCAGGAGACAGAGCGCGCAGATTTTCGCTCGTCATCGGGAGCGCTTGCAGCGGTCGACGGTGTGTGAAGCGCGCGTCGTGGAGAGCACGGTCTCCCGTGGTGTGCTGACGGCGTTCGACTGGCTCACCGGCTCGAAGTGGCCGACGCGCCAGTTCGCGAGCTTCTCCGAGGCGGCGGCCTGGGCACGCAAGATGCTCGAGTCCGATGGAAGGCCGGAGCGCCCCCAGTTTCCGTCGTTTCACCGGGTTTGACGCGTGCCTCGCGCTACTCACAGACCGGCTCCGCCGGCTCACAGCTGGTGAACCAGGGGAAAATCGGCTGGTTCTCGTAGTGCGCGCAGGCGGGCTGATTGAAGCCGATGGGGCCTGCGTCGAGGGCATCGATGCAGGCTTGGAAGTAGTCCGGGGGCTGGAGCTTGCAGCGTTGCGTTTCCGTGCTGTAAGGCGTGGAGTCAGACTCTCCGTACCGGCTCCCATCAGCGGCGGTGAGCACGTACTCTGGATCCGACGACCGACTCAGCATGACCCGGATCTGGCTACCCCAGGCGTACGTGACGTCCTTGGTCGTGTCGAAGCGGTAGAGCCCGGGCTCGCGGTCGCGCAGCGCTTCGAGGAGCTGGCGCGTTCTGGGAGGCCCATCCGCCTCCCTTTCGTTGGATGTCATCCAGCCGTAGATGTCCGGCGGGGCGCACGCGAGGAGCCGTTGCATGTCGCTTGGCGTGCAGGAGTAGCTCGCCGGTTCGCAGGACTGGAAATAGGGCAGCGGCAGCGTCTCCCAGTCAGCGTAGATCTGGACGCACTCGGCTGCCTCATTGCCCTGGGGATCCGTGAGGATGGCGCTGACGCAGGACTGGAAGTAGGCCTCCGGCTTGAGCGTGCAGCGCTGGATCGGCGTGGTCTCGTCGATGTCGGTGGGCGGATCGCTGGTGTAGGCGTGAACCCTGTGCTTCGAGGCGTGGAGCACGCTGCCGTCATCGGTGACGATCAAGACGTCGTGGTGGTAGCCGGAGCCGCCGCCATCCTCGGTGGTGCGGGTCAGGCTGAACTTGCCGGGCGTTCGTGAACCGAGGCGCCTGAGCACGTACTCCAGGCCGTCGATGCTCAGCTCGCCGCTGCCGTCGTCGAAGCTGGCGGTCGCTGGGTAGCTTGGCGCTTGGCCGCACACGTTCAGCGCTTCGTACGTGGTTTCTCCGCCGGCGGTGCCACCCGCACCCGCCGTCGCTCCAGCACCGGCAGCGGCGCCAGCTCCTGCGGAGCCAGCGCTCCCGGCGCTGCCGCCGTTCCCCAAGGAATCGTCACTCGCTGAGCTGCCGCAGGCGCTCGGGAATGCGAGGAGAAGGAATGGACCCAGGAAAGAAAGCTGACGCATGCCGAGGGGTTAGCAAAGCAGATGCCAGCTCGGGCATGCGACGATACTTGCGGATTTCAGCGTCACTGGCGCGCCGGCACAGTCTGGCGCAGGACTTGGACCGTGCGAGTCCACCCACGCAGAGAACTCTCGGCGCCAAGCTTCGGTGGGCCGAGGTTTTGGTCCGCCTTTGCGCACCGCGGAGTGGTAGCTCTGCGGCGTGAGCTACCACGACCTGGAGCGATCTCCACGCTTGCTCGAGGAGTTGCCCGAGCCTCAGCGGGCACGGCTGCTGGAGCTCTGGCAGAGCGCTCGCAAGCGCCAGCACGCTCACCTGCTGGGGGCGATCGAGCAGATCTTGAGCGGCGTGCCGTTCGTGTTTCGATCCACGGTACGGAAGATCCTGATGTGATGGACGCGATGGATCGACAGGCGGAGCTGACGAAGCTGGCTCGAGTGCTGGCCGTCGAACCTGGCGACCTGGCCTTCCTCGAAGGCGCCCGGGTTAGCTCCCTGCGTGAGTTCCGCCGGGCGGCGACCCACACTTTGTTCGACGATGGACGCGAGACGTTCCGCCGACTGGCCAAGCTCAGCCGACTCTTGCCGGTTCCGCTGTTGGTGCGCTTCACCACGAGCCTGGTGGGCCCGGAGCTCGCGGGGCGAGTCGCCAGCGAGATGGAGCCGGAGCGTGCGGCTCGCATGTCATCGGAGCTGCCCGTCGATTTCCTCGGGGAAGTATGCTTGCATCTAGATCCCGAGCGCTCGCGGGAGGTGATCCGCGGCATAGCGCCGACCGGGATCCGAGACGTCGGGCTCGAGCTGTTGCGGCGCAAGGAGTACATCTGCATGGCGCGCTTCGTCGACGTGCTCGAAGAGAGCGTCCTCGCGCAGATGATGGCGGCGATCGTCGATGAGACCGACCTCCTGCGCATTGGCTTCTACGTCGAGGACAAGGCTCAGCTCGACATGCTGATCGGCTTGCTCGATGACGAGCGCCTCGAGCGCCTGCTGTTCGCGGCGAACCGCGCCGCGTTGTGGCCGGAGGCGATCGCTCTGATGAATCACGTGCGCTCGGAGACCCGGGCGCGTCTCGGCGATCTGACGGCGCAGCAGCCCGAAGAGCTGATCCATGGGCTGGTGTTCGCTGCTCACGAGGCGGGGCTGTGGCCTGAGCTGCTCGACATCGTCGCTCACATGTCGGCGGCGAGTCAGCTGCTCGTGGTGCAACGGCTCGCGACGTCTCGCTTCTTCGAGAGCCCTGCGTTCGTCACCGGGTACGCGGCGCTCCAGGCACGTGTGGAGGGACTTCCGACCGGGCAGAAGCAGTGAGGCCGGGAGTCCCGTAGGATCCCGGCCTTGCCGCGACTAGCTGTGGTCCTGGCGGCTCAGTTGCACTCGTTCTGGATGCAGCGGTTCGCGAGGATCTCGTAAGCGTAGTACTTCTCGTAGTAGCGACGGCAGCTCTTGACGCAGTCGGCGCGGTTCGCGCGCTTCTTGACGGCGTCCTCCTTCTTCTTGAGCGCCTCGCGCTTGGCCTCGGACTCCTTCATCGCCGTCTTGGCCTCCGCCGCATATTTTCCGGTCGGATACTTGCGGAGGTATGCCTCGACGTCGGAGCAGTCGTAGGACTTCGTGGGCTTCTTGCACTGGTCGACCACGGCGGCCTTCCACGCGGCCTCTTCCTTCTCGGCGGCGTCGGCGGCCTTCGCCTCTTCCTGCGACTTCTCGAAGGCCGCCTTGCCGTCGTCGATGGCCTGACGCGCATCCGCGGCGTGCTTTCCGGTGGGGTACTTCTTCAGGTACGCCTCGACGCCGTCACAGGCGTCCTTGGTCTTGCCCGCCTTGCATCCCTCGGCGTTGCCTGCGACCCACAGATCCTCTTCCGCCTTCTCGATGCCCTGCTGAACGTTCTTCGCCCAGCTCTCGAGCTTGCCGGACTTGTTCAGGTTGAACACCAACCGGTCGACGGCGTTCTTGTCGATCTTGCCGCCTTCACCGGAGAAGCTGCTCTCGGTCTGGTCGATCACCGCGGCGTCCGAGGAAGCGAGGAGCGAGGTGTTGAGGGTCACGGTGTAGCTCTTCTGGACCTGGCCGTTGACCTGGGTCTGGAACATCGAGGTCTCCTCGACGGCGCTCACGGTCACTCGCGCGATCACGTCGGGGTTGGCCTGCTTGGACTCCACGAGCTTGTACCCAGCCGCAGCGAAGCTCGCCACCAGCTGTGAGCGCACGTTCTCCGCGAAGGGATTCGCCTCTCGGGAGGCCGATTCCACTTGAATGAAGATGGTCGAGTCCGGCGCCGGCTTCAGCGAGGACATGTCCACGGGGGCTTGTGCGGGTGCCCCTGCACCGCCGCAGGCTGCGCCGGTGCCGAAGATCAGGCTCGTGAGCAACACGCCAGCGGCGATTCTGCGTGCGCCGCTTCCGGCGCGAAGGGATAGCTTTTTCCAGCTGAGAACAGTCATTTCCATTGCCTCTTGGTCGATTCGCCCGCGATGACTAGAAGCGTCAGCCGAGGCTGTCAAGCCGTGCGCGCCAAGCTCGCGGAAGTGGGGGAGTGTGCCTTGAGGTAGGCGGCTTTCATACGCGCGTCGGGCGTGAAGATCCCTCCGGGAGCGGAGAAAGGCTCGGACGCGCTGGGCCTCGGTTTCAGCGAGAGTGAAGCCCTGTGGGAACCAAGCGTCGGAAAGGGATTCCCACGTGGATGAACCGCGGACGAAGATGCCGACCATGTCTGGCTGGCAGCGCGTCGCGCCCCTGTTCGTTTGCGGTTGGTTCGCATCTCTCTGTATCGGCTGTGGGAGTGACGACGCGACCACACCCGAGGCGAAAGGACCGAAGCCGTTCAAGGTGATGACCTACAACGTGCTGTGCTCGTTCTGCAAAGGCGACGAGTACGACCCGTGGGACGACCGCCAGGGGTACTTCCGGGACATCTTCTCACGCCACGACGCGGACCTCTACGGACTGCAAGAGCTGTCCTTCGGCAGTGAGGTGGACCAGATGCTGGGACTGGTGGACGGGTTCTCCTCGGTCTACTACGCCGCCGCGGACAGCAACTTCACCTATCCCGACGCTTCGATTCTGTACCGCACGGAAAGGTTCGAGCTGGAGGACTCCGGGGAGTTCTGGCTCAGCCCGACGCCGGACGTGCCGAGTTCCATTGGTTTCGCGGAGCGCCAGGTGCCGCGGCTCGTGGTGTGGGCGAAGCTCTTCGACAAGCAGAGCGATGCTTCGCTGGTGTTCGCCTCGACCCACGTCGACAACAACTCGCCCAGCCAGGCGCTGTCCGCGCCGCTGATCTTGGAGCGCCTGGAGCCGTTTGCGGCGGAAGCGCCGCTGGTGCTGCTGGGCGACTTCAACTCCAAGCCGGACACGGAGGCCTACGGGATCCTCACCACGAGCGAAGGCTTTCACCTCGTGAACACTCAAGGCCTCGCGGACACCTGGGAGGTCGACACGAATCAGGAACCGGCGCCGGACTACGACCTCGACGATCGCATCGATCACATCTTCGTCGCTCCCGACAGCGCCGCCTGGTCGGTCAGCCACTGGGCGGTCGACGTGCATGAGTACGGCCCGAACCAGCGATACGCCTCGGACCATTTCCCCATGGCAGCGACTCTGCTCGCGGGAGAGCGCTAGCGGCGCTTGAAGTACTTCTGCGTGGCGTCCAGACGCAAGGCGTCACCGTAGCTCACGCCGCGTCCGCCAGCGGGGCCGGGGGAGGGGGTGAGGGCCACGCGTTCCAGCAACTCGGCAGGCGCCTCGGCGAGTCGCCACCCAGCTTCCGGTGCGGCGCTGTCCGAGCAGGCGCGACCACGTTTCGCGAGCTCATAGTCGACCGCCTCCACCGCTTCTTCCAGGCGTGAGAAGCGCGCCAGCTCTCGCCCATCCAAGGTGACTCGCCAGCGCTTCCCCCGCGCCTGACCGCGCTGACGCTGATCGAGGATCAAGAGCTCCGAGGGGGCGCCCTTGCGCTCCGCCGTTCTCGTCCAGAACGCGTGCAGTCCGAGGCCGTAGGCGCCCAGGCTGAACCAGGCGTTGGCGGTCAGCGCGCGAATGTCCGCCTCGAGCCGTCGCGAGAGCGGATCGAAGCTCGCGGCGCGGCGCTGGATCTCCGCCAGGGTGATGTGCCCCGGGTCGATCTCGAAGCCAGGGTTGTCGTCGTAGAAGGTCGCCACCCGAGCAGCGGCTTCGTCGAGGCGTGCGCCCTCGAGATCGACCCCAGGCGGTAGCCCAGCGAGGCTCGGCAGGGCGACCAGGGAGAGCTCGGAGAGGTCGACGAAGTCGAGCACCAGGCAATCCGACTTGCCCGGTGCCAGGCGAGTGCCGCGGCCGATGCACTGGGCGTACAAGCCCTCGGAGCGCGTCGGGCGCGCCATCGCCACGCAGGAGACGCCAGGATCATCGAAGCCCTCGGTGAGCACGCCGACGTTGGTCAGCGCCGCCAGCTTGCCCGCGCGGAAGCTCTTGAGGGTCTGCTGGCGTTGCTCCAGCTTCATTTCCCCATGGACGATGCCCGTGGCGACGCCCATCGCGTTGAGCGCGCGAGCGAGGTGCCGCGCATGGCTCACGTTCACACAGAAGGCGATGGTGCGGCGATCCCGCGCCAGCTCCTGGATGCTGCGCGCCACCAGATCGTTGCGGGACTCGATGTCGACCGCCTCGGCGAGCTCCTCGAGGTTCAGGTCGTCCCCCGCGAGGCTCACGCGGTGGAGATCCGCCGCAGTGGCGATGCGATAGCCCCGGAGCGGGACCAGATATTCCTCGCGGATCAGCTCGGAGAGTGCCTTCTCGTAGACGATGCGCTCGAAGACCTGATCGAGCCCGGCACCGTCTCCTCGCTGGGTGGTGGCGGTGAAGCCGAGCAGGGTGCCCTGCCAGTCCGCGCGAAAGGCGCCCAGCGTCTCGAGCACCCGGCGATTGTCCTGCGCCGTGGCGTGGTGGCACTCGTCGTAGACGATGAGACCGAAGCGACGGCCTGCAAGCACGCGAGCCAGGCGCTCCTCGTGGAGCGATCGGATCGAAGCCACCACGACCTCCGCCTGCTCCGCAGCCGTCTGTGCTCCTTGTTCGATGCCGACCCTGCGTCGACCCTCCAGGGCGTGCTCCAGCTTGTCGCGCGCCTGTTCCACGAGCTCGCGACGATGAGCCAGCACCAGGACCGGCCGCTTCGCCAGGCGCGCGAGCTCGGCGAAGATCACGGTCTTGCCTGCGCCCGTGGGCAAGCAGATCAGCTGGCGCCGCACCCCCGCGCGCCGCGCCGCGATCACGGCTTCGATGGCTTCCTGCTGGTAGGCTCTGAGCTTCGGCACCGTCGGAGCTTACTCACCGAACGCCACCTTGGCTGACAGACTATGTCCACGAATCGCTGTCGCGCCCGTCCGGATCCGGCTATCAGCGGTGCATGGCCGAAGTCACTCTCTACCACTACCCCGGTTGCAGCACCTGCAAGGCCGCGCGGCGCTGGCTCGACGACGCTGGGCACCACGTCGAGCTCGTCGATCTGGTCGCCAGGCCGCCCTCCAAGGCAACCCTTCAGAAGCTCTGGAAGGCCTCCGGGCAGCCGCTGAAGAAGCTCTTCAACACCTCCGGGCAGAGCTACCGCGCGGGCGGCTTCGGAGAGAAGCTCAAGACGCTGAGCGACGGTGAGGCGCTGGCGGCGCTCGCCGCGGACGGGAAGCTGATCAAGCGGCCGATCCTCGTCGCGAGCTCAGGCGAAGTCGTGATCGGCTTCAAGGCGGAGAGCTATCAGGCAATCGGCCTGTGATTCGCGGCAGGGCGTGCGCCGTCCGGGCGCTCGATTGACGGGGCGGGGAGGGTCACCGAGACTCGGCGATGATGAGCCAGTCAGGAGGCGGACAGCCGCCGGGACCAGGAGCGCCACCGTTCGGTGGCACGCAGCTGATGCCGATGGTGGACCCGGCCCCGAGCGACTTCGAGCGCGCCGTGCCGGGCTACGGCATGCCTCCCCCCCAAGACCCTCCGATCGCTCCAGCAGCCCCTCCGTGGCAAGCGCCGCAGCCACAGTACGCACAGCCGCCGCAGCCACAGTACGCACAACCCCGGCCCCCGGCGGTGTTGCCTCCGGGATACGCTGGCGGCCCTCAGCTACAGCAAGCTGTCTTGCCGCAGCAGCCCTTGCCGCAGCAGCCCTTGCCGCAGCAAGTGCCGCGGCCGGGTCACGACGAGGAGGTCCCCGAGCAGGGCTTCTGGATCGAGCGCCTGCGCGGACTGAAGATGCTCGGCGCTGGCGCCGCATTGCTGGCGCTCAACGTCGGCTCTCTGATCTTCCTCGAGCAGTACTACATCATCACCACGGTGATCATGTTACCGCTGTTCTTCGGCGGGGGCTGGCAGGTCGTGTTCGGTGACGAGTTCGACGATCGCACCCACCAGCTGGTGCTGTGGAAGCGCATTGGCTTCTACGGCTGTATCGGCTTTGGGCTCCTGTGCGGCATCGGTCTGCTGGTGTTGCTCAACCTCTGAGCGCGCCGCTCACTTGGGCACGTTCCTCTGGCAGTTGGCCTCGCAGCCATCTCCGCCGGTGAAGTTGCCGTCGTCGCACTCCTCTTCCGGCATCTGCAGCACGCCGTCACCGCAGCGCGGCCCGAGCTTGCAGCCCTCGCCGCACTCGTTGTAGCCGCCGTCGTTGACGCCGTCGTCGCACTGCTCGTCGCTGGCGACGATTCCGTCACCGCACTCGCTCTTGCACACCGACGTGGAGTTCTCGAAGTTCGAGAGCGTCAACCGGTAGTTGGATGCGCTGGTGTGTCTTTCCGCCTGGAATACGACAATCTCGTAGACCTTGCCCAGCTGCAGATTGGCGGTGGCGGCAAAGTTCGCCAGGTTCACGCCACCGGACTGCGCGCCGTGCACTCCGCCGAGATCCACCGCGAGCTTGCGATTGACGAACACCCAGACGTCGTCGTCACCGGTGAAATCGAGCTGCTCGGTGCCCTTGTACTCGAACCAGTAGCGGACCTCGCTGGTGAAGTGGAAGTTGTGGTTGCGGCCCTGGTTGCCGAAACCGAGGCCGTCCAGCGGAAAGAAGGTCGAGTTGTCGAAGCGGAACTCACCAGTCGCCAGCTTGGTCAGGGTCATCGACTGCAACACGGTCATGTTCTTGCCAGGTGTGTCGCGGTACCACTGATCGAAGGGCCCCTGCCCATGGGTCGTGTTCGTGCCAGAGCCGCCGGCGTAGACGGGCTTGCCGTCGCTGCCGAGATCGTTCGCCACGATGCCCTGCTCGCCGCCGTTGCCGTTCTCGAAGTCGATGTGGTCGTCCTTGAAATCGCGCAGCACCAGCGGCAGGACCAGCTCCGTCGGGCTCTCGGTCACCTGATCGCAGGTGAACCCGACCTCGATCTTGCAGTCCGGCGAGCAGCCATCGCCTGCGACGGTGTTTCCGTCCTCGCATTCCTCGCTTCCGTCGGGAAGCCGGATGCCGTCGCCACAAGCGGACGTGCACGCGCCCTGGGAGCAGTCGGGCTCGCGCTTGCAGAACGGCGTGCAGCCGTCGCCGGTGTCGTTGTTCCCGTCGTCGCACTGCTCGTCGCCCTCGGGGTTGCCGTCCCCGCAGGTCGTCACGTGGCAGGGCTGGCCAGGTGTGTCGCAGGCGTAGCCGGACTCGCGCTTGCACTCCTTGTCGCAGCCGTCGCCGTCGGCGGGTGGCTGGTTGCCGTCCTCGCACTCCTCCTTGCCGGCGACGATGCCGTCACCGCACTCGGCCGCTTCGCAGGGCAGGCCCTGGCTGGGGCAGTACCAGCCGGCTTCGAGCTGACAGTCCTTGTCACAGCCGTCGCCGTCCTTGGTGTTCCCGTCGTCGCACAGCTCGACGTCTTCGGCTTGATTGATCAGGCCGTCGCCGCAGCTGGGGCCCATCGCCGTGCCGCCGGTTCCGCCGCCGCCATTCCCTGCGGTAATGAAGCCGCCGCTGCCAGCGTTCCCGGAGCCTCCCTCGGCACCCGCCCCGCCGGTGGCGCCGTCACCGCCAAACCCATCGCCGTTGCCGGTGACTTCCGCGTTGTCGCCGCAGCTCGCTGCAGCCAACCCGACCAATGCCACCAAACCCAAGTACCCGGCGCCGCGCTGGAAATTTGCCATCTCGGTGTAGCTTAGCGGCAATCGGGAGCAAAAACACTCGGCTTTGCTGCCTACATTGTGCGTGATCTGCGCCGTACGGAAACACTGACGCGCGAGGCTAGCGTTGCGTGTCCGGTGGTCTCGCCTCGGCGAGCAGCCCGGCGATGCACAGACCAAGGCTGCGCTGGAGGTCGCTCTCGAAATCGCGCTTGAACAGGCACAGGCGGGGATCGGTGAGGACTTTCGCCACGACGTCGCTCGGCTGGCAGGCGAGCCAGTGGCCCGTGAGCAGGGCGTGGGCGGCGTTGAGCAGATCCACGCAGCCGTCGAAGTCGAGCTCGGGGAGCACGCGTTGCATCGACGTGACGACGGCGAAGCTGCGCTCGAGGGCGTCGAGCTTGAAGGCGCGCACCGTGTCCTCGGAGAGGTTGTGCTCCAGCACGCTGCCGAGGACGCTCAGCAGGGCGCACAGGCGAGGGCGGCTCGCGGCGCTCGAAGCGACGTACGTCGCCAGCAGGCGTCCCCGCTCCTGCGCCGGGAGCGCGAGGTCTGGCTGCGCGGTGCGTTCGTTCAGCTCCTCGATCCAGGCCTGCCAGTCCCGATCGAGCACCTCCAGCAGCACGGCTTCGCGACTCTCGAAGTAGCGATAGACATTGGACTTCGCGAGACCGACCCGGCGCGCCAGCTCGCTGAGGGAGAGCTGATCCATGCCCTGATCCGCCAGCAACTGCCGAGCCGCCGCCAGGATCTGGGAACGTCGCTGGGCCTTCTGCTCGGGCTGGCGTGCCCGCTGGAACGTCATGGAACGGGTATCGGCGACCAATCTGGCGTGACTCCGCCAGGTCAGGGGTTGGGGGTGAGGAAGAAGCATAACCCACCGCTTGACAACAGACCAGCGTTCTCTAAACAACGGACCGTCGTTCTCTTAACGCGACGAAGGAGGTTCGAGATGGGCTGGAGCGAAGCAGATGTGGGATCGCAGGACGGACGCGTGGTGATCGTGACGGGCGCCAACAGTGGGATTGGTTTCGAGACGGCGCGGGTGCTCGCGGCGCAGGGCGCCCGAGTGGTGCTGGCTTGCCGCAACCCGAACAAGGCCCAGGAGGCGCTGGACGCGATCCTCGGGAAGCACCCCGGGGCGCAGGTGGCCTTCCTGCCGCTGGATCTATCCAGCCTCCAGTCCGTCAGTGAGTTCGCCACGCGTTTCCGCGAGGAGTACGGGCGGCTGGATCTGTTGATCAACAATGCCGGGGTCATGATGCCACCGCTCAGCCACACGAAGGAGGGCTTCGAGCTGCAGTTTGGTACCAATCACCTGGGACATTTCGCGCTGACTGCCCGGCTGATCGACCTGGTGAATGCGGCGACTGCTGGACGCGTGGTGACCGTGAGCAGCCTGGCGCACCGGATGGGCAAGATCGACTTCGAGAACCTCGACGCGAGCAAGGGCTACGGCAAGCTCGCAACCTACGGTCAGAGCAAGCTCGCGAACCTGCTCTTCACGTATGAGCTCCAGCGCAGGCTCGAGGCGGGTGGTCTGAAGACGCTGGCCGTCTCCGCGCACCCCGGCTGGACCAGCACGAACCTGCAGCGCACGACGGGCTGGATCCGGGTGTTCAATCCCTTCTTCGGCATGCAGCCCCTGGGTGGCGCGCTGCCCTCGCTGCGGGCTGCGACGGATCCCGGAGTCGAAGGTGGCACCTACTGGGGGCCTTCGGGTGCGTTCGAGCTGCGGGGAGCGCCGCGCCAGGTGAAGTCGAGCAAGTGTTCCCACGACGAAACAGTTGCGGCCCGGCTGTGGTCGGTGTCCGAGGAGTTGACGGGGCTGGAGTTCCCGCGCTTCGAGCGCGGCGCGGCGGCGCGTGGAGCCGGCGTTCCAGCTTCGGCGTCTTGAGCCTACGCCCGGCTGGGCCCGTCGCTCCTCACCCCCAAGAAAAACCGCAGTTGGGGACCTATCGGACGTCGCGAAAGGCTCGGTGTAGGCGCTTTTGCGAACTGGCGCGCTGAAGGTTGAATCCGGCGGTCGGACCGTGCAAAGAAGGCCGCCGGAGGCAAGACCGTGTTCGAAGGCACTTACACCGCGTTGGTTACGCCGTTCAACGGCGCAGAGGTCGACTACGAGGCGCTCGGGCGTCTGATCGAGATGCAGGCGAAGGCCGGTGTGGACGGCGTCGTGCCCTGCGGTTCGACGGGCGAGTCCGCCACCATGAGCCACGAGGAGCACGAGCGCGTGATCGCGTTCACGGTGGAGAAGTGCAAGGGACGCCTCAAGGTGATCGCCGGCACCGGCTCGAACAGCACCCTCGAGAGCGAGAAGCTCACGCGTTTCGCCAAGGAAAATGGCGCAGACGCGGCGCTCCTGATCGCGCCGTACTACAACAAGCCGACGCAGGACGGGCTGTACGCTCACTACGCGCACCTCGCCGAAGCGGTGGATCTGCCGCAGATCGTCTACAACATTCCCGGGCGCTCGGGCGTGAACATCGCGGTCGAGACGACGGCCAGGCTCTCGAAGCTGAAGAACGTCGTCGGGATCAAGGAGGCCTCGGGCTCCCTCGATCAGGTCACGCGAACGGTGGAGGCGTGCGGGCCTGACTTCTGCGTGCTGAGCGGCGACGACTCGCTGACCCTGCCGATCATGGCCGTGGGCGGGAAGGGCGTGATCGCCGTGATCGGCAACCTCATGCCCGAGAAGCTGCGAGAGCTGGTCGAGGCGATGCGCGCCGGGGACCTGGGGAAGGCCCGCGCGGCGCACTACGCGCTGTTGCCAGTGATGAAGGCGATGGGGCTCGAGACGAATCCGATCCCGGTGAAGGCCGCGATGGCGATGATGGGCTTGATCCCGGAGGGCCTGCGCTTGCCGCTGACGACGCTCACTGAAGGCAACCGCGGCGAGCTGAAGCAGGTGTTGACGGCTGCGGGCTTGCTCTAGCCAGAGGTTCTCGAAGCCGAATCGCGCGTTCGCGGGTTTCGGCCGGATGTCCTTTCAGGCCCACTGTTCGGTGGGCCTGAAGCGTTTTGTGGCTCGAGCCGACCGGGTGGTCGCGGCGACCAAAACGCCACCATTTCAGTGATGCTCGAACAAGTGTTCCAGTTTCCCACGATGAAATGGACGCGGGAGATTCCCACGCGCAAACCGGCTCTGGCGAATTTTTCATTCTGGGGGTAGCCAAGCCACGCAGACCGGGCTACATGACGCCGTCTGGGTCCGAGGCCGCTCTTGCGGCACCTCCCTGTCGGTTCCCGGCGGAATAAGGAATGGCGCGCCTCGAGGCGCGATCGAGTTCTTGGCAAGCGCCTCCGGGCGCGACTTGGGTTTGGTGTAGGAGGCAGCAATGCGCATTCAGACGGTGTGTCTGTTCGGTTTGATGGTTGGACTTGGCGCCTGTGGCTCGGATGACACGAGCAGCGGTGGCACTGGCGGCGCGGGTGGCTCGGTCGGCGGCAACGCCGGGAGCTCTCAGGGCGGCAGCGGCGGCATCGTCAACGGTGGCAGCGGTGGCATCGTCAACGGTGGCAGCGGTGGCACGGTCAACGGCGGCACTGGTGGCACGGTCAACGGCGGCACCGGCGGAACCACGGGCGGCAGCGCCGGAACCACGGGCGGCACGACCGCGGGCGGTACGGGTGGAACTACGGGCGGCACGACCGCGGGCGGTACTGGTGGAACCACGGGCGGCACGACCGCGGGCGGCGCTTCGACCGGTGGTGCTTCCACGGGCGGTGCGGCGACCGGTGGCGCTTCCACGGGTGGTGCGGCGACCGGTGGAGCGAGCACCGGTGGCGCGAGCACCGGTGGTGCGGCGACTGGTGGAGCTTCCACGGGTGGCGCGGCGACCGGTGGAGCGAGCACCGGCGGCACCAGCGGCGCGGGTACCGGGGGCACGGGTGGCGCTTCGCCGACCTGTACGCCAATCACGTTGTCTGCGATTTCGCCCATCAGCGGCGGCATCCTCTCGGCGGAAGTCAGCCCCGAACTCGGGACGTCCGACGTCGACTTCGTTCAGATCGAGGTGTGGGACCCCACGACGGGAAACTTCGACCTATCGACGGAAACGGACTACAGGACCTGTGACCACTGCGTGCTCGTGGTGCAGGACGCCGCGGGCACCGAAGTTGACTACTTCCAAGTCTCCGGGCAGATGAAGATCGACTCCTCGGACGTCTTCAGGAGCACCAGCATCCATTACTGACTAGCACAGGGAGTGTGTCAGACACGGCCATGGCGGTGGTACATCGCCAGCGACGGAACGAGCACCCCGGTGAGTGGCGGCTTCAGTGCCCTGACGGTTGCAGGCATCCCAACTAATCATACACCTGCAATGACGGCGGCACGGCGTTCGGGTCCCCGTCGCAGCGGGCGCGGTGACTGCCAGACCACAGCTTCAACGGGTGCGTGTATCTGCCTGAGCGACCGTGCGACAATCCCGATTGCGTGGCCTCGCTTGACTGTCGCAGCGTGCAGCACCTCAAATCCGAACTGCGTATCCGACTGCGACGCGCAGTACCCGCAGGGCGTCGACAGATCCTCTCACGACGTCTGTACCGCACATTCGGCGATGGAGTCGACCTTCCCACAGGGCGTGCGGCACGGTCTGTCAGTGAGCTAGAGCGGTAACACATCGAGGCCGCCCGGAGCAATCCGGGCGGGCTGTCGTGTCCAGTTCGTTTCCTCAAGGTCAACCGCCGGCGGCATCTGGACACCCGGTCAGCACATGAACTGGTCCATCGGCTTCACCAGCGGCCGCACCGGGGACAGCCATCGGAGAGGCCGATCAAGTCGCGCTCGATTCCGTCATTCTCAAGAGCGCCTGATAGATCTGCACCAACTCAGCGCTTTTGCCGAAGCAACTCGACAGGCTCTGGAGGCGTCCAGCGCACGGGAACAGCCCGGCTGCGCCTCCCACATGAACGATATGTCGAGTGGCAATTTTCCGCAGCGGGACTCGCGGCCAGGCTGGAATCGCTCCCGGGTCGTCTTCCTGTTGGTCAGTGGCATCGCGGTCACGGCGCTGCTGATCGCGACGCGGGAAGTGCTCCTGCCGTTCATCATCGCGATGATCCTGGCCTACGTGCTCACGCCGCTGGTCGCGATGTGCGAGCGCGTTCGGATCCCCAGGGCACTGGCGATCGTGCTGGTCTACGTGGTGGTGTTCGGTGGCGCCTATGGGTTCGGCGCGCTGGTGTTTCCGCGGGTCTTTCAGGAGGCTCTGCAGCTCTCCAAGGAGACGCCCGCGATGGCCCGGGAGCTCGCCGTGAAGTGGGGTCCGGTCGCCGAGAGTCGCGTGCAGGCTTTCCTGGATCGGCTCGACACCGGTCCCAAGGAGTCCGCGCCGGAACACCCGAAGGAGCGCCCACCGGCGTTCGAGGTCGTCAAGCAGGATGATGGCGGCTACCACGTGATCCTGCATGGGGGCGTGGACATCGTGCAGGACGGCCCGAAGCACTGGCGGGTGCAGCCACGGCCGGAGCCGGGGACGAAGTTCAGCGTCAATCAGCTGTTCAGCCAGGGCATCGATCAGACCGTCGAGTACGTCAAGCGCAACGCGATCGACCTGATCCGGGTGGGCCAGGTGATCGTCAGTAGAATTTCCCGAGGGATATTCCTGCTGTTCATGACGCTGATGATCGCGGCCTACCTGATGCTGACGCGGGAGGACATCGTCGGCTTCTTTCGTTCGTTGCCGCCGCCCAGGGCGCGGCCGAGCTTCGATCGGCTGCTGAAGCGCATGGACCGCGGGCTCTCCGGCGTGGTGCGCGGACAGCTGGTGATCTGCGCGGTCAACGGCGTGCTCTCGGCGATCGGTTTCTGGATCTTCGACCTGAAGTACTGGCCGATCCTGGCGCTGATCGCGGCCATCATGAGCTTGATCCCGATCTTCGGGTCGATCCTCAGCACCATCCCGGCGGTGCTGATCGGGCTGACGCAGGATTTCTCCACGGCGATCTGGGTGTTGCTCTGGATCATCGGCATCCATCAGGTGGAAGCCAACTTCCTGAACCCCAAGATCATCGGCGTCGCCGCGAAGATCCACCCCGTCCTGGTGGTGCTGGCGTTGATCATCGGCGAGCACTTCTTCGGCCTCTGGGGCGCCCTGTTCGCGGTGCCGGCGCTGTCGATCGCGCAGTCGATCTTCCAGCACTTCCGCTTCGAATCTCTGCCCGATGCCGCCCCCGACAGCTTGTTTCCGTCGGCGATGCGCCGGCCCCCACCACCGGCGCCTGGAGGCGGGTCGGGTCAGGAGCAGAGCACCTAACCCCCAAACCCTGCTGAAGCCGCAGGTCCGCGCTCGACCACGGCTCCGGAAGGGCTGGCGTCGCCGCGCCCTTGAGGCTATGCCCCCGCGCGTGGCAAAGGAAGCCAGGAAACTCCAGCGAGTCGGCAAGACCTCCAGCGGCAAGCAGCTGAAGAAGCAGCTGAAAGAGGCGCCTGCGGTGAAGCGAGCCGAGGCGCCGGATCCCCTCAGCGCCGAGAACCTGAAGAAGATGTTCGGGCGCCTCGCCATCCCGGTGGTGGCGGTGTGGGCGATTGGCATCCTGGTGGCTGGCTTCTCCACCAGCAAGACGACCATCACCATCGCGCTGGCGATCCCCGGTGTCGTGACGCTCGCGATCGCCGGCATGGTGGTGTGGGCGCTGAATCAGGCGAAGAAGGCCAAGGGCGTGGCGAGCATCCTGGCTGGCGCCGAGGACGCCGAGGGGCGCGCTGCGGCGATGGAGAAGCTCGAGACGCAGTTCAAGAAGAAGGACCCCGCGGCCATCTTCGCCAAGGCGCAGCTGCAGATGCAGGAGGATCCCAAGGCCGCGCTGTCCACCCTGGAGCAGATCGATCTGGGGAAGGTGATGGCGCCGGTGGCGGACGAGGCGCGCGCGCAGCGGGCGATGATCCACCTCATGCTCGGGCAGCCTCAGCGCGCTCGCGAGCTGGCCGACGGCGTCGACCTGAGCCGTCATCAAGACGCCAAGAGCCGCGCCATGATCGGCGCCGTGGTGAGCGAGGCCTGGGCCCGCACCGGCGCTGCTCAGAAGGCAGTGGATACCCTCGAGCTATTCGACGTCACCGACGACGAGCTCGAGCCGGTGGCTCCTCAGCTCCATCGTGCCCGCGCGTATGCCTTCGCACACACCAACAAGGTGAAGCCGATGCGCCGCGAGCTGCGCAAGCTCCTGGATCAGGACTTCCGTCTGCTAGCGAGCTTCCTGGAGAAGAAGTCTCATCCGTTGCTGCAGCGTGAGGCCAAGAAGCTCCTGGAGCAATCGGGCAAGGTGCCGCGCAAGATGCAGATGCAGCGCAATCCGCGCGGAATGTAGCGCCCCGGCTGCTCGCCGGAGGAGCCTCGGGGCCTTCCTTCCTCGGGGGTGAGGCGCGCCGCTCACAGCCCAGCGAGGCTGGCGCGAGACAGCGTCTCGAGGCGCACCTCGGGGAGTAGCTCCGCGTAGCTCACCACGCGTGCTTCGGGCAGGTCCGTCTCCACCAGCTTGCGTACGAAGCGCCGGATGTCGGGCTGGGTGAGGATCACGACGTGTTCGCCGGGTTGCGTCGCGGCCTTCACGGCGCGCCCGATAGCGGTGACGATGTCACGCCCGGCGGCGGGGGAGAGGGTCAGGAATGCGCCGGCCGTGGTGCGTTGAATCGCCGATCGGACCGTCTCCTCGATCTGCGGATCGAGCACGTGGACCCCCAGCTCGGGAGCGCCTTGAGTGAGCTCGTGAGTCAACGTGCGGCGCATCTGCGAGCGCACGAACTCGGTCAGGTTCAGGGGGTCCTTGTCGCTCGTCGCGACCTGACTCAACGCTTCGAGCACACCCTTCAGATCCCGGATGCTGACGCCCTCCTCGAGCAGCCGACGCAGGACGTCGGTCAGCAACGGCAGGCTAACGGGCTTGGGCACCACCTGGCGCACGGTCGCTGGCGCGACCTGCTCCAGCTGATCCAGCAACATCTGCACCTCGGCGATGCCAAGGAAGTCGGCGCTCCGATCACGGAGCACGGCGGTGGCTTCCTCGACGATGCGCTCGGCGACCTCGCCATCGTCCAGATCCTCGGGCAACGCGAACACGCTGGCTGGCACCTCGTGGATGCTGAACACGACATGGCGCTCTGGTAGCTCGTCGGAGAACGTGATCTTGCACGGCGGGAGCGGGACGCCGAGATCCCGGAACAGCACCTCCCGCACGGCGACGCCCGCCGAACGGATCCCCGGTCGCCTGAGCTCATCCCCGCGGATATCATCGTCGAGCAGGGGCTCGAGATCTCGCGACGACTCCATCGCCCAGGGGATCACCACGGGAACGAAGCGCGGGCCCCCACGATCCGACGCGCGTTGCTGGATTGGCTCTCGGGCCGCCTGCTCCTCCACCTCGCGCAGCTGACGCGCGCGCGCTCGGGAGGCAACGAACAGCAGCCCACCGATGATCAGGAATGGCAGCGCCGGCAGACCAGGGATGATCGCCAGAATGCCGACGAAGATGGCGGCGACCCGCAGCGCCTTGGGTGCGCCGAGCAGCTGCCCCGACAGCTCTTCGCCGAGCGGCGTACCCGCCTCTTCACTCGCCACACGGGTGACGAGCACCCCCGCGGAAACGGCGATCACCAGGCTCGGGATCTGGCTGACCAGGCCGTCGCCGATGGTCAGCAGGCCGTAGCGCTTGAGCGCCCCCACCGCGTCCATGTCCTTCTGGCCAACTCCGATCGCGAGGCCGCCCAGGATGTTCACGAGGGTGATCAGGAAGCCCGCGATGGTGTCGCCCTTCACGAACTTCATCGCGCCGTCCATGGCGCCATAGAACTGACTCTCGCGGCCCAGCTCGCGGCGTCGACGTCGCGCCTCGACGGAGTCGATGGCGCCGCTGCGCAGCTCGGCGTCGATCGCCATCTGCTTGCCAGGCATGGCGTCCAGGGTGAACCGGGCGCCGACCTCGGCGACGCGCTCGGCGCCCTTCGCGATCACGACGAACTGGATGATCGCCAGGATCAAAAAGATCACGCCGCCGACCACGTAGTTGCCCTTGACCACGAACTGGCCGAACGCCTGGATCACCTCACCGGCGTTGGCCTGAAGCAGGATCAGGCGCGTCGAAGACACATTCAGCGCCAGGCGCACCAGGGTGGTGATCAGCAAGATGGTCGGAAACGAGGCGATCTTCAGCGCGTCGCTCACGTAGAGCGTCACCAGGAGCAAGGCGACGGACGTCGCCAGGTTGGTGGCGATGAGTAGATCCAGGAGCCAGGTCGGCAGCGGGACGATCATCAGGCCCACGACCAGGATCACGATCGCGGCAAGCGCTGCGTCGGCGACTCCGAGGGGGCGCTTCTTGGGTCCACGGAGCAGGGCTTGAGTAGGCATTCGGTTCCGGGAGGATAAGCAACGAGGATCGCACCAGCGACATGGATCCGCGCGGCTCGAGCCCGCGGCGCGCCCAGTCTGGCTGATTTTCTGCGCTTTCGCTAGGCTTCCGCGGCGTCGTCGGCGCTCGCCCAGCGGTCGTGGCGGTTCTCGCTCAGGACGGCGCCGTGAACAAGCCGAGGACGCCGGTGAACAGCTGCAAGGCGGGGCGTCCCGCGTGAGGCCCGACCTCGAAGGCGGAGGCCATGCCCGCGATAGGCATGTCGCCGAAGCGCTGACGCAGGATGCGGGTGTCCACGTCGTACTGGCCGTAGAGCTTGGAGCCGCGGCCAGCGCAGTTGATGTACAGGGCGAAGCTCGGAGCGGCGCCGCGGATGTCCCGCACCAGCTCTCGGGTGACCGCGTCCAGGTCCGACCGTGCGGCCTGAGAGTCGCGCACCGCGAGGCCGAGGCGCATGCCCGCCCGCACCTCGTCGCTCACCAGGATGCCGCGGCGCACGGGGTCGACGCCCTGGACGCCGCGCAGGATCACGTCGGGCCGGCCGCCGAGATCCGGCGCACCGCCTGCTTCGGGAGCCAGGGCGACGAACATCAGGCGCTCGTCGCCGAGCTCCTGACCCGCTTCGCTGAGCACGTCGAGGGCCGGTTCACCGTCGATCTCCAGCACCATGGGCCCGCGCACTTCGGTGACGGGCCGGAGCGGCGTCAGCAGGCGACAGGCGGGAGACGTGCGGAGTTGCGGCGGGGAGATCCCGCGCAGAAAGAGCAAGCAAGCGCTCCCCGTCTGTGCCTCACCCCCAGCCGGGACGAGGTAGGCGCCATGAGGTCCCACGGTGCCTCCACCGAAGACGTGGGGCGTGCCTCGAGACTCGTAGAGCGGCGAGAGGGCCTCTGGAGAGAAGCCCTCGCTGCGGGGAAAGAGCAGCACCGTGGGCGTGGTCTTGGCGGTGCGATCCTGGATCATGCGGCTGAGTGTTTCCCCGAGGTCTTCCGGCGTGCGGCTGTCGACGCACAGCGGTTCGGCTCGCCCAGCGGTCCACACCAAACCGGAGGCGGCGGACTGATCCTCGATCTCCCCGTCCTGGGTCAGAACTCCCGTCCCCGCGGCGATCAGCACGGGGAGGCGGAGCTTGGCCTCCGCGATCAGCCGAGCGAGCTCAGGCAGCTGCTGCCCCAGTTGACCACATACGAACACAAGCGCCGCACCCTTGGGCTCCCCGGACTCCACGGGCCAGCGCGGCGACGCCAGGCGCTGGATGCAGCTCTCGAGCGCCCGCACCACCTTCACCGCCGCATGGGCTTCCACCACGAAACTTCCGGCTTTCAAGTTGCTCCCTTCGACAGGCAAGCCCGACTCGTCTCCGAACGAAGAGCGACCAGGCGCCGGCCCGCCCAAGTCTGAAATCCTGAGGCGTGGCGTCAAGATGCGCTTTCCGGGCGTTGGGCTTTCTCGTAGGCTACGAGACGATGAGCGAACCGTCCGACCCGCTCATGCTCCTTTCCTACGGAGCAACTGACGTTGGTCGTCGCAGAGAAATCAACGAAGACGCGTTCATGCGCGACGATCAGCTCGGCCTGTGGGTCGTAGCGGACGGCATGGGGGGGCACGCGGCGGGAGAAGTGGCCAGCCAGGAAGCCATCGACACCGTCTACGGCATGGTCAAGCGCGGCAAGGCGGATCTGCGGCCGGACGAAGTGCCTGACGAGCGCACGCTGGCGGCGGCCTCGCGGCTGCTCGAGGGAGCGGTGCAAGCCGCGACCTACATGGTCTTTGCCATCGGCGAGATGGATAAGCGCAAGAGCGGGATGGGAACGACCATCACCGCGATGATGAGCCTGAACGGCTTCGTGGTCACGGCGCAGGTCGGCGACAGCCGCATCTACCAGATCCGAGACACTCAGGTGACGCAGCTCACCGAGGACCACACGCTGGTGGCCTGGCAGATCAAGCAAGGCTTCATCACGCCAGAGGAAGCCAAGCACAGTCGGCACAAGAACGTGATCACCCGCGCAGTCGGCAACCGGGACTACGTCCAGGTCGACACCGGGATCATCGAGCTGCAGCTGGGGGACCAGTACCTGCTCTGCTCCGATGGTCTCCACGGCTACCTGCGCACGGAAGAGATCCCGGCGCTGGCGGCCAGCGGAGGGCAAGACTCCGTGCAGCGCTTCATCGAGCTGGCGAACGCGCGCGGGGGCAAGGACAACATCACCGCGATCCTGGTCGAAGTCTCCTGACCAAATACGCGTTTCCGCACCGGATATCGCTGACGGGTCGGCTCACGTATCACTCGAACTCTGCGCGTTCGGGGGTGAGACGCCACGTCCGTGCGCCGTGAGCGAACGCACGGCCTGAAACTTGGCCGCTGCGGCGTTAGTCAGCTAGCGGCTAACGACAGGCCGGCCGCTGTCATCGGTCGCCCGGAGGAGCGAATGAGTGCAAAGCGTGTGGGCGTGATCATGGGCGGTAGCTCCGCGGAGCGGGAGATCTCACTCAAGTCGGGGCAGGCGGTCGCCGGCGCGCTGGGTGATCAGGGCTGGGACGTCGCCAGCGTGGTGCTGGGACCGGGGGTCGACGCCTTCGCGGCGCTCAAGGCTGCGCCGATGGATGTGGCCTTCCTCGCGCTGCACGGCCGCCTGGGGGAAGACGGCTGTGTGCAGGGCCTGCTCGAGGTGCTCGGGGTGCCTTACACGGGTTCTTCAGTGCTGAGCTCGGCGCTCGCGATGGACAAGCTGAAGAGCAAGGAGCTGTTCCGTCTGCACAACGTGCCCACTCCGCCGTACTACGTGTTTGGTCCCCAGCACACACTGGCGGATCTCGAGGAGGTCCACGGCTCGTTTGGATTCCCGGTGGTGGTGAAGCCGCGGCGCGAGGGCTCCAGCATTGGCCTGAGCGTGGCGAAGAACGCGGTCGAGCTGGCCAAGGCCGTGGCCGATGCGCTGAAGTACGATGAGAGCGTGCTGGTCGAGCGCTTCGTTCGCGGCAAGGAGATTGCCGTGGGGATCCTTGGCGGGCGTGTGCTCGGCGCCATCGAAGTGGAGCCGCTCTCGGGGATCTACGACTACGACGCCAAGTACACCCCGGGCAAGACTCGCTATCACCAGCCGGCGCGTCTTCCCACGACGCGTTACCGTGGGGTATTGAACCTCGCCGAACGCGCGGCCAACGCCCTCGAGGTGTCGGGCGCCGCCCGGGTGGATCTGCTGGTCACCGAGGGGCAGAACGAGTACGTGCTCGAGGTCAACACACTGCCTGGGATGACGCAGACGAGCTTGCTGCCGAAGATCGCTCGTGAAGCGGGCTACGGCTTCACGGAGCTGTGCGACTCCATCGCCAAGCTGGCGCGGCTGCACACGGGGCAGGTGGCCCGTCGGGACGCAGCCGATGTGGTGCGCTTGACGTCTGACGCGGCGACCCTCGCGCAGCTCCGCGCTGCGGTCTGACTCACTCCGCCGAGGGCGGGGGAGGCTCGACGGGAGCGTCGGCCGGCGGCGGTCCGCTGGTCGGCGGAGCTGCCTCGTCGAGCCAGGGTGCGGACTCCTCGTTGGTTGGCTTCTGAACCGGGGCGTCGACGGGGGCTTCCTCCACGCCACCCGCACTGCAGCGGGCTCGGACCCTGGCGTTGTGGCGTTCGATGATGGCCTTGACCCGGCGCGGATCGTCCTGACTCGGGTTGAAAACGTAGCGTGATGCGTCCGCCTCGGCGCGCTCGGCGCTGTCCGGGTTCACCGCGAGACCCACGATGCCAATGATGAAGCCCGCGCCGGCCGTGATGGCGCCAGCGACGATCTGGGTCGTGTCGTTGTCGGTCTCCGGGTCGCCCTGGGCGTTGGTCTTCTCGCCAAAGCCGGTGATGAACAGCGCCGTACCGGTACCGATCGCCGCCACGCCGAGGCCACCCAGCACCATGGCGATGGTGCGGTCGCGGTCGTGGGGCGCGACTTCTTCGGCTTTCCGCTCGAAGATCGGGTCGTTGTCGAGGCGGGGCCCCAGCTCTGGCAGCTGCTTGGGCTCGCGACCGCCAACGTCGTAGAGCGCCGCGCCGTCGCTCTGGGTCTCGCTGGTCTTCGACTTCTCGAGCGGCACCTCGTAGCTCGTCGGGGCCATCACCAGCCAGTCCTTCTTCTCACACGCGTTGCGCGCAGGACCCGTGGCGAGCGGGATCTCCCCGTCTAGACGCTGAATGGTGTTCGCACAGCCGAAGGTTGCGAGAGCGAAGCAAGCCGCGAGACCAAGTCGCATCCTCCCCGAGTATCATGACCCTCGCGAGACGTCAGCCAGGTATGGCGCCGGGAGCGCAAAAGGCTGGCTCGATCAGGGCGCGAGGAGCGCCTCCGCGGCGCCCGCCGATTGATGACGGCTCATCTCCTTGAGCAGGACCTGGCGGTGTCCCCAGGGCAGGACGTTGCCGCGCGGCGTGGCGTACTCCAGGAACAGGTTGTCGTCCGTCGATACCAGGTCTTGCAGGGGGGTGTCCGACCGCTCGCCCTCGTCGGCGATGTAGCTATCGAGGTCCTTTCCGGTCAGCAGCAGGTACTTCAGGAGGTCCACGAGCTGCGCTCCTGCCTCGAGCTTTCGCCTGATGCCAGGTCGCTCGGAAAGCTCCAGGGAGCGGGAGCGCGACGCCTGGAGCGGTTGCTCGGAAGCAACCAGCACGCCCTGCCCACCGGCGTAGAACAGGGCCACGTGCGGAAACACCTGACGCAGGGAGTTCAGGATGCGCACGAAGGTGTGGTTCTCCATGTGATGCACCTGAACCCACTGCTGGAAAATACCGTGCGGCAACAGGTGCTGCTTGACGAGCTCGTAGTACTCCTTGCTGTACAGGCTGCTCGCCCCGGCGAACCAGACGCTCGAGAGCTCCATGCCGATGAAGTCGTACTTCTCCGCCCGCACCAGGAGGTAGTTGCGACCATCGTCGAAGTGAACCTCGACCCGTGGATCCTCCAGCGCGTGGTCGTTGACTCCGGCGAAGTAGGTCCCCGCGGCCTCGGCGATGGCCGGAGAGATTTCGACCACGTCGATGTGCTTCCAGGGATAGCCGTTGAGGGTGCCCAGGGTCGTGCCCGTGCCGAGGCCGATCACCAGCGCGCGATCCCAGTCGGAGACGAACATGCTCGGGAAGTGGGCGAAGGAGTACTGCGCCTGCATCTCGTGGCCGTTGTTCCCCTGGAACTTGCCGTTGGTGTACAGCGTGTAGAGGTCATCCTTCTTGGTCACTGTCGTGACGCCGCCGTGCACGTCCTCCCGCAGGAACAGCACCTCATCGGGCTTCTGCCAGCCCTCGAAGTAGACGTTCACGCCGCTCGTGAGGCGCGCCAAATTCCACGCGGGAAATAGCAATGGTAGCGCGATCGCCAGGACCGCTGCTGCCAGGGTAGCGCTGCGCTGCTTGGACTTGGCGGGCGCCACCGCGGGTAACGTGACCAGAGCCAGGGCACCGAAGATCCACACGACGCTGTGCAGGGCGCGCTCCGAGCCGAGCTTCGGGAGCAACAGATAGCCGGTTAGCAGCGCGCCAGCGACGGCGCCGAGCGTGTTGATCGCCGTGAGCCGGCCGACCTGTGCGCCGACCCGCGGATCCGCCGCGACGCGCTGCAGGAGCAAGGGAAAGGTGAGCCCCATGAGCGTCGTCGGCACGACCAGGATCAAGAACGCGGCGCCGGCGCGCACCGCCTCGCGGCCCCCGAAGGACGTGACGTGACTGCCGAGTCCGCCGAAGAGCATCGGGAGGCGGTCCCAGGCGGGCAGAGTGATGGCCATGCCGAGCGCCGCGGCAGCCAGCCCGATGGGCAGGGCGGCGGAGCCAAACCTCAGGTGCACTCGCGGCGCCACGGAGGCACCCACGAACAGACAGATCAGGAATACCGCGAGGATCAGCCCGAAGGCATACGCGCTGTTGCCGATGATCAGCGCGAGCAGATGCGTGAAGATGACCTCGCAAGCGAACACCAGCGCTCCCGAGGCGAAGGCCAGAATCGGGAGCAGCAGGCCGATGCCAGCGCTGGACTCCTGTGTCGTCTCGGCGAGCTGGGGTGCTTCGAGCTTGCTCCCGCTCGCCATTGCCAAGACGCCGATGCCCGCACTCCCGAGCGCCGATGCGACGAGCGTGCCGGCGAGGCCGAGCCAGGGCAGGATCCAGTAGGCGGCGATCAGCGCTCCCAGCGCGCCGCCCAGGGTATTGGCGGCGTAGAGCTTGCCCAGGCGGGCCTCTTTCTCGGCGTTTCCTTGGGGATCACTACCGAGGTCACTCCCCACGACTCGAGACAGCAGCGGCAAGGTCGCTCCCATCGCGGTCGTGGGGACGACCACGAACAGGACCGCGAGCAGCCAACGTGCGACGCTGGCGAAGACCAAGGAGTCAGGCGCCTGCTCGATCAGGGCGAGATACAGCGGCGTCAGCGCCTTGAAGGCGAGTGGCGCGAGGCCGACCGCCAGCCCGACCACTAGCTCGAGCACACCATAGGCGAGCAGCGGCCGTTTCACGCGATGAGAGAGCTTGCCCCCAAGGTGGGCGCCGAGCGCCAGACCCGTCATGAACGCGGCCAGCACGGCGCTGACCGCGTAGGCGGTCGAGCCAACGACGTACGACAGGTACTTGGAGAAGCCGATCTGATCGACCAAACCGGTGAAGCCCGAGCCGATGAACAGCGCACGGATCAACCCGAAGCGAACGCTCGTGGAGCGGGTCGGACTGGTCGGCGCGGAGCGAGCGCTCTCGGCGCCCAGATCAGTGGTGGACACGGGAGGGGTGGTCAAGGCGGGGGGACCATAGACACAAGGCGAGGCTCACGCAAAGACGCTGGAGCCGGGCCTACAGCTCGCCCGCGTGCCGTGGTAGCAGCGCCCCATGCACCCGGCGCTCTCAGCGGCCCTGGCAGCGGGTATCGAAGCGCCCCTGGCGAGCGCGGCGATCCCCACGACGTCCGGCAACCCGAGCCTCCGAGCTCGTTCAGACTGCCGGGGGCAACTGGGGCGGAGCGCCGCGCCGCTGACCTGGTTCGGGGAGAGGCTGGGTGGGGACCCTGTGTCTCCTGCCAGCTCTCGCCCACTCCGGAGCTTCGAGCGGCGCAGGGAGGGGTCTGCCGCTCGGGGCGCGCGCCCCTGCTCTGGCCGCGCTCGAGCGCCGAGCCAGCTCCGCCACGCGCCAGCGCGAGTCCAGTGGGGGACGCAGTGAGCGGCGCTCGGGTCGATGTCGTGCGGAAACGCATTCGGGGCCTGCGTTCGGCGCACAGGGTCCCCCGCGCGGAGGTGCCCCAGCGGGTGGAGCTGACCTTCAAGCACAACCAGGGGCTCGGCCGTCACGGCTTGCTGCGGCTCACCCCCGCGTACTCGCTGCGCCTGGTGGAGGAGATCCTGACGCGAGAGCCGCCGCGGGTGGGGCTCTTGGACCCGTTCTGCGGCACCGGGACCACGCCGCTGGTTGGTGCTTCCCGCGGCTTCACGAGTCTGGCGACGGACGTGAATCCATTCCTGGTGTGGTTCGCAGGGGTCAAGACCCGACGTGTCTCCGCGGCTCAGCTGGGGCGCCTCGAGAGACCCGCCGTCGCGATGCTCGATGCGCTGCCCGAGCCCGGCCCGCTGGCGGAGGTGCCGGCTCTGCATCAGATCGAGCGCTGGTGGGCGCCGTCCGCCTTGTTTGCGCTGAGGCGGATCCGGGGGGAAATAGACGCGCGCGCGAGGCGCCCGGGCTGGTTCCGTGATGCCCTGGAGCTGGCCATGTGCCGCAGCCTGATCCGCGTCTCCAACGCCGCCTTCAACCACCCGTCCATGTCGTTTCGCGAGGCGGAGCGCGCGATCGATGCGGGGGACGTCTACGCCGTGTTCGCCTCGGAGCTACGTGCAGTGCGTGACGCGCTGGCAGACGCTCCGCGCGTGAGCGCGAACATCCTGCAGGCGGACGCGAGGACCTTGAGGGGGGTGCGTCGGGGGAGCTTCGACCGAGTCGTGACGTCTCCCCCGTACGCCAACCGCATGAGCTACGTGCGTGAGCTTCGCCCTTACATGTACTGGCTGGGGCACCTGAGCGAGGCGCGGGAGGCGGGCGAGCTCGACTGGCGCGCCATTGGCGGCACGTGGGGCGTCGCGACGAGTCGGCTCAGCCACTGGAAGCCGGGGGACGCGTATCGGCCCCAGAGCCTGACCCGTGCGCTCGGCGCCATTCGACGCAGCGAGGCGAAGAACGCGGAGCTGCTGGCTCGCTACGTCGAACGCTACTTCGAGGACGCCTGGCAGCACCTGGCGCGCTGCGCGGACCTGATCCACAGGCCGGGCAGCGTGGACTACATCGTCGGAAACTCCACTTTCTATGGGGTCGTCGTGCCGACCGAGCGCATCTATGCGGAGATGCTCCAACGGCTCGGCGCCGGAGACGTACACGTGGAAATGCTACGCAAACGGAACTCCAAGAAGGAGCTGTACGAGTACCGAGTCTCCGCGCGGCTTTGAGGCGGTGATGCGAATCGACTCTTGAAATCGCCGCGTGGCTGCCCCATGACCTCCAGCTGTGGTTCCCCCTGACGCGCTCTCCGCCGCCATGCTCGACGAAGCCATCGAACAGAGCGTGCGCAAGTCCCTCGGCCCTTGCTTGCTCAAGACCGACTACGTCGAATGGCTCTCGAGTGCGCTGGCGCCTCACGGCTTCACCCCGGAGAACACCATCGCCTGTGTCGCGACCTGCCGCGACGAGTTGTGTAGCCCATTCATCAACGCGGTCAGCGACGCCCGGGGTGAGGCGTTCAACCTCTCGAGCCTCGCTGGGGTGCCTCTGCTGGGCGTGACGGGCTTCGAGGCCGCGCTCTCCCACGCTCCTCGCTTCAACGGGCGCGAACGCTTCTTGCTCATGGGCATGACCCATGTCGGCACGGATGGGGGCGACCTCGGGATGGTGACGCGTCCTGGTCAACCCAAGGCGACGCCCGCGTGCGGCGCCCTGGCGAAGCTGCGCAGTGAGCTCCTGGCGGGCGAGGAGAGCAAGCCGGAGTTCGACGACATCGACTCCCACGACGTCGAAATGAGCCTGCTGCGCCGGCGCTTTGGTCACCTGGGGGACCGGGAGCACGTGCCGACCCTCGCGGAGCTCACCCAGGCCGCAGCCGCTGCCATCAGCGACGAACTCGAGTACTTGGTCGAGCGCTGTGTGCGCCAGCGCCCCGCGGACTTCTGCATTGCCACGGGGATTCTCGTGCACACGCCCCAGGGGCCCAGCCGCGTCGTGCCTGACAAGACCTACGCGGTCGTGCGGGATGCGCGGAGCGAGTTGACGCCACCGGCTCGTTAGCCAGTCAGCCCCAACCAGACCGCAGCCGCCCGTCACCCCACGAACGCTGGCTCGGGCAGCTCGAAGACGCGGCATGACGTGCACCAAACGCCCGTTCGCTTAGCGCCGCCAGATCCGGTAGTATCTGGGAGGAGGTGCGCTGAGTGAGAGTTCTACCGTGGCTGGGCCTGGTCGTTTTGGGGGCGTTCGTCGCTGGCGCTTGCGGCAGCGGGGATGGTGAGACCGCTGGTGGTGGCTCGAGCCTGGCGGGCAGCGCGGGGCAGGGCGCCAGCGGTGGCTCGGGGGGCAGCGCTGGAACGGCGAGCGGTGGCTCGGGAGGCTTCATCGACGCGAGCTCCGGGGAGATCGAGAGCATCGTCGTCGATCCGCCCACGGCGATGATCCAGGTGGTGAACGGGGCCGTTTCCGCCACCCAGTTCACTGCCCGAGCAAACCTCGTCGGCGGCGGGACGCAAGACGTCGCCGCCAGCTGGACCTTCGACCGGCTGGACCTGGCCTCGGTGACCGCAGGTGGCGGCGCATTGACACCGCGCGGAAACAAGGGCGGAGCTGGAGTCGTGACCGCCGAGGTGACGACGAGCGATGGCAAGCAGCTGTCGGGCAGCGCGCAGGTCACCATCACGCTGAGCCTCGAGACCAACCCCGCCGGGCTCGCTCCCGGCGATATCTCCAGCTTCGATACGCCAGACGCCAACCCGAGCGGCAGCTTCCTGTATCCGTACGACAAGACGGTGTTCGCACGCGGCCTCTTGCCCCCGGAGTTGATGTGGAGCGGCGGCAACGCAGGAGACCAGTACAAGATCAGCATCCAGAGCACCTACGTCGATCTGACGGGCTACGTGACCGCCGATCCACCGAGCAACGTGCCGGTGCCCAAGGACTGGTGGGACCAGCTCGCGGAGAGCAGTGACGGCACGCCCATCAGCGTCTCCGTCCAGCGCAAGGATCCGGGTGGGTCGGCACACGTGCCGATGACTCAGACGTGGACCATCGCACCGGGGAGCCTCCGCGGGACGATCTACTACTGGGCCGTGAACCTCGGCCAGATCGTGAAGCTCAACCCTGGCGCAGACGCGCCGGTGCCCGCCTTCGATCCGGGGCCCTACGACCAGCTTGGCTCACCGGCACCGATCGGCGGCTACGCAGGGGAGAGCCCGCCCTGGGACGCTAATTCCTCCGGGAAGCGCTGCGTGGCTTGCCACACGGTGAGCCGTGACGGCTCCCGCTTGGCGGCGCTGTTCAGCGCCTGTGGGACGGCCAACGGATCCTGCGCGAGGCCGTGGGGCGTCGTGGACACGACCAGCGAGCAGATCCAGGTGCTCAGCACCTACAACCCCGGTCCAGCGATCTTCAGCGCGCTGACGCCCAACGGCTCGCACCTGGTCTACGACACGGTGAACTTCGACATGGCGCTGGCCGACGCCTCCACGGGCGCGCCCATTCCTTCGGAGCTCGATACGCTGAGCGCCAGCGTGAACATGGCGCATCCGCAGTTCTCCCCCGAGGGCAACTACCTCGCCTACGCCGCGAACGTCCAGGGGGGCTACCCGGTGGAGTTCTCGTCCAGCGATCTCGAGATCCTGGACGCGCACGTTGGTAGCGGCGCGCATTTCAGCAACCGCCGCCAGCTGGTCGCCGGTGGAGGTCAGGAGGTCGCGTTCCCGACGTTCACTCCAGACTCACAGTGGGTCTTGTACCAGCGAGGCAACTACAGTCGCGCCAGCTTCGGGGCGGCCGCGCCCTTCCAGACCGGCTCCAACGACCTGTTCATGGTGCCCGTGGACGGCAGCGCGACCGAGATCCGCCTGGCCAACGCCAACGGTGACGGCGTGCTCGCCCCCAAGGATTCCTCGCGGAACTATCAGCCACGGGTGAACCCGGTGAGCGTCGGCGGCTACTACTGGGTGGTCTTCGTGAGCCCACGCGACTACGGCAACAAGATGGCCAGCGCGAGCGACTCCACCAACGAGAACCGCAAGCAGCTGTGGGTCGCTGCCATCGACCCGAACCCGACGCCGGGCACCGACCCCAGCCATCCAGCGTTCCGGCTGCCGGGGCAGGAGCTCGGCGCGATCAACATGGACGCCTACTGGGCGCTCGAGCCCTGCAAGCAGGAGGGCACGTCGTGCAGTGAAGGCTACGAGTGCTGCACCGGGTTCTGCCGCGAGCAGTCGGACGGGAGCCTCGCGTGCGTCCCACCACCAACCGACGATTGCGCGCGCATCGGAGAGACCTGCACCACCGCTGCGGACTGCTGTGACTCGAGCGCTGTCTGCGTCGGAGGGGTTTGCTCTCAGGCGGGCCCGAAGTGAAGGGCGGTGTGCTCCTCCTCGCGTGCGCCGGACGGCGCTACGCGTCGGTGTAGTCGAGCTCCGCCTGCAAGCAGCTGACGCAGTTCTGGCTGTCTTGGCTGAGCTCTCGGTATCGGGGGGAGAGGTCGCGCTCGAAGACGACTCGGTCACCCATTTCCAGGCGGAGACTTACCTCCGTGGGCGTGCCGTACACGTACACCCAGATCGCGCCGTCCAGCGTGCCGACGTCGACTTGCTCGGAGCTGCACGTCTTGCTGCCGCTCCCGGCGCCGTCGAGGGTGATGTCGCAGCTCTGCGGCGTGCCGTCCAGGCTGAGGCTGAGCTGGTAGTCGCCGGCTCCCGCCGCGGGAAGCCCGACGATCAGCGAATCCTGACACGGTGCCGGCGAGTCGCAGGTGGGACTCGGACAGCCGACGAGCAGCGCCGCTGCTGGCCCCAGGAGCAGGCAGCGAACCGCCGCCCTCATGGCAGGCGTTCCAGCACGGCGAGCACACCCTTGCGCACCGGGGAGCGGTGATGCGACGCGCCCTGGCGCATCTCGATCTCCGCGCGGTGCTCCACGTACCAATCGTAGGAGTCGGCGATCATTTCAGCGTTCGAGAAGCGTGGCTGCCAGCCGAGCCGCTCGCAAGTGGGGCGGATGTCGAACCACATTTCGCGGCCGTACATCAACGAGTGATAGTCCCCGAGGGGGGACAGGCCGAGCTTGCTCGTCACGCGCATGCCCCAGGTCGCGGCAGTGAACGGCAGGCTGCGGATCGCGCTACGGCTGCCCGCGTGGCGCACCAAGCCTTCCAGGAGTTCACGCATGCTGCCGAAGCGATCCGTTCCCGCGAGGAACAGGTTGGGGCCGGCTCGAGCCCCCGCGGCCACGCACACCGCGGCCAGGTCGTCAGCGTGTACGAACTGGTAGCGGTTGTGCCCCGGGCCCAAGAGGTAGAGCGGCCGGTCCCGGCGCACCCAGTCGAACAAGATGCTGAAGATCCCGAGGCGCCCGTGACCGAGCACCGTACGGGGACGCACGATGCTGACGTCGAGGCCGCGCTCGACGTACTGCTGCGCGACCCGCTCTGCCTCCAGCTTCGCACGGCCATAGGCCTCGCGCGGCGCCGGCAAGGTGGCTTCGGTCACCGGGTTGGCGGGGGGGATCCCGTGCACGGCGCTGCTCGACGTGAGCACGACCTTGCGGACGCCTTCGCGCAGGGCGGCCTCGAGCACGTTGCGCGTGCCCTCGACGTTGACCGCCCAGAACAGCTCCCGGTCCTTTGCGAGGGGCACCTGAGCGACGTTGTGGTGGACCTCTTCGACGCCGCGCATCGCCTCGGCGACCCTCCCGTAGTCACACACGTCGGCCTGCACCAGCTCGACTCGTGGGTCGCGGTCCGGGTTCTTCACCTTGTCGAACACGCGCACCCGCCGCCCCGAGGCGCTGAAGTGCTGCACCAGGATCTCGCCGAAATAGCCGGAACCACCGGTCACCAGGGTCGTCACCGGATCCGCTTAGCACCGTTCGCCGCCGGCTTGCATGACACGCAGTCGCAGCTGCTCAGTGGGCGTCCGCGAAGGCGATCGCGTTGCGCCGCGCGAGCGCCATCACCGTGCCTTGGGGATTCACTCCTGGTGAGTCCGGCAGCACGCTGGCGTCCGCGAGGTACAGGTTCTCGAGGCCCCAGACTCGCCCGCGAGAGTCGGCGGCGCTCAGATCTTGGCGCTCACCGATGGGGCACGACGAGAAGGCATGCACCGTGACCAGGCTCACCGCGCGCCTTGGTAGCTGCTCCTCGAGCCAGCGTGCGGCCTCGCCCGGTCGCTTGAAGGGGCCCACGCCCCACACGCTGGGGAATAGCTCGAGCGCGCCGGCGCTGAGCAGCAACTCCGAGAGCCGTGCCAGTCCCACGCTGAGCTGGCGCAGGTCGTCCCTGGAGACGTCATAGCGCACCAACGTTGCGTCTTCTCCCAGCGCCGTCGGGCGCACCCAGCCAAGTCCGGTGCCGCGGACGCCGACGTAGTACTGCGCCATCCGAGGGAGGCTGGCCATCTGAGGCTGATTCGCTGGCCAGTTGTCGCTGAGGGTCATGGCCAGCTGACCGCTACCGAAGAACGCGCCACCAAAGGACAGGTCGGGCCAGAACTCCTTGACCTGGAGCAGGGGTAAGACGCTTCTGCTCGCTTGCATTGCCTCCGGGAAACGTGCGGCGACCTTCAGGTAGGGGTGCACGCGCAGGCCATTGCCGACGTGGTAGCGGATGCCGCTGCGTAGCAGCAGCGACGGGGTCTCCGTGGGGCCGCAGCAGACGAAGACGTGCTCCGCCTGGATGCGGAGCAGGCGTTGCGCACCGTCCGCGGTCTGGGCGCGGATCAGGGCGCCCTCGACGCGCCCCTTTCGCAGCAGGAGCCTCAGCACTCGCGCGCCGCTGATCACCCGGGCGCCCAGCGCCTTGGCCTTGGGAAGCAAGGAGCGGCTCATGCCCTGCTTGGCCCCAGTTGGGCAGCCCGACGCACACAGGTTGGCGTTCTGACAGCCAGGCGCGGCGCGGGGCACCTCCCAGGCGCTCCAGCCCATCGCCTCCGCGCCGCGTGCAAAGGCCTGGGTGCTGGGTGGCCACGGGGTCTCGCTGAGGCCCACACGGAGCTCCTTCTCGGCCCAGTCGAAGTGCTCGTCCAGCTCGCGGTCCGCGATGTCCAGCCCGAGCTGGGTCCGCCAGCGAAGCAGGACCTCGGGTGGGGTGCGGTGCCAGAAACCACTGTTGATCTCCGTGCTGCCGCCGACACAGCACCCCTCCACGTAGCCGATGGGGACGCTCCCCAGGATTGGCGTCATCCCACGCTTGCGGTAGAGTTTCCGCATGGCTACTGGTGCGCTCTGCCCGTAGTCGTCGGCGTCGAAGCTACCACCTTCCTCCAGAATTACGACATCGAAGCCGCGGCGAGCGAGCTCGTAGGCAACGGTCGAGCCTCCGGCGCCGGAGCCAACCACCAGCACCTGCGCCTGGTCGTGGGTCCCGCGCTCAGCCATTGGCCCGTCTTCCTGGCGCGAGTCGAAGGACTACGGCGTCCGCGGTCGATGGGCGGGGCGCGTTCTCGAGACCGAGCGCTGCGGTCACCGCGGGGTGCTCGTAGTACGCGAGGAGCACCGTGCTCCGGGGAGCGCGGAGCAGCGCCCGGCCGAGGGCGAAGCTGCCGTAGGCCCAGGCCTCGACCCAGGCGCGGCGGCGCGGCAAGGGCAGCTTGCAGAAGGGGCGCGCATGGCGCAGCAACGTCGACCCTCGCAGCGCGAGCATCCCGCACGCGTAGTAGACCCTGAGGCGGAACGGCAGCGCGGCCAGCTGCCCGGCGGTGAACCGCGCGCACTCGCGGAGCACTGCGGCCCGTTGCTCCGGGACCAGCGGCTCTTCAGGGATGAGCGCCTCACACAGAGCCAGGGTCGTCGCGTCTGGCGCTGGATCCGCCAGCTCGCCGGGGGCGACGAAGTGCTGGCCTGCGCTCAGGAGGCCCTGCGGGGACGCGTTCTTCTGAGCGTCGAGGTTCGCGCCCAGCTTGAACCCATAGGCGACCACGATCCCCACTCCCCAGATGGTGATCGGAACGTAGAAGGCCAGGTGGACCAGGGCGGCGTAGCTGAAGCCCGTCGCTTCCGTCACGCCTACGGCCATCAGCGCGCGCATGCAGAAGAAGTGGAACGGCCCGATGAAACCCGGGCTCGAAGGCACCAGTATCCCGAGGTTGGTCACCGTCATCGCCAGCAGCGCGACACGTGGGTCGAAGGCGAGATCGAAGGCGGGGAGCAAGCACAAGAAGAGCCCCGCCTCGCACAACCAGACCAGCAGGCTCAGGGCGGCGATGCCGGTCGCCGCTCGGGGCGCCCGCAGGTACGCCACGCCGCGGACGCCGTGGTCGACCACGCGCACCAGGCGGTCATGTATCCGTGGGGTAACGACATGGGCGGCGCGACTGGTCCAGCGGAGCAACAGGCTGGGCGCGAGCACAGCGGTCAGGACGCCCAGCAGCGCCACCGAGAAGACGCCCGTCGCCAGTTCGAGGGTGGCGCCGAGCCAACCATGGTGCGACGCCGCGGGCAGGCTGAAGAACGCCACCGCGAGCAAGCCGAGCATGATCAAGCCGTCGAGGATGCGCTCGAGGAAGGTGATGCTCAGGCCCTGGGCGAACGGCAACCCGGTGCGTTCGGCGAGCATGGCCGCGCGGGCAAGCTCACCCAGACGCGCGGGCAAGATGTTGTTCACCGCGTATCCCAGCACCACGATGTTCGTGGCGCTGCTGCGGGAGAGCCGGGCCTCACAGCTCGCGAGCCGACGACAGCGCACTCCGCGAACCACGTGTCCCAGCAGGTAGCAGAAGATCCCCAGCGGCAGCCAGGGCCAGAGCTGGGCGTTGGCGAACGCTTGCCCCACGTCACGCCAGGCCAGGCGGCGGATCGCGAGCAGCATGAACAGCGCGCTCGACAGCAGGCCTCCGGCCACGAACAGCACTCGGCGTGCCCCAGATGGAGCGCGGGGTGCGTCGGCGGGCGGGATGGTCATGGGCGCTGAACCGAGATCAGGGACGAAGCAGTCCCTGATCGATACAATACCGAATGCTGCGGCGCATGCCCTCTTCCAGGGAGATCGTGGGTTCGTAGCCCAGCTCGCGCTGCGCCTTGCCGATCGAGCAAGCGATGTGCTTGTTCATCTCGCCGAGAACGTGAAGCTTCTGCTGGTAGACTCCGACGCGCTGCAGGACGCCGTCGAGCCAAGTCGCCACGTCGCCCGCAAGGGCCGGCAAACGCAGGCGTTTGTGCGCGACGCGGAACCCGAAATCGGACTCCAAGACGCGCTCCACCGTGTCGACGATGCGGTTCATCTCGTACGGCTCGGCGTCGGCGATCCAGTAGGTCTCCCCGTTTGCGTGAGGAACCAGCGCGGCGCGCAGCAGCCCCTGGCACAGGTTGTCGATGTAGACCATGGAGCGCAGGTTCTCGCCGCGCCCGACGATCGGCACGCGCCCGTCTCGGATCATCTCGAAGAAGAGCGTCTGCCGGGGAGGCGGGTAGGGGCCGTAGAACCAGGGCGGGCGGACGATCACCGTCTCGAGCCTGCCACGCGCTTGGATCGCCCTGGTGGCCTGCTCCATGAGCATCTTGGAGCGCCCGTAGCCCATGTAGGGGTTGAACGGGGTCGCCTCGTCGAACAGCGCTTCGGGCGAGGCATTGCAGCCCACGGGTGAGTTGGAAGAGACGACGACGGCGCGCCTCACCCCCTGCTGCTCTGCGGCCTCGAGCAGCAGCTCCGTCCCTCGAGTATTTACCGCATAGAAATCCTTGACGCGCCCGGGATGAATCAAGCCGGCGGTGTGGAAGAGCAGCGTGCCTTCGCCGCGGTCGCACAGCGCGCGCGCGTAGGCGGCGTCGCGTAGATCACCGCGCACCAGCTGGATGCGTGGATCGGTCCACTCGGGGAGGTCGGGATCGTGAGCATGGACTCCGAGGATCAAGCCCTCGACGGCGGGCGCGGCGTCGAACGGAGGCACACCCTCGAGGCCGGTCAACAGCGCGGCCACCAGCCGGCGTCCAAGCCAGCCGCTGGCTCCGGTGACGATCACACGCGCGGGCAGCGCTTCCAGGTGTGGTGACGGACCGGCGCTCGCGGTTCGGGGATCGGGGGGTGAGGACATCTGGAGTGCAGCATGCTCACGCGCAAACGGCTCCGTAAAGCTTCAAGAGGTCTATTCGTCGAGCTGAGCGCGGATCGCCGCGCGCCACTCCGCGAGCTCCAGGGGTAGCTCGGGGAGCCAGCCCAAGGCTTCTACCATCACCTCCGCTATGTTGGCCCATTCCGCGGGGTACCGAGGTTGCACGCTCAGCGGGCGCAAGAGGTCGCTGACCTCGTCGAGTCGGCGCGGAACGGCGCGTCCGAGCTGACAGGTGGCGATGATGCCGGCGCTCGTGATCCAGTCGACCGGCCCTCCGAGCAGGTCGATCAGCGCCTGGTGGCCTCGGGCTTCGTCCCAGCTTGCGCTGGTCTGCGCGAGCAGCAGGGAGGCGGCGATTTGCACCTTGAACAGCCAGTTCCAAGCGTACTCGTCCTGGGGCGTCGGAGGCGGATGCAGCATGCAGGCAAACAGCTGATCCGCCAGCCGAGCCGAGAGCTGGTCGGCTCGGCGCCTGGCGGCTTCCCACCATTGCTCCAGGTCATAGCGACCCGTCGCGATGCTGGACACCAGCTCGAGCGCGTCGGTCGTTGGCGGCAACAGCGCGGGCATGGCGTGTCGCTCCAGCTCGCCGCTCGAGTCGAGGTAGGTCCACAGGCGGCGCGTCGTTTCCCCTCGCGGGAGCCTCGGGTCGGGTTCCGGGATCTCGCCCCAGCGCACGAGAGGTGGGCTCTGACCCCGCCAGCCCGCTTCGAGCTGAACCGCGAGCACGCAGCTCGGGGCCTCCAGCGACGACACTGCACACTGAACGATGGAGTCTTCACCGGCGGAGGCGAAGCTGTTCACCAGCGAGCTGGCGGGTCGCCGAAAGCCGGCATCGTAGGGAGCGACCTCCGCCGTCAGGCTCGCCGCGCGTTCGTTGCCGGCACGGGCGAGCTCGACGACGCGTGCCGCTGCGTGGGCGTCGCCGCCTCGCTTCCACCGAGCGTAGGCAAGGGAAGCGAGCGCCCAGCTGCTCTCGGGGTCGCGCTCGAGGGCCGCGGAGTAGGCTTGCTCGGCGTCTTCGGGCCGACCCAGGTCGAGCAGGATGTCGCCGAGGTCGAGGTGAACCGCGACGTCTCGAGGATCCAACTCGGCCGCCTCCCGGAAGCGTGCGACGGCCTCCTCCAGGCGGCCGAGCGTGCGAAGCGTGCTGGCGAGGGAGGTAGCAGACCAGTAGCTCGCTTCCCGATCGTGGGTGGCGCTCGCGAGCTCCAGGGCCTCCTCGTTGCGGTTACGGGCCCGAAGCAATCTGACCACGTGGAAACTCAGCCAGACGCTCAGGGGTCCCTGAGCGCGTAGGTGCTCGAGCAGCGGCCAGAGCTGTTCGACGGCGATCGGGTTGTCGAGCAGCTTACCCAGTTCGCGCCCGAGGCGGTCCTGATCGACGACGCGACTGCGTTCTTCGTCCAGCCAGGGTTCGAGGTGCAGCACCGGCTGGTCGCGAGCGGCGCCTTGAGCCATGAGCTGCCAGGCCAAGGCGTCGTCGTAGGCTCCGGAGAGCTCGAAGAACCGGGCGCGCAGGAGTGCGTCCCCGGTCCACATCTTCTCGGGGATCAGGCCGTGAGGGTCGCGACTGGTGTGGAACAGCCGCTTGACCAGCTGCGCGACCTCGAGCCCCGCTGGTGCGCAGACCAGAGCGGCCGCGAGGTGATGCGCCGAGTGGCGCAGATCGCCGCCGTCCAGAGCCGCGCGCGCGATCGCCAGCTCTTCTTCGAGAGACGTTGGGTTGCACGTATCGCTCACAGCGCCGAGTATACATTCCCCGCGGGGGGTCGGAGCAGATGCTGAGCGGACTGGACGAGCAGCGCGTGGTGCGGGCGATCGCCGATGCAGAGCGGGGCAACCGCGCGGAGGTGCGAGTGCACATCGAACCCCGGTGTGCAGGCGACGCGCTGGCCCGAGCGAGGCAGGTCTATGCCGCGCTGGGGCTAGCGCGCACCCGTGAGGACACCGCGGTGCTGCTCTACGTGGCACCGAAGAGCCGCGTGGCGGCGGTGGTCAGCGGACAGGGCGTCCCCGATCAGCGACCTGGATTCTGGCAAGAGATCGTGGACGAGGTTGCGAACGGTTACCGTGGGGATCAAGCCGCCGACGCCATCGTCGCGGCGCTGGGTCACGTCGGCGACCTGTTGCGGGAAGTGGTTGGGGGTGAGGACGAACACGGAGACGAGCTTCCAGACGCTGTCACCACCAACGCGGACCTCCCGCGAGACGGCTACACAGGACCGGCTGTCGACGAGGCAGAGTCGGCCGACTTTGCCTGCATCCACTGCGGCGCGCCGTTGAACTTCGACGCCGACGAGGACACCGACGCTGCCTGCGACTACTGTGGCGTCATCAACCCGCGGGCTCAGGCGCTGCTGCGCAAGCGGCGAGCCAGGGAGCGGCGAGCCGAGCGAGCGCGCGTCGCGCGCTTGAAGCAAGCAGGTGTCTGGGCGACCGTGGTCACGACGCTGGTGCTGCTGGCGCTGCTAGGTGGCAGCCTGTCCAAGCGATCCGAGCTTCAGGCGCTGCGCTCGGACGTCGATCGCGCGCACGCGCAGGTCGACAACGTGCGTGAGCGTCAGCGCGAGGTCCGCAAGCGCTACGCTGATCGGGCCGACAGCGCCGCCCGCGACGCGGAGCTGGATGGTGCGGAGAACCGCGTGCGCATCGAGCGGGCTCGCTACGACCAGGCGGCCCAGCGCTACAACGAGGTCGCCGGGAGCAGCTTCGGCGGCCTGGCGGCGAGGATCTGGGGCTTGCCGTCGCACGCGGTGCTGTCGAACGAGGCCGAGTGGTGATCGCCATGCCCGGGGGAGACGGCGCGAGCCCCAGTTGGTGACGTCGAGGGAGGAGCACGCAGCAACATGGCATGGAGTTGGCGTTTCTGGATCCTCTGGCTTGGGCTGAGCGTCTTCGCGTCTTGTGGGTTCTGGTCGACGCCTGCGAGGGCGCTGATCGCGATCCCGCGGCTGCGTGAGCCCGTGACCGACCTGGCCCATGCGCTGCCCGAAGACGCCCGCGAGGCGTTGAACCAGCGCCTCGACGCCCACCATGCCGCGGGGCACCCGCAGATCGCGGTGCTCATCTTGCCAACCACCCAGGGTGAGCCTGTGGAAGACTTTGCTCTTCGCGTCGCGTCCGCCTGGAAGCTGGGGCGCGCCGGCAAGGACGACGGCATCCTGTTCGTGCTGGCGACGCAAGATCGACGGATGCGCCTGGAGGTCGGCTACGGCCTGGAGCACTGCATCACGGACTCCACCGCGCGAGCCTGGCTCGACGAGCTCAAGCCGAAGCTGGTGGAGCGGCACTATGCCGCGGCGACCGATCAGCTGGTGGAGCGGCTGATCGAGACGACGACTCGGTGTCGTGCGGCGCCCTCCGCGGTCTCGCCCAGGCCGACCCGCAGGGCTCCAGCGAGTCCGAACCTCATCCTGTGGCTGCTCGCATTGCCGCTGGGCTCGCTGGGAGGGAGGCTGGTCTTCGCGCTCTGCGGGCGGAGGTCCGCGGAGGGGGAGTCGACGCGTTCATGGCGCGCCCTCGGCTGGCTCGGCGCGCTCGGCTGGGGCGCCGTCTTGGGCGGAGGACCCTGGATCCTCGGCTGGGGTTGGTTCTACTGGCCCTCGGCGTTGGTGGGTTCCGTGATGGGGTGGCTGTTCCTCTGGCGACGGGATCGAGCAGGTCTCACTGCGACCTACCTGATAGCGGTCACGTTCCTCAGCTTCTTCTCGCTGGTAGCGATCTCGGAGCCCGACCTTCGCGTGGTGCTGATCAGCGGCGTGAGTCTGCTCTTTGGCTTCATTGCGTATCTCGGTCAGCTCGGATCCCAGCAGACCTTCAGCGGCGCCTCGCTGTCCAGCGCCGATGAGATCTACGCCTACATGCGCAGCGGAACCAGCACGCCCAGCACGTCGCTCACGTCGGCTCCCGATGTCAGCTTCGGCAGCAGCCCCTTGTTCGGCTCTTCGAGCAGCCCCTCCGGGGGGAGCGGCTACTCGGGAGGGGGCTATACTGGAGGCGGCGGGAGTTTTGGAGGCGGAGGAGCGAGCTCCAGCTGGTGAGGCTCGCGCGCTCGCGGCAGCTCCAGACGGAAAACCTGGAGTGCCTGGGAGCTCCTCGGAGGATCCGGAGTTCCTTTGCCGCACGGCAAAAAAATCGCGAGCCGGCCGGTGTTTCGGCGTTGCACCACTCTCACCCCCCCCTGGGAAAAACGCGCGTCCCGCCGCCCCGGCGCGATGCCCTGGGGCGACGCGCAGGCCTCGACCTGTTCGGGGGCCATGTGAGGATAGGTGCGCATGGCTCGTCTGGCCGGCCGAGTCGGGCGCGGCGGTCACGGACTGGGCTGTTCGAACAGGTTCGCCACGCAACGCCAACCAAGCTTGATAGAGTCGCAGGCATGCTCCCGAAGTTGCCTTCGCAGGACGACGATCCCACCCGGCAGGAACAGCTGTTCCAGACACAACTGCGCTACCGCTACGTGTACGACTGGCCTCCCGGCGTCGCCACCGCGGTGAAACTGTACGAAGGCGACGAGTACGGGCTCGAGTACACCGCGCGCTCGCTTCCGATCTACGCGTCGATCGCGGAGAACACCGCTGAGCATGCAGCGGATTCGCTGTTCGGGCACGACCCGCTCAAGGCCATCAAGGACATCTTCAACGCGCTGAAACCGGCGGAGTTCCGCAGTCAGTTCTTCGACCTGTCCGGCGACATCAGCAAGGGTGTTTCCACGCGGCGTCCGGAGCGCTGGCAAGAGTACGAAGACATCTTCCAGACGTGGGAGAAGCCCCCCATCGTCCGCTTCTACTCCGGGCCCCTGGCGGAGCTGAACCGAGCGTTCGCCTGGCAGCGGCTCGCAGGAGCCAACCCCATGGTGTTGTTCCGGGTGAGCCGCCTGCCCGACAACTTGCCCGTCACGCCCGCGATCTTCGCTCAGGTCATGGGTGGTGGGGACACCCTGGACGCGGCGTTTGGCGAAGGGCGGGTCTACCTGGCCGACTATCAGGTGCTCTCGGGTGTGATCTCCGGAAAGACCAACGGCCTACAGAAGTACGTTTCTGCGCCGATGGCGCTGTTTGCCGTCGAGCGCGGGAGCGGCGTGCTTCGCCCCGTCGCCATCCAGTGCGGCCAGACGCCGGGCAAGGCGTTTCCGCTGTTCACCCCGAACGACGGCTGGCACTGGCGCATGGCCATGGCTCAGGTCCAGGTCGCGGACGCTGCGACCCACGAAGGCGTGTTCCACCTCGGTCGCACACACCTGGTGATCGAAGCCGTCTTGCTCGCCGCCAAGCGCCAGCTCGCGGAAGCCCATCCGCTCTCGGTGCTCCTCACCCCCCACTTCGATCACACCCTCGCCATCAACGACTCTGCCAAGTTCAGTCTCACCGCTCCGGATGGCACGGTGGATCACTGCTTCGGTCCCCGCATCGATCAGTTCGGTGGGCTGGTGCACAAGGCGATCCAGACGCTGTCCTGGCAGAATCTCGACCCGAACCTCGAGCTGCAGAGTCGCGAGGTGGACGACGTCGAGAGCCTGCCCGTCTATCCGTACCGCGACGATGCGCTGCCAGTCTGGGCTGCGATCAAGGGCTGGGTCAGCGACTATGTCCGGACCTACTACGCCTCGCCCCATGACGTGCGGGGGGACGAAGAGCTTCAGGCCTTCGCCCGGGAGATCAGCTCTCCCGACGGTGGACGGATCCCTGGGGTACCGGTGCCCGACACCGTCGAGGACGTGATCGAGCTGGTGACGCGCATCGTGTTCACCGCTTCTGCCCAGCACTCTGCGGTGAACTTCTCGCAGTTCCCCTTCATGAGCATGGTGGTGAACATGCCTGGGGCGAGCTACACCCCGCCGCCGACCAAGGACACGCCAAACGACGAGGCTGCGTACACAGCGATGATGCCGCCGATGAAGTCCGTCTCCGAGGGCGTCAACATGGTCTACCTGCTGAGCAGCCTGCGCATGAGCGAGCTGGGGCACTATCCGCTGACCCAGTTCAAGGATCCGCGCATCCTGGCGGCGCTCGTGCGCTTCCGTAGCGCCCTCTCCGAAGTCGAGGATGCCAACGAGCGGCGAGACAAGAAGCGATTCATCTCCTATCCCTACCTTCGCCCCTCGCTGATCCTGCAGAGCATCAGTATTTAACCGCAAGGAAACACGAATGCTACCCTCTCTGCCTCAGGACGATCCCAAGCAATCACAGCGCCAGAAGGAGCTGGAGCGCGCTCGCGACAAGTACCAGTTCGATTACAGCTACAAGAACCTGGCGAACGCCAAGGAAGTCCCCCTCGTGGACAAGGCGGATCCACGCTACTGGGCCGGGGTGGGGGAGAAGACGCTCGAGGTCACGGCCAACAAAGCCTTGTGGAAAGGTGAAGAGAAGGCGCAGGAGATCACCGAGCGCTTCAAGCGCCTCTTCGACGGCTCCGACCCGGACAAGTTCGGCAAGCTCAGGTCGGAGCTGGAACGCGCGACGGTGGGCGACATCGACGGCGGGAGACCGGAGGATCCGCAGGACTACGAGAAGATGTTCGTGCGCCTGCGCACGCCGCCGATAGCCCACGCGTGGCGGAGCGACGAGATGTTCGCGTGGCAGGCCGTCGCCGGCTACAACGCGACCATGCTCACGCGCTTGACCGAGCGCTGGAGCCAGCTGCCGGTCAGCGACGAGCAGTACAGCCGTGCAACGGGTGGGGCAGACAGCTTCGACAAGGCGCTGGCGGAAGGCCGGTGCTACGTCTCCGACTACCGACTCTTCGACGGGGTGCCGGGCGGCGTCGTCGATGGGTTGCAGAAGTACCTCGACGCTCCCATCGCGCTGTACGCATGGCAGCCTGGCGTCGGCGGTGGCCGGGGCAAGCTGATGCCCATCGCGATCCAGCTCGGGCAGACGCCGGGTTCGCCCATCTTCACTCCGACTGACGGGATCAGCTGGCGTATGGCCCGCACCGCGTTGATGGGCGCCGAGTCGAATCAGGGCGGTCTGGTCGTGCACTTCGGCCTGTGCCACCTCGCGCTGGAGAGCGTGGTGCTGTCCGCTCGACGTCAGCTCGCCGAGCGACATCCGGTGCGTCAGCTCCTGGAGCCGCACTTCCAGTACACGCTGATCGCCAACGAGATCACCAAGACCACTCTCGTGAATCCCGGCGGAATCATCGACCGGCTGCAGTCCCCGCCGCTCGACGTGTCGCTGGAGGTTTGTCTGAAGGGACTCTCGGAGTTTCGTCTGAGCGAGTCGGCCCCACCGAAGGACTTCAGGAGACGTGGTGTGGACGATCTCGAGGGCCTGCCGGAGTATCCGTTCCGCGACGACTCGATGCTGGTCTGGCCAGTGATGCGGGACTGGGTCGAGAGCTACCTGCGGCTCTACTACAGGCAAGATCAGGACGTGTCTCGAGACACCGAGTTCGCGGCCTTCGTGCGGGAGATGGGCGCTCGAGACGGAGGCCGCCTGCAAGGCCTGTCCGCGGTGACGAGCGTCGCCGAGCTCGTCGATCTGGTGGCTCAGATCATCTTTCGGGCGAGCTCGTATCACGCCTCGATCAACTATCCGCTCTACGACTTCTGCTTCGCGCCCAGCGGCCCGACCTCGGTGTACGGTCCGGGACCGTTCGGGGGGGAGGCGGACACCGAAGCCGCGCTGCGGGAAATGTATCCTCCGGAGGATCTCGCCTACGAGTCGGTCGCCATCTACTGGCCTCTCACCGCCAAGCTCAACCGTCTCGGCGAGTACCCGGCGTTCGCTGATCCGGCCGTGGCTCCCTTGCTGCAGACGCTCCAGACCCGCCTGGCAGACGTGGATCGCCGGATCCGGCAGGCGGATGCGTCGCGTCCGCTATCCTATCTCTACTACGCTCCATCGGAGGCGACCCAGAGCATCCACGTTTGAGCACGCCGCCGCATGACCCACCGCACCCTTCAACGCCTACGTGACGGAGCTGACTCCGTCGTCTTCAGAGGGCTCCGAGAGCCCGATGGCGAACCGGTGGTGGTCAAGCAGCTGCGTAAGCTCTACCCGTCGGCGGATCAGATCGCGGCGCTCCAGCGTGAGCTCGACCTGACGAACCTCGCGGCTTCTGACGGAGTGATCCGTGCGTACGGCATCGAGCAGGAGGAGGGCATCGTCAGGCTGATCGTCGAAGACTTCGGCGCGACGTCGCTGGCCTCCCAGATCGCGGAGGCACGTCCTTCGCTCGGCGAGTGTCTGGACATCGCCGTGTCCATCACTCGTGCCCTGGCCGTGGTGCACGACCGGCAGATCATCCACAAGGATATCAACCCGAGCAACGTCGTGCGCAATCCGGAGACCGGTCAGGTGAAGCTGATCGACTTCGGGATCTCCAGCATGTTGCGCCGCGAATCGGTGGAGGCGCAGACCGCTGGGACCGTTCGCGGGACCCCAGCGTACATGTCCCCAGAGCAGACAGGGCGCATGAACGCGTCGCTCGACTACCGCACGGATCTGTATTCGCTGGGTGTCACGCTGTATGAGCTCTTGACCGGGAGCCTGCCGTTCAGGGCCAGCGATACGCTGGAATACGTTCACGCGCACATCGCCAAGACGCCGCTTGCGCCCCACGAGCTGGACGCGGAGGTGCCGGAGGTGCTCTCGAGGCTGGTGATGCGTCTGCTGGAGAAGCGCGCCGACGATCGCTACCAGAGCGCGGGCGGGTTGCTGCATGACCTCGAGCGCGCCCAGGCCTTGCTCCAGGAGACGGGGCGACTGACCGACTTCGAGCTGGGGACTCGGGACCGTCATGAGCGTTTCGTGATCCCGCAGACCCTGTACGGCCGACGGCGGGAGACGGCGGCGTTGCTTGGCGCGTTCCAGCGCGTCACCGCCGGCGCGATCGAGGTGCTGCTGGTCGCGGGGTACTCTGGTATCGGCAAGACGACGCTGGTCAACGAGGTCCAGCGCTCGATCCTCGAGTGTAGCGGCGTCTTCGCGAGCGGGAAGTGCGACCAGTTCAAGCACGGGGTGCCCTACGATTCGCTGGCCCAGGCTTTCCGTGCGGTAGTGAACCAGATCCTGCGTGAGGACGAGATCACGCAGGCGGCGTTCAAGCAGCGCATCCTCGAGGCGCTTGGCAGCAACGGTCGAGTGCTCACTGATCTGGTACAGGAGCTCGAGGCTCTGATCGGGCCGCAGCCCGCAGTGGCAGCGCTGCCCTCCGCCGAGGGAGAGAACCGCCTGCGTCGAACGGTCCGGCAGTTCGTCAGGGCGATAGGAGGGTCGAAGCACCCCCTGATCGTCTTTCTGGATGACCTGCAGTGGGCAGATCTCCCATCGCTGCGCCTGATCAAGTCCCTGACGAGCGATCGCGAAATCTCTCACGTGCTGTTCATCGGCGCGTATCGCGACAACGAGGTCAACGAGGCTCATCCGGTGAGCCAGGTCATCCGAGAGATGCGCGAGGCCAGCGTGGTCGTGCGCAGCATCGAGCTCGGCCCGCTCCGCCTCGACCACGTGGCCGCCTTGCTCGCGGACACCACCGGACGAGCCCCCGAAGAGGTCGGTGACCTCGCGGAGCTGTGTCTGGCCAAGACACGGGGCAACCCGTTCTTCCTGAATCGCTTCCTCGAGTCGCTGCATCAGAATCGGCTGCTGACCTACGATCCAGCGCAGGCGCGCTGGACGTGGGACATCGAGCAGCTCCAGCTCCTCGATGTCACCGAGAACGTCGTCGATTTCATGTGCAACGCCATCGGTACGTTGCCAGAGGCGACCCGAGACGCGCTGCAGCTGGGATCCGTGATCGGCAACCGCTTCGAGCTGGACGTGCTCGTCAGTCTGCTCGGGCGCAGCGGTCGGCAGGTTCAGAGCGCGCTGCGCGAGGCGCTCGACGAGGACCTGATCCGTCCGGAAGGATCGGCCTACTGGGAGGCGAGTGAGGGGGAGATCCCCAACTTCGAGTTCCGGTTCACTCACGACAGGATCCAGCAAGCGGCCTACTCGTTGATCCCGGACGCGATCCGTCGGGAAACGCATCTGAAGCTAGGATGGGCGCTGCTGGGACAGCTGAGCGACGAGGAGCTGGAATATCACCTCTTCGACATCGTCGAGCACTTCCACGAGGCCGAGCAGTTGATCTGCGACGCGAGCGAGCGAGATCGTGTCTCGCGACTGAACTTCGCAGCGGGTCTGCGAGCCCTCCAGTCGGCCGCCTACGTCCACGGCTACGAGTACTTGCGGCGCGCCGCTACGCTCAGCGGCCCCGACGCCTGGACACGCGATTACGATTACGCCCTGGACGTCGGCGTGGAGTCTGCTCGCGCGGCGTACCTCACGGGAGATTCCGCCGCCATGGATCAGGCTGCGGACGAGGTCCTGGCCCAAGCGCGCTCGCCCCTGGACGCGTTCAGGGCGCAGGAAGTCCGAGCGCTGTCGCTGGTCGGTCGCCAGCGGGCCATCGAGGCGCTCGAGCTGGCGATCGAGACGCTGCGATCGCTGGGCCACTCAATCGAGCCCGATCCCAGTCAGGAAGACGTCGAGCGGGGGCTGGTGGCGACGCTAGGGTTGCTGAACAACCAGCCAAACGAGCAGATCGCGGCGCTGCCAGAGAACCAGGATGCGTTGGTCCAGGCGGTCATGCGGCTCGAGGTCGCCGTGAGCGCCGCGGCGTTCCTGGCGCGCCCACGCCTGCTCGCCCTGCTCGCCTTCGACCTGGTGTCGTTGTCCGTGCGGAAAGGCTTGACGAAGCACTCAGCCTTCGGGTTCAGCCTGTTCGGCCTCTTCTTGTCGGCCATCAACCTGTGCGACATCGCCTACAAGCAGTCGGAACTCGCGCTGTTGTTGCTCGATCGCTTCGAGGATCGCTCGCTGCGAGCTCGCCCCCACCACCTGATCTTCGGCTTCACGCGCATCTGGAACCTGCCGCTCCGCGAGACCCTGGACGACCAGCGTGAGGTGTACCTGCTCGGGATGGACAACGGCGACGTCGAGTACGGTTGCTGGGGGATCCAGATCCACCTCGCGAGCTCGTTCTGGGCGGGACTCGAGCTCGAGGGGCTGCGCAAGGAGTTCGCGACTTACGTGGCCGTCTGCTTCGAGCTCCAGCAGGACGCGGTGGCCCACGTCATGGTGCAGATCCGCCAGGCGATCGAGAACCTGACCGGACGCGCCGAAGACCCGACTCGGCTCATCGGGCCGGATTTCCACGAGGACAAGGCCATCGAGGGCTACCAGGCGATCAACTACCGCAGCGGTATCGCGGTGACCTACGCCATGGCCGCGAAGGTGCGCTTCTTGTTTGGGGATTTCGCGGGCGCCGCGGCCGCTGCCGCGGAGGGGCTGAACCACGGAGACGGCGTGCCCGCGACGTTCATGCTCGTCGCTTGTCGCTTCTACGGCGCGCTCGCTTCCCTCCAGCTCTGCGGTAGCGCGAACGTGGAAGAGCGGGAGAAGCTGCTCGCGCTGGTCGCGGAGCACCGCTCCATGCTCGAGCTCTGGAATGGATTCTGCGCGGCGAACCACGCACACCGCCTCGCGCTCGTCGACGCCGAGCGGGCGCGCGTCGAGGGCGATCTCATCACGGCGATGGACAAGTACGACGAGGCCATCGAGCTTGCGCGCGCCAACGCCTTCGTCCAGCACGAAGCCCTGGCCTGCGAGCTGAGCGGGCGATTCCACTCAGAGCGAGGACGCCGCGTGGTCGCTCGAGCCTACTTGATGGAGGCTCGAGCCGCCTACCAGCGCTGGGGCGCGAGCGCCAAGGTCGACTTCCTGGAGGCGGAGTTCCCTGGGCTCACCGCGGTGCGAGGGAGCGAGGTCACGACTGGATCCCTCACGTCCACGGTCGAGGTCTCCACCGATTCGGATCTGTCCCTCGACGTGCAGTCGCTGTTCAAGGCGACGACGGCGCTGGCGTCGGAGATGAACCTGGACACACTGCTCGGGCGAGTGCTCGACGTCGCGATGCAGAACGCGGGGGCGACTCAGGGCTACTTGGTGTTGTCGCGGGAGGGCGTGCTCCGGATCGAGGTGGCTGGAGACGTCGAGGGTGGGGAGACGATCACAGCGGGCACGCCACTCGCAGACGCTGCCGCGGTGCCGGCGAACATCGTTCGCCAGGTCTTCGAGGAAGGCGCACCTCTGGTGATCGAGGACGTGCGACGCGATCGCAGGCATCAGGGGCTGGGGCAGCACGCGCGCTCGGTGCTCTGTGTGCCCGTGGCTCACCAGGGAAAGCGGGCAGGGGTCATCTACCTCGAGAACAACCTGGTACCCGGCGCGTTCAACGCGGAGCGCTTGATGGTGCTCGAGTTGCTGTCGACCCAGGCCGCGGTCGCGATCGAGAACGCGCGCCTGTACGCCGAAACGCGGCAGATGGCAGCGTCCTTCGAGCGCTTCGTGCCCAAGGAGTTCCTGCCGCCGCTGGGCCGCGAGCGGGTCGTCGACCTGGTGCTCGGGGACGCGGCGACGCACCAGATCACCGCCATGTTCATCGATCTACGCGGCTTCACCGCGCTCTTCGAGCGCCTGGAACCCAAGGAGGGCTATCGCATGCTGATCGAGTACTTCGGTCGCATGAGCCCGATCATCCGCAAGCATCAGGGCATCGTGATTCAGTTCCTCGGTGACGGCATCATGGCGTCCTTCATGGGTGCGGCAGACGCGGCCGTGGACGCCGTGATCGAGATGGTGCGTTCCCTCGAGGAAATGAATCGGGAGCACGCGATCCCTGGCGTCGGCAGCTTGCAGCTGGGCGCGGGGCTGCACTCGGGGCAGGTGATGCTCGCCACCATTGGCTCCGAGGAGCGCCTGGACATCACTGCCGTCGGCGACACGGTGAACTCGACGGCTCGCATCGAGGCCGCCACGAAAGCCCTCGGCGCGCCGGTCCTGATCTCCGAGGAGGTCATGTGGCGCATGCTCAATCCTTCCGCTTACGATCTGCGGGAGCTTGGCAAGGTGCGAGTCCATGGCCGCAAGGATCCCCTGGCTCTGGTGCAGGTCTTCGACTGCGACGCCGAGGCAGAGCGAACGGCAAAGCGTGAGACTCTGCCTGTCTTCGACAAGGCCCTCGCCGCGTATCGGGCCGGTCGCTACGGGGACGCGGTGCTCGGGTTCGAGCAGTGCCTGAAGCGCTGCCCCGCGGATCGCGTCGCAGAGGTGCTGCGTGATCGCGCGAGGCAGCGCGCAGAGGGGGGCGCCGAGTCAGCCCTGAGCAAGGGCGACGTGGAGTTCGTCTGACGTGAAGCTAGGCGCCCGCCGGGTTCGAGCGGCGCTCAGCTTCGGCCTTGACCGCGGCCAGACCGCTCCTCAGCGCCGCGTCGAGGGTTCGCTGTAGGGTCCGGCGAAACAACCGAGCCGGGAAGCCTTCCATGGACTCCTCCACCTCCAGCGCGGTCCCGCTCGCGGCTGGCCGCAGGCGCCAAACGTGCAGCGCCCGAACGCCGAGGCTGCTTCCGCGCCAGCTCAGCTCTCGCTCGGGCTCGACACCGAGCAGCGTTGACGTGATCGTGCCCGGCCCTGCTCTCCAGCGAAAGGCCGTTCCCACGGCCAGCGGACCGAGCAGCTGCGCTCCGCTCACGTCCGGGTTCCAGCTCGGCCATTGGTTCACCTCGCTGATCACGCTCCAGACGACTCCAGGCAGCGCGGCGATCTCGATCGCCGCCGAACCGAGTACGGGCGCCTGCAGGTTGATCTCGGTCATTGGAAGTGCGTGAACCCGCGAGCGCCTCCGCGCATTCCCCTGCGCTCGTCTTCTCGGCCCGCCATGAGGCCTTCATCCCCATGGGAGCGGCTTCGGGGGCACCCGTTCCCGGCCAGCTCGCCAGGCTCGACTGCCTGGCGCAGCGTGTTGAAAGACACCCCGCCCTAGAGGTCCGCCACGATCTTCGCGATTCGGCGATCCCGCGTTGCCTCCGCCTTGGCGCTTTCCACCTGCCGCACCGCCTCCTTCTTGCGCGACGGCGCCAGCGCATCGAAGGCCTCTCGCACGCCAGCTTCTTTCAAGGCCTTGGCCAGCGCGGCTGGCAGGGTGACGGTTCGCGGCTCCGTGTCGAGGGCGATGGTGACCTTGGTCTCGGTCTGATCGGTGATGCCCGACGGCCCCCGGTGCTCCTTGGCGATGCCGACCAGGTACTCACCGCCCATGCGCGCGATGGTCGACCGGTAGGTATGGCCAGAAATGCGAACGGTGACCGCTGGTCGTTTGCCGCCGCCCAGCGACTCGACTATTTCCGCAGGGATGACGAGGCCCATGGTGTCCTTCTGGTCCCCGCGTACGATGCGCGCCGTGAACGTCCGAGCCATTGCTATTTCTCCTTCTTGGCAAGCCGGCGGTAGGCCGGATGAACTCCTGGGATCAGGTCGGCCTTGGCTGCGACGCGACGTAGCAGTCCCGCAAGTGCCGCTCGCTCGTCTCGAGACAGGTCCTCGAACAGCTCGGCCTCCAGGTCGCGCGTCAAGGCTTCTACCGCACGGAACCGGTCGAGTCCGGGCTCGGTCGCGGCAAGGCGCTTGGCTCGTCGGTCCTCGGGATCGGTATGACGGGCGACGAGTCCTTTCCGCTCGAGCTCGTCGAGCAACAGCACCAGCCGACTCGGCTGTATTCGCAGGTGCTCCGCCAGCTTTCGCTGGGTGAGCTCGACGGGCTTCATGGCGAGGAGGCGAAGGATCCCGACGTGCTGAGTCGTGAGTTCCAGCGGTTTCAGACGTTGCCCGAACTCGTCGGCCGCATGCGCCCCGATCTGCGACAGGAGGTAGGCGAGACCGACTCGAGGCGCTTTCAGCTGAGTGACGGGCGGCGGAGTCACGGCGATCCTCCAAGCTGAGCGCGAAGAACGTTCACGCCGTAGATAATTAATCGGATGAACGAAGTGTCGTCAACCCTCGACGCCTCCAGGGTGCAGGGCGGCCCCCGGCCGAAGCTGGCGCCGCACTGGTCGCCGTGGGGGAGGCGGACTAGGTTTGCCTAGTTCCGGCCCTGGCGAGGCGGAGTAGAAAGGAAGTCGAAATGAGCCAATCGCGAGACCCGCAGGGGGGCTGCAGGTGCGGACGCATCCGCTTCGAGATCGGCGGGCCAGCCTTGATGACCATGGCCTGTCACTGCGTGGGCTGTCAGCGCATGACCGGCAGCGCCTTTTCGCTCAGCGCAGCCATTCCAAGTGAAGCGTTTCGCGTGACTCACGGCGAGCCGGTGATCGGCGGACTGCACGGACCGACCCGTCACTACTTCTGCTCCCATTGCATGAGCTGGTTGTTCACCCGCCCGGAAGGGATGGACGCCTTCGTGAACCTGCGGCCAACCATGCTGGATGAACCTGGGGCCCTGGCGACGCCGTTCATCGAGACGTGGACTCGGGAGAGGCTTTCCTGGGTGAGCACTGCGGCGGTGCACAGCTTCGAGGAGTTCCCGCCGCTCGAGGCGTTCGAACCATTGATGAGAGAGTTCGCGTCGCTCGAGCGCTAGAGGCGAGGTGGCGGTGTGTCGTCACCGGCGTCTTCATCGCCCCTGGGTACACGTAGCTCGCCGCGACACTCGAGCTTGGTCAGAGCAGCGTCGCGGGTCGTGTGGCGTCCCCAACGGGATTCGAACCCGTGTTACAGCCTTGAAAGGGCCGTGTCCTGGACCTGGCTAGACGATGGGGACTCGTCGGTTCTGGGCGCCTGGTGAGCGACGCAACGTCGCGATAGCAAGGCACAAAACCGGCTGAGGGCGCGCGTTATAGCCCAATCTCGCGCACACACAAGTCAAACATGCTGCTCATCCGTCCCTGGCTGCTCGAGCTTCCCTTGGCCATCGGCGGGCTGGACGCTCAACCCAGGCGCTCGAGCAGCCAGCGTGTGGCCACGGCGCACGCCGCGGTAGCGCTGAGCACGGCCACCCACGCCCGCTGGCGGAGCCGTGAGACGAGCCACCACGCGGGCACCATGAGCGCCAGCTGTCCCAGCTCCACGCCGAGATTGAAGCCGATCAGCGCGCTCCAGCTGAGCCGACTGGGGTCACTCACGCCCTCTCCGAGCGCCGAGGCGAAGCCGAGGCCGTGGACGAGGCCAAAGGCGCTGCTCAACCACAGGCGCGCCGTGGAGCTCCCCGAGCGCGCCAGGTAGCAAACGCTGAACAACCAGGCGCCAGCCAGGCTCAGCGTCGTGGCGCTGCCCGCGAGCCCGCTCACCAGAGTCAGCAACCCCAGCGCAAACACGAAGAGCAACGCGGGCGGCGAGCGCAGCGGAGCGCGTGCTCCCTGGGCGGCGTCCGAGGGTAGGGGCGCGCTGAGCAGCTCCGCGGCGAGGAGCAGGATCGAGAACGCGATCAGCGCCTCGACGATGGTTGTATCCACGCGGAGCCAGCCGCGGGTCGCGGCGATCAACGTCAGGCTGTGGCCGACGGTGAATCCGCTGACCGTCTTCGCGAGCTCCCGGAGTCGCGGGCTACTGAGCAGCAGCAGGATCAGGAACACCAGGTGGTCGGCGCCAGCCCAGATGTGTCTCACCCCCAGACCCAGCCATTCGGAGAGCGAGGGCTCCGGCGGAGCTCCCCGGGCCTCGAGCCAGGGTAGCCGCGCTCGCTCTCCAAAGGCCACCGCGACCAGCTCCGCGCCAGCACCGCGCACGAAGAGCAGGCCGCCCGGGCCACCGAGCTGGGACTCGAGGCTGTAGTCGCCCCGACCGGGGCACAACAGCCGCACGCGCAGGCGGTACCAGCCTGGATCCGCCGGAGGTTCACGCAGGCTCTCAGGATCCGCGCGGCAAGCGGCGTCGCCGCGGAGCACGTGGACGCTGCTCGCCAGCGCCTGCTTGTATCGGCCGCTCGAGATCGTCGCATCCTGCGCCTTGAGTTCCGTCAGGCGGATCAAGAGCTCGAGCTCCAGGGCGTTGCCCTTGGCGAACGTGACCTTGGCGTAGCTCGCGCGCTGGTCGTGAGCGTGAGCGGGCGTGGCGATCAACGCGCAGGCGAAGGCCAGGGCGAGGCGTAGTGTCCAGGTGCGGAGCGCCGGGTTCAAGGAGGCCCCTTGGCCAGGCGCACGCTGTGGGTCTTGCGCAGGCCCCGTAGCAGCGCTCGAAGGCGCCGCTCGCTCTGGCGACGCTGGAAATCCGCGCGGACCTGCTGCTCGACGTCCGCGAAGGGTGGGGCAGCGCCACTCTGCCGTCTCACGACTCGCGCGACTCCCCACGCGTCGTCCCAGCGAAACGCCTCCGAGACGCCTCCTTCAGGCAGCTTCGCCAGCTCGTCGGCCACCGCCACGCCGAAGTACTCTCGCCATTTGGCGCTGGGAACGAGGCCACCCGGCAGCGGTAGCGGAGCCGGCGTCTTGCCCCGGGGATGCTCGCCGGACTGCCACAGCTGGTGCGCCAGCTCGGCGTCGGCGCGCGCCTCTGGGCCGCGGAACCAGGCCAGCTCCAGCTCGAGCTTGGCGGCGCCAGCGAACCGACTCGGCGTCTTCTCGTAGTGCGCGCGCAGCTCCGCTTCGCTCGGGGGGTGCTCGGGCATCGCCGCGTTGCTGGCGTCGATCACGTTGCGCACGAGGCTCGCGCGCACCCGTCGGTCCTGGTGGGGGAGATCGAGGCGCAGGGCTTGCTGCAGCAGCAGCTCCTCGTCGATCAGACGTGCCAGCACGGTCTCGCGATCGATCTCGGCGAAGCCGGCTTGCTTCAGGCTCGAGAGCGCGGCCTGCACTTCCCCCTCGGAGATCTCGCGCCCATCTACCGACGCAGCGATTCCGGGAGGCAACGGATGCTGGCTACGCTCGAGGCCAAGCCCCATGGCGGCCACGCCGGTCAGCATGCCCAGCAGCAGCAAGGTGGAGCGCAGCTCGATCGCGGGAAAGCGGGGCATCCCGCTTAGCCTAGCCGAAGGTGAGCAGGGCGCATCAGGGACGCTCCCAGGGCTGGGTGTTGTCTGCTTCACCCACGCGCAGCATCTGGATCTTCCAGCCTGAGGCGGTCTTGAACAGGCTGATGTCCAGGCGCCGCTGGTCGCGGTGGAGGTCGCCCACTTGGGAGTCCGAGACGTTGATCAGGCCCACGGCGCTCGCACGAGCGTCGCCCTCGATCCTCACCTCGACCCGCTCGATCTCGAAATACGCTCGAGGGCGTGCCGCGGCGAGATCGGTCAGCGCGCGCAGGGTCGCGTCGTGCCCCGTGTACACACCCGCGCCGTCGAGCGAGATCCGCGAGCTGTCGTCGAGCCACTTCGTGCAGGTCTCACGGAAGCGCGCGGCACGGGCATCGGGCGATTCGTCCCGGGCGTACGACAGCTGAGTCGCGGCGTGTGCGAGCTCGCTCTCGAGCCGGCCTTCGGGGCTCCTCCAGAGCAGGATGGTCGCGAAGGACAGGCCGAGCCCGAGCAGCCAGAGCAGGCGTTTGCGCGTCATGGATCACGAGAGCGAGAGTGGAGACAGCTTGCCAGCGATGCTGCTAGAGTCCTTCGGAAAAATGGCAGATGCGCAGGGCAAGGAAGGCGACGAGACGCTGCTGATGCGCCGGGTGGCGCGGCCATCGTCGCGGGAAGCGGGCTTCACGCTTCACGTCCTCGAGGGGCCGGACAAGGGCAAGGCGCTGGTCATCGATGCGAGCTTTCCTTCGCGTGTCCTGGTGGGTCAGAGTCCGTCCTGTGAGTTCAAGCTCACCGATCGTCAGGTCTCCCGCCGGCACCTGGCATGCGAGTCGGCTGGGGAGCGTCTGCGCGTGACCGATCTGCAGTCCTTGAATGGCACGATGGTCAACGGCGTTGCCCTCGGCGAGGCTTATTTGCGGGGGGGAGAGCGCATCGAACTCGGCTCCACGGTGATCCTGGTCGAGCTGTCTCGAGCCGCCGAGGACGTGCCGCTCCCCTCGGCGACGAAGTTCGGCAGGACCGTCGGGGCCAGCGCGGCGATGCGCAAGCTGTATCCGCTCTGCAAGCGCCTGGCGCAGACCGACGTGGCGGTGATCATCGAGGGAGAGACCGGCACCGGCAAGGAGGTGCTGGCCGAGAGTCTGCACGAGCAGAGCCCCCGCGCGTCGGGACCGTTCGTCGTCTTCGACTGCACCGCGGTACCCCCGAATCTGGTGGAGAGCGCGCTGTTCGGGCACGAACGCGGCAGCTTCACCGGCGCCACCGAGACGCGGCGCGGGGTCTTCGAGGAGGCTCACGGCGGGACGCTGCTCATCGATGAGATCGGCGACCTCGACATCGACCTGCAGGCGAAGCTCCTGCGCGTCCTCGAGCGCTCCGAGGTGCGTCGCATCGGCGGCAGCCGCTTCATCAAGGTCGACGTACGGATCCTGGCGGCAACTCGGCGTAACCTCGACGACGAGGTTGCCGCGGGGCGTTTCCGTGATGATCTGTTCTTTCGGCTCGCGGTGACCCGCATCGAGCTGCCGCCGCTCCGGCATCGCAAGGGGGACATCGCGACCCTGGGACGTCACTTCTGGAAGCGCATCGCCGACCCCGGTACGCCGATCCCCGATGGCTTCCTCGAGCGTCTCGAGGCGTACAGCTGGCCCGGCAACGTGCGAGAACTCCAGAACGCGATCGCTCGGCGCGTGGCCCTCGGTGATCTCGCGGCCGACGACGTTCGCATCAGCGACTCGATTCTGGCTCCCGATGAGCAAGCGGCTCCCGTGAGTCACGCCAGCGGCGACGGTACCATCGAGCGTATCCTTGCGGAAAATTTGCCGCTGCCGCGGGCACGCCAGAAGCTGGTCAACGAGTTCGAGCGGCGCTACGTCGAGCGCGTGCTCGAGCTGCACGGTGGCAACGTTGCGCGGGCCGCAGAAGCCTCGGGCATCGCTCGGCGCTACTTCAGGCTGCTCCGTGCGAAGCTCCGGGAGCAGCAGGAAGACTGATGAGGATACACTCGCTCGCGTTCGTGCTCGGGTCCACGGTTGCAGCCTGCGGCGCGCCGCAGGCCGCTTGCGCTCCCACCGGCTCCGGTCGGGACACGGTCCACGTGGCGCCAGCGGCTTCCGTCGAGTCCGGCGTTTCCACCGCCGTCCCGCGGCCGTCGCCAGCGCCTTCGCCGACCACGCCGTCGGATCCACGCTCGGAGACCATCGGCCCGTTCGCGCTGGGAGACAGTGCGGAGAAGGCGATAGCGGAGCTCGGCGAGCCGAGGACGCGCCCCCCGCGGATCGAGGAGGGCGCTTCGGGTGAGTTCGTGACCACTTGGGAGTGGCCCGACCGAGGTATCGCCTTCGAGATGTCCAGCGGCACCCTGGACGGACCGATGAGCATTCGCGGCATCACGCTCCGCGCGCCGAGTCCGCTGAAGACCTCTCGCGGCGTTGGCATCGGGATGCCGCGGGCGTCCGTCGAGAAGCTCTACCAGGGCCTCGGGTGGAAGCAGGGCGACGACGGGATCGCTCCCCGCGAGAACGAGTTCCTGCTCGGGACGGTCTACGGGGGGACGATGTTTCGCTTCGGGGGCGATGGGACGGTGGAGAGCATCGATGTTGGGGCGTGGGCGGAGTAGGGCAGCGGCCGGGATCAGGTCGGGGCCACTCCCAGCGCTCACCACGCCGGCGGCCGCAGATGCAGCGCCTTCGGCCTGAGAAACGCTTCGATGCCGTAGGTGGACAGCGTGCAGCCAATCCCCGAGCCGCGCCGGCCGGTCCAAGGCAAGCGCGGACTCACGCGGTCGCAGCAGTTGAAGTATGCGGTGCCGGCGTCCACTTCCTCGAGGATCTTGAGCGCTCGCGCCTCGTCCCTGGAATAGACACTCGCCGTCAGGCCGTACTTCGTGTCGTTCATCAAGCGCACGGCTTCTGCGTCGTCCCTGACCGGGAGCACGCCGATGATCGGGCCGAAGCTCTCTTCCTGCATGATCAGTGAGTCTTGAGGGGCGTCGGCGACGATGGTTGGCCGATAGTAGTGACCGTCGCGTGGAGCGCGCTCTCCCCCCAACAAGACGCGTGCGCCGCGTTGCTTGGCCTCGTCCACCTGCCGCTGGAGGTCACTGATCGCCGCTGCGCGGCGCGCGAGGGGGCCGATGAAGGTGCTCCGCTCCTCGGGATCTCCCAGCTCGAGCTGCCTGGTGGTCTCCACGAAGGCCTCGAGGAATGCGTCGTAGCGGCTCTCGTGGACGTAGATGCGCTCGACCGCGCAGCAGCTCTGACCGGTGTTGTAGAACGCTCCTTCGGCCATGCTCTCCGCGGCGTGCGCGGGGTCGATGTCATCGGCGAGGTACACCGGATCCTTGCCGCCGAGCTCCAGGGCAAACTTGATCATGCGTGGAGCCAAGACGCTCGCGATGTGGGCTCCGGTGCGATTGGAGCCTGTGAAGAACATCGCTCCCAGGGGTTGGTCGAGCAGCGCGCGTCCCACGCTAGAGCCGCCGACGAGGACCTGGAACACATCCTCCGGGATGCCGGCTTCGTGCAGGAGTCGACCGAGGTACTCGCCGGTCATGCTGGCCAGCTCCGACGGCTTGTACAGCACCGCGTTGCCAGTGAGCAGCGCGGGCAGGAACACGTTGCCACCCACGAAATAGGGATAATTCCAAGCGGAAATGTTGCCGATGGCGCCCAGTGGCTCGTGACGGATGCGCTCAGCGGTGCCGCCTTCCTCCGCGGTCAAGAGTCGTTCATCGCCGAGCTCCGCCTCGGTGCGTTCGAGGAAGAAGGCGATGCGGCCCTGGAGCGCTCTGACTTCGCCCTCCGCCTGGACGATGGGCTTGCCCATCTCGCGAGTCGTGGTCAGGGCGAGCTCTGACGTGTGTTGCTCTACCAGCTTGGCGAAGCGAGCAATGCAGGCTGCCCGATCGCCGTATGCAGTGGCCTGCCACGCTCGCTGGGCGCGCCGGGCGCGTGCAAAGGCGTCCGCGACCTGGCCTGGGGCCGGTTCCGGCAGCTGGGTGATGAGCTCGTCGGTCGCAGGATTGATGACGTCGATCACGGTTCGCATCGTAGTCGCGGCAGAGGCCGCGTCCAATGGCCTGCCGCGCCGATCGGCGACCGCGCCTTCCTCGATGCCTGAAGCGGGAGCCGCGGGAAGCAGCGAACGTCGGCTAGCCCTGGCGGCCGGCGGTCCTGCGGTAGGCGCCTGGCGTATTCCCAGTGACCTTCTTGAACGAGCGGATGAGGTGGTGCTGCGACTGGAAGCCAGAGGCCCGCGCGATCTGCTCGGTGGTCAACGGAGTGCTGACGAGCAGGCGCTTGGCGTGCCCGACTCGCACCGCACGAACGTAAGCCAGGAACGACGTGCCGGTGGCCTCCTTGAAGACTCGACTGAAGGCCGGGACGCTGAACCCGGCCTTGCGCGCCACGTCGGGCAAGCGGAGCTGCTCTGCGAAGTTCTCCTTGAGGTATTGCAGGGTCGCCTCGAGCCGCATCACCCGGGGGCCCTCCAGAGACTTCCGAGAGACGAACGCGAGACGCTCCAGCGCGGCTTTGAAGGCATCGATGAGCTCGCTGAGCCTGGTCGCTTCCTCCACCCGTCGGGTAAGATCCGCGGAGAAACGGTCTCGCGCCTCCTGGCGCATGGGCTGACGGCGCTGGATCGCGTCAAACAGGAGCGACAGCGTCGTCAGAAACTGCGCTCGGAGTAGCTCCGAGCGTCCGCAGCCGTAGAGCAGAACCAGCCGGAGGTAGCGATCGGTGGCGGAGTCGAGCTCGGTCTCGCGCTGGCGGGTGAGGGCTTCGGAGAGATCCGTCGCCGCGTCTTGCAGCTGACCATGGGTCACCCGATCGTCCTGGTAGTGATCCTCGTGGAACAGCACGTCCTGTTCGAGGTGCAAGCACAGATGCAGCGCGAGGACCGCCTGGCGATGGGAGTCGTGGAGCGCTGAGCCTGGCGGAGACGAGCGGCCAATGCCGACCACCGAGCGTTGGCCGAACTGATCGTAGACGAAACGCTGCAGGCGCTCGGCGCGCTCCCGTAGCTCGACGCGCTGCCGTACATCGCTCTTGCCTCGCAACGCAGAGGTGATGAACGAGACGCCGTAGTCGCTCAGAGCCACCGCCGCCGTCTCGGGCCACTCGCGTATGTAGGCGATCAGTGCGCGCTGGATGCGCGCGTTGCGGATCATCACGCTTCCTGGGTCGCTCTCCTCGACTCCCGCTTCGAGCGGCATCAGCGTCATGGCGGTGGTCGGAGGCCGCTGGATCCCGCTGCCCGCTTTCGGCCAGTCCGTGAGCTGGCCTTCACGGTACCAGGGCGCCAGGTGGAACCTGTCTGCGCTGATCGCACTCTGTACCCAGACATCGGTGGGCCAGAGCTCGTCGAAGACGGTCCTGTTCAGCTCGTCTACCTCTTCCTGGAGATCGAGGCTGCCAGGCTCGGCAGAGAGGAAGGCAGCGTAGTAGCCCAGGTAGCGCTCGAGCCCGGCCAGCAGCTCCGGGGTGAGCACCGGCAGGCTGAGCGCCGTCCGCACGAAGCGCATGAAGTCATCGCTGGTGCTCGCTCGTTCGCGCCCGGTCAGCTGACGCCAGCTCTGGCGCAGCCACTCCGACTCGGGTTCACGGGTGAGGAACTGGCCGGCGTGGAGGAACGTCTGTCCGCACTCGTCGGCGGGCATTGGCAGGAACAGGTCTGCGAAGCCGAACAGCTCCTCCACCACCAGCGTCCGAGCGAGCTTCGCACGGCGCAGGCACTCCTGGATGTACTTGCCGTGCTTCGACTGCTGGCCGTGGGAGAGCTGGGAGTGGACGGGCCCCGGGTCGTCGCTCGGGACGCCGAGGTCAAGCCACTCCAGCCCCTGAGCGCCGTCCCACTGGATCACGTGGAGCGCCAACCGAGGTCGGTTACTGACCACGTTCCGCAAGGCGTGGAGGGTCTTCAGCTGACGTTGCCAGGGGGGACGGATCGCGCGCACCATGCTGTCGGAGATCGGGGCGACGTCGAAGGGAGGCGGAGGAGGGGTGAGTAGCGCTGCGGTGTTCATGAACTGGCTCCTTCAATGAGTTACCGGGTGGAAATGGGGTGGGCGGTCGGTCGATGGTTGTCAGTCGTTCGGACACGGGGCGTCGGCAGGCGTCCACCAGTTGCCGCTCATGGTGATCAGGCTCAACAGCTTGAGCGTGTCCTCGTAGTAGGCGCCCGAGGTGCCCATGGCGATGACCACGTCCCAGAGGTCGTTCAGCCAGGCCTGGTTGACGCCGTCGCTCATTGCGCCGACGCCAAAGGGCGCGATGAAGGCGAGGCTGCTGTAGTCGGAGTCGGGTAGGGCGGCTCCGTTCAGATCGTAGCCGGCGGCGATGGAGCGCGGGTCGTCGTTGGTTGCTTCTCGGATGAACGCGTTCTGCCTGTCGAGGATCTGCTTGGCGCGGGTATCGCCGCTGGTCAGCCAGTAGGTCCCGATACGCCAAGGCACGCGGCAGGCGTTGTAGCCATATGCGCCGTCAGCAGCGTCTTCCAGGAAATAGGGTTCCGCGGGGAAGGGCGCGTCGCTCGGGCTCTTGATGAAATCGGGCAAGAGCCCGCTCTGCGCCGCGTGCCGGGACTGCAAGCTGGCGAACATACCCAGCGAGGCGTCGAGCAAGCGGCTGAAGCTCTCGTTACCATCCGTGGCCGCGAAGCTCTGGAAGTGACCTGGCATCACGTCACTCGAGCGGGTCGCGTTGCCATACTCACCCCCATCCACCCAATCACCGAGGGTGAGGAAGGCTCCATCCCTGAGCTCCGCGGTCTGGATCCCCGCGATCACCGTCAGGGCTTCGGCCCGGTAGTCGATGCCACCGCTGGAGCCCCACTGCTCGTCAGCCAGCAACAGCGCGTAGGCGATGTCGAGATCGCCGTCGGTCGCGCTGGACGGGCCGTCCACGTCCGCGCAGCTCTGATCTTGCTTCCAGGCCATCAAGCGCGCGTCGCCCGCGCTCGGGTGGTCCTTGAAGTAGCGGAAAAGGCCGTCGAAGTCGGTCTGAGCCGCGGGGTCGGCGCCCGCCATGTACGCGGAGATCAGCATCCCGTACCCGATCGCCTCGCTGAAGGTCAGCCCGTCACTGTGAACGTCGACGTAGCGACGCCCATCCCCACAGCCCTCTCGGAGGTAGTTTGTTTTCCACGCGGCATGGAAGTCGAGCACGGCTCGGTCGAGGTCTCCCTGCGGGACGTGACTCGGTAGGATGCTGCCTGCCGTGTAGGCGCGCTCGTGGTTGCCGAAGGGCTGGGCCGCGAGGCCGCTCGACTGGCAACCGGGTCTCTTGCCCCCGGCGCCGCCCTGCGCCCCCGAGCCGCCCTGCGCCCCCGAGCCGCCCTGCGCCCCCGAGCCGCCCTGCGCCCCCGAGCCGCCCTGCGCCCCCGAGCCGCCCTGCGCTCCCGAGCCGCCCGGCGCTCCCGAGCCGCCCGGCGTAGTCGTGTCGGCGCCGTGACGGTTCTCGCAACTCGCACAAGCCAACGAGAGCAGGGTCACGGCGATGCCCCATTTCAGCAGCGTCGGACTATTCCAAAGGTAACCGTCCGAGATCCCACGCCAAAGCGCCATCCTGCTCGAAGCAGCACGGCGCATGCCAGGCGAACCGTGGTCGCGCGGGGATGGGAAACCCGCGCAGTTCTGCGAGGAGCACCTGGGGTCCGCTGGCCATGAACGAGTGCCAGGGGGATCTGGTGGATCCTGGGGATCCTCGGGATCCCCCCAGGTGATCCGCCGCGGCCGCTTCGCGACGGGCGGTCCGTCAGCGGTCTTCGTCTTCGTCGAGGGGTGCGAGGAGGCCGTCGATGTCTTCCTCGCTCAGCCGTTGGGGCGCCGAGCTGCCGGCGCTGAGCAGCGTATCCGCGAGGTGTCGCTTGCGACGCTGGAGGTGCAGCATGCGCTCTTCGACGCTGCCGCTGACGATCAGGTTGTAGACGAAGACCGGACGTTTCTGGCCGATCCGATAGGCGCGATCCGTGGCCTGCGCCTGGGCGGCGGCGTTCCACCAAGGATCATAGTGGATCACGGTGTCCGCGCTGGTCAGGTTGAGGCCAGTGCCTCCAGCCTTGAGGCTGATCAGGAAGACATCGACTTCGCCCGCTTCGAAGCGATCCACCAGGCCCTGGCGATCCGCAGTCCCGCCGGTGAGCACCACGTGCCCCAGCCCACGCTTGCCGAGTTCCTGCGAGATCAGCGCCAGCATGCGCGTGAACTGGCTGAACACCAGCACCCGTCTCCCCTGTTCGAGGTGCGTCGTGAGCAGCTCGAAGAACATCTCGAACTTCGCGTTTCCGCGGCACTCCGACGCGCCAGCCACATGAACCAGGCGAGGATCGCAACAGACCTGGCGCAGCTGCATCAGAGCGTCCAGGATGGCCACCGTCGACGCAGCGAAGCCCTTCTTGCGGATCGCCTTGCGCACGTCGTCGTGTGCGGCGACACGAATCGCCTCGTACAGCTCTCGTTGATCTCCCTGGATCTCGACGGGCCGCACGAGCTCGGTCTTGGGAGGTAGCTCGGTCGCCACGCTCTCCTTGACTCGGCGGAGTATGAACGGCGAGACGCGTCGACGTAGCGCCTCGAGTCGAGCATCGTTGCCCTCGCGTTCGATGGGGATACGGAACGCCGCACGGAAACGAGCAGCTTCACCCAGGAGGCCCGGCATCAAGAAGTCGAACAGCGACCACAGCTCCTCGAGGTTGTTCTCCACCGGGGTGCCGGTCAGGCACAAGCGGTGGCGCGAGTTGAGCCTGCGCACCGTTCGGGCGATCTGACTGCGCGGGTTCTTGATCGCCTGAGCCTCGTCGAGGATCACGTAGTGGAAGTCGATCTCCTCGAGCCGTTCGATGTCTCTGACCAGGAGCGGGTAGGTGGTGAGGACGGCGTCGACCTTGCTGATCTGCTCGAACCGATCGTGGCGCTTCGGCCCGTGGAGCACACACAGCTTCAGGTGTGGTGCGAACTTCTTGGTCTCGCGCTGCCAGTTCCCAATCAGGCTGGTGGGGACCAGGACCAGGCTCGGCAAATCGTTGCGGTGCTCTTCCTTCTCCTTGGTCAGGTGAGCAATCGTCTGCAGGGTCTTGCCGAGGCCCATGTCGTCCGCGAGCACGCCACAGGCTCCGTGCTGGCGCAGGTGCTGCATCCAGGTCAGGCCCTCGTGTTGATACGAGCGTAGCGTCGCCTTGAGGCTTGCCGGTTCCGAGACGAAGCTCGGCGCCCGGTTCAGGGCGCGAGCGCGTTCCACCACGTCTTGGGCGCCGGTCCACTTGAGCTGCGCGCCGGCCTCCCCCATGGCGTCCTCGAGCTGAGTCAGACACCCCACGGCGCCGGGATCGAACTCGATCACGCCCCCGTCGCCCTTGCTGCCGCCGCGATACAGATCGAGCAACACGCTCAGCAGGTGCTTCAAGCGGTCGGGCTGGATCGGCAGGTATCGGTTGGGCCCGACCGGGATTGCCCGGTAGCGGGCCGGGAGCTTGAGCAGCGCGTCGAGGCTCTCGGAGTCGGACACGAAGTCCAGCAGCTCCACCAGCGCTGGCAGCAGATTGACCCGCTCGCCAGAGACCTCGACCCCGAGCTCCAAGCTGAACCAGCCTGGCGTGTCGTCGTCCGGCTGATCCACGTCCGCGTACCAGGGCACGTGGCCCTCGACGATCTGGTAGGGGAAATCCTTGTGGATCTCGACGCGCCAGCCGAGCTTGCGCAGCTGGGGTACGGCGTGGGCCATGAAGGAGCACTGCGAGTGGGCGTTGTTGCTCGACTGCACCAGGTAGTCCGCTTCCGAGCCGAAGGGCGGCACCACGTCATCGATGCAGGAGAGGTCGACGGCGCCGAAGGTCTCGAGCAGGCACTGCGCCCGAGCTTCCGCGGCCCGATCCCGCTCCACGACATCGGAGCTGGGACCGCCGGAGATCTCGCCATCGAGGTCGAAGTCGAAGTCGAGATCGTCCAGCTCCCCATCGCCCTCGGGCCGGACTCGGATCCCGTCGTAGTCGAAGCGCAGCTTCATCACGGGCAGCTCCACGTCCTTCGGGCGCTTCCCGCGGCCCGACGACGGCCCCTCGACGAGCATCGCCTCCGTGTAGATGTGCAGCTCCGGGACGAAGGCCGAGGCTCTCGGAGCGGGTCGCTCACCACGAACCTGGGCTTCGGAGCTGCTGGGGGACGGGACGCTGGCTGAACTGATCAAGGCTCGTACTTCGCAACCGCTCGGGGGCGCTCTTGGGGCGGAGCTGACCGCCCGTTCCCTGCGCAGACGGCCAGGGGAAGGGGCAGGTAACCCCAAACGACTGCCTTTGTCGATGCCGAATCTCTCGGGAATTACGCAAGAAACTGGAGAAAGCGCGGGGCAGCGGCGCTCATCTCAAGATGCTGGGGTGCGGCCAAGGTGCCAGCCCAAGATGCTGGGCAGCACCCCAGAAGGCGCTGAAGTCTGTTCAGGGTTTCCAGCATTGGCCGTTTGGTCTGGTCATGCACTCCGTCTTCGTTCCCTCCGTCCCGCCGGCCTTCGTGCGCGAGCCAGAGCTGGCACTGCAGGTCGCGCACTCCGAGGGGGACCCCCTCCCCACCGACGTCGAGGAGTGGCTCGAAGACACCCTCGAGGTCGGGCAGATCCAGGTGCCCGTCCTGGATGCGGTGGCGAGTCGACTGCTCCAGCTGTGTCTGGACCCCGAGAGCGATCTCCGCCAGATCGCCTCCGAGCTGGCTCTGGATCCATCGCTGACGGCGGAGGTGTTGCGACTGGCGAACTCAGCGGCCTTCGGTACCCGAGTGGCGATCACGACGATCGACCGCGCCGTTGCGCAACTAGGTTCCGTGCGGATTCGAGACATCGCGCTGGTCGTGGCCTGCAAGGACAACGTGTTCAGCGCCAGCGAGTTCGCCGGTCTGATGAAGGAACTCTACCGGCACTCGGTCGCGACAGCCTTCTACGCTCGCCACGTCGCGGCCAAGCAGGGGATCGACCGAGGCACGGCCTTCGTATGTGGACTGCTCCACGACGTGGGCTGGCCGGTCGTGTTGCAGCTACTCGACCGCTATGAGCGAGAGGAAGGCCTGCGACTGGGTTCAGCGGTCAAGCTCAAGGCCGCCGCGCGCTACCACGAGCGCGCTGGGCTGGTCGTGTCGCGAAAGCTACCGATCGAGGACCTGAAGATCGCGCTCAGCGAGCATCATCGCCCGAACAGTCACGCTCCTGCGGCGGCCTCCGTCGCCCTGGCGAAGGTGCTGGCTCAACCGATCGCGGGCTGGGACGCGCTCGCGGGCCTGCCCCAGGACGTCGAGGGACTGGTGGTCCTGGCCCGCGAGCTGGGGCTTCCGCTGGACCTCGACTCCGCCAAGGACCTGTTCGAGCAGCACAGCTCCGTCGCCCAGGTGGTGCTGGCGTTCGCGGGCGAGTGAGGCAGTGAGGCGAATCTGTGATTCGCTGGACGAACCGAGACAGCGGCTCGCTGGACCTGGCGTTGCGTAGGCCCACTCCGCAGTCACCAGTTCTTGCGTGAGGGGTGGAAACCAGGCAGGTTTCTCCCGGCGCTGCGGGAGGGCACACCTCGGCGCTGCATCCCTGGATTGTCATGGCCCTGCGAGCTTGTCACTCGCCGGGTAGCGTGCCTGAAACACGCCCGTGGCAGCATTGCCCGACCGCTGTCGCGTGTAGCGAGGCGGTCACCGACGAGGCCCCTTAGATGAGCAAGCTGGGAATCTTGGCAGCCGGTGGTCCAGCGCCCGGTATCAACAGCGTGATCGCAGCGGCGACCATCCGCGCGTGTGTCTCGGGTATCGAAGTGCTCGGCATCCGCGACGGCTTCAAATGGTTGATGCGGGGAGACAGCACCCGCGTAGCGCCCCTGGACATCGACGGCGTGAGCCGCATCCACTACCGCGGTGGGTCGGCGATCGGGATCGCGCGGGCCAACCCGGCGCAGGCCGGCAAGCTCGAGGAGACCCTCGCGTCGCTGCGCCGGCTGGACGTGGATCGCCTGGTCACCATCGGAGGAGATGGCACCGCGTTCACGGCGATGAGCTTGCAGCGCATCGCGGGGGACTCCCTGCGCGTGGTGCACGTGCCCAAGACCATCGACAACGACCTCGATCTGCCGGACATGAGCCCGACCTTCGGCTATCAGACGGCGCGCCACGTCGGCGTGCGTATCGTCAAGGACATCATGACGGACGCCAAGACCACCGGGCGCTGGTACTTCATCGTGACGATGGGGCGGGCGGCAGGCCACCTCGCCTTGGGGATTGGCAAGAGCGCCGGCGCCACCTTGACGCTCATCGCCGAAGAGTTTCGCACGGAAACAGTCAAGCTGAGCGAGATGGTCGATCTGCTGGTGGGGGCCATCATCAAGCGTCGGGCGGAAGGGCGAGACGACGGCGTGGCCATCCTCGCTGAGGGCCTGATCGAGAAGCTGGACCCTGCAGAGCTGGCGGAGCTGCCGGAGATCGAGCGCGACATCCACGGCAACCTGCGCCTCGCGGAAGTCAGCTTTGGCGATCTGCTGAAGCGCCGGGTGCAGGTGCGGCTCGGGGAGCTGGGCCTCAAGGTCACCGTCGTCGCGAAGAACGTAGGCTACGAGCTGCGCTGCGCCGACCCGATCCCCTTCGACATGGAATACACACGAGACCTCGGCTACTGCGCCACCAAGTACCTGCTGCAGGGGGGGGGAGGCGCGATGGTGACGATCCAGCGCGGCGTGTTCAAGCCGATCCCGTTCAGCGAGATGCTGGATCCGGCGACAGGAACCACCAAGGTGCGCATGGTGGACACGGAGACGGAGAGCTACAAGATCGCTCGACGCTACATGATCCGCCTGCGCCGCGACGATTTCGCTGACGACGAAGCCGTCGCCCGCTACGCCGAGGCTGCTGGGCTCACACCGGAGCGTTTCCGTGAGGAGTTTGAGTACCTGGTCGGAGGCGAGGCCCCTCCGCTCAGACTGAACGCCGTGAACTCCTGAGGCAGCGCGCGCGGGCTCACTTCTGCGGCGGCCCGGGCTCCGGTGCGGGCATGCCGTACATCGGGACGGCGCGGCCGGGATCCTCGGGTCCAGCCTCGGGCTCCGGCGGCGCGGGCACCTCGGGAGCGGACTCGTCCACCGGGGGTGCGACCTCGGGTTCCGGCTCCGGATCGTCGACGGGCATCACGGGCGGAGGCGCCTCCGGCTCCGGGTTGGCGCCCCCACAGCCAGCGCTCGTGGCAGCCACGAGGACAATCGCCGCAGCGCCGCCCAGCGCGCGCCCGCGCGGACTCATGCTCTGACCGGGTGGCGCCCCGCAGAAGGGGCAACTCGTTTCCGTGTGGCGAACATGGCGGCGACAGGCAGCGCAGACGATCAGGCTCATGCGCTGCACTCTAGCGCAGTTTCGGCCCTCTCACGGCCTTTCTGCGTCTGGCCAAGGCTCCTGGACGAGACTGAAATCGCCGAAGTCGAAGGGAGCACCCGGCGCCGGGGCGTTTGGCACCAAGCGCTCTCTCACCCCCCGATCCCGCAGCTCGAGCGCCCGATGATGACAGTACGGGTTGTTTCCCCTGCGTCCGAACAAGACATGGCTCGTCCAGCTGCAGCCGGCGAGGCATTCGGCCGCGTAGTAGCAGTCCCTGCAGAAGCCCCACAGCTCCGTGGCGTCACGGTCGCGTGTGAAGCGGAGCGCGGCCGCGCCTTCCCAGATCGCCTGAAGCGAGGCGTCTCGGAGGTTGCCTCCGACGTAGTCCGCGCTGGGTAGGGAAGGGCAGCCCTTCACGTCGCCGTTCGCCTCGATGCCCAGCGTCTGGCGCCCGGCGCTGCACGATTGACAGTGACCCTGAGCGACGTGTCGGCGGAGCTCGCTCTCGAGGGGCCCGAAGTAGCCCACGTTGTTGCCTGGAGCGAACCGCACCCCCGCTTCCGAGCAGCGCCGTGCAAGCTCGGCGAGCAGCGGCATCACCTCGAGCAGGTCGAACGGCTGCAGGAGGAGCTCCGGGCGGTCCGCGGCGCGCCCCATCGCCACCGTCAGCTGCGGTTGCCAGCCGTAGATGCCGCGTTCGATCAGCGCCTCGAGCAGGCGAGGCAGGTCCCGGCGGCTCAGCTGGTTGATCTGTGTGTTGGCTGCGTGGCGTACTCCGGCGGCGCCCAGAGCTTCGAGGGCGTTCATTGCCGCACGGAAGCTGCCTCTGAGGGCTCTCAGCTCGTCGTGCGCCGCTTCCATGCCGTCGACCGAGATGCTCACCCCGCTGACGCCAGCGTCTCTCGCCTGCCTGGCTCGCTCCGGGGTGAAGCCACGGCCGCCGCTCACGATGCCGCACACCATGCCGGCGTCCCTCACCGCGGCCACCAAGCGCTGCCAGTCGTTCCGCAGGTAGACTTCACCCCCGATCAGGCTCACCTCCTTCACGCCGAAGGCCGCCAGCTGGCGGATGACCTCCAGGCACTGGTCGGTGTCGAGCTCGTCGGCGCGAGGCTTGCCCGCGCGCGAACCGCAGTGGGCGCAGGCAAGGTCACAGCGCAGCGTCACCTCCCAGACGCAGTAGGTTGGGCGTACGGCGTCCCGGGGGCGCGGCGGCTGCAGCGGCGCCGTCACCTGCCGTCCACCCCAAATCGGAAGTTCGCGCTTCACGCGCCCAAGGCTAGGAGCTGACACGGGGTCGAGCAAGGATCAGCGCGGCGGTTGCCAGTCGTGGTACCCGCGCGCCGCCATGCCGACGCGCACGGCGATCAGGAGCACGCGCTCGAGCTCGTCGGCGGCCGCGCCTTCCCCCAGAGCGCGAAGCGCGCGCGCAATGGCCTCCAGCGTGCATAGGCCATCCGGAGTGACCCCCCTGCGCAGTGCGTAGATCGAGGGTTTGCCGCGCGGCAACGCGATCTGGCTCAGCGCCTTGAGCCGTGGCTCCCGACGCAGCATCTGACGTGTCTGGGTCCAGGTGCCGTCGGGGACCACCAGCCGGATTGGCCCCGGGGGGGGCGCGAAGTGCTCGTCGAGGAGCCGAGCCTCGGGACCAGGGTGAAGCAACAGCGTGCCGGGATCGCCCGGGTCGAGGTCGCTCAGATCGAGCGGCATCGGTACGCCAGCGCTCGAGCGACCGCCCCGTATCCGCAGCTCCGACCCGCGCAGGATCTGGGTGGCGTAGCGCCCCGTGTTGGTGGGGCGAAACTGCTCCAGCGCGTGGAGGATGACCAGTACACGCACCTGGCTGTCGACCGGGCGCAATTCCACACAGAAACACCGCTCCTCTGGCGCTCGACATCCGCTGCATCGGGCCAGGCGGTAGCCGCGCCCCGTGGGCCTCTGGGGCACATCGAAGCGGGGGAGTGGCGCGCCCTGCACGGAGGAGCCAGCAGCGGCGCCGGGCGCGGGCTCTGGACCTCTGCTCTGGTCCTCCGGGTGCGCGCCTCGAGAGCCCGCTCGGGCGGGGCCGAGCTCTGACGGCGGGTCGGGACCCGGGTCTCTGGGGGGCGGTTTCATGGTTCGGGTGCTGGTCAACTCTGGCAGGTCAGGGTTATGTAGCGCAACATGGCGCCACGACCGGGTCGAGCCGGATCCTTCGGGATCGTTGCTGCCGTCTACGTGGTTGCGCTGGTCGCCGCCGTCGTCGTTGGACTCGTGCAGCGCTCATGGCACCCGATCGTCGTGGCGGTGGTCGCCGATCTAGCCGCCACGCTGCTGGTGTTTGCGGGGAGTGTGTGGCTCGACAACTCGAGCACCTACGACCCGTACTGGAGTGTGGCGCCGATCCCCATCGCGGCGTACTGGGCCTTTCTGACGCCTCAGGGGGGATCGGGACTGCTGCTCCGGCAGCTGTGCGTGATCGCCCTGGTGTGCTGGTGGGGGGCACG
>JAWKRF010000033.1:0-87246 GCA_041389745.1 Polyangiaceae bacterium
GGTCAAGGATCTAGTGATCCGTGGCACGTGCGTGTTCTTCACGTTGCTGGCCCTGGTGCCGCTCTTCAGCGTGCTCTATTACCTCACGGTAAGGGGTATCGGAGGCGTCAACCTGGCCTTCTTCACCGAGCTACCGAAGCCCGTGGGCGAAGAGGGCGGCGGCATGGCCAACGCCATCGTCGGCACCCTGGAGCTGGTGGGGCTCTCCTGCCTGTTCGGCATCCCGCCGGGCGCGATGGCCGGTATGTACCTGGCGGAGTTCCGCGAGAGCAAGCTGTCCAAGGTCGTGCGCTTCAGCGCAGACGTCCTGAGCGGCGTGCCCTCGATCACGGTGGGTGTGTTCATCTATGGCATCTTCGTGCTCACCATGAAGCGCTTCAGCATGGTGGCTGGCGCCGTGGCGCTGGCGGTGCTGATGCTGCCCACGGTGACTCGCACGACGGAGGAGCTCATGCGTCTGGTGCCCGTCCAGCTGCGCGAAGCCGGGCTGGGCCTGGGGCTGCCTCGCTGGCGCGTGACCCTCAAGATCATTTTCCGCACGGCTCTACCCGGAATCGTGACGGGCATCATGCTGGCGATCGCACGGGTGGGGGGAGAGACCGCTCCCCTGCTCTTCACCGCGCTCTCCAACCGCTTCTGGAACGACGGCATCGACCAGCCGGTGGCCTCGCTCCCTGTCCAGATCTACACCTACGCCGTGTCCCCGTTCGAGGACTGGCATCGTCAGGCCTGGGCCGCCGCTCTCGTGCTGGTGGTCTTCATCCTGATCCTCAACGTGACGGCGCGCCTGATGGTGCGCCACCGGGTGAATACGCGATGAGCCTAGAACCAGCTTCAGTCTCCGAACCGCGAGCGGCCGCCGCGATCAGCACCGCTCGGGACCAGCGAGCTTCCGCTCCTCCCGAAGCCTCGGACGCCAAGCAAGCCGAGGTGAAGCTCTCGGCCGAAGGCTTGCGCGCCCTGTTCGGCAAGTCCGAGGTCTTGAAGGGCATCACCTTGCCCATTCGCGGTCGCAGCGTGACCGCGGTGATCGGGCCCTCGGGTTGCGGCAAGTCGACGTTCGTGCGCTGCCTGAACCGCATGCACGAGGTCGTGCCTGGCGCGACGGTGCAAGGGCGCGTTCTGCTCGAGGGGCAGGACATCTACGCTTCCAACGTCGATCCCGTGCTGGTGCGCCGCCGCGTGGGCATGGTGTTTCAGAAACCCAACCCCTTCCCCACCATGAGCATCCGCGACAACGTGCTCGCGGGCCTCAAGCTGAACGGCGCCCGGCTCAAGAATGCGGGCGAAGAGGTGGAGAAGCGTCTGCGCCAGGTCGCGCTCTGGGACGAGGTGAAGGACGGCCTCGATCGCTCCGGGACGAGCCTCTCCGGTGGTCAGCAGCAGCGCCTGTGCATCGCCCGCAGCCTCGCGCTCGAGCCCGAGATCTTGCTGATGGACGAGCCGTGCTCGGCCCTCGACCCCATCGCCACGGCACGCGTCGAGGAGCTGATCCACGAGCTGCGCTCGCAGTACACGATCGTCATCGTGACTCACAACATGCAGCAAGCAGCACGCGTGGCGGACACCACCGCGTTCTTCTACATGGGCGAGCTGATCGAGCACGACGAGACCGACGTGATCTTCACGCGGCCGAAGCAACAAAAGACCGAAGACTACATTACCGGGCGTTTCGGCTGAACCGACTGCGGGCAGCGCGCGATTATAGTGCCGCACGGCAACTTAATTCCGTACGGCATTTGCCCAGACAACACCTCGAGGGTGGGGAGAGGCCTCCAGGCCAAGGTGACGCGATGAATCGGCACACCGATCGGGAATACGAGCGCGAGCTCCGCGAGCTTCGTGACAGCATCCTGCTGATGGGTTCCAAGGTCGAGGCGATGGTCGACACCGCCATGCAAGCCTTCGACTCCCGAGACGCCAACCTGGCCCGGCGCACGATGATGATCGACCAGGAGGTCGATCGCCTCGAGCTCGACATCGACCACCGCTGCCTGCGACTACTGGCGCGGCGCCAACCCGTCGCGAGCGACCTGCGCTTCATCACCACGAGCCTCAAGCTGGTCACCGACCTCGAGCGCTCCGGTGATCTCGCGGCCAACATCTGCGAGCGTACGCTCGAGCTCATCGAGTACCCGCCAGTGCAGATCGACCCCCGACTGCCGCGCATGGCAGCGCTGGCGCGAGAGATGCTCGAAGACGCGCTCAACAGCTTCGTCAGCAAGGACCCCGCACGCGCGCGCAGCGTGGTGGAGCGCGACTCGGTCGTGGACGCCTGCTACGCGGAGACCTTCCCGGCGCTCGGGGCGCGGATGGCGAGCGAACCGGAGACCTCCCAGCGCCTGCTGTCCGTCGGCCGCTACCTCGAACGCATCGCGGACCACGCGACCAACATCGCCGAGATGGTCGTGTTCATGGTCGAGGGGAAAGACGTCCGGCACACCTTCCAGGTGGGCCCGATCGGCAACGCCTGAAGCCCGGAGCACCTCACCCCCAAACCCGCCTGAAATCCCTGTCGCAGGCCTGCGAAAGGCTAGTGAGGCGTGGGGACACGCTTCTTGATGCGGAAAAACGCCGTATTCGGGGGCCTTGGAGCGGACAGCTCAGGACGGCCTCGGCCCTCCCGCTATACTGAGGAGCTGCCCGACCGCGGGCAGGGAGTACTGTGGAGGGCCACCCATGAGCACAGGGACCAGCGACGAGAGCGCCCGTTCGGCCGAGCTCGAGCGCGCGACCCTCGACAAAGCCGAGCGCATGGAGTTGCTCCATCGCGTGGGCATCGCGCTGACGGCAGAGAAGAACCGCGACCGCCTGGTGGAGATGATCCTGCTCGAGGCGAAGCAGCTGTGCAACGCGGACGGCGGCACTCTTTATATGCGCACGGAAACGGACACCCTGCGCTTCGCGATCATGCGCACCGACTCGCTCGCGATCGCGCTCGGGGGCACCACCGGGCGCAAGATCGAGCTGCCCGAGATGCCGCTGTACGACGCCGAGACGGGCGCTCCGAACCTGGCCAACGTGGCGACCGCGGCGGCGATTCTCAAGAAGTCGATCAACATCCCCGATGCCTACGACGCCGAGGGCTTCGACTTCAGCGGGACGAAGAGCTTCGACGCCCGCAACAGTTACCGCTCCAAGTCCTTCCTCACGATCCCGCTGTTCAACACCGAAGGTCGCGTCATCGCGGTGCTGCAGCTGCTCAACGCGCGCGACGCGCACGGCGACGTGATCCCGTTCAGCCTGGAGGTGGAGCGCGTGGTCGAGGCGCTGGCGTCCCAGGCCGGCATCGCTCTCGACAACCAGATGCTACTCGAGGGGCAGCGCAAGCTGCTCGAGGCGTTCATCAAGCTGATCGCCGCCGCCATCGACGCCAAGAGCCCATACACGGGTGGCCACTGCGAGCGCGTGCCTGTGCTCACCGAGATGATCGCGGAGAGCCTCTGCAAGAGTCGGGGAGGGCCCTTCGCCGACTTCATGCTCAACGACGACGAGTGGTACGAGCTCAGGATCGCGGCCTGGCTCCACGACTGCGGGAAGGTCACGACTCCGGTCCACGTCATGGACAAGGCGACCAAGCTCGAGACGATCGTCGATCGCATCTCGACCGTTCGCGCGCGCTTCGAGTCACTGAGGCGCGGCGCGGAGATCGCCATGCTCAAGGCGAAGCTCGATGGTAAGGAGTCGAGCGACGTCATCGAGCAGCGTTACCAGGCGGAATTGAAGCGCCTGGCCGAAGACCTGGCCTTCCTCGAGCATGCCAACGTCGGGGGAGAGTTCCTGCCGCCTGAACACCAGGCTCGGATCCGCGAGATCGGTCTGAGGCGCTACTCCGAGAACGGCGAAGATCGGCAGCTGCTCAGCGAAGACGAGATCGAGAACCTGTCGATCTCTCGAGGCACGCTGACCGAAGGCGAGCGTCTGGTGATCAACGGGCACATGGTGCAGACCGTGCGCATGCTGGAGGCCCTGCCCTTCCCTCGCAACCTGGCGCGGGTGCCGGAGTACGCGGCAGGGCACCACGAGAAGATGGACGGCGGAGGATATCCGCGAGGAATTTTTGCAGGAGACATGAGCATCCCTGCGCGCATCATGGCCATCGCCGACGTCTTCGAGGCGCTGACCGCCGACGATCGCCCGTACAAGAAGGCGAAGCGGCTGTCAGAGGCCATGAACATCATGGGCGCGATGAAGCGCTTCAACCACCTCGACCCCGAGCTCTTCGACCACTTCGTGCAGACGCGCGTCTACCTCGACTACGCGCGGAAGTTCCTCTCCGAGAGCCTGATCGACGAGGTCGACGAAGCGAAGCTCCTGGCGATCAAGCCCGAGCCGTTCGAGCTGCCCGACGACGAGCTGCGCAAGCTACGCTGGCGCGACTTCTTGCCGGCATATCGCGCTCAGAACCGCTAGCACTTCGCTGCGCTTTCACGGGCAGATCAGCGTACCCAGGATCGGGGGGGGAGGGTCAGCTGCGTCCGTAGACCGGGAGCGCGGCGCCGCTCACGTCCCGCGAAGCGTCGGACAGCAAGAAGCAGATGGCCTCTGCCAGCGACTTCGGGCTGACCCAGCGCGCGGCGTCGGCGCCGGGCATGGCGCCCCGATTGGCCGGGGTGTCGATGGTGCTCGGCAGCACCGCATTGACTCGTACGCCCTGCTCGCGCAGCTCGGCGGCGACGGCCTTGGCCAGCGCGACCAGCCCGGCCTTGCTCGCGGTGTAGGCCGCGCTCTTCGCGCCCAGCTCCGGACTCACGGCGTTCTTCGAGCCGATCACCACCAGGCTGCCGCTTCCGCGCTGAACCATCGGCTGGAGCAGCGCCTGCATGGAGACGCCGGCGCTGGTGAGGTTCAGCTGCAGCTGCTGAGTGAGCTCGTCGCTGGGCGCCTCGTGAAACGCCTTGCCCCCGGCCCAGCCTCCAGCCACCAGCACGGCGCCCGACAGATCCTGCAGGAGCCCCGCCTCGGCGAGCTTCGCCCAAGCCGCCGCGTCAGCGACATCGAGCTCGGCGTGGCGGCAGCCGAGGTCCTTGGCCAGCGCCTCGAGGCGGCCGTGGGACGCCGCGCGATCCAGCGCGAGCAGCTCGGCCCCCGCATCGACCAGCGTGCGGCAGAGGGTAGAACCCAACGCACCAGCAGCACCCGTGACGGCGATGCGGCGAGCTTCGAGTGAGAGCGATGTGGTCACCCGCGTAGCGTGAATCGATCCAGGCTGCCTTGGCAACTGCTTCGAGCGGAAAGCAGCAGGAGGCTTCAGTGCACATTAGCCAGCTGCCAGTCGCTCCCGTAGAACGTGGGCGGCTTGCCCTTGAACTTCTGCCGCTGGTAGACGGAGCTGTCCTCTTGCCAGGTCTGCATTCCATACAGCGGTGAGGGAAGTTGCTCGATTCCCTGGGGAACTCCCGAAGGAACCTCGAACCAGGTCACGTAGTCGAGCAGGTTGCTCGCGCTGCAGGGAGCACTGTGGCAAAGCAGAGCAGCCCCTGCGGCTCCCGCCTGGAAGGCGAACGCGCCGCTCACCCGGATCGAACCGGACTGGGCCGTGGAACCCTGTTCGAAGATCTTCACGCCCTCCCGAGGGGGAAGATTATAGGCGGGCAACACGAACTCGGAGTGGCCGCCAGAGAGCGAGGTCGTCACGCTCAGGACCAGCCCATCGAGGTTGGCTGAACACACGGAGCTGATGTTCTGCACCCAAACGTAGTCCTCCTTGCCGAGGAACACCTGGATGAAGCGCAGCTCGGAGATCCCCACCTCCGGCGTGCAGTCCTTGCATTCTCCATAGACGCAGGCGCGCCCTTGAGCGGCGCAGGGTGTACTGTTCGTCAGATCCCAGCTCGATCCATCCTCGTTGCACATCGCGGCGACGCCACCGCTACAGCTGAGCTGGTTCGGGACGCACCACTGAGCGTCACAACCTCCATTCCCTGCATGGCAGTACTCGCCTTCGCTGCAGGTCTGTACGAGCCAGGTGCCGGCTCCGGCTTCGTCACAGCGCAGGACGTCCTTGCCGTCGCAGTAGGCCTTGTTGGGCTTGCACGCGGTCTGGGAACACGCGCCGTTCTCGCAGTAGTGCCCGGCGGCTTTGCAGTCCTCCAGCAGCGTCGAGCTGGATCCGTCGGCGGCGCACTTGCGCGCCTCATCCTCCAGACAGAACGTGCTGTCGGGCGCACAGCTCCAAGCGGCACAGCTCGCCACGGAGCCCGCCTGCTGGCAGGTCTTTCCACTGGCGCAGACCTCGATCGGCTCCCAGGCGCTGCCATCCACCGAGCAGCCCTCGATCGTGCTGCCCTCGCAGCGCATCGCACCCTGAGCGCAAATCGGATCGATGCAACCGCCAGTCGCACAGAACTTGCCGCCGCTGCACTGCGAGCTATCCAGGCAGTCCACGCAAATCCCCAGCTGCTTGTCGCAGAGCTGGCCCATGGGCGTGCAGGCGTTGTCCGACTCGCAGCCAACCAGAGGGCGACACTGATTGCCGAGGCAGGTATCCGTGCCCTGACAGTCCGCAGCGGAGATGCACTGCACGCAACGCCGGTTGGTCGGCTCGCACAGCTCGCCCACGTCACAGTCGAGGCTGGTGGTGCAGCCGCCGTCGCTCGAGCCACCCGTGCCGCCCGTGCCGCCCACACCCCCGCCGAGCCCTGCGCCGTTGCTACTGCCGCATGCAACGGCGCAGACAGCAGTCAGCGCGGCGAAGATCCCAAGTCGCATCACTCATCTCCTGGTGCCCAGGTGCCCGCTCGTGAACCGAGGGGCCGTGGGTGCGACAAGCCTAGCCTGCTCGCGGCCGGAGATCACGAGCCTTTACGCTGCCGTGCGGTCGTGGGTCCTGAACGGACCTACATGCATTCCCACGTGACGAAGTTGCAATAGCAGCTCACCGAGCCGTAAGTGCAGGTCGAGCCGAAGGCGGTGCACGAGCTACCATTCACCGGCTGGGAGCCTGGGCACGTGCTTCCGCTGCCGTTCATCGGCAGGCTCGCGGAGCCCACGGTCCAATCGGAGGCGACGAAGTTGGGCGCCGAGCCGCTGGACGCGACTCGCAGGTAGGCGGAGTTGTCCTCGAGAGAAACGCTGTTGATGCCAGTCAGCGCAGCGGGGGTGAAGTTGATTCCAGTCGGAACCGCCGTGGGCCGCGAGGTGAAGATGACCGCGTCGATCACGTTGGCCGCGCTACAGGTGGCGCCTGAGCAGAGCAGCGCGGCGCCATCGGAGGAGTAGACCCAGCCGATGGCAGCGCTGACGTAGAGGTCGCCAGCTTCGCCCACGCCTCCGGACTCCAGCACGCGGATCGAGGCCCCGGGCGCCAGCGAGTGGCTCGGCAGCGCGAAGTTGGTGGTGAGGGTGGTGTTGCTCGTCGGCGCCGCGAACGTCACACCCTGGAGCTGAGCGTTGCAGGTGGAGCTGGTGTTCTTGATCACGACGTAGTCGCCGGTCCCGAGGTACACCTCGGTGAGCCGCAGCGCCCGCACCGCGGTGCCCGGCGAGCAGGTCTGACAGGCGCCCCCGACGCAGCTCTTGCCCGACGCGGCACAGTTGGTCCCACCCGTCGAGTAGCCGCTCCCGTCGGCGTTGCACGTGGTGGCGACTTCACCGTCGCACGCCGGCTGATTCGGCGAGCAAACCTGGGTCTTGCAGGTGGCGGTGAGGTTGTCGCAGTACTCGCTCGACGTGCAGTCGTCGACCAGGCTCGAGCTGCTTCCGCTGCTGTCGCACAGCCTGACGTCGCCCCCCTCGCAGAAGAACTCGTCGGGAGAACAGGCCTGAGCGGAGCAGCTGCCAGCGACGCAGTTCAGGCTCTGGGTCTCACAGTCCTCGACGAGGCTCGACGACAGACCGTCGCTCGAGCACTTGCGGTGCTCCTTGCCGTCGCAGAAATCGCTGTCAGGTGTGCACTCCAGCGCCGCGCAGCTCGCCTGGGCTCCCGCCTGGACACAGGTGCTGTTGGCGGTGCAGGTCACCGGCGCGCCCCAGCCCACGCCGTCCGGCAGGCAGCTCTCGACGGCGTTGCCCTTGCAGCGACTGCTGCCTTCGGCACAGGCATCCAGCGCGCACCCACCCCCGGAGCAGTGATATGCGGTCGGGCAGTCCGTGTTCCTCAGACAGTCGACGCACACGCCGAGCGTCTTGTCACACAGCTGTCCGAGCGGCGTGCACTGGTTGTCCGACTGGCAACCGACCAGCGTCTTGCACTCACTGGCGACGCAGGTCTCGCCGTCGTCGCAGTCGGCGCTCTCGACGCACTGCACGCAGCGCTGAAGCAGCGGATCGCAGACCTGACCGCTGTCGCAGTCGAGGCTGTTGGTGCAAGACGTGAACGCCACGCATTGGTGGTCGACGCAGTCCGCCGAGCCCTCGCAGTCGCTGGGCTCCACGCACTCCTCACAGACGGACGTCGCCGGGTCACAGATTGGCCCCGTCGGCGCGTCGACGCAGTCGAGGCTGTTCACGCAACCGGTGTTGGCCACGCACTGCTTGTTGGTGCAGCGCGCGTCGCCCTCGCAGTCGGTCCCGAAGAGGCATTCCACGCACTCGCCCGCGATCTCGTCGCACACCCCCGCAGCACAGTCATCGTTCGACTCGCAGGGGCCGCCGATCGAGCCAGCGCTGCCACCGTTTCCGCCCGAGGCGCTGCTGCCACCGCTGCCGGCATCGCCTCCAGTGCCGCCCGCGCCTCCCGCACCGAGGCCGCTACCATCACCCCCACCGCAGGCCGCCGCGCTCAGCGCAGCCACCAGAACCCCCACCCAGCGAATATCACGCAACATAACGCACCCTCGAAGCCTCCGTAGGCGCCTAGTCTACGCCAAACGACCGACTGACCTCCCTGATCCGTGCTGAATTGTTGAAGCCTAAAGCGTCGGGGTTCTCGTCAGGCGCTCCACCGCTGGGGGTGAGAGGGGCCCAACGGCCTGTAACGTCGCGAAATGTCTGGGTTCAGCGCGCCTTTCGGGCAGCGGCCAGGGCGGCCACCTCATCCGGGATCAGCCCGCTGAAGGGCGCCTTGACGGGCACCGCACTGGCGGCGATCAGCTGCTTCACCCGCTTCGGATCGAGCTTCGAGTTCACGCTCAAGATCTTCGCTGCGAGGTTGGCGACGTTGGGCGAGGCCATCGAGGTGCCGCTCAGGGGCACGGTCTCCCCGGACGGGATGACGCTCGGTACCTCCACACCGAAGTCGAACACCTGCACGCCCTCACCCGAGTTCGTGAAGCTCGCCCAGTTGCCCCAGCGGTCGACCGCGCCGACCACCAGCAGGTTGTCTCGCTGGATGCCTGCGGGCACGACGCCATACTCGACCACGTCCTGATTCGAGTTCCCTGCGGCAACAACGAAGAGCGTCTTCGGGCAGGCATCGAAGACGCTTGCCCAGAAGTCGCGACGCTTGGCGAGAACCGCCTTGGCCCGCGCGCGCACGGCGGCGGCGTCCTGGTACCTGTCCTTCTCGTAGCGCAGCTCCGACTCGAGGTAGTCCTGGCTGAACCCTAGGGAGGCGTTGACCACGCGCACGTTGTGGCGATTGATGAACCTCGCCACTGCTTGCATGTTCTTCCGCTCGCCCTCCAGCTCCTCATCCGTCGGACCGCGGTGATGATAGGGCCGGGCCTCCCCCGCCCAGGCCGAGCGAAACACGGCGAGCTGTGCCTTGGGAACGCCACGCAGCATGATCCCAGCTACGTGAGTGCCGTGAGCCCACTCGCCCACGGCGTCCAGGGACTGTTCCAGTCGGTCCAGTTCGTCGGCGTTGGAGACACCGCGCATCAGCGCCAGCACCTTCTGTGCGGCCTCGCTGTTGGCGATACCAGCGCGCAGGTCCATGATTCCACGAAGAAACGGCTTGTACTCCTCGAGCACCTTCGGCTCAGGCTCGAAGAGCAGCTTGGTGTTCTCCGCTTCGTCGACCAGGCCACCGATGTCGTCTACCTGACCATCGCCGTCGTCGTCCTTGCCGTTTGGGCGCTCGGCGCGGTTCCTGAACAGCTGCTTCTCGAAGAGCTCCGTGTTCGTACCCAGATCCCACACGCCGACCACCACCGGCTTGGTGTCTCGGGCCTTCGCGAGATCGACCGTCTTGAAGTCGAAATCCGGCTCGGGCGGCTGCGCCTTCTGCTGGCTGCGCACCGCTTCCACGGCCTCGAGAAAAGCGGCGCGGCCGCGCACGACCTCGGGCAGCACCTGACCGAAGACCAGCGCGGTACTGGCAGAATCGAGGCTCAGCAGCCCTTGCTTCAGCTGCTCGACGCGAGCGTCGAGCTGCTTCTGATCTTGAAACACCTGGAAGACCACGGTGGCGCTGCCCAGGCGTGAGCGCGGGAGCTCCTCGAGCACCGGCTTGATCGCCTCGACCTGGACCTGGCGATCGTCGCCGGCCCGCCGCTTGGCGATCACGCACAGCAACGTCGTCCCGGTGAACGCCGAGTTGCGGTTCCTGGCGCGCGCGCGGACCCAGCGCACGAGCCCCTCGGCGGCATCGAGCTCGCCTCGAGCCAGCTTGACGACGGCCAGGTTGAGCACCTGCTCCGAGGCCCGACCGCTGAGCTCGGGTCCGCTCTCCGGCTTGGCCGCGTGCTCCCCGAAGCGGTCGACGCGGAGCTCTGGCGCCACCTCCGCCAGCCGCGCCGTTGCGCCTTGCTCCACGTAGGCAGCGAGCGCCTGCGGGTCCAGGTTCTCCCAGGTAGGTTCGACCGGTGCTGGCTGGGTGACCTGCGTAGGGATGGGGGGCGGTGGTGGTGGCACCTGAGGGTTCGCGGGCTCACCGCACGCGCAGAGCAAACCAGAGACCACCACCCAAGCTCCAAACAGCGCCAACCGTCCCATCCCGTGGGGTTAGTTCCCTTCCGCGGGGAGCGCAACCCGCACGCCAAGTGGTGATTTGTTGGCGCCTGCGGCGGGACGACGTGCCCGGCCGCGGTGTACGGTGCGCCGCACCGCGGTCATGAACGACGCCCTCCCAGTCCCGGCCCGCCTGCGCGCACGTCTGCTCGAGCTGCTGCGCGTCCCGACGCCGCTCGAGTGGCTCCTGCTGTTCGCCGGTCTGGCGCTCACCTGGCGCTACTTCTGGTTCATGGACGACGCGTTCGTGTACTTCCGCTACGTCGACAACTGCCTGTTCCTCGGACGCGGGCTGGTGTTCAACCCGGGGGAGTACGTCGAGGGCTACTCGAGCCCACTGTGGACGCTGATGCTCATGCCGGTCCGCGCCACCCGGCTCGACTGGTATACCTCCCTTCGGGGCCTCGCGCTGATTTTCTGTGCGGCATTTTGGGCGACCAGCGTGTGGTTGAACCGGGAGCTGGGGCCGAGGGGCCCGCGCGTCTCACTCGGCACGGCCATCGCGATGACCCACTACGGCGTGCTCGGGTACTTCTCCTCCGGCCTCGAGACGCCGCTCGTCCAGCTGGCCGCCTGCGCCTTCGCGCTGGTGCTGATGCGCCCCAGAAGGCGAGTGTTCCAGATCCTGGTCGGGCTGACGCCGCTCATCCGCCCGGAACTGACGGTGCCGACGGCGGTGCTGATCGTCGCGCTCTGGATCCGCGATCGACGCTTTCCTCGCTGGCTCGTCGCCTCCGCTGCAGGCTTCGGCGGCGCCTGGCTCGTGTTCCGGATCTACTACTACGCCGATCTGTTCCCCAACACGTACTACCTGAAGGACCAGACGGACCTGAGCCAGGGCTACTACTACTTCGTCTACAGCCTCGGCTCCCATCAGCTGCTTCCGGTGCTCGTCGCGATGCTGGTGTGCGCAAGCATCGAACTCTGGCTGCGCCGGCGCGAGCGCCGCCTCGACCGCGCGGATTCAGCCGAGGGTCCACGCTACGTGCGCGCGATACTCTTGATCTGCGCCCTGTCGGCGATGGTGTACCCCCTGAAGGTCGGCGGCGACATGGTCTACTACCGCTTCCTGGCGTTCCCGGTCTGCGCTGGACTGCTGGCGTGCGCCGGTGTCCTCGAGGCTCCGTTGCTACGGATCCCCAGGGCAAATCGCTGGCTGCGCTGGGCGTTCCCCGCGCTCGGGCTCGGAGCCGCGACGCTGAGCGCTCTCGCCTACCCCAGCAAGCTCACCAGGCATCCGGCCACGCTCGAAGCCAAGGTTCCCCACTTCCACGGCATCGCGGACAGCGCCTGGCATCGCCAGATCGCCGACCTGCGTCCGAGCCCGGAGCGGAGCCGCTACGACAGCGAGCGCCTCTCACAGTACCGCAAGGCAACGTCGGAGCAGCTGGAAGGGCGCCGGGTGGATACCGGCGGCTGGTGTGTCTCGGACTACCGCCGCTGGGACCGTAGCCTGGTTCACGAGTGGGGACTGACGGAGCCCGTGCTGGCGCGAGCCACCGTGAAGAGCGATCGCCCTGGACACAAGACGGGGCTCAAGGGGCTCGCCCGGGGTTTGCTCCTGCTACGGCGCAAGGCCACGGAGAACGGCAGCCTCGGCCGCGGCATGTACCGCAGGGCCGTCGAGGAGCGCTACGCCCCAGCCTGGGTCGCGGCGAACCTCGAGGCCATCGAGGTCATTGAACGGAAGGCCTTCAACCGGCACGCCTTCTTCGAGAACCTGGGGCTCGCGCTGAAGCGGCCCAGGGTCCTCATCCCGCCTCCCAAGAGCCGCCCCAGCCGCTGATCGTGACTCGTGATCCCGCGCCTTGAACTCCGCCCCCCGCCTGCTTGAATAGCGCCGTGACCGCCGCCCACTACCGCTCCACGAAGACCTTTGGCGACTTGCCCTGCGCGCATCGACAGCACCGCCATCCGGGACACTGCCGCTTCGTGCATGGCTATAGCCGCACGGTAACGCTCGTCTTCGCTGCACGGGAGCTGGACGAGAACCAGTTCGTCGTCGACTTCTCGTCGCTGAAGGCGCTGAAGGCCTGGCTCGAGGAGATGTTCGACCACACGCTGCTGATCAACCAGGACGACCCGGAGCTCGAGGCGTTTCGTCAGCTCGACGCCCGCGGCGTGGTCAAGCTGAAGGTCCTACCCAACGTGGGGATGGAAGCCACGGCGAAGCTGGTCTTCGACTACGCCGATCAGCTGATTCGGAAGCAAACCGGCGATCGCGCCTGGGTCGAGCGGGTCGAGATGCGCGAGAACGCCAAGAACTCTGCCTGGTACAGCCCAGGCTCTGCGTACGTGTCGACCTAGCGTCCCTACCGAGTCAGTCGCGGCGCCAGGCGACCCGAGCGAACGCCGCGTGGTTGTGGATGCTCTCTTGGTTCTCCGCGCGGACTTCGAACCAGGCGACGCGAGGGTCCGCGCGCAGCGCGACGGCGACGTTGCGCACCATGTCTTCGACGAAGACGGGGTTGTCGTAGGCCTGCATGGTGACGTGGCGTTCGTCAGCGCGCTTGAGCAGCGGGTAGACCGGCGCGCTCGCAGAGCTCTCCCCCAGCTGCACCAGCTCCTCGATCCAGATCATCGAGCGCTCCTGCAGATCGACGCTACGCACTCGCATGGTCAACCCGGAGCGCTGGTTGTGAGCGCCGTAGTCGCTGATCGCCTTCGAGCAGGGGCACAGGCTGGTGACGGGCACCGTGACCTCGAGCACGAAGTCTTCCTCGTTTCCTTGTGGAGTCGCCTTCGAGCGACCCTCGAAGCACGAGTGGTAGTCCATCAGGGCCGTTGCGCCGCTCACCGGAGCCGCGCGCTCGAGAAAGTACGGGAACTCCAGGCGCACGCGGGCTTGCTCCGCGTCCAGCTTCTGTCTCAGCTCTGCCACGATGCGAGGCAGCGTGTGCAGGCTCACCTCCCCCCGATTCTGCTCCAACACCTCGATGAAGCGGCTCATGTGGGTGCCCTTGAACTCGTGAGGTAGCGCGACGCTCATCTCGATGGTCGCGACCGTCTGCTGCCTCTCCCGCGCGCGATCCCAGACGATGATGGGGTAGCGCAATCCGCTGACGCCCACCTCGTCGAGGGGCACGCCGCGATCGTCTCGATGGCTCTGCAGATCTTCCATGACCAGGCGCGGAATCTGAACGACGGAGCCGGTTCAGTCCAGCTCGAGGGTGCTCCGGAGGCCGAACGTTCAGCCTCGGTCGCAGCGGGCGCGCCAGGCCCCCCGGCCCCGACCTCCGCAGATCCTCCCGAAAACGACGGGCTTTGCGCCTACGCCGGGCGCTGTGTAGGGTCGGAGCATGCTGAGCGATCTGGGGATCCGACCAGCGACCGCACTCTATCTCGGCGCCATCTTGATCTGCGGCGCGCTGCTCTTGATGCGCGCGCTGTTCTGGCTTCGGCAGACCCATGCGCAGCGCACCGAGCGCCTGCAGAAGCGCCGCTACCTCGAGGCGATCAACACGGCGTCACCGATCGACGACCCCACCGCGACGGCCAAGGCCCGCGGCCTCGAGAGCATCGACAAGCACACGACGGTCACCCGTCGCGTGGTGATTCCCCTGGTGATCGGGCTGATGGCCATCCTCGCGGCGCTGCCGTTCCTGGGTGAGCTGCCCGCCGCGCTGCTCAGCGTGATGGTAGGTGCGATCACGGTGTTCGTCGGCATGGCCGCGCGCCCCACGGTGGAGAACGCGTTCGCCGGGCTCGCCCTGGCGTGGTCGAAGCAGATCAACATCGGCGACACCGTGATGCTCGACGAGCTGTACGGGACCGTCGAGGACATCACGGTTACCCACACGACACTCCGGGTCTGGGACTGGCGGCGCTACGTGGTGCCGAACAGCCGCATGATGCAGAGCAACGTGATCAACTACTCGCTCAACGACCGCTATCTCTGGGCGTGCATCGAGTTCTGGGTGTCCCATGACAGCGACATCGAGCAGGTGGAACGCCTGGCGCTCCAGGTGCCGCTCGGCAGTCCCAGCTTCGTCGACCACGAGCCACCGTCGTTCTGGCTCATGGACGTCAAGGAGACGGGGATCCAGTGCTGGCTCGCGGCCTGGGCAGACACGCCGAGCAGCGCCTGGAACCTCAAGCACGACATGCGCAAGGCCCTGCTCAAGGCCTTCCGTGAGCATGGCATCAAGACTCACGGCTACCGGCTGGAACCAGACAGCGCGCGACTCCTTTCCCCTCACCCCCAGCCCTCGAGCATGACGAGCCAGCGTCCGCAGAGCGAGGATCCGAGCCCGGACGCATGATCCTCACGGAAATGCACCGGCGCTCCGGGAAGCTGGCATGATCGCTGCAAGTCCCGAGACTGCGTGCAGTCGAGCGCGCAGAAAGTCGAGGGGCACATGATCCAAACTGACATCAACATGCTGACGGCGCGGGAAGCACAGCTTCTGGACAACAGCTTTCAACCCGGACGCAATCAACGCAGGTGGCGCGGCGTGCTCCTGAGCTCCGCGGTGTTCCTGCTGGGGCTGCTGGCGTTCGGAGTGCTGGGATTCACCGCACCCTGGTTCGCGGCGGTAGCCTGCATGGTGCTGATCGTGTCGGCGACCGAGAAGTTCACCTACCAGGCCGAGATGGCGGCCTACGAGAAGCTGATTCAGAAGCTCGTCCATCGCATCGAGGCGCTCGAAGGCGTCCCACCCACGGCTCAAGAGGGCATCCCGAGCCGCTCTGCGCAGCGACCGGCCCCCAAGCTCCACCACCTCGCCAGCTGACCGGCGGGGGACTGCGCCGCCGCCACACCGTGCGCGTGGCCATGACAGACTGACCCGAGAAGCGCTCTTGGCGCAGTGAGGCGCTTCTCCCCACGGCGTTTCTCCGATAGAAACACCACGATGGGGCTAGCCAGGATCAGACGGGCGGTTTCCGCACGCAACCCGAGTCGTGGTCTTCGATGGTCATCTCGTCCTTGCTCTCGGCGGGATCGGGGGTTAGGTCCGCTGCTGGCCTGCATGGCGACGCTGCTCGGCGTCTGGCTGAGCCCCGGTGTCGCCAGAGCGTGGCTGTTTCACGAGCACCATGAGCTCGGGCTGTACACGGTCTACCGCCTGGCCCCCACCCGGCGCGCTCAGCTCGAGAAGCTGTGGAAGCAGTGGCGCGTCCACGTCAACCGTGGCGACCGCCTGTGCAAGAGCGCCGCTGCCGGCAAGACGCGCAAGCTGTGTTCGGGGGCCGACTGCGCGACGGTCCCGGGCAGCGAGGACGACGTCGGAGACTGCATCGACTTCGCGATGTTGCCCGCCATCGCCGCGGATCACTCCTGCACCCCTGGCGAACTCGAGAAGTCGGTGCTGGGCGCCGACTGGCTGCGGGAGGTCGTGCGCATCGCCTTCCGGACCCGCGCGCTGATCGAGCAGGCCAAGACTCCCGATGAGCGCCTCGACGCGTGGCACGGAACCCACGTCAAGAACGAGATGGCCGACGACCACTACCTGAGCCGAGCGGAGGCGAACAACGCGCACTTCATGCTGGTGCGCGAGACCTCGGACACCCTGGACAGCTACCTCGCGCGCAGCGTCGACCCCAAGCAGCCGGTGAACGCCGTGGCTCTGTACGTGGTCTATCACCGCGCAGCGCTCGAGCTCGGGCTGCGCCTCAGCGCCATGAGCCCCGACGACGCCGGCTACTTCGCGCTCCTGGCTCGGGCCATGATGAGCGAGGCCTTCGCTCTTCATTTCCTCGAGGATTCATTCTCGGCGGGGCACATCGTGGGCACCTGGGGCATCAGCCCCGAGCGCATGGGCACCCACGACTACTACTGCGAGAACGGCGTCGATGCCAGGACCTGGGATGGCAGTCGCTACACCGCGAAGGGCGACGGCAACATGCAGCCCAAGGACGTGAGCTACAGCGTGCCGGCGCTGGCCGAGAGCCTGAGCCAGTTCGTGGACGCGACCCTGGGCGACTACAGCATTCGCGACGGAGCCCCGCACATCGACCCCGCAGAGACAGAGCGCCTGACCCGCCTCGACTCCTGCACCGCAACGCAGCTCCCAGGGGGTCAGCGCGACTTCGCGCTGAGTTCGCTGAGCGAAGCGGTGATGGTGCAGACCATCGAACCCGGCCTCGGCCCGGAGGACGCCTACCTGCCGCGCTTCCGCAACGAGGTCGGCGCGTTCGCCCGCTTCTACTCGGGCTTCCGTCTCGGAGGGAACTTCGGCGGCTATCAGACTCCGGCGCCCTTCTACGCGCCACGACCACGAGGTGATCTCGAGGTGGGCGTGGGGGTGGGCTACGGCTTCGAGGGCATCGTCACACGCTCGACGGACGGCGTGGTGTTCGCGCAACTGACGGGCATCGCGCAGTCGAAGGAGAAGGATCTGGTGTGCCCCGATCCGTGCCAGGACGACCGCACCTTCGCTGGCAGCGGCGACCGCGTGCCTTCTCGCCTCGGCCTCGGGGTGCGCCTGCGGATCCCGAATCTGCTCCTCCCCGGCGACTCGTTGATCGCCGTCCCGCTGACCATGCTCTTCGATTTCCACGCGGGGAAACGCCTGGCGCTGAAGGCCGCGGACGGCGGCGTTGGCGGCCTCTGGCGGCGCTCGGGGAAGGGGCAGTTCGTGCTATTCCGCGAGGTTGGAGTGAACTTCTATGGAGTCCTGTTCGGCACGCCGGTGTTCAAGCGGAGCGACGGAGTGCGCGAGGAGTTCACCTCGGTGGAGGTGGACCTCCCTTGGTACGAGTACCGACCGCTGCGACGCTTCAACACGGATCAGACCTCGACGCTGATGCTCCAGGTCGGGACTTCCGGCGACTTCAACCGCTTCGGGCATGCTTTCCTGCTCTACGCCCGGCTCGGCTTCGACGGGCGAGTGTACTTCTAGCCCCGAACCTGTGACAGGATGGGCGCCGGTGTCGGTGATCCCCATCCACCCAGCGGACGAGCGGCTCGAGGGGCTGATCGGACACTACGTGCCCTCGGGGCTGCCGCACACGCAGTACCAGGTGGTGCGTATCCTCGGCAGCGGCGGGATGGCGGTGGTGGTGCTCGCGCTTCGCCACGATCCCTTCGGCGTCGCTCCCGCGGTGCTGAAGATCCTGACTCCACGCTTCGTGGGCAATGCGGGGAACACGGCGACGCTCTCGCTGCTCAAGGAAGCCCAGGCGCTCAGCGCGCTCAACGATCAAGTGCCACCGACTCCCTACGTCGTGAGGTTGCTCGACACGGGGACGCTACACATCTCCCTGACGCAGCATCCGACGCAGCCCGGCACCGTCCTGGAGCTCGGCTGGCTCGCCCTGGAGTATATCCATGGGGATGCAGAAGGCACTACCCTCGGAGAGCGCGTGCGCTACAGCCTGCAGCGCACGCGCGCCGGCTTCGACCCGCTACGGGCGGCGGACTGTCTCGGCGACATCGCCAAGGGCTTGAGCGCGGTGCACGAGATGGGGATCCTGCATCGAGACGTCAAACCCAACAACGTGCTGTGCTCCGGCTTCGGTGATCGTGAGAGCTTCAAGATCGCGGACTTTGGCATCAGCCGCAGCGAAGACGCGGGCACCTTCGTCAGCGCTGGGGTGGGCACGCCGGGTTATACGGCGCCCGAGCAGCTGTACACCCAGGGCGCGAAGCTGGGCCCGGCCAGCGACGTCTTCGGACTGGCTGGCATCGCCTACTACGTTCTCGCGGGGCGCGACATGTTCCATTTCGAGACCATGGTCGACATGGTCCGCACTATTTCCGCACGAGAACGCCCAAGCATCCGGGAGAGCGAGCACCTGGCTCAGGACCTGAAGGCGTCCCGCCAGGCTTGCGACGCCATCGACGCCCTGCTCGCCCGCAGCACTTCGGCCAAGCCGAGCGAGCGACCCCAGACCGCCGAGGAGTTCGCCAGCGAGATCCGTCGGGCTCTGCACATCCCCACGGGTCTCGGTCGCACGACGATGAGCCGCATGCCGGCACATGCCGAGAGCGCCGCGCCCTCGCGGGTCGGCTGGCAGTGGCTCACCCGGCAACGCGGGTTCACGGATCCGTTCGGCAATCCCAGCAACGAGTACGTGCTGAGCGCCGCGTTCGACGGCGCTCAGGGCTGCCTCGCGACCACCAGCAAGAACCTGGTCTACTGGGACGGCAGGCTGTGGCGCGGCGTGCCCGCTCGGGGCGGTGCTGGGCTCGACGCCGTCTACTGCATGGGCGCGGGCGAGTGGCTCGTGGCCAGCCGCGACGGGGGCGTGCATCGCTTCACCTACCAGGGCCTCGAGGAGATCGTGCGCGGCGTCGGGCAACGCTACGAGCGCCTCTGCGGAGTCATGCGGCAGGTCATCGTGCTGGTCAGCCAGGAGCGCTCACGCTTCGCGCCGCCGGGTCCTCCGGTGCTCCACCGTCTCACCCGACACGGCCTGCTGGAGCCGTTTCCTCTGGAGCACTTCTCCAGCGTCAACGACATTGGCCGCCTGGACACGATGCGCTGGCTGGTGGTGGGACGAGGCCACCAGGGCCAGGGCCTGATCGCGATCTTCCATCCGATGGCAGGCCACCTCGAGTGGGTTCAAGCCCCCGCCAACACCGCCTACCTGGCGTGCGCCACCAACCCTGACCACGGTCGAGGTATGGTCGTTGGCACCCAGGGCTGCGTGGTGATGATCGACGAAGACGATGTCCGCGCGGAACGAATGGGCAACCCGGCGCCCCTCTCCGTCGCTTGCTTCGATCCGAGCGGCGGGGCCTGGACGGCCACCGCCGGCAGCCTGTTCTACCTCGCCCCTGGCCCTCATGCGCGCTGGCAGTGTCCCTGGCACGACCCATCCTGGACGGCGCCCTTCGCCAGCATGCACGCCAGCGCCGGCGTCGTACTCGCGCTGACCGCCGACGGCTCGATCCTCGAGGGTCTCGGCAACCTGCGCTAGCAGGCTGGTCGTCGATTGGCAGGCGGTCCTTCAACGCCACGCTGCCCGGGAGTGCGCCAGCGCCCGGGTCCTGATGGTTTCCGCGTGCTAATGAGTATCGTCTACTGCGCGTCTGGGGGGGAGCCATGCTCGGGACGCCTGAACTTCCTCCACAGCGCGATGCCGGCGACCACCCAGAACAGCACACCGCCGACGAGCACGCCCTGGGCGATGCGCCGCTTGGTAGCGGCCGACCAGGCGTCGTCCGCCGGCCGCTTGGGCGCCTCCTTCTCGCACACCGTCTGGGTGTACCAGCGCTCGCGGCGCCGATCGTGGACGTGCTCGGTGACGCAGGTCCCGACCTCACCCTTGTAGACGCAAGGCTTGCCCGGTTCGCTGCAGGCGTTCGGCGGTTCGGCGTCGGCGTGCGCGACTGCGCTCACCCCCAGAGACAGCCCCAAGACCAGCGCAGCCACTGCCCAGCGAATCCCGTAGTTCGGCCCCACGGAGTCGAGCATACCCGGCGACGCTCGCGTCGGTAAGCCGTCCAGGAGCAGCGCCGAACGTTTCCTTGCGGCGCTGCAACCGCCCGACTGCGGCTGGCGCTTCCACGACGACCCGTGCGGAGTCAGGCGCGCCGCTCGAGCCAGCGCCGCAGCGCCAGACCAAGCAGGACCAGCACTCCCAGGGCAACCACCCACACCTCGAAACGCTCGGCCTCCGCGAACAGCAGCTCCAGGCTCTGGCCGAACGCGTAGCCGAGCCCGCCGACGATCACGGCCCACAGCGCCGCTCCCACCAGATTGTAGCGCGCGAAGACGCCCGGAGAGATCCCGCTGGCCCCCACCAGCAGCGGCGTGACGCTGCGCACCCCGTACACGAAGCGGAAGCCAAGCAGCACTCCCGTTGGATGCCGCTCGAGCAAGCGCGCGACGCGGTCGGCTTGGCTGGAGAGGCGCGGACGACGGTCGATCCAGGCGCGGCCCACGCGGCGCCCAAACAGGAACGCCAGCTGGTCCCCGAGCAAGCTCCCAAGAAACGCGCAGAGCATGACCAAGGGCAGTGACAGGTAGCCTCGATGGGCGAAGTACGCGCCCATGATCAGCACCGTCTCGCCTTCGAGGAGCGTGCCAAGGAGCACCGCCCAGTAGCCATAGAGGGAGACCCAGTGTTCGATCACCGCACCGCCCCGCTGCCTTGCGAGCGTATCAGCTTGGTCCCTATCACGACGCTGCAGTACCACGACGGACGCGACAGTTGCTGCTCGCGCAGAGCCCGTCGTGCCGTATCCCCAGCCCGGCGCCTGCCGGGGCTAGCGGCATTCGCGCGATGCAGAGCAACGCCTATCAGACCGTGGCCTTCGTGTGAGCCGCTCAGCTGCCGAGGTGAACCAGGCAAGAACGCCGCGAGGTGCGCTGCGGCGAGGCGCGAGGCTGCCGAGCGAACTGGAATCCACGGGGATACGTTCCGGGGGCCACTTCGCGCGGTTGAACATCGGCATGACCGGCCTGAACCCGAGCTGTCCTCCAGACCATCGCGCTCCCGAACCTCCTGCTACCGGAGGAGCTCTGGCGCGGCGAGACCCGGGGTCGACGGCGTCGACCCGAATCGGCGGGCCTCCGTCCTCCGAGCCGCCCGGACGAAGCCGTAGGCGCGAGCCAGCCCGGCGTCCCGAGACCCGCGGATTGACTCAGGGTTTTGGGGTGAGGCGCGCCTCGAGCCGATGCGGTCCAATGGGGTCTTGCGAAATCGTCCAGTTTGCTGAAGGTTATGCTCCCCTTACGTAGTTGCACTCAATACTGGCGCCCGAGCCTGACGAGCGCCATCCGGAGTGCGCTCGAGCCGCACTTGACGACGACGCCTCACGGGCGCGTCCTGCCCTAACCCCCAACCCCGAAGCCTGCGCGGGGACCGACGCAGGACCCAGCATCGACACGGACTGTTTCAACCTACCGAGGGTCTCCGAACCTTCGACCAGAGAGTAACCGAGCCCCGCCAGCCGGGACTCCAACCAAGGACCAACGCATGAGTGAACCGATCCGGCGCGTAGGCGTCATCGGCGCAGGTGTCATGGGCAGCGGCATCGCCGCTCACCTCGCAAACGCGGGCGTGAGCGTGCTGCTGATCGACATCGTGCCGCCGAACCTCTCCGACGCGGAAAAGAAGGACCCGAAGGCACGCAATCGCTTCTCGGAAGGAGGTCTGCAGAACGCCCTGAAGGCCAAGCCCGCCGCTTTCTTCCACAAGAGCCGCGCGGCGCTGGTCGACACCGGCAACCTGGAAGACGACTTCGAAAAGCTCGGAGAGTGCGACCTGATCATCGAGGCCATCATCGAGCGCCTCGACATCAAGCGGTCCCTGTTCGAGCGCCTGGAGAAGATCGTGAAGCCGACGACGGTGGTCGCCAGCAACACGTCTGGCCTGCGCATCCACGACATGGTCGAAGGCCGCAGCGTGGGGTTCAAGGAGAACTTCCTCGTGATGCACTTCTTCAACCCGGTCCGCTACATGAAGCTGCTGGAGCTGGTGGCGGGCCCAGAGACCCACTCGGCCACGATGGATCGCATCGCCAAGTTCGGCTCGGAGAGCCTGGGCAAGGGCATCGTGATCGCCAAGGACACGCCGAACTTCGTTGGCAACCGCATCGGCACCCACGCCATGATGCTCGGCATCCAGCAGATGCTCGAGGACAAGCTGGCGCCTGAGGACATCGACGCGATCACCGGCCCCCCGATGGCGCACCCGCGCAGCGCGAGTTTCCGCACGGCAGATATGGTCGGACTGGATACGCTGGTCCACGTCGCGGACAACTGCTACGCGGCACTGACGAGCGATCCGGAGCGCGAGGTCTTCAAGGTCCCGGACTACATCCGCGGGATGCTCGAGAAGAAGCTGCTCGGCAACAAGACCAAGCAAGGCTTCTACAAGAAGACCAAGGACGGCATCGAGACCTACGACCCCTACACCGGGGAGTACCGTGCCAAGGGCGGCAACGCGGACATCAAGAGCAAGTGCAAGAGCATCAGCTCGGAAGAAGATCCCGCGAAGCGCGTGAAGAAGCTGTTCGAGGACGATGGCCCTGCGGGCCAGTTCGCCTGGAAGGTGAACAGCCGAGCGCTGATCTACGCGGCGCGCATGACCGGCGAGATCTGCGACAGCATCACCGCCATCGATGACGCCATGCGCTGGGGCTACAACTGGGAGCTCGGCCCGTTCGAGACCTGGGACGCCATGGGCTTCGACGCCGTGCTTTCCCGCATGGAGAAAGACGGCCTCGACATCCCCGAGAGCGTGAAGAAGATGAAGGCCGCGGGGGCGACCTCGTTCTACAAGGACGGCCAGGTCTTCGAGCTCACCCAGGGCAAGTACGTCGACCAGGGCACCGACGAGCGCACCCTGCCGCTCGTGAAGGTGCGGCAGGGCAACTCCGCGGTGCTGCGCAACAGCGGCGCAGAGGCATGGGACCTGGGCGACGGCGTCCTGGGCCTGACCTACACCAGCAAGGCGAACAGCGTCGATCCCGACGTGATCGCGATGCTGGGCGAGGCCACGGAGCGTGCGGAGAAGGACTTCCGCGCGTTGGTGATCACCAACCAAGGCGATCACTTCTCGGTTGGCGCCAACCTCTTCGGCGTGGTGATGGCCGCTCAGCAGAAGCAGTGGGACAGCCTGGACAAGATGATCCACGGCTTCCAGCAGGCTTGTCAGAAGCTCAAGTACGCCAAGATCCCCGTCGTCGCGGCTCCGTACGGAATGACCGTGGGCGGTGGCCTCGAGGTGTGCCTGGGTGCCGACGCCGTGCAAGCCTACGCCGAGACCTATGCGGGCCTGGTCGAGGTCGGCGTGGGGCTCATCCCCGGCGGCGGCGGCTGCTTGAACCTGACGTGGCGCGCGCTGGAGAACATCCCCGAGGGCGCCGACGTGATCATCGATCCGCTGGTCGCTCAGGTGTTCAAGAACATCGCCATGGCCAACGTCGCGACCAGCGCGATGATGGCCCAGCAGTACGGCTACTTCCGCCACGGAGACGGCATCAGCTACGACAAGGCGCGCCAGCTCTACGAAGCCAAGCGTCGCGCGATCGCGATGGCGGAGACGGGCTACCACCCGCCGGCGCCCCGCGCGCACAAGCTGCTCGGGGAGAGCGGCATCGCCACCATCAGCATGCTGGTGGACACCTTGGTCGCGGGTGGGTTTGCCACCGAGTACGACGGCTTCATCGCGCGCAAGCTGGCGCACGTGCTGTGCGGCGGTCAGGGCGGAGCAGCGGCCCCCGTCACCGAGCAGCAGATGCTCGACCTGGAGCGCGAGGTCTTCCTCAGCCTGTGCGGCGAGCAGAAGAGCCAAGAGCGCATGCAGTACATGCTGATGAACAACAAACCCCTGCGGAACTAAGCGAGAGGACACAAGACCATGGCAGACATTGCAATCATCGATGCCGTGCGCTCAGCGGTAGGCCGTGCGCACAAGGGCTCCCTCGCGAACAAGCGCCCCGACGAGCTCGCCGGGGAAGTCATCGCGGGACTTCTCGCACGCAACCCCGGCCTCAAGCCGGAGCTCGTGGAGGATCTGATCCTGGGCTGTGCGATGCCGGAAGGCGAGCAAGGGCTCAACGTGGCGCGCCCCGCGGGCCTGCTCGGCGGCCTGTCCGTCGACAGCGGCGGCATGACCATCAACCGCTTCTGTTCGAGTGGCCTCCAGGCCATGGCCCTCGCGGCAGGTGCGCTGGCGATCGGTTCCTACGAGGTGGTCGTCGCGGGCGGTGTGGAGAGCATGAGCATGGTGCCCATGACGGGCTTCAAGATCAGCGCATCTCCGCGGGTGATGGAGACCATGCCCACCACCTACACGCCCATGGGCATCACCGCCGAGAACGTCGCCAAGCGCTTCGAGATCAGCCGCGAGGACCAGGACGCGTTCGCGGCCAAGAGCCACGAGAAGGCCGTCGCCGCAGTCAAGGCGAACCGCTTCGACAGCGAAGTGGTGACGGTCAAGGGCGTACGCTACGTCAAGGGCAAGCACGAGGAGTTTGACTTCCGCACGGAGGAGCTCATTCGTGAAGGCACGACGGCGGAGGGCCTCGCGGCTCTGCGCCCGGTGTTCAGCACCACTGGTAGCGTAACGGCGGGCAACAGCTCGCCGCTCAGCGACGGCGCCGCGGCGGCCATCCTGATGACCAAGCAGAAGGCCAAAGAGCTGGGCCTCGAGCCCAAGGCCTGGTTCCGCCATTTCACCACCGTGGGCTGCGATCCGGCGATCATGGGCATCGGCCCGGTGCCCGCCGTGAACAAGCTGTTCAAGCAGACCGGGTACTCGATGAAGGACATCGACGTGGTGGAGCTGAACGAGGCGTTCGCGTCGCAGTCCGTCTACGTTCAGCGTCAGCTCGGGATCCCCGACGAGAAGCTGAACCCGAACGGCGGCGCCATCGCCCTCGGTCACCCTCTCGGCTGCACCGGCGCGAAGCTCGTGGCGACGATCATCCCCGAGCTCCAGCGCCGCGGCGGCAAGCGTGGTATCGTCACCATGTGCATCGGCGGCGGCATGGGCGCTGCGGGCATCATCGAGCTCGCCTGATCACCAGCCGAACAGCAGCACGCCCCATCTGTTCCGCAGGAACTGATGGGGCGTCGGTGTTTCGTGGGTTGCTACGCCATGCGCAGCGCCTGGGCGCTCTCGGCGATGATCTCGAGCGAGCGGAAGCGCGCCGCGGGCTCGAAGACGTCGGAGACGACCATCAGCTCCTGAACCCCGGTTCGCTCGGCGAACTGCCGGATGCCAGCGCGCAGCTTCTCGGCGTCGCCGACGACGCTACAGGAGAGCATGCGCATGACGTGGGCGCGCTCCGCCGGGCTCCAGTAGCCTTCGATGTCGTCGATTGGCGGCTGTGAGAGGCCACGCTCACCGCGGATCAGGTTCGTCACGCTCATCTGCTGCGTGGTCGCGAGGCGCCGGGCCTCGGCGCTGGTCTCGGCGCCAATCAGGCCGATGCCGGCCATGGCGTAGGGCTCGCTGAGGGTCCTCGAGGGCTTGAAGCGGCTGCGGTAGATGCCGAGAGCATCCATCAGCATCTGCGGCGCAAAGTGGGAGGCGAAGCCAAAGGGCAAGCCGAGCTCCGCCGCGAGCTCCGCCCCGAACAGGCTGGAGCCAAGGATCCAGAGCGGCACCCGGGTGCCGGAACCAGGCACCGCCTCGATGCTCTGATCCGCGCGCGCAGGCTCGAGGTAGTGCTGCAGCTCCCGTACATCCTCGGGGAAGCGGTCGGCGCTTCGCGGATCGCGTCTCAGCGCCCTCAGGGTCATCGGATCCGTACCCGGCGCGCGGCCGAGCCCGAGATCGATGCGCCCCGGGAACAGCTCCGCGAGGGTACCGAACTGCTCGGCGATGATGTACGGCGTGTGATTCGGGAGCATCACGCCACCCGCGCCAACGCGGATGCGCTGGGTGCCTGCGGCGATGTGGCCTATCACCACCGGCGTTGCCGCCGTGCTGACCCCGCGCATGTTGTGGTGCTCGGCCACCCAGAAGCGCTCGAAGCCAAGTTGCTCTGCGTGGCGCGCCAGCGCCAGCGCGTCGCTCAACGCGCCGCGGCGGTCCGACCCCTCGCGCACTCGGCCCAGCTCCAGGATCGACAGCTTCACCTGCTGACCCTAAGACATCCGAGCCCTGGCGCCAGCGGGCGAGCGGTCTCAAACACGAAACGATGAGGGTTGCCCCACGCCTCGCTACCGCGCTCGCCGGGCTCTTGAGCGTAGCCTGCGCGCGTCGAGTGCAGGACGTGGAGTCGCCGTACCTGGCAGAGCTGGAAGCCCTGGAAGCGCGTCTGGGTGCTGCCGCACCCCACATCGCGAACATTGGCCCCGCCTTCGCACCTACCGGGCTGTACGTCGAGGGTGACGTCATCTGGGTGTACTCCGCGGCCCACTCGAGGCAGCGCGGCTTCCGTCTCGAGGCGGGTCGAGGCTTCGTGGAGGTCGGCGCCCGAAAGGGTCCCCGCGAGACGCTGCGCTGCGTGGTCGGCTCTGGCAAGTTCGCGGGGCGCACGCTGTGCCTCGGGCGCAGCGAGCCGGGGGCGCTGAGCGTGGTCGCCGGGGCTCCTTTCCACACGGAACTGGAGCCCCGGGCAGGCTTCCGGGACCTCGCCCAGGTCTCACCGGGTCGCTTGCTGGTACTGGACGATCTGCGTCAGCGCCTCGTCGAACTGGACCCCGACGGCCGCGTGCGTCTGCGCGTGCCCGTCCCATCGGGCAGCTATCGGGTCGGGCGTCTGGGAGCCGGCAGGAGCTTCGTGCTCAGCGCCACGCGACCCCACCTCAGCGTCTACGACGCGCGGGGTCGCCGCCTGTTCGCTTCGAATCGCCTCGCGCCGCTCCGAGATGCCCATTTCGACCCGGAGCGCGCGCGGCTGTTCGCGGTGGGTCCAGAGGACGCCCAGGTTCGGCGCTTCAGCGGTCCCATTCGCCACCTCGGCCATGAGCTCTTCAGCTGGGGCGTCGACGCGAACGGCTCCCTGCGGCCGACTCTCGAGCTGGACCTGGGCGCGCTCGGGCTCGCTGACCCCACCGCGGTCGCCACCAACGGGGAGGTCACGGCGGTGACGCTCACCGGCAGCGATCAGGTGCTCCTCTGTCGAACCGGAGGCGCGCCCTGGCTCACACGCGTCCTCGGCGCACCCTGGAGCCTCATCGCCTACGGAGCGGGCTTCGTCGGCGTGAGTCGCCTCGATGATCGCCTGTGGTACCTCCCGGCAACGCCTGGAGCACCCCGCATCGAGCTGGCACTCGGCGCACCCCAGGCCCCGACACCAGAGTCGCTCGGTGAGCGGCTCTTCTACGGGACGGCGCTCTGGGAACGGAGCCGCGGCAGCCGCGCGCCGTACACGTGCAACAGCTGCCACTGGAACACGGAGAGCGACGGCCGGCGTCATCCCGGCTTCCTCGAGCGACGCTGGGAGATCACTCGCAGCCTCGCTGGGATCGGCGCCGTGCGCCCCATCTTCAGCACGGGGGGAGCGAAGTCGCTGTCGCGCGCCCTGGAGGGCCTGATCCGTGGCCTCGACGAGCGCATGTGGACCGAGGGTGCGAGCGACTACTGGGACGTCCCGCTGACACTCGAGACCAGCAACGGAGAGCGCACCCTGTCCCCACTCGAGGTGCGGCAGGCGCTGCTCAGCTTCCTGATGCAGCTCCCGGCGCGCCCCGGTCCCCTGGCCTTCAGCAGGGGCGATCGGTGGCGAGCCCAGCAAGCCGCCGGCGCGGCGCTGTTCCAGCGAGACTGCGCGACCTGTCATCTCCCCACGGATTCCATGCGGCGACCGACCGAGACGGTGAACCTCGAGTCCTGGCTCGCACGAGGCGGGGCGCGCGCTCGTCCGCTCAGCTTCGGCGCACCCGCCTTCGCCGAGACGGGGACCGGCGCCAGCTTCACCCCCAACGGCAATCGCATCTCTCCGCTGGGCGGCGTCGGACGGCGCGCGCGCCTGTACGTGACGGGACGCGCGCGCAACCTGAGGCAGCTGGTGAGCGAGCTGCGCCCGGACACCTCGGCCGTGCATGGCGGTGCCGGCCTCACCCCCTATTCAGCCGAGGAGAGCGAAGCGCTCTGGGTGTTCTTGAACAGCCTCTGAAGCGCTCGTCTCCCAGGCCGCACTTCAAGCACATCGCGGTCTGAGCAGTGGCTGATGCAAGTCCGACCGGCTGACTACCAGTACTCGTTGTCCTCGTTGTAGACGGCCTCCACCTCGGTGGTTCCATCGGGCTTCACGGTGACCGTGTTGTCCTTCTCTGGCTGGATCTGCACGGGCGTCTTCTTGCCGTTGCTCTCGAGGGTGACGTTCCCGTACTGGTCGAAGCCGAGCTTCTCGAACTCCGAGGTGGTGTTTGGCGCGACCGAGCCGTACTCGACCTGGTCTTCGCCACTCATCAACTTCACGTTGATCGGCTCGCTCCCCCCGTTCTTGATCGCGGCCCGGGTGTTCACGCCGCAGCCCACCAGACACGCAGCTGCCAGCAGCGCCGTGACCAGCATCCGCGAGCGGGTTTGGGGGAGAGTCGCGTCGTTCGTGCGTTCGTGCTCAATCATCAACGCGGCTGATTGGCCGGCGCGAAGCAACGTCAAGGGTGAGGCCGAGCGCGTCGCTCGTCTCCAGGCGCTCGGGGAAGCCGCTGAAGACTCGACGTCGCTCCGGCGCGCTGTATAATCCCGGCGCCAGGCGGCGCGGGGCCGCCGCCTCCGCTGAAAGTCGAAGTACTCCCCGTTCACTCTCACGAGCGTTCTTGGCTGAACCTCTTGGTGCCGCAGGCGGAGCGGACCGACCTGGAGGATCCATGAACGCCGAGAGGCAGATTGCGCAGCATTTGTTGCGCTCCAACGGACTGGACGCCGGCTCCATCGAGCTCGAACCCATCCACGGCGGACGCTCGGGCGCGCTGACGTACGTGGTGCGGAGCGCCGGGCAGGCGTGGGTCTTGCGAGTTCAGCCAGAGGAGCGCTTCGCCTTGCATTTCAGCCAGCTGGCGGAGCTCCAGCGCCTCGCGGCAACCCTCGGACTGGCGCCGCAGCTGATCGCCGTCGATCGCGAGCGGCGCGCCGCGCTGTCCGAGTACATCACCTCGGTGCCGCTGCTCGGCGCGCTGCAGAGCCCCGCGGGGCCGAAGCTGCTGGAGCAGCTTGGCCGTCAGCTCGCAGCGCTGCACCAGCTCCCGCAGCCAAGCTACCTGGCGAACCGTTGCCCCACGGAACGCACCGTGGAGCTGCTGGAGGAGCTCGCTCGGTCGGGTCCAGCGTTCGTGCGCCGCGCCGCTGAGCTCGCGAGGGAACTGCCTCCAGGCCACAACGAAGCCGTCTGCCATCTGGATCTGAACCCCACCAACATCCTGTTCGATGGTGAACAGTTGCGCTTCATCGACTGGGAGACGGCCGGGCTCAGCGACCCGGGCTTCGATCTCGCGACGCTGATCACCCTCCTGCTCCTGGACGAGCGCGCGACCGCCGCGCTGCTGCGCGGCTACGAGAGCGTCACCCGAGCGCCCAGCGCCGAGCGCCTGGCGCTCGCGCGACGCACGGTCTGCCTGGGCTACGGCGCCGAGTTCTTGCGCCTGGCGGGGGCGCCCGCGCCAGACTGGCCAGTCGACGACCTCCCCGGCATCGCGGAAGCCTACGGGGAGATCGCCGCTGGGCACCTCGACATGTCCACTCCCGCTGGCCAGTGGCGGCTCGGCGCCGCCTACCTCAGCGGGGTGCTACGGGAAGACGGCTAGGCCGCTCGCATCACCAGACCGAGCAGCGCTGCTCCGGGTTCATTGGCGTTCCAGCCTTGCACTGGAAGGCGTCGGCGAACTCGGGGAGGTTCGAAAGCGGACCGTTGACACGGAAGCGCGGCGCCGAGTGCGGATCGTTCACGACCTGCATGCGCGCCGCCTCCTCGCGGTACTTCGCGCACCAGATCTGACCGTTGGAGATGAAGAACTGCTGGTCCTCCGTGAAGCCTTCGGCCTGTACGTGCTCCGGGGCGTCCTTGCGCAGCGAGCGATAGGCTGCGAAGGCCAGCTTCAGGCCGCCCATATCGGCGATGTTTTCCCCCAGCGTCAGCTTGCCGTTGATCTTCACGCCGGGCAGCACCTCATAGCTCGAGTACTGATCGGCGACGCAGGAGGTCTTGCCCTTGAAGGTCTGCTCGACCGGCGGCTCCCACCAGTTCTTGAGGTTCCCGTCCTTGTCGAACTGAGAGCCCTCGTCGTCGAAGCCGTGAGTCAGCTCGTGGCCCACCACCATGCCCATGGCGCCGAGGTTCACCGCGACCGCCGCCTTCACGTCGTAGAACGGCGGCTGCAAGATTCCGGCAGGAAAGACCATGTGGTTCTTGTTCGGGTGGTAGTAGGCGTTCACCGTCGGCGGGCTCATCTCCCACTTCTCACGGTCCACTGGCTTGCCGAGCTGGGACAGGTCGTCCTTCAGCTGCCACTCCTCTGCGGCCAGCACGTTGGCGGCGAACTGCTTGCCGATCTTGAAATCGTACTGCTTCCACTTGCTCGGGTAGCCAATCAGGTAGGCCATCGCCTTCAGCTTCTGCTTCGCACGCTGGCGCGTCGTCGCGTCCATCCAGTCGAGGGTGTCGACCTCCTTGTCGAAGGCCGCCGCGACGGCGTGGACGTAGCTCTCGGCGGCGCTCTTGCTCTCGCCCCCGAAGTGCTCCGCCACGAAGGGCTGCGCGAGCGCTTCTCCCAGCGCGTCGTCCGTGGCAGCAACGCAGCGCTTCCAGCGCGCCTCGATCTCTTCTTGACCGGTCAGCAGCTTCTGCAGCTTGAAGTCCTCATCCACGAACGCCTTGCCCAGGGTGGGCGCCATCGCGTGGAGCACCTGCCAGGTGAGATAGCTCTTCCATTGCGCTGGCTTGAACCTGGGCAGGATCTCGTTCACTCCCGCAAAGAACTCCTTGCTGGTGATGCTGATGTCCTTCAGCTCGGGGGTCCCGAGCGCGGTGAAGTAGCTCTTCCAGTCGAAGCGCGGCACCGCCTGCTCGACGCCCGCGCGATCGACCTTGTTGTAGAGCTTCTTCGGATCCCGGCGCTCCACCTTGGTCTTGGACACCTCTGCCAGCGCGGTCTCGATCTTCAACACGTCCTTCGCTGCCGCCTTGGCGGCGTAGCCACGCATCCCGCCGAGCTCCAGCATCCGCGCGACGTGCGCCTCGTAGTCAGCCAGCAGCTTCTTCTTCTTCGCCAGCGCCTCCTGCTCCTGCTTGCTCGGCTCGGCGGCCTTCGCCTCGCTGGGATGCTTCTTGGGGTCGCTGGTGTGCTTGGGCAGCGGCGCCGGCTCGAGGATGTAGTAGTCGCGGTCGGGCAGTCCGAGGCCGTTCTGATCCATGAAGCCGATCATCTTGGTGGCGTCCGCGAAGTCCTGCTGCGCCGAGATGTCGAACAGCGCCCAGATGCGGTGCTGGTGTAGCTTGGTGACGGCGGCGATCAGCGACTTCTGATCGCGCACGCCCTGGATCTGCTTCAGCAAGGGCTCGAGGGGCTTGGTGCCCTCCCCCTCGATTGCTGACTCGTCCATGCAAGCTGCGTAGTAGGTACCCAGGCGCTGCTTGACGGGTTCGGCGTCGGTGGCCTTCTCTGCTTCCTCGAGGATCCGGCGCAGCTCCTTCTCGTTCTCCTCGTGGATCACCGAGAACGAGCGCACCCAGCGCGCCTTGTCCGATGGGATCTCGGTGTCTTTGATCCAACCACCGCAAGCGAAGCTGTAGAAGTCGGTGCAGGGGTCGACGGATTTGTCCATGGCCGCGGCGTCGAGTCCGACGTCTGCGAGCGTCTTCTGAACCGTGGGCTTGCCCGGGGGCTCCGGGGGCACCGGCGCGGGTTGCTCGGGCGGCGGCGCGTTGCTGGCGCCGCCGCCGCAGGCGACGAAGCAACCGGCGACGAGCGCCATTGCCAGAGGGACTCGCACGCGGCGCGCCACGGCGCGGCCTGCGGGGATGGTTGCAGCGGAGAGGTCTTGCTTGGGGTAGGACATTTGGCGCCGGGGACACTACCAAAAGAACCTGAAGCCCGCGAACCGACCCGGGCCCGATGGAGGAAGCCGCAGACAATGCGCGCTGCGCCGGCGCTTTGCCCGCCGTCGCAGCAGCGCGGAGTTGGTAGACTCGGAGCTTCGATGACGGATCAGCGCGTTGGTTCGGGCACCGCCCTGGGTGCAGCCTTGTTCTTGGTGTTGGTGAGCCTTGCTTGCAAGTCGAAGCAGGCCTGTGACCAGGCGACGCCCTGTCCAGTGGGCCAGGCATGCGTCAGCGGCGCCTGCGTCGCGGCGACCCCCGGCCTGCCGGCGGCGCCGGACCCTGCGCTCGGGAACGCCGCGCCGGTCGCAGCCGGCACCGCTCGCGGCCGCTCGACGAGCGCCGGTGATCCGTCTCTTTTTCCCTACGGTTATTATGACGTCAGCGGTCGCGGAGCGAAGAACGACTTCTGCCAGGTGGTGCGCTCGAGTCGGACGCTGCAGTGCGACACCGGCACGGGGACGTTCCAGTCACCATCGAACCTGGACCTGGGATACTCCCGCACCGGACGCATGGAGGACGCCAACGGTGACGGCAGGGAGGACTTCTGTCGCTGCGTCGGCAACTCACCGAACGTGTTCTACGCGTGTCTGCTCTCCAACGGGAACACCTTCGCCTCCGACCAGTACGGGCTGAAGCCTCCGGGACGCACCAACTGCGACTTCTTGAACAAGCAGGCCGCGCCCGCGGCGACGCTGCCTCCGGCGCCGCCTCCCTTGGCCGCCGCGCCCACCGACGACTGCGGCGGCAAGTGTGACAGGTTCGCTGGCACGCGCTGCGTCAGCGGCTCCTGCCTGCTCGCGCCGAACGAGGAGTGGGTGATCGCGCCGATCGCGGTGCGGGTCTACGAGGGGCGCTCTTGCGGGGGACGCTGCAACACCAGCATTTGCCTCTCCAGCACCGACGGCAGCGACAAGCACTGCACGCCCAGCTTCGCCTTCCAGAAGGGCACCAAGGGGGTGAGCGACAGCCGAGGTCGCTACCGCCTTGGCGTTTCCCCGGGGAATTCTGGCGCGAAGGTCGTGACGACCGAGCAGCTCCTGAGAGACGGCATTCGGGTCGAGTTCTTGGACGGCTCACGGGTCGTCGAGCGCTTCCCCCGGGTGGGTCGCTTCGACGGGATCTCCGCCGGAGATCTGCTGTTCAAGGGCGGCCTCGTGCTGCGCCTGCAAGGCAACCTCTTCTACTCGATCACCGTCTCCATCCAGCACTACGTGGTCGGAGACTGAGTTCGAACGCTGCGCGGACGACTCAGCGCGGACGCGAAGCAGCGGCCCTCTCCCCCAAAACGAGCCGCCGGATGAGCTTCGCCGCACGGAAAAGGAGCTAGGGTTTGGGCTCGAAACGGTAGATGTCGCCGCGGCTGTAGTCCGACATGTAGATCTCACCGCTGGCGTCTTGCCCGAACGTGCTGATGAGGTACGGCCATTGCCCGAGATCTTCGAGGGGCAGCATGGGCTCGCCCGGGTCGAGCTCCTTCGGCAGCGTGATCGCCCAGACCCGACCGTCGACGAAGTCCCCGAACAGGTACTTGCCCTTCAGCTGGGGGAGCTTCTCGCCGTGGTAGACGTAGCCGCCGGTGATGCTCTTGCCGATCTCGTGGTTGTACTCGGCGATGGGATCCACGAGGCCCTCGGTGCTGCAGCCTTCATCCGGTGAGAAGCAGTGCCGGCCCTCGCGGGTGTTCCAGCCCAGGTTGTCGCCGGCGCGCACGAAGTCGACCTCTTCCCAGGTGCCCTGACCCACGTCGGCGACCAGCAGGCGCCCCTGAGGATCGAAGCTGAAGCGCCACGGGTTGCGCAGGCCGTAGGCGTAGATCTCCGGGCGCGCGTCTGGCTTGCCGACGAACGGGTTGTCCTCGGGGATCGCGTACTCCTTGCCCGCTTGCTTGTCGTCGATGTCGATGCGCAGCATGCTTCCGAGCAGCGTGCGCTTGTTCTGACCGTTGCCGTGAGGATCGTTCTTGAAGCCGCCGTCGCCGACGCCGATGTACAGGAAGCCGTCGGGACCGAACGCCAGTTGCCCTCCGTCGTGGTTCTCGTAAGGCTGCTCGAAGTCCAGCAGGACGCGGGTCTCCTTCGCAGGGCGCTTACCGAGCTCGGCGGCGGGCAGGTGCCACTCGGAAACGACGGTCCGCAGCTCGCCCCCCTTGGGGTTGTAGTTGAGATAGAAGAGCCCGTTCTCGGCGTACTTCGGGTGAAAGGCCAAGCCGAGCAGGCCGAGCTCCGAGTTGGTGCGGACGTCGAGGGAGACCACCAGGGGTGCCTTCTCCGCGTCGACCGCGTCTCCCGACGCCGGTACGCGGACGTAGCGGGCCTTCCCGCCCTTCTCGAGGAAGATGGCATGGTCGGGTTGCCCGGGGACGAACTGGATATCCGTCGGCTCCGAGAGCCCCGTCACCACGAGCCCGAGCTGGATCCCCGATGCCTCCCGACTCGCCGCCCCCGCAGAGTCCACCGTCGGGGCCTGGTAGCCGGTGTCGAATGCGCGGACGAGCGCGCGACGAATCGTGCGCATACCGAAGATCAGGCCCAGCGCGATCACGACGGAGATGCCGAGGAGGATCCAGGTGCGGCGCTTCATGGCCGTGGATATCCCGCGTCTGGGCGTGCTTGGCTACCGCAAGCGGTGCAAAAAAAAGCGGCGACGTGCCACACCCGGGTGACTCGCCGCCGCATAGGACCTGGTTCGGAGAGACTCAGAAGCCGAACGTGCCCTTCACGCCCAGGGTCAGCCACTGGTGCAACGCGGTCTCCTCGATGTCCGCGTCCTCTCCCGCAGCGTTCGTGCCCTTGGTGTACTGACCGAGGGCGAACGACACGTAGGGCCCCACGCCGATCCCATCGGCGACCTGGAAATCAGCGCCGCCGTTGAGGGACACGAACTCGAGCCCGCTCGAGCTGGTATCCTGAGACTGACCGCCCTGCTCCGAGCTCTGCGAGACATCCTCGAAGCCGAAGCCGAGTCCGAACCAGGGGTCGAGGCTTTCCCCACGGGAAAGGTGGTACTGAGCCTGGATACCATAGCGCAGCTGGTTGGCGCTGCAGTCAGCACCTTGCTGGCAGCCGTCATCCGCAACGTTCAGCAGGGCATAGCCAAAGTACGCGCCGAGCATGATCTCGGGGGTGAGGAAATAGCCGGCGTCTACTTGGAGCGCCGGGAACGCGCTGGAGACCGCGTCCGACAGCTTGTACTCGGTGGTCTGGCCGGCGACCGTGGCGTCGTCTCGCACCTTGCCCATGGGGATCCCGTAGCCAAGCCGCAGCCCGACGCTGATGGGCTTGTCCTGGGCCATCGCGGTGGAAGAGAACAGGCCGAGCAAAGTGGCGGCGCTCGCGGCGCCGACGATCAGCTTCTTCATACGTCGCTCCTTCGGCGCGATTGGGCGCCGGTCAGGTTTCGCGACTCGAGAGCCGCGAAAAAGTCAGAGTAGTCGGATTGGTTGGCCAAAACTGCAGCCCACTGCAGCGCTGGCAAAGCACGGTCGGCGATGTTGCCGGCGTGTCTCCACATACGACAACAGCGCGATTTTCCCCCCCGCGAGCCCGGCATCTCCCGTCAGCGCATGGGCCGGCCGGGAGGCGCACCCAGGCGGCGCGCGCCAATGATTTCTCTGCAGATATTGCGTCCCCAGACGCGCTAGCATGGCCGGACGGACGTTGGCGATTCCGCGGTGATGCACCTGCAGCAAACTGCCGGGCCCAGGAGACACGGTGGACCAAGCCGTGCGTTCGAGTCGGGAAAGTCGTACCGGGAAAGGACGCGCAGAGACCACGGGTGAGTGGCGCTCGCAGCCTGAATCTGCTTTATCGAAGGCGCCCCCCATGATGAAGCAGTTAACGAAGCGGCTCACGAGCCCTCTCGGGCTCTTGACCGTGTCAGCGCTGGTGATCGCTGGGATCGCGCTGGTTCGACCTGGCGTCGCCAAGAAGCCGCTGTGGCACAAGGCCCCGGAGGTCGCCTCCGTGGCACCACCGCCCAAGGCGCCGACCTTCGAGCGTCGCGAACCCGAACCGCTCACCGACGCGCTGCGCACCAAGGGCTTCCACGAGTGCAACCCCCACGATCCGATCGGCCTCGGTCCCTACGCGCCCTATCGCAAGCTGCGCATGGGTCGCATCGCGATCCCCCAGAAAGGCGGGCACACCGACGACTTCGGCTACGACGTGCTGATCCACTTCCACGGCCATGAACCAGTGCGCAAGACGCTGGTCCAGGTCGCCCACGGCATCACCTACGTCGGCATCGATCGCGGCGTCGGCAGCGGCCCGTACACCAAGGCCTTCGAAGACCCCAAGCGCTTCCCGCGCCTGCTCGCGTCGATAGAGAAGCAGCTCCAGGCCTACTCGAAGCACCCCAGCGCCCACGTACGTCACCTGGCCATTTCCGCGTGGAGCGCCGGCTACGGAGCGGTGAACCGGATCCTGAAGAACCACGCGGACAGGGTCGACGCCGTGGTGCTCCTGGACGGCCTTCACGGCGGCTGGAAGCCCGGCGCCGCCCACCACACCAAGCCGACGGACGTCGATCCCGCGTTCGTGCAGCCGATCTTCGACTACGCGACCCAGGCCAAGTCAGGGCGCGGCATCTTCTACCTGACTCACTCCCAGGTCGAGCCCGAGGGAGGCTACCCGTCAGTAAAACTGACGACTGCGCTGCTCCTCGAACAGCTTGGACTGAGCCTGAAGAAGCGAGATCCGGGCGATGACCCGTTCGGCTTGTTGGGCGAGGTGCACTCGGGGAACCTCCACGTGCTGTCCTACGCGGGGCACCGCGAGTACGCCCACTGTTCCCACATCTCACACATCACGGGTGCGCTGCGCTTGCTTGAATCCACCTGGAAAACACCTGCGCTGGACAGGTCGGTGGAGAACACGCCGGCGCCCAAGCTCGGAACGCCAGCCGCCGAGGGCGAAGACACGGACGAGACCGATGGTGAAGACGACGGCGCCGAAGACGACGGCGCCGAAGACGACGGCGCCGAAGACACGCCAGGCGCCGGCGACTCCGACGACGACGCGCCCAGCGGCGAGGCGGACCACACGGCTCCCGGCAAGGCGGAGCCGACTCCCAGCAAGGCCCCGGAAGCCGACGGCGCTCAGCCAGGCACCGCAAAGCCTGCAGCGACCGGAGCCGCAAAGCCTGCAGCGACCGGAGCCGCGAAGCCTGCAGCGGCCGGGAAGGCTCCTGCGGCTTCGCCAGCCAAGCCAGCGCCCGCAGCCACCTGAGCCGCACCCGGACCCAAGCTCGACGACGGCATCACTCGTCTTTCAGCGTCTGGGCCAGGTACTCGACCTCTTCCTTCGCCAGCATGGCGCTGACCTTGAAATGCTGCCGATACAGGTCGATGGCGCGAGCCTTCTCCCCAGCGCGCAGCAACGCGAGCACCTGGGCCTTGGGATCGCCGGCCGGCGCGGGCGCCACCGGCGCTGCGGTGGGCAACGAGGCGCTGGTTGGAAGCGCCCCGGCGGCGCCGGTACCGCTGGGAGTCGTGGGCGCCGCCGAGCTCGGCGCGCCGGACGCGGGCCCGCCCGGAGCCGCTGCAGGCGGGCCCTGGGGAGGACCGAAGCCAGCTTGAGGCGCGGCACCCTGGGGCGGGCCCCAGCCCGGCGGAGCCTGCTGCGGAGCGGCGCTGCCTGTCGGCGGGCCCCAGCCAGGGGGCGCCGCATTGCCCTGAGGATTCGCGCCAGCGGATCCCTGGGGATTCGATGACGCCTGGCCAGGAGCGGCGCCCGGCGCCGGTGAACTCATGGCCGTCTGGGCCGCGATGGCTGGTGCAAACTGAGTCGGTCCCGTCGCCTCGACCCCGTCGGCACCCGCGCCGCCGAGCAGCTGTGCGCCTCGAGCGCGGACCTGCTCGAGGATGGGCGGCGGGACTTGTTGCCAGGCGGAGGGAACCGCCGCACGACCCTGCTGGAGCAGCGCGCGCAGCGGCTGCGCCTCCTCGGTGGGCGGGATACCCGGGCCGCTGTCCCAGATCCAGACCACCTGCTCCCCGCGGATCTCCACCGCGTACTCATAGGGCAACTCCGCTACACGCCACGTCCAACGCTCAGGCATTGGGTGACGATAGCCTCCCTCGTCGGACGCCAGGTACTGAACACTCTTTCCGTGTTATTGTTCGTCCTACCTGGGCAAGGACCACGCAGTAGTTTAAGCGCCTTGCTCGCGCCGCGCAGTCCTCGCCCGCCGCGTCCCTCACCCCTCCCCGACCCCGATCATGCCCCGCCGCCTCTACGTCTACCGCAGCAACCAAGCGGAGCAGCTCGCTCGCTGTCTGGCTGACGTGCTGCGAGTGCCGGTCCGCGATCCCATGCGGGCCGAGCGCGTGGTGGTGCAAGGCCGCGGCATGGCGACTTGGCTGAGTCAGCAACTGGCACTCGAGCTGGGCGTCTTCACCAACGGCGAGTTCCTGTATCCGCGGAACTTCGTGTCTCAGATCTTCGCGGAAACGTTCTCGCGCCCCGACCTCTCGAGTCACTCCCGAGAGGGCCTGTTCTGGGGACTGTACAGCGCCCTCTCGGCGCTATCCACGCGGATGGACGCGGTCACGGACCGCGCCGATCGCGAGGCACTGCAGAGCGTGCTCGGCTATCTCGACGGCGGCGCTCGGGACCTGAAGACGCAGCAGCTCGCGGCGCGTATCACCCGCGCCTTCGACGGCTACCTGGTGTTCCGCCCCGAGCTGATCGCCGCCTGGAACCGTGGGGAATCAGGTGACTTCCGCGGGCGCCTGCGGCAGACGGCTGCCTGGCAGGCTGCGCTGTGGAGATTACTGCCGCAGTCGCTGCGCGAGCACCACCTGGCCCACCTCGAGGCCGAGTTCCACGCGCGGGTCGCCGCGCTGGCGAGTGCGTCCGCCGAGCATCAGCAGCCGGGCACGCCCGAGCACCAGCTCCCCGAGCGAGTGTGTCTGTTTGGCCTGTCCAGCCTGCCGCCGCTCTACTTGCGCAGCGTCGCCCGGCTCGCGGATCTGATCGAGGTTCACCTCTTCGTGCTGTCGCCATCCCAGGGCTGGTACGCGGACCAGACCGCGCCACGACAGCGCTCGAAGCTGCTCGAGCAGGGGCAGGCCGTGGAGCAACCCCACGAGCTGCTGGCCAGCCTCGGCGCCGCGGGCGCCGATTTCCAGCAGCTGCTCGAGGAGCACGGCGCCGGGTATCAGGAGCCGCGAGAGCTCTATCGAGATCCGACGCTGCTCCCCGACGGTAGCGCTGCGCCTCGGAGCCTGCTCCGGCAGCTCCAGAAGAGCCTGCTCGAGCTGGACGATGACCTGCCGCTCGGCGATCTCGAGGGCGACGACAGCATCGCCATCCACTCCTGCCACGGCCCGATGCGCGAGGTCGAGGTCCTGCATGATCGCCTGCTGCGGTTGCTCGAGCAGGACCCGAGCCTCGCGCCTCAGGACGTCATCGTCATGGCGCCGGACATCGAGCGCTACGCTCCGCTGATCGAGTCGGTCTTCGATCGGCCCGCGCTGGCGCCCCAGGATGTATCCTCGCGGCAAGGTGGCGAGCAAGCTCGACGTGAACGCCGCGGTGGCATCCCCTACCGCATCGCGGACCGCTCGGTGCGCCACGACGCCCCGGTGCTGGAGGGCCTGTTTCGCGTCCTCGCGCTGGTGGGCGGACGCCACAGCGCGAGCCAGCTGCTCGATCTGCTGAACCTCGCGCCCATCGCCGATCGCTTTCAGATCCAGGTCGCCGAGCTCGACGCGATCTCGGAGTGGGTGCGTGAGACGGGGATCCGCTGGGCCATCGACGAGGAGGATCGAGCGGGCCATGGCCAGCCTCCCATCCGTCAGAACACCTGGCGCTTCGGCCTGGACAGACTGCTCCTCGGCTACGCCTTGCCCGGTCACGACCGGCAGCGCTTCCTCGAGTGCCTGCCGTACGACGAGGTCGAAGGCCAGTCCGCGGAGCTGGCGGGCAAGCTCGCCTCGTTCGCCGAGACGCTGTTCGACAGCCTCGACACGCTCGACCAGGAGAAGAGCCTGGCGGAGTGGCAAGCCGCGATCGCCCGCATCGTGAGCTTGCTCTTCGCCGCGGAAGGCGACTACGCCTGGCAGCACCAGCGGGTGTTGACGGCGCTGGAGCAGATCCGTGGCTCCGCCGAGAGCGTGGAGTTCGACGCGAAGATCAGCCTCGCTGTCCTGACGCCGCTGCTCGGCGAGCAGCTCGACGAGTCCCAGCCAGCGAAGAGCTTCCTCACTGGCGGCGTGACGTTCTGCGCGATGGTGCCCATGCGTTCGATCCCGTTTCGCGTGGTGTGTCTGCTCGGCATGGACGAGAGCGCATTTCCGCGAAGAGACAGTATCGTTGACTTCGACCTGGCTCAGGCGCTGCCGAAGGCCGGAGATCGTTCACGCAGCCAGGACGATCGCTACCTCTTCCTCGAGGCGCTGCTCTCGGCTCGGGAGCGCCTGCTCATCACCTTCAACGGTCAGAGCATCCACGACAACTCGAAGCGACCGCCGAGCGTGGTGGTGGAAGAGCTGCTGGACCACCTGGCCCGTCGCCTGGATCAAGGCGCCGACGAGGGGAGCGAGGCGGCTCGACAGCTGCGAGCGCGCCTCGTCACCGAGCATCCACTCCAGCCCTTCAGTCAGCGCTACTTCGATGGCGCGGACGCGCGCCTCTTCAGCTTTCGAGCCGATCTGTGTCGCGGCGCCGAGAGCGCTCGCGGCGCTCGTCGAGCACCCACTCCGATCTTCGAGCGCCGATTGCCGCCGCTGGATGCCAGCCCGCGCTTCGGGCTGCGGGACCTGCAGCTGTTTCTCGCCGCTCCGCAGCAATACCTCTTCGAGCGGCGGCTCGGGCTGTTCCTGCGAGAAGACGACGCCGAGGTCCTGGATCGTGAGCCCATCGAGCTGTCGGCGCTCGAGCGCTACGCGGTGGGTGACTTCTTGCTCCAGCTCGGGCTCGAAGGCATGGACGACGACGAGAGCCTGCTGGTGCTTCGCGCGAGCGGCAAGCTGCCGTTCGGAACCAGTGGCGCGGTGACCCGAGACCTGCTCCAGGCAGAGACCGACGCGATGAAGCACGCACTGCTGGAGACGAGAGCTGGGCAACCTGCGCAAAGCCACCACGTCTCCCTGAGGATGCCGAGCGGGGTGCACCTCGAGGGCAACCTGGACGATGTGTTCGGCGGACGCCTGATCCGCGCGAACTTCATGCGACCACGCCCGAAGCGGCAGCTCCGCGTCTGGGTGGAGCATCTGATCTGGTGTGCCCACGTCGAGCAACGCGCCACGGCACCCGACAGCTCCCGCCTGGGACGAGCCCATCAGGCGCCGCGTGAGGCGGGCAACACCCACGTCTTCCTGCGTCCGGCCCAGGGCAAGTCACGTATCACTCACTACCAGTTCAGCGCACCCGAGAACGCGACGCACCACCTCGACGTGCTGTGTCGCCTGCTGCTGCTCGGCCTCGACGAACCCCTGCACCTTTTCCCCGAGGCATCGCGAGCGTACGTCGAGGCGCTCGGGCAGGGCAGCGAGCACCCGCACGTCTCCGCCAGCCAACGCCTGGCCGACGACGTGAGGTTCGATCCCTACGCGCGTCGCGTCGTAGGCGCGACGACGGACGTACGCGCCCTGCCCCGCGTCGAGGACGCCATGGCGCCGGGCTTCGAGGAGCTCGCGCGGACCGTGTGGCAGCCTCTGCTCCAGCACCTGGAGGAGACGTGATGCGCGCCTTCGACGCCAGCGCCGTGGAGCTCGAGGGCTTCAACTTGGTGGAGGCCAGCGCCGGAACCGGCAAGACCCACGCCATCACCAGCCTGGTCACACGCCTGGTGTGCGAGCGGGGCTTGGGCATCGAGCGCCTGCTGGTGGTCACCTTCACCGAGGCCGCCGCGGCGGAGCTCAGGGACCGCATCCGCGCGCGACTGAGTCACCTCCAGCAGAGCCTCGAAGCCCGAGCGCCCAGGCTCGACGAAGCCGACAGCGCGCTGCTCTCACGCCTGCGTTCCCGGGTCGACGACGCGCAGCTGAGAGTACGCCTGGGTCTCGCGCTCGAGCGCTTCGACGAGGCGGCGATCTCGACCATCCACGGGTTCTGCCATCGCTGCCTCACGGAAATTGCGTTCGAGAGCGGAGGCCTGTTCGAGTCCGAGCTGGTGCCCGACCTGAGCGTGCTCCGTGACGAGGTGGTGCGCGACTACTGGACCTTGGAGACCCACGCAGCCCCGGCGGAGTTCCTGCAACATCTGGCGGCCCACAAGCTGGATCTGAAGGCCTGCCAGCGCCTGGCGGACCGCGTGGTCGCGAATCCGGAGCTCTTGATCTTGCCCAGCGTGGAGTCGGCGCCAACGCCCAATCGGAGGGCTCATGAACGCGCCATCGAGCGCGCCCGCGAGGTCTACGACCGCCCCGCGCTCGAGCAGATCCTGCGCCGGAAGGGCGTCAATCAATCCAAGCTCAAGCAGGCCTACGTCGAGCAGTTGCTGGCCGACCTCGAGGATTTCTTGGGGGTGAGAGAGCGTCGTAGCCGGGCCTTGAGCGACACGCTGCCGGAGCGCTCGCAGCACTTGGCGCAGTCGCGCTTCCCCATGAACAAGGGCTACCCACCGCCTCGGCACCCGTTCCTGGAGCGCTGGGAGCAAGTACTCGAGGAGCAGGCCAAGCTGGTCGCCGCCTGGCAGGACCGCCTGGCGGCGTTCGTCAACGGGCTGGTCGACTACACTCGACGCGAGATCCCGAGGCGCAAGCTCGAACGTGGACTGATCTCCTTCGACGACCTGCTGCAACAGCTGGACGCGGCGTTGCAGGGCTCACGGGGACCGCGGCTCGCCGATCACATTCGCAGACGTTTCCCTGCGGCACTCATCGACGAGTTCCAGGACACCGACAGCATTCAGTGGCGCATCTTCCAGCGGCTGTACGTGGAGCCGTTGACCAGCGTCTCGCGAGACCCCCTGGACAGCGAGGCGCAGGACGACGAGCGCCTCGGACCGCTGTTCCTGATCGGCGATCCGAAGCAGGCCATCTACAGCTTCCGCGGCGCCGACCTCGGCGTGTACCTGAGGGCTGCGAGGCAGACCCCGGAGCAGCGCCGCTACACCATGGGCACGAACTGGCGCACGGATCCCGCGCTGATCGGTGCACTGAACGGGCTGTACGCGGCCGATCGCCTGGAGCTCCCGTTCCTGATCCAGGACGTCGCCTTCCCGGAGGTCTCGCCCAAGCCAGCCGCAGTAGAGCGCCTGCGTTCCTGCGACGACGAGCCGCTCGGCGGCCTCGCCATCGCCTTCGTCGGCGCGGAGCTGGCGCAGGAGGTCGGGATCCCCGAGCTGTGCGCGCGGGAGGTGCGGCGTGCGCTGGCGCAGCGCGCGCGCATCGGAGACACAGCCCTCAGCGCGGGCGACATCGCGGTGCTGACGCGCACCAACGCTCAGGCCTTCGAGGTGCAACACGCACTCGGCGGCCACGGCATCCCCAGCGTCGTGCTCGGCGATCAGAGCGTGTTCCTCTCGGCCGAAGCGCAACAGCTCGCGCTGCTGCTCGCTGCCGTCGCCGAGCCGACCCAGGTGCGCACGCTGAAGGCCGCGCTGACCACGGAGCTGATCGGCCTGAGCGCGAACCAGCTCGACGCGCTGGAGCGCGACGACCAGGCGTGGGATGTCTGGACCGCGCGCTTCCGCACCTGGAACCAGCTGTGGCTCCAGCGCGGCTTCGTGCAGATGATCCAGCGCGTGCTCGCGGAGCTCGGCAGCTTCGAACAGCTGCTCTGTCTCAGCGACGGTGAGCGTCGTCTCACCAACGTGCTGCACCTGATCGAGCTGACCCACGCCGCCTCGCGTGGGCTGCATCTGGGGCCCGCCGGGATCCTGACCTGGCTGAGCGTTCAACGCCTGGACAGCAGCCAGCGCGTGGAGAACGTCCAGGTCCGCCTCGAGAGCGACGAGCGCGCCGTCAAGATCACCACCGTGCACAAGAGCAAGGGCCTCGAGTACCCCCTGGTGTTCTGTCCCTTCGTTCACGTCGGCGCCACGTTGCATCCCGACGACAGTCGCCAGCCCGTGTTCCACGACGACGCCGGTCGCCTGACGTTGTCCTTTCTGTTCGACGCCGACGCCAAGCACCCGCACAAGCAAATGGCGGTGAACGAGACGCTGGAGGAGAGCCTGAGGCTCCTCTACGTGGCGCTGACTCGGGCCCGGCATCGCACCACGGTCTTCTGGGGTCCCATGGGTCCCAAGAAGGCCTTCGCGGGCTCTGCGCTGGCCTACCTGCTGCACCCTCCCGACCAAGGGCGCATCGCCTGCGACGCCGAGCGTCTGAAGGGACACGTGAAGGACAAGTCCGAGGACGACCTGTGGCGCGAGGTCTCGCAGCTGGCGCTGGGAGTGCCGGGGATCGAGCTGCGGCGCCTGGACGAATCCCTGCCCGGACCGGCGTTTCTCGGCTCCGAGCCCCAGCGTCCCCTCAGCGCAGAGCAACGGCGGCGCAGCCTCGACCAGTACTTCCGCACGGCGAGCTTCTCGGGCCTGGCGGCGCGCGCGGAGAAACTCGAGCTGGACCCCGAAGAGGGACGCGATCGCGATCAAGGGGGGGACCTGGTGGACGTCGAGATCGAGGTACTGACGCCCCAGCTCGAGCTCCTACCGTTTCCACGCGGTTCACGAGCGGGCAACTTCTTCCATGACGTGCTCGAGCACCACGACTTCAGCCGGGACGACCTCGCGCTCTCCGAGTTGGTGAAGCGCAAGCTGGCAACCCACGGCTACCCAGCCGAGCTCGTGCACGCCGCGACCAGCGGGCTGAAGCGAGCGCTGGACACACCTCTGTTCCGCGTCCCCGAAGGCAGGCGGCGCGCCCCGACGCCCGAAGCCGAAGTCGGACCGGATCTCGACCTCTGCCTCGCACACCTGAGCCGCAGGGACCGCCTGGACGAGCTGGAGTTTCACTTCCCGGTGGGCATGGGCGGGGGGGAGGAGCGCTTGGACTCGGCACGTCTGGCGCAGGTGTTCCGCGAACACCCGAGCTCCGCGCTGGCGCCAGGCTACGCGACGCGGGTGGAGCAACTTGGTTTCGCGCCGCTGGTGGGGTTCCTCAAGGGGTACGTCGATTTGATCTTCCGCAGCCCGAACCCGACCAGCGATGGGACACGGCGCTTCTACCTCGTGGACTACAAGACTAATTTCCTCGGGGATTCACCAGCGTTCTACAATGGGCGGCGCCTGCAAGAGGCCATGAGCCACGGTCACTACTACCTGCAGTACCATCTGTACACCCTGGCGCTGCATCGCTACCTCGCGTCGCGCATGCCCGGCTATCGCTACGAGAAGGACTTCGGTGGCGTGCTCTACCTCTTCCTCCGCGGCATGGCGCCGGAGCTCGGCAACGCCAGCGGCGTGTTCTTCGAGAAGCCGCCGCTGGAGCGGGTGGAAGCGCTCTCGCGAGCCATGGGTGACGGCAACCAACCCGCTCGGGGAGCGACGCCGTGAGCGACCGTCGACCGCTCCCCAAGGCCATCACCGAGCTCCACGTGGCAGGTGTACTCGGCGCGCTCGACGTGGAGTTCGCGCGGGTACTGGCCCGCATTCAGCACGGCGATGACGATGTCCTGCTCGCTGGCGCGCTGACGAGCCGAGCGGTCCAGCGCGGACACGTCTGCCTCGACCTGCGCGGGCTGGACCAGCGCGTGCTGCTCGATCAGGAGGAACAGCCCGTCGAGGTGGAGCTGCCAGCGCTGAAGAGCTGGCTCACTCGGCTCAACCAGAGCGCGCTGGTGGCCTGCCCCAAGGGCGGCCTGCGGCCGAGCCCCGCAGAGCACCGACCCCTCGTGCTCGATCCCCAGGGCCGCGTCTACTTGTGGCGCTACTACGACTACCAGACCCGGCTCGCCGAGAACCTGCTGCAACGCTTCGAGCGCGCGGTCGCTGTCGACGAGGTCGAGCTCCGTCAGAGCCTCACGCGCCTCTTCGGCGACAGCCGAGAGGATCCAGACCTGCAGCGTGTGGCCGCGTTGATCTCCGCCAGCTCGGCCTTCTCGCTGGTCAGCGGCGGCCCCGGCACCGGCAAGACCACGACCGTGGTCCGCATCCTCGCGACCATCGTCGAGCAAGCGCGGGCGCTGGGCAAGGACCCGCCGCGCACGCTGCTGCTCGCGCCGACGGGCAAGGCCGCTCAGCGCCTGGCCGAGGCGATCACGGCGCAGAAGACGCAGCTGAAGTGCGAGCCCTGGGTCCTCGAACAAATCCCCACGGAAGCGCAAACGATTCATCGCGCCCTGGGCTACCAACCGCACTCCCCGACTCGCTTCCGCCACAATGCCTCGGAACCGCTGTCCGCGGACTGCGTGCTCGTCGATGAGAGCAGCATGGTCGACCTCGCGCTGCTGACGAAGCTGGTCGAGGCGGTTCCCACGCATGCGCAGCTCATCTTGATGGGAGACAAGGATCAGCTTTCGAGCGTGGAAACCGGCGCCATCCTCGGAGACCTGTTCAATCCCTCGCTGCTCACGGGTCACTCCCCCGCGCTGGTGAGCCGGGTCGCCGCGCTCAGTGGAGACCGTCTCCCGAAGCCGAAGCCGCAGCGTGGCCCCAAGCCACGCGCGTGGCTTGCGGACTGCATGGTGCACCTGAGCAAGAGCTATCGCTACTCGAGCCAGGGGGGGATCGGCGCGCTCGCGCGCGCGATCAACGCGGGCGAGCCGCGCGCCGTGTGGAGTGCCTGCCAGGGGTCAGACGGGGTTGCGTTCAGCGCCGGAGCGGCCGAGGAGCTGGAGCCCAGCCTGGCGGCGCTGGCCGTGGCGGGCTTTCGAGGCTACCTCGAGGCACGGGAACCCGAGCAGAAGCTGCGGGAGCTGGCGCGCTTTCGCCTGCTGACGGCCCATCGCCGCGGACGTCTTGGGGTCGAACACCTGAACCAGCTGTGTGAGCGCGCCCTGGTCGAGGCTGGCTTGATTCGGCCCTTCTCCAGCAATCAACAGCGCGCGAGCTGGTACCCGGGACAGCCGGTGATGGTCACCCAGAACGACTACTCGCTCGGCCTGTTCAACGGAGACGTGGGCGTGGTCGCCCGAGCGACCGATGGTCAGCTCCGAGCATGGTTCCTCGGGGCAAAATCCTCTGGTGACGCGCTGCGGGGGATCCTGCCCGCACGACTCCCGGCACACGAGACGGTCTACGCCATGACGGTGCACAAGAGCCAGGGCTCGGAGTTCGACGACGTGGTGCTGGTGCTGCCACCGAAGCCGTCCCCGATCCTGACACGAGAGCTGATCTACACCGCCGTGACCCGTGCCAAGCACAGCGTGCACCTGGCCGGACAACGTAGCGTGCTCGAGGTGGGCGTCACCCAGCGCATCCGGCGCGCCTCCGGACTATCGGAGATGCTCTGGGGCTTCGAGCTGCCCGAGGCTGCCTCCAGCTTGCCAACCGCCCAGCGCCAGGCCGAGCAGCTCAAGCTCCCCTTCGAGTGATCGCCGTCCTTCAACCGCTGGCAGCGTCCGTGTCCTGGCACACACGCGCTGTGGGCGTGGCCACCACGTACCGCCGGCGATTGGTGGTGTTTCAGCGCGGATCCACGCTGGCACGGGCCTTGTTAGTGGGCGCCCGTGAGCACTGGCTGGGAATGGGTTCGCCGAGGAGCCAGCGCCGGGAATGGCGCCAAGCGCTGGAGCGTCATCGGCGTGCTCGTCCTGCTCGGCGGCTGGCTGCTTGCCCAGCGCCTGAGCTACCCGCGGGAAAGACTGGACTATGGTCCCCTGGCCTCCAAGCGCTTCCTGTCGAGGCATGGGCAGCCGCTCTACGAGGCGCGCTCCGATCGCGGCGGCTACCAGAGTGCGGTCCCGCTCGGAGCCATCTCGGCGTATCTGGTGTCGGCAACGATCTCCAGCGAGGACCGCTATTTCTGGAGCCATCCAGGCGTGGACCCCATCGCCGTGGCCCGCGCGGCCTGGTTGAACCTGGAGCGCGGACGCATCGCGTTCGGCGGCTCGACGATCACTCAGCAACTGGCGGGCCTGGCGCATCCGCGCCCCCGCACGCTGAGCGGGAAGGCCGCCGAGGCGCTGGACGCGGTCGGACTCGAGCTCGCGCTGTCGAAGACGGAGATCCTGGAGCAATACCTGAACCGCGCCTACTACGGGCGCCTGGCGTACGGCGCCGAGGCCGCGGCGAAGCAGTTCTTTGGCAAGTCCGCCGCCGAGCTGAGCCTCGACGAGGCCGCGCTGCTCGCGGTGCTGCCCCGCGCTCCGAGCTACTACGACCCCGACAAGCATCCGGAGCACGCGCTGGCGAGGCGTCGCCACATCCTCGATTCGATGGCCGCACGCGGCTGGATCAGTCACTCGAGCGCAGAGCGCGCGGCGAGCAAGCCGCTGCAGCTGATTCCGCGCGGACAAGTCCGACGGGCCCCCCACGCGCTGGACTACCTGAGCCAGACCAGCGCACCCGAGGCGTCGCAAGTCGTGACGACGCTCGACCTGACCCTGCAGCGCCGGGCGCAGTCCCAGCTGCGGCAGCACCTGGAGACGCTGGAGGCAGACGGCGCAACCCAGGGCGCCGTCGTCGTGATCGACAACCAGAGCCGAGGCGTACGGGCCATGGTCGGCTCCCGAGACTATGCCCAGCTGGAGCTGGCTGGCGCGGTGAACGGCGCGCTCAGCCCTCGCCCGCCGGGCTCCACCCTCAAGCCCTTCGTGTACGCCCTCGCGCTCGAGAGCGGAGCCCGCCGGGACAGCCTCGTCCTGGATGCGCCGCTCAACTTCGAGGGCTACGCGCCGCGCGCCGCTTCGGGCCGTCACCACGGCTGGGTGCGGCTCGACCAGGCTCTTGGCAGTTCGCTGAACATCCCCGCGGTGCTGGTGGCGGAGCGAGTGGGAGCGGACTCGCTCAAGCAGCGTTTGGTCGCGCTGGATCTGATCCCTGAGGATACGCGAGCCAGCTTGGCGCTGGCGCTTGGCGGCACCAGCGTGCGGCTGACGGACCTGACGAACGCGTACGCGACTCTGGCCAACGACGGGATTCACGCGCGCTGGACACTGCTGGAAGGGCAGAGTGAGCGCGGGTCGCAGCGCGTGTTCTCCGAGCACGATGCCCGCGCCGTGCTGGCGATGCTCTCCGACCCGAAGACCCGGGAACTGGAGTTCGGCGTCGAGACGCCCTTCGGCAGCGATGGATTCGGAACCACACTCGCAGGGAAGACCGGCACGTCGCAGTCGTTCTGTGACAACTGGGCGGTCGTCGTCACGGCGCGCTTCAGCGTCGGAGTCTGGATTGGGAACTTCGACGGCACGCCGCTGCACGGACTCCTCGCCATGCGGGGCGCCGCGCCTCTGGCCCGCTCCATCGCGCTGTCCCTGCCGAGCGGCGGAACGCCAAGCTGGCGCGAGATCGCCAAGGCGCCCCAGCCCAGGTCTGACTGGTCAGTGCTCGCTCGACGCCCGCTCCTCGAGCAACCGAGCCCCGGAGCGCGCTTCCGCATCGATCCGCTATTGCCCCGGCGCGCCCTTGCGCTGGAGCTCCGGGCCACGCCCAGGCCAGGTCTGAGAGCTCGCTTCGAGGTCGACGGCAAGCCGCTGGAGGGCGGCACCTTCCGCGCGACCTGGCCCCTGACTCCTGGCGACCACACCGCGCGCGTCGATCTGCTCGACGCGGCCGGGCACGTCGTCGAACGCTCCACGGACCATGATTTCCACGTGGAAGGAACATGAGCATGCGAACCAACAGCCTGTGGACCCTGAGCCTCGCGCTCTGCTTCCTGGGGTGCGAGACCAGTCCCACCAACGAGTCCATCGACGGCGTGCAGGAGGAGCTACTGCCTGCCACCAGCCAAGAGCAGAACCTCCCGCCGCCGAGCATCAATATGCCAACGGGTCAGGTCGTGCTAGGGCCCGCAGGCAAGCTGCCGATCTTGATCAAGGGCGTGGAGAGCGCCCGGCTGCGGGTGGTGCCGATCAGCACCGCCGAGTTCACCCACGTGAGCAAGTACGTGGGCGACCACGGCCCCTTCGAAGACGTGCTCGGGAAGCTCGGACGCCAGTTCTCTGCGCGCGCAACCACCCGCGTCGTGGCCGCCGAGGATCCGCGCCTCGAGACGCGCGTCGAGCTGGACCCCTTCGTCGCGGTCAAGGGACCCGGGGGCAAGCGCGCCGAGCTGCTGTTCGTCGTGCTCGAGGCTCCGGGAACCTACAGCAGAGCCAGCGTCGTTCAGCGTGGCGGCCTGGCGAGCTTGCTGAAGCTCGGCGCTCAGAGCGGCCTCGTCTGGGTCACGCGCACGAGTGACGGGAAACCTCAAGCCGCAGCGCGGGTGACGATCACCCAGGGTCAGAGCGTGCGCTTCACCGGCTACACGGATACCTCGGGGATCTTGAAGTTGCCCGCGCGCTCCCGGCTCTACCTGCCGAGCGCCAACAAGGACGCCGAGCAGCCGCTGGTGGTGCGCGCGGAGACCAGCCACGCGCTGGCCCTGCAGAGCGAGCGCTGGAGCGACGGCGTGGACACCTGGAGCTACGGTCTCCCCAGCTCCTACTGGGAGGACGCCGAGGGTCTGCGCGGTATCGTCACCGCGGAGCGCGGGATCTTCCGCCCCGGCGAGACGGTGAACCTGCTCGGCGTCCTGCGCAAGCGCGACAGCCGGGGCAAGCTGCAGGTGCCGCGCGGCGCGTTCGAGCTGAGCGTTCGAGATCCCGACGGAAATGAGGTCCTGAAGAAGACGCTCCGACCGACCCGCTTCGGCACCTTGCGCTCTGACCTGAAGCTACCCACGAGCTCCCGCCTTGGCAGCTACCACGTGCGCCTCGCCTCGGGGAAGGGCGATCTGAGCAGCACGTTCGAGGTTGGCAAGTACCGCGCCGCGCACTTCGAGGTGAAGCTCGGCGGCACCCTCGATGAGGCCGAAGGCGGGACCCTGGTGCTGCCAGTCAGCGCGAACTACCTGTGGGGCGCCCCGGTCAAGCGCGGCAAGGTTCGCTACTCGATCAGTACCAGGCAGCACCAGAGCTACAACGACGCCGGATTCAGCTTCGGCAACGGCTCCGGGACGAGCTCCGTCCAGCGCATCGACGCCGACCTCGAGCTCGACGAACAAGGCAACGGCAAGATCCAGATCAGCCCCGATCTAATCCGCGAGGAACAAATTTCGCAGACCATCGATCTGGTGATCAACGCCGACGTCAGCGACGCCGGGGGCGACAGCGTCAGCACCCAGGTCGCGATCCCGCGCGCCACCGGCAGCGCCGCGGTCGGGCTGAAGAACGACAGCTGGGCCGTGAACCCGACGCGCGGCTGGGACATCGAGGTGCTAGCGCAGAAGCCGGACGGAGCGCCTGCAGCGGGCAAGGCGATCGAAGTCACGCTGCATCGTCGCTACTGGAAGAGCTACACCGAGGAGACCAGCTACGGCAGCCGCTACCGCGGGGGCTGGGAGGAAGACGTCGTGGAGACCAAGCGCGTGAAGGCCAGCGCGACCGCCTCGCGCGTCCACTTCGCGCTGCCGGCGGGGGGAGACTATCGCGTAGAGGCTCGCATCGCAGGCGAGCAGGCCTACGCGGAGACGCGGGTGTGGGCGTACGGCGGCGGCGCCTACGGCGCTGCGGACAACAATCCGCGGATGTCCATCCAGGCAGACAAGCAGAGCTACGCTCCCGGAGATACCGCCAAGCTGTTCGTGGCTTCACCCTTCGCGAAATCCACCGCGCTGGTGACCCTGGAGCGCGAAGGGATCATCAGCGCCTACACCACGGAGCTGAAGGGCGCCGAGCGCCCGGTCGAGGTGCCCCTGGCCGCTCGGCACTTGCCCAACGTCTTCGTCTCGGTGGCGACCGTGCCGAGCGGTCTGGACCGCGGCGGACCATCCGCAGGCGCACCTTTCCGTATGGGATATACGAACCTCGAGGTGAGTCCGGAGGAGCGACGGCTGAAGGTCGAGCTGAAGCCACTGAAGCAGATCTACGAACCTGGCCAAGAGGCGTTGGTCGATGTGCTGGTGAAGGATCAGGCTGGTCACCCGGCGTCGGCCGAGGTCACGCTCTGGGCAGCGGACGAGGGCGTGCTGATGCTGACCGGCTATCAGACGCCAGATCCCTTCGCGCCGCTCTATGCCGAGCACGACATCGACGTCCGCAGCTCGAGCAGCTTGATGCGCTTCGTGTCTCCGGACCCGCTCTACTGGGACAACACCGGCGGCGACTACGGCGGGGGTGGGGGTGAGGGTGCGTTTCGTTCACGCTTCCTCGGCACCGCGTTCTTCTCCAAGCGCGGGGTGGTCACCGACCGCTCTGGCAAGGCCCGCGTCAAGCTACCGCTTCCCGACAACCTCACTCGCTGGCGCGTGATGGCGGCGGCGGCCGACGCGGGCCAGCGCTTCGGTCGCAGCGAAGCCAGCATCACCACCAAGAAGCGGGTCCAGGTGGTCCCCGCGCTGCCCCGCTTCCTGACCGTTGGCGACACCGCGGATCTCGGCTTCGTGGTTCACGAACAGGCGGGCAAGGGTCGGCCGGCGAAGTTCCGCCTGAGCCTGGAGTCCGGCTCCAAGAGCCAGATGCCAGCGAGCATCGACGGTGAGAGCCAGCGCGAGTTCGACCTCACCCCCGACGGCCAGCGCGCCCTGAAGTTCCGCGTGAAGGCCGAGCATCCCGGCGACCTCGTGGTCAAGGCGCGGCTCGAGGCGGGCGCGGATCAGGACGCCGTGAAGGTGACGATCCCGGTGCAGCCGAGGCTGCCCTACACGAAGCTCTTGGTCGGAGATGGCAGGATCGAGAAATCGGCCAGCGTCGCGATCAAGATGCCAGACAGCGCGCAGAGCGGCGTCGGCAGCCTGGAGCTGTCTCTCTCGTCTTCGGTCCTGGCGTCCCTTCAAGGTGGCATCGATTCCCTGCTGGAATATCCGCACGGATGTGTGGAGCAAACGACCTCGCGCCTCATTCCCCTGGTCATGCTCGAGGAGCTGATGCGACGCTCCGGAGATAGCCGCCTCTCGGGTTCAGCGCATCACAGGCGCATGGACGCGGCGATCGCCCACGTCCTGGAGCACCAGAATCAGGACGGCGGCTTCGGGCTCTGGCCGAGCTCGGACTCCGAGGGCTTCCTCACCGCCTATGCGCTGTGGGGCCTGACCACGGCGAAGAGCCATGGCTACTCGGTTCCTCGAGGTATCATCGAGCGCGGCTTCGGTTACCTGAAGCAGCACATGGAGGACGGCGACGACATGCACGGACAGTTCTCGAGTCTGGAGACGAAGCCCTTTGCTGCGTTCGTCTTCGCAGACAGCTCCCGGGAAGACAGCGGACTCGGCAAGCGCCTGGCCGGCACGCAGGGGCTCTCCCGCTTCGCCGCTGGGCTGCTGGGCACCGCGCTCGCGAGCAAGCCAGAGGGCTCGGCCCTCGTCTCCGCGCTCGAGCAAGCCAGGCAGACGACGCCCGGTGGAGGCGCGCTCGTCCCGGAGTTGAAGGAGCTGGACACCTTCTCCTACGGCAAGGACCTGCGCTCGACGGCGATCAGCGTGCGGGCGCTGGTCGACGCAGGCAAGCTGGCGCAGGCCGAGCCGCTGGTGCTGGGCGTACTGAGCAAGCGCGCACCCGACGGCAGCTGGGGGACCACCTACAACAACCTCTGGGCGCTCTACGCGCTGACGAGCTACGCGGAGCACTCCGCCGGCGACGGGCGTGGGCTCGTGAACGTGTTCCTTGGAGACAAGCGGATCGGCAGCGTTACGCTTGACGCGACGCATCCCACGCGGCGCTTCGAGATCGACGCGAGAGACCTGCCTGCGCCAGGCAAGACCCTCGCGTTGCGGCTGGAAGCACGGGGCGGCACGCCCCGCTACAGCGCGCTCCTGCGCTTCGTCGACACGGAGCTGGGCAAGCAACCCGAGGAGCACGGCCTGACGGTGACCCGCACACTCCTCGACGCCGAGACCTCCCAGCCAGTGACGGACGTCAAGCAAGGGCAGCTATTGAAGGTCCGGCTGTCGGTCTCGAGTCCACAGCCGCGCGCTCAGATCGCGGTGCAGGACGCGCTTCCCGCAGGCTTCGAAGCCATCGACACGCGACTCAAGACAGCGACCCGAGCGGCGGACGTCGACGGCAGCTGGATCTGGAACTGGCGTGAACTCCACGACGAGCGCGTGACGTTCTTCGCCGACTGGTTCCCCGCAGGGACTCGCGAGGCGGAGTACCTGGTGCGCGCGACTCGGAGCGGACGCTTCGTACGTCCGCCTGCGCGAGCAGAGGCGATGTACGACCCCGCGGTGTGGGCCTTCTCCACCTCGCAGAGTCAGACCGTGCGCTGACGAAGCAATCGACAAGTCGAGCGGTGGGTACTAGCGTGCTCCCTGCGCCGGGCGGCGTGGGGAGCATTCTTCTGGAGACGCATGGCGCGAAGTGAGCCGAAGCAGCTCGTTGGCTGGCGCGAGTACGTCGCGCTGCCTGACTGGGACATCGGGGGTGTGCTGGCAAAGGTGGACACCGGCGCCAGGACCAGTTCGCTGCACGTCGAGCACATCCGTGAGCTACCGAGCGGGCGCTTGGCCTTCGACGTGGTGCTGGACCGCAGCGGTCGCTTCAAGCACGTGATTGCAAGTCCCGTGCGCGTCAGCCGGGTGCGGCCATCCACCGGGCAGCTCCAGCACCGGCACGTGGTGCTCACGACCCTGCGCCTCGGAAGTGTGACGAAGCAGATCGAGCTCTCCCTCGTCTCTCGAGGTGACATGTTGTGCCGCATGTTGATCGGACGCACGGCCCTCGAGCGCGACTTCCTGGTGGACGTGTCGAAACGCTACCTGTGCGGCAAGCCTGGCGGTATGAAGCGCCCCCCTCACCCCCAAAAGAAGAAACCCAGCTAGCGTCCGTGGCGCACCTCGGTGATCAATTGGGCAACGCGCCCGCGCCAGGCGCCGATCCCAGTCGCTCGTGAGCCCGCCGCGGACCGAGCGCCCACTGTCCTCGCCATCCTCAGAACGGGCACCGCCAAGGTCTGTCGCGATGAAGATCGCCATCCTCTCCCGAGCTCGAGACTCGTACAGCACGCGTCGCCTGAAGCGCGCCGCTCAGCAGCGTGGCCACAAGGCGCTGGTGCTCGACACGACGAACTTCGCCATCTCCCTCGAGCGCGAGCACCCGGAGCTGTACTTCAGGAGCAAGCGCCTCTCGACTTACGACGCGATCATCCCCCGCGTCGGCGCGAGCATCACCTACTTCGGAACCGCGGTCGTGCGGCAGTTCGAGCAGATGGGCGTCTTCTGCCTGAACTCCAGCAACGGCATCAGCAACAGTCGCGACAAGCTGCGTTCACTGCAGATGCTGAGCCGTCATGACATCGGCATCCCGCCGACCACGTTCGTGCGCGATCGAAGTGACATCCTGCCAGCCATCATCCGCGTCGGCGGCGCGCCGGTGATCATCAAGCTGCTCGAGGGCACCCAGGGCGTTGGCGTGATCCTGGCGGAAACGATGAAGGTGGCGGAGGCCATCATCGAGACCTTGCACAGCGCCAAGCAGAACGTCCTCATCCAGGGTTTCGTCTCCGAGAGTCGCGGCAAGGACATCCGCGCCTTCGTCGTGGGCGATCGCGTGGTGGCGGCGATGCGCCGCGTGGCGCAGGGGAGCGAGTTTCGCAGCAACGTCCACCGCGGCGGCAAGGCGGAGCTGGTCGAGCTCGAGCCGGAGTACGAGCGTACGGCGGTGCGGGCCGCTCAGATCATGGGCCTCAAGATGGCGGGCGTGGACATGCTCGAGGGACACGACGGCCCGAAGGTGATGGAGGTCAACTCTTCACCCGGCCTCCAGGGTATCGAGACCGCGACCAACCTCGACATCGCGGACACCATCATCCAGTACATCGAGGATCAGGTCGCGTTCCCGGAACTCGACCTGCGTCAGCGCCTGACCGTGACCAAGGGCTATGGCGTCGCGGAGCTGATGGTGCCCAAGGACTCCGAGCTCGTCGGCAAGTCCATCGACGCCTGTGGACTGAGGGAGAAGGACATCGTGGTGCTCAAGCTGGAGCGCCGAGACAAGCTGATCCCGAACCCCAAGGGCAGCCGGGAGCTGAAGGCTCACGATCGCTTGCTGTGCTTCGGCAAGCTGGAAGAGATGCGCGCCCTGCTGCCGAAGCGCAAGCGCCGCCGCTCGCGCAAGCTACGCAAGCAGGATCTCCCAGGGGCGACGATCCAGCCACCTCCCGATCCCGAGTCGTAGCCCTCGCCGATCGCCCTGGCGGACGGGCTCGACGGGCTAGAGCCAGTGCCGACGGCGGAAGTAGAACAGCAGGCCCAGGCTCACGCTGAGCATCGCGCCGAGCGCCGCGAAATAGCCCCAGCGCCAGTGGAGCTCGGGCATGTAGTCGAAGTTCATGCCGTAGAGGCCCGCGATGAAGCTCAGTGGGATGAACACCGTGCTGATGATGGTCAGGAGCTTCATCACCTCGTTCAGGCGCTGTCCCTGGATGCTGTGTCCAAGCTCGACCAGGCCATCAGCGTTCTCACGCAAGGACTCGATCAGGTCGAGCACGCGCGCCACGTGGTCTTGGAGGTCGCGCAGGTAGGGGTTGAGCGAGTCGCCGATCAGGTCGACCTCGTCCCGGGCGAGCGACGCGGCGACTTCCCTCAGGGGCCAGACGACCCGACGCTGGGTGACCAGCTCGCGACGGATCGCGTAGACCTGCTGGATCGAAGCGCCGCTGGCCTTGCTCTGCACGACCTCCTCCAGCTCATCGATCTGGTCGTCCATATCCGCAAGGATATCGAAGTAGCCATCCACGGTGACGTCGATCAAGCGATATGCGAGGTAGTCCGCGCCTTGCTGGCGGATGCGACCGCGATCGGTGCGGATACGCTCGCGAAGCGCGTCGAAGACATCGCCGCGGTGCTCCTGAAAGGTGAGCACGAACCCTCGGCCGAGCACGATGGACAGCTGCTCGTCGATCACGCCCTCATCAGGCTGGCGGTGCAGCATCCGGAGCACGATGTAGGCGTAGTCATCGTAGCCCTCGAATTTCGGACGCTGCCCGACCGAGGCGATGTCCTCCAGCACCAGGTCGTGAAGCTCGAACAGCTTGCCGATCTCCTGGAGCACCTGGACGTCGTGCACCCCCTCCACGTCGAGCCACAGCACCTTGTTGGGGGTGCGCCTGATGCGCCCCACCGCCTCGGGACTCACCTCGCGCTCGGAGAGCCGATCGGAGTCGAACTCGAACGCTCGGATGCGAACCGGGTCGTCTCGCTCCTCGCCGGTGTAGACGATCGTGCCGGGCGGTAGGCCGCGCTTGGTCTCCGCAGCCTCCGTCGGGCGAACGTTGAGACTCAGTCCTCTGCCGACTCGCTGGGCGAGTTTTCGTACCCACCGGCCTTGTCCTCGATTCCCCATTCCTTCAGGCGGTACTGTATCGTGCGACGGCTGATATCCAACACTCGAGCCGCCTGGCTCGTCGATCCGCCTACTGCCTTGAGGGTCTGGAGGATGGCGAAGCGTTCGATCTCGGCCATGGTGACCCCCGGGATCATCAGCTTGATGCCGTTGTCCTGGGAGCTGGGCATGCTGAGCGGCAAGTCGGAGGCGCTCAGCGTGTCGCCCTCGGCGAGCACGACCGCCTGCTCCATGGCGTTCTCGAGCTCCCGCACGTTGCCGGGCCAGGGGTAGTCGACCAGCAAGCGCCGCGCGCTCTCATCGATCGCCGCCACGGGCCGCTCGTTCTCTTCAGCGAAGCGCCGCAAGAAGTGCTCTGCCAGCAGCAGGATGTCGCTCGGTCGCGCCCGCAGCGGAGGGACGTCGAGGCGCACCACGTTCAGCCGATAGTATAGATCCTCGCGGAATCTACCATCCGCCACCAGCGCCTTCAGATCCCGGTTCGTGGCGCCGATGATCCGCACGTCGACCTTCAACGTCTCGTTGCCACCGACCCGCTCGAACTCACGCTCTTGAAGGAAACGGAGGAGCTTCACCTGGAGCGGCATCGGGATCTCGCTCACCTCGTCCAGGAACAGGCTGCCGTTGTCCGCTTGCTTGAAGCGTCCCTCGCGCCGGGCGATCGCACCGGTGAAGGCGCCCTTCTCGTGACCGAAGAGCTCGCTCTCGAGCACCGAGTCCGCCAGCGCCGCGCAGTTGAGCCGTACGAAGGGGCCCTCGCGACGTCGGGAGTTGTAGTGCAGCGCGCTGGCGATCAGCTCCTTGCCGGTGCCGCTTTCCCCATGGATCAAGACGGTGGAGCGGGTCGGCGCGACATGGGCGACCTTGGTCAAGAGCTGCTGCATCAGCGGATGGTTGCCGAGGATGCGCTCGAAGGCCGCGAGGCTCAGGGTATCCTGGGCGACGCGCTCGAACCGCGCGGCACGCCGCGCGGCGCGCACCTTGTCGAAGGCGCGAGTCACCACGACGTCGACGCAATCAGCGGCGCTGTCTCGACCGATGAAGACGTCTGCTCCCGCCTCGAGCGCCGCGCGAGGGTGAGATGCGTCCGTGAGCAACGCCACGAAGCCAGCTCCGGGACAGCGGCGACGCGCGGCGCGCAGCGTCTGGAGGCCGGGCTCGCCCAGTGCGCCCAGGTCGATCACCAGCACCTCGGGATCGAGCTGTTCGATGCCCGATGCCAGGTGGTCGTCGTGGTCGAGCCGACTGAGGTCGTAGCCTTGCAGGCTTCGAGTCACTTCGGGTGAGACCCCGACAGCGAGCACACGAATCGCGGTCATCTCGGTGTCACTATGCCGAGAGCGGGCCGTGCTTGACCACGGGTTCGTGGCTTCCGCCGGATTTACCTGCGTGAGCGACTCGGGAGCGGCCTCGTCCAGGCTCACGCCTCAGCCCCCCTGCTTGGCTCGCAGACCTCGCTGAGCGGAGACCCTGGGGACCCGCGGCAACGCCGGCTGGGGTCGGAGGCCCGATGGGTGATCCTCCTCGACGGCGTCCAGCACGGCGTCCACCAGCCCCAGGGTGTCGTCGAGCGCACGCCCGAGTTCCTCGGCGCCGGCGAGGGTGCGCTGTCCATCGCCCGCTCGCGCGGCCGCCAGCACCCCGTCCCGCAGGCGCTTCACGCGCAGCAACTCAGCGCGGATCCGCTGCGCCACATCCAGAGATACAATCATGGCTTGGTCCTCGGTCGCGCATCGCTGGTCCTCACCCCCGAGCCGACACCCCAGTCCAATAAGCAGGTTTCGTGCCGTGAGGCGCCTGGCGCGAGGCCAGCGAAATGTGCGGCGCTTCAGCGTCTGCCCCGTGTCCTGGCAACGGAGCTTGCGCAGCGTGTGCACGGCCTGCGCAGGTCAAGCTCAGGCGCTGGCGGGCTTCTCCCCGACTCCCGCGCGACGGAACAGCACGAAGGAGAGATCATCCGGTTTGCCCGGCAGGTCCGCATCGGTCTCCTGCATGCGCTGGGTGCAGAGGCCGATCAGCGACTGGGCGCAGGCCGCCAGGGGCCCTGCGCGTACATGGCTCGCGACCTCTTGCTGGCGCAGGTTGTCGAACAGGCCATCGCTCGCCACGACCACGGTGTCGAAGCGCTTCAGCAGCCGGCGCGGACCAATCTCGATGCGCAGATCCGCGAACCCGATCAGGTTGTTCACCACGTTGAGGTCGCGGTGGATGAGCGCGTCCTCCTCGTCGATGAAGCCTGCCTCGACGGCGTAGGCCACGGGAGCGTGACTGAGGGTGACCAGCTTGAGCTTGCCCTGTCGGCCGGTCACCAGCACGCCGGAGTCCCCGGCGTGGTAGCTGCGCACCCAGTCGCGCCCAACCTCGGCGACGGCCAGCGTGGTCGCCGCGCCGATCCCGAGGTTCATTACCGCGCGGTTAGCGGCTTCGAAGCCGTCGAGGATCGCGTCTCGACGGTTGCCCTCCCGAGACGTCTCCAGGGCTTGAGCCAGCGCTCGGACCGCGGCCTTGGAGGCGTCGGCACCTCCCGGGTGCCCCCCCGCTCCGTCCGCCACCGCGAGCACCACGGGGCCGCTCTCGTCGTCGAAGATCAAGAGACTGTCCTCGTTCACGCGCTCGACGGGCACCGGGCTGGGTCGGGTGAACGCGCTCGCGACGCCGTGACTCAACGCAAACCCGACCGCGGCCGTCAACACCTCTGCGGTGTAGAGGCAGCGGGTCGTCACCGGCGTCGCCTCCCGCACCACGGGCAGAAGTCCCAGTAGTCGTCCAGGACACCCCAGCCGCAGCCCTTGCAGCGGTTGCCAGCGTGCACCTCCCACTTCTGCACTACCTTGCGATGACACCACGGGCAGTAGCGCATGAATGGCATCAGGCCTCCGGCACAGTGCTCGCAATGCGCCGTGTAGCGCTTGTCCGAGTATCTCCGCTCGGAAATTTGCTTGAACGCGGGCCCCCAGCAATAGGCGCAGTAGCGCCAGTCGGGTTTGCGTCCACGCCCGCAGCGTTGACAGCGCGCCTTGAACTCGGATGGTCCGGCGTACTTGGCGCGGCTCTTCCCACACCAGGGGCACCACAACATGCTCTCTGCCGTCGGGCCGTGGCACTGCTCGCAGTTGGCGCGAGTCTGCAGCGGCTTGCCGTAGCGCCGCAGGAACTCCTTCAAGCGCACGGTGCGCCACGCGCTGGGCGAGGCTAGCTTGCTGGAGGTGCGCTTCCTCTTCACGCCCGGCTTGAGCGCTCGAGATCGCAGTCGACGAAAGGCGGCGAGCACCTTGGTCGCGTCCGCTGGTCGCTTCTTCTCGTCCACCTCCAGGCAGCGCCGCAACAGCTCGACGAAGTCGGGGTGGATCGTGGCGCGCAGCTTGGCGATGCCCGGGGGCGGCCACTTGAATGGCCACTCCGGCAACTCGCCGGTGAACATCCGGTACGCCATCAACGCCAGCGAGAAGACGTCGCTACGCAGGCTGGGCCGCCCGAGCGCCTGCTCTGGAGCGATGTAGCCGATGGTGCCGGAGCCGCTCAACGAGCGCGTGGCGAGCGCGATCTTGGCGATCCCGAAGTCGGTCAAGCGCACCCGATCCCCACGGAACAGGATGAAGTTCTCGGGCTTCAGATCGCAGTGGATGACCTTGTTCTTGTGCGCATGAGCCACTGCCTCGAGCATCTGCTCGAAATACTCGAGGGCGCGCTTGGCCGAGAGCCTTCGGGCCATGCGATCGCCGAGGGTCTTCTCACCGAGGGGGTAGGCGATGACGAACACACCATCGATTTGCTGAGCATTCTTCACCGGGAGCACGTTGGGATGATCCAACCGCGCAGCCAGTCGCACCTCATGGGTCACCTGGGCTTCACGCCCAGCGACCAGCTCTGCGCGAGGCACCTTGAGCGCCACACGGATCCCCTCGACGGTGTCCATTGCGCGATACACCGTCGCGAAGCCCCCCTCGGCGAGCTGGCGCTCGATGCGATACTTGCCCAGTCGCTGACGAGATCTGAGAGTGCCTTTGGCGGTCACTCCCACCTTCATACCATTCGTTGCGGGTGGGCGTGGCTGCTTTCGCGCCGCCTTCCCAGGATCCGCAGCCCCACATCCAGGCGCAGAAAGGCGAACATGGCCAGGCCGACCGCCAGGATCACGCCTACCACCAGGCGCTCATCATACTCTGCGCGCACGAACACGCGGGACACGCCCACCTGCGGCGGCTCCTGCGGGGCGATGGGCAAGCCGTAGCGCTCGGCGATCACCTTCACGTTCGAGAGGTGGATCACGGGCACACCATCCTGGGCGAAGCGCAGCATCACCGAGTCGATCGCGCCGTACGGCACGTCGGTGTTCAGGCCTGGCTTGAATAGCTTCTTCCCGACGTGAGTCCCCGTGGAGGCAGCGCCACCGCCGATGTTGATGTAGGCCTTGATCGGGCGATCCCCGGCTTGATCTCGGTAGATCTGCATGCGCTGGTCGACCGAGTCGGTGAGGTTCTTGGGGGTCAGCTTGTGTATGCCCCGGCGCTCGATCAGGGCATCGATCAGGTGGCGGCCCTCCGGCGACAGGCCGAAGCCACGATCGTCGATGCCTCCCCGAGACGCCGCCGTGGCGCGAAAGCTGATCAGCTTGGCGTCGAACAACACCTGCTCCATGTCGAGCCACATCAGCTCCACGTCGTTTGCTCCCCACTCCGAGGAGGCCGCGCTGGCGATCACGATGGCCTTGGCCTTCAGCACCTCCAGGGCCGCGTAGGTCGAGGCATTCAGGCCGGGAAACGAACCGCTCAGCCCGACCGCCACCACGTCGCCGTTTTCCACTCCCGCGCGCTTGAGCAGGTGCACCACGACCGCCGCGAAGTTCGGGTTCGTGCTGGTCTGCTTGCTCTCTATGTAGCCAGTGTTGGAGGTCACGGGGGTCACCGCGTGACCGATGAGGCCCGTACCAGCAGGATCCGACTCGCGGTCGATGGTGATACCGCGGCGCTGCTTCTCTTCCTTGATGCGTCCCATCGCGGTACGCGCCAGTTGCGCCGCCGCCAGCTTCTCCTTGTAGAATGACTGCTTTCGCTCCTGCGGGAAGGTCTCGACCAGGCTCAGACCGATCAAGGCCACGGCGGCAATCAGCGCCAGCGCCCGACGCGAGACACTCGGAGGACGCCAGTAGATCTTCTTCATGTCCCGAGCTCCAGACCGAGCAAGATGAGCGTCATGCGGACGAGCACGCTGGCCACGGTCATCGCGCTCAGGGTCTCGACGACTCCCTGCCGATCCAGCCAGATCGCGATCAGGCCGGGGATGATGTAGCCGACGGCACGTCCCTCGATGCCATGCACGAAGCTCAGCTGGGGAGCCACCCGACTGACCAGGATCCCCATCAGGAAGCCAACCAGGATCATCAGGACCGTGCGCCGTCGACCGAAGATCAGCACGAAGGCGCTCGCGGTGTGGACCACCAGGTAGGTCGCGAAAGCCGCCACCAAGGTGAGCAAGATGTCGACGGGGCGCGTGATGTGCAGGGCGATGTAGCCAGGCACGATCATCCCGCCCGCCGCGATCCCGAAAAGCTCCGCGAGGATCAGGCTCACGAACAGACCGACCCCGATCGACAGGGGTAGAAACTCTTCCATACTCCGCTAACTTCCGTTGGCCGCGTCTTGCGGCGGCGCGCGATTCGCAAAGAAGGACACCAGCGGCAGACCCTGCCCGCCGATGTTCCCCAGACCCACGATGAGCGCAGAGCGGCCACTCAGGCCGATCACGCGCTCGAATATCTCTTCCGTACGGTAACCCTCCACGAAGACGACCTTGGCGGGATCGCCGTGCCGCTCGAACGCGCGCGCGAAGGCATAGGTCCCGCTTCCCATGAGCACGATGTGGTCGGGCGTCGTCCAGTCCTTGAGCGCGTCGGCGAGCTGGAGCGAGCGGTCGGCGCGGTCCGCGCGGCAGTTGAAGATCGCGACGCGCGTGTCCACGTCGGGAAACCGCTGGACCATCAGGTGCCAGAGCTGACCGCTGCTGACCGGGTCGTTGGCCGCGAAGGCGTTGACGAACACGATGCGTCTGCCGAAGAAGTCGAGTTCGTGGACCGTCAGGGCGCCGGGGTCAGGCGGCGTCTTCGCCATCCCGCGCAGAGCCACCTCGCGGCTCACCCCGAGGGACTCCACCACACTCAGGGCGAGCGCGATGTTCTCCCGGTGCTCGGTGTAGCCAAAGCGCGCGAGGGTCGCCTCGTCGATGTCTTCGACTGCGGCGTCGTCCACCGCGAAAAGCTCGCTCTTGCGATCCTTGGCGGCGGCCTGCAGCACGTCGAGATGCTGCTGCTCGCGCGTGAACAACTTGGCGCGAACCGGGGTCATGCCTGCAAGCGCAAGCGCGACGTCTCGCGGTCCCGGCCCCATCACGTCCAGGTGGTCGGGGCGCGCGTTGGTGATCACCGCGTGGGTGGCCCGTACCAGCCCCCGCTCGCTGAGCACCTGGAGCTCCGGCTGCAGGGCCATGCACTCGATGACCAGCGCATCCGCGCGGTAAGCCAGAGCCGTGGCGACGATGCGCTTCTGCTCCATGATGTTGGCGCCCGCAGGCCTGAAGACTGGCAGCTCGCTGCCATCAGGCAGGATGACCCGCGCAAGCGTGCCGGTGGTCTTGGCGAAGGTGCACAGGCCGGACTCGCGAAGCGCAGAGGCGATCAAGCGCGTCACGCTCGACTTGCCGCGGGTTCCGTTGACGTGGATTCGGATCGGGATGCGGGCGAGGTTCCTGCGATGCAGGAGCACCTCAGCCACGCCGAGGCCGAACAGGATCGTGCTGGCCCCGCCAATCACGGTTGGCAGGCTCAAGGCCCAGGTGGACATATCGCGTGACTCTCGGAGGTCCTGTTGAGTGACGAACTCGAGGGAAGTGCGTCTTCGAGCGGTGCCCGGAGCACCGGTGACGCGCGGCAGAGCAGGGAGCGTGCCAGGACCGCCAGCTCCGGCGAACGTCGGCCAGCATCCGCGGATCCAGCGGCGTATGGTTCCATCCGGCGCCACACGCGCACTGCTCACTGAAAGCCGCTGAGCGAACGACCCCGACGACGCAGCGCAGAGGCTGCGCGCGCCCCCTGGCAAACCGTGCACGGCGCTGCCCGTGCAACGACCTGCAAAGCCCCTGGCGCATGGCACGGAAACTGCTCTACTACGCGGATCGTGCAGAAGAGCCTTGGCTGGTTCGTCGTCCTCACCGGGTGCGCATGCACCCCTACCCTACGCTCGGCGCCGATCTCGGAGCCGGAGCCAGGACAGTCCGCGGCCCCGAGCTACGTGAAGCGCTCCGCGGCCCGGGATCCCGCGCGCCTGCGAGGCGACTGGGAGGTGCCGAGCACGCTGCTCATCGGCTGGGACTCCGATTGGTCCGAGGCCGTGGAGACCATCGTCGCTGCCGGGGCGTCGGAGGTGCAGATGGACGTGCTCTTCGGCGAGGAGCAGCCCGAAGTCGAGTACGAAAAGCAGCTATTTTCCCTGGGTGCGAACGTGATTCACTTGGATCTGGATACGCCTTGGGTGCGGGACTACGGCCCGCTACAGATCCACACGGCAACAGGTGAAGCGCGCTGGCTGGACGCTCACTACTCCTTCGAACGAGCCCGCGACGACATGCTGCCGCAGCTGCTTGCTCCTGGCTTCTCCGCCATCGTGGAGAGCATGCCGCTCGAGGTCGACGGGGGCGCAGTGATCGGCAACGGAGAGGGCCTGTGCGCGATCACCGATCGCAGCCTCGGCGACGCGGGTCTCAGCCCCGAGGACCCAGACATGGACGCGCTGCTCCACACCATGGGCTGTGACACGTTGGCAGTGCTTCCCAACTTGCTCGACGAAACGACAGGCCACGCCGACGTCATGGCTCAGTTCACGGCTCCCGACCGCGTGATGGTCAGCCAGGTCGACGCTTCGACCCACCCAACCGACGCCGCGATCTTGGACGAGACCGTCCGTGTCTTGCAGGAGGCCGCCGCGAGCCGTGCGAAGCCGCTGGCGGTGGTGCGCGTCCCCATGCACGTCAGCGGGAAGCGCTACTTCTCCTACGTCAACGGCACGCCGCTGAGGGACCACTACCTCGCCCCCAGCTTTCGGACGCTCTCCCTCGATTTCGAGGCGAAGGCTCACCAGGCGCTCGCCAGGGCCGTCGGCCCCCGCAAGCTGGTGAGCGTGCCCGCAGATGCCATGGTGGATCGCGGCGGAGTCATCCACTGCATCACGCTGGGCCTCAAGGAAGCCAACGCGGTGCGTGAGCTGGACGTGGGTGCCGCCGACGATGGCGACGAGATGCCGCTTTGAAGCGGAGGGCTCCCGCCTCCTGTAGCTCCAACGGCGACCGCTGAACCGCGCAAGCCGTGCGCACCTGTGCACGCCTTGCGCAGCGCCGGGGGCTCACTCGATCGCTCGAGGCCCAGCGCCTCGCCTCGAACTCCCCCGCTAGCGTGCAGCCACCTTGGGCTTGGCCGGCGGCTCCGGACGCGGGAACAGCGGGCTGCCAACCAGCTGATCCAGCATCTCCAGCAGCGCCGCGCTCTGCTGCTGCGAGACGTCGGTGGCTTCGGGATCGCGGTCATCCAGGCGATGGACCTCCGGCACGCCGCTCTCGAGGGGGACGACGAGCTTCAGACGTCGCTCCGAGTCGATCACACCGATCCTGAGGCGATCGGTCTTGTACCAGGCCTCCATCAAGATCGGCAGGCGACGTGCAGGGACGTTGGGCAGCGCGTGCACCAGCAGGTCCTCGCCGTGATACCCGGCGAGAGACCGGGTTGGCTCGAGTGCTCGCACCAGGGTGGGGGCGACGTCCGCCAGGGAGATCGGCCGCGTGACCCGGCGAGGCGTTACCCCAGGGATACGCATCGCGAGGGGCACGTGAACCAGCCCTTCCCAAAGGAAGGTCGAGTGCACCCAGAAGCCGTGGCGCCCCAGCGCCTCCCCGTGATCGGCCATGATCACGACGAGCGTCCGGTCCTTGAGCCCGCGGCGCTCGAGCTCGCGCATCAGCCGGCCGAACTCCTCGTCGACCGCGCGCGCTGCGACCCGGTAACGCCAGATGGGGTCTTCCTCGTCCTCGACCCCGAGGGTCGCCGCTCGCTCGTCCACGTACGCGCCGTCGAGCTCCCGCCAGTTGTGGACGTCGAAGTTGAAGACCCAGCCGAAGAACGGCTGCTCGGCGCGGTCCAGGGCGTCACGGCTCACGCCGGGGGCGCGCTCCACCAAGACGGCGGCCGGACGCCGCGAGTCGGCGCTGCGGGACGGAGCGAGACCACGGTTGTCCGCGAGCGGCAGCGCGCTCCGGCCCTCGCCGTCGAACAGCGTCGCGATCGCGCGATCCACGAGCTTGGCGGCGGTCGGCTGGGTGGCTCCGTAGCCCCAGACCTGCTCGCCCGGGTTGTAGTCGGCCACCGTCTCCATGCGGTTGAACTTGAAGCTCGGCAGCTCGCGCCCAAGGAACTCCCCAGCGCTACGCGGGATGATCAACGTGGTCTCGCGCCCGGAGTGCTCGGCCTGTCCGAGCACGGTGGGCGCTTGCTTGTTCGGGCCGTCGAAGCGGCCACCGAGCACGACCGGCAAGGTGCTGACGGTGTCGCTGGCCGCGCTGTACGCGTTGTCGAAGCACAGCGATTCCTCACAGAAATGCACGAAGTTCGGCATCACCTTCGGATCGCTCGCGATGTCCGCGCGCAGGGTATCGACATAGTAGACCAGCACGTTCAGCTGCTCGGGATCCGGGCGCAGCCCAGCGAGGGCCTCCTCGGTCTCCTTGGGCAGGGCTGGAGGCGCAGACCACTCGGGTTTCTGCGACGTCACGGTCAGGTCGTAGTTGCGCTTGAGCCGCTTCACTCCCGGTGAATCCGCCGACTCCTCGCCAAGCAAGTCCTCCTCCACGGTCTGCACGCGAGCCATCAGTCGGCCGACATAGACCGGCTCTCGCCAGGCGGGCCGCAGCTCGTCGAACAACCGAGCACGCCAGAACGGGAACGCAAGCAGGCTCACGACCGCGAGCCCGGCGATCACATCGAGGGCCCGAGCGACGCGGCGAGCGTCTCGCTCGAGCGCCGTGAGTAGACACCACGCGGAACCGATCAGGGACAGCAGGGCCGTCGCCTCGAACAACGCATGCAGAGAGGCATACAGGGAGATCAGCACCGTCAGGTCCAGCGCCATCGCCAGCACGGCGATCGAGAACAACGCCGCCGCGAACACCAGCGGAGTACGCGGACTCTCACTGCGCGCGACGCGCAGGATCAACCAACGGGCAAGCACCACCGAGGCCCCGAGCGCGAACCCGACGGGCCAGGCGAACGACGCCAGGCGCGCGGCCTTGCCGTGACTCACCAGGGGGGTGATCAGTGAGTGAGCGCCCCAGCCGGCCAGGCCGATCAACAGCAGCACTGGCAGCCAGCGCGCGAGGCGCAGCGCGTTGCCAGCGCGGCTCTTGCGCAGCAAGCGCGCAACCTGAGCCGACACCAGCTCCACGAGCAGCAGGCCCACGCCAGCCCCCACGCCCCACGCCACGTACAAGGCGGTGGACGCGCCCAGGTGCCAGCCGAGGTTCACTTGCTGCCAGTCGTGACGTGCCCAAACGTCCGCGAGCACGAAGCACAACCCCGCGAGCGCGCTCGCCGCCACCAGACGACGGGCGCTTCGGAGCCAGCTAGGCCAGGAACGAGACTGATCTACCGCCATTGAGCGAGTCCGTGTGTAGCACCGCGTGTGCCAAACGTTCCGGAACTGTAACAGAGGACCCTGGACATTTTGGAGCGCCTCGTGTTCGGCTTCTCAGCCCGCCCGTCGAGGGGTTTGGGGGTGAGGTCCCCCGACCCCGAGACGCGAAACGCCGCGAGCCTCGAAGGACCCGCGGCGTTCGCGGAAACACGTCGCTGGAGTGGCTGATTCGTCTCGACGAACCGGCGCTGGCAGGGATCCGAGACCGAGGCTCAGTCCCCCAGTCGCACGTCGACTCGGCGGTCCAGGGCGTAGCTGGCCTCGTCCGTGCCCGAAGCGTCCAGCTCCCCGCGGGAGGAGGTCTCCATCTGTGAGCCGCTCAGCTTGCGCGCGACCAGCACGCGCTTGACGCCGCCAGCGCGCCGGCCACCCAAGGTGAGGTTGTACTCCTCGTCCCCCCGCGGGTCCGCGTGACCGACCAGCAGCATCTTCCGGCCCTTCAGCGCGCCGCTCGAGAAGCACTCGGCCAGCTTGGTCAAGACGGGATAGTCGCCCTGCTTCACGTTGGCGGAGTTGAAGTCGAAATGAGCTTCGGAGCTGGCGATGCCACACGCCTTGAGGATCTTGTCGTCGATGCTCAGCTGAGTGGGCGCGCCGTCGTCTTCCGCCGAGGCCTTGGGCCCCGCGGCAGGGGTCGAGTCGCCGACGCCTTGGGTCGAAGCTCCGCTTGGGGCAACCGGCGGATGCGGGTCCGAGGAGCACGCCATGGCGAGCAGTGCGATGGTGGAGGCAATGACTAGGTTCTTCATATCGTGGAGCTCGTTGGTGAGCCGGAGAGGCGCGCCTTGGGGCGTCGTCTTGATTCCCCGTGGTAACATTGGTTCGTCACGCTGATGTCGTATCGAGCCGCGAGGCTCGAGGCGGACAAAGCACGCGACGTGCCGAACCAGCTGGACCTCCGTTGCCGATCATCCAGCGCGAAACGTGGCAGGAATCGCGGAGGCGCTGGGACGCGGTCGCAAACTCCGCGCGCGGGCGCGCAGCGACTGCACCACGACGTCAGTCGAGCGCGAAGCGCAACGCGTCGGCCACCCGCGCGGACACGGCTGCGCTGCCCAGGCGGGCCAGAAAGGCCTGATTCAGCTCCAGCTCCAGGCCCTGGTAGCCAGCCCCGAGACGCTTGCGCAGCGCAGTGGGCAAGCCATCGGCGACGCCCCGATACGGGTAGTTGCGCCTCACCCGGCAGTCGCTCGCCACGAGTCGCTCCCGGAGCAGACTTGCCAGGCGACGCTCACCGGGCCGCCGGGGATCGTACAGCAGGCCGATCTCGGCGTTGCGCCGCTCCCCATCGAGCTCGGGCGTGAAGGAGTGCACCGCCAGGTGCACGACGTGACCGCGCTGCTTCGAGATCTCGGCCAGGTGGTCTGCCACCCGCTGCCAGTGAGCCGCGTGGAGGCGCAGCAACCACCCCCGCTGGCGCTCGTCCAGTCCACGGGTCCACGCGGAGAACAGCCTGGGGTGATGCGAGCTGCGGTTCAGATCGACGACCAGGCGTGAGTAGCGGCCCGCAATCAGCGGCGCAGCGAAGCGGCGCGACAGCCTGCGCGCGACCTCCACAGCGCCTGCATCCCAACCGCGATGCGAATCCAGGATCGCCTTGGCTCCGGCGAATGCGGGCTCCAGGCTGCTGGGCACTCGCCGACTCGCGTGCTCACAGCTGACGAGCAGCGCCCACGCGGTCACCTAAACGCGCGACCTTCGCGCAGACACTCGCACAGCTCCAGGTAGACGTCTCCCAGCACCGCTCGGTTCGTTCCCGCTCTCAGGCGGCCGACGATGCGCTCTGCCAGGCTGCCTCGCTCGATCAGGAGCTCGACTCCAGGAGCGACTTCGGGGGCGAGGGGGAGCGCTTCGGCGAGCCTCCCCCAAACCCGTCGAGCCGTCATCGCGGGGCTCTGCAGCCCGAACAACTCCAGGTAGTCGGGGTAGTCGAGGTAGGCCTCGGAGCCGCGCTCGCTACACGCCAGGAAGATCTCCTCGAGAGCCGGCGCCTGCCAGCTCTGCTGCTCTCGATAGGTCGACCAGCGCTCGCCAACCAGGGCGCGGACCAACTCGACCACCAGGCTGGCGACGGCGAGATCCTGCGCTGGACATTCCTGCAGATCGAGCACCCGGATCTCGATGCTGTCACGCACGAAGCGAGCGATGGCGCCGCGGGCGTTGACCCACTCCGGTTCGAGCACGTCGTCTGCGCCGTGCGCCACCAGGTCCGCGGCGATCGGCGCCAGAATCCGCTCCCGATACCCAGCTTCGTCGAACACGGCCTCGGGGATCACCCGACCCGTGACCGAGCGGATACTGCTGGCGTTGCGTCGATAGTACTCGAGGCGACTGTCGGCGATCCCCGTGAGCTTCCCCTCGACGACCGGAGACGACGCCGCGAGCGCAGGAAGCAGAGGCAACACCACGCGGATCGCGGCGTGGAGGCGACCGAACTGGTCGTCGCCCTGGAAGGGCAAGTTGATGTGCATGCTCTGGAGGTTCGACCAGCCGTGTCCCTTGCAGCCGAACAGCCGATCGAAGGCGCGGTAGATGTCGTTCTGCTCGTGGGGCCAGAGCCTGGTCTCCTTGAGCGGGTCCATCCACGGGTGCATCGCGGTCGGCATCAGGCGGGCGCCGAGCGGCGCCAGCAGTGCCTCGATCGCAACTATTTCCTCCTGGAATTTACTGGCGAGTGCGGTCAGGGCGCCCGCGGGCCGCGACGTCTTCAGCTCGACGACGTGCAGCGCCAGCTCGTTCGACCAGCTGATGGCTCCGCGATCGACCTCGACCTCGGCCCGCCCGGTGGCGGCCTCGAACAGTCGGTCGCACAGCGGGCGCACGGCCAGATTCGCCCGGTCGACGATCATGTACTCCAGCTCGATGCCGAAGCCTTCGAACAGGTTCAGCCCCGGAGAGCGGTCGGAGAACTCGGTCATGAGCCCCTCACCTCGCCCACGCTCGCGACCCCGCGCTGGCGCGCCTCGAGGCGCTTCAGGAACACGCCCATGATGCGATCGTAGAGCGCGTCTCCGAGCAGCTTGTCTTCGTAGGGCGTCTCGATCGACGGGTTGTCGTTGACCTCCATGACCACCACCCGGCGTCCGAGCTGCTTCAAATCGACACCGTAGAGTCCATCCCCAATGGCCCGGGCTGCCTTGAGCGCGGTCTTGACCACGCCCCGAGGTGCCTCCTCGACCGGCACCGACTCCACGCGACCGGAGCGCCGACGGCCGCTCTTCAAAGTCGCAGTGACCTGCCAGTGCTTGGGCGCCATGTAGTACTTGCAGACGTACAGCGGCTGACCGTCGAAGATCCCGACCCGCCAGTCGTACTCCGTCGGTGTGTACTCCTGGGCCACGATGAGCTCGGACTTCTCCAGCAGGCGGCCCGCCATCTCACGGAACTCGGCTTCGGTCTCCGCCTTCATCACGCCCTGACAGAAGGCGCTGTCGGGCTGCTTCAGGATACAAGGCAACCCGAGGCGCGGGATCACCTCGTTGATGTTGCCCCGGTGGACCACCAGCGTGCGGGGAGTCCCGACCCCGATGCGATCCATCAGTTCCGCGAGGTAGACCTTGTTGGTGCAGCGCAGGATGGACTCGGGGTCGTCGACCACGACCAGGCCCTCCGCTTGTGCCCTCAGCGCGAAGCGAAAGGTGTGGTGATGGACGTTCGTGGTCTCGCGGATGAACAGCGCGTCGAACTCTCCAATGCGAGCGTACTCGTCCCGCTGCACCAACCAGGGGGTGATGTCATGGCGCCGCGCGGCGCGCATGAAGCGCTCGATGGCGCGGGCGTTCGACGGCGGCTCCGCCTCCTCGGGGTTGACGAGGATCGCCAGATCGAAGCGTCCTGGTCTGCGGCTGCGGCGTCGCTTGGGCGATCCGAAGTAGTCCCTGGCCGCCTGCTCCACGAACTGCTTGTGGCCCTCGGGGATCTCGGCCGCGGCGATGGTGGACAGCCGCACGAGCCGCCACTGCCCCTCTTCCGTGCGCTCGAAGCGCGCGCGCATGAACGGGGTGTGAAACACCCGGAAGAGGTGGGCCGCGAGCCGCTCGTAGCGCTTCGCGAGGTTGTGGCCAAAGTAGATGCTCAGCACGAAATCCGTAGCGCGGATCGGCTTGAGCGCTTGCTGGATCAAGTCGTCGAGCTCGTCGGAGCGAATGCGCACCACCTCGTTGCTCTTCAGGTCCTGGATCGTGGCCATGCTCGGCACGGGCTTGTGCCCGCGGGCGGCTGCCAAGAGCGATACGTAGTAGCCCGCGCTCTGGTAGCGGTAGGAGCGGCACAGGTTGAACACGCGCAGCCCGCGCTTGGCCCACAGATCGGGGCGCGTGGTATATTCTCGCGCGGAAACGACGTCCACGGACGGGATATCGAAGGACCAGTTGTCACTCCGATCGACGACCACCAGTGATTTCACTTGGAATCCTCTCTTTTGCCCTGCACGGCCATGCGGCGCTCGCTCTCGTGTTTCTTGGCTGCGGGCTCGAGCACCAACAGGTTCGCGTCGTAGGTCACGATACCAAGCAAAATGGAGTTCAGGACGCGTCCGATGTCGACCCAGTAGTTCGGGTCCGGGGAGACAGGGTTCGGGTGCCACGGGTCGGCGACATGGACCTCGCGATCGTCGGCGTGATAGCCGTGGAGCACCACGAAGTGGCCCACGGGACCTCCCGCCACGTCGTCCACCCCGCCGTCCTCCAGTTCTCGCGCTGAACGGTAGAGGTAGGTCGAACTCAGACCGGTGAGCACCGGTATTTCGCGCTTGAGGTAACGACGGAGCAAGCCGCCAGTCAGCTCCTCGAAGCGCACCTCCCCCCCAAGCTCCAAGAACTCCAGATAGTGGTCCGTCGCCGCGCGCAGCTTCGCGTTTCGCTTGGCCAAGCGCTGGGCGCGCAGCTTCTCCGCCAGGTCCACGTTCGGCGCGAACCAGGTGGGGTCGAACACCTGGAGATTGTAGGTGAAGAGCTTGGCGCGGAACCCGCGGCGCAGGGCGTGTAGCGCAAGAGTCACCGCCAGGGTTCCACCCTGAGGCAACTCGGGCACTTCCTCCACCACCTGGCGAAGCGGCAACGGTGCGCCGAAGTACTCGTAGACGGCGTGCAGGCAGGTGGCGCCGCACGACGAGTCGCTCGGTTGTCGGCGGATGCCGACGGGAAGTCGAATGTGCAAGATGGGTCCTCGAGCGCCGGACGGCGCCTCGCCGCGTGGCCTAGCACCCGCCGTGCCGAACTCCTCGAGCATCGCGAGCGATCTCCGACGCATCGCGCGTGCGGGCTCGCTGGAGTTTCCACGAGCCGGACGCCGACCGACGCGCTTGGCCCGGCTGCGCAGAGCCATCGCGCCACACCGGGCCTGCCGCGCAGGTCTTGCACACCCAGCAACTGGACTTGCTCACGCTGATGGTGTCACGCTGCCCAATCACGCCGTGGGAAGTCCGAAGAGCAGCAAGTCGTCTCCCGTGGCGAGTACTCGACCAAGCGTGCGACCGCGGCGTTCGTCCCCGCTCGCCAGCGCCGCCCCGGTCAGGCCGAGCGCCGTGGCACCGAAGGCCAGCGTGCCGCCGCCCCGCCCGGAGCGCCCAGCGTTCGAGCTGGGGGATCAGGCGATCGCCGCCGGCAGCTTGGAACACCTCGAGCTGCCCGTCGCCCGCCTGCCGACGGGGACCCAGCTGTCGCTGCCCGTGGCGGTGGCTCACGGCGTGGAGCCCGGTCCGGTGGTGTGGGTGAGTTCGACGATTCATGGCGACGAGCTCAACGGTCTCGCAGTGATCCGCAGCGTGCTGAGGCAGCTCAACCCTCGGGCGCTGCGGGGTACCTTGATCGCCGTCAGCGTGGTGAACGTCTTCGGCATCATCAACGCCTCGCGCTACCTGCCGGACCGCCGGGACCTGAACCGGAGCTTCCCCGGCTCGCCACGAGGCCCGCTCGCTGCACAGCTCGCTCACCTCTTCATCGAGCAAGTCGCGAGGCGCTCCAACGTCGGCATCGACCTCCACACTGGCTCCGATGGTCGCACGAACCTGCCGCAGATCCGTTGCGACCTCGAGGATCCCGAGACCCGACGTCTGGCGCGGGCGTTCGGCGCGCCAGTGATCCTCCATGCGTCACTGCGCGATGGCTCCCTGCGCGCCGCCGGTCGAGAGCTTGGAGTCCCCGTCCTGCTCTACGAGGGGGGCGAAGCGCATCGCTTCGACCGCGCTGCGATCGAGGTCGGTGCCCGCGGTGTGCTGCGTGTATTCGCGAGCCTGGGCATGCTCGAGCACGCCTACCCGGAGCTGCAGCTCGAACCCGTCGAGGCGCGCAAGAGCAGCTGGATCCGCGCGCGCCAGGCCGGCTTCTGCGACCTCCAGGTAGAGCTCGGGCAGCGCGTGCACCGGGGCCAGGCGGTAGCGACGATCTTCGATGCCTCAGGGAAACGCGAGTATCAGGTCAAGAGCAAGCTCGAGGGGATCATCATCGGCCGCCTGCAACAGGCGCTGGTGCATCGGGGCGATGCGCTGCTGAACGTGGCGCAGATCGACGGCGCCGCACTACCCCGCACGTTCTGAGCGCGCTGGGGTAGCCGTCGCCACGACCCGAATGGAAGTCTGGTGCTGCGCGGAGGTCTGGCGCTGCGCGGAGGTCTAGCGCTGGCGATAGGGGTTCTTCTTGTTGATCACTGGCTCGCCTCCGGACGCGCCGACCGGGGTGGCGTGGGGCGGCGGCGGCCGTCCGGTCGCGGACGGCAAGCTGGTCATCGTGGGCGCGGGCGGCGGCGGGGGGGAGACCGTCGGGGGAGTCGCTGGAGATCCCACCAGGACCGACGCGGCCGGCGCATCCGCTGGCGGTACAGTCTCCAGCGGCGCGGCCGCTTGCCCCGAGGCGGTCGCCGCGACGGGCTGCGCCGATGCCTCGAGCGTGGGCTCGGCCGCCGCGCTGGTGTCTCGACCGAACCAAAGGGCCCCGGACGCGCCCAGGGCGATCACGGAAAAAACGAGCGCACCGAGCCACCAGCGGCTCCGGTCGAGGGGGATCACAGCGGCTTCAGCTTGCTCCCGTCGCGGCTGAACCAGCGGCAAGGGTGCGGTGGGTTCTCGCCGTTGAGTTTCCCTCGGGATTTGCTCGTTCCCGACGTCGGAAGTCAGCGACCCACGGTTCGTTGTCGCTCCGACCACCAACGGAGCGTTCTCGGGAGGATCTTGTAGCGTCGCCCCGGCGGCGCGGCTTGCCTGGGAGATGCGACCACGTCGGCGTTCCAGGTCGACGCCGCAGTGTTCCTCGACGAGCGCGGCGACGTCACGGTGGGTGGCGAGCCAGCCTGTCGAGCGATCGAGAGCCTCGATGGCTTCGATCATGGCCAAGGCGTCGGCGAAGCGCTCGCTCTGATCCCGGGCAGTCGCCCTGGCGATCAGCTCGTCGATGGCTGCTGGGACCTGGCGCTTGCTCGAAACCGGCGGCAAGCCAGCCTGGGTGATCGCGGTGACCAGCTGAGCCTCGCTCGCGCCGGGCCAAGGCGACTCTCCAGTCAGCGCGGCCCAGAGGCTGACCCCCAGGGCGTACACGTCCAGCGCGGGGGAGACCGGTCCTCGAGCGAGGTACTCCGGGGCCATGAACATCAGCTTCCCCACCAGGTAGTTCTGGTCCGTCGTCACGCTCGCGATGGCGCTCTTGGCGATGCCGAAGTCCAGCACGCGGGTCACGCCGTCCCGTCCCACCAGGAGGTTCTCCGGAGAGATGTCTCGATGGAGGATGCCGAGCGGCGCGCCAGCGTGATCTCGCGCCGTGTGCGCAGCGTGGAGGCCGTTCAGAGCGTCAAGCGCGACGCGCAGCATCACCGGGATCGGGAGCTGCTTCATTCGCAGCTCCACGCGATCGACGAGCTCATCCAGCGCAGCCCCCTCGACGTAGTCGTAGACGATGTAGTAGCCCTGATCGTCTAGGCCCGAGTGTTGAACGCCCACGATGTTGGCGTGGTGCAGCGCAGCCGCGACCTTTGCTTCCCCAAGGAACCGACGAATCGCGTCAGGGTGCTCCATCAGATGAGGCAACAGCCGCTTGATCACGACCAGGCGCTCGAAGCCCTCGGCGCCAATGGCTCTGGCCAGGTGAGCGGACCCCATGCCACCTCGCCCAAGCTCGAACAGGTGCTCGTACGCGGCACCCGTCATCTCGACTCGCTCCTCCTCGACACCAGGCCGGGAGCATACCCCTACTTCAGGGGGGCTTCGAACCGCCCCGGTGATCGTAGCCGCACGCAGCGGAGCCGCAGCTAGAAACGCCCGCGGATCTGCACCCAACCTGGTCCGGCGCTCGCCTGCGTCTGCCCCCAGTCCACCGCGAACAGCCCAAGATAGAGACTGACCGCTGCACTGACCGCGCTAGCTCCAACCAGGAAGTCGGTGCGATGGATCTTGTCCAGGGCGGCGTTCCGCTCAGTGGACGTGGGGGCGCTGCCGAGATCGTTCTTCGCCGCCAGCGCGTCCAGGCCGCTCCAGGTCGTCACACCCACCAGCGCCACGCTGATCGCGACGCTGGTGTAGAAAGTCCACGGCGGCAAGCCTGCCGACGAGGAGTCCCTGGGACGAGTCTCGAAGCGATTCCTTCGCTCCAGGGCTCCGGCCTCCACAGGCTTCACGGAGGCCTGCTGGCGCTGACTGCTCAGCTCGATGAGCTTCTCACCCGCATCCGCGTCCGTCGTGCGGATCAGCACCCGGTAGGTCGTGCCAGCCACCAGGTCGAGCTGCTTCTGATTGCGCTGCCCGTCCCGCGCGATCGCCACCAGCTCGTGATTCCCTGGCAACACGAAGCGCTCGCCGGGAGCGACGACCTCGCCGTCCACAGCTATGCCGCACGGTAACGGCTCACAGCTCAGGTCGAGCTGCGCCAGCTTGCTTCCGGCGAAGGCCAGCGCGCGCCGGGCACGAGTCGCCAGCTTCGCATCGACTCCTGGTCGCGCGATGGCGCGCTCCGCCGCCTGCGTCACCATCAGGTGCTCACCCCCTCGCACGGCCGCGGTGATCGCGTTCGAGAGCGCCTCCTCGCTCGGTACCAGCGAGTCTGCGCGCAAGAAGGCGAGCACGGCGCGCTTGTACTCGGCGCGATCGAACGCCTCGACACCCTCGTCGTAAGCGGTCGCCGCAGCGTCCATTGCGTTCTTGGCTGGGGGCTGCGTCTGAGCGCTGGCCACGCTAGCGGATGAACCAAGCGCCGCCATCGAGCCGAGAGAGCACATCAGCGAGGCGATGTGGCGAAATTTCATCTCGGCTCGAGCGCGAGGCTGCCAGCGGGGGGACGGCATCAGAGCTATAGTCCCAGCTACCATGCCTCGTGTCGCGTTGCTCGTGTTGTTGGGCGCACTGTCAGGTGCGTGCTCATTGGTCGCGGGCGATCTCCCAGACGCAGTCGACCAGCAGCACGCCGGAAGCGGCGGCGTCGCAGGTACCGACTCCAGCGGCGGAATCGGGGGGAGCAGCGGCAGCGCTGGTGCGGCGGCGAGCGGGGGCGAGGCCGGCGCCGCGACGGGCGGCAGCGGAAACGCGTCCGGTGTGGGTGGGAGCGCAGGGACGATTGGAGGCAGCGGAGGCAGCGGAGCTTGTATCAAACCATGTGACTGCGACGACGACGGCGGGCAGGCAACGAGCTGCGGTGGGACCGACTGCGACGATCACGACGCCCGCGTATTCGAGGGCCAGACCGAGTACTTCATCGAGGCGTCCACCAACCCCAAGGTGCTCTTCGACTTCGACTGCAGTGGCAAGATCGAGCGCGATCCACCCCTCGATCGCGAGGTCAGCTGTGGCCTTCTGAGCCTCACCGGCTGCAAAGGTCAGGGCTTCTCCGGCACCGCGCCCACCTGCGGAGTTCAGGCAGACTGGGGCGAGTGTCGCGCGGACGGCCTCACCTGCAAACACGTCAAGCTCAGCACCCGCGTCATGGCCTGCCACTGAGCCTTCGGATGCGCGACAGGACCTCGCCGCGCTCCTCAGCCGTCCTGATCGGCTTCAATGGCAATCCGCACGGCATGGAGCATCGCGAGCGGCTCGATGGGCTTCTGCAACAGCACGCGCTCCGATGCGACGACCTCACGTTCGCTCTCGGGCGACAGGATACCACCGCTGCAAAAGAGCGTACGGCGCGCGAGACGCGGGTGGTGCTGAAGCAACCATTGATAGAGGTCAACACCACCAAGCCCCGGCATGCTGATGTCGCAGACCACTGCGTCGAAACCATCGTCTCGCAGCAGGGGCTTCGCCTGCTCGACGCTCGACGCCACCTCGATCTCACAGTGCTGGCTCAGAGCCCGCTTGAAGGCGCGTAGGATCTGGGGCTCGTCGTCCACCAGCAGGAGGCGCACGCGGCGGTCCTCGCTGGGCTGCTCACCCGCCTGCTTGGGCTCCGGTCGCGCCACGGAGATCGCGGTCTCGAGTGGCAGCTCCAGCACGAAGCACGCTCCTCCGAGGCTCGACTCTTCCACCCAGAGCTGCCCCGAGTGACGCCGCACGTACTCTCGGCACAGCGCGAGTCCGAGGCCGAGCCCGGCCGTGCGCGAGGTGAAGAACGGCTCGAACACCCGTTCGCGCATTTCCTGAGGGATCCCAGGCCCGGAGTCCTCGACTCGCACCTGGACGCGCCCCTCGAGCTTTCGGGTGGTGATCCGCACCTTACCATGAGAACTCACCGCCTTCGCGGCGTTGTCCAGCAGGTTCACCAGGATCTGGAGCAGCTTGCTACGGTCGGCGGTGACCTCCTGCGAGAACTCGAAGCGCGTCTCCACCTCCGCGTGCAAGCGCATCGTCCCCGCCAGCAAACGTATCGCCGCGGAAACGACCTCCTCGAGCTGCAGCGGCTGCGGGTCGAGAGGACGCAGCCGCGAGAAGCGATGCATCTCACGTACGATGTCCGCGATGCGCCGCACACCCTCGAGGCTGTCCTTGCACAGCGCGAGCAGCTCGCGCCCGTCCTCGTCGTCTGCCTGACTGGCGAGGCGCTCCTCGAGCTGGCCGAGGTTGACTAGCACGAAGTTCGCTGGGTTGTTGATCTCGTGGGCGACGCCTGCGGCGAGCTGTCCCAGCGCCGCGAGGCGCTCCGACTGCTCGAGGCGCTGCTCCAGGCGCAGGCTGTGAGCGCGCTCCAGCGCCAAGCCGATCACGCGAGCCAGCTCGGCACCAACCAGCGCCTGTTGCTTGGAGAGGTAATCCGAGGCACCAGCTTTCATTGCGGAAACGGCGAGCCCCTCGTCCCCTCGTCCCGTCAACACGATCAGCGGCAGATCCGACGACGGATAGCGCTCTCGCAGGTTCCGCACCAGCTCGATGCCGTCGGTTCCCGGAAGGCCGTAGTCGATGATCGCGCAACTCGGCAACTCGCGCGCACACTCGACCAGCGCTTCGCCCGCGCTGGCGGCCTCTCGGATCCGCAGCTGCAGGTCGGCGATCAGCTCGGAGTAGAGCTCGCGATCCCCTGGGTTGTCATCGACGATCAACACCGTGGCGCGCTGCGCGCGCACCGAACTGCTCCCCTCTGACTCCGACACCCTTACGCGGCGTTCAGACTCGGCGGAGAAGGAGGCAGTGGAGGTCAGCTGGGTGCTCATCAGGCTCGGACGTTGGAGAGTACCACGCCTTTTGACTCACCACTGCAAGGAGATCGTTCGCTACCGCGCGGATGCCTTCCATCGCCCGGTCTGAGATCCGCGGCAATTCGATTCTGTGGAGTCTTTAGCGCGTGAGCTCCCCGAATCCACGGGCTCTTTCTGGTTCCAGCACGCGGTGCACCACCCCTTGCTGCGCGCGCGCGACGGCTGCGTCGGGAGGCATTGCAGTTACGCCACATCCGGGTGGCGAAAACCGCCACCTGGACCGGCCGACCCAGCGCTAGGGCTCGAGGGAACGAATCAACGCAGCGATCGCGTCTTGACCCGACGGATTCACCTGCTCGGTGCCGAGTGGGGGCATGCCCTCGAGGTCCCGCAGGCCGCTGCGCACCCAGAGCTGACTCTGGCTCGGCTCACCCGGAGTGACGATCACCGCAGTGCCCCCGATCACGTGCTTCGCCGGGGCGTTGGGGGTCGACACCGCGAACCCCGTCGACTCGAAGTCCTGGTCGCCGCTGCGCAAGAGCAGCTGCAAGCCGAGTTTCCGGCCGATCGGGTGCTCCACACGGTGGCAGTGCCCGCAGTTTCCGTGGAGATACCCCAGGCCCGCTGCCTGCTCCGGGGTGCCCGGCGCCTGATACACCGACATCGGAGCGCTGAACCAACCTCGGAGCGCCATCCGCTGGAGTTCGGAGTCGGTGACTGACGTCGAGAGCTGCACCACGGTGAGTCCCAGGAAGTAGTCGTGGGAGTTGGTGTGACACTCGAGGCACTGGCCTTGGGAGGGGACGTCGTGGCTGGTTCCCGCGACGTTCTCGACTCCCTCGGGACGCACGTCAGCATCGCTCCCGTCGGCACGCCACTCGTAGGCTACCGCCTCGAAGCCGTCCGCCGTCTTCTCGACGAGTCGAGTCTCGATCAGCTTCCCGCTCCGTTCGAACTGCTTCCAGGCCTTGGTGCCGACGGGAAAGTCCCAGTGATCGGCATCCGAGGTGTCGATCTGGGCTCCGGGAGGCAACCAAACGTAGCGTGTCTTCACGCTGCCGTCGGACCACAGCGGATACCGAACGCCGTAGCCCTGGACGCCGCTCGCCAGTTGCCGTGTGGCGATATTCGAGTAGAGCCCCGTCTCGGAGAGCAGCCGAGGGCCGTCGTAACCTGCTCCGCCGCCTCCCGCGGACTGGCCGCCGACGCCTGTGCCCCCCGCGGCCTGCCCGCCTGCACCCCCGGCAGCGCCGGCGGCTCCACCTGCCGAGCTACCGGCGATGGCGACGCTCCCACCGGAGCCCGCGTGCTCGGCGCCCTCGCAGGCGCCAAGCAGGGCGGCACAGGCCAAGGCAACGGGAGCGAGTAGACGAGGAGGAGCGTGCATACGCGGAGAGCAACGGTCGATGCGCGGCTCGTGGTGGACGACCTGCGCGAGATCGAGAATCTAGCGGCTCGTCGACCCAAGCGCACGGACCCAAGCGCACGGACCGCAAGGCTGCAATCCGGTTACCGATTCCGCACGGCAACAAGGCAGGGAGGCGGCCCGCGGCCAGTGGCTCCGGCCCTGGCCTGGGCCCTGCGGGCGGCGACAGCCAGCCGGCGGCCTCGGGCTACCGAAGCACATTCCAACTAATTCCATATTTCCGAGCACTTGCGCACCTCTCTTGGGCCGGACTCACGAACAGGGTCAGGGCCAAGAATCTCCAACCCCGTTGTTTCATACGGGCTACTCCGGCCATTGTCAGGTTGATTCGCTGATGCATGCTGAGCGTGCCTCCTGCGCCTGAGCGAGCCGTGACCCGCAGCCCCGCCCGAGCCCTGGAAGACGTCGATCCCGAGACTTGGGCTCATCGAGCCGAACAGAATCCCACGAGTGGATGGCTTGTCATGAACGTGAAGCACCCGAATCCGCCCCCTTCCCCCACCACAGAGCCAGCAGAGGCCACGACCAAGCCATGCTGCAAGGAAAGGTCCCACGGCATCGAGCCCCCTCCCCGCAACGGCCGCGAGAGCCGCCCCCAGGCAAGCGGCTGCTGCAAGCACGAGCTCGAGCCGCAGCGTCACGAACCGAAGCACGCACCAGAGGCGCGGCGGGACTCGGGCGCTTGCCATCACGAGGCGATGGCTCCGTCGAGCGGCCGCCAGGAGGCCGCGGGCGCGGATCCCGGGGCTCCGCGGCATGATTCCGCGGGGCACTGCTGTCACCAGGCTCCTCACAAGCCCAGGTCCGCTGCGGAAGCTGCCCGTCTGACGGAGATCGAGCACATCTGTCCGATGCACCCGGAGGTGCGACAGATCGGACCTGGCACCTGTCCCAAATGCGGCATGGCTCTCGAGCCTGTCAACTTCACCTTGAGCGACGAGGAGGACCCGGAGCTCGTCGACATGCGCAGGCGCTTCTGGGTCAGCCTGATCTTCTCCGTCCCTCTGCTCGCACTGGCGATGGGACCGATGCTGCTCCCCAGCCTCGTCCACTCGGCCCCAGGCGTATTTTCCCCATGGCTTCAGCTGGTACTGGCAGCACCGGTCGTGCTCTGGGCGGGAGCTCCGTTCTTCAAGCGCGGTTGGCAGAGCGTGTCGTCACGACACCTCAACATGTTCACGCTGATCGCCCTGGGCACGGGTTCCGCGTTCGTGTTCAGCGCGCTGGCGACCGTCGCCCCCTCGCTCTTTCCTTCCTCGCTGAGGGACGAGCACGGGATGCTGCCGGTCTGCATCGAGTCGGCCGCGGTGATCATCAGCCCGTCCTCCTGGGGCAGGTACTGGAGTTGCGCGCACGTCAGCGCACCGGCGCCGCGATCCGCGAGTTGCTCGACGCCGCTCCGAGCACGGCGATCCGCATCGCGCCGAGTGGTCAGGACGAAGAGGTCGCGATCACCGAGATCCAGCATGGTGATCTGCTGCGCGTGCGCCCGGGGGAGAAGCTCCCCGTCGACGGCAGCGTGCAGAGCGGAAGGAGCCAGATCGACGGGCCGATGCTGACCGGGGAGCCAATCCCGGTGACCAAGACGGCCGGCGATAGCGTCGTCGCAGGCACCCTGAACGGCCAAGGAGCGCTCGTCATCGAGGCCACGGCGGTGGGCTCGGAGACACTGCTCAGTCGCATCGTCCAGTTGGTCGGCGACGCCCGCGCAGCCGCGCTCCCAGTCAGAAGCTGGCAGACTCCGTCGCTGTGTGCGGTTCGTGCCCGGCGTCGTGGGATCAGCGCCGTGACCTTTCGCCGTCTGGTTGCTGTTTGGCCCGGACCCTCGCTTCACCCACGCCATCGTCAACGCGGTGGCGGTGCTCATCATCGCTTGCCCGTGCGCGCTTGGACTCGCCACTCCCACGTCGATCACCGTCGCCATGGGCCGCGGTGCCCACCTCGGTGTGCTGTTCAAGAACGCGGAGTCCCTCGAAATAGCCGCCTGGCGCAGAATACGCTGGTCGTCGACAAGACAGGCACGCCGGACCGAGGGCAAGCCCTGCCTGACTGATCTCGGAGACGCTCGACGGGTTCGGCGATCAGGAGGTGCTGCGCTTGGCGGCGAGCCTGAGTGGGGAGAGCGAGCACCTCGCGCGCGGGCGGTGCCTCGGCGGCGGAAGAGCGTGGCCTCGAACTGCTGGACGCTCATGCCTTCGCCGCTACTCTTGGCCGCGGACTTCCGGCGTCGTGGGCGGACGAGAGGTGCTGGTGGGGAGCGCCGATTTCTCCAGGAGCACGGTATCGACCCTGCACCGCTGGTGGAGCGCAGTAGGCAAGCAGGCCGATGGTCGCGGAGCACTGTTCGTCGCAGCCGATGCAGCCGCGCCGCGGGTGTCCTGTTGGTGGAAGATCCGATCAAGCAGAGCTCGCTCGCGGCGATCCGCGGTCTACAAGCCAGCGGCGTGCGCGTGGTCATGCTCACCGGCGACAACCAGCGCACCGCTCTCGCGGTGGCCGAGCGCCTGGGTATCGACGAGGTCCACGCGGAAGCAAAGCCCGAAGACAAGCAACGTGTGGTCGGGGAGCTGCAGGACTCGGGTCGAGTGGTCGCGATGGCGGGCGACGGCGTGAACGACGCGCCAGCCCTGGCCAAGGCGAACGTTGGCATCGCCATGGGCACCGGAACGGGCGTGGCGATCGAGAGCGCCGGCGTGACGCTGGTACGCAGTGATCTCTCGGCCATCCAGCGCGCCATCGCCCTCTCGAAGCTCACCCGGCGCAACATCCGCCAGAACCTGTGGTTCGCCTTCGGCTACAACAGCATCGGGGTGCCGCTCGCCGCGGGTGTTCTGTTCCCGTTCTTCGGTCTGCTGCTGTCGCCGATGCTCGCAGGTGCTGCGATGAGCCTGAGTTCGGTGAGCGTGATCAGCAACGCGCTACGCCTCCGCCGCGCCCACGTCTGAGGCCCAGTCGAGACGAGCCTCGGACGCACGAGCGAGGCACTCGTCAGGGCCTCGCTCGAGCAGTTCGTCCTTCTCTTCGGGGGAGAGTCGCGCTCTCGAGTCACTCGGCAGCGACCGGCTCCACTTCGCGTCGACTGCGCCGGACGCCAACCGCCACCACCATCCAGACCAACGTCAGCATGCCTGCACCGAAGGTGATGGGGGAGAGGCTCTCGCCGTAACCTTCCATCGGTATCCTTGCGGAACCGTCCCAGTCCTTCAGGCCAGAGACGTAGTAGAACACGGTCGACAGATCCATGGCCATGGCCGTCACACTGGCGAAGCACGTCGCCGTGCTCAGCGATCGGATGAGCACCATGCGCTTCTCCGAGGGCTCGAGACTGAACAGCACGGCGTTGACCAGTGCAGCGACGCTCAGCACCAAGACCACCCACATACCCCAACCACCCGCACGGAAAAAATCGACCATCGTTTGCCTCCTGTGTCTCAGCCGCGAATCCAGGCTCGCCCTGCCTCGCTACACTTCCCAACGCAGCAGAGCCCCGAGCGTGACCGTCGATGGCGGTTTTTCAGCAGCGAGCACTTTTCCGGACCTTTTTGCCGTGTGGTGGTGTCTGCTGCGGGCCCGCCGCGGTTCTCTCCCCCCCCACAAACCCCGGGACCGCAACACCGAATCCAGTGTCCGCCGCAGAGCACAGCGATGAACTCCGAGTCCTGGTCGCCGGCCTGCGCGCAGGCAGGCGCGAGGCGCTCGATCGAGCCTTCGATGTCCTGAGGCCGCGGGTGTTCTCGTTGCTCGTGCGCATGACCCGAGACACCGCGCTGGCTGAAGACCTGACCCAGGAGACGTTCATTCGCCTGGCACGGTCCGCGCCAAGGCTCGCGCCGGATACGCGCCTCGACGCCTGGCTCTTCACGGTCGCGCGGAACCTCGCGCGAGATCACTTCCGCTGGCGACGCTTGCACCGTGCGCTGACCAGCGACACGAGCGTGGCGGAGAGCTTGACGAGACCGGAGACGCCATTCGCGCGACTCGCGACGTCGCAGACGGGGCGCCGCGTCGAGCTGGCCCTGGCTCAGCTCAGCGAGGACGAGCGAGAGCTGTTGCTGAGCGTTGGCGTATCGGGGTCGACGCCGAGCGAGTTGGCGCGCACACTTGGCTTGAGCGCCGAAGTGGTCCGCAAGCGTCTGAGCCGGGCGCGCGCGCGGCTGCTGGCGTTGTTGGAGCAGACGGCATGAGCGACCCGAACGAGCGCGGAGCGGAAGCGCCGGCGACCGCCGAGACCGAGGACCCCTTCCTGGTCGCGCTCGGGCGGGGCGTCGACCAAGGACAGGATCCGCTGGTCGCGCTGTGCGCCGCGCTCCCCGCCTTCGATCTCCCTGCGTCGGACGTTCAGCGTATGCGAGCGCGACTGCACGCCGAGTTCGAAGCAGCGCACGCGTCATCCGAGACTTCGGGCAGCATCGCGGGGACCGAAGCTGGCGTGGCCCACCTCGATCTGGTCGGCTCGAGTGGTCGCGCGCTGAGCATCGGCCGCGCCGGTCGGCTCGCAGAAGCGACCATCGTGACGCTGGTATGTGTAGTGCAAATCGTGTGGCTGCTGAGCATGCTGCAGCACCATTAGCGCTGCAGCACCACTAGCGCTGCAGCACCACTAGCGCTGCAGCACCATCAGCAGGGCTTGAGGCCGCAAGTGGCCGGCAGGTTTCGTCGCGAACTACGGCAACTCAACCCTCGCGACGGAGCAAGAACAACAAGCCCAGGACCAAGAAGAGAGCGCCCGCGCCGCGGCGAAGCCACAGCGGGGAGACGTAGCGCGCGACCAGATCGCCTGCGAGGACCGCCAGCGCGCTCGTTGCGACCAGCGCCAGCGCAGAACCGAGGAACACGGCCCAGCGCGATCGCCCACCACTGGCGAGCGCCATCGTGGCGAGCTGTGTCTTGTCTCCGAGCTCTGCGAGAAATACCGCTGCGAACGTCGACCCCAGGAGCTTCCAGTCCATGGCACTGACCTAGCACGTGGCGAGCGACCCTCGAACACGCAAATCGCTACTGCGCTCGACGATTCCGGCGACGCGTCGGAGTCCGGCGGCGCACGGTCAGGAGAGGACACTTCCTCGAACGACGACGGCGCTGCTCAACCCAGCCAGATCAATGGATCCCCGAGGCAATAACCATCCTCGGTCGTGATGAAGCGGGTCGGCTTGCTCGGGTCGTCCTCGATCGCGCGGCGCAGCTTGCGCACTGCGGCCTGGAGGCGATTGTCGTGGCGCAGGGGATGGTACTCACGCTCTCCCCAGGCCTCGAGCACCAGCTGTTCCTTGCTCGCGCGGCCGCCATGGTTCACCAGCACGCTGAGCAGGCGCCACAGCAGCTCCCGCTTGCCGAGGTCGACCTGGCGCGCGTCTGGCAAGCTGACGAGCAGCGACGCCGCGAGCATCCCCCACGCACGCTCCCAGGGGATGTTCTGGTCGCGAGAGACCACACGGATACGCTCGACGCGCTGGAGCCGGCGCACCGCATCCACGATCAGGCGATCGTAGGCGTCCAGGAGGACCTCGGTGCCGAGCAGCGCCCGCACGCGGCGCCCCGTCACTGGCGCCACGGTCGTTTGACCGGCGAGTCGCCCCCAGAGCGCGATGTCGGGTTGCTCACTCGAGGCGATGGCGGCGAAGAACTCCGCGTCCAGCTGAGTTCGCAGAGACCCGAGCTGATCCCCGACGGCCATCAAGCGTTCGGCTTCCTGGCGCAGCTCGTCGCGACGCCCGAGCACGCAGAGCACGTCGCAACGACCCGCGCGGGTCGACCCCAGCGCCACGCCGAGGTCTAGCTCCAGGGCCAGCTCGATTGCTTCGTCCACGAGCTCCAGCGCCCGCTCGGGTTGGCTCGCGAGCAGCGCCGCCTCGGCTGCCACGCCCAGATTCACCACCCCAACCTTCGGGAACTCCGTGCGGTGCACGCGCTGGAGGATGTCGCTGACCGTCGCCTCGGTCGGTTCGACACGCGCGCTCGCAGCAGGCTCGGCAGCGTCGGCGGGGACGTGCATCCGCGCCCGCAACCGGT
>JAWKRF010000034.1:0-83153 GCA_041389745.1 Polyangiaceae bacterium
GAACCATCAGAAGATCCATGACACGCCCGGTCGCACGCTGAACATCCCGCGCACCGTCTCCAGCATTACCGCAGGGCAAGAGTTCGACGAGTACGAAGTGCTGGGGCTCGAGGTTCGGTCGACGCCTCCGCAGGTCACCCTCGACATGCTCGCGGACATCGACGTGAGCAAGGTGCTGGGCGAATTTCAGACCAAGTTTGCAGGCACGGGCGAGGGTCGCTCGCTGAACATCGAGCGTGGCGCCGAGCTACTGAATGGCGTCGTGATCGCACCGGGCCAGACGCTCAGCTTCAACGATCGCGTCGGTGATCGGACGCTGGCTCGGGGCTTCACCTGGGCGCCGGTGATCCTCGACGACGAGCTGACCCCGGGAGTCGGCGGGGGGACCTGTCAGGTTGCGTCCACGCTCCACGCGGCGGCCGTCTATGGCGCCCTCGACGTCGTGGACCGACGCAGCCACAGCCGTCCGAGCGGCTACGCTCCCATGGGTCTGGACGCGACGGTGATCTACGGGGAAGTCGATCTCAAGGTGCGCAACCCCTACGACACGCCCATCATCGTCCACGCGTTCATCCCGAGCCCTGGCTACCTCAAGGTCGAACTGCTGGGGCGTGACGCTCCGAAGGTCGAGTACAAGTACGGCGTCTCTCGCGCGTACGACTTCTATCGTCGCATCACCACCAAGCCCTGGCTCAAGCCGGGCAAGCGCGTCAAGCGTCAGCGCGGACACAAGGGCTACGACGTGGTCAGCTGGGTCAAGATCACCACGCCCGAAGGCACCCACGAGGAGCGCTCCTACAACAGCAGCTACCGACCGGTGCCCGAGGTGTTCTGGGTGGGCCCAGGCTACGATCTGGATGAGCTGCCTGAGCTACCCGAGGGGGCCAAGGACGTGGAAGTGGACGGCCGCGAGCTGCCTGGTGAGCTGTTCAGCAGCAGCCCCTTCGAGGAGCCGCCGAGCGGCTGAGCCGGAAGCGTCGATTTGAGGCAGGGGCTTGATCTGACACGCACAGCCGCTAAACACGGGGCGTGACTGGACGGGCCATCACGCTCTGCATCGCTTCGCTCACGCTGGTCCCCGGCTGCAAGGACAAGGCCGCCGCGGAGAAAGGCGCCGAGACGCCCGCCGGGGCGAGCGCCTCGGCAGCCCCCAGCGCCGTGCCCGCCTCCCTCTCGACGATGGTCGTGGACCATGGCGAGCTGGACACCCAGGCGCCTCAGGACGCGGCGATGATCGCCGCGACCCAGATCGCCACCATCGTGTACGCGCGACCCCACAAGGAGTCCCGCCGCCTCGGCTACCTCCGCCTCGGCGCGCAAGTGAAGCGCGACCCCGAACCCACCAAGGACAAGGTCGGTGAGTGCAAGGGGGACTGGTACCACATCTACCCGATGGGGTACGTCTGCACCGAGGACGCGACGACCAACCTCGACGACCCGTTGGTCAAGGCCACGAAGCGTCGCGCTCACCTGGACAAACCGATGCCGTACTCCTACGGCTTCGTCCGCGCGACAGCACCCCAGTACCTCAAGGTGCCGAGCAAGAAGCAGCAGATTGACAGCGAGTTCGGCTTGGAAGACCACCTCAAATGGTTCGCCGAGCACGCCGCGGAGGTCCAGAAGGTCGAGCTCGGGGCGAACGACGTCCCGTTGGATCCCCGGGGAATTGCGGCTCCAGGCCTGGAGCACCCGAAGGGCTTCAAGCTGTCCACCGAGTTGTCTCGCGTCGAGCTGTTCGGCGGAGATCCGAACGATCCTGGGCCACCCTGGTGGCTAGAGGACGGTCGGAAGATCCCCAACGTCTCTGGCTTCGAGGTGCCTGACTATGCGATCTTTGCCGACCGCGTGCGGCGCAAGACGGGCCTGTCCTTCGTCGATTCCTTCATCGCCAAGGACGAGGACCTGACCCGTGGCTTCGCGGTCACCGTGGACATGCGCCTGATCCCGACCACCAAGGTCAAGCCAGACACCGGCTCACCCTGGCATGGCGTCGAGCTGACTCCGGGCATGCCGGTCCCCTTCGCGTTCATCGTCAAGCGAGACTCCGTCACCTATCAGCTGCTGAAGGGCAAAGACGAAGTGCGCAAGATGGGCACCTTGCCCCGGCGTGCCATCGTCCCCATCACCGGGAAGGCACGGATCAAGGCTGGCAAGCGTTACTACCAGACGCTGAAGGACAAGACCCGCTGGCTCAGGGCCAACGACATTGGCATCGTCGCGCCGCCCCCGGAGTGGCCGGAGGCCGCCGAGAAGGGTGAGAAGTGGGTCGATGTTTCCCTGGGGCAACAGACGCTGGTACTGTGGGAGGGCAAGCGCGCCTGGTATGCGACGCTGGTGTCCACCGGTCGGCCTCGCTTCGGGGACCCGAAGACCACCAACGCAACCCCGACCGGGGTTTTCCGCCTGCAGAGCAAGCACATCGCTGCGGCCATGGACTCCGAAGAGAACTCCAGCGTCGCCGGCGGCAAGAAGGCCGGTGGCGGTAGTGGTCCCAAGTACGACGCCGAGACCCGCGCCACGATCGCGCGCCTGAAGAAGGCCGAGAAGGACGGCACGAAGCTATCGTCGGAGGACCAGCGACGCCTCGCCAACATCCACAAGGGGCGCCACCCCGAGTACGGCGTCACTCGACGTCGTGGCGCGGGTGGGTTCGAGCTGCGAGACGTGCCTTGGATCCAGTATTTCGCTGCTGGCTACGCGCTCCACGGCGCCTACTGGCACGACGTCTTCGGCATCCCCCGCAGCCATGGCTGCGTCAACCTCGCCCCCATCGACGCGCGCGTCGTGTTCAACTGGACGGATCCACCGCTGCCCGAGAACTGGCACGGCATCAACATCGGAACCGACATGGGTGAGGGCACGACGGTCAACATCCACGAGTGAGGTGTCTTCAGCCGAGCAGGTCGAGAGCGCTCTGACGGATGGCGAAGGCCGCGTTGATCAGGCCGACGTGTGAGTAGGTCTGAGGGAAGTTGCCCCACTGCTCCCCGGTCTTCGGGTCGATGTCCTCGCTGAACAGCCCCACGTGGTTGGCGTGCTTGATCAGCTGCTCGCAGGCTTCAATGGCTTCCTCGCGGTAGCCAAGACGAGCGAGCGCCTCCGCCGCCCAGAAGCCGCAGACCGTGAAGGTGCCGTGGGTCTCGCCGATGCCATCGAAGTGGTTGTAGCGCTTCATCAGGTAGCGATCGACGCTGAGCTTCTTGTGCAGTTCTCGCACGTGGCGCTCGGCGCGCGGGTTCCCGCGGGACAAGTAGCCGAGGTTCACCATCATGAAGAGCGAGGCGTCGGCGTTGTTGTTTCGGGGGTTCGTGCTCTCGGCGTAGATGCCCAAGTCGGGGCGATAGCACTGCTCCTCGATGATGGAGCGCGCACGGGCTACGAGTCCCAGCGCCTTTCCCTCGAGGCTCGGGTCCGAGATTGCCTTGCCGATCCGCGCCGCCAGCGCAGCGCCGGTCCAGTGGAAGAGCAGCGGAAAGGTGTGCACTTCGGGTTCCGCGCGGTACTCCCAGATGCCTGCGTCTGGGAGCTCCATGGTGTGTTCGATGTAGCCCAGCAGCCGATGCACCAGCGTCGCCGCGTGGGCGTTGTTGTGGGTGTCGAAGCGCAGGTCCAGGAACTGGGGCGCCACGGCAGCGATGATCTCGCCGTAGACATCGTTCTGAACCTGGAGGTACGCGGCGTTTCCGCAGCGGACGGGCGGGTTCGCGTCAAGGTAGCCCGCCAGGTGATCCAGCGTGCGCTCCGACAGGCGGGATTCGCCGCTGATGCCGTAGACTGGTTGCAGCGTCTCGCTGCCCTCGGCGAGGTTCTGGGCGAAGGAGACGAAGCGCTCCATCTCCTCGAAATGGCCGAGGCGCCGCATGGCGTGCAGCGTGAAGTAGGTGTCGCGGAGCCAGCAGTAGCGGTAGTCCCAGTTGCGCCCGGAGCCGGAGTGCTCCGGGATGCTGGTGGTGGTCGCCGCCGTGATCGCCCCGGTGTCCTCGTACTGGTGGAGCTTGAGCGCCAGCGCCGGGCGGATCGCCTCGCGCTGGAAGATCCGGGCGGAGTTCGTGTGCTTGACCCAGGTCTCCCAGTACTTCCGGGTGCGAGCGAGGAAGGATTCGCGGGTCTCTTCCAGCGACGCTTCCAGCAGGTTGCCCCAGGTCAGCACCACGTAGGCGATCCTGCCGTGAGCAGGAAGGTCGCTCCTCGAGCAGGTAGGCGGGGAACGTTGGTGGTCAGTCGCAGCGGGCCCCCGTCCGCGTTGCCACTGCACGTGGTTGCTAGCGACGTAGGACTGGGGTTCGAGCGCGCCATAGTCGTATACCGGTCGGCAGGAGACGCGGACGCTCGGGCGCCCCTCGAGGGGGCGCAGCCGCCTGACCAGCATGTTCGGCTTGAACGAGCGGTCGTACTGCTTGTAGCGCGGCGCGAAGTCGATCAGCTCGAAGCGGCCAGCCTCCGAGCTGAAGACGGTGCGCAGGATGTTGGTGTTCGGGAGGTAGTCCTGCTCCGTCTCGAACTCGCTCTCACGAGGTCGTACCCGGAACTCCCCGCCGCGCTTCGAGTCGAGGATCGAGCCGAACACGAAGCTGGAATCGAAACGGGGCCAGCAGAGCCAGGTCACGGACCCACGATCGTCGATCAAGGCCTGGTAGCTGCAGTTGCCAATCAGTGCGTGCTTCACGGGGGATCTCGGTGCGTGGCGGTCTCGCTTGAGGTCGCGGGTGCGACGAGCGTTCAAGGGGGGGAGGGACGATCGAACGACGGCCCACGAACGTCACACTCGAGGAGCTGAGCCTCGGTTGCGCGCAAAGACCGCCGTATGACATAAGCGACAGTTCATGACCAAGGCCAAGCTAATCGTCGCGTCGGCTCGCTTGCCGGTAACGATGGCCCGACGAGCCGACGGCTGGACGGTGCACGCTAGCACCGGTGGCCTCGTCACCGCGCTGAAATCCGTGTCCGAACAGCGGCCGTTTACCTGGCTCGGCTGGCCCGGCACCCATGTACCAGAGGCGGAGCGCGCCGCGGTCAGCCGGGAGCTCAGCCGCCACGGCTCTGCGCCGGTCTTCATCGCGAAGAGCGACATCTCCGGCTTCTACGAGGGCTTCAGCAATCAGGTTCTGTGGCCACTGTTCCACGCCCTGAACGAGCGAATTCACTTCGATCGCTCCGCCTGGCGCGCTTATCAGAAGGTGAACGAGCAGTTCGCGGACGCCATCCTCGAGCAGGCCGGTCCCGGAGACGTCGTCTGGGTCCACGACTACCAGCTCGCGCTGGTGCCGGAGCTCCTACGGCGCCGCGGTCTCGATTGCCCGATCGGGTTCTTTCTCCACATCCCGTTCCCCGCCGCACAGACGTACCGTTCACTGGCGGTGCGAGAGGAGATCTTGACCGGGCTCCTCGGTGCCGATCTCCTCGGGTTCCACAGCTACGAGTACGTCAGTCATTTCCGTGCGGCTTGCTTGCGCGTGCTCGGCGTCGAGAGCGACCCGAACTCCATCCGGCTGTCCTCCCATCGTGTGAAGCTGGGCATGCTGCCCATCGGCATCGACCCGGAGGAAGTACGCGATCTCTGTCAGACGGAGGAGGCACAGAGCGAGCTGGAGCGCCTGCACTCGACCTACCAGGGTAAGCACATCGTCACGGGTGTCGACCGACTGGACTACACCAAGGGGATCCCGGAGAAGCTCAGAGCCTTCGAAGAGCTGCTCGCCCGGCACCCCAAGCTCCGGGACAAGGTCGTGCTGATCCAGATCGCGGCGCCTTCGCGCATGGGCGTACAGGAGTACCAGACCCTGAAGCGCGAGGTCGACGAGCTGGTGGGCCGGGTCAACGGACGCTTCGGTTCTGCGTCTCACACACCGGTCGTCTACGTGAATCAGGCGTACTCTCGCGCGCGCCTGGCAGGCCTCTACCAGGCAGCGGACGTGGCGCTGGTCACGCCGATTCGCGACGGCATGAACCTGGTCGCGCTCGAGTACGTCGCCGCACGCCGAGAGCAAGGCGGGACGCTGATCCTCAGCGAGTTCGCGGGCGCCGCGCACTGCCTCCCCGGTGCTCGCCTGGTGAACCCTTACAACGTCGACCAGGTGGCTCAGGAGCTGGCTCACGCACTCGAGCGACGCCCGGCCCGGGCCAAGCGGCTCCAGGCGTTCAGCAACATGCTCGACTTCGTGGACAACAACACCAGCATGCGCTGGGCCGAGCGCTTTCTCGACCAGCTCGAGTCGGGCACCGAGGGCGCGCGCACGACGTTCAAGCGACTCCGGGTCGACGCGGAGCCGCTCGCCTCGAAGATCCGTGGGGCAGCGAACCCCTTGATGCTTCTCGACTACGACGGCACCCTGCGCGGCTTCGTCAATGATCCGATGAACGCCACCCCGGAGCCGCGCATCCTCGAGACGCTGGACAAGCTCTCTCAGCTCTGCACCCTGTATGTAATCAGCGGTCGGCCAGCGGAGGTGCTGGAGGAGTGGCTGGGCGAGCTGCCGATCGGGCTGGTCTGCGAGCATGGGCTCGGAGTGAAGCCCATCGGTGGTGAATGGCACGACCGTGAACAGCCAAGCATCGAGTCGCTCAAGAAGGCAGTGGACCCGCTGTTCAGGGACTTCGTCTCGCGCACGCCCGGGAGCCGCGTGGAATACAAGCGGGGCGGTATCGCCTGGCACTACCGCGCCGCCGATCCAGAGTTCGGAGCCTTCCAGGCCAACGAGCTGCTGACCCTGCTCGCCGACGTGCTCAAGCGCCGTCCGTTCAATGTGCTGAAGGGGAATCGCGTGATCGAGGTGCGCCACGAGCAAGCGACCAAGGGACGGGCGACGAGCGAGCTGCTGCGGCGCCACGCGAAGGCGGATCTGCTGTTCTGTGCGGGCGATGACCGCACAGATGAAGAGATGATGGACGCGATCCCCAAGAGCTGGGCCGCGCGCGCCGTCACGTGCTGGGTTGGCAGTGCGAACAGCCGCGCGCAGTTCTGGGTAGAGTCGAACCACGCGCTGCTCGCCGAGCTCGATCGAGTGGCGGCTCTCTGGCAAAGCCAGCGCAAGAAGGCCAAGAAGACGCGCTAGTCGCTCAGACGTGGCGGCGCGCATCGACAAGCCACGACAACGACGCTACATGCCTAGTCGTTCGCGCGGTCAGCCGCGAGCCGTCGTTGCCATGCGTTTCCGTCTCTTCGGGTTCCCGGTTCAGATCGAGGCCAGCTTCTGGATCATCGCGATCCTGTTCGGTCTCAACGTCGCTGGTGGAAGCATGGCGGCGGTGATGCTCGGCATGGCCATCTGGCTCGGGATCCTGCTGGTCTCGTTGCTGGTGCACGAGCTGGGACACGCCTTGGCGGCTCGCGCCTACGGGGAGTCGCCGCACATCGTTCTGCACGCCCTCGGCGGCCGCACGGTCTGGTCACCCCGAGCCGAGCCGACTCGCGTGCAGCGCGTCGTGGTCACGGCGGCCGGACCGCTCGCAGGCTACCTGCTGGCGGCCGTGGCCTTCGTCGCGATGATGGTCAGCGGTCAGGGGCCGAGGGGCGAAGACGTGGGGCTCGCGGGGCGGATCCTCGGGCAGCTGACCATCCTGAACGTGTTCTGGTCGACGTTCAATCTGCTGCCGGTGATCCCCTTCGACGGCGGCCATATCCTTGCGGCACTACTCGGCAAGGGCAGGGAGCGACTGTCGCTGATCGTCTCCGGCGTGGTGGGAGTGCTGGGTGCGATCGGCTTCTTGCTCGCGGACTTGATGTTCGGCGCAATCATCCTGGGCTGGGCAGCCGCCACCAACTGGATGAGCCTGCGCCGCCCGGAGCCTGCGGCGATCCCCAAGGCGGCGCTGCTGCAAATGCTGGACGAGGCTCGGCAGGCGATGGATCAAGGCAAGCTGGCGGAGGCACACGCCATCGCGCGGGCTGTTTTCGAAGCCACGCCCGACGCGGAGGTGCGGCGCCGGGCAGCCGAGATCGGCGCTTGGTCTGCGCTGCTCGGCGGCGACTCCGACGCTGCCAAGCAGGTGCTGGAGCGCGCGCCACGAGACCAGCCGATCGACCCCTACCTGAGGGCTGCGGTCTACGAGGCCCTGGACGACGACCAGCGAGCCGTCGAGACCCTCGCCCATGCGCGGCGCGCTGGCGACACCCGGCTCGAGGTGGCGGCGCTCTACGTCAAGGCGCTGCTCAAGGTCGGAGACCGGGAGCGGGCGGCTCGCGTCACCCTCGATATCTTCGACGAGACGCCCAGCGACGACGCCCGCCGAGTCGCTCAAGCCGCTCTGGAAGCTGGTGCTTGGGTGGCTGCTGCGAGCCTCTTCGAACGCCTCTTCGAGCGGACTGGCGTGGCCGACGATGGCGTCCAGGGACTGCGGGGCTTCGTAGAAGCGGGGCAGATGGACGCGGCGCTGCGACTGCTCCGCCAAGCGGTATCCGCGGGGCTCGACCCTGAGCGTGTGCGGAGCGACGAGCGTCTGGGCGCCTTGCACGAGGACACCCGCTTCGAAGACGCGCTCAGCGGCACCTAGCGCCTGGTGGAGCCGGACCCTGCTCGCGTCCACGCAGTGCGTGCACGGGGCATGACATGGATTGCGCACCTGTCTTCGATTTGCCCCAGCTGTTTCCGCGCGATTCGCGCCCTGCGTTGGCCCTGCCTCAGCGTGATGACAGCGCTGTCACGCTTCGCCGTATCGGGTACGTGGGCTGGGTTGGGCTAGACTGGCCGTTTTCGGCCTCGGGCGTCGATCGGTGGGGTTCCGCGCGGGACGACGCCAAGGGCGCAGGGCTCATGTCTCCCTGCCGAGGCCGGGCAGGCGCTACAGCCATGCGGGAGCGAGCAGCTCACGCTCGAACTCGGCATGGCACCGTGCATCTCTCGCCCTGCACGTGGGCTGGGCCCAGCTTGTTGCCTGATTGGGAACCGGGCTGGAACCCTTACGAATGGGATGGCGGACGATCGGTGAGGCGCGCGCGGCGCGCTCGAGACGGAGGTTGGAGCAGCATGAATCGGCGTTTCTTGGTGGGAGCAATCGTGTGCACTGTCGCGGGGAGCGCTTGGTTTGCGCTGCGTGGCGGAGACGCCCGCTGTCGCGCCGCAGGCAGTCGGTGCCGAGCCCGTGGAGGCTCCGGCCCTCGTCGTCAATCAGCCGTCGAGCCTGCCCCCCAGGCACCCGAGACGCGTCACACCGAGCGTCACAGTGACGTAACCCCCGCGGCAGGTGGAGACGCTGTGCAGCCGCCCGCCGGGGCACAACCTGTGGACAACTCGGGCGCCTGCCCCGCGGATATGGTGCTCGTGGAGGGCGAGTACTGCACCGAGGTTCGCCAGACCTGCAAGGAGTGGCTGGATGATCCCAAGCTGCCCTACGCCCGCTGCAAGGTCTATGAGCAGAAGGCAGAGTGTGTGGGCAAGCGGGTTAGCATGCGCTACTGCATCGACCGCTACGAGTACACGAAGCCTGGCGAAGAACTACCGCTGAATCACCAGAGCTTCGTGACTGGGAGCAAGATCTGCAAGGCGCAGGGCAAGCGCCTGTGCGCCGAGCAGGAGTGGAACTTCGCCTGCGAAGGCGAAGAGATGCTGCCGTATCCCTATGGCTGGGAGCGCAAGGCCGTCTGCAACCAGGACCGCGACGACCTCTACGAGATGAAGAAGGGCCATCAGGTGCTCAAGGATCACCGCGAGAAGAGCGCTGAGCGCGACCAGTGCGTGAGCCCGTTCGGGGTCTACAACATGGCGGGCAATCTCGACGAACCGACGCTCCGCGAGGGCGCCACGCACAACTACCCGTTCCGCACCGCGCTGAAGGGGGGCTGGTGGATGGCCGCGCGAAACCGCTGCCGACCCGCAACGACCGCCCACGATGATCATTACGAGGACATCCAGGTGGGAGTCCGCTGCTGCGCTGACGTGCCCGGCAGTCAGGGTGGCCCCAACGGCTGAGCTGGGGTCTCGGGAGCTCGCCCGGCCGGCGATTTCGAGTCGTCTCGCGGCGAACTTATCGTCGCACCCGCAGCGTGCCAGGTGTCCAGAGTGGCTCGGCGATGAGCCGACCTGGGGCTAGAAAGCACTCCAGAACTGACTGCCAAGTGGCCGAAGTCACGCAGCTAATCCTGCTTATTCAAGTGATTCTTCAGGGTTGAAGGTTCGCCACCTACAGCTCGCACCCAGTGTCACGAATCAGCCACTCGACCGAGCCCCCACCTTGACTTCCCAGGGGGCTCACGCAGAATCGCCTGGCTTTGCGTCCCATCCAGCTACCCCTCTGGTTGACGGTCGGAGCTTTCGCCCTGGCCGCCTGTGACCGCCCATCGCCTGAGCCGCGCGCGCTTCAGCTCGATGAGGCCAACCAAGCGACGGAGTCCATGGCGCCGCAGGAGAGCGTTGACGAGGCCCAGCCTCTGGCCAACGTTGCGCCCGCTCCGGAAGCGAAGACCGCCCCCGTGAGCGAGGACGATGCGTGTCCTGCGAACATGGTGCTGGTGGAGGGCGAGTACTGTCCGAAGGTGAAGCAGACCTGTCTGCGCTACCTCGACCCGCCTGGCCGCTTCGAGAAGTTCCGCTGCGCCGAGTACAAGCAGCCCGCGGAGTGCGAGGGGCCGAAGAAGAAGATGAAGTTCTGCATCGACCGCGACGAGTACGTCGCGCCGAACAGCAGCTTGCCCGAGAACCACAAGAGCTGGACCCACGCCGATCAGACTTGCCGCGCTCAGGGCAAGCGGGTGTGCATGGAGAGCGAGTGGAACTTCGCCTGCGAGGGCGAGGAGATGCGCCCGTATCCCTACGGGTTCAAGCGCGACCCCACCGCCTGCAACGCGGATCACACGGATCTCGTGGATGCCGAGGGCAACCTGAAGGATCGCCGCGTCCCGCCAGGGACCTACAATCGCTGCGTGAGCCCCTTCGGCGTGCGCGACATGGCCGGAAACCTCGAGGAGTTCGTGACCATCGATGGCTCCACGCCGGCGCGCCCGGCGATGAAGGGCGCATACTGGCAGCCCAGCCGGAACTTCTGTCGCGCCGCCCAGACGGCTCACGACCGCTACTACAACGGCACCGAGACCGGCTTCCGCTGCTGTTCCGACGTGGACTGAGCGCGACCCCTCGGTCGGCCCTACCCCAGCGCGGGTTCCTTCGGGGGCCCGCGTTCGCGATTTTGGGGCCAAGTAAGCGGCCACCGTCGCCTCGCAGAGTCCCGTTTGCGATAGTGGTTTCGGCGTCTGGTTCGGGGGTGAGAGAGCGCTGTAAGGACTAGGCCAGGCTCGAACGGCGTTCCGGGACCCATGGCAGGGGAACTCGATGTGCGGCGCCGCGTTGCGCTCGGCGCGGCCGCAGCGCTGGCCAGTGCGCTGCTCGGTGTCGTGGGTCTGTTCGTGTTGCGCCACGCGGTGGTTCACTACACCTACCAGGACCTCCTCGCTCGCCAGCTGAGCTGGGCTGCGTTGGGACTCCTGCTCGCCTCGGCTGTGGCGCTCTGTCCGGCTCACTTGCTGAGCCGAACCGCCTATCCCCTGGCAATCGCGCTGGCGCTCGGGTTGCTGCTCCACCTCCACTGGGCGAGCCACACCTGGCTTCGCCCGAGCGACGTGATCGTGGCCGGGATGCTCCCCTGCGTGAGCCGCCTCGCGGCGGCTTCGAGAGGACGACGCCCCAGCTGGGCAACCTGGTGCGGTCTCGGCGCGTTCACGCTGGGTGTGGCTGTCCTGTTCCTGTTGGTGGGTCCGGCGCCGGCGCTGGTCTGGCTGGTCGTTGCCTCGAGCGGCCTGTCCGCCATGGCCTGGTCTGGCGCGCAGAAGGGCGCGCTAGCCGGCGTCCTCGGAGTTGCCGTAGGGATTCAACTCTCGTGGCTTCAGCCCTACCAGCTGGCGAGACTGAGGGGCTGGTTGTCTCCGGTCGCCGACGCCCGGGGCGCGGGCTGGCGCATCCTGGAACTGCGCCGCCTGGTGAAGGAGGGCGGCTGGTGGGGAGCAGATGCGCCTTGGCCCGCGCGCCATGGCGTGAACGCCTTCGAGGCGCCCTATGCCTTCGTCGGGCACGAGGCCGGCTGGCTGGCGCTCGGCGCCGTCGTGTTGCTCAACGTGGTCGTCACTGGCGTCGCGGCGTGGATAGGGATCAAGGCCTCGAGCCTCGAGGCGCGGGCGATTGGCCGCGGCGTTGCCGGGTTCTGGGGAGTTCACCTGTTGCTCGCTGCCGGTGGCAATCTCGGGCTGCTCCCGGAGGTCGCGAACACGCCGCCCTTGATCGGTTATGGTGGCTCCGCGGTCGTTGCCGCGCTGTTCTCGCTGGGGCTTCTGCTTCACGTACTGAGGCGCCCCGACGAAACGCTTCCAGGGACGGGCGGCTCCGCAGGCTGATCAGCCAGACTGCCCGAACGCCGCCTGCTCGATGATCGGCCTCGAGGAGCCCTTGGGTCGACGCCGGGCGCGTCGGCTCATCCATCGACAAGGCCGTGTTGCAGAGTCTCAGTAGCTCGCCAGGGTGTCTTCGGAGGCGATGGAGTCCTGCGCGGGAGCCGAAGCGATGGCGGCGGCGACGTCGTCAGGCAGCTTGAAGTGCAGCTTCAGGTTGCGGTGCGCCTTGCGCATGTCGAAGTCCTCGCGCAGCTTCGCGTTCTGGAACCAGCCGTGGCCGGCAGCGATCTGGCGCGCCTGGTGGGCCAGGCTGTCTTCAGGCGCGTTCTGTTCGAGGATCGTCGCGTACAGCGTGACGAAGCCGTCGCCCTCGTCGACCAGCTCCCAGAAGCGCGTTTGCATGGGGAAATCCAGGGTCGACGGGGTCTGCACTTCCCAGTATCCCCGGTGGCCGGAGGCAGCCTCGGCGTCGGGCAGGATGATCTTGCTGTCGCTGGTGTGGCTGTGGCCGCAGAGGTGCAGGATGATGTTGTCGTGGCTGGCCATCAGGGACTCCACGTCTGCTCGCTTGTGATCGCCGAGCTTGATCGCCGACGCCGCGTGGTGACTCGCCACGAAGACGATCTCGTGCGCCTGATCCGCGGCGTCGAGCTCGGCCTGAAACCACGCCCACTGCTCGTCGTCGATCGCGCCCTCGCTCCCCGGGATGTCCAGGGAGAGCGTGTTCAGCGCGATCAACCGCAAGGGCAGGCCGTCGATGGGGCGGAAGCTGTAGTAACCACGGCCGGCGTCCACGTCCTCGGTCGAGTAGCCGTGGCCGACGGGATCTCCGGGCTCCGCGCTGAGGATCGAGACCAGCTCCGGTAGGTCTGGGATGTAGCGGTCTGGATCCGCTGGCGTCGGTCCCTCGGTCGTGACGTCGGCGTTCAGCGTCGACCCGTCGCGGAAGCCGCCCCGGACCCCGTCAGCTGGAGCGATGCCCGCAAAGTACTCCAGACCCTGGAACACGTCGCTGCCCTGGGCTGCATCCTGGACCTCTTGGCTGGCGTCGGCGATCCCGGTGTACTGAACCTCGTGGTTGCCGATCGTGGCGTACCACGGCGTACTGATCCCCCGGGAAACGTAGGGGTCGTTGTAGTCGTTGCCTGGCCCCTTCACCGGGTCGTCGTCCTTGCCGCTGTCCGGGTCGACGGTGCCGCCCTCGAGGATCTTGAAGACCCAGTCGAGCTCGTTGTGCTGGCCACCGTCGGCGAGGTCGCCGGTGACGATCGTGAAGTCCAAGGGGCGCTGCAGATCCTCCATGATCGCCCGCACGGTGCGGACCTGGCTCTCGAATGCCTGAGTCACCAGGTGATCCTGCGGTCGGTAAGTGCTGCCGATGCTCAAGCCGGTAACCCCTTCGAGGCGGATCGGGCTCTCCTCATCGACGACCTGAGGATCGGAGGAGTGCCAGAAGAAGAGCAGACTCCGACGAGTGCCGGGCGTGTGGCTTTGCCAACCCGGCGCGAGTTCGTCGTGCTCGATCCAGGGCTCGCCGGGTCCCAGCTCCACGCCGAAACCCATCTCGGTGTAGCGATCCAGATCGTTGATCTTGAACGTACCGGCGTTGCGCTCAGCGAGGGTGCTTGCGGGCACTTCCTTGGGCCACCAGACCTGCTGCAGGGTGGTGTAGCGCTGCTCGGTGATGGGGTAGTCGGGCGCTTTGGTGCTGGCCTCGGAGGTCTCCCCCTCGGAGCCACAAGCCATCAGTGGCAGCGTCAGTCCGATCCAGCACAGGCGTCCGAGCAACCCAAACCAGGCCATTTGCATCCGCAAAGGGTGCCACGCCGACCTGGATTTGTAACGAGCGTGTATCGGTTTTGTGACGAAGCAGTGCTCCGTGAGGCGCGCGAAGCTAGAAGCGCTGACCCTGAATGGCCTTCGCTGGCTCGCTGAGCGTGATCGGGATCCAGAACGTGCGCATCTTCGTGGTCTCGCCCTGACGCGTGTAGCCGGCCAGACCGTAGAGCACGTTCCACCAGTGGCCGTCTGGCGTCTCCCCGTAGCTGAAGAGCGGGAAGATATGGATCTCCCAGTCGAGGCCGCTGCCCAGCTTCTTCTCGCGATAGTAGACGTTGCCGACCAGCTGGTTGACCTCTTCGCGGTCGCTGAAGCGCCAGTAAAGCGGGAAACCCACGGTTGCGCGACTCCCCGGGGAAGCGAAATCCCAGAAGAACGGCGCCAGCACCGTGTGGCTCGAGTTGCCGTTGCGCCCCAGGTAGACGAAGGGATGAATGTTCGTCTCCCAGCCCGTGAGACTCGAGGTGTGCTGGAAAAACGGCGTGATCCACGTGGTGCGGCTGATGCCGTACGTGTTGAAGCTACCGTAGAAGGGGAACAGCGCGATGCTGTTCTCCCGCGGAGAGGTGCGCCGGTAGTAGAACGGGAACAGCAGCGTCTGATCGAGCCCGATGTCCGGATCGCTGTACTGCCAGAACAGCGGCGTGACCATGTCGAGCGACGTGCGGCCGCGGTAACGCGCGTAACCCCAGGTGACGAAGGTCTTCTCGCCGTTCTCGCCGGTCGCGTCGAGCCACAGCGGGTTGATGAACAGGCGCTCTCGCGGGCCCTTGCGCCCGTAGTGGTAGAACGGGAAGAGCGTCGTGTGGCTCTCGTCCTCTCCCCAGATGTGCCAGTAGAGGGGCAGCAGGTGGAAGTAGTCCCGCTCCTGTGTGTGCTTGCGGTAGTACGGGCCCCAGACATTGAGCCACGAAAGATCCCGGTCGTTGTAGCGGTAGTAGTGCAGCAGGGGCGGGATCACCTCGTACTTCGTCTGCTCGTTCTGACCGTAGAAGTAGAGGGGCGCGATGCCGAGGTCGAAGTCCTTTGCCGTGCGCGGGTCACAGCTCGGCCCGCCTTCCCAGGAGCAGAACGCGGGGCCTATCAGGTTGAAGCCGCCGTGCTTGTCGTGGTTCAGGTAGGTGAGCAGGGGCGGAATGATGGTGTAGCCGCCGTCGGGCCGCGTGCCCGTGAAGTACAGGGGGGCCAGCCAGTTGTCGCTCTCGCCTGGCGCCTCGCGGTTCACCCAGGGGCCAACCACGGTCGTGCGGCTGTCCGTGTCGCGCAGGTTCCAGAAGAAGGGGAACAGCACGTCGTCGGCGTGCTCGGCGCTGCGGCGATTGTAGTAGATCCCGGCGAAGAGCGAAGCGCGGTCGACCTTCGTCGGGTCGGTCAGGCTGAGCTTCTTGCGCTCGAACCAGAACGGAAAGACGGTGGTGAGCTGGTACTTGTTCGAGCGCTCCCGGTAGTAGAGTCCGTAGAAGTCGCGCTCCGTCTCGCCCTCGCTGCCGAAGCCGCTGAGCGAGCGCCCCGTCTCCTCGTCGTCGGGGAAGTAGTCGGTGCCGATGCGCTTCTTGACGCTCTTCTTCAGCCGCAGCGGGTTTGCCGGCAGCGACGGCTCGGTTCCCGGAGGCAACAAGCTCTCTCCGCCGCTCGCGGCGTGCTGCTCTGGGGTGCCCGGCGGCGGCTTCTTGGGTTGCGCCTGCGCCGGGGGAGGTCCACCGCCGCCGAAGCCGGGCTGCAGGCCACCGCCGTAGGGATCCTGAGCGAACGCGGGGGGCGCTGCGCAGACTCCGAGGGCGAGCGCACCGAGGGCCACGAGGCGCTTCATGCTGAGTCCCCCGAGGCCTTGGAGAGCAGCTTGCTGACCTCCGCCACGATGTCGGTCCTCGGCACATCCGATTGCGCCTTACCCCCCGAACCCTCGGAGGAACCGCCGAAGTCCTTGAGCTGGATCACCCCGCGCTCGATCTCGTCGTCGCCGAGCACCAGCACCAGGCGTGCGCCCAGGTGGTTCGCCCGTCTCAGCATGCTCTTCATCGAGTTGCCCCGCCCGTCCACTTCCGTGGGGATCCCGGCGACGCGAAGCTCACTTCCAAGCACCAGAGCCTGGCTGATGGCGCCCTTGCCCAGAGGAGCGATGAACACGCTCTCTCGCGTCTCTTCGGCTTGCTCGCCGAGGGCCAGCAGGATGCGCTCCAGGCCCATCGCGAAGCCGATGGCGGGCACGTCTGCCCCGCCCAAGCTCTTGATCATGTTGTCGTAGCGGCCACCGCCGCAGAGGGTGTTCTGGGCCCCCAGATCGCCGCTGTTCGACTTCAGCTCGAACAACGTGCGCGTGTAGTAGTCGAGGCCGCGCACTAGCGTCGGGTCGATTTCGTAGCGCACGCCGTAGGCGTCCAGGTAGCGTTGGAGGGTCTCGAAGTGCTCCCGATCCTCGTCGCTCAGCACCTCGAGCAGCTTCGGCGCGGCGGCGACCAGCGCCTGGTCTTCCGGCGCCTTGGAGTCGAGCACCCTGAGCGGGTTCTTCTCGAGTCGGCGCTGGGAGTCCTCCGACAGCGAGGCTTTGTGGGGGGTCAGGTAGGCCAAGAGCGCGTCCCGATAGCGCTCTCGGGTGCCCGCGCTGCCGAGGCTGTTCAGGTGCACGGTGACGTCGCTGATCCCCAGGCCCTGGAAGAGGCTCACCAGCATCTGGATCAGCTCGGCGTCGCACGCCGGACCGGGATCCCCGAAGATCTCGCAGCCGGCCTGATAGAACTGACGATAGCGGCCCCGCTGGGCTCGCTCCGCACGGAACATGGGCCCGAGGTAGTACCAGCGACTCACCGGCTCTTGCGCCTGGACCGAGTGCTGGACGTAGGCGCGGGCGGCGCTGGCCGTGCCCTCGGGGCGCAGGCACAGCTGATCGTGGTGGCGCTCGAAGGCGTACATTTCCTTCTCGACCACGTCGGTCGTGTCGCCGATGGAGCGCACGAACAGCTTGGTGTGCTCGATCAGCGGCGTGCGGATTTCCGTGTAGCCGTACAGCTCCGCCGCGGTGCGAAACGCGCGCTCGAGCCGCTGCCACTGGCGGATGGCTGCGGGGTACTCGCCCTTGGTCTGCACGGGCAGGATGTCGAACATCCCTTGAACACTGCGAAAGCTCATCGGTTACGAGGACCTAGCTGTACCTCGCCGCTGCCACGCGAGGGCGCCCGGCTTATGCTCGCTCGTGGGGGGAGGGTCAAGGAAGATGGCGCACCTCGTGAGGGGAATCAGGCGATCGGACGCTGTCTCACCTGCTCCGTGCGGGCTTTCTCGGCTCTCCGTCGCCACGGCGTGCGTGCTAACAGGGGCTGATGCGGGTGGCAGCCCTGGATTTCGGCAAGGTGCGCATCGGCCTGGCGGTCAGCGACGAGCTCGGGCTGATGGCGCATCCACGGGCGCATCTCGACGGACGCCAGCCTGGCCGCTGCTTGAGCGAGCTCTGCGCGCTGGCCGAGAGTGAGCAGATCACGCGCTTCCTCGTGGGGTTGCCCCGCCAGCTCGATGGTCGAGAAGGCGTCAGCGCGCGGCGCGCCCGAGCCTTTGCCGCGAAGCTAGCCGAACGCTCCGGTCGCTCCGTGGAGCTGGTCGACGAGTGGCTCACCACCGTCGAGGCCTCCGCGAGACTCCGGGATCAAGGCCTGAGCAGCCGCGAACAGAAGAGCCGCGTGGACAGCGCTGCCGCGGCGGTGCTCTTGCAGAGCTGGCTGGATGGCCGGCGGGAGCACCAGGGGTGAGGCTCGCAGGGGTGAGGGGAGTCGGCGAGGAGAGCCGAGCGTTGTGACTCAGAGCGTGAAGCGCACCACCGCGAAGCCGAAGAGCCGCGCCCGTCGCAGTCCGGGCGGCAAGTCGAAGCGTCCCGCGGGAGGCCGCGCGACCTGGAGGCGCTGGCTGGTCGCCGCGCTCGGCGCCTCGCTATTGCCCCTGGGCGCGTTCGTGGTGTGGGCGCACAGCGGCGGCGACGCGACCCGCGCCGTGCGCTTCGAGGTGGACCCCTACGAGCAGCGCGCTCAGCTGATCCAGCGCCTGCACGCCGCTGGCCTGGTGCAGAGCCCCACGCTGTTCGGCTGGTATCTGACCTTTGCGGGCGAGGTCGAGCCCGGGCCCCACCTGCTCGGACCAGGCCTCAGCGCCGCGGAGCTCGGTCGCAGACTGACCCGCAGCCGAGGCCGCCAGGTCCAGAAGCTGAGCATCCCGGAAGGCCTGAACCTGTTTCAGATCGCCGAGCGCGCCGAGACGGCCCAGATCTGCTCCGCTCGAGATTTCATCGGTTCCGCGCGAAAACAGACGCTGCTCGACGAGCTTGGCATCGAGCACGCGCAGTCCGTGGAGGGCTACCTCTTCCCCGCGACCTACGATTTCCCGGCGGACTCCCGACCGGAGGACGTGATCCGTCGCCTCGTGCGCGAGACCCGCAAGCGCCTGAGGAGCCTTGGCGAATCCCCGTACGTGAAGCGACGCGGTTGGGGGGAGCACGAGGTCCTCACCCTCGCGTCGATGATCGAGAAGGAAGCTCAGGTACCCGAAGAGCGCGCGCTCATCAGCAGCGTCTTTCACAACCGTCTGGACTCCCCGGACTTCGAGAAGCGGCGCTATCTGCAGTCGGATCCCACCAGCGCCTACGCCTGCTACGCCGAGCCGGAGCGCGTGCCTGCCTGCCAGGGCTTTTCTGGCAAGGTCACGCCCGCCCTGAACCGCGACCCCGCAAACCGCTACAGCACCTACGTGGTTCAGGGCTTGCCCCCGGGCCCGATCGCCAACCCTGGAGAGGCAGCGATCGAGGCCGCGGTGGCTCCCGCGAAGACCGACTACTTGTTCTTCGTCGCGCGAGGCGGCGGACGCCACCACTTCAGCCGCACCTACGCCGAGCACCAGCGCGCTGTCGAATCACCCTGAAGTGGGGCTTCAGCGGGTGGGGGTGAGGCGCTTCGATTCGCGCCCTCGAGGGCGTTCGTGGAGGCTTCGTCCAGCCTGCCGTGCGGCCAGCGAAAAAAAGCCGAGCATCGCGCGTCGCGTTTCGCTAAACGCGCCCCATGGAGCCTTCAGCCAGCGCCTTCGAGCAGACCGTCCACACGATTCAGTTCCTCTCGGCAGACGCCGTGCAGAAAGCCAACAGCGGTCACCCGGGAACGCCGATGGCGCTCGCCGGCATCACCGTCGACGTGTTCACTCGGCACCTGCGCTACAACCCCGAAGATCCGGGCTGGCCCAACCGCGATCGCTTCGTGCTCTCGTGCGGTCACGCCTCGATGCTGCTCTACTCGACGCTCCACCTCGCGGGCTACGATCTCAGCCTCGACGACATCGAGAACTTCCGGCAGTGGGGCAGCAAGACGCCAGGTCATCCCGAGGTGGGCCACACCCCAGGCGTGGAGACGACCACCGGTCCCCTGGGGCAGGGCGTGGGAAACGCGGTCGGTATCGCGCTGGCAAGCAAGCTCCAGGGGGCGCGCGTCGACGACGGAGCGCCGCTGCTCGACTACCGTGTGTTCGCGCTGTGCAGCGACGGGGATCTGATGGAAGGCGTCGCCTCGGAGGCCGCGTCGCTGGCGGGGCACCTCGCCCTCGACAACCTGGTGATGGTGTACGACGACAACAAGATCACCATCGATGGGGACACCAGTATCACCTTCACCGAAGACGTGGGTGCGCGCTTCCAGGCATACGGCTGGTTCGTACAGCACGTCGATGGACATGACCCCGAGCAATTCCGCGCGGCACTCGATGCAGCGGTGGGTGAGAGCAGTCGTCCCAGCCTGATCGTCGCCCGCACCCACATTGGGATCGGCGCGCCGACCAAGCAGGACACACCGGACGCCCACGGCGCGCCTCTGGGTGAGCAGGAGATCCAGGGCGCGAAGAAGAGCGCTGGCTGGCCCGAGGACGAGCACTTCCGCATCGCTCCGGAGGCACGGGAGGTCTTCGCGGCACGCAAAGCGGAGAACCTCGAGGTCTACGCTGCGTGGCAGGCACGAGTCGGCAAGCTGAGCGGTGCGGCGAAAGAAGCCTACTCGGCGTTCGTCGACGAGGGCGCACCGGAGGACTTGCTCGGCAAGCTGTGCGAGGGGCTGGAAGCCAAGGCGGACGCCACGCGCTCCATCGCAGCCAAGGTCGAACAGCAAGTTGCGGCGCTGTGTCCGCGCTTGATCGGGGGCTCGGCGGACCTCGCCGGCAGCTGCAAGACCACGATCAAGGGCGCCGCGGACGTCGCACCCGGTGCTTTTTCCGGGCGGAATCTGCACTTCGGCATTCGCGAGCACGGTATGGGGGCGATCATGAACGGCCTGGCGCTGTCCGGCTTCGTGCCCTTCGGGTCCACGTTCTTGATCTTCAGTGACTACGTACGGCCTGCGATTCGCCTGGCCGGCCTGATGGAGCAACAGGCGATCTACGTCTTCACCCACGACAGCGTCCTGCTGGGAGAGGACGGTCCGACCCATCAGCCCGTCGAGCAGCTGGCCTCCTTGCGCCTGATCCCGAACCTCCACGTGGTGCGACCCGCCGACGCCTACGAGTGCGCGTTCGCGTGGGCGCACGCCATGCAGCGCACGTCGGGGCCGACGGCGATCGTGCTGTCTCGCCAGAAGGTGCCGGAGCTCCAGCGCTCGGGCGGCCTCGACCTGGAGGCGATCGCGAAGGGCGCCTACGTCCTCTCGGGCGATGCGGACTCCGAGTACTGCTTGATGGCGAGCGGCAGCGAAGTCGGCCTCGCAGTGGACACCGCCGCAGCGCTGGCGGAGCGAGGCAAGAGCGCTCGCGTCGTCTCCGTGCCCTGCCTGGAGCTGCTCGAAGCCATGAACACCAGCCAGCGCAGGGCGCTCTTCGGCAGTGGGCGCCGCGTCAGCCTGGAGGCGGGGCGAGCGTTGCCTTGGAAGCACCTGGTCGGTGAGGACGGCGTGTGCATCTCCCTGGAACACTTCGGCGCCTCGGCGCCGGACAAGGTGCTCGCCAAGCAGTTCGGGCTCACGGTCGAGGGCGTGATGTCCAGGTTGCTCGAGTGACGCTTCCGTGCCCGCTGCTCGTCGACTCCATGAGTGCCCGCAGGCGTCGCTCGACGCTCTGGTTCTGGCCCGGGAGGGCCTCGAGAGCGCATCACCCGAGCAGTCTTTACAGGAGCCGCGCGCCTCGCGTAGCGTGAGGCTCGGGCGCGCGCGCTTGGCGTGTGCCGCGAGAGACTGCCAACGGAGCGAGAGTGAGTCTTCCGATCGTCCTGGTGCCGCATCCCCATGTGCGGGTGGATCCGAAGGTGCTGGCGGGCAGTCCTTTCGTGGTCGGCTCGCGAGTTCCGGTGCGGCGCCTTTACGGCTTCTACCGCAACGGCGCGAGCCTGGAGACGCTGCTCAAGCGCTACCCACAGCTCGGTCCAGCGAAGGTGATGGACGCGCTGGCCTTTGCGCTCGACAACCCCGAGGTGATGGAGGCCGACATCGCCCGTGAGCAGAGCCTGCTGCAGAAGAGCGGCGCCAAACCATCTCTCGGCGCAACGGCGTTGAAACAGATCCCGCTGCCGTTCGATCCCGACGCAACCTAGCTGTCTCTCATCGGGGCTCCTCCTCGGTGATACGCCAGGTATGTGGTCGTGGAAATTCCCGCGAAGCCTCGAGTTTTCTTGAGCCGGTCTGAGGGTACTGGGCGTCTAGCGAGCTGGGCGGGGGGTAACGTCCAGGCACTTCGTTGGGAACAGACGCTTGCTCATTCAAGAGACAGCTCCGCGGGGCGTGGTCCCGCGCCCGGACCACGCTCGGACCCTGCCGCACGGAGTCTGCGCCTCGGAATCAACCGCAGGAGTCAACTGCGCCTTGGAATCAACTGCGCCTTGGAATCAAGGAGCGCGGAACGGTGAGCAGTCGTCGCGTGTCCAGCAGCGCAAATTTGCCGTCTTGCGGAAACTGGCTCTTTACAACGTGGCGGAATGGGGCGAAAAGCGCGGCCAGGGTTCCACCTCAGTACGGTTCGCTCTGTCGACTCTACCGGGGAAGCCCTTCGCAAACCCCCACGAATAAGGGTTGCAATGCTTAGCCGAGGTGTCGGATCTTCCCGTGCCTCGGAAGAGATACGAGTGAGGGATTGAAGTCACATCGAGGAGCCAGCTTCGTGTTGAATGCTGCGAGATGGGGCGCTGAGTTGTACGGCCCAGGGTTGGGCCCGAGGAGGATTTAGGAACATGCGTAGGCGGAACGTGAATCGGCTGATCGGAATCTCGGCTCTGGTGTTGTCACCAACTCTCATCAACTGTGGCGGCATGCCCGGTTTGCCCGGCGTCCCCGGCATGCCCGGCGATTGCCCCACGGATCCGGAGGCGATTGCCAACGCATCCTTCGGCCTCGACGCGGAGCTCGAGGGCAAGGTCAAGGCTGGCCTGCAGGCGTCGGCGAACCTTCAGAACCTGGCCGTCGAGGTCGAGGGTGAGGTCGCTGCCGCGTGCGCGAACCTGGCGATGGACCTGGGCGCCAGCGAAGAAGACACCAAGCCCGCCGAAGACGGCCCCGGCAAGAAGGCGGAAGCCGCCTGTCAGGCCGCCGTGAAGGTGCTCGGCGAGGTGAAGGCCAAGGCCTCGGGCAGCCTCAAGGTGAACGTGGTGCCGCCGAAGTGCAGCGCTTCCATGAGCGCCATGGCCGACTGCGCTGCCTCTTGCGATGCCAGCATCGAGCCCGGATCCGCCGAGGTTCAGTGCGAGGGTGGCGAGATCAGCGGCCAGTGCGGTGGCAAGTGCGAGGGTGAGTGCACGATGGAAGCCGGCGCCGAGTGCACCGGTACCTGCAGCGGCACCTGCAGTGGATCTTGCGACGCTGGCTTCAGCGGCAAGTGCGGCGGCAAGTGCGACGGCAAGTGCGACGGCAAGGCCACCAAGGGTGAGGGCGGCGCTCAGTGTGCCGGCACCTGCGAAGGCAAGTGCGACGCCCAGGCCGAAGGCAAGTGCACCGGCACCTGCGGCGGCTCCTGCGACGCAGCGTGCACGGCGAAGGCCACTGGCGAGTGCAAGGGCACCTGCAGCGGCTCCTGCGACGTGAAGATGGAGGCCCCCAAGTGCTCCGGCGAGATCAAGCCCCCGGAGATGAGCGCCGAGTGCAAGGCCAACTGCGACGCCAAGGTGAGCGCGAAGGTCGACTGCGTCCCCGCGCAGGTGACGGTGATGATCGAGGGTGCGGCGGACGCCGAGGCGGCCACCAAGCTCAAGACGGCCATCCAGAAGAACCTGCCCGCGCTGCTCAAGGTCACCTTGGGCATGAAGGGCAAGCTCGAGGGCGCCGTGGCCAGCGTCAAGGCGTCGGTCGAGGGCCTGCAGGCAGTCGTCAAGGGCGGCGGCCAGGCCGCTCTCAAGGTCGGTGCGTGCGTGGCTGGTGCCCTCAAGGCCCAGGTGGACGCCTCGGTCAGCATCAACGTGTCGGTCTCCGCCTCCGCTTCGGCGAGCGGCGAAGCTGGCGCGGGCTGATCTCAGCGAGCACCAAGCAAAGAAACCCCGCGTGGCGCAAGCTTCGCGGGGTTTCCTGCGTCTGGCCTACTCTCTTTGGAACTTCATGACCGATCGTCGCCGCACATTACCTCGCGGCAACGCTCGCCGGCGCCTCGCAGGGGTCACGCCTCGGTTGGGTCGTGACCGGGTGCTACCTCGAGTAGTCCGTGAAGCCGCGCTTGCAGTCCCTGATGACGCTGGAAGAGCAGCTGCAGTTGCTCCGAGGTCTGGGGGCGAGGGGGAAACGCTCGAGCCAGCCGTTCCAGCCGTTCAGCCGCTTCACCGACTCGCGCCTTGAAGGCGGCGCTCCTCTCGGCTTCCTTGACGAGCGCCTCGAGCGCTGCCTCCTGGCGGTCGAGGCGATGACAGATCAGCACGCTGTCGCAGCCGGCCACGACGGCCAAGACGCTGGCTTCCGCAGCCGGCCAGTGATCGCTGATTGCCTGCATCTCCAGGCAGTCGCTGAATACCACGCCTCGATAGCCCAGCTTGGTCCTCAGCAGTCCAGCCACGACCTTGGGGCTCAACGTCGCCGGTAGCTCTGGCTCCAGTTCATCGAAGACGATGTGAGCGGTCATCAGACTCGGGAGGTCCATTGATGCTGCCGCGCGGAAGGGCACGAGCTCGACACCGCGTAGCCGCTCGAGGGTGTGGGGCAGGCGGGGCAGGGTGAGGTGGCTGTCGCTCTCCGTGTCGCCGTGCCCTGGGAAGTGCTTCCCGCAGGGGCTGACACCGCCCGCCGAGAGCCCGCGGGCGAAGGCGAGTCCGAGCTCGGCGACGGCGTGGGGGTCGGCGGAGAACGCGCGGTCGCCGATCACCGGGTTCGAGGGGTTGCTGTCCACGTCGAGCACTGGCGCGAAGTTCAGGTTGAAGCCGCACGCGAGGAGCTCGGCGGCGACCGCGGCGCCGAGCTCCTGAAGCGCCGCCGCCTGCCAGCGGGCGCCCAGCGTCTTCATCGGCGGTAGCTCGAGCAGCGGAGCTTCGAGGCGGCGCACGCGGCCACCCTCCTGGTCGATGGCGACCAGCGCCGGTGCGCCGCCGGATCCTTGAATTGCCGTGTGGATTTGATGCGTGAGCTTCGAGGCCTGGGCTGGGCTGCTCAGGTTGCGGCGAAACAGGATGGCACCGCCGCGTCGCCCCTGGCTCAGGGCTCTGGCGTAGTCGCTGGGGAGCTCCTCCCCCCCAAACCCGCCGAGGATCAGGCGACCGCATCGACGAACCAGGGAGTCGGGTGCCGCGGTCATGCTCGATTCCTCACCCGGACTCAGACGGGCCGCCCCAGGGCGCTCGCGGGATCCGTCTTTGCAGCGCGCAGCGCAGGACCCAGCGCTCCAAGCAACGCGAACAGCACCGCGAAGCCGATCCCCAGGGCGAACAACCAGGGTGGGTAGTCGAAGAAGCTGTCCGGCTTGAAGGGGAAATCTGGCAGGTCCTTCGCTGCCCGCCAGTCGGCGATGGCGCCGCCGACGAGGGCGACGCCACAGCCCGCGAGGCCGCCCAGTGTGCCCACGACGATGGAGAGCCCGAATAGCCAGCGCCGCATGTCCGAGGCGCTGGCGCCCAGAGCGCGATACAGCGCGATCTCGCCTGCGCGCTCAGCAACCATGCCGCGGAAGGTGTGGGAGATGTTCAGCGCGCCGACGAGCAAGATCACGCTGGCCACCAGCACCATCAAGGCGAGCACGCCGCTGATCAGCACGCTGACGTCGCGGGCACGCGTATCCGTGGGGACCAAATCGAGGTTTGCGCCGCGCTCGATGACGCGACTCGTGGCGCTCGGGTCATCCATCATCACCACGGCGCTCGAGTAGCGCTTCGCCGCGGCTTCGCCGGCGTACTCGGCGTTCCAGCGCCGCACCACCTCGAGGGGCAGGGTGACGCCGATGTCCACCGCGCGCTCGCTGATGCCGACCACCTTGATCTTGACGTTGCGGACCTTTCCCCGCGGAGCCACGCCGAGCAGCGAGCTACCGAGCGTCATGCGAAACTCCACGCCCTTGGCCTGGCGTAGCAGCGTGCCGGCAACCGGCGGCAAGCCGTGGGAAGGCGCCACTGCGTGATCGAAGACCTCCACCAGGTACCGGCTCACGATCGCCGGGACCGGCGCAGAGCACTGGCCCGCAGTCGCTTCGCTGGGCAGCTCGCAGTAGTGATCGCCCTCGCAGTCACTGTCGCGCTGGCAGGTCTTGCCAGGCGACTTCAGCGGATCCTCGAAGGCGCTCCCGGGCTCCAGATCGGTGACCAGGGCAGCGTCGATGCCGTCCCCGATCATCTCGTGAGTGCCGATCTCCTTGCCGAAGATCTCCTGCCCGCCCCGTGCGGAGGAAGGGAAACGGAAGCGCAGCTTGGGGTACACCGCGCGCACGCCCTGCACCTCTCTCAGGCTGTCCAGCGCTGGCTGGTCGACCCCCGGAGGCTCGTAGCTGCCCGCAAGCAGGCTCAGCACACCGGTGCTGGTCTTCTGAGGCTCGAGCTCGATCTGGTCGATGGGGAAGATGTCGCCCAGCAGCACGCGCTTGGCGCCGAGGCCGAGCGCCAGGAAGAAGACCAGCGCCGCGACGCCCACGGCGATGCCGAACCCGGCGGTCACCAGGGGACCGCGCGTGCGTGTCAGATCACGCCGGAGCAGCGTGAAGAGCGCGCTCCAGGTCATGGCTGATCTGCTCCATGACCGTGCTCCTCGCTCCTCACCAGCCGCCCGTCCTCCAGGTACAGGGTGCGGCTGGCGATGCGATCGAGGCGGTGCTCGTGGGTGACGATGACGAAGGTGGTGCCGAGCTCGGAGTGGAGCTCGGAGAACAGATCGATGATGCTCTCTCCGGTCTTGCGATCCAGGTTGCCGGTGGGCTCGTCACACAGCAGGAGCTCGGGCTGTCGCAGCAGGGCGCGGGCAATGGCGACCCGCTGACGCTGGCCGCCCGATAGCTCGCTGGGGCGCGCCTGGCTCTTGTCGGAGAGCCCCACTCGCGACAGCGCCTCGCGAGCGCGGGCCTCGGCATCCGCAAGCGGTGGATTCGCGAACAGCCCGGGCGCCTGGACGTTGTCGAGCACGCTCAGGTGATCGAGCAAATGAAAGGCCTGAAAGACGAAGCCAATACGCTCGCCACGGAGCCTCGAGAGCTCCTTGTCGGAGAGCTTGCCGACGTCCTTGCCGAACAGACTCAGGTGGCCGGAGTACTGGCGGTCGAGGCCCCCGATCAGCCCGAGCAAGGTGCTCTTTCCCGAGCCACTCGGCCCGAACAGCAGAACCACCTCCTTGGGCAGGACCTGGAAGCTCACACCAGCCACGGCCCGGCTCCTCGCGTCGCCCCTGCCGAAGCTGCGCTCGAGCGACTCCGCGCGGATCATGGCCTCGGCGCTCGAGTGCGCGCGCAGCTTGCGCCCGGCCTCCGCCACCCAGGAGGTGCCGACGGAGTCGGGTGCGTCGCTCTCCACGTCCCGAGCGCTGACCGCTTCGTCCGTCATCGGCTACGGCGCTCAGCTCCCGAGATCCAGGCGAGCGGCTTCGGCCATCTCACTCAGCAGCTGGCTCAGCAGCTTCGGTTCGGGACCCTCAGCCATCAGCCGCAGCTTGGGCTCCGTACCGCTCCAGCGCACGAGGATGCGCCCGTTCTTGCCTAGCTTCCTCTCCGCGCGGTCTTGGGCGCCCAGCAATTTGGGCATCTGCTCCAATGGCTTGCGCGCAGGCAGCCGAATACTCTCGAGCACCTGGGGCATGCGGTCGAGCACCCGCGCCAGCTCACTGACCGGGCGCTGTTCACGCACCATCACACCCAGCACTTGCAGGGCTCCCACCACGCCGTCGCCCGTCGTGGCGTGGTCCATGAATACGAGGTGCCCGCTCTGTTCGCCACCGAAGCTGTAGCCATGGCGCCGCATGGCCTCGACCACGTAGCGATCGCCGACTGCGGTGCGCAGGAGCCTTCCACCTGCGCCCTGAATGGCGATCTCGAGCCCCATGTTGCTCATCACCGTGGCGACCAGCGTCTTCTTCTTCAGGCGCTTCTCCCTGAGCATCCGGATCGCGCACAGCGCCATCACGGCGTCGCCGTCGATCTCTTGCCCCTTCTCGTCGATCAGGATCAGGCGATCCGCGTCTCCGTCCAGGGCCACGCCCAGGTCGGCCTTCTTGCGAACGACTTCCCGGGCCACGTGCTCGGGGTGGAGCGCTCCGCAGTTCTTGTTGATGTTCTGTCCGTTCGGCTTACAGCCGAGGGAAATCACCTCGGCGCCCAGCTCGCGGAACACCAACGGTGCGACCTTGTAAGCAGCGCCGTGCGCTGCATCGACCACGATGCGCAGCCCGTCCAGGGTCAGATCCTCGGGAAAGGTGCGCTTGGCGTAGACGATGTAACGTCCCGTGGCGTCGTCGATTCGCTCGGCCCGCCCGATCTTGGCGCCCGTGGCGCCCGCCTCGTCGAGTTCCTTGCTCTCGAGCAGGCGCTCGATCTCGAGCTCTTCGTTGTCGGGTAGCTTGAAGCCGTCGGGGCCGAAGATCTTGATGCCGTTGTCCGCGAACGGGTTGTGGCTGGCGCTGATCACGATCCCCGCATCGGCGCGCATGCTGTGGGTGAGGTTGGCGACCGCCGGTGTCGGGATGGGGCCGCTCAACATCACGCGCCCGCCCATGGCGCAGATCCCGGACGCGATGGCTTGCTCGAGCATGTAGCCAGAGAGGCGCGTATCCTTGCCGATCACGACACGCGGCGCGCGGGTCTTGCCCCGACCAGCAACGCGCGCGATCGCTCGTCCCAGGCGCAGCGACAGCTCGGGAGTCATGGGGTGGATGTTTGCGGGGCCACGTACCCCGTCGGTGCCGAAGAGCTTGCGTTCAGTCACGGAAGTTCACGTACTGCAGTTCGATGTCGAGGTCTGCGGATTTGAGCAGGGCGATCACACCCTGGAGATCGTCTCGCTTCTTGCCAGTCACGCGCACGGCGTCGCCCTGAATCGCAGCCTGCACCTTCAGCTTCTTGTCCTTGATCAGCTTCACGATCTGGGAAGCGGGCTCCTTGTCGATGCCCTCCTTGACGGTGATCTGTAGCTTGGCACCACCCTTTGCGGTCTTCTGGGGATCAGCGACGTCGAAGTGTTTCAGGCTGACCTTGCGTCGCACGAGCTTCTCGACCAGCACGTCCCAAGCGGCGCGAGCGCGATCCTCGCTGTTCGCGGTCACGCTGAGCACGTTGTCCTTCTGCTCGAGCGAGGCGTCGGTGCCCTTGAAGTCGAAGCGCTGGGCGACCTCCTTCTGCGCTTGATTGAGCGCGTTCTTGATTTCGGAATGATCGACCTTCGAAACCACGTCAAAAGACGGCATCAGCGTTCCTTCCTCAGTGAACGGGCAGCCTACACCCACACGTTGGCGAGGCAAGCTGAGGCGATCCGGGGAGGGCGGCCGGCGCCCGGACGTCTGCCGGCTCAGAGCTCGACGGGGGGATCCGAAGGCAGGCCGAGCAGCATGGAGCGTGCGGCACCGACCAGATAGGTCGACCCGGTCACCACCACGACCCCTCGAGGACCGACCAGGTTACGGGCGCGAGTCAGCGCCTCGGCGACGCTCCCGGCCACGTCCCCGGTGAAACGTTCGGCGATCTCGTGAGGATCCACGGCGTCAGCGACTGGTGGGGCGACGAAGACCTTGTGGCCCGCCGTGGACTCGAGGCGGCGCATCATGGCTCGCCAGTTCTTGCGCTTCACCGCGCCGAACACGAGTGCGACCTCACGGCGCGACTCGATCTCGCCGAGGAGGCTTGGGTCCAGCACATGACTCAGCGCGACGGTCGCGTCGGGGTTGTGAGCGCAGTCGAGCAAGGTGAGGTCCTGGTTGTTGCGATGGAGCAACTCGTTGCGTCCAGGCCAGACCGTGTTCTCGATACCCTTCAACAGCGCGTCGGTTCCAATGCCGAGTTCGCGGGCGATGGTGTTGGCCACCGCGAGGTTGGAGCCGAACATCGCCAGCCGGGGGTAGGCGATGCGCGCGCCAGGGATGGGTTCCGCGGGTCCGAGCTCGACGATCTCGGCGCCCACTTCCTTGGTGCGCAGATCGATCTGCTCACGAGCGTCTGGGTGGATGCGACCCAGGACGACCTTGGAGCCCGTCTTGATGATCCCGGCCTTTTCTCTGCCGATCGCGGCGAGCGAGTCCCCCAGATAGGCCATGTGATCGAAGGCGACGCGGGTGATGGCCGCAACCTTCGGTGGCGGGATCACGTTCGTCGCGTCCAGGCGACCCCCCAGGCCAACCTCGAGCACCGCCAAATCGACCTCGGCGCGGGCGAATGCCAGGAACGCTGCGACGGTCGCCACCTCGAAGAACGTGAGATCGGGACCCTTGTCCATGACCTCGGTCAGCAACTCCACCAGCAGCTCGTCGCTGATCGGTTGACCATCGATCTGGATGCGCTCGGCGAAACGCGAGAGGTGAGGGCTGGTGTACAAGCCAACCTTCATGCCCGCGGCGCGTGCCGTGGAAGCGACGAACGCGCAGACACTTCCCTTGCCGTTCGTGCCAGCGACGTGCACCGCGTCGAATGTCTCTTGGGGATTGCCAAACTGGGCGCAAACGTCCTGGACGCGTTCGAGCCCAAGCTTGGTGCCGCGCGGAACTAGGGCATATAGCCGCTCCAAGGTCTCTTTCAGCTCAGCCAATGCGGGACTCCAAGTTTGCTGCGCCCGGTGCCATACCACGGCAGGTGCCCCCGATGGCAACCGCTGAGTCGGAATCGCCAAGTCTCCGCCCGGGCCGCGGGGCAGGCAGCGGGGCGACGAGGGGGGGGGCAGTCGACACTCGGTCCTCAGGCACGGTCTTGGGAGATGGGGAAGCGATGCGCATCGGTATCAGGGGCGCGGCGATCAGGACACAGCATGCCCGGGAACCAGCGAAAATTACAGGTCTTTGATTGAGCGCACTGCTCGTCAGGCGCGCCCCGGCTCGAGCGCCCGGTTCCGCGCTCCGGGAGACTGGCGCTCCCAGACGGGCTTCTCCGCGGCAGGACCTCCCGCGGCGAGGCGGCGGCAGCCACCTCAGTCGCTCGGTATTTGAGGGGGCACGGGGGGGAGGGGAGCGACCATCGCCTTGTGGGCGTGACAGTTGGTCTCGGCTCCCACAGCCTTGGTATACGTCTTGTCATGTACGGGGCGAACGTCGCGCTGGTCGGGAGAGACGCCGAGATGGCCCGCTTGAAGCGGGCGCGAGACGATGTCGCGGGAAGCTCTCGCGCCCGCATGGTGACCCTGGTCGGCCCGTCGGGGACTGGCAAGAGTCGGATCCTGGAAGAGCTGGCGCGAGAGCTCGCGGCGAGCGCGACCCTGCCTCGTGTGTTCCGTGGTCGCGCTCGTGAAGGCGCGGCGCCGTTCGCGGTCTTCGCGCGGCTGCTGCGCCATCGCTTCGGGGTCTACGAAGGCCTGGACAAGGAAGCCGCGAGGGGGCGCGTGCGCTCGGAGGTGGCTCGGGTGCTCGACGACCGCAAGGTGGAGGACGTCGCGCACTTCATGGGTCAGCTGATGGACCTGGACTTCCTCGAGAGCCCGCTCACCCGGGCCTTGGCAGACGACCCGGTGCAAGCGCGGCTCGTGCAACGCGCGGTGGTGAAGAGCTTCTTCGAGAGCGACGCCGCGCAGGCGCCGATGTGCCTGATCTTCGAGGACCTTCATCTGGCAGATGACGACTCACTGGATCTCCTGCGTTACCTCGCGGAACATCTGAGCGCGGCGGTGTTGATCTTGTGCACCGCGCGCTCCGAGCTGTTGGCGAGGCAGGAGGACTGGGGCGCGATCGGGGGGCCCAATCACGAGTTGATCGAGGTCGGCCCCCTGAAGACGGAGGAGTCGACCGAGGTCGCTCGCGCGATGCTCAGCCCCTGCGAGGGAGGAGCCCCCGAGGCGCTGGTCGAGGCAGCGGTGAACCTCGCCGGTGGGAATCCGGGCTTGCTCGAGCAGATGGTGCGAATCTTCCACGACGTCGGTGTGCTGACCGTGAAGGGCGACCCTCAGGATGGCCCCTGGGGCGTGAACCTGGATCGCCTGGCCAGCGCGCGCCTGCCCCTGACAGTGGAGGACGCGGTGGCGGCGCGCATCGCGGCGCTCAGCGCCGAGCAACGCCGGGTCCTGGAACATGGGGCGACCATGGGTAGCGTGTTCTGGCAGGGCGCGCTGCTCGCGCTTTGGCGCATGGACGCCCCTCCGCCAGACCTGTGGCGGGCGGACGCGACGGAGGACGAGGCGTCGCTCGACACACTCCTCGGGGAGCTGATCGCCCGCGACTACCTGCTGAAGCTCCCTGATTCCGCTTTCCCTGGGGAAACAGAGTATGTGTTCAAGCACAACCTGGAGCGGGAGAAGGTCGCGAGCCTCACCAGCGCTGCCCTCTCGCGACGGTATCACCAGACGATCGCCGACTGGCTGAGTCAGCAGGCGGGCGCCAAGAACTCCGAGGAGAGCCTGGTGATGTTGGGCAAGCACCTGGAGCGGGCGGGGGCGCGCATCCAGGCGGGCGAAGCCTTCTTGAAGGCGGGGGCCGTGGCCCGCTCCGGCTTCGGTTCGAAGAAGGCAGCCGACTATTTCTCCAAGGGCCTCGAGCTGCTCGGCGACACGGACGCGCGAGGTCGCATCGACGCGCTCCACGATTTCGGCGACGTGCTGTGGATCGCCGGACGCAACGACGAAGCGCTGGCCGCCTTCCGTCAGATGCAGCAGCTCGCGTTCCAGCTGAACCTCAAGGCCAAGGGCGGAGCCGCACACAATCGTATTGGCCGTCTGTTCCGCGACACCGGCGACCTGCAGAGCGCCTTCGACCACCTGAAGACTGGCCTCGCCCTGTTCTCCGCGGTGGGCGACGAGCGGGGCGTCGCGGCCAGCCACGATGACTTGGGCAAGCTGCTCTGGATCAAGGGTGAATACGCCGCCGCGTTGCGGGACATGAAGACCGCGCTCGAGCTGCGCCGCCGCATCGGTGACCGTCGCAGCATCGCCCTCAGTCTCAACAACATCGGCCTGGTCTGGATGGATCATGGCCGCGCCGCCAAGGCGCAGGAGGCGCTCGAGGCGGCGCTTACTATCCGTAAGGAAATTTCTGATCCGATCGGCGTGGTGGAGACGCTGGCGAATCTTGGCCGCATCGCCAAGCAGCAGGGAGACTTCCAGCGAGCCCTCGAGCTCTTCGGCGAAGCCCACGACGTGGCGCGAGAGATGGGCGAGAAGAGCCGAATCGCGGTGGTGTTGACCTGTCTGGGCGAGACCAAGACCGCGATGGGCGAGGCCGAAGAGGCGCTGAAGCTGCTGAAGCAGGCCGAGCAGATCTGCGACGAGCTCGGCGACAAGCTGAACCTGGGCGAGGTGAAGCGCGGCCTGGCCGACGCATACCTCGTGCAGTCTCAGCTCCGACCCGCGCGTGAGTGCATCAAGCAGGCGGTCGATCTCTTCGGCCGCGTGCGCTCGAAGGCTCACCTCGCCATTGCACTCCGGACACTGGCAGACGTCACCGCGGCTGGAGCTTGGGGGGAGGGACACGAGGGCAAGGCCGTGGACTACTACATGCGCTCGATCGCGCTCTGCAAGGAGATCGGCAACGAGCTCGAGGAAGCCAGGAGCTACCGCGCGTTCGCGGCCTACGTCACCGCGTCGCCGCACTACAAGGGCAACCAGGACATCCAGCGCGAAGCCGCGCGCCTGAGCGTGATCGCCGACGACATCTTCAAGCGCCACCGCATCGGACCGCTGGGTACGGATCCCGGCTCGATGCGCCCGCCGAGCGGTAGCGGGTCCTGACGTCCGATCCTCTCCCCCAAAACCCGCTCGAGCGCTCAGCATCGGGACCAAGAACTGGAGTTTCTTGGCCCACGCGGACTGCGCCTTGACTCGAGGGCGAGGACCGACGTAGCCCCGGCACATGCAGCCGAAGGTCCTACTGAAGCGAGTCGGTGACGTCGAAGTGCCCTTGCCCGCGTATCAGACTCCTGGGAGCGCGGGGCTCGATCTCTGCGCCGCGCTGGCGTCGGCGCTGACCATCGCACCAGGCGATCGGCGCCTGATCCCGACCGGCCTCGCCATGGCCATTCCACGCGGATATGAGGGGCAGGTGCGGCCCCGCAGCGGTCTGGCCCTGAAGCACGGGATCTCCATCGTCAACTCGCCGGGGACGATCGACAGCGACTATCGGGGAGAGGTGGCCATCGTACTCATCAACCACGGACGAGAGCCATTCGTGGTCGAACCCCGCTCGCGCATCGCACAGCTGGTGATTGCGCCGGTGACCCAGGCGAGCCTCGAGCTGGTCGACGAGCTGGACGAGACAGCGCGCGGCGCGGGCGGCTACGGTTCCACCGGTGTCTGAACGCCCGGCTGGTCCGGTAGCTCGAGCTTTTCTTGCAGGTAGTCCGCCAGGCGACGCTCCAGCTCACGACGCTCGATGTCGCGTGTGACGATGTGGCGGCTCCGCGGCAAGATCAGGACCTGTGTTTCCGCGCGGCTCATGGCTCGGGCGGCGAGATCGGCGTTCTTCGCCGGGCACAGGCGATCTTGCGCGCCGTGGACCAGGAAGGTGGGACAGCGCACCTCAGACAGGCGAGATTCGATTCGACGCGCCGCTCGCTGGAGATCCACCGCGGCGTGTACGGGTTGCGAGGCGTAGGTGAGGTGGTTCTTGCGCATCACGGGATCGCCGAGGTCGCTGGCGAGCTTGGGCAGCTGAAAGTCGGGGAGGCGAAGGCGCCCGGCCCAGTCGAGCGCCCGCGCGGGGAAGGGGCTCCGCAGCCAGAGCGCGTTTGCCATCAGGACCAGGCAGCGCACGCGCTCGGGGTGGCGGAGCGCGAGCTCCAGCGCCAGCAGGCTCCCCATCGAGAGACCCGCGACACACAGGGGCTGGTTGTTGCCTCTGGTGTAGAGCTCGCTCAGCGCCTGCTCGGCGCCGCGCAGCCAGTCCGAGAAGCGGGTCTGCGCCAGATCGTCTGGGTGCGTTCCATGTCCGGGCAGCACGGGCGCCAAGCCTTGTAGGCCCAGGCCCCGTGCGACGTCCATGAGCAACTCGACCTCGACTGGCGTGCCGCCGAAGCCGTGCAACGCGAGTATCGCCGGCGCGTTCCCAGCCACGCGCTGGGTGCTGGGGTCTCCCGTGCCGAGCCAGCCGTCGCGCTTGCCCTCAACCTTCGCCACGCTTGATGCCATACGCTCGAATCTTCTTGTGCAGGTTGGTTCGCTCGACTCCCAGGGTGACCGCGGCCTTGGAGATGTTCCACTCGAACTCGACCAGCGTATCCACGATGTAGGCGCGCTCTGCCGCCTCGCGGTACTCGCGCAAGCTGAGCCGGGCGCCGTCCGGACCGGTGACCAGTGGCGCTTCCGGGCGCGGGCTGGGGTCGCTGGGCGCTCCCTGGGGCTCGTGATCCGCGTCGTCGTCGAAGGGGGAGGCATGGGGATCCTCGGGCAGGTCCGCGATCGTGATCACGTCACTCGACAGGATCGCCGCGCGTTCGACCACGTTCTTGAGCTCCCGCACGTTGCCGGGCCACTTGCGTTGTGAGAGCGCCTCGTAGACCGCTGGATCGATGCGCTTCTGCTTCAGTCCGTTGTCCTTGCAGAAGCTATTGACGAAGGCCTCTGCGAGCAGGCGGATGTCTCCGGGGCGCTCCCGAAGCGCCGGCACACGGATCGGAAAAACATCGAGCCGAAAGTATAGATCTTCACGGAATCGCCCGGCGGCGACCTCCTTGGAGAGATCCTTGTTCGTGGCCGCGAGGACCCGAACGTCGACGTTGATCACGTGCTCGCTGCCCACGCGGATGATCTCTCCGTTCTGCAGCGCACGCAGCACCTTGGCCTGGGCGGAGAGATCCATGTCACCGATCTCGTCGAGGAACAGTGTGCCGCCGTGTGCCTGCTCGAAGAAGCCCCGCTTGCGGGCCTGGGCTCCAGTGAAGCTGCCCTTCTCGTGCCCGAACAGCTCGCTCTCGATCAACTCCTTGGGGATCGCGGCGCAGTTGACCTTCACGAAAGGCGCGTCCATGCGCGGGCTGAGGCGGTGCACCGCGCGGCTCACCAGCTCCTTGCCCGTGCCGCTCTCGCCGGTGATCAACACGCTGGCCCGGGTGGGTGCGACCTTGTCGATGTCTTGGAAGAGCTTCTGCATCGCAGGGCTCGTCCCGATCATCTCGTACCGCGCCTCGAGCTCGCCCCGCATCGCCTCCACGGTGCGAGTCAGCCGTGCCGTGCGGATACAGTTGCTGACGCTGACCAGCACGCGCTCTCGGTTCAGGGGCTTCTCGAAGAAGTCGCTCGCTCCGAGCTTGATCGCGTTGACGGCGTCGTGCACCGTCGCGTGACCGCTGATGACGATCACGGGTAGGTTCTGGTTGGCTTCCTCGTTGCGGAGCTTCTCGAGGGCGTCGAGGCCGCTCATGCCTGGCAGCTTCAGATCGAAGATCGCCAGGTCGACGGGCTGGCTCGGGTTTCCGATCGCGTCCAGCCCCTCCTCGGCGCTCCCGGCGGACAGCACCTGGTAGCCCTCGCCGGTGAGGACCATCTCGAGGGTGCGGCGGATGTTCTTCTCGTCGTCGACGACGAGGACGGTGGGGGACACCTGACTCAGTTCTTGGGGCTCGCTACTCATTTCGGCCGTCGATAAGTCACACAGCTACCGGCGTGCTGCAACGCTCGGGTGGGTCGGGCCCTGGGAGGAGGCGATCCAGAGCCTGGGCTCGACTGCTTGGGGCAACCCGGACCAGCTCGTCCGTGGTCCGTGAGGCCAGGACGCGATGCGGCGTGCGACGGGGATGCTCGAGAAGCCTGTCGACTCGGTCGTGCTGCGCCTGGTGTTGCGGCGCCGGGTGGAGTCGTCGGGGCGTTCGGGCGAAGCCCAGGTCTGCGCTGTTCCCCGATGCCGCCTGTTTCCGGGAGGACATTGACAGATATCACCAGGCGGCAATGGATATCGCCTCGCTTCCGAACCGTGAGCTACCCAGGGCGCTGGCTTACACGGTCGAGCAGATCGGCGAGAAGGTGGTTCGCCAGCTGTACAAGGCGGCGAGGGCCAACCGAGGCGTCAAGCGCAGGCCGAGGCAGGGTTGAGAGCGAAGAGGTCGAGCTAGTTCCGGATGCTCGGCTCCGCCCCCTCGAGTCCGGGTTCCTCGCGCTGCGCGGGAGCCTTCGGTACCGGATCGGGCAGCGCGACCGTCGCGGTCGCAGGATTGAGTCCCATTTGCTTGAGGAAGTTCCGCGCGGGCAGGGTGAAGGGACTCGCCGGGTACTGCTGGAGAACACGGCGGAAGGAAGCCTCGGCCAGCTTGCGCTTCTTCATCTTGAGGTAGGTCTCGCCGAGCAACACCATGGCTTCGGCCTCGAGACCCGAGCCATCGAAATTCCGCAGGGCGTACTGAGCGCGGGCCACCGCGGCTTCGAAACGATCCTCGCGTAGGTAGAAGCGCGCGACGTAGAGTTCGTGCCGCGCGAGGAGTCCGGTGACGACTTCGAGCATGTAGTCGAGCTCGGCGCGGTCCTCATGGCCGGGGAAATCCGCCAGGAACTTGTTCAGCTCCACGTAGGCGTCGCTCACGTTCGCGAGGTCGCGCTCCTCCAGCGGTGGCAACAGAAACGTGTCCGAGGTCTGGGCGAACAGGCCCTTGACGATGCGCAGGCGGGCGTAGGGCACCTCGGGATCGTTGGGGTAGTCGCTGACGAATGCTTTGTACCCAGCAATCGCTTCCGCGTACTTGTCCTGGTGGTAGGCGGCGTCGGCAATTCGCAGCTCGGCGAGCCGCGCGTAGCGGGTGTACCCGTAGTTTCGCTTGATCTCCTCGAAGAGCAGAACGGCCTGTTCCCAGTCCTTGTCGAAGTAGGCCTCGAGCGCCTCCTCGTAGGCCCTGCGCGCGTTCTCCGTGTACTCGAGGGGGTTCTCCGCGGGGCGCGCGGGGGTGCAGGCGCTGGCCGAGGCCACCGCGCAGCCGACCATCCAGGCCAGTCCGAGGGCTCTGGCGAGACGCAGGCCACGACGAGCGCCATGGAGCGGAGACGCGGCGGGCCGCTCGAAGTCCAGAAGGCTACGCATCTGCGCCGGGGGATTAGCGTTTCGCAGCAGGGAGGGCAAGGTCCGAGCGCTGACGGGCACGCAAGCGATAGCGGTTTGCCCGAGGCCAAGACAGCGGGTAGAAGTGGCGAGGTTATGGCTGAATCGTTTCCAATGACGCCCCGCGGGGCTCAGAAGCTCAAGGAAGAGCTCCAGCGGCTCAAGGAAGAGCGCCCGAAGATCTCGAGAGACATCGAGACGGCGCGCGAGCACGGGGATCTGAAAGAGAACGCCGAGTACCACGCGGCCAAGGAGCGCCAGGGCATGGTCGAGGCGCAGATCAAGGACATCGAGGCCAAGCTGGCCCTCGCGGAGGTCATCGACCCCGCGAAGCTGTCCGGGGAGCGCATCCGCTTCGGCGCGACGGTGACGCTGTCGAACGTCGACACCGACGAGGAGCTCAAGTACCAGATCGTCGGTGCGGACGAGGCGAACATCGACGAGGGGTTGATCAGCATCTCGGCGCCCCTCGCCCGCGCCTTGATCGGCAAGGAGCCGGGGGACGAGGTGCGCGTCCACATGCCTGCGGGCGTACGCAACTTCGAGGTCGTCGAAGTCGAGTACCGCTGAGCCCGTCCGAGGCTACAGAGCGATTGGCGCATGGCGAGCAAGCCTCCTCAGAGCGCCGCGTCTCCTCGGTCGCGCCCACCGCGGAAGAGGGTGCGGCAAGGCAGTTTTCGTGCGGCAATCCAGGTTGCGAGCGCCGGTATTGCCGCCGCGTGGCTGGTGCTGGCGATCGAGCTATGCGTCGTCGCGTTGCAGCAGCGCTTCGCTAGCGTCTGGGAGATCCAGTTCGGCTCATTGTGGCTCGCTCCCACCGCGCTCGCACTTGCGGGCGGCTGTGGCTTGCTCGGAGCCAGCCTGGGCGCGCTGCTGCGACGCGGGACCCGTTCGGCTCACGGCGTGCTTGCGCTGGTGGTAGGCATCGGGGCCGGCGTAGCCGGCTGGTCGGTGGGTGGCGGCCGACATCTGGCCGAGCCCGTGCGGCGACTGGGATTCTCCGCCCTCCTGGCGCTGCTCTGCGGGCTCCTTGTGTTCTGGTTGGCGCCGCGCGCGGCGACGCTCGCGTGCGAGCGCCCGTGGAGGTTTCGTGCCTTGGGAGTCGCGCTGGTGGTTGGTCTGGAGCTGATCAACGGCCTGGTGCTGGTTCGCCTCTACCCGGGTTTCCACCTCAGCCTGGCGACCGCTGCCGTCTGTCTGGCCGCGATGCTGCCCGTCAGGAAGCCGCCGGTCGGCTCCCGTCGCTACGGGGCGGGGCTACTGCTCGCCGCCTGGTGCTCGAGTCTGGTTCTGGCCCCGCTCGCGGCGCGGCGCCTGGCTACGTTCGACAACTACCGGATGGTGTTGCTCGATCGCGCTCCGGTGCTGGGCCAGGCCGTGCTGGCGGCCGGCCAGCTCGCGCCTCCACCCCCCATCAGCGCCGACTGCGAGGGCGCAGATTGCTGGCGGCAGCTCAAGAGCGAGGGCCTGAGTCGCGAGGCACGTGGCGCCTCGAACTTGGACTGGCGTGGTCACGATGTGCTGCTGATCAGCATCGACGCGGTGCGCGCCGACCACGTCGGAGCGTATGGCTACGAGCGGCCGACGACTCGCCACATCGATGCCCTCGCAGCTGGGGACGAGGAGCATCGCGGTGTCGTGTTCGACTGGGCGTACTGCCCCACGCCTCACACCTCGTACTCCGTCACCAGCTTGATGACTGGGAAGTACATGCGGCCGCTGCTGTTACAGGGCGCGGGGGCCGACTCGGACACCTGGGCAGGGATCCTGCGCACGTATGGCTTCCGGACCGCGGCGTTCTTTCCGCCGGCAGTCTTCTTCATCGACCGAGACCGCTTCGAGCCGTTCATGCAGTCACGGCTGGGCTTCGAGTACGCCAAGCAGGAGTTTCTCGAGGGGGAGCCGCGGGTGAAGCAGGTCACCGACTACCTGGATCACCAGGACTCCGAGCGGCGCGTCTTCGTCTGGGTGCACCTGTTCGGACCCCATGAGCCTTACGAGGCCCATGCGGGGCTTGGCTTTGGCGACCGCGACATCGACCGCTACGACTCGGAGATCGCCGCAGCCGACCGCACCGTCGGCCAGCTCGTGGAGGCGATGCGCAAGCGCCGTCCAGGTAGCGTGGTGATCGTCACCTCGGATCATGGCGAGGAATTCGGTGACCATGGCGGTCGCTATCACGGAAGCAGCGTCTACGAGGAGCAGGTGAGGGTACCGCTCGTGCTGTCGATCCCAGAGCAGCGCGGGCAGGGAACGGCGGCCTCTCCCCCCAATCCAAGCACGCGGGTGAACGAGGTGGTGCAGACGATCGACCTCCTGCCCACGGTGCTCGGCGCGCTGGACGTCCCGGTGCCGCCGCGAGTGCGCGGGCGCGATCTGAGCCCCGTGATCGCCAAGGCGAGCAAGCAACCGGCTGGGGACCGCACGCCACAGGGAGGCTTCGCGCTGGTCGAGACGGATTCGCAGAGCCTGCTCGCGGAAGGCAGTCAGCGCTTGATCTGCGAGCGCCGGGTCGGCGCCTGCCAGCTCTTCGATCTGAGCCGCGATCCCACGGAACATTCCCCCCTGGATGACTCGACACGGCGAGAGGAACTCCAGAAACGGCTGAAGCGGCTCGGGGCGAGTCACGGGCGCTTCGAGCAGAGCGGAAAGCGAGCCGAGGGCAAGGGCTGGCCTGCGCCCATTCTGCGCGGAATCAGCGGAGACGGCGACGCCGCCCCCGAGATCGCCGCCTTGCTCGACGACGCTGACGTCGAGATCCGGCGCAAAGCCGCGGAGATCCTGTTCGAGCTGGGACGGCCAGAGACCGCGAGTAGTCTGGAGCTCGCGCTGCGCCGAGACGAGGACGAGCAGGTCAAGCGCTGGAGCGCCCTCGCCCTCACGCGGCTTGGCCGAGGTGCTCCGCTGACCTTCGAGTTGGTCAAGAGCTCGGAGCTCTCGTGGCGTCGCCTGGCCGCGCTGGCGCTGGCGGAGTCTGGTGACAAGCGTGGTGAAGCGGTCCTGATCGCCTGGTGGAAAGACCGGAAATCCCGGGACTTCGCGCGCTCTCAGGAGATCCTCGCGGCACTGGGGCAGCTGCGCTCCGAAGACGCGGTGTGGCCCCTGGTGCAAGCCCTGGACGACGTTCGACTACGTCCATACATCGCGCAGGCCCTGGCGGAGATCGGGGAGGAGGTGGCGCGAGTGCCCCTTGCCAAGGCGCTTGCCAAGGAGCGCTACCAGAGCGCGCGGGTGGCGCTGACCCGCTCCCTGGTGGAGCTGGGGGCGACAGCGGAGCTCGTGGACCCACTGAAACGTTTCCTTGGGGTACCGGATCCGCTGGCAGGAGGCGTGGGTTTCGCTCGGGAGGCGAAGATCCTCGAGCGCCTTGGAGGTCCGGACGGGCGACACCTGGCCAAGCTGGAGAAGCAAGCGCAGCTCGGGGTCCAGCTGCTCTTGGTGGTCCCCAAAGGAGGCAACGGCAGTGGGGTTCGGGCCCTGGTTCGGGCCGAGAGCCCCGCCGGAGGCAAGGTCTATGTCGGACCCGAGCAGGTCGTGCTGAAGTACGACCGGGCGGGGGTCCCGCGCAGCCCCAAGGACCTGCCTCGCCTCGATCTCGAGAAGGCGACCTCGTTGGAGGTCCCCAAGAGCAATGCTCCCGTGGAGGTCTGGGCACGCCTCGCAGACAGCGTGGGGGCCAAACCTGGAAAGCCGGTGAACGTGGTGGTGTTCGCCGAAAGGGGCGTGACGATTCGTGGACTCGCCCTGGTTCCGCTCAGCGACGAGCTACCGCCACCGCCGCCGAAGCCGTGGAAACCCGGAGCGAAAGAAGAATAGCCAGGGGTGGGGGTGAGGGAGCGCTCAGAGGCTTCCCAGAGGCCACGATGATGCTATACGGGCGCCGGTGGCAGAGCAGAAGAAGCAGAAGTCGTCCCGTCGCGCCCAGCGCCGCGCCCGCCAAGACGCCGAGCTGAAGGGCTCCAAGGCGACGAAGCGCGCCAAAGAGGCCGACGAGTCTGACGATGAGGAGTCCGACGACGAGGAGTCCGACGACGAGGAGTCCGACGGCGACGCGGGTGAGGATGAATCTGCGGAGGCGGAGGACGCAGAAGAGGAAGAAGAGGACATCCGCCAGATCCGCGACCGCAACCGGCGGCTGCGCGCCAAGGCGGCGGCGAAGCGCCGAAAGCGGCGGCGCCAGGAGGCCGCGCAGGCGGTCGGCCTGGACGCTGGCGAGATGGTGGACGACGTGCTGGCTCGCAGCAGCGCCAAGGCGGGTCGCTTCATCAAGCAGAACTTCAAGGTCTTGCAGTGGGTGCTGGTGGTCGGTCTGGTGGGCACCGTGGGCTGGTACGTCTACAGCTACGTGCACAAGCAGGACGAAGCGAAGGTCACCGACGCGCTGATGAAAGGTATCCGTGCGGAAAATGGCCTGACCGAGGACCAGCCGCAGCTGCCGGAAGAGATGGGCGTGCAGACCTTCAAGGACCACGCGGAACGCCTGAAGGCCGCTGAAGAGGCTTACCGCGCCGCGCTCAAAGAGGCGTCGGAGCCCGCCGCTCAGGCTCTGGCACACCTGGGCCTCGCGGGGGTGCTCTTCGACCAAGGCAAGTACGATGAAGCGAAGACCGAGTACGACAGCGTGCTCGGGGCTGCGTTGGCGAACGTCGATCTCGACGTGAAGGCGCGCGCCACCGAGGGCGCCGGTCTCGCCGTCGAGGCCAAGGGCGACAAGAAGGCGGCTCTCGAGCTGTACAAGAAGCTCCAGGAGGTCGATGGCTACAAGCCGCTCGGCCAGTACCATGAGGCGCGCCTGGCGCTCGAGGCGGGCGACAAGGAGGGGGCCAAGAAGCTGCTGCTCGAGGTCAACCAGAAGCTCCGCGACGACAAGTTCGCACGCCAGGGCTACGTCTACGCCATGAGCCTGCAGATGCTCGCCGTGCTGGATCCGAAGGCAGCCGAGGACGCGCAGAAGCAGGTCCAGGAGAGCCCCGAAGAGATGATCAAGAAGCTCCAGGAGATGCAGGAGCGAATCAAGAACATGGGCAGCGGCGCCGGCGATCTGCTCAAGAAGCTGGGAATCGGCCCCGACGGAAAGCCGCTCCCACAGGCGCCCACGGGTGAAGCTCCGGCGCCTGCGCCGGCGCCCAGCGGGGGCGAGTGACGCGCCTCTGGGTCGCGCCGCTGGCGGTCGCAGCCGCGCTGGGGCTCCCCGCTTGTGAAGCGGTTCGGGCTGGCGCCAATCCCGAGTTGCCCACCTGGGCGCATCGCCCGAACTGGGCGATCGAGGTCGAGTACCGCCGGTCGTTGTTGGCGGAGAGTCGCAAGGTGGGGGAGCCCTACGAGCGGGGGCAGCCCGAGATCGACGTTGCGGGTCGACGCGTGTTCGTCGGCTCGAGCGACCATGGCCTCTATGCCCTGAACGCCGTGAATGGTGACACGCTCTGGCGCTTCGAGACCCTGGGTCCGGTGCAGTGCGAGCCGCTCTATGACGCGGAAGATGACGTCGTCTACTTCGGGAGCAACGACGGCGCGCTGTATCGCGTGCGTGCGCGAGACGGGAAGCTGCTCTGGCGCTTCATGTCCAACGCCGAGATCAACAAACGGCCCGTGCTGCACGGCGGGCTACTCTACGTCGTCAACGCCAACGACACGCTGATCGCCATCGAGCCAAGGAGTGGCAAGGTGCGCTGGAGCCAGCATCGAGCCCCGGCGCTCGGCATGGAGGTCGCTGGGCACTCCGGAGTGCTGGTGTGGCGCGGACTCGCGTATCTGGCGTACAGCGACGGCAACGTGATCGCCTATGACGCGGCGACGGGAGCCGAACGCTGGCAGCCGGTGGATCTGTCAGCGGAGGCGGAGCAGCTCCTGGGTGACGTGCCGCAGTACCTCGACGTGGACACCACGCCCGAGCCGCTGACGCTCCCAGACGGCCCGGCCGTCGCCGTAGGGAGCTACGAAGGCGGCGTCTACGCGCTCGATGCGGAGACCGGCAATCAGGTGTGGTCCAACCCCGCGGTCGCTGGCGTGACCGATCTGATGCTTTGGAGTGAGCCTGGCCACCCCGATCCCGAGGGGGGGCCAGCGATTCCGCCACGCAGCCTCCTGATCGCTTCGACGGGGACCAGCGGCTTGTGGGCGCTCGAGCCGAGCAGCGGTGAGAGCGTGTGGCATCGGGATCTGCCGAATGGAGGCGTTTCGCGGCCCGTGCCCATCGCCGGAGCCTTGATGTTCTCCACCTCGCAGCGCGGGATCTACCTCGTGAGTCCCCTGGACGGTGGCGTGATTGACGGCATCCACACCGGGATGGGGCTCTCGATGGCGCCCGCCGCTCACGGCAATCGAGCCTTCGTGCTGACGAACGAGGGCAAGTTCCTTGCGTTGCACGTCAGCTCACCACAACGCTGACGGATCGGGCCGACCGCAGTTCAGAGATCTGCGCCTGCCCGTGCCAGCACACGCAGCACGATGGGGTTCGCGTGCTGAACGTGGATCCGTACTCCCGGGTGGTCGCTCTGCCAGTTGCTGAAGATCTCTTGAGCGAACCCTAGCCCGACGCCTCGCACGCCCTTGAAGTCGAGGTACACGTCGAGCACGTCCTCGAGGCCCTGCAGGAGCGCTCGCGCCTCCGCTCGGGAGACGAACTGCTGACCATGCTCGAAGAGCTTCACGTGCCCCGTGGCCGCCAGCGGGCTGCTGCCGGGGAGTCGCTGCCGAAGCAGGCCGTCCCACTCGAGCTCGGTCTCGGGGTCGATCTCGCAGCGCGCCAGCGTCCCTCTGGCGGAAGGTGCTTCGCTCAAGAGCTGATCACCCCGGAGGTTGTCCTGCGCCCAGCACAGCCCGTTGGCGGTCAGCTCGAAGCGCTGACAAGCGGCCGCGACCAGGAACAGTCCACGCCCGAAATGCGCTGCGGGTTGAGTCGTCAGCGGACCCTTGGAGAGCGTGAACAAGGCGTCCAGGTCGCTCCCCAACTTCAGGCGTTCGCGGATCCGCGTGAACAGACCAAGACCGCTGTCTTGCAGTTCGAAGCGGATCAGATTGGGGTGAGTGCGGCACCGCAGCTCAGCGCTGGCTGCCGCGGCGTGGGTCTCGGCGTTGAGTATGAGCTCGGTCAGGCAACGTCGAGTCAACTCGACCGCGGCATCAGTCGATTCCTCGGGGATCAGCAAGCCGCGCACCATTTCCCAGGTGCTACTCGTGTCGCAGTCAGCCAGGTCCAAGCGAAAGGCGCCGGGCGGCGACTTCGGTAAGTAGTAGCGAGTGGCTCGAGCCCGTCCGCTCACCGCGAGCTCACCAGCATCCACGAGCGCGCGCAGGTGACGGTGCACCGCTTGCCGTGTGTAGCCCGTTTCCTCGCTAATTTCCGTGCAGTTAATCGAGCCGTGTTTCCGTGCGAGATCGAGCAGGAGAGGGCGCAAGTCGGTCATCGGTGGAATCGTAAAATCGCAAACCGGGGGCTGGGTAGTCCAGAATCGTAAAATCGTAAGAGACTCTGGGCCGTCATGAGAATTGCAAAATCGTAAAAACGGCCACAGTGGAGCCCGAGCGCGCAAGAATCGTAAAATCGTAAGCGGTTTGGCCCGCTGATCTGGGGAGCACAAAGATCCAGGGCAAGCCGATCGCCGGTTCCGGGTGAAGGCGATCTCCGGAGGCCACCGCTGAGAGGCCAATCAGCAGGTCTGGCCGCTCGATCGCCGCGAGCCCGGCAGCGACTGCGACTCCCGGAAGCAGTCGAAGCGCGGCAGTCACCAGGTCCGCCGTTGCCGATCAGGGCTCGCAACGGCACGGAGTCGCAGTCGCCGAAGCCGAAGCCGAAGTCCGATTCGGTCTGAGCGGCAGTCACCAGAGTCCGCGTGCCGAAGTTCGAAGGGTGGTTCGGTCAACTCGAAGCGCGGCAGAAGCCGCGCCTCCGCTCAGGCGCGTATTCCAGTGCCAGGTTCGTTTGGAACCACCATCCGGAAGTTCGCATAAGATAGATTATGTTAACTCAGGCGACCTTGAAACCATTGAAATGCTTGAGGAATGCGGAAGCGCCACTGTTCGTGGACGCACCGGCCGTCCTGCTACTGTTCGTGGAGGCACCCGCTGTCCTGACCAGGTCACGCGATCTGTGCCAACAGGTGGAGGCACCCGCCGTCCTGACCGAGGTCACGCGATCACGCGGCGACGGATCAGCAGTTGTTCCAGCTGGGCCGTGCTTTGGTCGGGGCTGAGTTCATGGGTCGGCAGCACGAGCTCCGGCGCGCTGGGTGGCTCGTACGGCGCGTCGATTCCCGTGAAGTTCGCGAGCCCCCCAGCGCGTGCCTTCGCGTACAGCCCCTTCGGATCTCGTGCCTCGCAAACCTCGAGCGGCGCCGCCACGTGCACTTCCAGAAACTCACCAACCTGGAGCAGCCCGCGCACCCGGTCGCGATCTGCTCGATACGGTGAAATGAAGGCGCTGATCACGACCGCCCCCGCGTCCACGAACAGCGCGGTGACTTCACCGACCCGCCGGATGTTCTCCTGGCGGTCTGCCGGAGAGAATCCGAGATCGCGATTCAAGCCATGGCGCAGGTTGTCGCCGTCGAGCACGTAGGCAAACACACCTCGCTCCACAAGCCGACGCTCCAGTGCGCGCGCCAGGGTGCTCTTTCCCGATGCGGGCAGCCCCGTGAGCCAAACCGCAGCGCCTCGATTGCGGTGGAGGCTGGCCCTCAGCTCCCGGCTGACGCTCGCGGCATGCCACTTGATATTGGAGTCAGCCATCGCCCTTCCCCTTCCCCCTGCGTCGTTTCCGTGCGGAGTACGCCTCCGGCACGGCGGCTCTTGGCTAGTTTGCCCAGGCTCTTCCCGGATTCCCACGGATTGCGAACGACCGTTAGCCGATCGGCGTTTTCTTCCCACGGACCACAAAGCGCGAACGGGCAGCGCCTGGTTGGCGCTGCCCGTTCGGTTGTTCGGCCGGATGGCTGTCAATCCATGGGGAATCCGCCCATGCCGCCCATGCCGCCCATGCCGCCCATGCCGCCCATGCCACCCATGCCACCCATGCCGCCCATGCCACCCATGGGATCCATGCCTCCGCCCGCGGGGGCGGCCGGCGCTGGCTTGTCCACCACGAGCGCTTCGGTGGTTAGCAGCAAGCCCGCGACGCTCGCGGCGTTCTCCAGCGCGCTGCGAACGACCTTCGTCGGGTCGATGATGCCGGTCTTGCCCAGATCTTCGTAGGCCTCCGTGCGCGCGTTGTAGCCGAAGCCACCCTTCCCCGCGGCGACCTTGGCGAGCACGACCTCGGCCTCGACGCCGGCGTTCTGAGCGATCTGGCGAAGCGGGGCGCTCGCGGCGCGCTCGAGCAAGCGCAGCCCAAGCTCCTGATCGCCCTTCAGCTTCACATCCTTCAGCGCCGCGGTGGCACGGACGAGTGCCACACCGCCGCCAGGAACGTAGCCCTCTTCGAGGGCAGCGCGAGTAGCGGCGAGGGCGTCCTCGACCCGATCCTTGCGCTCCTTCATCTCAGGCTCGGTGGCGGCTCCCACGCGCACCACGGCGACGCCTCCAGCGAGCTTGGCCAGGCGCTCTTGAAGCTTCTCACGGTCGTAGTCGCTGGTCGTCTCGTCGATTTGACGCTGGATTTGGGCGATACGACCGTTGATGTCCGCTTTCTTACCGGCACCGCCGACGATGGTGGTCTCGTCCTTGGAGATCTCCACTCGCTTGGCACGGCCGAGATCCTTGAGGGTGATGCCCTCGAGGGTGCGACCGAGGTCCTCCATGAACGGCGTCGCACCGGTGAGCGCCGCGATGTCCTTGAGCATCTCCTTGCGGCGATCGCCAAAGCCTGGAGCCTTCACAGCGACGATCTTGAGCACGCCGCGCAGCTTGTTCACCACCAGAGTGGCCAGCGCCTCGCCCTCCACGTCCTCGGCGATGATCAATAGCGACGCTGCAGCGTCCTTCACTGCCTCGGCGACATGTACGAGGTCCGCCAAGTGAGTCAGCTTCTTCTCGTGAACGAGGATGTAGCAGTCCTCGTACTCGCAGGTCAGGTGCTGCTGGTTCGTGACGAAGTAGGGCGACAGGTAGCCGCGATCGAACTGCATGCCCTCGACGACGTCGATCTCGGTCTCGAGACCCTTGGCTTCCTCGACAGTCACCACGCCGTTCTTGCTGACCTTGTCGAAGGCTTCGGCGAGCATCTTGCCGACCGTCTCGTCACCGTTGGCGCTGACCGTCGCGATGTGGGCCACCTCTTCGGTACCCTTCGCCTTCTTCGACTGGCCCTTGATGTGCTCGACCATGGCGGTGACGCCAGCGTCGATGCCGCGCTTGAGGTCCATCGCCGAAGCACCAGCCTCCAGATACTTCAGGCCCTGCTGAAAGATCGCCTGGGCCAGCACGGTGGCTGTGGTGGTGCCGTCCCCGGTGTTGTCGTTGGTGCGAGAAGCAACCTCACGCACGAGCTGAGCACCGAGGTTCTGGAACTTGGCGTCGAGCTCGATCTCCTTCGCCACGCTCACGCCATCCTTGGTGACGTGGGGGGCGCCCCAGCTCTTCTCGAGCGCCACGTTGCGGCCACGCGGTCCGAGGGTGACCTTCACGGCGTTGGCGAGCGCGTCGACACCAGCGAGCACCTCGCGGCGCGCCTGTGAGCGGAAAAGGATCTGCTTGGTTCCCATGAGTCCCTTGGTCTCTTTCTGTTCGGAGCTGGAGCTGCGTCCAGCCTGAGGGTTGAGGCGCTCGAGGTTGAGCGCGGACAGGCTTGTCGCCAGATCACCCTGAGCTCGGGTGCTGGCTGCGCCGAGCTGGCGATCAGTGGCACAAAACCCACGACAGCTCGAGCGGCCGGAGAGTATGTCCTGGTTGGCGTAGGTCAACCCCGCCAGGGCGCGAGCGGAAAAAAAGTGTGGCTCGAGCTTGATTTGGTCAACGAATGAGGGTAGCAAGCGCTCCCCGTCACGGAGGCTCTCGAGTCTCCATGGCTGTTCTTTCTTAGTCTAATCAAGCTAGCGTCCACGATGCTTCCTTCGCGGCCCTTGGCATAAACCAGGACGTCGCAAACGCTTGGGCATGCTCGGTGTTCGGTCCTCGCCCACGAGGTCCACGCCGCTGCCGCTCTTGGGGGATCGTCTAATGGCAGGACGCAAGTTTCTGGTACTTGTTATCTAGGTTCGAATCCTAGTCCCCCAGCCATTCTTTGGCTCGCTCGACACCGTCCCTGCCAGGTGTCTGAGTCTTCTACTTCACTAGCTTGATTGGCAAATCGGCCCCATCGTCTAGCGGTTAGGACATCGGCCTCTCACGCCGGTAACACGAGTTCGAATCTCGTTGGGGTCACTGAGTTTTCTGCGCGCGGGCGCCCCGCCAGCCCGCGCGGTCCTAAGTACGTACCTGCGTGCTGACGTATTGGCGCCCCGCCGGCCCGCGCGGTCGAAGTACGTACCTGCGTCGTGCTGACGTATTGGGCGCCCCGCCGGCCCGCGCGGTCCATGGGAGTACGTACCTGCGTCGTGCTGACGTATTGGGCGCCCCGCCGGCCCGCGCGGTCCATGGTAACACGAGTTCGAATCTCGTTGGGGTCACTGAGTTTTCTGCGCGCGGGCGCCCCGCCGGCCCGCGCGGTCCATGGAAGTACGTACCTGCGTCGTGCTGACGTATTGGGCGCCCCGCGCGGTGCATAGAAGTACGTACCTGAGTCGTGCTGACGTATTGGGCGCGCCGCAGTCTACGCTCGTACGCGGACTGGCGTATGCGCTATGGCGACGGGCAGCGACCCCGTGGCTCCCTCTCCCCCAAACGAGACTCCCGCGAGCACGACCACGTCTTCGGGGCTGGGTAGGCAGTTGCTTGCCCTGGCGATCCCAGCGGCTTCGACCAGTCTGCTCGAGACCCTGGTGTTCCTCGCGGATCGCGTGATGCTCGGGCGCTACTCCCGGGACGCATTGGCCAGCATGCAGGTGCAAGGGCCCGTGGTGTGGTCCTTGTTCAGCGTGTTCATGGCGCTCTGCGTTGGCGGCGTCAGCGTGGTGGCGCGCAACGTCGGCGCCGAGCGCCCCGAGCGGGCCAAGGCGGCGAGTCGCAGCGTGCTTCGCTTGGCGTGTTTCTCGGGGGTGAGCGTGGCGGTCGCTGGTTGGCTGCTCACGCCGCAAATCACGGCGGCGATCGGCCCCGCTTCGCCAACGATTCAGGCGCTCTGCGTGAGCTATCTGCGGGCGGCGCTGCTGGGCTTCCCGGGGCTGTTCGTGGCCACGGGCGCGTCGATGGTGCTCGGAGCGAGCGGCGACACCAAGACGCCGCTGCGCGCCGCCGTGGTGTCCAACGTGCTGAACGTCGGGCTGAATCAGCTCCTGATCTTTGGCTACGAGCCCTTTGGCGTGCCGAGCCTGGGGGTGCGCGGCGCAGCTATCGCGTCGAGTGTTGCGTTCAGTGTTCAGGCGCTGCTGATCTCGAAGAGCCTGCTCGAGGTGGACTGTCCAGTGAGCGGCGCGGGCTTCTGGCGAGTCCCCGAGGAAAGAGACATCGCTGCGCGCCGCGAGATCGTTCGGCTCTCCGTTCCGGTGGTGATCGAGCGCGTGATCTTCCACCTGGGGTTCCTGGCGTACGCTTCCGTGATCAGTCGCCTGGGACCGCTGGTGATGGCGAGCAACCAGGCGCTGGTGACCCTGGAGTCGGTGTGCTTCCTCTCGGCACAGGGCTTCGGCGTGGCGACGGGGGCATTGGTTGGTCAGTCGATGGGGCGCGGAGACACCCAGCGGGCGCGACGGGCCGGCTTCCTTGGGGCAACGCTCGCTGCCGGCTTCCTGAGCGCATTCGGCGTGTTGATCTGGTTGTCCGCTCCCCTCACCCTGCACGTCTTCACGCCCGCGGAAGGTAGCGCGGCAGGACTCATCGAAGAGGGCCTGAAGGCGGCGCCCTTGCTCGCTCTGTCTCAGCCCTTCATGGCCTACGCAGCGGTGCTTTCCGACGCCTTGCGTGGCGCGGGCGCGACCCGACTGCCCGTCGGCGTGACCCTGCTGGGCAGCATCGGCGTGCGCCTGCCACTGGTGATCTGGCTCGGCGTGGATCTGGAGTGGGGAACCTTCGGCGTGTGGAGCGCGAGCACCGTGGACTGGATCTTGCGCACGCTGTGCTGCGTGGCTCTGTTTGCCGGGCCTTGGTGGACCCGCGCCAGGGTCGAGGCCTAGGGCTCGCAAACGGGGAAATCGTTCGATCGCGGTCGAGGCCGCCCGCCTCACTTCGCTGCCTCGGGTTCCGGCTCTGCCCCAACGGGGGTGCCCTTCAGGTGCCAGACCTGAGCCGGTGTGGGCTCGCGCTCCTTCTGCAGCCACTCCACGACGACCTTTGCCCATTCTTTCCGAGCGGCAATCGTCGGGTGGATCTTGTCGCTCACCCGAGGCATGCCCGGGTGGATCGTGTTGGTGTCCATGAAGCGACAGGGCGCGCTGTTGTCGCGGATGATGTCCATCAGCCCGTTGTCCATGCCCCACAGCGGGGTCGCGATCCACACGCAAGGAGTCCCGTTCAGCCGCTTGACGATCTTCTTGATCAGCGGAATGCGCAGCGTGGGGTCCTTCATCGCCATCTCGTTGGCGCCCAAGGTGATCAGCACCAGATCGGGCTCGAGCTGAGCGATGTAGGCTCCGAGATCGTAGCCGCCGGCCCAGTTCGGGATGAACGACGCGGTCTTGAAGCGCAGGTGGCTCACGAGGCCCCGAGAGCGCAGCTCCTCGTTGAGCGGGACTCCGAGGGCTCCCGCGAAGGAGTCGCCGATGTGCAAGACCACGCTGCCCTTCGGCAGCTCCAGCGGGGGCGACGCTGCAGCCTCGGCTCCAGCGTCCGACGCCGCGTCACCGGCCTCGCCGAGCGGCGTCTTGGAAGCGTCCCACGCGTCGGGCGCTGGTACGGTGGTTGTCACGCTGGAGACCTCGCTGGTCTCCGCCGGCGGCGCCGGGGATGGTTCCGTCGGCGGAGGCGCGGCGCCGCTGCAGGCGGCGAACGCACCAGCGGCCAGCACGGCGGTCCCGAGCCATGCGGTGGAGATCAGCGAACGAGAGTGCTTCATGTCATTGCCTGGGGGAAAATCGGTGACTTCAGGGGCAGCAGCAGGAGTTCCAGCCCACGCCCACGTCGCGGTTCTTGCATCCCGCACCGCCGCTCACCGCGTTGCGCTTGGCGTGGGTGCCACCGGTGTAGCGATAGGCGTGCGGGCGTCCTGGGTAGTGCGCGTCGCAGTCGGAGTCGAAGCCCGCCGTGCGACTGCGGCTGACCGGACCGCTCTCGACCTCGGGGGGCGGCCCATCGGCCTCGTGCTCGAGCACGCAGCCAAAGCCCTTCTTCTCCTTGCGCCCCTCGGGACAAGGGGGCGCGCCCTGCTTGGCGCAGCGCAGACCGTTCCACTTCTCGGTGGGCGGGCAGTCGATCTCCAGCACCTCGCGCAGGCAGCTGCCGTCATCGGCCTTCCCCGCGGGGCAGCTGACATCGCTCGGGGTCGCGGCACAGCGCATGCCGAGGTGCGAGCCCTGGCTCTTCGGCGGGAAGCGGTTTCGGAGCGGAGTGCGCATCCACTTGTTGAAGCGTCGGCTCCAGCTGCCACCGCGATACACCTTGGACAGGTTGTTGGTCGCTGGCCAGGGGTACGGGCCGAAGCTGGTCGACGTCCACTCCCAGACGTTGCCCGTCATGTCGAGCAAGCCGAACGCACCCGCCGCATACTGCCCGACCTCACACGAGCCGCCAGGGTGCTTCCAGCACGTCCTGCCGTCCGGATCTTCGCTGCCCCAGGAGTACGCTCGGTACTCCTCACCTCCCCGCGCCGCGAACTCCCATTCTACTTCCGTGGGGAGACGTGCGTCCTGCGCCTTGCAGTACGCGGTGGCCTGGTTCCAGTCGACGCAATTGATCGGGTGCTTGCCGCGACCTTCCCAGCGCAGGTTGCAGAAACGGTGCTTGTTGCTGGCCTGAGTGCACTTGTCGGCCTTGACGCAGGCTTCGTAGGCGTCGACGGTGACCTCCGTCTTGTCCAGGCAGAAGGGTTGCACCCTGGTCTTGAAGCGCGGCCACTCCTCCTCGCTGCCGCTGCCCTTGTGTGAGCCGACCCAGAACTCGCCGCCGGGGACACGGATCATACCGTCGGGGCAGGCGTTCGGCTCACTGGGGCCGCTTGCGGCCGCGCTGCTCGAGCCGCTCGGAGTCGCGCTAGCGCTCGGAGCGCTCCCCGTCGCGCCCACGCTGCTCTGGCTGGCCGCGGTGGCACCTGGCTCGCCTCTCCCCCCAGCCGACGAAACCTGCAAAGGTGCCTTGGATCCGTCCTTCGACTTCGAATCGTCACATGCGATCGTCGCCAGGGCGCAGCCCAAGAGCGCGGCGAGGCTTAGCAAGCGCGATCCTTTGTGACTACGATGCGCGCCGCTGATGGACGGATCGCTGCGAGACGCGTCGGGGGGAGACGGTTTGCTTTGGAGCCGTTGTGGCATCGAGGGCCGGCATAGCACCACGCGAGGTGTTTGCGATGCAAGGGGGGCGACGTGGCCGCGTCGGTGACCCTGGAGGGCGTGGAGCGGCGCTTCGCGGGGGCCGAACGACCCGCCGTCGCCAAGCTCAGCCTGGAACTGCGTGCAGGCCAGACGCTGTGCCTGGTCGGGCCCTCGGGCTGCGGGAAGAGCACCACGTTGCGTATGATCGCGGGGCTGGACGAGCCGGACTCCGGACGCATTCGCATCGGCGATCGGGACATGCGCGGGGTCGCACCTCAAGCACGGGACGTCGCGATGGTGTTCCAGGGCTTCGCGCTCTACCCCCACATGAAGGCGCGGGACATCATCGCGTTCCCGCTGAAGATGCGCAGGGTGCCAGCGGCGGAGCGCGAGAAGGCCGTGAGCGAAGCCGCGGAGCTGCTCGACATCCAGCACCTGCTCGATCGTCGACCCGATCAGCTGAGCGGCGGGGAGCGCCAGCGCGTCGCGATGGGGCGCGCGATCGTGCGGCGTCCCGAGGTCTTCTTGTTCGACGAACCGCTGAGCAACCTGGACGCCGCCCTTCGGGCCGAGCTGCGGGTGGAGCTCGGGCGGCTCCTGCGCGAGCTGGGCGCGACGGCGGTCTACGTCACCCACGATCAGGTCGAGGCGATGACCCTGGGGCACCAGATCGCCGTGATGCGCGCCGGAAGGCTCGAGCAACTGGGCACGCCCCGTGAGATCTACGAGGCGCCGGCCTCGGCGTTCGTCGCCGGATTCTTCGGTAGTCCTCCCATGGCGCTTTGCCCTGGGGAATCGATAGATGGGAGGGTCACGCTGGGCGATCTGGAGCTGGTCGCGCCCCTCCAAGGCAAGCTGACGCTGGGGATCCGGTCGGAGATCGTCCACCTCGGGGAGCCCTCGGAAGGCGAAGTGGGCTTCAGCGCGGCGGTCGTCACGCGAGAGCCGCTCGGCGCCGAGACTCACCTCGAGCTGTCTCTGGGTACCCTGGGTGACAAGCCGCTCTTGATCCGTGCGAAAACGCGCGGTTTCGACGCGCCCGAGGTCGGCGCGAAGGTGCGCGCTGCGCTGGTTCCCGCGGGCCTGCACTGGTTCGACGGGGACGGCGGGAAGCGCCTCGCGGGGAACGCGTGAAGCTGAGTCGCCGCGCACTGCTCGGCGGCGCGGCGGCGCTGGCGGCGCCTGGCCTCGCCGGCTGTGAAGATCGCAGCGTGCCACCAGGGCGCCAGCTGGTGCCCTTCTGGTTCAGCTACGGCGGCAAGAATCGCAAGGTGCTCGAGAAGCTGGTCGACCGCTACAATCAGAGCCAGAGCGAGAACTGGGTCCACGCCGTGTTCCAGGGGGACTACTTCGAGAACCTCGCCAAGCTCCGCACCGCTGCCGCCGCCAAGGCAGTGCCCGCGGTCAGTCACGTCGTCGGTGAGGTGATCCCTTACCTCACGGAAGCCGGCGTCCTCGAACCTCTGGATGCCTACCCCGGCGCCAAGCAGCTCGGCCTCGTCAAAGCCTTGGCCCAAGCCGGATCCTGGGTCGGGGGTGAGGAGCGCCCGCTGGTCGCCTTGCCCTTCAATCGCTCGACCCCCATCGCCTACTTGAACGGGGACTGGTTGAAGCGGCACGAAGCGGAGCCTCCGCAGACGTGGGGAGAGCTGCTCGCGCTCGCCAAGGCCTTCACCCAGCGCAGAGGCGATCAGACGGAGCGCTGGGGCTTCGAGTGCCCCATCGACTGGTGGTTCTGGGCGGCGCTGGTCGGTCAAGCCGGAGGGCAGATCATCGAGCCGGATGGCCGAGTCAGCCTGGGCGGAGACGCTGGCGTGAAGGCGGTCAAGTTCTGGCAACGGATGGTGAGCGAGGATCGCATCATGAAGCCGCCACCAGGACGCGACTACAGCGCCTGGGAGGTGACGAACCAGGATTTCCTGGCCCAGCGCGTGGGCATGATCTGGACCAGCACTGCATTCCTGAAGTACCTGGAGGAGAACGCGAGATTCCCCGTCGTCGCAGCGCCGCTCCCTGCGGAAGCGCGTGCGGCGGTGCCCAGCGGCGGCACGTTCTTCGTCGTGCTGAAGTCAGCGCCGGAGGCCCAGAAGCGCGGAGGGTGGGAGTTTCTGCGCTGGATGATGCAGCCGGAGCAGACCATCGAGTGGGCCACGAGCACTGGGTACATGCCCGTCGCGACCGCGGCGATCGAGCAGCTCGAGCGTGACGGCTACTACGCGAAGCATCCAAACGACCGTGTGGCCTACGACCAGCTGGGCGTCGCCTTCGCGTGGCCCTGGTCCCCTCACCTGTTCCGGATTCAGCGGGAGATCGTCCAGCCGCGCCTCGAGCAGATCGTGCTCTCCGGCGTGGACCCGGCGGAGTCCCTGCGGCAAGCGCGCGAGCTCGCCCAGCGGGAGATCCCCGGCGCCGGAGGTGCGGAGTGAACCTGCTTCGGCCGCGCCGCGCCGGGGATCCTTACTGGATGCTGCTGCCGACCCTGATCTTGCTCGGGGTGTTCTTCTTCTATCCGCTGGGATTCGCGTTCTTCAAGAGCTTCTACCAGTGGGACCTGTTGACGGAGCCTCGCTACGTCGGCTTCGACAACTACAGCGCGCTCATCTCCTCGGGCGAGCTCTGGAGCACCTTCGCCACGACGCTGATCTTCAGCGTGGTCGTGGTGGTCGGAGCAATGGCGCTCGGGTTGGGTCTGGCGCTCTTGCTGAACCGCTCCGGCGTGCTGGCGGGCTTTCTGCGCGCGGCCATCTTCAGCGCCTACGTCGTGAGCTGGGTGAGCGTGGCGTTGCTCTGGATGTGGGTGCTAGACAGCCAGAACGGCGCTCTCAGCGCCCTGGTGCGCGGCCTCGGCATGGAGCCGCTGGACTGGCTCGGCGACCCGGACGTGGCGCTCTACTCCCTCGCTGGGGTTACCATCTGGAAAATCGCGGGATACGCGATGGTGCTCTATCTGGCGGGGTTGCAGGACATCCCGGAGAGCCTCTACGAGGCAGCGAGCCTCGACGGCGCCGGCGCCTGGCAGCGCTTCAAGAACGTCACCTGGCCACTGCTTCGCCCGACCTCGGCTTTCGTGGGGACCACGAGTCTGATCGCCAGTTTTCAGGTATTCGACGTGGTGCGGGTGATGACTCAGGGCGGCCCGGTGAAGAGCACCACGGTGTTCGTCTACGCGATCTACGAGCAGATCTTCATGAACCTGCGCGTTGGCCGAGCGAGCGCGCTGGTGGTCGTGTTCTTCTTCTTGCTGCTCGGGCTCACCGCGCTTCAGCTGTGGGGCTGGCGCGACAAGGAGCAGGCGCCATGAAGCGAGGGCTACGATGACGAGGGAATCGGCGCCGAAGCGGGCGCTGATCTACGGCCTGATGCTGGTCGGCCTGGTCTGGCTCCTGCCCTACGCCTGGATGGTCTCCACCAGCTTCAAGACGCTGCCGGAGATCGTGCAAGCGCCGACCGCCCCGCTACCGTCGGGCCTCTCCACCGAGGCCTACCGGGAGGTGTTCCACTCGCTGCCGCTCGGTCGCTACTTCTGGAACACGTTGCTGATGAGCCTGCTGATCAGCGCGGTGCAGATCGCGGTGGCGCTGCCTGCGGGCTACTCGCTCAGCAAGCTTGGGTTCAAGGGCCGCGGGGTCGCGTTCGCTCTCGTGGTCGCCACTCTGCTGATCCCGGCGCAGGTGCGCTTCGTCCCGGTGTTCGCGTTGATGGCCGACTGGGGACTGGTGAACACGATGACGGCGCTGGTGTTGCCGTTCGGGGTGAGCGCGTTCGGCACCTTCTTGATTCGCCAGGCCCTGGGCAACGTGCCAAACAGCGTGATCGAAGCCGCGCGCATGGACGGGGCGAGCGAGCTGTACATCGTGTTCGGCCTGCTGCCCCGAATGATCACGCCGACTTTGATCGCGTTCTTCATGTTCAGCTTCATCTACCACTACAGCGACTACTTCTGGCCGCTGGTGATGACGACCGACGATCGAGTTCGCACGTTACCGCTCGGAATTGCTCTGCTTCGCGAACAGGGCACTGGCGTGCGCTGGCACGTGGTGATGGCGGGCAACGTCCTGCTCAGCATGCCCGTGCTCGCGCTGTTCGCCGTGGTGCAGAAGCACCTGCTACGGGCGGTGACCTCCCGCGGGTTGTGAGCGCTGATGACGGGCTCACGCAGATAGCAGCGGTCGCGCGCCGGGGCTCGAGGCTGCGGCACGTGGATTGCAACTCGGGGGCACCTGGCGTTCCTCACCCCCGCACGATAAACCGGAGGATCATGACTTCGACTGCGCGTATTTCGGCCTGGCTCTGGATCCCCACGGCGTTCTTGGCGCTGCTGGGCGCGTGCACCGACGAGGCGGTGCTGGTCCAGGGGGACGCGGGCGCAAGCGGCGGCACGGGCAGCGGCGGCACGGCGGGCAGCAGCGGTGGCACGGCGGGTAGCGCTGGGTCGGCTGGCACGGCGGGCGGCAGCGCTGGTACGGCCGGCAGTGCTGGCGCGGCGGGGGGCGGCGGCACGGCGGGCAGCGCCGGCACGGCGGGCAGCGCGGGGACCGGAGGCATGCCGGGCGGCTGCGCTCCGGTGCAGGGGCGCGATGCGACGTGCGACACCTGCATGGAGACCCAGTGCGGCACCGAGCTGGCGGCTTGCGAGAAAATGAACGACTGCAGCTGCATGATGTGGGGCGGACAAGTCGGACAGATGAACTGCATGTTCCAGTGTGCGACCTGGCGACCCGTCGATACCGACTACGAGCAGTGCTACGACGCCTGCGGCAAGCAGGGCATGGTCAACCCCGCGACGGTCGCGCTGATCGAGTGCATCGCGGAGGGCGGTGGTGGACAGCCGCCGAAGTGCGCGAGCTGCTTCCCAATGCCTGGGCAGTGAGGTTCATTTCCGCGGGGAGTGTGTTCGTAGACGATCTGCGCGGTATGCCGTTTTCGCCAGTTGCTCGGACCCGCGCTGGTTGGGCCGCGACTGGCGCCAGGAAGCGCGGTCACGCCGATACGGCTAGCTGCGAACTCTGCAGTCCCGGATGCGGTAGCTGCACGTTGCGCCGGCTGGAGGCTGGCTGATTTCTCATCGAAACACGGGTACTCGCGAAGTGCGCACCTGGTGCGATACCGCCGCCACCGGTTCTTCGCTCACCCACCCCCGGGTCCGGAGATCCGCGGATGTTTTTCCCTTCTCCGCTCCCCGTGACTGGCTCGGCACGCTACGCTTGCCGTTGCCTCCGTGAACGTTTTGCGGGCTGCAGCATCCAGCAGACCTGGCTCGAACCGATACCCACCCCACCACCATGAGCGTCGACATCCAGCCCGGGAGCGTCCCGGCCGGATACCGCGTCGAGCGGCTGCTCGGTGAAGGAGGCATGGGGGTGGATGTTGAGGCCACCAGCTCGGCCTCAACCGGCGGGTGGCGCTGAAGTTCTTGCGTGCCGATACGCAGGGTACGCTGGGCGAGGTCGCTCAGATCGCTTCGGAGCGCGAGGCCCAGGCGGCGGCGCAGCTGCGTGGCGAACATCGCTCAGGTCTACGACGTCGGCACGTTGGAGGGCGTGAGCCCTTCATCGTGATGGAGTACCTGCAGGGGAGGATCTCGGGATCTCCTGGAGCGGCGGGGGCGGTGGCGATTGCCGACGCCGTCGCGTACGTGCTCAGTGCATGCGAGGCCATCGCCGAGGCTCATGCATCGGGAATCGTCCACCGCGATCTGAAGCCGGCGAACCTCTTCCTCGCGAAACGCCCGGACGGTCGGCGGCAGCTCAAGGTGCTCGACTTCGGCATCTCGAAGCTGGTCTCGGAGGTGAGCGAGACGTCCGCCTCTCTCGATCTGACCGGAACGCGGGGCACGCTCGGCTCTCCGCTGTACATGTCGCCGGAACAGCTCGAGTCGCCTCGAGACGTCGACTTCAAAGCAGATATCTGGGCGCTGGGCATCATCCTCTACGAGCTACTCGTGGGGAAGACGCCGTTTCATGGCAACACGCTGGCCATCGTCCACGCGCGCATCCTGGTTGGCAAGTACGAGTCGCCGACCAGCGTGCGCTCGGAGCTGCCGCCAGACATCGACGAGATCGTCGCTCGCTGCCTTCAGCACTCCGCCGAGGCGCGCTTTCCAACCGTGGCTCATCTCGCGATCGCGCTCGAGGGCTTCGCGCAGGAGCGCATGCACGAGATCGTCGCCTCCACCGGTCGGATCATCGCGGCCTCGAAGCTGGCCACGCCAGATCTCAATGTGGCGCCGGGATCGAACTACCCCCCGCCATCGACGCACGCGGAGTATCACCAAGCCCTGGCGAGCGCGCCGACACACGCCGCGACCGGCGACCGTTCGACGGGCAGCGACTACGGCTCGGGGAACCTGGGAGTGCGGATCTCTCGACCCGACGAGGTTGGCGAGGTTGGCGCTTCGGGTGCGGCCCCGGCGACGTCGGCGCCGCCGGCGATCCCCGATGGAATGCCAGCCACGATCGCCAACGGCGGCGGCAAGTCGCCCTGGGTCCCCATGTACTCACCGGTAGGGCAAACGCTCGGGGGCAGCGCGGTCAGTGGTTCTCGCGAGGGGCGGTCGAAGCTGGGGCCGACGCTCCTGGCTCTGGGAGGCGTGGCGGTGGTCGGCATCGCCGCGGCCGTGTGGCTCATGACTCGGCCAGTCACGGCGCCGAGCGAGCCGCTTGCCGTGCCGACGCAGGACGAGCTGAGCAGTCCAGCGCACCCGAACCCTGCGGAAGCGTCTGCGGACCACGCAGGCAGCGTCGAGCCCGAGGTGTCCCCCAGCTCGGCTGTTTCCATACCCAGCGCCGTGCCCAGTGCGGGGCCACCCAGGGTCGCCCCGGTCAAGCCGCGGCCAGCACTCCCGCCGAAACCAGCGAGCAAACCCCAGGCGAAGCCCACCGCCACGGCGACCGATGACCCAGAGAGCATGCTGAAGTATCGGAAGTGAGTGAGATGCGAACGCGATTGACCCGCTGGACAGCCCTGTCACCGCAGGCGGTGGCCTTGGCACTGATGCTCACCACGGGCGCTCCGCCGGCCTCCGTACAGCCCGCCGGCGCCGACGTCCTCTTCGATCAAGGCCGCGCCCTGATGGACGCGGGCGCTACGCCGAGGCCGCAGAGAAGTTCGAGCAGAGCTATCGGCTGGACCCGGCGATCGGCGCCCAGCTCAACCTCGCCGAGTGCTACGTGAAGCTCGGCCGCACGGCCAGCGCCTGGACCACGTATCGCGCGGCAGCTGCGGCGGCCGCACAAGCCAAGCAGCCAAACCGTGAGCGCTTCGCCAGCGGGAAGGCCAAGGCGCTGGAGCCGAAGCTCTCCCAGGTCACTATTTCCGTGGGGGAACCAGTCGAGGGCCTGGTGGTCAAGCGCAATGGCGTCGACGTGCCCCCCGCTCTCTACGGCACCCCCGTGCCGACGGACCCCGGGAGCGTGCGGGTAGAGGCCTCCGCGCCGGGCTACCAGAGCTGGAGCGCGGACCTGGAGCTGGGCAAGGAGAGCGACACGCAAACGGTCAACGTGCCGGCGTTGGTCGCCAAGCCGCAGCCCCCAGCCGAGGAGCCTGTCGGGCCAGGACCGAATCCGGAGCTGGGTGGAGCTCTCGTCCCGGAGCCGCCACCCGGTCCCACCGACGCGCCGCCCCCCGCCGCCGACGGTGGCGGCCCGAGCGTCGCGGGCTGGGTGACCCTCGGCGTGGGCGTCGTCGGTCTTGGGGTTGGGACGTTCTTGTACTTCGACTCCCAAGCCACCATCGACGACGCCAACTGCCCGAACTCCCAGTGTGTGGTGGGGGTCGGCGACAAGGATCTCCACGACTCGGGCCGCGCCGAGGAGAAGACGGCGTTCATCGTCGGAGGGCTGGGGCTCGCTGTGACTGGCGTGGGCGCGTTCTTGCTCTTGAACCACGGTTCCGACGAAGCAAGCGCCACGCGGCGCCATTTGGGTTCCGCGTGGTTTCGCGGATTGAGCTTTGGCAGCGACGGACGAACGACGGCGGCGAGCTGGCGCACGGCCTTCTGAGCGGGCAGCACCACCCGCTTCGGTGCCAGGGGGGCGGCGCTGGTCGAGGCCTTACTCTGCCCCGCAGCGCTCGGCGAAGTGCCTCACACCACTGAGCCGCGCCGCGGGCACACCGGGTTCTTTCGCGTAGGCTGCGAAGGCGCGCTTCGCCTGGGGTATGTCGGCGCGCGCGCAGGCCACGAAGAGCAGCGTGCGCCAGTTCTCGGCCCGCGCCTTGGCGTTCGCGATGCGCTTGTTCGAGGCTGCGATCAGGCGCGGCTCGGCCAGGTCGAAGCGGCCGTTTCCGTACAGGTTCTTGCCGAGCAAGTACTCCGGTAGCCCGTTGTGGGGCTCCGCAGCAGCCCAGCGGCCGAGCTGACCGGCGGCGTCGATCCAGTCACGCCCGCGACTGCTGGATCCGATCAGCAGCGCCACCATTGCCGAGCGGGCGCGAGGATCGTTTGCGTCCATGCGAAGCTCGACGCTCCGCATGCGGTCTTCGCCGACGGTTGCTCGGAGCACCTCCGCGAACGTTGCCTTGGCGGCGTCCAAGCTGCCCTGGCTGAGCTCCAGATCTGCGAGCTCCTCGAGTCCCATCGCCCGCTGAGAGCTGCTCAGCCGCGCATCACCGGCGATCTTTCGATACTGCTGACGGGCGCCCTCCAGGTCGCCCCGAGCCGCCGTGGCTTTGGCTCGGGCGAGCCGCGCGCCGAGGTTCTCGGGCTCGAGCTCCAGCACCTCCTCGCAGGCTTCGAGTGCGCCCTTGGGGTCGCTGCCGACCAAGGACCGGGCCTCGTTGAGCAGACGATCGACGGTGTGGGGGCAATGGCGACCGAAGACCGCTGGGCGGTCGAAGCGCGCCTTTGCGACGCCCATCGCAGCGGGCGGCACGACGACCTCGGAGAGGCTCGCCCGCCATGCGCCTTCTAGCTCCCTCAGGTCCTTGCCCGTGATGCTGTCGAGGGACTCGCCGCCGTACCAGCGGCGCAACGCTTCCTTGCCGTATACCGTGCGGAACCACTCGACGAAAGCGCCTGCAACGGTGTAGGCCGTCGAGGAGTTCTCCCCCAGAAAGCCAAGATGAAAGACGCGATCGAGTGGTGGCAGCAGGTCCAGGTCGAGCATCGCGCGCGCCCATTGCTGCAGCGACAGGTCCGCGTCCTCGTCCGGCGCCGCGGCCACCGCAGCGCCTTCGATCAGCCCTGGATTGGCGAAGACACCCCACATCCGCCCTGGCACCTTGAATGGCCCCTCGGCATAGGCCCCGGTCACGACGTGTGCAAGCTCGTGGCCTAGCACTGGATGCGGGTAGCCCTGCGCCTGCAGATACACCTCGCGTCGCCACGGCTTGGCGATGTAGACGTTCATCGCTCCCATCAGTCGCTGCTTCTGCTGGCCGCTCGCGAACAGGAACGCCGTCACCCGCTCCGGGCCGCGCGCGCCGAAGAAGTCCTCGAGCTGACGCAGGTGCGCGTCGCAGTCGCGCGCGGTCGCGATCATCAGCTCACGCGGCAGTGAGGCGTCGTATGCCAGATCGCAGCGGCCGTAGGAGTAGTGGCCGCGCAGCTCGTGCTTGATGTCCGCCGTGCTGTAGTAGTGCCCGAGCGCGGGGCCATTGAACGTGATCCCCAAGGACAACGCCAACGACGCCGCGCCGAGCAGGGTGAGCCCGGGGCGTCTTCGCCACAGCCAGTGCAGCTTTCCCTGTGGACCGAGCTCCAGGTGAAAGGCGATCACGGCCGCAGCTCCGAGACTCGCCAGACTGCCCAGGCGGTACGTCAGCAGCCCCTGCGCATTGATCACGGTGTCGTAGATCGAGCCGGAGAAGTAACCGACGAACGGATCGTAGGCGAACACCATCGGGCTGGTGAGGAAGCGCAGGACGCTCACGCCGACGCAGCCAAGGGGCAGCGCCAGCGCACCGGACAGAGCGAGCATGCGCAGGGATCGAGGCCTGACCACCTGCCCACGCTGCAGGCGGTGGCGGATCCTCCTTCGTACCAGCAGCCCGACCACCGACCCCCAGACACCCGCGAGCAGCGCGCCGAAGCCGGGGCCGAGCAACATCAGCTCGAGATCGCTGGCGGGATCGCACCAGCCGAGCCGCAAGCCATGCAGGCTATTCATCAGCACGAAGGTCAGCCAGATCAGCGCGCCGCTCCACAGACCGTGCCCGAACACGTCCAGCGCTCGCAGGTTCACCCCGTCTCGAGGTCGACTGTAGGGCTCGACCCCGTCTCCGAGGCTGATGCCCTCGCCCCGCGACCGCGTGCTCTGCAGGCTCTTGCTCACCGCCCGCAGCGCCTCGGCGTTGGCGGCCAACGCCGGAAGCAACAGGCCAGCCACCACCGAGGTCTCGTAGCCGGGACCGCCGAGCAGCGGGAGGAAGCCGAGTCCTGCGCCCAGAGCCGCGGCCAGGCCGAGGCTCACACACAGCGGTCGTTCGCGGCGCCACGCGTGCCGGAGCCAGGCACCGACTCCACGCGTTTCGACGACGACGCGCTCGCCTGGAGGCGGCGAATTGCTTGCGGGCGGTTCCGCGGGGTTGCTCACTGGGGCGGCGGCTGGACTCCCGGCCTACACAACGCCTTGCAGTCCTGCTCGGCGAACTCCACGGCCTTGATGCAGGTCTGCGGTTCGAGCACAGGCTTCTCGCAGGTGGGCTTCTCCGCTGCTGCGAGGTGCTCGCAGTTCTCGGCGCAGGAGGCGATTTGTTCCTTGCTCACGCCAGGGGCTGGGTCTTCCTTCGCCGGGCCGCATCCGCCCAGCGCGACCCCTAACCCCAGGATCCCGATCCAGCGTCCGATCCGCGAGCCATGGCCTCTCCGAGTCATCGGGTGCACGCCTCTCAGACAGCCGAAGAGGATCCCGTGAGGCCCGGCGGGCTCTTGTCCGGAGTGCTCGGGACGGCGCCGCGCTCGGGTTCGGCGAGGACCAACGGCAACACCTCGTCGAGGCGATGCACGAAGTGGATACGCAGATCGTTTCGGATCTCGTCCGGGACCTCTTCGAGATCGCGCTCGTTTCGGGCGGGGAGCACCAGCTCTCTGAGTCCCGCGCGGTGGGCGGCGAGGATCTTGTCCTTGATGCCTTCGACCGGGAGGATCGAGCCGCGCAGCGTCAGCTCGCCGGTGATCGCCACGTCGACGCGCGCAGGCGCGTTGAGCAACAGCGAGACCACGGCGACGAAGATCGGCACCCCCAGGCTCGCCGCGTCCTGAGTCGCGCGAGCCCGCGGCACGTGCAGGTGGAGGTCGATCTTCTCCAGCCAGTGCGGGTCGAGCATGAGCTTCTCGGCCTTCGAGCGCACGAAGCTAACCGCCGTGTTCGCGGACTCCTTCATCACGTCGCGCAGGTTGCCGGTGATGTGGACCTCACCCTTGCCGCGCATCTTCGTGGCTTCGACGAACAGCAGCTCGCCGCCAGCCGCGTTCAGACCGAGCCCCGTGGCGACGCCCGGTGAAGGCTCCCGCTCCGCCAGCTCCGGCCGGAACTTGTGCACGCCGAGGGCCTTCTCCACGTACTCGGTGGTCGTCTTCTGGCCCTTGACGTCTTCGCCTTCCGCCAAGCGCACGGCGACGTCGCGGCAGATGGCTGCGATCTGTCGCTCCAGGCTGCGTACACCGGCCTCCCGCGTGTAGGCGTCGATCAGCAGCTCGATGCCCTCGCTCGTGAACTCCAGGTGCTCCGCGGTCAGGCCGTGCTCGGACAGCTGCTTCGGCACCAGGAACTCCCGCGCGATGTGGATCTTGTCGCTGCGCGGGTAACCCGGCACCTCGATCACTTCCAAGCGGTCCTTCAGCGCCTCGGGGATGTCGCGGGGGTAGTTCGCGGTCGCGAGGAAGGTCACCTGGCTGAGGTCGAACGGTACCTCGAGGTAATGGTCCACGAAGGTGTCGTTCTGAGCCGGATCCAGCACCTCGAGCAGGGCTGCTGCCGGATCGCCTCGCACGTCCGCGCCCATCTTGTCGACCTCGTCCAGCACCAGCACCGGGTTGCGCGTGCCGACCTTCTTCAGAGCCTGAACGATGCGCCAGGCAGCGCGCCCACGTAGGTGCGGCGGTGACCCCGGATCTCCGCCTCGTCCCGCACGCCGCCCAGGGATATGCGGCCATAGCGCCGGCCCATGGCGCGGGCGATGCTGCGTCCCAGGCTGGTCTTGCCGACGCCGGGGGGGCCCACGAACAGCAGGATCGGACCGCGCTTATCCGTGCGGAGTTGGCGGATGGCGGTGTACTCGACGATGCGCTTCTTCACCCGCTCGAGGCCCCAGTGGTCCTCGTCGAGGCACCGGCGCACCGCCTTCACGTCGATGCGATCGGGGCTGGTGCGCGCCCAGGGCAGATCCGCGAGCCACTCCACGTAGGTCCGCGTGACGTTGAACTCGGCGCTCTGGGGCTGCATCCCCGAGAGCCGGGAGAGCTGCTTGCGGGCGGCCTTCTCCGCCTCGGGGGGCATGTTGGCGATGGCGACGCGCTCGCGCAGCGCCTCGACCTCGTCGTCGTCGGCTTCCCCCAGCTCCTCGCGGATGCTCTTCATCTGCTGGCGCAGCACGTAGTCGCGCTGAGAGCGGCTCATCTCCTCCTGCACCAGCGCGGTGATCTCGCCCTTCACCTGCAGCACCTCGAGCTGGCGCTTGACCATGTCGAGCACCAGGTTCATGCGCTGCTCCACGTCGAAGGCTTCGAGGATCTCCTGGCGCCGCTGGATGCTCGCGTGTTCCTCGGGGAAATTCGAGGCGATCAGGTCGGCGAGCGCACCCGGTTCCCGTACGTTGTCCAGGATGCTCGAGGTCTCCCGAGGCAGATCCGGCATCAGCTCGAGTACCTTGCGGGTCTGCTCGCGCAGGCTTCGGCCCAGCTCGGTCACCTTGGCGTCGGGGGCTGGCTCCTGGATACGCACGACGTCCGCGGTCATGTACGGCTCGAGGCCGAAGCTCTTCTCCAGCTCGAAGCGCGCGAGTCCGTTGAGCACGACGCTGTAGTTGCCGGGGCCGAGGCGGATCACCTTGACCACCCGTGCCAGCGTGCCCACCCGATACAGGTCCTCGAACGTCGGCTCGACCGCGTCAGAAGACCTCTGGGTGATCACCCCGATGAGCCCACCGTCCTGGCCGAGCTCCTCGACCAGACGCACGCTGCGGGGCCTCCCCACGTTGATGGGGACGACGCTCATCGGAAAGAGCACGGAGTTGCGCAGTGGGAGGATCGCCACGCGCTCTGAGGGGCTTGCCGCCATAGTCCGACACTAGTCCCAGAAAGCCGATCTGTCGATCCACCTGCGGCCCGTCCGGCCGATCGCTGGAGCTCGCGCGCCCCGGCCGTGCGCGCGGAATCTCGCCGAGCCGTGGTGCCTATGGTAAGGGCCGACGTCGTGAAGTCGCTGCGATCGCTCTGGCTCAGCGCCGTGCTGGGCGCCCTCGTCCCCGTCGCGGTCGGGTGTGGTGCCCCGGCACCCGCCAAGGGGCCACGGGACGTCCTGACGCAGTATGCCGTCGCCCTGGACGAGGGCCGGGTACAAGACGCCTACGCGCTGCTCAGCGACGAGGCGAAGAAGACCCTGCCCTTCGACGCCTTCCAGCGCATGGTCAAGGAGAACCCGGACGAGGTGAAGCAGGTCTCCAGGAGCCTGCTGAGACCCTCGGGGCCGCCCCGGGTCACCGCCACGGTCAGCTCGCCGAGCGGCGAGTCGCTGCTGCTGGTCTACGAGGAAGGCGAGTGGCGAGTGGACGGGTCGGCCATCGATCTGTACAGCCAGGCCAGCCCGAAGGCGGCGTTGATGGCCTTCGTGCGCGCCTTCGAGAACAAGCGCTGGGACATCCTCATGCGCTTCGTCCCCGAGAGCGAGTCCGAGGGGCTCTCCGCCAAGAAGCTCGAGACCTACTGGACCGGGGAACAGAAGGAGGAGCTCGAGAGCCTCACGCGGGCGATCAAGGCGGCGCTCCCCACGGCCAAGCTCGAGGTGATCGGCGACCATGCCACCATGCCCTATGGCGGGAGCGGAACCGTGGAGCTCTTGCTCGAGGGTGGCCGCTGGAAGATCCAGGAGTTCAAATGAGCGACTCCCAGCCGAAACCAGGCGCGCGGCGCGCCGTCGTCGAGCGCACGACCCGCGAGACTTCAATCCGTGTGGAAATAGACCTGGATGGTTCGGGCAGCTCCCAGATCGACACGCCCCTACCCTTCCTGAGCCACATGCTCGATCAGATCGCGCGCCACGGGCTCTTCGACCTGACGATCGCGGCCAAGGGCGACGTCGAGATCGACGGCCACCACACCACCGAGGACGTCGGCATCGTGCTCGGCCAGGCGGTGCGCGAAGCCCTGGGCGATCGCGCCGGGATCCGCCGCTACGGCTGGGCCACCCTGCCCATGGACGAAGCCTTGGTCACCGCCGCGCTCGATCTCTCCGGGCGCTCCTTCCTGGTGTGGCGCGTACCGCTCCCCAAAGCCAAGCTCGGCACCTGGGACACCGAGCTCGCCGAGGTGTTCTTCGACGCCTTCGCCCGCACGGCCCAGTGCAACCTGCACGTGAAGCTGCTCGAGGGCGAGAACCTCCACCACATCGTGGAGATCAGCTTCAAGGCCTTCGCCAAGGCGCTGCGCATGGCCACCGAGATCGACCCCCGAGTCAGCGGCGTGCCCAGCACCAAGGGCAGCCTGGACTAGGCTCAGCCTTGCCGTGTGGGCCTCGTTCGAGCGCCCTGCGTTTCCCCACGGGTTCGGGGGTGAGGAGCTTCGGAGAGCCCCGCGTGCCTGTGATGGGTCACGTAGAGCGCACGGCTTTACGGGTGGCCCGGGGGCACCGTGCACGTTGGCCGCGGCTCATCGAGAGGCTGACGCATTGCGGCGAAGGCGAACCCGAAGTATGCACCGGCGGCAGCAATGACTGACGTGGTGATCGTGGACGCCGGGCTCGGCAACTTGCGTTCGGTGGAGAAGTCGGTGGTGCGCGCGGCGGCGGAATGTGGAAAGCCCGATCTCCACGTACAGCACAGCTCGGACCCCGACGTCATCCGCAAGGCCGCTCGCATCGTGGTGCCAGGTCAAGGTGGCTTTCGCGATTGCGCGACCGCGTTCGCTGGAGGAATCGGCGACGCCGTGCGAGAGCAGCTCGAGCGCGGCACTCCGTACTTCGGCATCTGCCTCGGACTCCAGGTGCTGTTCGAATCCAGCGAGGAGGCGCCGGGTGAAGGCCTCGGTTGGTTCGAGGGCCACGTAGCCCGGCTCCGGGGCGCGCCCGCGAGCGAGCGCAGCGCAGCCATCAAGGTGCCCCACATGGGCGAATCACTCGCGGATCTCGGCGAGGTGCACCTCACCGCGAAAGCGCGGTGAAGGCGCTCGGTACTACTTCGTGCACTCTTTCCACGCGGTACCGAAGGACGCGAGCCTGGTGGTGGCGCAGGTGGACTATGGTCCAAACCACGTGACCGCCGCAGTGGCGCGAGATCACGTGTTTGCGACGCAGTTTATCCAGAGAAAGAGCCAGGTCGCCGGGCTCCGCTGCTGGAAGCCTTCTGGCTGCCTGACTCGACTCCACGCAGAGGCGCCCTCACCCCCAAACCCGAAGAACGACGGCATGTTCGAAGTCATCCCCGCCATCGACCTACTGGAAGGTCAGGCCGTGCGCCTGCTCCAGGGCCGCTATGATGAGGTCACCGTCTACGCGACGGATCCCGCCGAGCTTGCCGCGACCTGGCGCGGCCAGGTGCCGCGGCTCCACGTGGTGGATCTGGAGGGCGCCAAGGCTGGCCGGGCGGTTCAGAAGGAGTTGGTACGGCGCGTGGTGGACGCCTTCGGTCCTGGCGTGCAAGTCGGCGGCGGCGTGCGCAGTCTGGCGGCAGCGGAGAGCTACCTCGACCTCGGTGTGGATCGCGTCGTCGTCGGAACACTCGCCATCCGGGAGCCAGCGGTGTTCGAGGCGCTGGTTTCCAAGCATCCGAATCGCGTCGTGGTGGCTCTGGACGCGAAGGGGGGGCGCGTGGCGACCGACGGCTGGCTCGACGTCTCGGAGAAGCTCGCCGTGGACGTGGCCAAGGGGCTCTCCGCCTTGCCGGTCGCCGCGGTGCTCTACACCGATATCGACAAGGACGGGCACGAGCGCGGCCCGAATTCTCACCGAGACCTCGCGGCTCGCCCGCGAAGGCGGCCTCCCGTGATCGCTGGGCGGTGGCGTCGGCACGCTGGAGCACGTCCGGGAGTTTCCAGGAGCGCCAGCGATGGCGTCGTGGGCGCGATCGTGGGCAAGGCGCTGCATCGAGGGCCGGTTCAGCTCATGAAGGTCGCCGCCACCAAAGGCTGAGCTCCCCGTTACCGCGGGGCAATAGCCTCTGGCGGTCACCCACCAGGCGCACGAGCGTGCCTTGACGTGGTCGAACCGGCGCTGGTGCTCTGCGCCCAGCGCCTGCAAGTACTCGAGCGCGGCCGTACTCGAAGCATGTCAGCGCAGCGAACCGAGCGGGCGTGGTAGCGAGCCTTGTGGTTGCGGCCTCGGCTGCAGCTGCCCTCCGCCAGGTTGAGTGGGGCACTCGCGAGCGCCCGACGACGCCCCGAGCATGGTGAGACGCTCCACTCTCGCCCCGCTGCGCGACGTTCTCGCAGCCGAACGAGCCCTCCGCTCCCGCTCCATTGCGCTATCAGCGACTCAATTCACTTACGGAACGGCATACAAAGCCCAGTCGACGGGGTCTTCTCTGTGATTCCCCCAGCCCTCTGAGGTAGAACCCTCGCAAGCATGCCGCCTCCCGACGACTCCGAGCCGACCCCCACCGGCGAGCCCGAAGCGCCGCCGCGTGAAGTGTTGCCTCCTCCGCGCAGCTCGGAGGAGGCGGAGGGGCTCGGTGCGAACTTCGACGGAGAGGACTTCCTGTTCCACCTGTACCGGGGCTCGGAGCTCCTGCAGGACAACCGCATCGAAGAAGCCAAGACCGAGCTGGAGACGGCCCTCGGCATGCAGCCGCGGGACATCGAGGGTCAGGGCCTGCTCGGCGTCGTCTACTTTCGTCTCGGGATGTATCCCCACGCGATGGAGATCTACGAGGAGCTGGTGCGGGCCTGTCCTCGGGAGGTCACCCCACGCATCAACCTCGCGCTCTGCTACCTGAAGACGGGCCAGCTCCTGCAGGCTCGCTCCGTGCTGGAACAGATCATCGCCATCGTTCCCGAGCACCAGCGCGCCTGGGGGTACCTGGGCTTGGTGTTCGAGCGCTTGGGCGACCATGCCAAGGCTCAGGTCGCCTTCGAGCGCGCCGGACAGCCGCACCTGGCGCGGCGCATGCAACACATCCTGGAGGAGCGGGCGCGAATCCCCGGGGAATCGCAGCCCCCGGATCGACAGGAGGTGATGAGCGCAGCGGCGGACGCCGCAGAGGAGCTGGAGCGTGGGGAAGAGGCGTTCCACGTCGCAGGCAACTCCGAAGGTTCCACGTCCCGCTCGGGGCGCTGGCGAGCGATCGAGCTCGGCCAGGAGCGGCTACCACCGCCATCGCGACCCTTCAATCCAGCGTCGCTGACTCCAAGTCGGCCGCCGCGGCAACCCACCCTGCCGCCCACGAGCGCGCGGGGAGGCGCGCCAACGCTGGCTGGCGGTGTGTTCGTGCCCCCGCCCGTGGACCAGCTAGCCGAGGAATCGCTGCTGGTGTTCAGCGACGAGCCCCGCGTGGTGGGCCACGCCGACGGAGTGGTGCTGGTCAACTCCGAGGAGCGCTTCAGCTTGCGGCCCAGCGCCGTGCGCGCGGTGCTGCCCATCGGCAACGATCTGACCAGCCGTCAGCTGCATCGCCGCGCGCGGGGCCGCGAGACCGAGGAGTTCCTGGGCGACGCCGGGGACGGCATCATCGAGCTGCTCGGGCCGGCCCGACTGGTACTCGGCGCCGCCGAGGGTCGCCTCGTGGTGACCCAGCTCGACGGGCAGTTCCTGTATCTGCGTGAGCGGCTACTGGTCGCGTTCGAGAGCGGGATCGCCTACGAGAGCGGGCGGCTGCCCGTCAGCGGCGAACGCCACGAGCCGCTCGTGCAGCTGTCTGGAGCGGGGGCGGTGGTGTTCAACGGGGGCAGCCTGATCGAGGCACTCGATTGCCGTGCGGAACAGCCGCTTTGGATCGCCGCCGAGTTCGTGGTCGGCTGGACCGGGCGGCTCTTGCCGAGGCCCCTCGATCCCTCGGAGGCGCTCGGTGTGGCGCAGCTCGGTCGCGCCGGAGGCTCGGGGCTGATCAGCTTCTCGGGGGATGGTGCCGTCTTCGCCAAAGTGCGCTAGACAGGGCTCCACTGCTCGGCAGTCTCGAGGCGCGTGATGAGCGATTCTCCCCCCCAAGCCCAGCCGGGCAAGCGGCCGAAAGTCGATCCGGAGCAGCGCAAGGCGCGCCGGAAGTCGCTCCGGGAAGACGCAGTCAACCTGCCGAATTTGCTCACCTTTGGGCGCATCGCCATCATCCCTGTGGTGCTCTGGTTGCTCGACCGGGGGACCCCACAAGACTGCGTGACCGCGGCCCTGGTGTACGCCGCGGCGGCGATCACCGACCTGCTGGACGGCTACCTGGCGCGCAAGCTGGGGGTGGTGAGCGTGCTCGGCAAGTTCCTGGATCCGCTCGCGGACAAGCTGCTGGTCATGGCCACGCTGATCTGGATGGTGCCCATGGGACGCATCTCCGACTGGGTGGTGATCCTGCTGTTGGCCCGTGAAATCAGCATCACCGGGCTGCGGTCCATCGCCAGCAGCGAAGGCGTGGTGATCGCGGCCGGGGGTGGCGGAAAGAGCAAGACTGCGCTGCAGATGGTGGGGATCCTGTGCCTGGTGATCGGCTATCCCTATCACCTCGACATCGGGATCTATGACCTCGGCGTGGTCGACCTGGTGCCAGTCGGGCGCTGGCTGGTCTACATCTCCCTGGTGTTCAGCTTTGGCAGCGGGTTCGAGTACGTGCGGCTGTTCGCCGAGGCGGTGGAAGCCAAGGAACGCCGCCAAGGGCCCCAGGCAGAGAACTGAGCAGGAACCACCTGCCGGGCGCGCGCAGAAGCGTGACAAGGCCCCTGCCAGGCTGCTAACACAACCACCGCCATGCGCGTGAGACACGCCCTTATTCTGGGATTCATTGGCTTTGTGTTCGTTGCCTGCGCCAAGCAGGGCGAAGGCGAACGCTGCGACCTCCTCTTGAGCGGGGAGACCGGCGACTGCGAGGCCGGTCTGGTTTGCACCGCTGCGAACACGCTCAACGACAACAGCACCGATCGCTGCTGTCCCCCAGAGGGCCAGTCGTATAGCGACGATCGCTGCGCGCCGAAGTCGAGCATCGGCTCCAACGGCGGCAGCGCTGGGACGAGCAACACGGGCGGCAGCTCGAACGGCGGCAGCTCGGGCACCGGGAACGCGGGGAGCGGCGGGACCAGCGGCGGCAACGGGGGCGCTTCTGGGAACGGCGGCGCTTCGGGCAGCGGGAGCGGCGGGAGCGGCGGATCCAGCGGCGGGAGCGGCGGATCCAGCGGCGGCGCTGGTGGCACGTCCGGCGGCACTGGCGGGACCGCAGGGACCGGGACGTGAGAGCTCGGGCCTTCTGGGTGGGCCTGCTAGGGCTCGCTCTGCTGCGCTGTTCCAGCGCGGCGGCAGAAGGTGAAGCTTGCGATCGCGCCAAGAGCAACAGCGACTGCCAGAGCGGCCTGGTGTGTACGGCCGGCGTGGACGTCCAGGCGGATCACGACGTCTGCTGTCCTCCGCAGGGAAACACACCCGAAGAGTCGGGCTGTCGGCCTGCGACTGAAGGGTTGACCACGGACGCGGGCGTCGGCTCGGAGTACTCCAGCGGAGGCTCCTTGAACGCTGGCGGGGGTGCTGCTGGAGGCGCGGGAGCCACCGGCGGCAGCGCGGGAGCCACCGGCGGCAGCGCGGGAGCCACCGGCGGCAGCGCGGGGACCACCGGCGGCAGCGCGGGGACCACTGGCGGAAGCGCGGGGACCACCGGCGGAAGCGCGGGGACCACCGGCGGAAGCGCAGGGACCACCGGCGGAAGCGCAGGGAGCAACTAGCGGTGCCCGTCGGCGATCTGATGGCACAGGCTCAGGAAGCGCTGCTGCTGAGCATCGCGGTGTCTCTGCCCGTGATCGGCGCGGCCGCGCTCGCTGGTCTCTTCGTGGCGATCTTCCAGGCCGCGACGCAAGTCCAAGACATCACCCTGGCGCATCTACCGCGCCTGCTGGTGGTCGCCGTGGTGCTCGCGCTCGCCGGTCCTTGGATGGGCCACCAGATCGCCGCTTTCGCGGCCCGCGCGTTCAGCGGCGGCTAGGCTCGGGGAGCTCTGGTGAGCGACGACGCGGCCTCTTCGAAGGTGCTCGACGTTTGCGACGCCGTCCGGGCGCTCGCGTCCGCCGCATTGGAGGTTGGGGGTGAGGTGCGTGGTCGCCTGACCGAGATCGACCCAGGTCGACTCGTGCTCGAAGACGCGGATACCCGCCTGGTATGCCTGTGTGAGCCAGCGCTCGAGGTGCCAGGTGCCGCCTGCCCCGGCGATCTCGTGGCCGCGCAGATCACCGGCCTGGAAGCTGGCAATCCCCGCGTCGGTGCGCTGAGACGCATTGCCGCGGGGAAACTCAGAACACTGAGCGCTGGCGGCGAACACGCGCGCCGGCTCGGGCGCCGCATGCGCGCCCGGGCGCTCGCTCAGCGGTTCATTCGGCGTCATTTCGACGACCAGGGCTTCGTGGAGGTCGACACTCCAGTGCGCGTTCCGGCGCCTGGCCTCGATCTACACGTCGACGCGCTCCTCGCCCATGAGGGCTGGCTGATCACCTCCCCGGAGCACCACATGAAGCGGCTGCTGGTGGCTGGGTTGCCCCGCATCTATCAGATCGCCCACGCGTCGCGGGCCGAAGAGCTCGGTCCGCTGCACCAGCCCGAGTTCTTGCTCCTCGAGTGGTACCGAGCCTACGCCGGCATGGCCGAGGTGATGGAGGACACCGAGGCGCTGATCGTCGGCGTGGTCGAGCAAGTCCACCGACTGGTAGGGCTGGAGCCAGCGCTCGATGGCGTCCGCTATCGCGGACGGCGCTACGATCTCTCGCGGCCCTTCCTGCGCATCAGCGTGCGCGATGCCTTTCGGCGTTTCGCCGGCGTGGAAGATCTCCCTCGCCTTGCGCGGCAAGACGAGGACCGCTACTTCGACCTGCTGGTCGACCGCGTGGAGCCTGCGCTCGCCGCGCTCGGACGCCCGGTGTTCCTCCACGGCTATCCCATCAGCCAGGCATCGCTGGCGCGGCCCGATCCCGCGGATCCAGAGACCGCTGAACGCTTCGAGCTGTACTGGGCTGGCGTCGAGCTGTGCAATGGCTTCGGCGAGCTCAATGACGCCCCGGAGCAGCGTCGGCGATATCTGCAGGCCACCTCGCAGCGGGCAGCGCGAGGCATGCCAGTCTACCCCTTGGACGAGCAGTTCCTCGCGGCACTGGAGGAGGGCATGCCTCCGGCCGGGGGGAACGCGCTGGGCCTGGATCGTCTGCTGATGCTGGCGCTCGACGAGGCGGACCTCGACGCGGTCGTCCCCTTCCCTGTCTCTCGCCCGGAGTAGTCGGCCAGAGCCGCCCGTGGGACTGGTTGCGCTGATGCTGGCCGTGGGGCCACGACTACTGCCCGACGCTGGGAGTCATGCCCTGCGCAGCGGCGACCAGGAACCTCACCATGTCCGCGTTGGCTGCCGGGACATCGAAGACCACGAAGTGACCATCACTGTCCCCGGGCGGACCGTACTGGCGTGCTCCGAGCGTGAGCGTCTCCGTGTCTGACCCCAGGTTTCCGCTGACCGCGCCGCTCTGGGGGTCCACGCCGCTGATCGGGTCTGGCGGGTTCGCGCTCGAGTCCGCCTTGGCCAGGTCGAGGCGCCCAGCCTGGATGTAGGTCGCCAGGGTCACGGGCGTGCTGAAGTTGTCTCCGAGCCCGTACGTCTGGAACACGCTCTTCTGCACCATGTCGGTCTCCGGCGCCCGCCAGAGACCAGCGAAGTTCAGCGGATCTGCCGGATCGATCCACTGTTGCAGCAGCGTGAGGGCCGGGTGGTTCGTTCCGCCGACGAGCTCGAGGTTCGCGGAGAAGTCGCCGAGCACCAGCGGCACCGCGGCCTTGATGTTCACCGGCTCGGTCTTCGTGAGCAGGGAGTCCTTCAAGCTGGCGCCGTTCCCCGAGAGCACTGCGGCACGGAACTCGGGCGCGTATGGCACCGCCAAGCTGCCTTCGGTCGCCCCCTGCGAGTGCCCGAAGAAGACGACTCTCAGCGGGTCCACCTTCACGGCGTCGCTGCCGGTATCGCCGGCGGTCAGGTCGAGCGCTGACGCGAAGCGCGCCAGGGACAGCTGATCCGCTGCACCCTGGATCGGGTTCCCGCGGGCGGCTTCGGGGTTGCCAAAGTTGAAGAACAGGTTGTTCGGGCTCTCGGTGGACGTACCGCGACGCGGTCCGTGCTGGACCTGGTCGATTCCGATCACGACGAACGGAGTGGTCGCCTTGGCGAGCGCACCCGCCACCTCGTCGCGCACATGAGAGCGGAAGCTGCCGCCGGTACCGTGCGCGAAGATCACGGCTGGCCAGCCGTCGGTGGGCATGCTCGCGCCCTTGGGCACGGTCATCGAGAGGCACACCGACTCCGAGCGCTGGACGCTGGTCTGGATGCCTCCGCCGGACGTCAGGTACGGGGGCTCGCCGGTCTGGAAGATGGGTAGCTCTATGAGGGCGTGGTACTCCGCGAAATCGCCGCCCTCTGCCTGACAGCCGCGGTCGTTCTCCGCATCGGGACAGGGAGACTGTACGCCCGCGTCGCAGCGCACCCAGCCGCTCGCGCTGGGGACCGGCGCGGCGGCGACCGCCTCGGCGACCTCGCGCATCGGGGCGCGCACGTCCTCGGTGGTGATCACGGTGGCGTTGAGAATGGTTGCCGGATCGATCCCCTGATCCGCGAGGTAACTGCGAAAGCCGGCGTACTTCGCGTGGGCGCTCGCGAGCACCGGATCGCCCGGCGCGGCGTCGGCCAGCAGGGCCTCGAACTGGGGTGCGCGCTCGATGGCATTGCCGGACTTGTCGGTGCCGTCGGTGGTGAGGAACACTGCGTAGCTGTGCCCCGGCAGCATGGGTGACCCCTGAGGTCGCTGCACCGCGAAGTAGTCGGAGCAGACGTATTTTCCGCCAGCTTCGTTCGCCACCCAGCGCAGGCCCGAGGTGCGACCGAAGTCGTCTCCGGGGGTGATGTCGACCCACTGCACCGGCTTCTTGCCGCCTTCAACGAACTGGAACGAGTCGAAGTCGATGTGACCCGAGAAGCGGAAGATCACGGCTGGGTACGTGCCCCACCCCGTCGCGCTCTCGCTCAGGGCATCGACGTAGATCTTGACGGGATCGTAGCCGAGCAGCGCGGCCCCAGGCGTGGGGAAGCCCTTCAGGTTCAGCTTGCCGTCCTCGAACAGCAGGTCGTTCGGAAACGGCAGCCTGAAGAAGTCTCCCGCCTGGCCCGGCGGATCACTCACCCCTGGCACCTCGAAGAATGCCCGCACCGTGCCAGCCGAGATCGGAGCGCAGGTCACACCCGGGAACTCAGCCGCGCCGAGACTCGACCCGCCGGCGGGGGTCTTCTGGCACTCACCACCCACGCAGGTCAGCCCGCTGAAGCAGCTGGTCGGCGTCGCACAGCTGCCTCCGAGGTCGGTGTTCCCCTCGGGGATGCACTGCGCGCCGAAGCCGACGATCCCGCAGCGCATGCCGTGCACGCAATCTGAATCCGCGAGGCAAGCGTCCCCGGCTTGCCCCTCACCCGCGTTGATGCAGCGGCCGTCGACGCACTGCAGCTCTTGCTTGCACTCGCCACTGATGGTGCACGGGGAGCCAAAGGAGATGGTTCCCGCCGGTTGGCACACGCCGCCTGGACTACAGGCGAGCCCCCGGCGGCACTCGTCACCGCTACACGGGTCGCCGACCCCGGCCGTGCCTCCGCCGGAGGTGTCACCGTCGTCTCCACCCGAACAAGCAACGGCCAAGGTCAGGCTGACGAAAGCAGCGCCAGCGAATCGGCTCCAAGTAGTGCGCATCGACTCAGCATAACCCTGCGCGATGGGAGCAGGCCAGTCCGGGCGGAACAGGGCATTTCCGCGCTCGCTCTTCCGGGTCGAGCCGAAAACCCCCACCTTCATGGGGTTTAGTAGTGGAGTACGCTGACCACGGGGTGCGGAAGCAGACGATCGCGGCCCGCGAGGTCGTCCAGCTCGATGACGAAGGCAAACGCCGAGACGTACGCGCCCTGGCGGTGTACCAGCTCTGCGGCCGCGGCTGCGGTGCCCCCGGTCGCCAGCAGATCATCGACCACGACGACACTCGCGTCCTCGGCCAGCGAGTCGCGATGCATCTCCAACTCCGCCTCCCCGTACTCCAGCGAGTACGCCACCTTATCCGTGCGGTATGGGAGCTTCCCAGGCTTGCGCACGGGCACGAAGCTGGTGTTGAGGCGCGCCGCGAGCGCGGCGCCGAAGATGAACCCGCGGGACTCGATGCCCACCACCGCGTCGACGTGTTCCCCCGTGAAGCGGTGGGCCAGCGCGTCGAGCACGATGTGAAAGCCCTTCGGATCTGCCAACAGCGGCGTGATGTCCTTGAACAGGATCCCCGGCTGGGGAAAGTCAGGGATGTCTCGGATCAGCGCGCGTACGTAGGCGATGGGGTCGAGGTTCACCACCTCCGCCAGCGGGCTGTCGCTGCGCGCCGTGGTCCGCGCGACGCGGTGGGTGGAGCCCTCCGTATTGCGCTTCCGCGCGGTGCTTTCCTTGGTCGCCTTGCTCTTCTTCGCCGGGGCCTTGTCCACGCCTCGGGGAGTGGGAGAACGACGGGCCGGCATCGCTGCCGGTGCTGACTTCGAGCCACGCTTGCGGGTCGCCATGGTCGAGAGGAGTACCACCATTCGTTGGCAGCCAGAAGAGCTGGCACCCGCTTGGTCGCCAGGGGACCGATCGGCCCGCGTGGGGTGGATGCTGGGTTCGGGGGTGAGCCCAGTCAGCGCGTGGCTTCGGCCACGACCTGCTCCGCCAGCTCCTGATGACCGGAGTGCCACAGGTCCAGGACCAGCGGCGTAACGCCCACTTCGCCCCGATCGAAGGCCTCGGTGTCCGAGCCGGCCAGCGTGTTGTGTTCGACACCCGAGCCCCCGATCCAGAGATACTCCTTGCCTCTGGGATCGTGCCGGAACTCGACGGCGTCGAGGTAGCGGCGCGTGCCGAGGCGAGTGGCGGCGATGTTCCACTCGGAGCCGGCCGGGAAGTTGACGTTGAGCAACGTCAGCTCTCTCGGCGCGGCGCTGAGCAGCGCCCTCGCGAGGTCCGTCGAGACCTTCACCGCGCTCGCCCGATCGGCGCGCCCGTCGGCCGAGACGGCGATTGCTGGCAGGCCCTTCAGCGCCGCTTCGCGCGCGGCCGCGACGGTCCCGCTGTAGAACACGTCGTCGCCCAGGTTCACCCCGTGGTTCAGGCCAGACACGACCAGATCGGGTCGGCGCGGAACCACGCGGTCTCCGGCGTGCAGGGCAATGTACACCGAGTCCGCAGGTGTGCCATCGACCGAGAACACCCCGGGTTCGTGCTGGATGAGGCGCAGGGGTCTGTGGAGAGTCAGGGAGTGACTCTTGGCGCTTTGTTCGGAAGCTGGGGCACAGACGATCACTTCGGCGAAGCTGCTCAGCGCGCCGCGCAGAGCCTGCAGTCCCTCCGCGCGAAAGCCGTCGTCATTGGCGAGCAGGATCAGGGGTCGTGACAAGGTTCCTCACTGGGTGGGCTGCCGGAGCTGCACCCCACGCGAGGCCTGGTTAGTGAGTCCTGGCTCCGAGCGCAAGCCCGCGCCACACTCTCGCGGGCCAGAAGTGGCGCGAAGACGCGAACTCACCAACTGCGGGCGCAGAGCCCGCTTTTGGCTATGCTGTGGCGACCAGTGACGGGTCACACGAGCCACCACCTCGAGGAGATCACCACGCAGATCGCCGAGTGCATCACGCGCTTCGGCGTCGCGGGCGAGGTGGTCGTCGACGAACACAGCGCGCGCCTCATGGGTCATGGCCCGCTCGCCGAGGTTCCCCTTGGCGATCTCCTGGAGCGTTGGGCCGAGCTCAGCCAGGAGGACCGCTCCCGGCGCTGTCTCGATACCGCGCGGAAACTTGTTGCCGTGCGCCGCAGCTCGCTTCCGCCGACCCGGCCGCGCAGGCTGCGGCACCTCCCGGGCTGGGTGGTCCCGCTCTTGGGGTTCTTGGTGCTGGGAGCCGCTGGGGGCTGGTGGCTGACGCGTCCCGCCGAGCGAGTGCCAGCGACCGCGCGAACCTCGGCTTCGGCGGAGTCCACCGCGAGCGAACTCGATCGAGAAGAGCGCGCAGAGCAAGTCTGTCAACGCACGCGCTCTCGGGTCATGCGAGGGGCCACGGTGGGGCCCCTGGACATCGAAGGCTGGGTGGTCGAGCTGGTCTTGCAGCGCGGGGGTGAGAGCGCGCTGACGCCGAAGATCTACGGAGAGTTCATCGAGGCGAACGACCCGCAGCCGCACGTGATCTGGCCCCAGGCGCCGGCCCTGAGCATGCTGACTGGGCTGGGCACCCGCGTCCAGGTGGAGGAATCCGAGTTCGTTGCCTCGGGGATAGAACCGCAGCGCTCACTGGTACTGACCTTTCTCGGCGCTTACATCAACCCGTACTTCGAGGAGAAGCAGCGGATCCAGTACTTGATGCTGGCCAACGCCTTGGCCCAGCGCGTGGGAGCTAGCCATGGCGCGCTGTATGCGCGCTGCCGCCGTGACACGAACCACCACGTCGGCAGTTGGTTCCTTGGCCCCAGCCCGGGCGAGGCCGTGGCCTCGCTGGTCTATTTCATGGGCACCTATGCCGACTCCCCCCACGTCTCCACGGCGGCGCTGGTCGACGCGGCGGTCCCCGAACGACCGCGCCTGTTCGAAGGGATCCGACGCGCAAGCGTCGGTACCGGCCGCGAGGAGATCGGTCGCTGGCTGGGCGCACAGGGCGGAATGATCGCCGGCCCGGCGGAGGGACCATCACGCATCACCTTCCCCTACAAGGACGCGAACCGCGCTTCGCGCGCCAGCCGAGAGATCGCCCGGCTACTGGAGATCGGAGCGCGCTGAGCCCTGGGGTTGACCGCGGCAGGGCCTTAGGCCATGTGAACCCTGCATGCTAGCGCCCACTGAACTCGAACAGCGGCTGCTCGCGTCGTTTCCCGACGCGAAGCTGCAGATCACCGACCTGACCGGCACCCAGGACCACTACCAGCTGCGCATCGTCAGTGGACGCTTCACGGGCCAGGCCCCCCTCGCCCGTCACCGCATGGTGTACGCAGCGCTCGGTGAGGCCATGCACGGGCCGATCCATGCCCTGTCCTTCGAGGCGCTGGCGCCGTCGGAGGCGATTTGAACCTCGGCCGCCCCTGCTCGGGGCGTGCTCCCATCCAGGCTATGCGGGGTCTCTCCCGCTGCGATCAAGGCGCGGCGCGCGCCGGTGGAGAATGAAATGGAACAAGCACTTCGCGACCAGATCCAACACACCATCGACGACAACCCGGTCGTGCTGTTCATGAAAGGCAGTCGGCTGTTCCCGCAGTGCGGATTCTCGGCGCGCGTCGTCGACATCCTCAAGCGCCTCGATGTCTCGTTCAAGGACGTGAACATCCTCGCCGACCAGGGCCTGCGTGATGGCATGAAGGAGTTCAGCGAGTGGCCCACCTTCCCCCAGCTGTACGTAAAGGGACAGTTCGTGGGAGGCTGCGACATCGTGAGTCAGATGTTCGAGAACGGCGAGCTGGAGAAACTCGTCAAGTAGCCGCGGGGCGCCCCGCGCCGATGTCGGCGACGGGGCTCCTACGAACGAAGCCCGGTTCCGCATGGAACCGGGCTTCGTTGCGTCGACGAGTGCCCTCTACTTGTCCTGCGGTCGGGACAAGATGATGCGTAGCCCGCGCAGCGAGTCCGCGAAGCGGATCCGCTGTTCCTCCAGGGCGAGGCTGACTTCGACGAGTCGCTTCTCGATCTGCTCCATGCGCTTGGTGTTGTCCGCCAGGCGCTTCGTCAGCGTGCGCTTCAGGTCATCGGCGAAGCGGTTCTTCTCGAGGCTCTTCAGCTTGAGGCGGTCTTCCCGCGCGAAGCGCTCCAGCTCATTGCGCTCGATCGACAGCTTGTTCTGCTCGTCCTCGAGCTTCTTCAGCTTGTCTCGTAGCTCCCAGGCCTTGCGTAGCCGCTCCACCCGGTCGCGATCGATGTCCTTGGGGGGATCCTTCAGGAACGCCTCGATGGCTTCTCTGGCCAGGTCACTGGTCCAGCTGGTCCACTCCTGAGAGGGCTGACGCTCCTCCACGAGCAGCTTGCCATTGCTGTGTCCCTTGACATTGAAGGGCACCAGGGCGTGGTCCATGTTGTCCTCGGTGCCCTTTGGCGGCTCGAAGAGCGTGCTGCTGCTTCGTCGCGGGTGCTTGATCAGCACCTTCGCGGCCTCACCACCGCCGTTCTTGACGTTGTAGGTCGTCTCGTAGACCACGTCGCGCTCGATCATGATCTGGCCGTTCTCGATCTTGTAGAGGCGGGAGTGGCGCCGATCGACCTTGAGGTCCGAGTCGATCAACAGACTGCGCTCCAGCGCGAATGGCACCGTCGCCGAAGCCTTGGGGGGGAGTGGCTCGACCATGCCCTGACCCAGGAACGAGCCCTGCTGGAAGACGGCGATGGGGCCGCGCTCCAGCAGACCCTTGGTGTCGTTCGAGAATCTTGCCACACGGAAAGGATGCGAGCTGGACTCCGGAACCCCGCCGTCGGGAGAGAAGAGGAACATCGCCTCTCCCCGCACCTTCTTTGCCACCAGCAACACCATCGTCGCGCTCTCGTTGGGCACCGTGACGGCATTCGGAATCGCGTAGCGCGTGGTGCCGCTGTCGACCGCCACGGCCGCGAGGGCGCTGACGTTGCGCGGCGCGCTCAGGCCCTGGCGCTGCGCCTCCTCCAGGGCAATCCGGCGACGGTCGGCCACGCTCACCTTGGCCTTGTCCTTCTTGCCCGAGGCCGCGGTCGCGCCAGCTGGCGCCGAGCTCGAAGACGGTTTTCGTGCTGGTGCCGCCCTCCCGCCGCCACCGACGCCCGAGCCCCGTAGTCCCATCCCACCGGGCGCGTCCGCGGCTTCGTCGTCGAAGTCGTAGCCGTAGCCCTCAGCCTCCGCCTTCTCTTCTACCGGCATGGGCTCGGCCTCGGGAGGCGGAGGCGGCGCCTCCGTGGAAAGCGTGGTCAGGCCTTCTGGGACCGCTGCGATCACCTCGCCTTGGTCCGTGACCACGGGGCGCGGGGGGACCACGGGATCCCCCAGGGTCGACTCGAACGCCAGCGGCGCACCGGCGACCAAGACCAGCTTGATCTGAGACCAGTCTTCGCCGGACAGGTTCTGCACGATGCCCCAGGCCTGGAGATCGGCGCTGCCGTCCTCTTGCACGACCAGCCGATAGCTGGGGCGCCACACCGGTGTTTCCGCGACGTAGCCCACCGCGAGGGAGTGCCGCTGACCATCGAGGTGCAGGACCACATCCTTCAGATCCTTGGCCGTCTTGGAGGGCTGCGGCTCTGGTGGAAGCGGCTTGAGCATCGAGTAGAGCCTCGGATCGCCCGGCGGCGTCTCCTCGTCCTCCTCGATCTCGAGTGGGAACGACGCCGAGCGGACCGAGCTGCCTCCGTGCTCGACGATGGCCAGGGTGGCGAGGAAGTCGCCCACCATGCGCTGCTTCATCTTGAAGCGGACCTCGTCGCTCTCCACCTCTCCAGCTCGCTCGAAGTAGCCAACGCCGTTGCGGTAGACCACGACCCGCGACAAGGGGAGCTGGTCGGTCGTCACGTTGGCGGTGGCGGCGCAGCCGCTGCTGCCAAGCGCACCAAACCCCAGCGCCAGGGTCAGCAGGCTGCTTTGCCACACTCCCCCAAGGAGTGCCGTCCGCTTTGCTCCAGGGGTCAGCTTCCCCAGAAATCCGTGACGGCGTTGAATCGAAGCCATGTTGAGTAGTCCTCCTCTAAGACCTGCCCGGACCGCGCTCGCGCCTTGGCCACTCAGGTT
>JAWKRF010000035.1:0-80220 GCA_041389745.1 Polyangiaceae bacterium
GCGAAGGCGCCGGTCAGCATCGAGGACCACTATCAGCTGACGCTGCCGCGCTAGCAGGCCGCTGGGCTCATGCCTGAGCGATCCTGGCCCGTCTCGCTCAGCACTTCCCGCCTTGCTGCAGCATGAACATCATGCCGTTGCACTGCTTGTGCGCCGCCGTGGCGTCGAGCTTGCCCGCTTCCATCAGCTTGATCCCGGCGAGGTGGTGCTCGTAGCTCAGGCCCAGGTTGCCGCGCGCGTCGGGCGGGATGCTCTCCACGCACTTGCGATAGGCAGGCAGGCATTGTTCGAGCGGCACGGTCTTCCAGACCTTGCCCTCGTACTGATAGCCGGCGCCGTCGTCCGTAGCGCTCGCGGGCTCGGCGGGATGCGCGTCGGCTGAAGGCTCTGTTGCCTCCGCCGCCTCTGCTGCGGGCGTGGGCGGATCCTCCGGTGGACTCGCCTCGTTCGCAGCAGCGGCGGGCGCTTCCGGGGCGGCAGGCTCCTGGGGCGCCACCACACACGCGGCGCTGAACAGCGGAAAAAGAGCCACGAGGGCGTATCGGTTCGATGAAAACGACATGCCCGTCATACGCGCGCTCTCCTCACTTCTCCCGACATGAGACGAAAAACGTGACTGGTTCGTCTCGTATGTCGGTGACGGTCGCTGGACACGGCTGGTGCCGGCGTTCGCCCGGGCGCACTTCGCCGCGCCTCACCCCCGGCCCTGGCTCAGTACAAGCAGGCAGCGATCTCGCCGCTCAGTGTGGCGCCGGGGCAACCTCCGAGCTCGATCACATCGAGCTCGAGTTGCTGGCGTTCGTCGTCGTCCGGGGCCTCGTCGCGGACGCCCTTCACGCAGTACACGTGAACCGCGCCGTCCAGCTCGAAGCGCAGTGAGCCGCTGACGCCGCCGTCCTTCTGGGTCTCGAACACGAGGCGACCGCCGCCGGAGAAGGCGGTGTCGATGGAGTCGGCGGGGCCCGGGACGAAGTTCGAATCGCCGAACCACGCGCGAGACTCCGCGATGGTCTTGCCTCCCACCTCCCCATCCACGCGCGCTTCGCCCTCCTGGCAGGGCCCGACGTCCGCGCCCGCGCCATAGGCGCTGCAGAACCGGAGCTTTCCGGTGGGACCGCTGGCGTCGGCACACGCACCGAGGCTACTGAACCCGGAGAAGAGCAGCGGCGAGCCGCCGGGCTCCAGGATCGCCGACTCGTCGGTCCACACGGCTCCATCCACGCAGAGCTGTTCGCCCGTGGTCGTCGAGGTGAAGTGCGCTCGACCCACACCCGGTGCGGCGCCAGGGGTGTGCCAGGCGTCGAAGTCGAAGTCGTCGACGACGCCGTGCAGGTACCAGTCGTCGCTGCGTTTCCCCAGCAGGAGTCCCGCTTCGCCACGCAGCGCGTGATCCTCGAGCTGGCCCGCGCTGACGTGACTCTGCTGCGAACAGTCGAGGTTCGTATCGGTGCCAGCGGTCGCGCTGTCGCTGCCGTCGTCCCCGCAGCCCGCCGCGAGCAGCGAGAAGAGGGCGGCGGTTCCAAGAGCCGAGGACGAGCAGATGGAGCGGAGGCGCATGTCCCGATCCATACCCTGGAACTGGTCCCCAGCGCGAGCACTGCCTGAAGACCGCACGGCAACAGGTGCAGCGACGAAATCAGTCGCCTGCGGCGCTGGCGCCCTCGCTGCACGTCGGGCGGATCCCGTCGGGATCGGTGACCTCGGAGATGAACCAGGCGCCGTCGACGGCTTTCGAGTAGGGGGGGAGGGCCTCACCGGTGTAGGTGCCCTGGAGCGCGGCCGCGCTGGTGCAGAAGCCGCCCTGGAGGGAGACCACTGCCTCGGCTTCCTCGGCGTCGGTCCTCGCCCTGGCGCTGCCGTGGGGAAAACGTAGCCTGACCTCGTCCACACGGAAGGTGCCGTCGTCGTTCAGCGGGATCGGATCGAAGGCTTGCGCTGGGCCGCACTGTTCCGTCGGATCCACGGTGATGCTGAGGGCGCTGGCGTCCGGCTCGACGTCGACCTGGGCGTCCATCACGACCAGCTCCGACGAGTCGTGGAGCATGAAGCCGAGCACCAGTGGGCCGGTCATGGCGCCCGTCCGCGGCAGCGACGTCTGGCAGCTGACCTCGACGTCGGGCCCTTCCAGAGGGCCGGCCGAGGCGCCCTCGTCGGCGCCGCAAGCGGCGAGGAACAATGCGAAAACGGGCGAGAAGATGCGTGCTGAGCGAGTCATTGGACAGCCTTTCCGGGACCGCTGCGTGGCCCCGAGCTCGCTCCTCAATAGAAGACGATAGTTACTCGCATTCAACTCGCACGAGCGCTCGCAGGCTGCTGCAGGCTCACCACCAGCTGCACCATCGAGTGGACGAACTCCTCTTCGCTGACGTGAGACGGCGGCTGGGTGAGCCAGCGCAGGAAGGTGAAGGCCATGGCGTTTACGGTGACGAAACGCGCGGCCGGCTGCGCCGGCAGGCGGCCGTGGGTCGACTCCAGGCGCCCGAGGCACTCGAGCACCATGCCCTCCACCGTGGCCATGAAGCCGGTCTCCGAGAGCAACGGTGTCCCGCCGAGCAGCTCTCTCAGCGAGCCGCGCCGCGGCTGCAGGTGCCCGATCAATGCCCGGAGCTGCGCGCTCAGCGCCTCCTCGAAGCTGGTCGCCGCCGTCACCGCATCCGATTTCCGTGCGGCTTCGTCGGCCTCGAACAAGCCGCGCTCGACCAGGCCGAGCAAGAGGGCGTCCTTGTTGCGGAAATACTGATACAGCGAGCCAACGCTGACGCCCGCGGCGTTGGCCACGTGGTTGGTGGTGAACGACTCGATGCCGTCGCGCTCCAGGATGCGGCGAGACGCATCCAGGATCGCGTGCACCATGTCGATGGAGCGTCGCTGACGCGGCACCTTCGCCAGCGCCTTGCGCGGGAGCAAATAGGTCGAGTTGTGCGGTTCCATGCTGTCCTCGGTTCGTGCGTTCGCGAATTGCTCGCGTTTGTAGTGACGCAGCGGGCACTCCGGGAGTGGGCTCGATACAATCCGGCGCATGACGACGCGGTGGGGTGCGCTGGCGCTGGTGTGTGTTTCGTGCGGTGGCCTGGCCACCGAGCCGAGCGGAGGCGAGCCTCGGTCGACCGACCTCGAGGTCGTGGCCGGGACGTCGAGCAGCTGCGCGCTGCAGGACGGCGAGATCGAGTGCTGGGGCTCCCTGGACTTTTCACTGGAGAACCACGACGCCCCTGTGCAGGTCACTCCGCGGGTCGTGGAGATCCCCGGGGAAGTGGTTTCGGTCAGCGTAGGAGGCCACCACTGGTGCGCCATCACCGCGGATCGGTCCGCTTGGTGCTGGGGCATGAACAACCAGGCGCAGGTTGGTCACGTCGCGTCTGACCACGAGGGACCCACGCGGATCACGAGCCTCGACGGGCGCGTCGCTCAGCTCGACGCCGGGAGCTTCAGCTCCTGCGCTCTGACCCTCGACGGTGAGGTCTACTGCTGGGGCTACACCGCGCTCGGTGTGGTTCCCGGAGGAGACGACGAAAAGGTGTCCGAGCCGCGCCTCATCGAGGGCTTCGTCGAGCCGGTGATCCAGGTGGAGGTCGGCAATACGCGTGCGTGCGCGTTGACCCGCAGCGGCGCCGTCAAGTGCTGGGGCTACCAGGCGCTGGAGGATACTCTCGCCACGGCGCCTCAGCCGTTCCAGCTGGTGCAGTTGCCCTCGCTCGAGTCTGGCGTCGCGCGGCTGCTGCCGATGCGTGAACGCCTGTCCTGTGTGCTGATGCTGGACGCGACGGTGCGCTGTAGCGGGATCACGTTTCTGCCGGGGGTCGCGCCGAGTCAGGTGGTCGAGCTCCCCGCGGCGCGCGGCGTCGTCGATGGCGGCGCAGGCAATGGCTTTGCCTGCTTGCTCGACACCGAGGGTACCGTGGCATGCCTCGGGCGCGCCGACCTGGGGCGGCTTGGGGTCGAGCCGCCGCAAGCGGAGGCGCTCGCGGACTTTCAGTTTCCGCGCATCGAAGGCGTCGAGCGCATCAGCGTCGGCGACGCCCACGTTTGTGTGCAGAACGCTTCGGGGCCGTACTGCTGGGGCTCCAACGAGTACGCTCAGCTCGGAAAGCAGGCGCCGAGCTACGAGTGGCTGCCTCAGCACCTGCAGCTGTAGCAAGCCGAGCCCTGTAGCAAGCCGAGCCCTGTAGCTGCTGCGTTTTCGAACGCTGGTGTTCGGTTCCGCTGCGCTGCGTGTCGACGGGAGGGTATGCTAGCGCGATCGGGCCGTAAGAGGTGGCCAGCGCTCGGGAGCAAGCCGATTTGAAGCACGTCCGTGGTTCTCTGTTCGTCGATTACGTTCGCCTGATCCGCTCGCGGAAGGACATCGACTGGACGCGCTACCTCGAGCCCGAGGACTGCGTGTACCTGAAGGGGAGCATCGAGGATCAGGCGTGGTATCCGCTGCCGACCTTCGAGCGCCTGGGCGTCGCGATCCTGAACACCGTCGCTCAGGGATCGCTGGCGATGGTGCGCGTCTGGGGACACCTGCAGGTCGACGCGATGCTGCGTATCCATCCGGAAGTGCTGGCGGCGAACGATCCCTATGAGTCGCTGCACCGGGTCAGCGTGCACCGCAAGGGCTACTTCGACTTCGACGTGCTGACGCCGCGCGAGGTGCTCGATGATCACGCGAGCTTCGAGCTGAACTACAACTTCAGCGATCTCGGTGAGCTCGCCGCTTGCGTTCAGACCCTCGGTGCGTTCGAGGAGCTGGTCAAGCGCGCGGGAGGCAGGGACGTGAAAGCGGTCTTCGCCGAGCGGCGCTGGGAAGGCGACCGTCGCACGCTGTTTCAGCTGAGCTGGTCGTAGGCAGTCGTCGTAGCGAACAGAGCCCGACGCCTCGTCGGAGCCGGGCCCATGTTCTCGGTCTACTTGCGGTTCCTGGGCCGCTGGGCGACTTCCTCCTCGCCCTGGGCCTCTCGGACGCGCTCCCCGGCGCGCTCCGGAGCGACGGGCTGCTGCTGGCGCTCGCCCTGACGGCGTGCCCCGTCCTCGCGGGTGGGCTGGTCCTTGCGCTGCGGTGTGTTCGACTGATTTGCCATGGTTCTCCTCCGTGGGTTGGAGCCTCGGCTCTTTCAAGGGGCGTGCCGATCAGGTTCCGCGAGGAATACCGCGATACTTCGCGTCGAGCGCCAGGGCGCCTCGAAGCGCTTCGCATCGGTAGAGGCACCACGCCGCCACCTCGTCGCGTTCGTGGCTGAGCTGTGGCGATCTGCCTGGCGGCCTCTAGCGCGTTGGCGTGCTCGACGACCACGCGAGCTTCGAGCGTGACCCAGATTTCGGAGCTACTTGCCGTAGTCCATTCGCCACAGCACGCGCCCCTCGAGCCAGTAAGCGGAGTCCCCAAAGACGAACTGGGGTTCGAGATCGCCCGTCGTAGGGGCAGGCAGTTCGTCGAAGCGCTGGGCGGCCATGTCGAACGACCCGGGATGGTACAGCGTTGGGTTCGCGCCATCACCAGGTTCCCGGTTGGTGACGAGCATCTGATATCCCGGGAACGCAAGCGGCCTGGCCTCGATGCCGATGAAGAGACCAAAGGTCCACGTGAGATCTTCGGCCGTGTAGGTCGAGAACGCTGCGTCGAACGTAAACTTGGTCAGCACGCCGCCAGCGGAGGTACCAGGACTGTAGAACTGCCCATTCCCCACCGCGAGGCAGTCTTCGAAGCCCTCATCCGACATGGCCTTCACGTCTCGAGTGGTGCTGTCGTAGAGGCCGAGCGCGTCGTTGGGCTCCAGGCGGCGGAGCACCCAGGGGTCCGACACGCACAGAGTCGTGCCTGCTCGGGGATCTCCTTCGTCCAACGGTTGGGCATTGGAGTCGAAGACCTGCAACTCCCCCGCGATATCCAGCGTGAATCGACCGTCGCTCAGGTACTGGAGGATCTCCCGCTGAAGCCGCAAGGAAGCGCGAACCCGATCCCCAAATAGTCGAACGCCGCCTATCAGTGATTGACAGGCGGCGTTCTGGGGGAACAGGAGGAGTGATGATTCGTGCGGAGTCGGGGAGGCTCTCACGTTGCCGTGAGGAATTGGTGCGGGGCCTACTCGGCGGCCTTCTGGCGGCGCTCGCCGCGCTTGCCCTTGCCTTCGCCGCGCTTGCCTTCGCCGCGCTTGCCCTTGCGCTCGCCACGCTTGGCCTTGCGCTCGGCCATCTTCTGCTCGAGCTCGGCCTTGGTGACGGCGTTGTCGTTGTTGGCGTCGGCCTTGCTGAGGCGCTTCCACTTGCGCTCGCCGACTTCGCTCTCGGTGAGCTTGCCGTCCTTGTTCGTGTCGTGCTTTTCGAACACGCGCTCGATACGGGCGGCGGGGTCGCGGTGCTTGCCTTTGCCCTTCGCGCTGGCCAGGGCGGTCACACCGGCGAGAGAACCAAAGATCAGAACGGAGAGGGCGACGATGCGGGTCTTGCGGGTCATGTGCGGGGAGTCCTTTCTGGAGACGAGGTCTGCTTGGGGTTCTTGTCGTCGTCTCGAACGCTCCCAAATCGCCGTGGCCCGGGCCGCTGTTAATCGCCGCGGACGATCTGGGCGATCGCGCGGCTCTTTCCTGCTTCGAACGCTGCGTCTAGCGCGCAGAGCCGTACGCCCCCCGGTGGAGTCGCTCCGAGCATCAGCGCGAGCTGGTGCTGCTCCGTGGGCGTATCCAGGTAGCAGGCCCAGGGCCTCGCGGGGCGGCTCGGGGCGGGGTGGAAGCGCGGCCCTCCAGGCGCGTCCAGCTCGAACGAGAACTGGTGCAGCGGCTGGCTGAGGCCCATGCCGATGGCCTTGATGTAGGCCTCCTTCAGCGTCCAGATCTCGTAGAAGCGCGCCTGGCGTCGTTCCTCGGGGATCTGCCGCAGGTTCGCCTGCTCCAGCTCCGAGAACGCCGTGCGCGCCATGCCGAGGAAGTTGCGGCGCCGGTCCCGGCGCTCGACGTCGACGCCACACTCGAGCGCACGCGTGACGCAGCACGCCGCGAGCCCCGCGGTGTGGGAGAGATTGAAGCGCAGCCAGCGCAGCTCCGCATCGGCGAGCTCCGGTCTGCCATAGGGACCGATCACGTAGTCCCAGCTCGACGGTGGGCGGTCCGGCAGGTACCGACTCAAGACCGCGCGCAGGAAGCCGTGGGAAGCCACGAACTGCAGGCGATCGTCGCGACTGCGAAAGTCGCCGGCGCGCTCGCGCTCGCTCGGGGTGAGCCAGCTCATCAGCTCTTCGAGGCGCGCTGGGTCCCAGCTGCTGCCGGGGGTGACGGGGAACAGCCAGACGTGAGCCTCGCTCTCCAGCGCCTGCGCCAACTCCGAGAGCGTCACGGAGTGCTCATGGGCTCCCGCTGCAGGGGCTGCAACGGTCGACTTCCGCAGAGCTCCTTCGCCAGGCCGCCGAGCCACTCACCCAGCGCGCCTGCGGGCAACGTCAGCTGCCCAGTCTGAGCAGCCCGCACCAGCGCGTAGGTCTCCGGCGCGGGCTCGAGCCCTTCGGCGTGTCCCACCTGTCGCGCATGAGCGGCGCGCCGCACGCGTTCGATCAGCGTCACCATCAGCGTGGCGCGCACCTCGTCGACGCCGGTCTGCTGCATCCACTGCCGCACCTCGCTCTCGAAGATCGGATCGGGGGGGTGAGGGGTTTCGCTGTGCGGCGCCGGGCCGAGGCCGTTGATGGCGTCGAGCACCGCGCTACGGCGCGCGGCGTAGGGCAGCGCGCGCAGCGTCTCGGCGCTGATCGGTGCGCCCACCCAGTAGTCCTGGCGCGCAAAGCCGTGAGGAAACTCCAGCTTGCCCTGGCAAGGCTCCACCGGCAGGCCGCCGCTGAAGCGCACCGGCACGATGGGCAGGTCCTGCTCCAGCGCGAGATCCAGGAACAGCGAGCTGAGCTTGCTGGTCTCCTCGCGGCAGCTCTGCGCGCGCGTGCCCTGAGCGTGAACGAAGAACGAGTCTCCCCGGGTGAGGCGCTGTTTCAGTGCCGCGAGGATATGAAACATCGAGTCGGGCGCGTTCTGATCGAAGTAGACGATCGCCTGCGGATCCCGCGCGCCGGGATAGCCGAACAGCGTCCGCAGGATCCAGCCTATCCAGCGCGTCTCGTGCTTGGCGTTGGCCATGGTCACGACCTGAGTGCCGCTGAGCGCCGACAGCAGGTTCGTCACCAGGAGCGACTCGATCTGCACCTGGTGGTTGGCGACGTAGATCGCTGGCTTGCCGGCAGACTCGTAGAAGGCGTCGGGCGCCGTGAGCACCACGCGCTCGACGAAGCGCTCGATCAAGCCTTCCCAGAGATCGCTCCCGAGCCAGCTCCCGTCGACGCCGAGGGCCGCGGTCCAGTGGCTGCGCACTGCCGATAGATCGAGGCGCTCGCTCAGCGGTGAGCTCTCGGCGTCTCGCACCAGGAAGTCATCGCCGTCGCGCCCAGCGACCACCCGCGGCCGCGTCAACGGAAGCCCGCTGGGGAGCAAGCCGGGGTGCAGCTGCTCCCGCGCAGCGACGTGCTCATGCACGGCGATGCGTCCCGCGCTGGCGGTGCCGTACACCTTCTCGAGCGTGCCGGGCATCCAGTTGCTGGCGTCGGCTTCGGCCTGGCTGAGGCGGGTCTCACCGTTCTGCTGCCGGGAGAGCGCCGCGCCCGGCACGTAGAGCTTGTCGCGCAGGAAGGCGCGCCGCTCCCGGGGCGGCAGCGCGCCCAGCTTGCCCTGAGGAAAGCAGGCTTCGGCCAGAGTCAGCTCGAGGAACACGCCCGCGGCGCCGATCCACTGCAAGCGGAAGCGCGGCAAGTCGGGTTCCAGCAAGAAGCCGTCGAAGCGCGCCTCGCAGCGCACGGTGCCCCGGGTCGGCACTGGACCGTAGACGTCGAGCTGCAGCACGCGCGCCGGGTAGCCGACACGCCCGGTCGGCACCGGCGCCCAGCGTTCGAGCCGATCGTGAGGAATGGCGTGAAGCCCAGCGTCGAGCAACGCCGGATGCAGGAGCCCCGCCGGCACGGTCTCCGCGCTGGCGTTCAGCACGCTGCTGGCGCCGGGCGTGGCGCTCGGCAGCGAGCACTCCGTCGCCCGCTCGAGCAGCTGAAACGCCGGGCCGTGAAACAGGCGCCCCGCGGCGTAGGGATCTGCGAGCGTGTCGCCGGCGAGCGGCGGCAGCGCCGCCGGTGGTTCCGCGAAGGCTCCGACGATGGCGACCGCCGACGCCAGCTCTCGCGGCTCGCCCTGGCTGACGTCGAACAAGGTCACACGGAAACTCTGTCGATCGCCTTGCACGGGCAGCGCGCTGACCTCGGTCCGAAGCAGCCGCTGCTGATCCCCGTCGAAATCGATCCAGCCCGCGAGCTGCACGTCCTTCAGGCGCACGAGTCGCTGAGCAGTGGCGCGCACCGCGTCCTCGACGGCGCGCGCCAGGAGGTCGACGACCACCATCATCGGCAGCGCCGGTCGCGCGTAGGTCGGACAGTGGTCGGCGAGCCACGGCGTCGCCTGGCGGCTGAAGCGCTGAGTGAGCTGACCCGGAGGGTTGCTGTGAGGGGCACTCGGCCCGGGCTTCGGAGCTCGCTTCAAGCTGCTCCGGGGAGCGCCGCTGACGATGCGCATGCCCAGGTTCTGCGCCTCGTAGATGCGGATCCCGTCGACCCACAGGCTGGCGTTCGCGACACACAGCGCCCCGCGCTCGTCGACGCGCTGCTCGGTGATCTCCAGCGTCGTGGTCACCGTGTCGTTCCTCGGTACCACCTGACCACGGTACTTCCAGGTCAGCGCCTGGCCGAGGGCGATGGGCTCGAAGCGCGCGTCGGGGATCCCCTGGTCCAGGCCTTGCTCGAGCATCCACAGCTGCAAGAGCTGGATCATTGCTTCGATCCCCAGGGAACCAGGCTGCACCGGATCCTGGAAGAAGTGCGCCTTGAAGTACCAGTCGCCGGGTCTCACGCGCTTCTCGCCGCGCATCGCGCCCAGGCCGTGACTGCCTTCTCCGGGCCAGTAACCGGTGACGCGCTCCAGCATGTCGAGCTTCGAGCCTGGCAAGCGCGCGGAGCGCGCGTAGTACGGGCCACTGCGCGACGTCAGATCCGCCTTGAAGTCGCTCTCGCGTTCCAGCAGCGCCTTGTCGGCGGGGCTCACCCCCAAACCCACCTGATTCTTCAGGGCATCCGGCGGGAAGAAGCCGAACATGGTCTGCATGTCGTAGACCAGCTTGTCCCCGAGGAAACACTGCACGTCGAAGCCGACCAGGGTCATGCCAGCCGATCGGGACACCTTCGTGAGCTGCACCTCGCTGCGCAGGATGCCGGCGTCGTCGAGCAGCTCGGCGTGCAGGGTGCCGGTGCCGTCGAGGTTGCGGAACATCACCTGGCCGTCGCCCAGCGCGCCACCGACGTAGCTCGCGAGCCAGCCACAGGGCTGGAGGGCCGCCTCGAGCAGCACGCAGTAGGGCATGCTGCGCGCGCCGTTCTCGGCGAAGTACCAGCAGTCCTCGGGGATGTCGTACTCCACGATCACGCTGGCACCCGGCCTCGGCTCGCCGATGGGGCCCTGGACGTCCACCACGCGGGTGAGGAAATGATAGGGCGGGCCGGGCAGCCGCGGTACGGCCATCGGCGCGTGGTCGGGCGGGCCGTCGTAGCGCGCGTACATGGGGCCGAAGGCTTCGCTCGGGCGCCCCCAGGCGCAGGCGAGCAGCGAGCGGAAGTCGAACGTGAAGTCGCCGCTCTCTGTCCGTACGGAAACTGGAGAGCGCGCGCCCGGAAACGCGGGCTGGCTGTGAGCGTCGAGGATCGACGGATCCGCCGACAGCGGCCAGTCGGGGACCAGCTTCAGGCCCACGCGGCGTGCGTGGAAGGCCTTGTGGCCATCCACGCAGACCAGGACGTCGGCGTAGATGGTCGGCTCGGGCCCCGCGATCAGCTCCTCCACGAAGACCTCGTAGCTCAGGTGCTTCGAGCTCGGGGTGACCTGACCGCGGCAGCGCATGTCGATTGGAGCCTCGGTCAGCGGCTGGAAGCGCCAGCTGTCGCGCTCCAGGGTGTAGCCCATCGCAGCCAGATAGAAGGACAGAGCCTGCACGCAGCCCTCGAACATCAGCGTGCCGGGCATGCACGGATCGTTCTTGAAGTGGCCGGCGAAGTACCAGTCGCTGGGGCTGACGGGCGCTTCCGCACGTAAATAGCCGCGTCCCCAGGGGCCGCCCTGGGGGTCCAGGACGGGCACGCTGTCGAGGAAGAGGTGAGGCGGCTTCTGGATCGTGGGGGTGAGGGTGTGCGTCTGGGACAGCTCGAAGCCCTCTCCAAAGCACTCCCAGGGTCGGCCCTCGGCGAAGGCGCGCACCTCGGCGGCGACGAACGAGCGGCGCGTGCAGGGCACCGCGGGCGGATCCAGGCGCGGCTCGCTCACGACCTCCTGGGTCTCCGGGCTCCACACCACGCCCGCTGACTCGGCCAGCTCTCGATCCGTGAAGAAGCCCGCCTGACCGCCCTCGACCCGCAGCCGCAGCTCCCCGCCGACGCGGCACTCGTAGTGGAAGAAGAACAACCGCACGTCGCCGTGCTTGGCGTGGCCGTCGATGTGGATGTCGTAGCAGAGCGTTTCCCCAGGGCGCGGTAGCTCACCGAAGTAGGTCAGCTTGCAGCCGAGCAGGCGGTACACGCGCTCACCCTGGTTCAGGAAATCGGCGCCCATGTACGAGATGAGCATCAGGTCCGCTTGCCCGGACTCGATCATGACTCCGGCCGGCATGCGACCTCGGAACAGGTACCAGGCGTCCTGGGTGACGTCGGTCTCGGACCACAGCGTGCCGCGGCCGAGCTCGCCTGGCGTCGCGTCGATGCCGGTCACGCGATCCGCGAGCAAGAGCGGTGGCTCCGGCATGCGCACCTGGCGCGCGAAGCCATCCTGGCGCGCGAACAGCGGGCCGTAGATCTCGGAGATCTTGCCCGAGGCGTGGATCTCCAGCTGCCTGCGGTCGAGCTGCAGGCCGCGCCGAGCGCTCGCGGGCTCAGGCGACGGCGGCGTGATGCTGGAAACGGGCGCGGCCTTGGGCGCCGGGACGGATTGCCTGACGGAAATGGGAACCGGCGGGCGCTGGGGCGCGCTCGGGACCTGGCGAGGTAGAGCTTGCGTCGGGCCCGGAGCTGGCAGCGCGCTGGGCAGCTGCGGCAGCGCGAGCATGGTCGCACGAGCCTGGAGGAAGCGCTGGTGAATGGCTGCCTGCTGCTGCATGAAGCCGGCGTGGAGCCTTGCGAGGTTGCCCAGGGCGCTCGCGGGGTCGGCAGCGTGCGCCCGGGGTCTTGAGGGAGCTGCGAGCGGCGCAGCGGTTGCGGCCGTCGGAGGAACGGCCGCGGGAGCCGTCGTGGAAGCGGGTTGCGTTGCCTCGGGGAACGACGACGGGGTCCACTCCAGGCTCGAGGGCAGCGCGGGCGCGGGCGGCATCGGTTCGGCTTCGGGGAGCGTATTCATGGCTTGTGGATGAGGGCGATTGGCAGGCGTCGCGTGCGCGGGCCAGCGCACCAACGGCGGATGCGCCGGCAGACGCAGGGTAGCCGCAGGGGTTGGGGGTGAGACGAGGCGACCGGGCTCCGAGGCCAGCCAGGCGTCGGCGTTCAGCGAGACACCAGCGGCCAGCAGCTCGGCGACGCTGTCCAGGGTGTGCTCGAAGCCGGAGCCGCGGCGATCGAAGGAGACGACGACGGCCTCGGCGCAGCGCTCACCCAGTACCTCGCGGATCCAGCCGCTGCAGGAGTTGCCGGGGCCGTGCTCCACGAACACGCGCACGCCGTCGGCCCAGGCTGCCTCGATCAGCCGCGGGAAGTCCAGGCGCGCGCTGGCCTGGCCAAGGATCGCCTCGGCGCAGGCCTCGCGGCTGGGCGTGTAGGAGCCACAGGTCGCCGCCGAGTAGAAGCGGATGTGCGGCGCCGGGGTCACCTCGCGGCGGTGCACGTCGAGCCAGGCGTCACGCACCTGGAGCAGCTCCGGCACGTGCACCGCGAGGTTGTATTCGAGCTCGAAGCAACGCTGCGCCCCGAAATGGGCGACCAGGCGTTCGCAGGCGCTGCGCTCGCCAGAGACGACACATTCGTTCGCCGTGTGCACGATCGCCAGGCGCAGCCGTGGCTCTTCCGTGAGGTAACGTTCCACGCTCGCGAGAGGCGCGAGCACCGCGACGTTCGCCCAGTCGACGGCCTCCGCGCTGCCCCAGGCGCGCGCCACCGCGCGGAACTCGCCGCCGATCTGCTCCTCGAAGAGCCGGCTCTGCGCCAGCTCCTGACGCATCGCCTCGAGATCGCGCCAGACGCCGAAGGCGAACAGGCTGTTGCTCTCTCCGGAGGAGTAGCCAATCGCCGCGCGAGGCTCGAGGCCCAGCACGCGCAGGGAGAACTCCGCGTGGAGCTGGGACAGCGCCGAGGCGCCCCAGAGTCGCTGGGCGGCGCTGGCCTCGGGCTCGTCGGCGTAGGCCCAGTCCAGGCACTCGCCGAGGCTCGGAAAGCGCTGCTGGATGCGCTGGGGCAAGTCGGGCGCCGCGCGCAAGAAGTCAGCGCCCATTCCGCTGTACGCAGCGCCGGCGGAGGTGAAGACGTAGGCAAGATCGCCTTCCACGGCCTGGGTGCGGAAGTGGATGCCCGGAAGCGACAAGCGGCTGGGCGGCGGGCTGACCCGAAGCAGCTGCTCCGCGCGTGTCAGGCGCTGCTCGAGCTGGGCGTCGCTACCAGCGACGAGCACCAAGCACAGGCCGCCGCTCGAGTCACCCAAGGTCTCGCCACGACGCGCCTGACGGAGCTGCGCGCCGAGCGCCTCGGGGGTCGAGGCCCGGAAGACGTGGAGGCGTAGCTCGGTGTGGGCGCTGGCGTTCCTCGCCCCCTGATCCGAAGGCGCGGGTTCCGTCGGCGCTAAGACCGGCGGCGTCGACTCGGGTGCGTACCCTTCGAGCCGACCGCGCCAGCGGCATCCACCGAAGCTCGTCACCTCGATCGCGGCGCGGCGCTCACTCAGCCACGGTCGTCCGCCGGGCAGCGCACCCGCGTCCAGGCACAGCGCTGCGGCGGCGAGGTGCAGCAGTCCGCTGGCGGCGTGGCTGTGGCCGAAGAGGGCCGTCAGGCTGTGGGTCGTGTCGGGGCCGAACGCAGCGGCGTCGCTCGTCTGATCGGTGTCCAGGTCCTGGGGGTGCAAGACCGCGTAGACCGTGTCACCGGCGCGCTCGGCGTCGCGCAGTCGCTTCAAGACCAGGCTCACGGCAGCATCCCCGGGGATACGTCGCGAGTCCGGGAACAGAGCTTCCGCGGCCGCCGAGTGCACCGCCTCGCAGGAGAGGTCCACCGCGCCGACCAGCGCTGCGTCCAGACGTCCGTCGCTGAGGCTACGCGCGGCGATCTCGAGCGCCGCGAGCCCCGAGAGCTCCTCGGCGCAGATGCTCGCGCTGCGACCGCCCAGATCGAAGGCGCGGTTCAGGCGATTCGCTGGCAGGTTGGGCATCGTGCCCAGCACCCCGGCGGAGGTGAGCGCGCCAACCAGCGCGGGCTTTGCGGCGCTCAACCAGTCGGACTCTGGCGGCGCTCCGGCGTCGGTGAGCTGCGAGTCCAGGCGCCAGCGCGCGCCGTAGCGAGCGACCTCGGGGTCCGTGCCCATGCCGACGAAGACGCCACAGCGCGCTTTCGGCAGGTCCGCGACCTGGGCCAGGGCTTCGCGAGCCGTCTCTTCGAGGAGCAGCTGCTGGGCTAGCGTCTCGCGCAGATCGCTCGGCGGTTGGCCTGCCGCGCGGATATCGATCTCGAGATCGTCCGCCTGGCCCTGGAGTCGGCCCGCGATCTCGCTGAGCTGGGGCGCGGCGTCGATCAGCGCGCTCAGCACCGCTCTGCGTCCTCTGGCGCGCGCCGCCACCGCGCCGATGCCGACGATCGCCAGCGGCTCGGGCGCCAGCGGGCCGTGCACTGCCTCGGTCACCTGCGCCGTGATCGGGCGGCGACGGTGCTCTTCCAGGACGAGGTGAGCGTTGTTGCCCCCGAAGCCAAACGCGGAGAGGCCCGCGCGGCGCACTCCATCTCGCACGTGCGCTGGCACGCGCCAGGGCTCGGAGCGCTGCAGCAGGCGGAAGCGGGAGCTCGGGCCGAGCTCCCGTAGTGGCTCCGAGACCGGCAGGTTGGGGGGCAACGTTTCCGTGCGGAGTGCTTCGGTGAGCTTGATCAGGCCCGCGACGCCCGCGGCGGTGATCAGGTGTCCGAGGTTGCTCTTCAGCGATCCAAGGGGCAACTGCTCGTCGTGCGTGGGGAAGACCTCCGCCAGTCCAGCGAGCTCCGTGGCGTCGCCGATGGGCGTGCCCGTGGCGTGACACTCGAGCAGGGAAACCTGGCTCGGCTCGATCCTGGCCAGGGCGTAGGCCTCGCGCAGGGCGCGCACCTGGCCGGCCTGGCTCGGCACCAGGAAGCCGCGCCCACGCCCGTCGTTGGACAGCCCGACGCCGCGGATCACCCCGAAGATGACGTCGCCGTCGCGCTCGGCGTCGGCCAGGCGCTTGAGCGCCACGGCGCCCGCGCCCTCTGCGGGAACCAGACCATCGGCTGCCGAGTGGAAGGGCCGGCTCTGACCGGTCTTGCTCAGGGCGTTGAGCGCCGAGAAGCCGACGTGGATGAACAGATCGTCGGCGCAGTTGACGGCGCCGGCCAGCATCACGTCGGCGCCGTCCGACTCGAGGCGCTCGCAGGCGAACTGGATGGCGTAGAGCGAGCTGGCGCAGGCAGCGTCCAGCGCGAAGGTGTCAGCCCCAAGATCCAGCGCGCGCGCCAGCAGCTGCATCGGCAGCCCGGACTGAAAGCGGTCTCGGGGGTTGCCCTCGGGACCGCGCCGCAAGCCCGAGCCGGCGAGCCACTGGCGCTCGGCGAAGCGCGCCATGTTCGCGCTGGGAAAACCCAGGATGCCGAACGCCGCGCCGACGCGCGTGCCGCGCTGCCGCGCGACGGGCTCCAGCGCCTCGCGGGCGGTGTGCAAGACCCAGTGAAACAGCGGGTCGAGGCCGTCGTAGGCTGCGTGCAGCGCCGGGCGGTCCGCGGCTCGCGCGTGGTCGAGCAGCGCGTCCAGATCGGGTCGCCAGTCCCGTACGTAGCCGCCGTGGTCGGACCAGGCGTGGTCGGGGCGCGGCGAAGCTGCGCTCGTGAGCACGTGTTCCCTGGGGATCCGCCAGCGACCCTCTGGCGCGGGCGCGATGGCGCAGCGTCGCGCCGTGACGAGATCCCACAGCAGCGCGGGAGTGTTCGCGTCAGGTAGCAGGACGCTCCTGCCGACGATGGCGATGGGCGTGGACGAACGAGACACGCGCGGCGCTCCTCAGGCTCGGCTCTCGGCGCCGATCCGCGCAGGTAGCTGGTGCGTCTCGACGCCGGAGAGCTCCGCGATCAGGGTCCCCGCGGCGTCGTGAAGGGCCAGGTCCATCACGGCGCGAGAGCCGCTGGCGCTCCCGGCGCTCAAGGTGCACGTCAGCGGACCGTGGGTCGGCGGGTGATGCAGCGACAGCTCGCCAACGCTCGTGGGCAGCGAGGCTCCGCCCAGCATGCGCGCGCTCCACAGCAAGGCCAGCTGCAGGGCGCCGTCCAGGGCCGCAGGATCCGTGCGCCATCGACTCTCCGGCTCCCCCCAGCCGGCGTCCAGCACGCCGCGCAAGGTCGCCGAGGCGCCTCGCTCGGACATGCCGACCAGCTGTGAGATCAGCTGAAAGCGCGGACCGTGAAACAGCACGCCGCCGTCGTAGACCGCGCGACCAGCCCAGGGCTCCAGGTCCAGCGAGGCGGCGGAGACAGCGCTCGCTGCACCCTTCGCGAGGGAGGTTCCGGGAGGTAATAGCTCCGCGCTGCAGCGGTAGTGCAGGCCATGCTCGCTGGAGAGCTCGAGCTGGGCGACGATGCCGTGCCCGTTGGACACTTGCTTGCAGCGCACCAGCAGGCGCGTCGGCGTGGTGGCGAAATCTCGCAGCACGATGCCGCGCAGCACCCGCACGTCGCGCAGCCGCGCGAGCCGCAGGCGCGGGGCGTAGGCCTGGGCGGCGCGGGCCAGCCACTCCATGGCCAGCACCACGGGCACCATCGGCACGCCTTCCACGGCATGATCCGCGAGGTAAGGGTGCGTGCGCGGTCCGACGAGCAGCTCGGAGATGGCCTCGCGAGGCTCTGCGCTCGGGTGAAGGTCGGAGTCTGGATCGCCTCCCAGCACCACCGCGCTGGGCTCTTCGGCTGCCGCGCAGAGCTCGAGCTCGAGCATCTCGGCGCCGCGGCGCTCGGAGATCAGCGGCACCCCCAGGCGCTCGAAGTGCGCCCGGAGCTCCGGTGTGACCATGCCGCTCTCCCACGGACCCCAGCCGAGAGAGCGCACGATCGCACCTGGGCGCTGCGTCGCCTCTGCAGCGGCCACCACGTTGAGCACCTCGTTGGCCATCGCGTAGTCGCTCTGACCCTGATTGCCGGTCCGCGCGGCGACGGACGAGAACTGGATCAGCGCCTTCAGGGAGTCGCTCGCGGTCGCCGCGAGCAGCGCGCGCAGCCCCTGAACCTTGGTGTCGAAGACCCAGTCGAAGCTGTCCTCGGGCTTCTCGGCGATGCGCTTGTCGGCTATCACACCCGCGCCGTGGATCACCGCGGAAACGCTCCCCCAGTCGCGACGCACGCCGTCGAGGGCGGCGCTCAGCGCTGCCGCGTCAGCGACGTCGACGGTGAGGTAGCGTACCTCGGAGCCGCGGCGCTCGAGCTCCGAGAGGGTGCCGCGGATCTCGCGCTGGGCGAGCAGGCGCTTGAGCTCGCTGGCGATGGCCCTGGGCGTCACCGCCTGACCCGCCTGCTTCGCGCGGACGATCAGCGCCTGCTTGAGCGCGGCCTCGCCCGAGATGCTCCCGAGGTCTTGCGGCTCCTCGCCCAGGGGAGTGCGCCCCAGCAGGACGAAGCGCAGGGGAGCGGCCTGGGCCAGCGTGAGCAGGCAGTTCGCGGTCACGCCGCGCGCGCCACCGCTGACCACCACGACGTCGCCGGCCTTCAGGCAAAGCTCGCCCACGCGGTCCGGCTCGAGGTCGCGACGCACGTTGCGCAGGGCGAAGCGCCTGCCGCAGCTGCTCAGTCCGACGTCGGCGTCGGGGCCGCCCTCGAGGACCTCGCTGGCGATGCTCGCGGCTTGTTCGCCGAGGCTGAGTCTCCCGCGCTGCAGATCGATCGCCTTCACGCTGACTCCGGGGTACTCCTTGCCCAAGGTTCGCGTCAGGGCGGCGACTCCGCCGGTCCAGGCACGCAACGGATCGACGTCGCAAGGCAGGTCCATTGCCAGCGCGCTGCCGCCGAAGGCACCGCCGGTGTCCTGCACGCTGACGAAGAGCCCACGCTGCGGCTCGGACGCGGCGAACTGCTTTGCCTTGCGGAAAGCACAGCGGTTCACGTCGAGGGCCTGTTCGACGCTGCTAAGCGGCGCGAGCGCGTCGAGCAGGATCACGCCAAAGGCGCCGCTGGGCACCTGATCGACGCACTCGGCGAACACGCCGCGGGCGCTGAGCTCGGCCACGACCGCCTCGGCCAGGCCTGCGCCGTCGCGAGTGACGACGACCAGGCCGCCGCCGTACAGGCCAGCCGGTGCCATGCCCAGGGGCGGCGCCTCGAAGGGGACGGTCGCGTAGCGACCGGCAGCGGGATCCAGGTCGCCCGACGTAGCCGCGGCTGCGTCAGGCGCTGATGCTTTTGGGGAGGCGGATCCCTGGGTCGCGGCGCCAGCCAGGCGCTCGTTCATGTAGTCGACGATCTGCCCGAGGGTGCTGAGCTTCGCCATCACGCTGGTGTCGACCTGGGGCAGGCCGGGCGCGCGCTCCTGCATGCCGCTGAGGATCTCGACGCGCTTGATGGAGTCGATGCCGAGATCTCCCTCGAGGGTCATCTCGGCGCTGAGCATCTCCGTGGGGTAACCGGTCTTGTCGGCGACCACCTCGAGCAACAGCGCGTGCAGGTCGAGGTCCGCGGCGGGCGCCGCTACACTGGCACCGGGAGTCGGAGCCGCCTGAGCGGAGGGCGCTGTCTGGCGAGAGGGCGCTGCCGTCGGAGCAGGCGCTGCAACCGGAGCGGGCGCCGCAGCGACAGGAGCCGCCGGCGTCACTTCAGGCGCCCAGGCGGGCTGCTGCGCGGGTGGGGGTGAGGGCGCGATGTACGGCGCGGGAGCCAGCGTCGCGGGCTGCGTCAGCTCCACGCGCTGCGTGGCGCGTGGGGTCATTTCCGTGGGGACGCCGGAGAGCGCCAGGAAGCTGCGCTCGACGCTGTCCAGGAAGGCCATGTGAGAAGCCGCCATGGCGTTGAGGTAGGTCGCGTGGGCGTCCGCCGTTTGACGCTGCACCTCGGCGTAGGCCTGGGCCCACTCGTCGCTGACTCGTGCAGCGGGCTGGGCGTTGCCTTGCACCAGCGGCACCGGCGTGCGGCTCGCCGCAGGGGCGCCGCCGGGTGCTGGCGAAGCGTCGGGAGCGCCTGCGCTCGGGGCGCCGCGCTGGGAGGTCGGTGCTGTCTCCGGGAGGGGAGCGCGCTGACCGTTGCTCTGGGTCGGAGTGGACATGGTCTCAGCCTGTTCGGGGTTGGGGGGAGGAAGCGCCGCGGCGCCGCCGGGTGGAGGGTACGGCTTCTGGTAGTTGCTGCCGTTCAGTGGGATCACGAGCTTGGGGGCGACCAGCGTCGCGGGGTCGACGGGCGCGGCGAAGCCGCGCCACAGCGCCGTGAGGTCCAGGGAGACGCCGGCTGCGCAGAGCCCCGCGACGCCCTCGAAGAACGCGCTCACCCCATGCTTGCCCTTGCGATCCAGCGAGATCACACGATGGGGACGCTCCGCGAGGATACTCGAGACGAGGCCGCTCAGCACCGCCCCGGGCCCGACCTCGACGAACGTGCGCACGCCGCTCGCGTACATCGCCTCGATCTGCTCGACGAAGCGCACGGGCAGGGAGAGCTGTTCCGCGAGGTACTGGCGGAGGATCGCCGTGTCCTGGGGGTAGCGCGCTGCCTGGGAGTTGGCGTAGACCGCGAGGGTCGGCGCGCGTAGCTCGACTTGCTCGAGGAAGCGGGCGAAGTCCGCGCTGGCGTCCGACACCACCTCTGAGTGGAACGCCGTCGCTACCGGCAGGCGTCGGGTGCTGACGCCCCGGCTCTCGAAGAAGCGCTCGGCGGCGTCGATGCCCTCGCTGCGCCCCGACAGCACCACCTGCTTCGGGCCGTTGTGGTTCGCGATCACGACGCTGGCGGAGTGGGTGTCCGTCGCGTTCAGCTCCTCGAGGAGCTGGGCGGCCTGCTCGCTGTCGGTCGCCAGCGCGAGCATCGCGCCCGGGTGCTTCGCTGCGGCGGCCATCAGCTCTCCGCGCCGCCGCGCGATGCGGACCGCGCTCTGGGCGTCGAAGCAGCCCGCGGCGTGCAGCGCCATCACCTCGCCAAAGCTGTGCCCCGCGACTTCCTGGGGCTCGACCCCGAGCTGCGTGAGCAACGCCAGCTGAGACAGCGAGACGCAGGCGATGGCCGGTTGCGCCCACTCGGTGGCGTTCAGGCGCGCGCGCTGGGCCTCCGTTTCAGCCTCGCTGAAGGCCGTGATTGGAAACACCACGGAGGCGAGCCGAGCGTCCCAGTCGCCCGCGACGCTCGCCGCGTCGTCCCACGCGCCGATCGCCGCGTCGAAGTGCTGAGCCAGCTCGGAGCCCATGTCGAGGTACTGGCTGCCCTGTCCGGGGAACAAGAACGCGACGTCTCCCGAGGAGGCGCCAGCCCCGTAGTGCGTTCCCGTGGGCGTCGAGAAGCTCTGCTCCGGCGCGCTCTCGATCTGGGACGCGGCCCGCTCGAGCTCGTGCTGCAAGCCGTCCGCGTCCTTGCTGACCAGTGCGACGCGCGCGAGCTGCGCCGGATCGAACGCCGAGCTGCTCTGGAACGCGAGCCACTCGGCAGCGCGTCGCCTGGTGGCGGTCGTCGACGCGGCGCCCAGGGACGCGGCGTGCTTCCGCAGGGTCTCGACCAGCTGGAGAGGTGAGTCGGCGCTGAACGCGTAGAGCTCCGTGGGTAGCGTGCGCAGGCGTGGCGCAGGGCGCGCGCTCGAGGCGTGCTCTTCCAGCGTCACGTGGAAGTTCGAGCCGCCAAAGCCAAAGGAGCTGACCGAGGCGCGGCGCGGGTGATGCGGGCTCTTGACCCAGGGTCGCGCGCGGGTCGTCAGGTTGAAGGGAGACGACTCGAGCTTCAGCGCCGGGTTCGGCGCCTCGACCTTGGCGGTGGGCGGCAACACGCGATGATTCAGCGCCATCACGGCCTTGAACAGCCCCGCTGCGCCGGCAGCCGACTTCGCGTGGCCGATCTGCGACTTGACCGAGCCGAGGCTGCACCACTGCAGGTCTTTCCGTGAGGTTTCTCCGAAGACCAGCGAGAGCCCTGCGAACTCCGCGGCGTCTCCCGCCTTGGTCCCGGTGCCGTGGGCCTCGACGAGCTCCACCGTCTCCGGGCCATAGCCAGCTTGCTCGTAGGCGCGGCGCAGGCACATCGCCTGACCCTCCGGGCGCGGCGCGTAGACGCTCTTCGCGCGCCCGTCGGAAGAAGCGCCCACACCGTGAATCACCGCGTAGATGCGGTCCCCTGCGGCTTCGGCGTCTTCGAGGCGCTTCAGCGCGAGCATGCCCAGGCCCTCGCTCAGCATCGTGCCGTCCGCCTTGTCGGAGAAGGGCCGACAGTCGCCGCTCGGGGACAGCGCAGGCGTCTTGCTGAAGCAGACGTACATGAAGATGTCGTTCATGGTGTCGACCCCGCCGGTGATGACGAAGTCCGACTCGCCGAGCTGGAGCTCGTGCACGGCCATCGCCAGCGCGCTCAGGGTCGAGGCGCAGGCCGCGTCGGTCACGCAGTTCGTGCCCCCGAGGTTCAGGCGGTTGGCGATGCGCCCGGCGACCACGTTGCCGAGCAAGCCGGGGAAGTTGCTCTCCCGCCACGGCGTGTAGCTCGAGGCGATGCGATCACACACCGCCTGCACCTCGGACTCCGCTAGCCCCGACTCGCGCAACGCCTTGACCCAGACCGGACGCTGCAAGCGACTCACCATCGAGCCCATCAGCTCTTGCCCCGACGTGCAGCCCAGGATCACCGACATGCGTGACCGATCGAGCGAATCAGGCTGCCCCGCGGAAGCATCTTCGAGCACCTTCTGGGCGACGATCAGCGCCAGGAGCTGGGAGGTGTCCGTCTCCGGGACCAGGTTCGGCGGGATCCCCCAGCTGATGGCGTCGAAATCGACGTCGCTCAGGAAGCCACCGCGCTTGGCGTAGGTCTTGTCCGGTGCGCTGGGGTCCGGGTCATAGTAGTCCTCGATCAGCCAGTGAGACGCGGGGACGTCGCTCAGCAGATCGCGCGCCGCCAGGATGTCGCGCCAGAAGCCGGTGGCGTCGATGGAGCCCGGGAAGAGCGCGCTGGCGCCGACGACTGCGATGGGGGAGCGAGAAGGATGCTTGTTGGTCACGAGTGCTTTCTCGAAGGGTCAGGGTTGGTGGGCGGCGCCGTCAGTGTCTCAGGCGAGCGGGCGCGGACGGAAGTCGAAGGCGGCGGGCGGTACGGCGACGCCGTAGGTTCTGAGCTGCTGCGCGCGGCTGACGCTGGTCGCCCCCTCGAGCAGGTTCTTGGCGATCTGGACGACGCCGCGGTTCGCTGGATCCTCGAGGAAACTGCCTCTGCTCCAGGCGTTGAACGCGCCCATCGCCGGACCACACCAGATCTGGTAGTCGGGCCTGCGCGGGGAGTTGCCGTCGATCGCCCAGCGGCTCGCCAGCCCCAGGTAGGAGCGGAACACGAGCGCCATCTTGTGCCTCGGGTCGGCCTCGGCCTTGGTCACCTCCGCAGGGTCGCGTCGGCTCCAGAACTCGCGCGTCTGGGCCCAGGCCCCTTCGCAGCTGTTCTGCAGGATGTCGCGTTCGATGCGCGCGCGTTCTTCCGTGGGGATACTCTCCAGGGACTCGTGGCTCTTGTAGATCTCGTAGAGCTTCTTCGCGCGGACCCCGAACAGGCTGCCGCGGCGCAGCACCTGGACCTCGACGCCCAGCTCGAACATGTCCGCTGCCGGGGCCATCACGACGTCGGCGATGCCGGCGAGCGCGAGCATTTGCTTGCCCTCACCCGATAAACCCGATTCCACGGCGGCCTGATTCACCGATCCGGTGAGCACGTAGGCCGCGCCGAGAGCGAACGCGGCGGCAACCGCGCCGGGTGTGCCGATGCCGCCCGCGGCGCCGACACGGATGGGCCTCGGGTAGTCGTGCTTGCTGCTGATCGCGTCCCGCAGCTGGAGGATCGTCGGCAGCAGTGCTCCAAGCGGGCGATTGTCCGTGTGCCCGCCGGAGTCGGACTCCACCGTGATGTCCTCGGCGACGGGCACTCGGGCCGCGAGGCGCGCTTCCGTGGGGCTCAGCTTGCCAGCGCGCACCAGCGCCTCGAGCAGCGCGTCGGGGGCCGGCTCGAGGAAGTGCCTGGCGACTTCAGGGCGCGAGATCTTGGCGAAGACGTGGTTCTTGCGTTGCACGCGACCCTGGGCGTCTTCGCTCAGGCCGTGAGCGGCGTAGCGCACGAGGTAGGGCGTGAGTCCCATGTACGCCGCGGCCGAAACGCGGCGCACCCCGCGGCGTACGTAGAGCTCGCTCACGGCTTCCTCGATCGCCGGTTCGTTCGGCGAGTGGATCAGGTTCGCGCCCCACGTCGCGCCGCCGCGATCGCTGTGTCCGACCGCTCCCTCGATCTCGTCGAGGGCCGCTTCCACTCGGGAGGGTGAGAGCCCCGCGGCGCCGAAGAAGCCGAGAAAGCCAGCCTGCGCCATGGCGATCACGAGCCGAGCGCTGGCGATGCCGTTCGCCATCGCGCCCGCGACGTAGGGAAAGCGCACGCCGTGCACCTCGGTGAAGGCGCGGTCGCCCAGCCACTCGGGGTACATGCCAGGCAACGTCGCGAGCAGCGGCCAGCTCGGACCGCCGTTGGGCGCGGGCGCGTACTTCCCGCCGCGAGCGACTCCGACCGCTCCGCTGCTCGGGTCCCGCACCACGTGACACGGGTCGCGGAAGGCTCGGATGCTCTCGAGCACGTCGGAGCTCTTGAAGGCTGGGGTCGTGACTGGACTGGTCCAGACACCAATCGGCTGCATGTGAACCACCTCGCGCCGAGCGGCGCTCGATCTCGGGGCGCCGTGGGGTTCTGAGGCCTGACGCGCGCCCGAGGCATCAAGCGGCGGGAGCATCCACGCAGGCCGACTGCTGCTGCGTCACAACTTGGTAATACCGTGCGTATTCGCCCCGCTGGAGCGCTCGCTCCACCGATCGGTCGTTCCAGTCATGACGCAGTCGTGACCGAGCCATGGCTTGATTTCATGGGCGTCAGGCCCGAGCACAAAAAGGGGAACCGCCACCTGCTGGGGACGTCCAGGTGGCGGTTCTTGCTTCGGGGAGGGGAGAGAGAGGAGGAGACGGAGCCCGCTCGGCGCTGCCGCGACAGGGTGCGGAAGACACCCTGCCGTTACTTGGGTGAGGGCTCGACAGGGACGACAGCGCCGAGCGGTTCCGCGAGGATTATTGCTGAGCGCGCTGCTTGCCCTGACCGCCGCGCTTGGCCTTGCCTTCGCCGCGCTTGGCCTTGCCTTCGCCGCGCTTGGCCTTGCGCTCGGCCATCTTCTGCTTCAGCTCGGCCTTGGTGACGGCGTCGTCGCCGTTGGTGTCGGCCTTGCTCAGGCGGTTCCAGGCGCGCTCGGGGACTTCGCTCGCGGTGAGCTTGCCGTCGTTGTTCTCGTCGAACTTCTCGAACACGCGGGCGAGGTGCTGCTCGGGGGTCCCCCGGCGGTGACCCTTGCGGGCCTTGCCCTCGTGGGCCTTGCCCTTCGCCGGAGCCTTGTCGGATGCGGCTGCAGGAGCGGGGGTCGGATCGGCTGGGTCGGCGCTGGCGATGGCGGCGGCGCCGGCCAGGGCGCCGAACAGCAGGACGGAGAGGGCGATGATGCGATTCTTGCGGGTCATGGTCGGGGAGTCCTTTCGGGTCGCTGCGGCTGAGCGCCGCCCACGAACGCTCCCTAATCGCCGTGGTCCAGGGGGCCGTTAAGCCGTGTGATGCGTTCTCTCGGTGCGCGCTCCAGCGCTCGCTCTCCAATCGGTCCTTGCCGGGTGATGGTGCCGCGTGTTTCAAGCGGGTGTGCTGCCCGAGGAGCTTGAGCAATGGCGGGCGTTGGCCCGGCGCGCCTACGAGCGGCTGCCCGAGGCGACGCGCGCAGCGGGCGTGCAGGTGCTCGCCGAAGGACACGTGGAGGAGCCAGTGAAGCTGCTGGAGTCGGGCTACATCGAGGCTCGTGTCCACAGCCCCCACCGCGGCTCGGCGGGTTACATCGTGCATGGCTCGCTCCGGCGAGAGCTGACCTGCAACTGCACCCGCCAGTCACGCTGTGAACACGTGGCCGGGGTGCTGCTGCGCCTCGGCTCGGCGGGAGTCGAAGGGGACGACCTTCGCGGCGCTCGAGTCGTCCAAGGCCCACCTCAGCCTCGCCTGGTGCTGCTCAATCAGCAAGTGGAGGCCAGCCCCGACGGCGACCCCGGTGCCCCGGACCGACACGTCGCGTGCCTGGAGTTCGTCTACGGTGGTGTGCCGCTCCACGGGCCTTCGGAGCCACCGCATCGTCAGCTCGTGGAGCGAGAGCACGAGCGGGTGAGCGTGCTCCGGGATCCACAGGCCGAAGATCGGGCACGCGTCTCGGTGCGGCAGGCCGGCTTCAAGCCGATCGACGCCGGGCAAGCCGACCGCTGGCTCCTGGGGGACGAGCTGGCGTGGGCCGAGTTCCTCCTGAACGGTGCTGCGCAGCTGGAGAGCCGAGGCGTGGAGGTCGTTCAGGATCCGTCGTTCTCCCTCGCCCTCGTCGAGCCTGACGAGTACTTCGCGGAGCTCGAGCCCACCGACAACCAGTTCTTCGATCTGGAGTTCGGCGTCGAGGTGGCGGGGGAGCGAATGAGCCTGCTCCCGCTGTTGCTCGAGGCGCTGCGCAGCGACAGGCAGCTCGCCGATCACGGCTCGCTGGTCGTGCGCCTTCCGTCGGGGCGCTTCACGCAGGTCCCCCACGCGCGCGTGAAGCCGCTGCTCGACGTGCTGGTCGAGCTGGCGAGCAGCGAGCACCGCGGTAAGCGCAAGGTGTCCCGCTGGCAGGCGATGGAGCTGGCCGAGGCGATCGGCCTGGAGAGTCGGACCGGTCGCGCGCTGCGGGAGCTGCGTGGCACCCTCACGCAGCTGTCGCAGCTCTCGCGTCCGGAGCTGCCGGCGAGCTTCCTCGCGAAGCTGAGAGACTACCAGTGGGATGGCCTGGCGTGGCTCGAGCTGCTGGGCAGCCACGGCATCGGTGCGGTGTTGGCGGATGACATGGGCCTCGGAAAGACCGTTCAGCTGCTCGCTCACATTGCCGTGCGAAAACACCGAGGGACGGCGCGAGGCCCCAGCCTGGTGGTGGCGCCGACGAGCGTCCTCGTCGCCTGGCGCGAGCAGCTGGAAGAGTTCGCGCCCGGCCTGAAGGCGCTGCTGTGGCACGGAGCGGAGCGCCACGAGTCCCAGGACGACGTGGAGTCCCACGACATCGTGCTCACGAGCTACGCCTTGCTGCAGCGCGACGAGGAGCTGCTGACTGGCGTCGACTGGGATCTGGCGATCCTCGACGAAGCGCAAGCGATCAAGAACCCGAAGACGGCGACCGCGACGGTCGCGCGCAAGCTGAAGGCTCAGCAACGCATCGCCGTCACCGGCACCCCGATCGAGAACCACCTGGGTGAGCTCTGGAGCCAGCTCCACTTCACGGCGCCCGGCGCGCTTGGCAGCCAGCGCGCGTTCACGGCGGCGTTCCGCACGCCGATCGAGAAGCACGGCAACGCCTCGCGCATGGAAGCGCTGCGCCGACGCGTCGCCCCGCTGCTCCTGCGGCGCACCAAGCAAGACGTCGCCGCGGACCTTCCGCCGAAGACGCTGATCAGTCATCACATCGAGCTGGGAGAGGAGCAGCGTGAGCTGTACGAGGTCGTGCGCCGTCTCGTCGATGGTCAGGTCCGCGAGGAAATAGCCCGGCGCGGCGTGGCGCTCTCGCGCATCATCGTGCTCGACGCGCTGCTGAAGCTGCGTCAGGTATGCTGTGATCCCAGGCTGGTCAAGCTCGCGCGGCGCTCGGAGGTGCCCAGCGCCAAGCGTAGCTTCTTCAACGAGCTGCTCGAGACGCTGCTCGACGAAGGACGTAGCGTGCTGGTCTTCTCGCAGTTCGTGGAGATGCTCGATCTCCTGGCGAGTGATCTGGATCGCTCCGGTGTCTCCTACGCACGGCTCACGGGCAGCACACGTGACCGTGAGGCGCAGATCCAGCGTTTCCAGCGTGGGGAGGTCGCGGTGTTCCTGATCAGCCTCAAGGCGGGCGGGGTGGGGCTCAACCTCACGGCCGCGGACACCGTCATCCACTACGACCCGTGGTGGAACCCCGCAGCGGAGACCCAGGCCACCGATCGCGCTCACCGAATCGGACAGGACAAGCCGGTGTTCGTGCATCGGCTGCTCGCGCAGGGCACCGTCGAGGAGAAGATCGTGGGGCTGCAGACGCGCAAGGCGGAGCTCGCCGAGGCGCTGCTCAGCGGCTCCACGCGCGCGCTCGACCTGGACGAGGCGCTGATCGACGACTTGCTCGCGCCGCTGGTGCCGTAGGGATTCAGCTCGGAGGCACTGCAGCGCGCCTCACCCCCGGACCCCGAGGCAGAGACGCTACGGATCCTTGCAGCAACGGAAGCCGATGTTCTGCAGGATCGCCTTCTCGCCGGCGCGAGGAGCCAGATCGATGTCGCAGCTCAACCCGAGGCCTGGCGAGAGGTAGGATCCGCCGTGCAGCTGGTAGATATCCTGAGGCGGCATCTCGTTGGTGGCGCCGGTCTTGGTCGAGGTCCACTCCGTGGCGTTGCCCGAGAGATCGAAGACGTCGTCGCTGGTCTTGCACATCGCCATGCTGCCGGTGGGCAGGAGGACGTTGTCGTTCGCGCCGCCGGGGATGCCGTCGTAGTCGTCGCCGTTGCAGGTGTTCGCCTCGTAGCTCATTCCGTAGGGATAGGCGTTTCCGCCCTGGGCGCAGATCTGCCTGAGCTCCGTCGCCGTGCACAACCGATAGCCGGTGCCTCGGGACTCGCAGGCAGACTTCGCCTGGGACCAGGACGCCGCCGTCCAGGGCATCACGCCAGACGCCGTGCAGGCGATGTTCTCGTTGACGCCCGCCGCGCTGGCCGTGGCATCGGGGCGTGAGGCTTCCCAGCGATCCACGAAGTACTGCGCGGTACCACTCGCGGGGTATGGCGCCATGTCGAAGGTGATGCCCTCATCGACCTGGCCGTTGCAGTCGTCGTCCAGGCCGTTGCACTTCTCGACGCTCGAGGGTGTGGGATCGGGGGGGAGGGAGAGATCGCACATCACCGTGCTGTCGTCGTTGGGGTCACACACGACCTCGCCGGAGTCGCGGCAGACGCCGATGCCGCCGTCGTCGCAAGGCTTGCCGAGGTCGAGGAACGTCTCGTCGACCGTGCCGTCGCAGTTGCCGTCGATGCCGTCGCACTTGGTTTCCAGCGTGCGAACGAAGCCTTGATCGGTCTCGACGCCGGTCGGGTAGTCACAGCCCCAGCCCTGGGCGCCGAGGCACACCGCGACCGCGGTCTCACACGGCGTGCCTGCCGTCGTGTTGCAGAGATCCGTCGGCGGCATCAGGTCCGAGTCGGCGAGGTCCACGTCGCCGTCGCAGTCGTTGTCGATGCCGTCGCAGATCTCGGCGCCGATCACCGGCACCTCACACGCGTACTCACAGCCGTTGGTCGGATCGCCGTCGAGATCGTAGAAGCCCTGGGCGCAGCTTTCCACGCGGCATTCACCCGCCTGACAGACGGGGAACGCGCCGGGCAGCTGACACAGGTGGCCGCAGCTGCCGCAGTTCTCGATGTCGTTCTGGGTGTCCGCCTCGCAGGTCGATCCCGCGCTGCCCCCCGTACCTCCAGTGGTGATGAAGCCGCCGGTGGCGCCGTTTCCACCCTGGGCGCCCGCGCCGCCCGTGTTGCCGCCGCCGCCGAAGCCAGAGTCGTCGCAGCCCGCGAAGCAGAAGGCGTCGACCACGCAGCCCGAGAGCGCGACGGGGGTGAGGAGCAGCAGCGCGAGGCCGGTCCAGGTGCTGGGCTTCATCGCGCCACCTCCTGACCCTTCCCTCGCCGTGTTTCCCCGCGGCGTCGTCTTAGCCAGAGCAAGCCAAGCAACAAGCTGCCGAAGCCAGCCGGCCAGGCCGCGCGACGACCCAGGCTCAGGCTGCAGCTTGCGCCGCCGCCGCCCGTGGCCAGGCCGTAGACCTCGTCCCCGTCGCCGCCCGCCGCGCCCGCGCTCCCGCCGGTGCCGCCGTTACCGCCGTCACCGCCGCTACCTGCGGTGCCGCCGACTCCGCCGTCGCCGCCAACTCCAGCGCTGCCCGCGGTCGCGCCCGCGCCGGCGCTGCCGCCACTCGAGCCGCCTCCGGTGCCGCCGGTGCCCTGCATCACGCACAGGCCGTTGATGCACTCCTGACCCGCGGGGCAGTCCACGTCGTCGCAGCCCAGCGGGAAGCAGTAGCCCTCACGGCATTCGAAGCCGCCGGGGCACTTGAACTCGCCCGAGCCGCAGGGGGCGACGCACACGCCCTCGATGCACTCCGTTGCCCCGGGGCAGTCTGCCTGGTTGTCCGCGGTGCCGTCGCAGTCGTCGTCCTTGCCGTTGCACACCTCGGTGCCTGGCTTGACCGCTCCGGTGCAAACGGGCTGCCCGTTGATGCATGAGATGCGACCCGGCATACACGGCGCCTGGTCGTTGGGCGCGGTCAGCGGTTCGCACTCACCGCCGATGTTCGGATCGTTCGTCGAGACGTCCGGCTCTTCGTCGATGCTCTTGTCGCAGTCGTCGTCCTTGCCGTTGCAGACCTCGGGCTGGGGTACGCAGCCGCCGCAGCTGATGCCCTCGTCGACCAGGCCGTTGCAGTTGTCGTCGAGGCCGTTGCAGATCTCGTTGGTCGCGGTGGCGCCGGGCGTGTCGATCACACACTCCGTGCCGCTGCCGTCCGCCTTGCACTGGTAGCTGCCGGTGCCGCGGCACAGGCCGAGCTGGCCGTCGTCACACACCAGGCCCTTGTTGGGGAAGTCCTCGTCGACCAGACCATCGCAGTCGTCATCAGCGTCGTTGCATGACTCGAACTTCTGACTCGAGGCGATGATGGTCGCGATGGCATTGGCCAAGCCGTCCTCGTCGTCGGCGAAGAACGCGGCATCGGGTTGGCCCGTGAAGTCGCCGGCGTTGGTGCCGCCGGCGGTGGCGATGGCGTTCAGCTGAGCGCGCTCCTCGGCGGCGACGCTGAAGCCGATCACGTAGGTCTTGATCTCCTTTCCACTGACCGCGGTGCGCAGGGCTGCCGCCGCCGCGGCGGGATCACCCTGGCAGCTCTCCGCGCCGTCGGTGAGCAGGATCGTCGCGTAGGTGCGGCAGGCCTTGGCGCTGTCGCAGGTCGCCACCGGGGTCAGGAAGTCCTGGGTCGCGCTGAGCGCACCAGCCAGCGGTGTGGGGCCGGTCGCTCTCAGCTCACAGTCGCCACCAGCGCAGTGCTGTCCGGAAAGCGTATCCGTGCGGAAGTCCGTCTCGCCGCCGTCGAGCCACATCAGGTACTCGCTGAGCGGGGAGCTGAAATCGACGAGGAACTGAGCACCACGTTCCGGGGGCCCGCACGACCCTGCGTAGTTGATGCAGTCGGCGCTCGGGCTCTGCCATCCGATGTCGATGTCGTTGGTGTTGCCGGGGTTGCTGAAGCTGTAGCCCGCGCTCGGGTACAGCGTCGACAGCACGCAGCGATTGTCCGGGTAGTGGCTCGGATACGCCGGCGTGGTGTTGTTCGTTGGATCGTCGTAGGAGCAGCAGCTCTTGGCGCACTCGAAGTTGCTCGCCGTCTGACAGCTGCGGTTGGTGCCGACGTCCTGGTAGTAGCGGGCCAGGGCGTAGTCGCTCTCGGGGAACGCCGCGAGCACCTTGGCCACGGCGCTCTTGGCGATGAAGAGCCGCGAGTCTTGCCCCGCGGCACCCGGCGCGTTGGTGTTGACGCCTGGGTAATCTGCGGAGCCATCACCGAACGTCGGGTTGCCGTTGATATCGAGGAGCATCGAGCCCGATGAGTCGAGGATCAGCGCGAAGCGCGGACGTGCGTCGGTCGCGGTCACGGTGCAGGTCGCCGGGTTCGGCGTACAGGACACGGGCTTTCCGCCGGCGCAGGAGGGGGTGAGGGTGCCCCCACAGTTCAGATCGGGCAGCCCCTCGTCGACGCTGCCATCGAAGTCGTTGTCCTTGCCGTCGCAGATCTCGCCCACGTAGGCGCTGTCCAGCTGGAGCTCGCCGGCGCCTCCTCCGGCTTCACCGGCGCAGATGGGACAGATGCCTCCCTTGCCGCCGCGCACGTCGAAGATGGCGCTCGGGTGGATCGAGGCGACACGGCTCTGTACGTTGATGATGCCGCCGCCGCCCCCGCCGGCGCAGTCGTCGCAGGTGCCGCTGTTCTGAGTGCCGCTACACTCGGCTTCGTCGTCGCCCACGTCGTAAGGCGTGCACTGATTGCTGGCGTTGGCGCACACGTTGCCCAGCGCGCCGCCGAGGTTCTTGCAGGTCTGGCCAGGGAAGGTGCAGTCCGCGTTGCTGGAGCAGGGGGTGCAGTTGCAGGGCCCACACAGGTTGTACGTCTTTCCACTGGCGGGCTCGGTGTACGCGGTGCACGTCTGTCCGCTGGCGCAGCCGGTGGTGGAGCCCGGCGTGGTGCAGGGCAGGCACTTCGGCTGGGAGTCGCCGCCGCGTCCACCGTGGGCGCTAACCCGCGCGGTGTCCGCGATGTTCACCTCGTCGCCGATGATCAGCACGACTCCGCCCGCGCCGGCGCCGGCAGAGTCGTTGCCGCTGGAGCAACCCCGCTTGCCGTCGGCGACCACGCGCCCAGCGATGTCGACGACGCCGTTCTGCGTGGTCGTCGCTCCGAACAGCACGATGCGCCCACCCCCGTCACCCGCGCGCGGGTTGCTGTCGAAGCCGTCGAGGCAGCCCTTGTCGCCGCCAGCGGCGCCGAAGTCGACGTCGAGGATGTGGTGGTAGTAGGCCTGGCCAGCCACGTCCGGCAGGCCGTTGCCTGCGCCGGTGGTCTGGTTGGTGGGGGTCGCCGCGAATCCGCGGCAGGTCGCGAAGCCGGGCTCCGTGGTGTTCACGCAGGCGGTGCCTGCGCCGTTGAGGTCGCCACAGTCTTCCTCGAACTCCTGAGGGAACTCACACGAGGTCGAGCTCCCGAAGACGAAGCAGTCCTTCGTGCCGCGACCACCGCGACCGAAGTGACCGCCGCCACCGCCCGAGTCGAGCACCGAGCAGCCGCCGCGACCTCCGGCCAGCGGAGCGCCCACGGGTCCTGGCCCGTCGTCACACAGCTTGCCCTGGTAGCCGGAGCCCTTGGCCGTGATCCGCGAGGTAATGTCCACGCGAATCGAGAAAGCGTTCGTCGGATCGCGCCCCGTCGCCTTGAGCACGAGGTTGCCGGTGTTCACCCGATCGGTGCCGTCGAAGTCGACCACCGTGAGCACGCCGCCGTTGCGGATGTCGATGTAGTCGAACTCGTGCACACCGCCGTACTGACAGCCCCGCCCGCCGTTGACGGGAGTGCCGCCGGGGCACGACGTCTGCGCGGGCGTGGTGCCATCGATGATCAGCGGCGCCGCTTGGGCGACCCACGCCAGGCAGAACGTCCACGCGAACGTCAGGCCGGCGCTCCAGAACCGTTGGACCCGCTTGGTCGCGGACCCCGAGCTTTTCAAAACCAAGGCAAACCTCCAGCCTCGTGAGAATATGGGGAGGACGCCACCACGTAAACGGCTGCCTGAGGTCGACGGCGATTACCAGGGCAGCAGCCCGGACGTCGAGATGTAGGAGGACGTGGGCGATTGGCGGGGCAGAGAGCAGCCCGGCGGCGAAGTGTGGCGAGCTGACTCGCCTGCGGAGCTGGGTCGCTGCGGCCCCTGGTGGCCCAGGGTTCGTTCCGAACCCGGAGACTGAGCGAGACAGACGGCGCAAGACCGGGGCTGGTCTTTCCTCGAGGCAGCGTGACCTTGCTGATTTGCCATGTGCAAAGCGGCTCATTGGCCGGTCCACCAGCTGGGCAGGCTTTGCAGTTATCCCAGGCCTCGAGGCTGCTATGCTGCCGACGTGGTCTCCGGTCTCGAGCCTCGCGCCAAGGGCACCATGATGCTCCCGATGCTGAAGACGATTAAGAGCCACCGCGGTCAGGTGGCGCCGCTGCTGGCGCCCCACCTCGTGAAATACCTGGACCTGCAGATCCTGCCGACCCAGTGGTACCCCGCGGACGATCAGCAGGAGCTGTTCCACACTCTGGTGCGCGCGCTCGGTCAGCCCGACTGCGAGCGACTCGGCATGGTGCTCGCGTCCGAGCAGTTGACGAGCTTCTATCGCGCCTTCTTGATCGCAGGCGACGGCGAGCGATCCCTGCGCGCCATGGCTCAGATGTGGCGCATGAACTACGACACCGGGGTGATGTCGGTGGTGACCACCCCGGGCATGGGACGCCTCGAGCTGGAGGGCTTTCCCTACGTCTCGGTCTCGAACTGCCAGATCCTCAGCGGTTACTTCCGTCGGACCTTGGAGCTCGCTGGCATGCGCCAGATCGACGTCAGTCACGGGCCGTGCACCGCACACGGCGACAAGACCTGTGTGTGGGAGGCCGAGTATACGATTCCCAAGAGCTCCCTGGCGCCGAGTCAGCCGCCGCCGGCTAGGAACGGGCGCTGAGCGCCGGCGCATCGAGCACGCCCTGGCTCGACTCGGGCACCACCTGCTCCAGCTGCCACGCCTGCAGCTGCAGGCGCCGCTGGGTATCGAGCAACTCGTCACGCAGTCGTGCGGCGAACAGCGCACCCGAGGCCACCAAGGCGATGTTGGTGATGAACAGGAACGTCGTGGTCGGGACCTCCGGGAGCCTCATCATCCAGGGACGGATCTGCATCGTGCCGTCGACGAAAGCGTACATCCGTGGGACCCAGCCGAGCCACCCGGCGACGGCGGGCAGCGCGACGGCCAGGCAACTGGCGAGCAGGATCCAGAGCCGCCCCTTCTGTTCCACTGCGGAAACGTACACGATGGCGTTGGCCATGGCGAGCGTCGGCACGATCACGAACGGGCCGAGCATGCTCGACGCCACCGCCACGGTGATGCTCGCCATCGCCAGATGCCAGTACGGGACCCGGCCGCTCCTGGGCGGGTGCCTGATCAAGAAGAGAGTCAGTACGGCGCAGGTCGCGATGCAAGCGCCCAGTCCCAAGAGCGCGAGGGGCTCAGCCAGGCCCATCCAGAACGGAAACGGAAGATACGCCGTGAAGCCCAGGTAGACGATCAGGGCCAGGCGCGCCGCGACGCGATGGGTCTCTTCCTGGGAGCGCTCGAAGCGCTCCTGGGCCGCGGGCGGGAACTCCTTCGGAGCCTGGGTCAGGAGCTGCACGAGGGTGCTCCGCGCTTGGGCGTTCTCAGGTTCCAGGCTGAGAGCGGCGCTGACCTCGCGCATGCCCGGGCCCCGCGCCTTCTCGTCTCCCGCGGCGACCTGCTCGAAGTGCGCCTGGGCCCGTTCTGCGTGCTGCGTGGCGAGCAGCTTTCGCCGTTCCAGATCGCGATCACCGTCCAGATACGCCTCGAGGGCGTCGGAGAGCGCGCGCGCCGAGTCGAGGCGCGCGTCGCGGTCCTTCATGGTCGCCATTCGGCAAATGGCGTCGAGCTCTGGGGGCACGTCTGCATCCACCTCGGCGGGGCTCGCCCACTCCAGACCGAGGGTGGAGGCGAGGATCTGCTCCAGGCGCTCACCGCGATGTAGGCGCCGGAGGGTGAGCATCTCGTAGAGGATCGCGCCCAGGGCGTAGACGTCGGAGCGTGCGTCCAGCTCATCGTGGCGCCCGCGCGCTTGCTCCGGGGACATGTAGCCTGGCGTTCCGAGCAGCGCTCCGGCCTGGGTGGTCCCCGAGGGCCCGGACTGGATCGGGAGAGCGCCGTCTGCCTGATCGCTGACGCCCTGGATCTTCGCGAGTCCCCAGTCGAGGACGTACACCTCACCGAAGTCGCCCAGCATGATGTTGCCGGGCTTCAGGTCGCGGTGGAGCACGCCTCGGGTGTGGGCGAAGTCGACGGCCAGGCAGATACTGTTGAAGAGGCTCAGCAGCTTGCGGCGGCTGAACCTCTCGGCGACCTCCTCCTCGCCGGACCGTAGCTGGGTCAGCACCTCGTCGAGGGTCATGCCTCGCAGGCGCTTCATGGTGAAGTACGGGTTTCCGTCGGGATCGACTCCCAGATCGTAGACCGGGACGATCGCGGGGTGCTCCAGCTGGCCCTGGACGCGCGCTTCCCGGAGGAATCGCATGCGGGCATCGGAGTGCTGGTGCTGATCCCGGATCAGCTTCAGCGCCACCTCGCGTCCGATGGTCTGGTCGCGGAACAGCACGACCTCGCCCATGCCGCCGCTCCCCAGGGTGCGGCGCTTGGCGTAGCGGCGCTCGAAGCGATTGGCTGGCTTGGCGACGGTGGGTTGCGCGGCGTCGGTCGGGCTCTGCAAGGTGCCTGCGTGGCTCGCTCCCGGCCCGGTGCGCCCTGGCGAGGCCACCAGCGTCTCCGGGAGTTCACTATCGCCGGGCATCACCAGATCGCTCGCGTCGACGGCGACCAGGCCTTCGTTCCCGGAGTCCGAGGCGCCGTGAAAGCCCTGCTGCAGCAGCGTTGGGTCCAGCGCGGCCTGCAGGCTCTCGGCGCTGATCAGCGTGTCGTCGGGACGACTGATCAGGGTCTCTGCGGAGGTCTTGGCTGCGCTCGGTGCTCGTCGCGGGCTCTCCCGCCTCTTGGCGCTCATCGCTGGCGAGAGTAGCGAATGCGTCGCCTCGGCGACGCGAAAACCCTGGAGAGTGGAGCGAGGCGATACAGCGCGCTCTCACCCCCAAACCCGGACATCGATCGGAGGCTCCTGGCGCGCTCTCGACGGGACGGGGTGGGAAGCCCGAAAACGCGTCGAGTGAACTCGCGTTTGGCGAGGTGCTGTGAACGAACATGCTGCGACGGGCGGTCCTCGAGCCGACCCAGCGGTTCCCGGGGGGGAGAGGAGCGCCGCGGGTCCACGCGCGACGCCCGGGCAACCTGCGTGAATTTCCACGCCAGAGTGTCGTCGGCGGGCCTCACCCCGGCTCCGCAGCGGTACTCTCGAGGATTGGGTACGTGGCTTGCACAGGCGGGAGCCGGAGTGCGTCAGCCACGGGTTTGGTTGAAGGAGGAGAGCTTATGAGGACGAAGATCTGGGTTGCGCTTGGGGCGTGTCTGTTGGCCGCGGCGGGCTGTTCCGATGACGGCGACTCCGGTGGAGGCAGCGGAGGCAGTGCGGGAACGGGCGGGACAGGCGCCACGGGAGGCAGCAGCGGTGCGACCGCGACGCCCATTGACGACGTTCCCGAGATCTACGCGGCGGCGCAGTGTGAAGTGGTCAAGGACTGCTACGGCGACATCTATGGCGTCTTCACCCAGGGTGAGGACTGCGAGAAGACGACCGAAGCTGCGATCGCCGATGAGCTCGATCGCATCAAGGCCAGCGTGGACTCTGGCAAGACGGTCTACGACGGCACGAAGGTGCAGGACTGCGTCGGTCAACTGAAGGCTCAGGGGTGTGACGCCTTCGGAAAGAAGATCGACGACTGCGAGGCGATCCTGGTGGGGCAGGTGGAGCTCGGCGGCGAGTGTCAGCTCAACGACGAGTGCGCTGGCGACGCGTTCTGCAACTTCGATGGCAGCTGTCCAGGCACCTGCGCCGCGCTGCTGGACGTCGGCGCGCCGTGCAACGACGACGATGAGTGCATGACGGGGCTGAGCTGTGATGGGAACTGCGTCGAGCCCGGCGGGCCCGGGGACCGCTGTGGCGGCGGCGTCGAACCCGACTGCAAGCCGGGCACCTTCTGTCTAGGCGAAGACGCCGACACCAGTACCGCGGGGAACTGCCGGACGCTGGACGAGGTGTTCAACGGCAAGCTGGATGACGTGTGCTCCTTCGACACCAACCTCTGCGATCCGACGCTGAGCTGCGCGGTCATGAGTGTCGACATGCAGGGCATGCTGAGCCTGCAGTGCGTGGAGAAGACGACGACGGGGCAGCCGTGTCGAATCGCCGTCCCGGACATGTGTGGCAGCGACGCGTACTGCGATGTGCCGATGAACATGCTCGAAGGCACGTGCAAGGCACGACCCGGAGATGGTGAGCCGTGTGCGATGCCCACCTTCGGTGATCCGACCTGCGCACCGAACACACGCTGCGACGGCGGCACCTGCCGAGCGCGCGCGCACCTCGGCGACGCCTGCGTCGAGGACGCGGTGTGTCTGAGCGAGAGCTGTGACGGTAGCAAGTGCATCTCCGACAGCAGCTGCGAGTGAGGTGAGTGATGCGGCGCGTGGCGTGGTTGGTGTTGAGCCTGGGTGCCCTGGCGGCGGCATGCGAGAGCGCGAGCGACGGCGAGTCGCCGGAGGACGTCGCCGTCGATCTGTCCGCGCCCGATCGCCTGCTGCGCATCTCCATGGCGCTTCGCGGGCGGCGCCCGAGCGCCGAAGAGCTACGCGCCGTGGCCGCCGACCCTGGGGAGATCGAGCGCCTGGTGGACGACTACATGCGTTCGCCAGGCTTCGGTGAGGCGATGCGCGACCTGCACAACGAGGCGCTCGACACGCGCGTTGCAGCGTCGCTGTTTCCTGCCGGATTCGCTGCCCGGGGTGAGCTCGAGGGGGCAGAGGTGCAGCCGCTGAACGTCAGCGTGACCGAAGCGCCGCTGCGCCTGGTGGAGTACGTCGTCACCCAGAACCGGCCCTACACCGAGATCGTGACCGCGAGCTACACCATCGCGGATCCCTACGTAGCCAAGGTGTGGGGCCTCGAGCGGGAGAGCGACGGACCGGGGTGGCAGGTGGCGCACTACACCGATGGGCGCGAGCACGCTGGCCTGCTCAGTGACTCGATGCTCTTCACGCGGCACTCCACCACCTTCTCCAACAAGAACCGGGGACGAGCCAACGCGATCAGCCGATCACTGCTCTGCTACGACTTCATCTCTCGCTCGCTGGAGGTCGACGCCACGATCAACCTGGCAGATCCCGAGGAGGTGGCGAACGCCGTGCAGAAGAACGAGGGCTGCGCGGGCTGCCACCAGACGCTGGATCCGCTGGCCAGCTTCTTCAGCGCCTACTCGCCGGTCTTCGTGCCCTCGGATCAAGAAGAGTATCCGGTCGCGTTCTACACGCCGGGGTTGCAGAGTATATTTTCCGTAAGGGAACAAGGTTACTTCGGCTACCCAGGCAACGGACTGCGCCACCTCGGCGAGATGATCGCGGCAGACCCGCGCTTCTCCGCATGCGCCGCGCGGCGCTTCTACTCCTACTTCCATCAGATCCCGCTCGGGGACGTGCCCCAGGATCGCATCACGGATCTGCAGCGAGTGCTCACCAGTCGCTGGAGCGCCAAGGATCTCGCCCGGGCGATCGTGCTCGACGAAGACTTCCAGATCTCCCACCTGGAGGGCGCCGATGATCCGGAGGCGAGCGAGCTCCCCGCGAATGGCGCCGAGCACCGCGCCGATCGTCATCTATTCAAGGCGCGCCCCTGGCAGCTCGCGAACGCCATCGAGGATCTCACCGGCTATCGCTGGGAGACGCGGGTCGACGCCGACCTGGGCTGGGGCACGGTAGGTCGCATCGACCTGATGCGAGACAGCCTGTTCGGCTACGAGGTGCTGGCTGGCGGGATCGACTCCGTCAACGTCACGCTGCCAGCCCATGAACTCACCGCGACCGCGAGCCTGGTCGTGCGGAACCTCGCTGCGCACGCGTCGGAGTACGTCGTCGAGCAGGACTTCCGCTATCCCAGCTCGGCCAAGCTCCTGCACGTGGCAGAGGACGAGCAGTCCGAGGAGGCGCTGCGCACGCAGATCGCCGAACTGCACGCGCGAATCCTTGGGGAAATAGTGGCGGCTCGCTCGCCCGAGGTCGACGAGAGCTACGCACTGTTCAGCGCCAGCCGCGGGGACACCGCCAGCAATCGTCGCGGCTTCAAGCTGCTGATCTTCGCCATGCTCCAGGACTCCCGTCTGGTCTTCTACTGAGGTCGCCATGTACAAGTTCGATCGTCGTCGCTTCTTGAGTGCCTCCGGGCTGTTGCTGGCCGGCGCCTCGCTGCCCTTGGTCGCAGGCGAAGCGCGGGCCAGGGCCGCTGGGAAGAACCTGATCGTCGTGCTGAACAACGGCGGTTGGGACCCCACCTACGCGCTGGATCCGAAGCCGGGCAGCAGCGTGATCGATGCGCCGGACGGAGAGGTGACGCGCTACGGAGAGCTCAGCGTGCTCACCCACGACTCGCGACCCGCGGTCGCGGCCTTCTTCGAGCGCTTCGGCTCGCTCTGCACCATCGTCAATGGCGTGCAGGTTCGCTCCTTCGTGCACTCGGACTGCATGAAGCGCGTGCTCACCGGCACGCCCTCGGATTCCAACCCCGACTTCGCGGCGGTCGCGGCGTACGAGCTTGGTCGCGAGCTGCCGGTGCCCTACCTGGTGCTGGGGAACAGCGCGCTGTCGGGGCCGCTGGCCTCGATCACGGCGCGCGCGGGCACCACCAACCAGATCAGCGCCTTGCTGGATCCCGAGAAGAGCCTGCTCGCCGGCGAACCCGCGGTGGCGCCCACGAGCGGAGACGACCAGCGCGTGCGCGCCTACCTCGAGGCGCGCGCCAAGCGCATGCAAGCCACCCGAGGCCAGCGTGGAGCGAACCGGCGACAGCTCGAGGCCTTCTTCAGCTCGCTGGATCGCCAGGATCTGCTCAGGCGTTTCTCTAAGGAAACGAGCGGGTTCGGAGATCAGGACTACACTCCCGATCTGAAGGTTCAGATCCAGGTCGGCAGCAGCGCGCTGCAAGGCGGACTGTGTCGCTCCGTGCTGATGGAGACGCAGAACTGGGACACCCATCAGGGCAACCAGCAGCAGAGCGAGCTGTTCAACGGGCTGTTCGCTGGGCTGACGGAGCTCGCGGACACGCTCGAGGAGAAGCAGCTCCTCGAGCAGACGCTGGTCGTGGTGATGAGCGAGATGGGCCGCACGCCGAAGCTCAACGAGAGCGAAGGCAAGGATCACTGGCCGGTCACCAGCGCGATGATCTTCGGAGGTGGTGCGCCCGGCGGCCGCGTGCTCGGCGCGACCGACGACGAGCTCAACGCGCTGTCCATCGATCTCGCCTCGGGGGCGGCCACGAAGGGCGGCCTGCAGCTTCAGACGGCGAACTTGCTCTCCGCGGTGCTCGAGCTCGCCGGCGTCGATGGACAGAGCCATTTCCCCGGAGTGGAGCCGTTCCATGCCCTCCTCGCGTAGAGTCGTTGCGTGTATTGCCTCGGGGATCTTGCTCTGGGGGGCCACGGCCTGCAGTTCGGCGTCGGATGAGACCGGCAGCTCCAGCGCGAGCGTCTGCAAGAGCTCTCAGGATCTGACCTACGAGAGCTTCGCGGGGCCGTTCTTGCTGAACTGGTGCACTGGCTGCCACTCCAGCTCTCTGGGGGAGGACGAGCGGCAAGAGGCGCCCGAGGACGTGAACCTGGATACGCTCGACGACGTGCTCTACTGGAGCGACCGCATCGAGGTGCGGCTGCGCGATGCACGGGACATGCCTCCCGCGGGCGGCCTGCCCGAAGCAGACCGCGAGGCGTTCTTGACCTGGCTCGCGTGCAACGCGGAGGGCGAGAGCGGCGGCTTCGAACCTCCGCCACCCCCCGAGAAGAAGCCGGATCCGCCGCCAACAGGTGCTTGCGCCGAGCCTCGACAGCCGCTGCCGGCCAGCGTGCTCCCACGCTGCTCTGCGGAAACGTATGACTGCGTCGTCGAGTGCGCGCTGACCGAGGAAGAACGAGACATCGACGATTGTCGTGACGCCTGCACCAAGGCCGACACCACGCCGCCGGATACCTCGCTCGGCTACCCCATCGCTTGCAGCGACTGCACCTTCAACCAGATCCTCGGCTGCGCCAGCCAGAACGGGTGCCCCGAGCAAGTAGCCCGACTGATGTGCTGCATCGACGACTGCCTGAGCAAGCCGGACCCCGAGAGTTGCTTCCAGAGCGAGTGCAGCGACGAGATCCAGTCCTTTGGCTACTGCGTGGCCTACACCGCGGACTTCTGCGCGGACTACTCGGGGGACTACGTGGGCCGGTGTTTCCCTCGCTGAAACGCCTTTTGCCCACGCTGCTTCATGGGTTCGCTATAGTCTCGAGGCGTGAAGCACACGCGACGGGAGTTTCTGGGGTCGAGCGCGGCAGTGGGGGCGGAGCTGCTCGGCGCCAGCGTCTTGGGGGTGGGGGCCAGCGCCTGCGCATCGGCTCCTCGCGGCTGCGATCGCTGGAAGGTCAATGGCGGCCCCTGGCAGGACGCCAATCGTAGCAACCCAGGCGTGCAGGTCCGCTACCGCGTGCGTCCAGAGAAGCTGCGCGACCTCGTGGAGATCGTGGAGTGCGCCGAGAAGGAGCGCATCGGCGTACGCATGACCGGCGCCGGGCTGTCCTACAGTGACGTGGCCATGTGCGACGGCTTCTTGCTGAGTCCGGAGCGCCTGGGCACGCCGCTCGAGCTGCCGAAGGAACAGCTCCGCGCCGAGGCGCGGGGCATGAACTTGTTCCGGACGGAATCGGGAGCGAGCATTCGTAGCCTGAACACCGAGCTGGACTGCGCCGGCTTGGCGTTCAAGAACCTGGGCGGGTACAACGCCCAGAGCATCGTCGGCGCGGCCATGACCGCGACCCACGGTTCCGGCCTGAAGTATGGCCCAGTGTCCTCTGCCATCGCCTCGATCCAGGTGGTCGTGAGCGGGGGTGAGGTGCTCCAGGTAGAGCCCAAGAACGGCATCACGGACCCGCGGAAATTCCCCGGCTACATCGACTCCCACGGCGATCGTGTGAGGGCGCGCCTGGTGCAGGACGACGTGATCTTCAACGCGGCTTCGGTCAGCCTCGGGGCGATGGGTGTGGTGTACGCCGTGGTGCTGGAGGTAGAGCCCAGCTACTGGCTCAAGGAGACACCCAAGGTCACGACCTGGGGCGAGTTGACCTGCACCGACGGCTTCATCGGACGCTTGCTCGCGGGGCGAAACCTGGCCGCGCTTGGACCGGAGCCGGACTACTACGAGGTCTCGCTGAATCCCTATCCGAGCAAGACCGGCGGGGGCCCCGGAACCCACCAGTGCCTGCTCCAGCAGCGATACAAGCTGGCCCGCGAACCCTGGCGCAGCGCACAGGACCGCAAGCGCGGACAGTTCGGTAGCGAAGTGGACGCCATCGCGACCTGGGGTAGTACCAAAGGAAAGTTCCTCGCGGATACGGTCAATCGCTGGCCCATCGAAGGGCCGAAGTTCATCACGACGTCAATCCGCAGCCGCGGCGACGTCAGCTACATCAACAAGAGCTACGAGGTCTTCGACATCGGACCAGTGAATCACATGCGGGTCTTCGGCATCGAGATGCACTTCGACTTCGAAGACACGGTGCGGGTTGCAGAACGCTTCTTCGAGCTTGCGCAGGAGCACTATGACCAAGGTATGGTGCACACCACGCCGTGCACGCTGCGCTTCGTGAACGAGGCGAAGTCGAACCTCGCCATGATGCACGGCCGACGTACGGTCTCGCTCGAGATCGGCAGCGTGCTGGGTGTGCGCCGTGCGCGGGACATGCTGCTGCACTACGAACATGCGTTCATCCAGGAGTTCGGCGCGCGTCCCCACTGGGGCCTCGACCTGAACGTCCTGAAGAGTGTCGACGACGTGAAGGCGCTGTGGGGCGACGCCAACGTGGAGGAGTGGCTCGGCGCGTATCGCCAGCTGAACCGGACCGGCGTGTTCAACGCCGCGGTCACCGATCGTCTGGGCATTTCGGTGCCCCGTAGCTGATTCCTCCTCGGCCCCGGAGGCGCACACGTCGCCCGCACGCGAGGCGCACACTCCCAGTGCGAGACCGTGCGGCGGGCCAGCGATCGGCGCCCGCATCGAGTTTCAGCAGCCTGCCAGGCGCGGCTCAGCCGCCGGGCTCCCGGCGGGAGATCGTCAGTGCACCGTGCGCACACCAGCGCACAGGATCCTCGAGCCGGGCTGTGGGAACAACCCCGTGGTAAATCCATGCGGAAGAAACGGGTTTTCAAGCCTCCCGCGATTTGCAACGCTGGTGGGGTTTGGGGGACTTCCACACCGTGAGGAGAGACAGAATGCACCTGAAGACGACCGCCCTGACCGGAGCCCTGCTGGGCCTTGCCCTGCTCGCTTGCAAGAAGGAGGACGGCGCCAAGCCAGAAGCCAGCGCCGCGGCGACGACCACCGCAGCGGCGAGCGCTTCCGCCGGGAAGGAAGCCGAGCTCAGCTTCGAAGAGCAGGTGAAGGCCAGCACGCCGCTGTCGCCGAAGCCCAAGTCGATGAAGCTCGGAACCCAGGACTTCACGCCCGAGCTGTGCAAGTTCGAGGAGCCAATCCTCGACAAGAGCGGGATGAACGTGATCCGCGCACTCGAGGTGATCAAGGACAAGCTCTACCTGGTGGACGCCGAAGGCAAGCTCCGGGGTTACACCATCGGCGACGGCTGTAGCCTGAGCAAGGACGCTAGCTTCGGCGATGACGGCGTACTGAAGACGAACAAGGAGATAAAGACCCTGAGCAAGGACGCCAACGGCAACCTGCTGGCATCCAACGGGCTCTTCGAGAGCTACATGATCAGCGGCGGCAAGCTGAAGTACGAGTGCAAGGCGCGGGGCCAGGGCTACATCGCCATCCACCCCAGCGGCAAATGGGGCCTCGGCTCGTTCGCCAACGCGACCGTCAACAAGCTCACGTTCGGAGACAGCGCCTGCGAGAGCGAGCCCTGGGTGCTGCAGGACCTGAGCAAGGAAGACAAGCGCAAGGGGCCGTTCGGCAACGTCAACACCATCGGCTTCGTTGGCGACCTGGTGTTGGTTGGCGGTATCATCCCGAAGAGCAAGGACCCCAACGAGTCACGAGTCGTGATCGCCATGGACGCGAACGGCAAGGAGAAGTTCCGCTTCGGCAAGACCGACAAGAGCTTCGACGAGCAGAAGTTCGGCTGGGTGCACGCAATCGGTCCCTGCAAGCCAGGGATCTGCGTCGTCGACTCCAACTTCCGACGGCTCAGCGCCTGGAAGAAGGACGGTAGCTTCTTCGGGGCGGTGAAGCTCTCCGACGCGTTCGACCTGAAGTACCCGTGGGTGCCCGCGTTCAGCGTTACCAAGGACGGCACGGCTTACTTTGCCGCAGGGCAAACTCGCGAGAAGAGCAAGGTCGCGGAGGGCCTGATCTACCGCGTCAAGGGCATGTAGGTCCGTTCACCAGTCGAGGCCCGGTGAGCGCTTGGTGGGGTCCAGGGTGGCCCCACCGCGCAGCGTCGCTACGGGGTAGGCGCAGTACAGGCTCGACCACAACGCAGCCGGGCGATGGTTACCGCTCTGCTTGACGCCGCCGAAGGGTAGCTTGCTCGATGCTCCACAGGTCGGAGCGTTGTGGTTGATGCAGCCATACTGCAGGCGCTCCCTCGCCCACTCGAACCGATCGAGATCTCGAGTGAAGACGCTGGCTGCGAGTCCATAGGGCAAGCTGTTGGCGATCTCGACCGCCTGATCGAGGTCTTCTACCGGCACCAGCGTGAGATCGGGCCCGAACAGCTCCTCGCGCAGGTAGGGATCCGCGAGGTCGAAACCCTCGACCTCATGCAGCGTGGCTGGAGCCAGCGCAGGCCCTTCGGGGCAAGGGCTCTGCGCCACCAGGCGCGCGCCGCGGGCCTCAGCCGCCGCCAGCGCTTCCCCGTAGCTGCTGCGTGCCGCGGTGAACGCGAGAGGTCCCATGAAGACTTCTTCTCGCGGATCGCCGATGCGGATGCCCTGGAGCATCTGGCTCAGGCGCTCGCGCACCCGAGGGAGCATGCTCCGGTCGACCAAGCAGAGCGCCGTGCCGGAGCAGCGCTGCCCGCTGGTCACGTACGCACCCCAGGCAATGTCGTGTAGTGCTTTCTCCAGAGGCGCGTCGGACATCAACACCGCAGGGTTCTTTCCGCCCATCTCCAGCGCCAAGAGCTTTCCTGGCTGTTCCAGCGTAGCGCGTTGGATTGCGAGTCCTGCGCGGTAGCTCCCCGTGAAGAGCACGCCGTTCACGTCGGGGTGAGCGCTGAGTGCAGCGCCGACTTCGGCGGCGCCGTGTACCAGGTTGAACACGCCGGGCGGTAGTCCCGCATCTCGAAGAATTTCTGCATAGATTTGCCCGGTGAACGGCGTGTGCTCGCTCGGCTTCAGCACGATGGTGTTGCCGAGGAGCAGGGCTGGGACCACGTGTCCGTGCATCAGGTGCAGGGGGAAGTTGAAGGGGCCGAGCACCGCAAGCACGCCGTGGGGACGGAAGGCGTAGCCCGAGCCGTCTCCGAGCTCGACCTCGGCCACGAGCTGGAGCCCGGCGGTGGCGCTGATCTCGATCTTGCCGATGGCGGCGTTGACCTCGGTGCGGGCCTCCCACAGCGGCTTGCCCATCTCGCGGCTGATGGTCGACGCCAGCTCCTCTCTGCGCTGCTCGAGTAGTGGTGCGATGGCTCGGACCGCACTGATCCGCTCCTGCAGCGGGCGGTGCTGCCAGGCGTCTTGAGCTCCTCGCGCCGCCTCGACCGCTATGGTCACCGCGGCCTTGCTCCAGCCCAGCCGGCCGAGCTCGACCCCCGAGTAGGGATCGCGACTCACGAGTTCTCCCTCTGCGTTCCCCGGGGCGGCGAACCGGCCCGCGATGAAGTTTCCGTGTGCCTCGATCGGCGTCGTGTCGTCACTCACGCCTGCGAGGCTACTCTTGACGCGCACCCCTAACAACGCGAGTCGCCCCTCATGACGTCGGGGAGCGAGCTGAAGGCCAGACGCGAGCAGACGAGACGCTCGTGGAACCTAGCGACGGAAGCGCACAACGCACACAAGCGGGATCAGGCTGCCTTTCTGCGAGGTGGAGGGACCACGCTGTTCTCCGACGAGATCGAGCTGCTCGGGGAGTTGGCTGGCAAGAGCCTGCTCCACCTGCAGTGCAACGCAGGTCAGGATAGCCTGTGCTTGGCGCGGCTGGGTGCCGAGGTGACGGGCGTCGACATCTCTGATGCGGCCATCGACTTCGCACGGCGACTCAGCCAAGAAGCCGGCATCCCCGCGCGCTTCGAGCGAGCCGACGTGCTCGACTGGTTGCCCGGCGCGGCCACCGACGAGCGGCGCTTCGATGTCGTCTTCGCCTCGTACGGAGCGCTCCCCTGGATCGATGATATTGCCGCGTGGATGCGTGGGGTGGCGGCGGTGCTCGCGCCGGGCGGGAGACTCGTCGTGATGGAGTTTCACCCGCTGATCTGGTCGGTGGACCAAGACCTGCGGATCAAGGACCCGTATTTCGCCGCCGAGGTCTTCTCCGAACCCGTGGGCGACTACGTGGGGCGCTCGGGAGATGCGCTTGCGCCGTCGGGCTTCGTCGAGAGCGAGCCTTTCGAGAACCCCGAGCTGGCTCACTCCTACCAGTGGACGGTTGCTCAGATCCTCCAGGCTCTGCTCGACTCCGGGCTACGCTTGCGCGAGGTTCGAGAGTATCCGTACATCAACGGCTGCAAGTTCTTGCCGAACCTGCGGGAGCTGCCAGGGAAGCGTTTTACGCTTCCGCACGGCACTGCATCTTTGCCGATGCAGCTCGGCCTGGTGGCGGAGAGCTGAGGTGAGGGCCGGGAACATATCCGGCCACCGTTCCTCGACGTCCCTCAACTGCGTCTCGGTGCCGAACACAGCCGACTCGAGGGAGGTGCGCCGCTGAGCGGGGAAACCACTGCTGCCGTCGCTGGTCCGTCAGCGCTCGAGGGTGGGGGGGAGGTGCGCGACCGGAGCACTCCAGAAGCCGGAAGTGGGACCCTGCCCTGACGATGGAGCATCAAGGTCAGACGATTCGAGCCGTAAGAAGCCGTGCGCTCCTTTCAGCGCGAACCCCTCTTCCGAGTGGCTACCCCCGAACCGGCCGGCTTCGCTCTTGGCGTTTCAAGGGAGGTTGGCTACGGTCTCGTATTTGAATGGCTGTCCAGCTGGGTCGCGTCAGCGTCACCGAGACGAACCTAGGCAAGCAGGCGAAACTGCCGCGAGTCAGGCCGTCGAGCATGGCGGCTGCGGGCGCGTCGACACTGCTCACGCCCGGTGATCTCCTCGCGCAGCGCTATCAGGTCGAACAACACCTGAGCCAGGGGGGCATGGGCGTGGTCTACCGCGGCCGCGATCTGGTGAGCGGCGACTCGGTGGCGATCAAGGTACTGAGGGCGGATCGTCAGCAGGAGTCACTGCTCACACGCTTTCGCCATGAGTACTACCTCATGGCCACCCTCTCCCACCCACGCTTCGTCGAGGTGCGCGATCTCGTCGTGCCCTCGCAGGGTACGCCGTGCCTGGTGATGGAGTACGTCGAGGGAGAAGACCTCGACCAGCTCGTCCCCCTGAATCCAGGGGAGGCGCTCGAGGTCATCGACCAGCTCTGCGAGGCGCTCGCCTTTCTCCACTCGCGTCGCTACGTTCATCACGATCTGAAGTCGAACAACGTGCGCATCGCGAGGGACGGCGCTGGCAAGCTGTCCGTCAGGATCCTCGACTTCGGGATCATGGAGCCGATCGGCTCGGTGCGGCGTGAGCTAGCCGGCACGCCAGCGTATCTGCCTCCGGAGGTGCTCTTCGGCGCGCCCACGGATCCTCGCCTCGATCTCTACTCGCTCGGCACCCTCGCCTTCGAGGTCTACGCGGGCTACGTCCCGTTCGACATCCGTGACGCCGAGAGCTTCGTGCAAGCGAAGCAGGTGAGTCCGCCCGACGTCCGCAAGCTGCTGGTGGATGCGCCAGCGGAGATCGGGGAGCTGATCAGCGATCTGATGAGCCCCGATGTGGCGGCGCGCCCTCAGGATGCTTCCGTGGTGAGGCGCCGGCTACGCCAGTTCGCGCCCGGGCTCGGGACCGCGACTGGACTCGAAGCACCGACCTACCTGAAGCCGTCGCGCTTGCTGGGAAGGGATCGGGAGCTCGGTCAGCTGATGGCGCTGTGGGAAGCCAGCGCCCTGCGCTCGTCCCTCGGCTGTATTCGTGGTCAAGCGGGGCTGGGCAAGACAGCGCTTCTGCGCGAGCTTGCGCTGCGCATGCGCCGCGGAGGAGGTATCGCTGAGTTCGTCTCAGCCGACAGCAGCGCGGGGGCGTACGGGCTGATCCGGCCGTTGCTTCGTGCGCTCTGGCACGACGAAGCGAGGGCACGAACGGAGCTGCTCGCCCTCGCTCCTCAGCTGATACGTATCCTCCCGGAAGTGGGTCACTGGTTCGAGGGGAGCACGCCAGCGCACGCGCACAGCGATCCAGTCGAGGACCGGCGCCAGCTGTTCGCGGCGCTCTGCGAGTGGTTCAAGGTCGTCCGCGGGGGTCGCAGCGTGGCCCTGCTGGTGGACAACGCTCATCGCGCGGACAACGCCAGCCTGGAAGCCCTGCGTGCCTTGCTCGCGGGATGTGGCCCCGGTCTGTGTCTGGTGTTGACCACTCGCCCCGACGCCACGAGTCGAGACGTCGCTCTCTCGCGTCTGGTGGGCGGGGCAGAGCTCGACCTGGCGCTCGGTCGCCTGGACGAGTCCGCGGTGAGCGAGCTGCTCGCGAGTCTGTTCGGTGCCATCGAGCCCTATCCCAGGCTATGCGCGGAGATCACCCTGGCGGCCCAGGGAAACCCCGCGCTGGTCCTGGAGCTGGTGCGAGAGCTGGTCCAGGCAGGCGTGATCCAGTTCTCCGATGAGCGCTGGCAGCTGCCGCGCGCGCTGGGTGATTTCCCGGTGCCGACGTCGCTCGCCGAGGCGTTGAGTCGGCGCCTCAAACAGGCTGGGGGCGCCGCACAGGGGGTGGTCGACATCCTTGTAGTGGCTGGTCGCGCGCTGGACTTGGATCTGATCACGGCCTGTAGTCAGGGCAGCGACGGCGCGACCTTCGCGGCGCTGGACGAGCTCCGCGAGGCTGATCTGGTCAGCGAGTCCAGCGATGGCTATGACCTGGCTCCCGGCTTGTCTCGCCGAGCCTTGCTCGACGCGCTCAGTTCCGGGAGGAAAGCCCAACTGCATGCGTTGCTGGGAAGGTTGCTCGAGCGCCGCTACGGTGCGCAGGCGCCTGCGCATGCCGCCGAGCTCGCCGTGCACTTCTTCCAAGGAGGCGCCAAGTACAAGGCGATCCGCTACCTGGAGCTCGCCAGCAATGAGCTCTACCAGGGGCAGGCCCTTGCAGACGCACGGCCACTGCTCGAGGAGCTGGAGTCGTTGCTGGTGGGGGAGGGCGCCGAACGGGCAGCGTATGGCAGTGCGCTGCATTCCCACCTGCTCGCCACTCGTCAGCGACTGGCGCGCGTTGGTGTGGCCATCGACTCCGATCTCGGTGATCGCATGCTGGGCCTCGAGCGCCAGATGTACCTGCCCGAGGTGCGCTCGCTACCGTCGGGCGCCAGCATGGCGAGGCGCCTCGTGGAGATGGCTCGCGTGCTCGGCGGTGGGCTCATCGGCCGCAAGCTATCTCCCGGCACGCTGCCGGAGCGGCTGATTCGCTACTTCACCGCGACCAGCTACCAGACGGTCCTGCTGTCGATGAGGGGGGACTTCCAGCGCGCAGACGAGGTGGCTCACACGCTGCTCCCGTTCATCTTGGGCGAACGCGACCACGCTCGTGGCGCCTACGCGAGCTGTCGCTGCATATCCCTCACCCATCAAGGCTATGTCGCGCGTGCCGAGCGCTTCGGGAAGCTGGCCTACGAGCTGTTCCAGGACCCGAGGCTGACCCGCAGGGTCAACCCCGAGGACGTGGAGACCGGGCTTGGTGGCGTTCATACCCTGATGTGTTTGCTCTACGCCGAGCGCGGGGCCGCGCAGAGCGTCGAGTGGCTGGAGCGCCTCGAAGACTTCGTTCGCTCTCGAGATGGTGAGCGCGCGTGGCTCATGCCCAACTACTTGCTCGCCCGGCTCCAGTACCACCTCCACCGCGGGGAGGTCCTGCGCTGCCGCGAAGTGGAGGCCGAGTACAAGGCCGTGCACGCGCGCAGCGGTGGATTCAACGCCCAGGTGGAGACCAAGATCATGGTGGCCCTGGCTCGCGCGGCCGTTGCCGCGCGGGATCTGGTTGGAGCCGAGGCGCTTTGCGGGGAGCTCACTGCGTCGTCTCGTGATCCGTGGGTCGCTCAGGGCTGGGGGAGCGTGGTGCTTGCCGAGGTCTGGCGGCAACAGCGGCTCTACCCGCGCGCCGCGGCGTCGCTCGAGGACGCCCTGAGCCACGCGCTGCGCCCCGGTTCGCGCTCGTTCAAGCTGGAGATGCGCGCGCGCAATACTCAGGCGGCGCTGGCGCTGGACGTGGCCGACTACGATGCCGCGCGACGCCACGCCCAGGCCGTGCTGGAGATCGCCTGCGAGCAGCAGACCCGGAACGAGTACGAGGAGCTGTGGGCCCGGCGCGTGCTGGTGTTCATCTGCCACGAGGCCGGAGAGCCAGCGCAGGCAAAGCGGCAGCTGGCGGCGCTGTCACACCTGGTCAACGCCACCCGCAATCCGCTGTTCGAAGCGGTCTTCGAGAAGCTCGTGTCCGATGGGGTTGGGGTCAGCTCCGAGGTGCTGGTCGCCGAGCACCGCGCCGCGGCGGAGCGCATGTTTCAGCGCCTGGGATTCGCGCCGGAGACCCTCGGTGGCTCGAAGCGAAGCGGCACCACCGGACCGGGCGCAGACAGCGGCGCCTGGTGGAACCAGACCACCGATCCAGGTTTCGCAACCAGCGACCAGGAGACCGTTGTTGCCATGCCGGAATCCGCGTTGCTTATCGAAGACACCAAGAAGAAGGGCTAGCGAGACTCGCCTGCTTTCCTGGTTTCGTGCGAACCTGCGCCTTGGGCGCGAGCGTGGGGTCGCAGCACCGCGAGCCGGTCGTCAGCGTGATGGAGGGAGAACGAGCAGATGTCGAGAGGGAGTCGCTGGTTGGGTCGTTTCGCCCTGTGTGCCGCCTGTTCTGCGGCGGCGGGAACCGTCGGTTGTGGTCCGCCGTGCCGAAGCGAGTCGCCGCAACAGGAGCGCGCCTGGGAGACCGCGGTGAAGAACATGGAAGTGCTTCCGCTCGACCCCAAGAGCGGGACCTCGATCAAGAGGGACGTGCACAACATCGTGATCGACGCCGATGCGGGCGAGATCGCCAGAGCCTTCAACGACGTGATGATCGACACCAGCCGGCACTTCGGCCTGATCAAGCTGCAGCGGATGCGCGCCAACGAGGGGAAGCCATTTTCCGTGGGGGAACGGTTTCAGGGACAGTACACGCTGACTCTGGCCAAGGACGAATGGCCGAAGTTCTGGCGCAACGTCTTCGAGGACCTGTACGAGAACGACAAGATCCAGGTCGTGATCTGCGAGATCCAGAACAGCATGCTGAGCGACTACGGCGAGCTCACGTTGCTCGAGCTGGATCCGAAGCCGGGGGAGCCCTACCGCATGCAGTACCGCTACCTGGGGCACTCCAGCCCGAAGAGCGGATCGCCCATCGCCGGCAGCTCCATGTTCGTCGTGACGCCGATCGTGGACATGAAGGAGCTGAACGCGCTGGGCGTGAGCAAGGCCTCGCGACTCACTCAGATCTTCGAGTATCAGGAGCAGACCGAGTTCTTCACGTACTTCTTCTCCGCGGGTGGGCTCAAGCTACACAACCAGGTGGTCTACAGTCAGGCGAAGCAGGCCGCGGAGCTGATCGGCGCGAAGATCATCGATAGCGATATCCCGAAGGAGTACCAGCAGGGGCTGTGAAGCTCACGCTGAGGATCGAGCCAGCTTCGAGCGCTCCTCACCCCCGAACCTGCTCCCGCAGAACAGAAAAGCCCCACCAGCGCTGCCGGTGGGGCTTCGTCTCGCGGAGGTCGAGATTCAGCTTCCGGGGGGAAACAGCTTCTGCACCACCTCGGACAGCTTCTTGACCGTGTTCGGCTTCATGCCAGTGTTCGGGTGCGGCCAGGCGAAGCCTCGCGCCTCGACACGGTTGCAGGAGAAGGACACCAGCAGCTCGTTGTTGCCCATGGTCGACGTCCAAGCGAGGCCCATCTCGGCGTACATGCAGTTGGCCTGGGTGGAGTCGAAGTTGCTGTCGTCGCCGAAGATCTTGCCCAGGTCTTCGCGAAGGTCCTCATCCATGACCGGGGTCTGGCTGAGGATGCGGAAGTTGGGCTGACTCGTCGGGAAGCGCGGCGCGTCCGGCTGCGCCTGGAGTGGCGTCTGCGGGGTGGCGCCACCGAGCATACCGGGTGGCAGCAATCCGGGCGGAATCAGCTGCTGTAGCCCCTGAGCGCCCGCTTGGACCCACTGCTGGATCTCGGGAGGCAGCCCCGGGATGGCGCCAGGCTGAGCGGTTGGCTGTGCAGCCGCCGGTGGTTCATAGTTCTGAAGACGGAACGCCGTGGCTTGAGACGTCTTCAGCGTGTCGAACGGCGCGGCGGGTTTGCCCGCGCAGCCCGTCCCAAGTGCGAGCAGGCCGACGACGCAGCCCACCTTGAGTGCACGAGACACTGCCGAACGTCCACGTGAGGGGGTCTTGCTGGCGGAGCTAAGTTCAGGGCTTCTGGTCATGGTCTCCTCGAAGGTGCGGTCCTATAGGACTTTAGACGAAAGCAATAGAACGGGACTTCAAGCGTGAAAACAATACTGATTTCAGGCGGTACCGGGTTTGTCGGCAGTGAATTGGTAGCTCAGCTCACCGCTCGTGGCGATCGCGTTTTGGTGCTGACTCGAAACAAGACAAGCAAACGCGGCGCCGGTCTCCCCCCGGGCGCGGAACTCGTGGAGTGGGACGCGTACCACGCCGGGGAGTGGTTCCGCCACGTCGATGGCTGCGACGCCGTCGTGCACCTGGCTGGCGAGCCCGTCATCGGCACCCGCTGGAGCGAAGCGTTCAAGCGTCGGGTGATGGACAGCCGGGTGGTGCCCGCGACGCTGCTGGTGGAGGCGATCGAGCGCGCGACAAAGCGCCCCGCAGTGCTCGTCACCGCCTCGGGGGTTGGCTACTACGGGGACACCAAGCAGGCCTGCGCCGAGGATGCTCCTGCGGGGGACGACTTCCTGGCGGGAGTGACGGTGGCATGGGAAGGCGCCGCGCAGCAAGCCGAGCCGCTCGGAGTGCGCGTGGTCCGCGCCCGCCTGGGGATCGTCTTCGGTTCGGGCGGAGGCGCGCTGGAGCAGATGGTGAAGCCGTTCAAGCTCTTCGCCGGTGGGCCGATCGGGAGCGGCGATCAGATCGTCTCCTGGATCCACCTGACTGATTGCGTGCGAATGTTGATCACCGCCATCGATGACGAGGGTCTCAGCGGTCCGATCAACGTCACCGCACCAGAGCCCGTCTCCAACGCCGAGCTGGCGGACTGTATTGGCGACGTGCTGCATCGCCCGAGCAGCGTGAAGGTCCCAGCGTTCGCGCTGAAATTGCGCTTCGGGGAGGGGGCGACTCCGCTGCTGACCGGGCAGCGCGCGATTCCGGAAGCGATGCGCCAGCGCGGCTTCGAGTGGCGCTATCCGACGCTCGAGGCGGCGCTGCGCGAGGCACTCGACTGAGCCTCGAAAGGCCGCCTCGCGAAGTCTGATGCGCTGAACGATCGCGGCGATCATGTACAGTCGCTGAGCGCATGCTGCACCTCTCCTTCCGCCGCGTCGCGTTCGCTCTGCTGGTGCTCGGCGCGGTCACCGTGGGGGGAGGGGTGCTGCTGTGGCTGGCGACGGGGCAGGTCTACAGCCTGCCGGACGCCGTCTACTTCGCCGTCATCACGGTCTCGACGGTGGGGTACGGCGAGCTGCCCGAGATGTCTCCGGCGGCGCGTGTCGTCACGAGCTTGCTGATCATCGCCGGCATCGGCGCGATCGCGTTCTTCCAGAGCACGCTCACGGCGCTGCTCGTCGAAGGGGCGATCGGTAAAGCATTTCGAAAGCGAAGGATGGAAAAGCGGATCCAGGCGTTGCGAGATCACTACATCGTCGCCGGTGCGGGGCGCACCGGTCGCATGGTCGTGGGGGAGCTGGTCAACTCGGGTGTGGACTTCGTGGTGATCGACATGGACGAGCACCACATCCAGCGCATCGAGCAGGAGTTCGACGTCAGCCTGCTGTACGTCATCGGAGACGCAACCGAAGATCACTCGCTGCTCGAGGCGGGCATCGCTCATGCACGGGGTCTGGTCGCCTGCTTGACCAACGACCCCCAGAACCTCTTCGTCACTCTTTCCGCGCGGTCTCTCAACGCGCAGGCGCGCATCGTGAGCAAGGTGGTCGAGGCGGAGAACCAGCCCAAGATGCTCAAGGCGGGCGCGAACACGACGGTGAGCCCGAATCACATCGGTGGGGTGCGTCTCGCGGGTGAGCTGGTGCGTCCGAAGCTCACGCGCTTCCTCGACGAGACGTTGCGCCAGCAGGGCGCTGCGTTGCGCTTCGACGAGGTCGAGATGCCTGGCGATAGCCCGTTCGTGAACTGCACGCTCTCCCAGATCCCCATCCGTCAGCGCACGAACCTCCTGGTGATGGCTCTGCGCATGCCTGACGGCAGCTTGAGCTTCAACCCGCTGGCCTCGGAGGCGATTGCCGCAGGGACTCAGCTGATCGTGATCGGTGGTCCTGGAGACATCGCCACGTTGCGGGAGATGCTCGGAGTCGCGCGCCAGACCATCTACGGCTGAACCACAAAACGAAACGACGCAGGCCGCAGCCTGCGTCGTTGCGGGTCGCAGCGCGAACGCCGCGAGTCGATCAGCTAGAGAGCGCTGTCACTGGGCGCCTGGGGCCTTCAGCTCCCAGGTGTACGTCGCGTTGGCAGGGCGGTTGTCGCCGGGCTGCAGCGCGAGACCTTGCAGGGACGCGACCACGCACTGGCTGACCGGCTCGGGAGCCGTGGTCTGCGCTGCGTCGACCGCAGCGTTCGTGATGTTGCCGCTGTCTTCCTCGACACGGAAGGTCACGGTCACGGTGCCAGCCGCGTTGGGATCCGTCGAACGGACGTTGGCCCAGCAGTCGGCGACCGACTGGCCCTTCGTCTCGAGGAGCGCCTTCACGTCCTTCGCGTAGAAATCGTCGCTGCGCGCAGCGCAGCCGGTGGCGGCGCCGACAAGCAACGCAACAAGACCCATTCGAACCGCAAGTGTCATTCAAGTCCCTCTCTCGGTGTCGTCTCAATGCCCTAGGGCCTCGAGACCTTCCTGCCTTGGGGGGTGGCTGTCAATCGTCCTGTTTACGTTCCAGCCGAGCCGAGCTTCCCACGCGGATCCTCGGAGCACAACGGATCGCGGCTCACCCCCACAAGCCATGGAGTTCCCTGCTGATTGCCTGACTCCAGTGCTGCGCGTGCCGCGCGAAGAAGCGAGTCTGGTTCCGGGGGAAAGCACGCAAGGGGCGCGCGGAGCGGCCGGCTCGCACGCGCGCCTCTTTCTTAGATTGCTGAAATCGTTGAAGAATCAGGAGTCGGTTAGGCGACCGACGTGGACCCGGAGTCTGACTCTTCCGTAGCGTCAGGCCTTGCGGGCGAGCTCGCGCCTTGCGTGTCTCGTTCCGAGCGACTGTCGAGCACGCGAATGGGACCCGAGTTGGGTCCTTGCTCCGCCTGCTGCGCCAGCTGCTGCGCCCGTTCCCATGCGCGATCTCCCGTGATCAATCGGGCGCCGCGCTTGTACGTGGCATAGCTCCAGAACCACTCCAGGAGCACCATCAGCCGGCGCCGGTAGCCGATCAGGTAGATCAGGTGGATGAACAACCAGGCTATCCACGCGGTAAATCCTGAGAGCTTCAGCTTGCCGCTCTGAGCGACTGCCCGTGAGCGGCCGATGGTGGCCATCATGCCCTTGTCGACGTACTCGAACGTCTCCCGGGGCTTCCCGGCCAGATCTCGCCGGATCTGGCGGGCCACGAAGCGTCCTTGCTGCATTGCGACCTGGGCCACACCTGGCAGCGGTTGCTCGCTTCCCTCGGGAACGAAGTACGCCATGTCGCCGATCACGCTCACCTCGGGGTGATCCGGGACGCTGCAGTCAGCTTCGACCTTGACGCGACCACCGCGCGCCGTTTCGCAGCCGAGCCGACCAGCCAGGCTTCTCGCACAGACCCCGGCGCTCCAAACCACCGTGCTGGCGCGCAACCACTCCTCGCCGAGCTTCACGCCGTGTTCGTTGATGTCCGTCACCTTGGTGGAGAGCCTCAGCTCCACCGCGAGGTCTTCGAGCTGCTTGGCTGCGGACTGGGCCAGCTTCTCGTCCATGCCCGGTAGCAATCGATCCGTCGCCTCCACCAGCACCACTCGGGGCTCTCGGCCGGCGATCTCCCGGAAGTCATCGGCGAGCACGAAGCGGCTGAGCTCGGCCAGGCCACCAGCCATCTCCACCCCGGTGGGTCCGCCGCCGATGACGACGAAGGTCAGCAGTCGTCGTCGAGCGTCCACGTCGCTCTCGCGCTCGGCGGCCTCGAACGCCAGCAGCACCCGGCGGCGGATCTCCACCGCGTCGTCCACCGACTTCAGGCCCAGCGCGTGGCGGGCCCAGGCTTCGTTCCCGAAGAAGTTGGTCTTCGCCCCGGCGGCGACGACGAGGTAGTCGTAGCTCAGGCTGTCTCCGTGATCGAGGTGCAAGCGCTTGCTCCCGAGCTCGACCCGGGTGACCTCACCGAGCAACACGCGGCAGTTGGTCTGATGTTTCAGTACCGCGCGGATCGGGGCGGCTATCTCCGCGGGGGAAAGACCCGCCATCGCGACCTGATACAGCAACGGCTGGAACAGGTGGTGATTCGAGCGGTCCACCAGCGTGATGTCCACGTCGTCGCCCTTCAGCGCCTTGGCGGTCTCGAGGCCGCCGAAGCCGCCGCCCACGATCACCACGCGCTTCTTCCTGGGGGTCGATCCGCCTTCAGTCATGGGCAGCCTCCGCATTGCCACGGTAGCCGACACACTGCCGGACGGGCAGCTGCGGGTACTTGCGCAGCCTTGGATCGCTCTTGCTGGCCTCGCAGAGCCAGAACGTGCTGCCGCGCGCCGACCGAATGCTGCGAGCGTGCTCGCAGGACACGCACAAGCCGACGCGATCCGTATTTGAGTCGCGGCTCATTCACGCGGCACATAGCGCTCCGACTTCTGTGCGCCCAGTCTTTGTTGCTGGGTGCGGTGGATCGCGGCGCTGAGGCGATCGTGTTTTGCGCCGTGTGGCGTCGACTCAAGCCAGCGCAGCCTCGACGTCGCGCACGTCGGCTTCGCTCAGCTGCAGTGAACAGGCCCGCGCGCTGTCCGAGATGCTCTCCACGCGACGGGCTCCAGGGATCGGAACCACCACGGGGCTCTTGGCCATTAGCCACGCCAGCACCAGGCGGTAGACGCTGACTCGTCGCCGCTTGGCTTCCTGGCCCAGGCGTCCAAGTCCGAGCTCTGGTGCCTCCCGGGAGCCACCGAATGGCGAGTACGCGAGAAAGGTGATGCGGTGCCTGGTGCAGTAGTCGATCACGCCGCTGGTCTCCGCGCTGCGGTCGTGGACGTTGAATCGGTTCTGCACGCTCGCGATGGGCACGATGCCGCGTGCCTCGGCGATCTGCTGCGTGCTGACGTTCGATAGGCCCACGTAGCGAGCCTTGCCCTGCTCCACCAGGCGCGCGAGGGCGCCTACGCTGTCCGCGAACGGCACTCGCGAGTCGGGGGAGTGCAGCTGGAGCAGATCGATGGTCTCCGTACCGAGCGCCCTGAGGCTCGCCTCCGCGGCTTCCAGCAGGCGCTCGGGCCGCGCGTCGACGCGCCAGGCGCCACCTGGACGCACGCAACCGACCTTGGTCGCGACCAAGACTCTTTCCGTGCGGCCTCGCAAGGCCTCGCGAATCAGCGCCTCGTTGTGGTTGAAGTCGTTGTCGTCGAGGCAGTAGGCGTCCGCCGTGTCGATCAGGGTGATGCCCTTGCTCAGCGCGGCGTGGATGGTCTCGATCGAGGCGTCCCTTGGCGGGCGCCCCTGGATGGAGAGCAGCATGCCCCCCAGGCCGATCGCGCTGATGCTGGGGCCATCAGCGCCCAACTGGCGATACTGCATGCGGTCGTTCTTGGCGCTCACGAGCTCTGCTCCTCCGCGCGAGGCTCGAGCTTGGAGAAGCCCGCGGCGAGCAGTGAGCCGTCTCCCCGAAGCACCAACCCTCCGAACCTACATTTTTCCACGAGGATCCCCTCGATCGGGCCGAGTCGGGCGTCGTCGACGCGCACCGCGTCGCCCTCGCTCAGCGCTGCGAAGCGCCGCACACGGGCGGCGAGCGCGCTCAGCTCCGCGTCCCCGTCTTGCAGCGGTTGCAGACGCGCCTTGTCTGCCTTTCGCACCACGCCGCCGCGGGTCAGCACCAGTCGCTGGTCGCCCAGCTCACCCAAGAGGACACCGCACAGGCTGACCCACTCCGAGGTCTCGAGGACGACCAGCTGGCCTGCCGTGACGGGGGTCGATGCGCGCCCGCCCAGCTGGGCGCGCATGTGATCGGCGCGAGGAGCCCCGGCCGCCGCGCTGTCGGCGTCCGTCACCGGTAGGCCCAAGACACGCACCATGTCTGGAGCATAGTCGCCTACTCGGGCGAGCGCGATGGGTTTGCCGAAACCTTCCAGATCCTCTCTGCCTCAAGCCGAGGGATCGCGCCAAAAGAAGCCACGCGCATCACGATCGGCCTGGAACGCCTGGAGGCGTGGCAGATCGAGCGCCACCCGCAGCAGGCTGGCGCCGCCGTCGCCTGGTGCAGGGGTGAAGAGCCGCTGGGGCTCGACCTGTGTTGGATCCGCGAAGCCGGCGACGCCGCTCGCGGCCAGGCGCGGCAGCTCCGACTCCACCGCCCAGTCACTGACGCCAACGTAGCAGCCAAACTCGTAGGCACGGGCGATCGCGAGGTGGCGCCACAAGGCTCGGCTATACCCCGGCGTCGGCTTGCGCGAGACGGAAAGCGCTGGCACCAGGACCAGGGTCGGCAGGCGAGTGCAGCGTTGAAACAGGTCCGAGAACCAGAAGTCGGCGCACACCAGCACCAGGCAGTGCAGGCCGGAGATCTGTCCCTCGCCCAGCCTCACCCCTGGGTCGATCCACAGGCGCTCGTCCGCGTACGGCCTCAGTTTTTCATATTGAAACAATTGGTTTCCGCGGGGGTCGAAGGCAGCGCCGCAGTTGGTGACGCGCTCAGCGTGCTGTCGGTGTTGCGTGCCGCCGACGATGTGGCAGCCGACGCGCAGCGCGAGCCGCTGGAGGCCGCGCGCGTAGTCGTCCGCGCTGCGGCTGAGCTCGAAGTGCTCGGGGAGCACCAGGATGTCCTCCGGCCGCGGCGCGGGCTGCGCCTCGAACAGCTGGAGCAAGGCGTCGTGGTTCGCCTCGGGCCTCGAGAACGCGAGCCGCGGCTGAGCCAACCAGAGATGCATGAGCCGAGTCTAGCAGGTGTCGACCAGATCTCGCTCTCGCAAACGTGCTGGCGCGGCTCTGCGAGAGCATGGATCTCAATCCGCGCGGATCAGCACTCGGGCTGCTGGAAGACGCAGTGCGAGCGATGCGCTATGCTGGAGCGATGTACTGGGTGTTCGCCTACGGATCGAACATGGACCTCGGCGACCTGACCGCCTGGTTCCACTCCACGGGGCTCGGCAGACCCAAGGTCCTGCACCTCGCCGTCGGGAGCCTGCCGCAGCATCGACTGGTCTGGAACTACCGCTCGCCGAGTCGCGGGGCAGGGGCGGCCAACGTCGAGCCCGCGGCGCTGAGCACGGTTCCCGGGCTGCTGCTGCAGCTCGACGAACAGACTCTGCTCGGCCTGGATCGCAAGGAAGGACACCCGGAGCGCTATCGCCGCGAGCACCTGACTTGTCACGTCTGGTCCGGGGAACCTCGAGACGCCTGGGTCTATCGCGTGCAACCGGCCCACCGTCAGGATTCCTTCGTGGCGCCGCGGCGCGAGTATCGTGACCTGATCCTTGGTGCCGCGCGGAGACATGGTTTCCCTGCGGACTACATCGCCAACCTGGAGGCGCTCGAGCTCGCCGAGTGAGGCCAGGGGCCAGTACCTCGTTCCGGGCCGCGGGCCGAGATCAGGCGAGTCGCTTCTCGAAGTGGTACTCGATGGTGTCGCTCTGGTCGAAGAGCTCCCGGGTCTCGCCGCTGGCCTGGTATCCCCGCTTCCGGTAGAAGCGATGCGCCGGCAGGAAGCGCGTGTCGCTCCAGAGTTCGACGAAGCTCGCCTCCTGACCTCGCGCGGCGGCTTCGACCAAGGCCACCAGTTCGCCAGCGAGGCCGTGGCCACGCTCCCAGCGCTCCACGTACAGCTTCTTGAGTTCGATTCCGCGTGGAGACCGAGCGCGCGTGGGCAGCGGCGTGTAGCCGATGCAACCGATGATGCGGCGGTCGCGCTCGGCGACCCAGAACTCCCCGCCTTTCTTCGCGAAATCCGTCTGGATCCGGCGCAGCTCGGGGATCTCTCCGTCCACGTCCATCACGCAGCCCGGGTACTCGTAGAAGACGTTCTCGATCAGTCGGATCAGCTGGTAGCCGTCGCTGTCCTCCGCAAGGCGAATCAAGAGACTCATGACGTCATCCGATAGCCTCGCCGCGCGGCGTGGGTAAAGGCCTATTCGAGCATCCAGAAGTGCATGCTGGTGAACCACACCTCGCTGACCCGCTCGAGACGAATGCGGTGCGTGCCGGGGGTCAGGTCGCTCGGCAGCCTGACCCAGCTCTCCTCCCACTCGAAGCCTTCCAGCTGGAGCTTGCCGACTTCGGTCCCGTCCACCAGGACCTTCAACGTCAGGGGCCACTCGGCGCCACCACGCATCCACAGTACGCCGCCCGGCGAGAGCTTCAGGTCGAACTGCTCGAGGCTACGATAGGTCCGACCACCGTCGGCCCTGTCGCCGTGGACGCGCACCGCGTTGGTCCCTTCATGCGCGTAGAACAGCTGGTAGTCGTGGGCGGCCTCGCTCTCCAGGTCGCAGACGTCCAGCTCATCCACCAGTTTCCCCGGGGAAGGCGGAGCTGCCCCGGTGCCGAGCAGGTCGAAGCGGGTCTCCAGCGCGACCATCTCCGGCGCGCCCAGGATGCTGGCACCCCACACGCTGCGCCGGGTGAGCTCGGGACCGGTGATGGCGTCGATGTCGAGCCAGCTCGGGTAGAGGATCAGGTACGGTGGTAGGACCTTGGACTTCTCGTAGTGTTCGAAGCGTGGTCCTGGCCCTGCGCGCCAGTAAGTGGCCTCGCCACGCGTGGTGAGACCGACCAGGTCGACGGTCGGGTGGCCGCTGAGGTAGGCGATGGCTCCGGCGTCGTTCACTCCGACGGGAACGCCGTCGGGCAGCTCACGCTCGGCCCAGCGGGCCAGCGACACCTGCTGCCCATGAATCGCCGCGCAGCTCGCCACCAGGTCCTTCAGGGTGCTCGGCCACTCTGCCGCAAGGAAATAGCCCGCGCTGGCCGTGAGCGCGACGCCGAGCCAGCCCCCGAGGCTCCGCCGTGGGGAGCGCTGCAGCACGCGCTCCAGCAGCCTCGCGGCTAGCTCCGCGAGCGCTGCCAGGCCGATCAACCAGGCTGCGGCGAAGGGCCAGATATAGCGCAGGCGGTTCACGAGGAAGGTCCAGTAAGCCGTCGGGATCAGCGCGCCCGCGGCGACGCACAGGATCAGAGCGGCGCGTGCGCGGTGTCTCCCGGCGACCAGGACGATGGCGATCAAACCGACGCACGGGAGCCACCAGAAGCCGGTCGGGATCATCCCGTCTGCCCAGACCTCACCGTTGAGCAGCGTGAGGAAGAACAGCTTCAAGTTGCCGAGCTGGGCGTCCCACGCTGACGCGCGGGTGGCGTAGGGACTCGTCGAGAGCAGCTTCGCCTGAGCAGTCGCGCTGAGCATCTGCCCCGTGGCCAGCCAGTTCAAGCCGGGGGGGATCGCCGGGCCGATCAGTGCCAGGGCCGAGTAGCGCCGCGTGAACCCTCCCCCCACGAAGAAGAGGGTGACGGCGCACATCCCCGCGGCGAGCACCCCCTCCGGGCGAATAATTGCCGCACAGAAACTGGTCGCGAGCATCCCGCGCAGGTAGCCAACTGCGCTCCGCCGTTCCCAGGCTTCTGCGCACAGCCTCGCGGTGCGCATCAGCAGCCAGGCGAGCGGCAGGACCTCCATGCCGCTGGCGGAGAACCAAGTGTGCGGTGAGAAGCAGAAGACGAGCAGGCCCGCGCCCAGCCCGATGCTCGGGCGCAGGAGCCCCCGCGTGAGGCGGGACGTCTCCCACGCCAGCAGCCCACAGCACGCCCAACCCAGCGCCCAAGCCAGGTAGATCAGCTTCAGCTCGTGAAGTCCGAGGAACCAGCCGATGCTCAGCGCGATCACCCAACCGAGGCTCGTGGCGCCGGTGGTGGGCGGTGCCCCGGGGGAATAGACCAGGGGCTGGAAGCGAGCGAAGGAGCGGGCGTAGTTGAAGTGGATGTAGCTGTCATCCAGCGGAACCGCTGGCTCGCCAACCTGCGCGGTGATGGCGTGGCTGACGTACAGTCCCAGCGCTCCCGCGATGGCCAGCCACAGCCAGGGGCGATCGATCGAAGCCTCGCACCAGGCCTCGAGGCCAGGGCGCGGTCGATCCGGGGCGCGGGTTACTTCGGCAGACACGGGCGGGGCGCGAAGCAAACCACAGACGCAGAGGCATCACAGCCTCCGAGCGCGCTTGCGCTTGGAGGCCGAGAAGGAAAAAGAAGTGGATCAAGGAAGCGAACCACCCAGGTCGGGTGGGGGAGAGGTTCGGCGCCGGGAGCGGTTGGCCCTCAGGCCAGCGCCGGCATCGGCAAGCGGAGACGCTCGAGTAGCTTTCGCAGAGCACGCATGGGAGTCCTCCAGGAGGTGCGACGTCTGGCGCGTCGCAGAGAAAGTGCAGAGAAGACGACCCCTTGCAGGAAGACGCGAGCTTGCGGCAGGGCCGCTGAGTTCGCTGGTCGGGTCGCCCGGCCGTTGTGGGCCGATGTGGGTGCGGTCAGTACTCGAAGCCGCTGGCTTTGGCAAGTCTTCAGCGGACTCGGACTCGCAGTCTCGTTGCTGGCTCGGGGACGCGCCGAGGGGGCAGCTGAAACGCTGCGGCGAGGTGCGGCCGTTCGCTATGGTCCGGGCATGAAGACGTTGGTGGTTGGCTGCGGTGCGATTGGCGGGGTGGTCGCGGGATCCCTGGCCGGGCTTGGTTTGGACGTCAGCGTGCTCACCACGAACGCCCACATCGCCGCGGCGCTGCGCGAACACGGCTTTCGTTTCTGTGGGGAAAATCCCCCGGCCGACGCCCGCATCGCGCCGGAGCAGGTGCTCTCCAGCCTCGATGGCCACGCGGGCGAGTTCGACCTGGTCTTGCTGGCGACCCAGCCTCCGCAGGTCGAAGAAGCCGCCCGATCGGTCGCCGCGTCCCTGAAGCCGGAGACGCGCGTGGTGTGCTTTCAGAATGGACTGTGCGAGGAGCGGATCGCGCCGATCGTCGGTCCGGAGCGCGTCGTGGGCGCGGTGGTGGCGTGGGGAGCATCCATGACCGAACCCGGGGTGTACGATCGCACCAGCGCCGGCGGCTTCACTCTCGGGCGCCTCGACGGGCAGATCGACGCTGGGCTGGAGGAGCTGGCGCGTGCCCTCGAGAGCGTCGGCCCGGTGGTCCTCACCCCCAACCTGGCCGGTGTGCGCTGGAGCAAGCTGGCGATCAACTGCGCGATCAGCACGCTCGGGACCATCGGCGGCGATCGCCTCGGGGTGTTGATGCGCAAGCGACACGTGAGGCGCCTCGCGCTCGAGGTGATGACCGAGGTCGTCCGTGTGGCGCAGTACGAGCGCGTCGTGCTGGAGAAGGTCAGTGGGACGATCGACCTCGAGTGGATCGCCTTGACACCGAGCGAAGCTGCGATGAGCGGCTCACCGTCGCTGGTGGCGAAGCACGGGCTGTTGCTCGCCGTGGGCACGCGTTACCGGCGCTTGCGCTCGTCGATGCTGGCAGCGATCGAGCGCGGTCGGCCACCAGCGGTCGACTTCCTGAACGGAGAGATCGTGCGGCGCGGCGCAGCAGCTGGGATTCCTACACCGATCAACGCCGCGGCTCGCGAGCTGGTGTGGCGCATCGCCCGCGGCGAAACGTCCGCTACGCACGCCACCCTGCGCGCGCTATACGACCAAACACGGTGATCTGGCTGAATCGAACTGCGCACGTTGCTGGCTGCGCCCTGGCGCTTACGCTGACCCTGGCGGCCACGGCGTGTGACCGAGGTTCCGGGGAGCAGGCGCCAGCGGCTCGTGACCTCACCCCGAGAGAGGACCCCAAGGAGCTGCCCAAGCTCGGCGACATCGGGGACTTCAAGCTCACGGATCAAGCGGGCAAGGCGGTCACGCGAGAGACGCTCAAGGGGGAGCCCTTCGTCGCGGCCTTCTTCTTCACTCGCTGTCCAGTGGTTTGCCCGCGACTGACCCGGAAGATGCGCGAGGTGCAGAAGCAGGGGCAGGCCGAAGGGCTGGAGTTTCGCTTGGTCAGCTTCAGCGTCGACCCTGACAACGACACCCCCGAGGCCTTGACCGCATACGCCAAGAAGAACCAGGTCGACCTGTCGAACTGGGTGTTTCTCACCGGGGACTACGACGTGGTGAAGCGGACGAGCGTCGAGGGGTTCAAGCAGGTCCTGGAGGGGAAGGCCGATCCAAACGCCGATCATTTTGGCATCCTTCACGGTTCGCATCTGGTCTTGGTGGACGGGGAGGGCCAGATCCGGGGATTCTATCGGTCGGAGGACGAAGGCGCGACCAAGCGCCTCCTGTCCGACATCGCGCGCCTCGGCTCGAAGTGAGGCCGGGGCCGCGCGAGAGCGCGTGACGGAACGGGGCCATTGGACGCCTCCGAAGTCGACTCGCTCGACGCTCCAGGGCGCGTGCCCGACACTATGGAGCGTCACTAAATAACCCTTACGACATAGTTTACATTGGTTTAGTAAACGCCGTAACGGTTCGTAACTTTTGCCAAATTTTGGCAAGTCTGAATTTGGGGGCCGGGTCGAGCATCGCATTCGCGCTTTACGCAGTGCGTTGGTGGCGCTAGACCCAGCCGCGCACTGGGTGGAGGTGACCGATGGTAGTGGTGCTGATTGCCAAGGAGCGAGAGCCGGAACCGCGGGTCTCGGCGACGCCCGAGACCGTCAAGCAGATGGTCGGGTTGGGGCTCGACGTGGAGGTCGAGCGGGGGGCGGGCAGCGGCTCGTTCATCTCCGATGCGGCGTTCGAAGCAGCGGGAGCCAAGCTGGTCGAACCAGCGACTCGTTGGTCCGCTGCCGACCTCGTGTTGCGCGTCCGCGGTCCCGAGGGACCAGACGATCCCGGGGTGAAGGAGCTGAAGGCGGGCGCCGGACTGATCGCCTTCATCACCCCGCACAAGCACCTCGAGCTCGTGACTTTCCTGGCAGAAAAACGCGTCAGCTGCCTGGCGATGGAGCTGGTGCCGCGCATCACGCGCGCCCAGAAGATGGATGCCCTCAGCTCCCAGGCCAACATCGCCGGCTACAAGGCAGTGTTGATGGCGGCGGTGCGGCTGCCGAAGTACTTCCCGCTACTGATGACCGCGGCGGGCACGGTGAAGCCAGCCCGAGTGGTGGTGATGGGCGCAGGCGTCGCGGGGCTGTCGGCGATCGCCACCGCGCGGCGCCTGGGCGCCGTGGTCGAGGCGAGCGACATTCGCCCTGCCGCCAAGGAGCAGGTGATGAGCCTGGGCGCGAAGTTCATCGAGCCCCCGGAGCTCGAGGGCGGGGGTGAGGGTGAGGGTGGCTACGCCAAGGAGGTGGGTGCGGACTACCTCAAGCGCCAGCAGAAGGTAGTCGCGGAGCACTGCGCTCAGGCCGATGTCGTGATCACCACGGCGCTGGTGCCCGGCCGCCCAGCACCGGTGCTCCTGACCAAGGCCACCGTCGAGAAGATGCGCCCGGGCAGCATCGTCGTGGACCTCGCGGTGGAGGCTGGCGGCAACTGCGAGCTGGCCAAGGCGGGCGAAGACGTGATGCATCACGGCGTCACCATCCTCGGGGAAGCGAACATCCCGGGGACCATGCCTGGCGACGCCAGCCTGCTCTACGCGCGCAACGTCCATGCGCTGGTGGATCACCTGGTGAAAGACAAGGCGCTGGTCTACGACCTCGAAGACGAGGTCACTCAGGGCACGCTGCTCACGCACCAAGGTGACGTGATTCACCCGGCCACTCGCGAGCTCCTCGGGGGCGGAGTCGGCCCGAAGCAGAAGTCCGACGACGAGTCCGAGGACGCGAAGTCCGACGCGGACACCAAGCAAGCATCTGGGGAGGCTGCGGTATGATGGGACCTCTATTGATCGGCATCTACGTGCTCGTGCTCTCGATCTTCGTGGGCTTCGAGATCATCACCAAGGTGCCCCCGACGCTGCACACGCCGCTGATGAGCGGCGCCAACGCGATCAGCGGCATCACCATCGTCGGGGCGCTCTATGCGGCCAAGACCGCTGAGCCCAGCGTCTCCAACATCCTCGGCTGCATCGCCATTGCGTTCGCCACCATCAACGTCATCGGCGGCTTCCTGGTCACTGATCGCATGCTCGGCATGTTCGGCGGAAAGAAGAACAAATGAGCCCCGAGCTGAAGACGCTGATCGTCAACATCGCGTACCTGCTCAGCGCGGTGATGTTCATCTTCGGGTTGAAGCGTCTGACCAAGGTGCGCACCGCGCGGCGAGGCAATGCCATCGCGGCTCTGGCGATGTTCGTCGCCGTCGCTGCGACCTTGGTGGATCTGGGCTTCGTGGACTACCGCTGGATCCTGATCGGCATCGCCGTGGGAGGTGCCATCGGAGCCTTCGCTGCCATGCGCGTGCCGATGACCTCCATGCCCGAGCTCGTGGCGGTGTTCAACGGCTTCGGCGGTGGTGCATCGACGCTGGTGGCCATGAGCGTGGTCTGGCTCGACGTCATCGAGCCGGCCAAGCAAGGCACCCTCGCACACATCCTGAACAAGGACGGGTCGGGCTCCGCGGTGGCCATCACGATCGCGCTCTCGGTGCTGATCGGTGCGGTGACGCTGACCGGGAGTGTCGTGGCCTATCTCAAGCTGGCAGAGAAGATCAGCGGCAAACCCATGTTGCTGCCAGGACGTCACCTGATCAACGCGCTGCTGGTGCTGGCAGCGCTCGGGATCAGCGTCTACGTCGGGTTCGTCACTCGAACGCCTGCTGAAGCCGAGATCGGGATGCTGGCGCTGTGTGGTGTGAGCTTGCTGCTCGGCGTGCTGCTGGTGATCCCGATCGGCGGCGCCGACATGCCAGTGGTGATTTCCCTGCTCAACAGCTACTCGGGCGTGGCGGCCAGCGCGACGGGGTTCGTGCTCAACAACAACTTGCTGATCATCAGCGGCGCCATGGTCGGCGCCTCGGGGCTGATCCTCACCCAGATCATGTGCGTGGCGATGAACCGCTCCCTGACCAACGTCGTTTTTGGTGGCTTCGGCGCCGATGACAGTGGCGGCGGGGGCGGTGGCGGCGAGTACACCAACGTCACCTCCTGTGGCGTCGAGGAGGCTGCGATGATGCTGGAAGACGCGCGCTCGGTGGTGTTCGTGCCGGGCTACGGTCTGGCGGTGGCTCAGGCGCAGCACGCCGTCCGCGAGCTGGCGAACCTGCTCGAGTCACGAGACATCACGGTGAAGTATGCCATCCACCCCGTTGCCGGGCGTATGCTGGGCGTGGTTTCCTCGCGGAAGCGGACGTGCCCTACGAGCAGCTGGTGGAGATGGACGAGATCAACCAGGTTCAAGGACACCGACGTCGCCATCGTGCTCGGCATAGCGAACGACGTGTTGTTTACGGCGCGAAGACCAGGCAGAGCAGCCCGATCCTGCGGGATGCCGGTCCTCGAGGATGTTCCACGCGCGCGCGGCGTGCGTGGTCAGCCCTCGGGGCCGGGTTCGCCGGGATCAGAACGAGCTGTTCGAGCGTGACAACACGATGATGCCTTCCGGGACGGCAAGAAATGCTCCAGAGCCTGACCAGCGCGGAGAGCTTCGCCCACGCGAGCGTAGGCGCTCCACGGCATCGAAGGACGATTGGATCGACGTAAGAAGCGAGGGCCCTCGGCCCCCGACCTGGCGCGAGCGATCGGCAGGTCGGACTGCCTCGATACGGGCGCTCGGTGCTCGGCCGCCGCTGGAGTGCCGTTGGTTGTATCCAGCCCGGCTGCTGACCAAGCTTCGCGGCGTGTCTCTCGCGGCTGAGCGAGCGTCGTGCTCTTCGACATCGATGGCACCTGGTGTCCCTGGGTAGGGTCAGGCGCGCAGCGCGCCTTCAGCGAAAAGTGGGGGCTCAGACCCTGTGGCAGGCATCTCCTCGTTCTCGAAGATTTGCGACCGACGATGGGGTGACGCGCCAGATCGGCGGAGATCCCCACGCGTGACGGTGTGTGGCGGCGCCGTACCGCTGTCTGAAGCGCTGCTCGCGCCAGGACGGCGCGCCGTTGCCCGGCGTGGCGGCGCTCTGGATGCCTTGAGCCAAAGCAGGTCGGCCTGGATCTGCCTGACTGAGGAACAGGCGGTTCCGCGCGGCTCAAGCGCTGAAAGCTTGTGGTCGCGCTTCGATCTGGAGCTGCTGCGCGTTCGCCAGAGCGCCCGCAGCAGGCCGTCGCGTGATGGCCGAGCGCGCGCCGTGGAGCGTTGCGGCGGGCGCGTGGTATCGTGGGGGACTCGCGAAGGCGGATGTGCAGGCGAAGGCTCATGATGGGCGTCTGGTGCTCATCACCGCCGCCGGCGTCAGCTAGCCCGCGAGCGCTGGAGAAAGCAGCCATTCCACTTGGTGAGCAGGTCTGCTGAGGTGCAACTGATGGAGTGGCTGCGGGTGGCGCTTGGGCACGCAGAAACCAGCTGAACAGCCTCGAAGAGAGCTCCGGCGTGCCGACCGCGCGCGACGTGATGCTGAAGGACGAGCGATTTCGCTTCTCACCGGATCCCGGTTCGTTTCGCAGATTTGCGGGACGCCGGTTTCACGTGTTCTTCGCGGGCTTTACCTCACCTTCTTCAACGACGAGACGCTGACGGCCTACATGCGGGCGATCCGTGTCCCTGGCAGCATGATCGAACTCGGAGTGGACATCGTCTACGCGGATAGCCGCGTGCTGCGGGCGTTCGTTCTTCGAGGACGGCGCTGATCAAGGGAAGATCAGCCGGATCGGCGAGCAACAGCATCACCGGTGCAGCACCATTGGGGGAAAAATCAACTCGTCGCGGAAGGTCAGCTGGTGTGCGTCTGTGTGCAGAACAAACGCAAGGTGGGCTGCCCGAAGAGCCGCGGCGGAGTACAGTGGCGCGCTACGAAGCCAGCTCCCAGGCAGATGACAGCAGGGCAGGCTGGGGAAACCGGTTCTGGCAGGTTTTGGGGAGAGGCAAGACGTATGGCAGGCGCGACACAACGGCTCACAGCGAGCCCGCTGCACCTGTTGCGAGAGGCGTTGGGGGATCGTCAGGCGATCGAGAGGAAGCTATCGCGCGCCGCGCGCACCGGGAGGCTGTGGCTCGACAGCGAAGAGCTGGAGCGGCGTATGCGTTGCCTCGAGGAGGCAGGCTACGTCGTGCAGCGACCGACGCGCGTGCAGCTGCTCTTCGGCGCCCTGGACATGCTGCGCTTCGTCATCGTCCCGGCCGCTCGCGACTACTACGGCAAGCAGGGCATCGACTTCAACTTCCACCAGGTGCTGCGCTTCCTGGACGATCCCGTTTCGCTGATGGATCCAACGGGGATCCTCAGCGAGCGAGACACCATCATTGGTCACTTGCTCCAGGTGACGCACCTGAACCCCATCTATGATTTGCAGCTGATGGACATGTGGGGCGATGGCCTCGCGGAGCTGGAGCGCCAGGTCGCCGACATGGTCGCAGGAACTCACCCTCGCGCGCGCACCATCGCAGCCGTGATCGAGGACCCCGGTTATCACCGCCGCTTGCTCGACTACGTCCGGCGTTATCGCGCGGATCGCCGCGTGCCTGACCTGGTGCGTGAACAGGCGACGATTCGCGCTGACGAGCATTTCGCCGCTGCGGAGCGCACCTTTGCGACGCTGCCCGGGTACCTGGAGTATTGCCGTCGGTTGCCCGACAAGCCTGCGACGTTGACGCTCAGGTACCTCACGGTGAGGCGTTTTCCTGTGGAACAGGAGGTCCGGAAGGGCGCGTCTTCAGGCGACCGATCGCCAGGTGCGTCAGGCTGAAGCAAGCGATCCCGGGCAGAGCGACATACAGGAAGACGCGATTCAGCAGGAAGGTCAGCGCCAGCAGCGCACTCGAAAGCGCCGTCGAGCTACTGGGGGCGAGCAGGCTTGCGACCACGTTGGTTTCGAAGAGCCAGGCGGCGAGTAGTCGGTCGAGAACGAAGCTCGCGAGGGCGACTGCAGCCAGGATGATGAGTCGTTTCACGGTGCCTCCCGGCTGGCGCGCTCGAGCAGCGCACCGACGTCGTGATGAGGCGGGGCAGTCAGCATCGCGAGCATGATCGCGTCGGCGAGCGGACCGCCGGAGACGAAGCTTCGACGCACTCCATCCGGGAACTCACGTCGCTCGAGCCCGCCAAGCAGGTCGAAGGTCGCCATCAAGTTCACGAACGAGCCGTCGTCGCCGTGAGCGCGGCTGGCTCCGACCATGAAGCCGCTGGCAGAGATGCTGTAGCCGAAGAGCAGCGGCCCGGAGTCGATGTCGGACCGCCGGTCTCTCCAGGGCACGTTGCTCGGGTGCTCCTGGAGCACGCCAAAGCCGAGCACCGGATCCAAGAGCTGCTTGCGCAGCGCACGCTGGAGTTCTGCGGAGAGCTCGTCGTCGACGTAGTTCAGCGCGAAGGCCGCGAGCGCGCTCCCGGATCCACGCGGCAAGCCGGTGCTGGGCTCGTCCTGCACCGTCGGGGGCGCGTGCTGAAGCAGGAGGCCGCTCCGCGGGTCGACGTAGCGCAGCCGAGCCGCGCGGGTCCAGCGCTTGGCCAGGGCGCGGCGCTGCGCGGCCCGAGCGGGGTGGTCACCGCGAAGCTCGTCCACGCGACCCCTGAGGGCGACGCTGGCGATCGCCATCGCATTGTCGACGGGGTAGTGTTCGCCCGGGTACGTCTCGAGCAGCAGAGCCGGTGAGGCGGCGTATGCGTCCACCAGGCGCTGGGTGAGGTGCTCTCCAAGAGCGTCGTGCTCGGACCGACCGAGGGCGGAGCGGAGGCTCAGGGCGAGGTTGACGTATCCGAGATATGCGACGTGAGCGCGCGCAGGGTCCGGCTCGTCGATGGGATCGCTACCCCAGCGCTCGCGATCGAAGGCGCGGATCTCCCAGCTGGTCGCCTGGGTCAGGGCACGATCGGTGGCAGTCAGGGTCCACGCTCGCGTCCCAGGGGACTGGAGAGCGAGCTGGGCGTTGCCGAGCGCAGCCATCACGCCTGTGCCGAAGGCCCACTCGCCGTCGAACAGGGCGGCTCCCGTGGTGAAGCTATCGGCACTTACCCGTGGCAAACCAGCATTGACCGATCGCGCCAGCTGTCGCTGTCGTGCGTCGTCCCGTAGCCACTGCGCGGCCTCGGTCTGAAAGTGATGGCTCGGCGCGACGCGCAGCCCGAACCAGCCGCAGAGCAGCGCCAAGACCCAAGCGAACCAGCGAACACGGGAGCGAGCCATTGCGTGGATCTACGCCCCACAGCCGCTCGCGTTCCGGCGGCTCGAGCGTCTCCACACAAGCACCTCGGAGTCGCCACTTGCGGCGGAATCGTGGCAGGGGTCCGGGCGCCCAGACGTATTCCAACGTTGTAACACTCGCTGCGGACGTGACTTCGCTCGGGGTCTGTTGGCTTGCGCAGCTGCAACCAGAGTGGCCATCAAGCGCATCACTGACGCCGTCCGGCCGCGCTCGGCGGTTACTGAAACGGGGTTTGACCCCGCGGCCGACTATTCGGTGGGGAGGACCAAACGCAGTTTCCGAACGGCCACGGATGGCTGAACTGGGCTAGCCTGTCGGCGTGGAGGAGAAGCCCGAGACCTCGCGGCGCTCGCCCGTGCCGAGCACCCTCGAGACGCTGCGACTGGAACCCGAGCAGGCACGGCGGCTCGCGCTCGAGAGCACGAGCGATGCCTTGCCCACCAACCCACTCGGACACCCACCGCCGACGCTGGAGCAGGCGAATGTTTCCCCAGGGCAAGAAATAGGGCGGCGGCGCCAGGCGACCACACGGCCTCCACCGCGCGGCGAGCGCTCCACGGCGACGCCGAGCGTGTCCCCGCTGAAGCACCTGCTCGAGGGGCAAGGCGAGTGGAAGGAGCTGCCCTCCGAGCCGAAGATCCGTGTGGAGGACGAGGCCACGCGCCCCGACCTGCGCGCCGTGCGGCGTCCAATCCGGATTGCTCGCGACGCAGGGTTCGACGAAGATCAACCGACTCAACCCGCGCGCCACCTGAGCCGCCGCACGAGAACTCCCGGCGAGCGCAGGCCCGAGGCAGATCCTCGGCTGTTGCTGGTGGGGTTTCCCGAGGGATTGGAGCTCGCGATCTGTGAGGGCCTGAAGCGGCAGTCGATCCGAGTCGTCGTGGGATCGCCCGCGGTTCTCTCCCAGGCGCTGCTCCAGCGCGTGGACTTCCTGGTGCTCTTCGGCGACGCGCGGAGCGTCGAAACCCAGGGCTGTCTGGGCAGGGTCTCCAGGCTTCGGTTGCCCGACCTGGGTGGCGTGGTCCTGGTGAGTGAGGACGCGAGCCTGCCGGCGCGGGTGCTCGCGTTGCGCCACGGCGCCACGTCGGTGATCCCGCGGACGGCCAGTCTGGGCTTGCTCGTGGAGCGCATCGCGCACGTGGCCTGGGGCACGGAGCTCTCCGACGAGCAGGCATGCGAACGCGAGGCCACGGTCGACGAGCTGATGGGGACGCTCGCGGAGGAGCTGGAGAACCGGCTACGAGCGCCCGGCGAGTCGAGCGATCCGGGAGGTGCCACGCGGCTCGTGTTCTCGGCCGCGCGCGGACTGCCTCGGCTGATTGACGACATGGTGTCGCGCGTGGGCGCGGACATCGAGCGCGTCGAGCACTGGGACTACGAGCTCGATGCTCAGGGTTCGCGCGCCTGGCTGGATGATGAGTCACGTACTCTGAGAGGCGCTCGCGTGGCTCTGCTCGACGACGACGCGATGCGAGCCGATGCCGTCGCTCACGAGTTGCGCGAGCGCGGGGCCCACGTGCTCGTCGTGGGCAGTCAGCTCGCGGAGCTAGCGTGGTCACGCCTCGCGCGCTTCGACCCGATGCTGCTGGTCTTCGGGTCGGAGCGGGATGCGGACTGGCAGAAGCGCCTCTCGCTGCGCCTGGAGAGTGATCCGAGCCTGTGGGCGATCGCCTGCGTCGGAGTCGACTTGGCTGCGCTGTGGCAAGAAACGGAGAGCTTCCCGACGGTGGAGCCCGTCGTGCGGGAGCTGAACCGCGTCCTGCAGCGCCAGCACTCCGCGCTCGAGCGCCTGCGTGTGGGCGAAGAGCTGACTCTGCAAGGGCTCGGATTTGCCTTGGGGCAATTGATGCGCGCTCTTGCCGCCGAGGCGACCTGTCGCCTCGAGGTGGACGGCGAGGAGCGTCGTTTTCGCGTCTGGCTCGCCGACGGGGTGCTGGTCGGTGCGACCGAAGCGCGGGCAGGCGACGACGCAACCCGGCTCAGCGAGGGACTCGTGGCACTGACCCGGCTGCTCGAGTGTCGCGAGGCGCGTCTGCGTGTGGTGCCTGCCCTCGTGTCCGTGGGGCCGCCCAACCTCATCACGCCGGTGGACGTCGCGCTGGGCCAGGCCTGCGCGGAGCTACGCAGGACGCTGCTGCCCCAGCCTCGAGTCGCCGCGGTGCCGGCGCGCAGCACTCCCCCTCACCCCCAGCCCCTGGTGGAGGATGTCCAGCTCGACGGTTCGCCCTCCGAGCAGCCGGAGCTCGGGGGCCTGCGCCCAGCCATCGATCCCGCTCAGGTGCGACCGAGACGGCGTGGGAGCGCTTGGACGTGGCTCCTGGTGGGTTTGCCTTCGCTGGGCCTGGGCGCCCTGGGGCTGACGCTCCTGCTGCGGACTCCCTCGCCCGCGCCGATGAAGGCCAGGGTCGCAGCGACCCCCGCGGTTCTCGATACCCCACGGCAACAAACGGCGCCGCAATCGAAGCTCCCGGGTGGTGCCGTGAGGAAAAAGACGCCGCGTGTGGATCTCGAGGCGAAGCTCGAGCAGGCGCGCGGCGAAACGTTCAGTGTACGCGGCAAACCAACTCAGGACTGCGGACCAGCGGAGGTGACCACCAGCGCGGGGCAAGCCATTGCGCAGGCGCGCCGCGCGTTGATGTCAGGGAAGCTGGAGGCGGCCACGCTCGCGTACTGCAAGGCCGTGGCGCGTGTACCAGAGGACGCTCAGCTGATGACCGAGCTCGCGCGCGTCTTTCTCCAGCGCGGGGCAGGGGAGCAGGCGGTGAAGTGGGCCAAGCGCGCCTACGAGCTCTCCCCAAAGACGCTCAATCAGGTGCTACTCGGGGACGCGCTCGCGCTGGACGGCCAGTTCGGGGAAGCCAAGCGGGCCTGGTCCGAGGCCTGGAAGATCCGCTCTCGCTCGACGCTGGCAGCGATCGCATCAGCCCATTTCCACACCGCGAATCGAGCCGCTGCGCAGCGCGACTTCGCGAAGGCGGAGCGGTTTCTCCGGCGAGTTGCCTTGCTCGACAAGGAGCGGGCGGACGCACCGCTGGCGTTGGCCCGGGTGCTGATGGAGGTCAGCGAGAAGCAGGGCGCCGCGCGGTATGCCGAGGCTGAGGCCTGGGCGCTCCGCGCGGCGGCACTGGCGAGACCCCGCGAACCGGCCGACGAGTGGCAAGAGAGCTTGAGGCTCCTCGCCGACGCAGCGAGAGCTTGCGGGGAGATCGCGCTTGCCCAGGAAGCAGCGACGCTGCTCGCGCGCTGAGCGGGACGCGACTGGTCCAGGGTCTCGCCATCGTCGCCGCGTTGTGCAACAAGTCGACTCGTGACTCGCGCCCCCTTGGACGTGTTGCTGGATCTGACGCCCCTGGATACGCCGTCGCGATATCGGGGGATCGGCCGCTATGCGCGGGAACTGGGGCGGGCGCTCGCGGCCCTTGAGCCAGGAGACCTGCGCGTCGGGGGGCTGATCGGCGCCTGGGGACGTCGCGCAGTGTTGCCTACTCCCGTGTATGACGGTCGGGCGGATCTCCACCCGACGACGCGCTCGTTTCGCTGGACGATTCGCAGTCGACGCTTCGTGCTGCCGCGCGCGGTGAACCGCAGCGGTGCGCGCCTCGTTCACATCACGGAGGCGACGGGCACGCCTCTCGGCTTGCGCGTTCCCCGAGTCGTCACCTGTCACGATCTGATCCCGCTGATCTTCTACCGAGACTACCTGGGCCGCGGGCCGCATCACAGGATGGTTCGCTGGCTGACGGAGCTGCATCGCTACCGCCGGGCGTTGCGCGTGATCGCCATCAGCAGCGCTACCAAGCGAGACCTCATCGAACACCTCAACATCGCAGAGGACCGCATCGACGTCGTGCACCACGGCATCGATCACACGCGCTTTCAGCCCAGCGCACGACCCGACGACGAGCGGCTGGTCAGCGGTGCTGGCCTCACGGAGCGTCCGTACATCTTGTGCATCGGCGGGGGCGACAAGCGCAAGAACCTCCAGCACCTGGTGCGGGCCTTCGCTGCTTCGGGGGTCGCGCGCGGGGTGGACCTGGCGTTCGTTGGCTTTCTGGGCGACGCAGACTCGACGTTGCGCTCCACGGCGCGCGATCACGGGGTCTTGGATCAGGTGAGGTTCCTGGGCTACGTCGATGAGGAGCTGATCCCCGCGCTGTACCGACGCTGTGTGTTTCATGTCTTCCCGACTCTCTACGAGGGCTTCGGCTTTCCTGCGGTCGAGGCCATGGCCTGCGGGGCACCAACCCTGACGACGCCTCACGCGGCGTTGTGCGAGATCAGCGGGAACGCCACCCAACTCGTCCAGGGGACCGACGTGGAGGAGACGGCCGCGGCGCTGAAGAAGCTGGTTGACGACGACAGCCTCAGGCGTCAGCTACGAGACGCTGGCTTGTCCGTGGTGGGGCGCTTCAGCTGGTCCAAGTGTGCGAGAGAGACTCTGCAGACGTACCGGCGCGCCCTCGCCGAGGTGGACGGTTGACTAACGATCCGGGGAAACGGAAAGGTACCCGCGAAATGGTGGCCCATCGAATCGTGTGTTTGTCGTCGCAGCGCTGGGACGACGGGATGTGGACGAACAAGCAGCACATCATGAGTCGCCTGGGACGTGAGCACGAAGTCTACCACGTGGACTTCGGGCCGCTGGACCTGCGCCAGACCATCGACCTGCGGAGCAACCTTGGGGCTCCGGAACGCTACTGGTTCTGGCGGCCGGTGGTGGAGAAGCGGGGCGACGTGAACGTGGTCACCGTCTTTGCCCCGAGATTCGTCAGCAAGCGGTTGACTCACCCGCTCAACCTGATCACCGAGTTCGACCTCCGCGTGATGCAGGTCAAGCGCTTCATGCAGGAGCGCAGACTCGACGACGCGATCGTCTGGGTCTACCACCCAGGCTTTGGCGGGGCGCCGGCCCGGCTTCCACACAAGCTCCTCGTCTATGACTGCGTGGACGAGTACAGCCAGTTCCCCGACTATCGCGACGACACGCAGCGTTTGATGCGGCGGGAGCGGGCCTTGTGTCGTGCCGCGGACCTGGTGTTCACCACGAGTCGCCCGCTGTACGAGCGCAAGCGCAAGCTGCACCCCGAGGCGACGCACCTGGTTCACAACGTAGGCGACGCGCCGCACTTCAAGCAGGCGATGGCTACCGATACCCAGGTTCCCGATGACATCGCGGCGATCAAGGGTCCGATCATCGGGTTCATCGGGGCGCTCTCCAGCTACAAGGTCAACCTCGGCTGGCTGGTGCAGCTCGCGCGGAGTCGCCCTGATTGGAGCCTGGTCCTGATCGGCCCGGTTGGCCTGTCCGACCCGAGCACGGACGTCGCTGCGCTACAGCGCCTACCCAACGTCCACCTCCTGGGGCACCGGGACTATGCCCAGCTCCCTGCCTACGTGAAGGGTTTCCAGGTGAACGTCATTCCGTACCAGCTGAACGAGTACACGGACTACGTTTTTCCGATCAAGTTCTTCGAGCTTCTTGCCACGGGGAAACCCCTCGTGACCTCTCGTCTACCCTCCCTGGTTGACTACGCGGATGACGTGTTGATCGCGGACGACGCCGCGAGCTTCGTTGCCCAGTGCGAGAAGGCGATATCGAATCCCGAGGCGGGACGTGACCGCCGACTCCAGCTCGCAACCGAGAACGACTGGGATTCGCGCGTCGCCAAGCTGATGGCTCACGTCGAACGTACGCTTTCATGAGCAGCAGTCAGCGCGTCGATCGCGTGCTGGTCAGCGGTTCATTCTGGACCAGCGTGGGCGAGGTCAGCGGTGCCCTGGCAGATCTGGTCACCAGCATCGTCGCAGCCCGAGTCCTGGAGCTGCGCGACTTCGGCCTCTTTGGGGCCGCGATGCTGGTGCTCGCGATCCTGGATCAGTTCTCGCAGACGGGCTTCGAGTCTGCGCTGGTGCAGAAATCCGACGACCCCAAGTCGTTCTTGAACGTCACCTTCACCTGGCACCTCCTGCGGGGGCTGCTGATGAGCGGGATCCTGCTGGTGGCGGCGCCGCTGGTGTCGCGCTGGTACGACGAGCCTGCGTTGTTCTCCCTGCTCTTGTGCCTCTCCCTCGCCCCCTTGATCAACGGCATCCGCAACGTCGGCACCGTCTACTTCACTCGTCAGCTGGACTTCCGGACGATCTTTCTGATCAAGATCTCTCAGACGCTGCTGCGGCTGGTCGTGTTCCTGCCCGCGGTGCTCTATTTCCGCAACGTCTGGGCGCTGGTCATCAGCCAGTTGATGGGTGCGATCGTGGGCGTCGTGATCTCGTATGTCGCTCATCCCTACCGGCCGCGGCTCGAGTGGGACCGCGAGAAGCTCCGCGAGCTGGTCGCCTATGGCAAGTGGCTCACGGGTCTCGCCTGGCTGATCTTCGTGATCACTCAGGGTGACGACATCTTCGTCAGCAAGTACCTCGGGATCGTCGCGCTGGGCGTCTACCAGTACGCGTACAAGCTCTCGAACACCCCCGCGACCGCGATCACTCATGTCGTCGGTGGCATCGCGATGCCGATGTATAGCCGGCTGCAGGACGCTCCGGAGGAGCGCAAGGCCGCGTTCATCAAGGTGATGCGTCTGACGCTGTTCCTCGCGGGACCTGTCAGCGTGTTCATCTACTTCGCCGTCCCGGATGTCGTCGCGTTCGTGATTGGAGAGAAGTGGGCACCGGCGATCCCGCTGGTGCGCATCCTGGTGCTCGGAGGCGTCGTGCGTTCGTTCGCGGCGCTTGCGGGCCCAGTGTTTGCCGCCACGGGGCGCCCGGATTTCGACTTCAAGATGAACTTGCCGCGCTTCTTCTGCATCGTGATCGGGCTGTATCCAGCGGCGCGTTTCGGCGGCCTGGAAGGTGTGAGCTGGCTCGTCCTGGCCGCCATCATGTGCTGCCTCCCCACCTGGTTCTACGGACTGAAGCGCTTGATCGGCATCACCCCGCGAGAGGTGTTGAAGCACAACGTGCTCGCCATCCTCGGCTCGCTGTTGCTCGCCGGGAGCTACTACGCCGTCCGCAAGCCGATCGGTTCCGAAACCGTCTGGAGCGCCGCGGTGGGCACGCTGGCCTGGGTCGGCGCATGGCTCGCCGCGCTCTGGTTGCTCGGGAGGCTCACGCCCTGGGATATGGTGGGGGAACTCCAGCGCTTGCGGGCCACGCTGAAGAACAAGGCTTGAGGTGAACTCAGTCGGGCTTGCGCATCAGCGCGACCTGACCCTGGGTCCACGGCTCGAAGAAGTGGTAGTCGGGGAAGCTCGTCACCGTTTCCTGGTACTCCTCGCGCTGGGCGTCATGGAGCACCAGGATCCCGCCGGGACGCAGGAGATCCCAGCCAGTCTTCAGGCAGAAGGTTCGCGCGCGCCCATCGACCAGGACGAAGTCTGCCTCCACGCCGAGCTGCACCGGCTTGGCGACATAGCTCTGCATGATGCTCGGATCGCTTTCCGCGCGGACTCGCCAGGCGTTCTCTTCTTCCCAGGGCACGCCCGCGGGAAGGGGTGAGTCGGGCTCCACGAGGTGCAGCGATAGTCGGGGATCGTGGACCTCACGCTTCACCTTCTCGTACCAGTCGGGAACGTGCTCGATCGAGGTGTAGGATTCGACGAAGGGACAGCGTTCCAGCAACGTCCGCGTGCTCCCGCCCGAGCCCCACTCGAGGACCCGCTTGGCTCGCAGCGTGCGAATGATGGCGTAGACCTGGGAGAACTCCGAGGGGTCCATCCAGACCTCGAGTCCCTGTTCCGTGTCGCGCGCGGGAGCACGCTTCAGAAAGTCCCAGATGGCCATGCCGAGGCTATATCACCCGCGGAGGTGGCTCGCGAGGCTCACGTACTCCTGGACTCCCCGGTCTAGCTCCTCGTCCAGCAGATAGGGCGCCGGTCCGAAGCGCAGCACGTCTCCTCGGGAGTCGACGTAGATCCCACGCTCTCGCAGCGCGCGAGTTGCCGCGGAGGCGTGGGGCGTACGTAGCGCCACGAAGCCACCCCGCGCCTCGCCTTCGCTGGGCGTGAGGATCTGCTCGCCGAGCCCGGCGGCAGAGAGAGCGTCCATCAAGCGCCCGGTCTGGCGCAGGCTGAGTTGCCGAAGCTCGGAGATCTCGAGTCCGAGCTCGCGGAAGAAGCGGATCACCCGCGCCGCGCGGTAGTGGCTGACCGGGTCATAGGTGCTGCCCGCGAAGCGATCCGCGGGTGACTCCCCGTACCCTATGCGCGAGGCGTCGCGGCCACGATCCAGGTTGGCAAAGTCGCTGAACCAGCCCGTGTAGACGGGACGCAGCTCACAGGTATTTGGTACCCGGAGGAAACAACAACCCTCGCCCCATTGCGCGTACTTGTAGCCCCCAGCGGTGACGAAGACGTGTTCACCGCCGAGCTCCCGGAGACTGAGCGGCATCACTCCGAAGCCGTGG
>JAWKRF010000036.1:0-79437 GCA_041389745.1 Polyangiaceae bacterium
GCCGCCTCGAGCACCTCACGCTCGAGCTCCTCATCGACCTCCGTCTCGTCCTCGATGCTGGCTTGAGTGACGTCGCCCAGCTCATCGATGGTGAGCGCGAGCCACAGCGAGCTCAGCTTGGAACGTCGCGGGCGCTCGACCCGGACAGCCTGCTTCAGCTTCGGCGGTATCACCCGAGCTGCCTGGTCGGTCTGACCCTCGTCAGCGTCGGGCTCAGCCTCGGAGGCAGAGTCGTCGGAGGCAGAGTCGCTCGGCGCTGGCTCTCCGGCGTCGGCATCCCCCTGCGCGAACAGGCGAGAAGAAGTGGTCAGCCCCAGCAGCAAGCAGGCAACACTGGTCAGTCGATGAGCGTACGAACGCAAGGCGCTTCTCCTCGCGCACGTCTAGCGCCTCGCGGAAACGCGAGTGGCCGACGCGCGCAGTGCACACACGCGCCACGACGACTCCCGCGAAACCACGTGCGCACGCCAGCGTCCGCTGGGCGCTCGGCTCACCTCGGAACGAAGGGGCCGCGTGGCTCTTCGCGAGCCTCGTCTGGCTGAGATTCAGGCACGCCCACTCGGGCGTGATTCAGGGCAAAGTGCCCGCTCCGCCCTCGAGCGTTCACCCGTCGCGCAAAAAAATCTGGCTGAGGCGACATCCCAACGCACAACGGCCGGCGCGGCGCGGTCCCCGCGCAGCACCGGCCGTCCCGGTATTTGCCCTGGATCTAGCTGCGCCGGCGGCGCCGACCGAAGAAGAGCGCGCCGAGCGCCAGCAACAGGCCCGCGCTCCCCGAAGGCGAGCTCGGCGCCTGACGGCAGCCGCAGCCGCCATCGTCGCCCACGTCCTGATCCGCCGAGCCACTGCTTCCAGCGGCGCCGCTCCCAGCGCTGCCCGCGGAGCCGCCGCTGGCGGTCCCGTCGCCGCCAGTTCCGCCGTTGGTCGAAGCATCACCGCCGAAGCCACCCGAGGTGGCGCCGGCGCTGCCGCCACTGCTGGCACCGCCACTGCTGGCACCGCCGCTGCCGGCACCGCCGCTGCTGGCGCCGCCGCTCGACCCGCCACCGGCTCCGCCACTCGCGCAACCAGGCTCGCACTCGGTCAGCGCTCCGTCGACGCAGGTCTGGGTGCCGTCTCCGCAGGCAGTGGTGCAAGCGACCGTGGCGGGCGCGTCACACTGAGTCCAGCCAGAGGCGGTGCACTGACGGGTCCCTTCGATGCCGCAGTCTCCGGTGCAGCTCTCGGACACCAAGCTCGCGACGATCGCGTCGAGGGCCATGGTGAGATCGTTGGGGCTCGTGGCCTGGAAGTAGCAGCTCGGAGACGCGGACTGAGGATCGCAGCTCGGATCGGCGACACCGCTCGCGTAGCCCGCCTCGTTCAGGGTCACGACGTCGGTCGCCGAGCCGAAGCCGACGACGAAGGGCACGACGCCCGCGTTCACCAGCGCCTCGACACCGCGCACGGGCCACTTGCGGACGCAGTAGCAGCCATCGGCGTTCTGGCCGGAGCACGCGGGATCCGACGTTCCGCCCTGGCAGGAGTTGCAGCTCGGACAGGGGGCCGCGCCCATCAGGTTGCAGTCGCTCTGGGTCGCGCACACCGGCGCGCCGGAGGTGTCGATGTCGCAGAACTGCCAGCCGTCGGTCATGAAGATGACGTAGTCCGGCAGATCCGTGAGCTGAGACGCCTTCACCAGCGTCTGGCCAGCTGGCGTGGCATTATCCGCAGGGATATTAAGTGCGGCCAGGGTGGACTCGATGGTCGTCCCGGTGTCGGGCGCCATGGCAACCAGCACATCACCCGCTGCGCAGCCGCCAGTGTTCCCGGGGAAGGTCATCAGCCCGTACTGAGCTGCGCCACCGTGAGCCTGGAACACTGCGTGGGCCGCGCTCTGGACCGCATCCCACTTGGTGATCCCACCGGTGGTGGTCTGGTTCATCGACGAAGACGCGTCCATGACGAACAGGATTTTCGGGGGGTCGCAGCTCTGCGCCTGCGCGGAAGCAGCATTCAGGCTCAAACCAAGGCCAAGGACGGCCGAGACAAGGATGGATCGAAAGCGCATTGGCGGAACCTACCAAACGGCCGCCCCCGCGTCTCGACCCGCGAGCACATCCAGGGAGGATTGTTACAGCCCCGTCGCCCACACGGTCATTCGCCCAGGGGAACGAGGATTTCCCTTGCGCAAATCCAGTGAGGGCACCCCGAAAGCGGCGTCGGCGGGCGAAGCGCGGCGTCTTCTCGACACCTCAACCTACCGGTGGGTCGGCGACGTAGCGCTCTCCGATCCGACGCACCTCCAGCTGAAACACGAAGCGAACCGAGCCGGAGAGCTCCAGCATTCCGCTCACGCGATACCGCTCGCGGTGGGAGTCGAGGTTGTCCACCCGATCGATCAGCACGGCCTGCACGCGCCGCAGGTCCCCGCTGGTGAAGCGCGGCGCATCTTCGTCAGCGGGGGCCTCGTCGACGCGCGCTCGAGACCAGTACGGGATCAGCGCTTCTCTGAGGTACTGCTCGTCGTCGACCCCGAGCCGGCGCTGGGCAGCCAGGTTCTGCTGATCGAAGCGCTGGAGCAGACGGCGAAAGTCGTGGCGCACGAGCTCCTTCATGAAATCTTCGAGGAAACGCCTGAGGGCGATGGGAGCAGCCGCCTCGAAGCGGATCCGAGCAGAGACGTCTCCGGGTTTGCCGGCGTCGACTGGCGTGTCCCCCGAGTCGCTGTCATCGGCCTGCACCTCGATCAGCGCGGGCTCCGGTGCCCTGGGTCGAGTCCCACCGCAGGCCAGCGCGCCTAACCCCCCGAGCCCGACCAACCGCCAGCGCAAGGACCCTCGACGTGACGACATCGCCATCCCTTCAGCGCAGCTCACGGGCGGCGACACCGAGCGCGCGCCCCAGCACCCAGCGTTGCTCCCACAGCGCGGGTAGCTTCTGACCAAGGTCGCTCAGGCTAGCCTTCGGAAGCTCCTGGCGGAGCCCCGCGAGCACGCTGCGCTCGTCCAGCAAGCCGGAGCGCATCAGGGCCGCGAGCTCGCTGGGAGTGAGGGTCTGGCTGAAGCGACGAAACCAGTCAGAGACACGGAACCTCAGCCCATATCGCTCGTGCCACCGCCGCGAGTAGCTCTCCAGGTCCCGAGCCACGATTGCTTCCGCAAGGATCTTTGATGACTCCAGCTGCACCGCGATCCCCGAGCCATGCGCGGCGAAGACCTGGCTCACGGAGTCACCGATGGCAGCCACGTTGCCCCTGGCCAGGGCGCCCCGCGGCGCTCGTAGCGGGATCGCCCGGGAGCCCCCGAAGAGCCGCTCGCCGATCCACGGGTGCTGCTCCACGAAGTCGTCGAGCAGCTGTTTGCCCGAGGCGTGTCCGAGCGCTGGTAGGCTGCCGGTGAGGATGCTGATCTCGTCAGCGCGAAGGCTCAGGTTCACGATCGAGTAGCCGCCGGCGACACCCGTGAAGCACAGCGTCTCGTCCGGCTCTGCACCGTTCCGAGCGAAATAGGCCTCGGCGGCCACGCGATCGCTGACGCGGCGCACTTCCTGAGCCGCTGCGCAGAGATCCTCACGCGGTACCTCGGGGATCGGCAACAGGCCTAGCCCGCGCAGTCCCGATGCATCGACGAAGAAGCGCGCCTCGATCGGTCCGCGATCCGTGTGCAGCGTGTCGCCCTCCAGACGCTCCGCGCGCACGCCCTCACGGAGCTCGGCTCCGGCGGCTCCCGCATCGCGCTGCAGCCGCTTCACGAGGTGGCGCATGTCGACCTCCACCACGCACTCGTCGGCGAGCGACAGGCGATCCGGTCCCCAGCCGCAGACCAGATGAAAGCGCCCGTGCGCCCCGCGGTGCTCCGGAGCCATCGGGCGGGGGATGTCGGCGCGATCGAAGGCCGTGAGTGCCACGCCATTGACCCAGTGCGCCCCAGCCACGTCCAGGCCTCGGCGTTCGATCCCCAGCGTCGAGAGGCCGCGACGCGCGCATTGCAGTGCCACGGCCGCGCCCGCCGTTCCCAGACCCACGATGCATACGTCGTATTTCACGAGCGCTGCTTAGCACGCCTCGGGAGCACGCTGGCACGGTGGCGCCACCGAGGCGCGTCCGCTAGCGTGATGGACATGTCTCTCGAAGCACAAATCGCGACGCTCGACGGCTGGGAGGTGCGCGGCGATCGTCTGTACAAGCAGTTCAAGTTCTCCGATTTCGTGACGGCCTTCGGCTGGATGGCGCAGCTCGCTCTGGTCGCCGAGCGCTCGAATCACCACCCCGAGTGGCGCAACGTCTACAACCGAGTCGACGTGGAGCTGACGACCCACGACACCGGCGGGATCAGCGAGCGGGATATCGCCTTGGCCCACGCGATGGACGAGGCAGCGGCCAAGCTCACGAGCTGAGCCATGATGTACCTGTGGCTTGCGCTGCCGCTGGCGGTGTCCATCGCCATCAGCCTGCTCGCTCAGATGGAGCGCAAGCGACTGAACACGCCGCCTTTGCCAGAGGACCTGGGGGAGTGGCACCCGGCGCAAGAACTCGGCCCAGGCTGGGAACGGCGTCTGCTGGTCGTGCCCGGGGGGATCCGCGGGGATAAGCTCGTCGAGCAGACGAGACGCCGCGAGGACGCAAGCATCGCGGAGGTCGGTCCGGAGCGGCTCGTGCGGCGCGTCTAGCGCCGAGCTGGTAGCCCCTCCCGGACTCGAACCGGGATGCCCAGAGGGCGAGGGATTTTAAATCCCCTGCGTCTGCCATTCCGCCAAGGGGCCTTGGTGTATTTCGGGGCAAGCTCGGCGCAAAGTTTGCCCGGTGGACGGCGGAGTCTCGTGCACAAACGCACATCGCGCAAGCTCGAGAGCGCTCGAGTTCGCTCTCCCGGCGCAGCACGCAAGCGGCGTCGGTGAGCCAGGACGCCAACGCAGCGGTTGCGCGCGTTGGTCAACGAAACGCGGTGGATTCGAGGTCCAGTTCTTGCTGACGCCTGCGCATGGAGGTCGCTGCCGGATGGAGGGGGTGATTGATGCCGTCCATGGCAGCGTCGTCGACGTGCGCTTCGAGTCCGCGAGCGTCCCACGCGTGCGCGACGCGCTGGTCGTCGACGAGCCACGCTCACGCACCCTCGAAGTGCAAGCACAGCTCGGTCAGTTCCGGGTCCGCAGTCTGTCCCTCGAGGACAGCGCCGGACTCGTGCGCGGCATGCGGGTCCGATCCGCGCGCTCGACTCTCAGCGTGCCCGTCGGGCCGAAGCTCCTCGGCCGCGTCGTGGATTGTCGCGGCGCGCCCCTCGACGGCCGCGGGCCTGTCGAAGCAGTTGCGCATCATCCGATCCATCGTCACGCCCCCCCGCTACACACTCATCGCTCGGTGGTCGAACCTTTGTTCACCGGCTTGAAGGCGATCGACTTGATGTGCCCCTTTGCTCGAGGCGGGAAGACCGGGCTCTTCGGTGGTGCCGGCGTGGGCAAGACGATTCTGCTGATGGAGTTCGTCGGCGCCATCACCGAGTCCCAGCGAGGTGTGTCGGTGTTCGCAGGCGTTGGAGAGCGCATCCGCGAAGGCCACGAGCTGTGGAAGGCGTTCGAGACCTCTGGCTTGCTCGAGCGGACCGCGATGGTGTTCGGTCAGATGGACGCGCCCCCGGGCACGCGTTTCCGGGTGCCTCACGCGGCGCTGACCGTGGCTGAGTACTTCCGCGACGAGGAGCACGTCGACGTCCTGCTGCTGGTTGACAACATCTTTCGCTTCGTGCAGGCGGGGACGGAGACCTCGGCGCTCGTTGGGCGACTCCCATCTCGGGTGGGCTACCAGCCAACACTGGCAACGGAAGTCGCTGAGATCGAGGAGCGCATCGCCTCGACCGACGCCGGCGCCATCACCAGTGTGCAAGCCGTGTACGTTCCCGCGGACGATCTCAACGATCCCGGCGCAATGGCGGTGGTCGAGCACCTCGATACCCGAGTGATCCTCTCGCGCAAGATGGCCTCCGCGGGGCTCTACCCAGCGGTCGATGTGCTGCGCTCCGAGTCACGCTTGCTCGATCCCCACGTCGTCGGGCAGCGCCACTACGAGGTCGCCAGCGAGGTGCGTCGCACCCTCTCCCGCTACCGCGATCTCGAAGACGTGATCGCGATGCTGGGTCTCGATGAACTCGCTCCCGAGGATCGCACGTTGGTGCGCCGCGCGCGGCGCCTCGAGCGCTTCCTGACCCAGCCCTTCGCCGTCTCCGAAGCATTCACGGGCCGCCCCGGCGTTCGCGTTTCCATCCAGGACACGCTCGAGGGTTGCGAGCGGATCCTGAAGGGGGAGTGCGACGCGCTCGACGAGCAGCAGCTGTACCTGATCGGAGCGCTTCCGGATCTCGGGGGGAGAGGCGCGCCATGACCCCCCTCAGCCTGGTGTTGCGAACGCCGAGCGGCGTGTTGCTGGATACGCCGATCAGTCGCCTCCAGGCCGAGGACATCGATGGCTGGTTCGGCGTCGCACCAGGGCGCGCCGACCTGATCGCGGTCTTGCCACCGGGACTGCTGGTGTTCAGTGATCCCGTGGGCGAGGGCTTCGTCGCGCTGGCAGGGGGCGTCCTGGATCTGGACGCGGGTCGCTGCCGGGTGATGACTCACAGGGCCGCGCTCAGCCGCGACCTCGACTCACTCGCGGCAGACCTCGAGCAGGTGCTCAGGCAGCGCAGGGCCAAGCACGACGCCCGCACCTCCGCGTTGAACGACCTGATCCGCGAGGCACTGCAGCGCCTGGCACGAGAGGAGCGCGCGTGACTCCGCCCCCGACTCGCGATCCGTTCCTGGATACCGTACGCCGCAAGGCGGCGCGCATGGCCAGCGCGCGTCGAGAACGTCAGCGCTTCTGGCAGAGCCTGGCTCACGTCGGTGTCCTGGGCTGGGTGTTCGTGATCCCCGTGATCCTCTTCGCTTTCGTCGGGCGTCTGCTGGCCCGGCTCAGTGGCCAGCCGGCGCTCGCCGTCGGCCTGATCCTGCTCGGTGTTGGAGTGGGCGCGTACGGGGTCTGGCATCAGCTGCGACCCAGCGTGCGCGATCCCGAGGAGAAGGAACCATGACGATCTGGGATCTGGTGCTCGGCGCGGGACTGGGAGCCCTCGGGGGTGCCCTGCACCTGGGCCTGACCCGCTGGCGCGCGGGTCAGATCCGCGAGGGGCGCGCGCTCTTGATCCTGGCGACGTACCCGCTGGGCCTCGTCAGCGTCGCGATCTGTGTGGTTGGCGCCGCCGCGCTGGCGCGTCAGGCGGCCTGGGCTGCGGTGCTCGGACTCGCCGCAGTCCAGCTGATCTGGATCGGACGGGCGGCGCGGCGCCTCGAGCGGAGATGAAGGGACCATGCAGCCTTTCCCCAAGGAACTGTTCCATCTCGGACCCTTCGTCGTCACCGACACCATGCTGGGAGCGATGCTGCTCAGCATCTGTCTGCTTGGCGTGTTGCGCTTCGCGATGCTCAACAGGTCGGCTCGCGAGAGCCTCGAGCTGACCTACGAGGTCCTCGAGCGCTCCATCGTCGAGACCACCAACACGGACGTGCGAGCGCTGGTTCCCTTGGTGCTCACGCTGTGGTTGTTCATCGGCGCGGCGAACCTGGTCGGGCTGTTGCCCGGCCTGGCGAGTCCCACTCGGGATCTCTCCCTGGCAGCGGCGCTTGCCGTGATCTCCTTCGGCGCTGGCCATGTCTACGCCTTGAGGCAGCGCGGGCTTGGCTACCTGAAACGCTACATCGAACCGAGCCCATTTCTCCTGCCGTTCAACGTGATCGGCGAGGTCAGCCGCACGCTCGCCCTGGCGCTGCGCCTGTTCGGCAACATGCTGAGCGGCGCCTTGGTGAGCGCGATTTTCCTCTACCTCGCCGGACTGCTGATCCCGGTGCCGCTGATGCTGCTGTCGGCGCTCACGGCCGTGGTTCAGGCCTACATCTTCGGCGTTCTCACGCTGGTGTTCGCCGCCAGCTCCCTCGAGAGCGCGGAACGCCAACCCATCCTCTCGAAGGGAGAGACCTCATGACAGCCCAGGACTGGATCGCCATCGCGAGCATCATCACCGCAGGCCTGACCATGGCCATCGGCTCCATCGGTCCAGCGCTCGCCGAAGGGCGCGCCGTGTCCAGCGCCCTCGAAGCCATGTCGAGGCAGCCCGACTCGAGCAACAACATCACCCGCACGCTCTTCGTCGGTCTCGCGATGGTCGAGTCGACCGCGATCTACTGCCTGGTGATCGCGCTGATCCTGCTCTTCGCCAACCCACTGTTGCCGTGAGGATTCCATGGGCTTCTCACTGACCAGCTTCATCTTCGAGATCGCGAACTTCCTGGTCCTGATGTGGATCCTGAATCGCCTGGTCTTCAAACCGCTGAAGAAGGGTGTGCAGCAGCGCCGGGACGAGCTCAAGCGCCAGGAGGACGAGCTGGCTGCTGCGCTGCTCGACACTCGGGAGCGCGAGGCCGGAGCCGAGGCGCTGCGACGTGACATCGAGAGCCTGCGCGACGAGGTCCTCCGTGAGGCAACCCATCGTGCCTCGGAAGAGCGCGCTCGGCTCCTGGCGCAGGCTCGTGAGGACGCCGATGCCGAGCGCGCCCGCGCCCGCCGCATGCTCAGCGTGGAGCGTGAAGCAGCGGCCAACTGGGTGCGTGAGCTTGCGGTGGAGCACGGCGCCCAGATCGCTGGGCGCATGCTGATGGAGATCTCTCCCGACGGGGCGGACACCGCGATCTTCGAACGCCTGCTGGAGGAGGTCGAACGACGCCGCGACGAGCTCCGCGCGACGGGCGCGGAGGAAGTGGAAGCCACCTTCGCGCACCTGCCGTCGAGCGAGTCCGTGGGCAGACTACGCCATGCGCTCGCCGCGTGCCTCGAGCAGCCGCCACACATGGTGCTGCGGGACGACGAAGGGTTGATTGCAGGCGTCGTGCTGCGCGTGGGGCACCTGGTGCTGGACGCCTCGATCCTGGGTCAGCTGGACGTCTTCCGCGACCGCGTGCGAGGTCTGCTCGAGCAGGAGGCTCGGGTTGCCTGAGTCGCCGCTGCAGACGCTGGCACGCTCCGTGGGCAGCGCGATGACGCGCGTCGCGGACGAGTACCACTTCCAGATCCCCGCGCGTGAAGAAGGCAGTGTGCTCAGTGTGGCCGATGGGGTGGTGCGCATCGGCGGCCTGCCTGGCGCGAGCGCCGAGCAAGTGCTGCGCATCGGCCGTCACGGCACGGCGCTGGTGCTCGGTCTGCGTCCGAGCGCGGTGGAGGCCGTGCTGCTCCAGCGTCCAGACCAGGCGGATGTCGGCGCGCCTGTCCGCTCCTTCCAGCAGACGGCAGCGATCCCCGTTGGAGACGAGTTGCTCGGGCGCGTCGTGGATCCGCTCGGACGCCCCGTCGACGGCCTACCTCTAGAGCCGCCCCACGAGCTGATGCCCCTCGAGCGTCAGGCGCCACGCATCTTCGAGCGCACGGACGTACACACGCCGCTCTACACCGGGGTGCTCGCCGTCGATTCGATGTTCCCCGTCGGGCGTGGTCAGCGAGAGCTGGTGGTGGGCGACGAGGGGACCGGCAAGACGGCTTTCGTTCTGGACGCTCTGCTGCGCCAGCGGGAAACCGATGTCGTCGGAGTGTACGTCGCGGTAGGCAGACGCCGCGTGGAAACGTGGCAGCTAGTCGAGCGTCTGCGCGAAGCCGGCGGACGCTGGGTCGTCGTAGCGGCACCTGACGATCTGCCGCCCGGCATGCGCTACCTTGCCCCATTCGCTGGAACCGCCATTGGCGAGTACTTCATGCACCGAGGGGAGCACGCCTTGGTGGTCTACGATGACCTCTCGGCTCACGCGATCGCGTGGCGGGAACTCTCACTGCTCCTGCACCGACCGCCCGGGCGCGAGGCCTACCCGGGGGACATCTTCCACCTGCACGCGCGTCTCCTCGAGCGCGCCGCGCAGCTGTCCACGGACGCGGGGGGGGGCTCCTTGACCGCGCTCCCGGTCGCGGTCCTGGAGGGCGGGCGTCTGAACGCGTACATCCCGACGAACCTGATCTCGATCACCGATGGTCAGCTGGTCTTCTCACGCGAGCTGTTCGTATCCGGGCAGAAACCTGCAATTGACGCGAGCCTCTCGGTGAGCCGTGTCGGCTCCCGCGCGCAGGCGCCCGCGTTTCGCGAGCTCGCCGGCCGTCTGCGCCTGGAGTACGCCTCGTTCCTCGAGGTGGAGAGCTTCAGTCGTCTCGGCACCCGGCTGGAGACAGAGACCCAGGCGCGCATCGAGACGGGGAGACGCATCCGCGCCTTGCTTCGCGCGCCCCGCCTCCAGCCGCTCGGCGTCTGGGAGGAGGTCGCGCGCCTGGTGCTCGCTCAAGCGCCCGAGCTACTACGCGTTCCCGTAAATGCCGTCCCCGGCTTCGCGGAGGCCCTGATCCGAACCACCGAGCACGATCTGGCGAGCGTCAGGCTCGGCGTCGAACGGGACGCGACGCTTCCTGCCGACGGACGGCTCGCCGTCGAGCGTGCGATCTCGGAGCTGGCGGACCACGGCTACCCGAGCGACGACGCACGAGCGATCGAGGTGACGATCGATGTCGAGTGACCCCCAGGACATCGAGACCATCGAGCGCCGCTCCGCCGCGGTCGCGTCGGTGCGAGAGGTCGTGCACGCGATCTGGTCGTTGGCCCGCTCGGAGCTACCCCTCGCCGAGGCCTCGGCGAGGGAGGCCCGCAGCTACGTGGAGTGGATCGATCGAACGCTGTCTCGACTGACGCTGCCTGCTGACGCGGGCCCAGCGCGGGACGTGGTTCACCTGGTGATCGGCCCTGAACGCTCCTACTCCGGCGCGCTGCCGATCCGCACTGCGCGCGCGCTGCCGCCGACTGGAGCGCTCGGCCTGGTCGGCGCGCGCTTCACAGAGGTGGCGCTGCGTGACCCCGAGGTCGCCGATCGCGTCTTGTTCAGCCTGCCGGGAGCGAGCGCGATCGGCGACGTGGACACGGTGGGACGCTCCGTCGCAGCCGCCCTCCTCCGGCATGCAGCCGAGCGATCGGTCGTCCTGCATCACATGGCCAACGCCAGCGGGCAGCTGCACGCCCAAAGGCTGGTCTTCCGCCGTGGCGCGCTGCTCGACTTTCCTCCCGACACGTTCTCCCCCCCAGAAGAAGTCGCTGACGCGGTGCTGGTGGAGGCCGTCAGCGGTGAGCTGATCGCGGCCGTGGCCGAGTCCCTGTGCAGCGAAATTTCCGCACGGATGCTAGCAGCTGAACGAGCGAAGCTGGCCTGCGACCGTCGACTCGACGAGCTCGCCCAGAACTGGCGCACGGCTCGTCAGGAACGCATCACCAGTGAGCTGCTGGAGGCCGTCGCCGGCGCGCAGGCGCTACGCAGCGCCAGTCCGCCGCCGAACCAGTAGGCGCAGGAGCCCACCGAACAGGAGCGGCGTCGCACTGGCCGCCCCCACGACGGACCAGCCTCGAGCGTCCAGCGCTCGCGTGCCGAGCACCGCGGCGAGGGGGGGCGCGTAGAGCGCCAGCAGCAGCAAGACCGAGCACAGCAAGACCGCACCCCACACCCAGAGGTTCCGGGTGACCTCGTTCGAGATCGCCGGGGAGTCTTCTCCACGCATGTTGAAGACGTGCGTCAGCTGCGCGAAGCCGAGGGTCGCGAACGACACGCTGACGGCGCTCTCCGCAGGCAGCTCGAGCACGTAGGTCGCGACCAGCAGAGCACCGAGCACCGTGGCCGCGATCACCGCGCCGTGGCCACCGATGGCGAGCCAGTGCCGTCGCTCCAGCACCCCCTCGTCGGAGGGACGCGGCGCGAGCTTCAGCGCTCGCGACTGACCCTCACAGGCTCCCAGCGCGAGCGCCGGGAACACGTCGGTCACGAGGTTCAGGAACAGGATCTGCAGCGGCAACACGGGGAGCGGCAGGCCGATCAAAGCCGCCACGCCGACGGCGCCGAGCTCGCTGGCGTTGCACGACAGCAAGTAGAGCGCGAACTTGCGGATGTTCTCGAAGATCACCCGACCTTCACCGATGGCCACCACCACGGTCGACAGGCGATCGTCGTTGAGCACCAGGTCGGAGGCCTCCTTCGCCACCTGGGTGCCCCTCCCCATGGCTACCCCGATGTTCGCACGTCGCAGCGCCGGGGCGTCGTTCACACCATCTCCCAGCATCGCAACCACGGCGCCACGCCGCTGGTGGGTCGCTAGCACCTCGAGCTTCTGACGCGGCGAAGTTCGAGCGATCACGCTGGCCTGGGCGACCTCTTGCTGCTCCTGCCTGGACAGCTCGTGATCGACACCCAGCACGCAAGCCTCCGTCCCCGATTCGACGAGCCCCACCGACTCCGCCACCCGCAGCGCCGTTTGAGCCTGATCCCCCGTCACCATGACCACGCGCACCCCGGCGGCGCGGCAGTCGTCGATCACCTGACGCACCTCGGAGCGCGGCGGGTCCGCCATCGCGACCAGGCCGAGCAAGGTGAGGTCTCGATAGGGTGCGTCGTCCCGATCGGCGACGACTCCCTCGGCCAGCGCCAGCACGCGCAGCCCCCTCGAGGCGAGCTGGCGATTGTGGTCGAGCCACTGGCCACGCCGCTTCTCATCCAGCACGACCGTCGCCCTGCGCGTGACCGCGCGACGACAGGCTGCGATCACGGCCTCAGGAGCTCCCTTGACCTGAACCAGCAGCCCCGCGTCCTCCTGTTCGTGGAACGTCGCCATCATGCGAGTCTCCGGATCGAACGCTTCCTCGCGGATTTCTGGCAAGCGCTCCTTCAACGCTTCGGCGTCGAGTCCCGCCTTCCCTCCTGCCATCAGCAGCGCGACCTCGAGGGGTTCGCCGACCCCCTCGCCCGCCGGTGTCACGTGCGCGTCGTTGCACAGCACCCCGGCGCGCAGCGCACGCCCGAGCAACTCCTGCAGCTGGCCCCGCAACGCTCTGCCATCATGAAAGAACTGCGCCGTTGACTCGCCGCCCAAGCACTCCACGACGATCCGCTGATGGTCGATCACCAGCTCCTCGACCGCGAGCCGGTTCTGGGTGAGGGTCCCGGTCTTGTCCGTGAGGATCACGCTCGTGGCCCCGAGCGTCTCCACAACGGCGAGCCGTGCACAGAGCGCGTTGCGCCGTGCCATGCGCGCCATGCCACGCGCCAGCGCCAGGGTCGCGACGATCGGCAGCCCCTCGGGGACGGTAGCCACCGCGAGCGCAATGGACGTCTCGAGGATCAGCAGCGGCGGCCTGCCGCTGACGACGCCGACCAGGGCGACGGCGAGGGCTACGGCGAGGGTGAGCCAGGACAGCTTGCGACCGAGCTCTTCCAGTCGACGCTCCAGGGGTGTCGCCTCGTCCTTGACCTCGGCGACGAGGCGCGAGATCTGTCCCAGCTCCGTCTGCATGCCGATGGCGACCACGACACCTTCTGCCGCGCCCCGCGTCACGCTGGTGCCACTGAAGAGCATGGCGCTCCTCTCCGCCAGCAGCGTTTCCGCGTGGTTTTCCCTCACCCCCTTGTCCACTGGCAGGGATTCACCCGTCAGGAGTGACTCGTCGACCTGCAGCTTGCTCGCTTCCACGATGCGCAGGTCGGCGCTGACGATGTCCCCCGCCTCCAGCACGACCAGATCACCGACCACCAGCTCGCTCGCCGGCACCCGCAGGTGGTCTCCCTTCCGCCGCACCGTCGCCATCACCTGCCCGAGCTGGCGCAGTGCCTCCATCGAGCGCGTGGCTCGGGCTTCCATGGCGAAGCCGATGACGGTGTCGACGACGATGACGAGCCCCACCGCGACGCCCTCCAGTACGCGCCCGAGAGCGAAGGAAGCCACGACCGCCAGCGCGAGCAGCACCACGAGCACGCTCTGGAGCTGCGCGACGAGGATCGCCAGCAAGCTACGAGGCTTGTGAGCCCGTAGTCGATTCGCTCCCTGTCGAAGGTGGCGTTCGCGCGCCTCGGCGACATCGAGTCCTGCCCGCGTCGTCTCGCAGCGTGCGAGCACCTCCTCGACGCTCAGACTCCAAGGGCTTAGCTGCTCCGGTTGCTTGGATCGGGGGTGAGGCAAGTCGCCAGACTACGCCGCAGGCGGCTCGGGCAACAGCCCGCGCTGGGTGAGTTCGTCCCGCAGCCGCGGCGTCGGGTGCCAGCTCAGATCCTCTTCGAGTTCGTCCACGGAGACCTTGTCCGGCAGCTTCGACGTCAACTCCGCGCGGAGATGCCCCAGGGTCTTCGCCGGAGCGACGATCATCAGTCGCCGCGCGTCGAGCTCGCTCACGCGCTGCAAGACGTCAGTGGAAATGCGCCGGGCGAAGCGCGCGTGCTGTTCCTCGCGGTGCCCTCCACGATGATCGTCGTAGCCATGCACCGCCATGCCCTCGTTGGCCCGATTCCGACCCTTGGTGTTGCTGAACAGCTCGTGCCCCGCCAGCCCCGCCTCGGGTTCCGTCAGATCGACGAGCTCCTTCAGCTCGAAGCGCGGATGCGTCGCATCCTCATCGGGACGCTTGACCTCGAACACACGCGCTCGACGCGCGTCGCCAACCAGTAGTAGCCAGCTCATGGTACCTCCTTTCGACCGCCCAGCAGGCGGCGTGCTCTTTGGCTGCAGTGTGCCGTCAGCCAACCTTCTGTTTCAAGTATGCGACGGCCGCGTCCAGGCTCACGAGCTTCGGGTAGTCCACCTCCGGGATGTCCACTCCGAGCGTCTCGTGCAGCGCGACGACCACATTCAAGAAATCCATCGAGTCGATGTCCAGCTCCTCGCGGAAATCGGCTGAGCCAGGGATCCCTGCGCCGGATCGGCCTCCGGTGCAACGCGCACGATCGCCTCAAACACCGCCTCCTTGATCTGTCGCTCGTTCATAGCGCTCCTGGCTCCTGCAGCAGGCTCTCGATGCGATTCAAGAACATCGCCCCCTGGTGACCGTCGCTGACCCGGTGATCCGCGCTCAGGCTGACGGTGACGACGGGAGTGGCCCGGATCTCTCCAGACCTCACCCAGGGCCGCTCGACGATCTTACCAAAGCCGACGATGGCGACCTGTGGCGGATTGACCACGCCGAACACGGTCTCTACGCCGCGCTCCCCCATGCTGGTCACGGTGACCGTGGCATCCGTGAACTCGCTGGAGCGCAGCTGTCCCCGTCGCGCACGCTCCACCAGATCTCGGAAGTCGATCATCAGCTGGCCCAGCGACTTCGTGTCCGCCGAGTGGAGGGCCGGCGCGACCAAGCCGCCGCCTCGGAGGGCGATGGCCGCCCCGACGTGGATCTCCGGGTTGTGCACGACCCCTTGCTCCCAGCGCCCGTTCAGATCGGGAAACTCCCGCAGCGCCAGCGCCGTGGCCTTCACGAAGGCCACCCCGGGAATCAGGCGCTCGGGCGGCGGACGCCCGGCGTTGTGCGCGTCGAGCCACGCGGAAAGGGTCGAGACGTCCAGCGACGTGCTGACGTAGTAGTGAGGGATCTCGCGCTTCGAGCGACTCATCGCCGCAGCGATGGCGGCGCGCATGCGCGCTTTCGTGTCTGCGGGCTCGAGAGCAGGAGGAGCGGGCGCCCGAGCGTTCGAGCCCACCCGATCTGATGCCGCGCGGATATCATCGAGCTGGATCGCTCCGCCTCGACCGCTGCCTTGAACCCCGGCGAGGTCGACCTCCAGTTCACGCGCCAGGCGCCTGGCCGCGGGGCTGACGCGCAGCCGGTCAGGGGGCACCGCACCGGACGCCCCGGAGACCGGTGCGGACTCGAGCGCGGGAGCAGGTGCCTGCGTGGCGCTCGACATCGCGGACGCCTCGGGGCGGGCCTGGGTCTCACCCGGCTCGCGGATCTTCGCCAGCGGAGTCCCAACGGGCACCTTGACACCGGGCTCGACGAGGAGTTCTTCGACCAAACCGTCGCTGTAGACCTCGACCTCGATGATGCCCTTGTCGGTCTCGACCTCGGCGATGATGTCGCCGCGCCTCACGCTGTCCCCCGGCTGCTTGAGCCAGCTGGTCAGCACGCCGCTGGTCATGTCCGCTCCCAGGGAAGGCATCAAGAAGTCAGCCACGACCCTCCAAACTTTGCCGCACGGCAATAACTATGTCCGAAACCTGAGGTAGCGCCTCGTCCTCGAGGTGCTTTGCGTAGGGGATGGGCACCTCCTCGGAACAAACCCGGAGCACCGGCGCGTCGAGCTCGTACAGCGCCCGCTCGGCGAGGATCGCCGCGACCTCCCCCGCCAGGCTGCCCGTCTTCCAGCCTTCGTCGACGATCACCGCGCGATGGGTCTTGGAGACCGTGGCCAGGATCGCGTCGAGGTCCAGCGGACGCAGGCTCCGCAAGTCGAGCACCTCCGCGCGGATTCCAGAGCGTTCCAGCTCCGCCGCCGCTGTCAGGCACTTGTGGAGCGACCCGCCGTAGGTAATCAGGCTGATCTGGTCGCCCTCGCGCACCACCTTCGCCTCGCCGATGCGCGGCAACGGCGCGTCGACATCCAGCTCTCCTTCGGTCGCATACAGCAGCTGGTGTTCGAAAATGAACACGGGGTCCGGATCCTGCAGCGCAGCGAACAGCATGCCGTAAGCATCCTGGGGCGTCGCCGGACTGAGCACCTTGATCCCGGGAACGTGAGCGTACCAACCCTCGAGGCTGTGGCTGTGCTGCGCGGCCAGTTGCTTGCCGCCACCGGTCGCCATGCGCACCACCAGGGGCACGCTGAGCTGCCCACCAGACATGTGCCGCAGCGTGGCCGCATTGTTCACGACCTGATCCAGGGCCAGCAAGCTGAAGTTGACGGTCATCACCTCGACGATGGGCCGCATGCCGCCCAGCGCCGCGCCAATCCCGGCCCCCACGAAGGTCGACTCGCATAGCGGCGTGTCGCGAATGCGCTCGGGTCCGAACTCGGCGAGCAGGCCCTTGCTGACTCCGTAGGCGCCACCATAGCGGCCCACGTCCTCGCCCATCAGAAACACCCGCGGATCCTCGTGCAAGGCGCGTTCCAGCGCGTCGTGCATTGCCTCACGGTAAGTCTTCGTCGTCATGCCAGCCCCTGCTGTTCGGTGTAGACATCCTTGAGCAGATCCGCGACCGGCTCGAGCGGCCCTTCCTCCGCGGCACGCACCGCCGCCTCGACAGCCCGCGCGACGTCGGCCTCGATGTCGGCAAGTTCCGCGTCGCTGAGCACATCCTCCGCGCGCAGCTCCGCGATGAAGCCCGCGATCGGGTCGTGGTGGCTCTTCCAGTCCTCCACCTCCGCCTTGTCGCGATACAGCTCTGCGTCGTACATCGAGTGCGCGCGGAAGCGATAGGTCATGACCTCGAGGAAGTACGGTCGCTGCTCCTCACGCACGCGCTCCGCGACCCTTCTCACCGCTTGCTCGACCGCGCGCACGGACATGCCGTCGACGTGCTCGGCGGAGATGCCGTACGCCGCGGGCTTGCGGCTCAGATCGGTCACCGACTCGTGACGCTCGAGCGCGGTCCCCATGGCGTAGCGGTTGTTCTCGCACACGAACAGCACCGGTAGCTTCCACAGCGCTGCCAGGTTGAGGGACTCGTGAAACTCACCCTCGTCCACCGCTCCATCGCCAAAGAAGCAAGCCGTGAGTGCCTTGCGGCCTCGAAGCTTGTCCGCGAGGGCGAGCCCCACGGCCACCGGAAGCCCACCACCGACGATGGCGTGGCCGCCGTACAGGCGGTGCTCCACGTCGAAGAGGTGCATCGAACCACCTCTGCCGCGACTGCAGCCATTTTGCTTGCCGAACATCTCCGCCATCACCGCCTCGGGAGAGGTGCCTCGGAGCAGCGCGTGGCCGTGCTCACGATAGGTGGCCACCACGTTGTCTTCCGGAGCGAGGCCGTTCATCGCCCCCACCGCCACGGCCTCTTCACCGATGTACAGATGCAGGAAGCCGCGGATCTTGCCGAGGGAGTACATCTCGGCGCATTTTTCTTCGAAGCGGCGCACCAGGATCAGCTGCCGCAAGAGTCCGAGACCGTGTCGTTTGGCGTCCGTCATGTGTTGCCCTCCAAGGTGGACGTATCTCCTTCGGGTAGCCCCAGCTCACGCGCCTTGAGCAGCCGGCGCATGATCTTCCCGCTGCGGGTCTTGGGTAGCCCCGTCGTGAACTCGATCTCCCTGGGTGCCACGGCGGCCCCCAGGCGCTTCCGCGCGTGACCGATCAGCTCTCGCAGCAGCGCCTCGCCCGGCTCGTATCCGGGCTTGAGGGCGACGAACGCCTTGACGATCTCCATGGCGACCGGATCCGGCTTACCGATGACTCCTGCCTCCGCGACGGCGGGGTGCTCCATCAAGGCACTCTCCACCTCGAATGGTCCGATCAAGTGACCCGCCGTCTTGATCAGGTCGTCGGCGCGCCCGACGAACCAGAAGTAGCCGTCGGCGTCCCGCTTCGCCAGGTCGCCGCTCAGGTACCAGCCGTCCACGAACGCCTTGGCGTAGCGCTCGGGGTTGTGCAGATAGCCGCGAAACATGCTGGGCCACCCCGGCCGCAGCGCCAGCTCGCCTTCGACCCCCGGCTCCTGGATGACTCGCGCTTCGCGCGCCGCTCCCTCGCCTTCGACGCGCACGATGGCCGCCTCGATCCCTGGCATTGGCTTCCCCATGGATCCAGGGCGCACATCCATGGAGCGGTAGTTGGCGATCATGATGCCGCCGGTCTCGGTTTGCCACCAGTTGTCGTGGAACGGCTGGCCGAAGGTCTGATTGCTCCAGATCACCGCCTCTGGATTCAGCGGCTCGCCGACGCTGGCCATGAAGCGCACCCTGGAGAGATCATACCTCCGTGCCACCTCGGCGCCGACCTTCATCAACATGCGGATCGCCGTCGGCGCCGAGTACCAGACGCTGACCTTCTGTTCCTCGAGGATACGGTACCAGCGCTCCGCGTCGAACTCCGCCTCGTCGACGATCAGCGTCACGCCCGAGGTGAGCGGCGCGATGATGCCGTAGGACGTGCCGGTGACCCAGCCAGGGTCGGCGGTGCACCAGAAGACGTCCTCTGGGTGCAGATCGAGCGCCAGGAGGCCCGTCAGGTGATGCATCACCACGGCCTGATGAACGTGCACGACGCCCTTGGGCGCGCCGGTGGTTCCACTGGTGAAATGCAGGAGCGCCATGCTCTCCGGATCCGTTGCCTGGATCTCGAGCTCCGCGCTCTGGGTGTCCACCAGCGCGCCCCAGGCCAGCGTGCCCTCGGGAGCTCCCTCGGCGTCCACCAGGATCACGTACTCGAGCTTGGGCAACGCTTCGCGAATCGCGGCCACCTTGCGTCGGTACAGGCCCTCGGTGGTGACCAGTACGCGCCCATCACCGATCTCGAGACGCGCCCGGATCGGCTCGGGGCCGAACGCGCTGAACAGAGGACAGAACACCGCCTGCCGCTTCAGGGTCCCGAGCGCCGTGACGTACAGCTCGGGCACGCGTCCGCAGAGAGCGTAGACCCGTTCCCCGGCTTGGATCCCGAGCTCCGAGAGCGCGTTCGCGAACTGATTGGTGCGCCGGGCTAGATCCGCATAGCTGAAGTCGCGCTGCTCTCCGGCCTTGCCGAGCCAGCGCAGCGCGATGTGTTCCCCGCGTCCGGCGGCGACATGGCGATCCAGCGCCTCATGAGCGATGTTCAGGCCGCCTCCGGGCAGACCCTCCAGCGCTCCTCGAGCCTCATCCCAGGAAAACCCTGCGCGCGCCGAGTCGTAGTCCCGCAAATTCGGCTGCAGCCCAGGAGCTGCGCCCGCTTTTCGTATCACTCCGTCTGCTGCCACGCCGCGAGGTAAGCAAGCCACGTACCAGGCCGCATCGGGTCGTCCAAATGTTGCCGGCGCTTCCGCGGAGCAACGAGGGAGCCGATCGTGGCTCATGCATGCCGCGCTCGTCGGCGCTAGGCTGAGGTCCGTCGCACCAAGGTGCGATCCTCCACTTCAAACCTGGAAACACTACGCAATGCTCGCCGCCATCCTGCGTGAGCCAGGCCCGATCGCGCTCGACCGCCTGGAGCTCCTCGAAGTCCCAACGCCAGAACCACGACCTGGAGAGATCCTCGTCCAGGTCGAGGCTTGCGGTGTCTGCCGCACCGACCTCCACGTCACCGAAGGGGATCTCGAGGTTCGCCGCTCGCCCGTCATTCCCGGACACCAGGTCGTCGGACGCGTGGTGACCGCCGCTCGCGACGGAGCTGGGCCGAAGGTTGGTGAGCGTGTGGGTCTCGGCTGGCTCGGGGATACGTGCGGCGACTGTCGCTTCTGCAGCAGCGAGCGCGAGAACCTCTGCCTGACTCCGGAGTTCACCGGTTGGACGCGCGACGGCGGCTTCGCCGAGTTCGTGACCGCGGCCCCTGGATTCGCCTACCCGATCCCGGATTCGCTCTCCGCCGTCCACGCAGCGCCCCTGCTCTGCGCCGGCATCATCGGCTATCGCTGCCTCGCTCGCACTGGCCTCGAAGGGCGCTGGGATGGCGCGCGGCTCGGGATCTACGGCTTCGGCGCCGCAGGACACATCGCGATCCAGATCGCCCGAGCGCGGGGGGCGCGCGTCTTCGTCTGCACTCGTGACCAAGCGCGCCATCAGAAGCTGGCGGCGGAGCTCGGCGCCGAGTGGGTGGGAGGCGCGAGCGACGAGCCGCCGACTCCCCTCGATGCGAGCATCATCTTCGCACCCGCGGGAGAGCTGGTTCCGCCAGCGCTGAGCGCGCTGGATCGCGGCGGCGTGCTGGTGCTCGGAGGCATCCACATGAGCCCGATCCCCAGCCTCGACTACGCGAAGCTGTACCAGGAGCGGACCATCCTCTCGGTGACCAACAACACCCGCGAAGACGGACGACGTTTCTTCGAGGAAGCGGCCCGAGTCGGTGTCTCGACCAGTGTTCGCACCTACCCCCTCGAACAGGCCGCGCGAGCGCTGATGGATCTGAAGCACGACGCCATCCGAGGCGCCGCGGTGGTCGTGCCCCGAAGTTGAGTCGGTGGATGCGCGGACGACGCCTGCTAGACTCGCCCCCGATGGCTCACCTTCGACTCTGGATCCGCATCGCACCCACCGTGGGCCTGTTCCTCGCCGCCTGCAGCACGCAGCGCCCTGCGCCGAAGCCACCGCCCCGCGAACAACCGCTCAGCGAAAAGCAGACCACGCCCGGCAAGAAATCAGCTCCGGTGCACACCTGCCCGCCACCCCAGTACGGAAATCGCGTGGTCAAGGGCAAGCCGGGGCATGAGGACTGCGAGAGCGCAGAACACGAGGAGGAGACGGAGTGAGGGACGCGACCCGCGGCGCATCCCTCACCCCCAGATCTCAGAGATCCGGCAACGCTCCGCGGCGGCTTATTTCCTCGAGGAACTCTTGCCGGGACAGAACGCGCTGCTCGGCACCGGAGCGCAGCGCGACCTTGTCCTCGGCGACCTCCCGGGCCCCCAGCACGACCAGCTCCGCGACCCCGGCCTTGTGCGCCAGCGCGACGCGACGACCTAGGCTCTCCGCGGACAGGTCCACATCCACGCGGATACATCGTGCCCGTAGCTCACGCGCCAGCCCCTGCGCCGCTTCCCCCTGAGCCTCGGAGATCGGCAACACCCGAACCTGCCGCGGCGCCAACCACAGCGGCAGTCGCCCGGCGTGGTGCTCGAGCAGGATGCCGAGGAAGCGCTCGAGGCTCCCGCACAGCGCTCGATGCAGCATCACCGGGCGCTGGCGCGAACCATCGCTCGCCACGTAGGCCACGCCGAAGCGACTCGGCATGAACAGATCGAACTGGATTGTGCCGCACTGCCACTCGCGCCCCTGGCGATCGCGCATGCCGAACTCGAGCTTCGGCCCGTAGAAGGCGCCGGCTCCTGGCTGCACCACGTACTTCCAGCCCAGGCGATCGAGCACGCGCGCGAGCAGTGCCTCACCCTGGTCCCACTCCGCGTCACTGCCCGCTCGATCCGGAGGCCGTGTGGAGAGCGCCACCGCGAGCTCCTCGAAGCCGCAGGCGCGATAGAACGGCAAGACACCGCTCAGGAAGCGCTCGACCTCGGACTCGGCCTGCTCCGGCGCGCACAGGATGTGGCCGTCGTCCTGTGTGAACTGGCGCAGGCGAAGCAACCCCTGCAACGCACCTCCCGCCTCGTCGCGATGCACCAGGCCGAACTCCGAGAGCCTGAGCGGCAGATCCCGATACGACGGCACCATCGCCTTGAACACCGACAGGTGCCCGGGGCAACTCACGGGCTTCAGGGCCGACTCGTCGGGGGCGTCACTGTCGCCAAGGCAGAACATATTCTCACGGAAATGCGCCCAGTGACCGCTGGCTTCCCATACCGCGCGCCGCATCAGCTGAGGTGAACGCACCTCGGCGTAGCCGTCGCGCTCCATGACTCGGCGCACGAAGCCTTCGAGGGCGCGGTACAGCTGCCACCCAGCGGGGTGCCAGAACACCATGCCGGGAGCGCTGGGCTCCTGGTGAAACAGGCCCATGCGCCTCGCCAGCGCGCGATGATCGCTGGCGTCGAGCGAGGCATGCTGCGCCTCCACGGCGCCCTGGGGCTCTTGAGATGATTCTGCGTGTTCGTTCGGGGGTGAGATGAGATTCGGGCTTTCCATGGCACTCTTTCCGCGACTCTGCGCGGCCTCCTGCTATGACTCCGCAAGGAAACAGTTCCGAGTCGCCAGGTGCCGATCCACGCGCTCGTTCGCACCGGCGCACGGCGATACCGCGCGCGTCGTTCGAGGAGCGTCACCCAGCGGGAGTCAGAGCCGAGCGTTGGCATGGACAGCCGCCGCAACCAGCAAGACCCACGACTCGAGACATCGCGGCCCGCGGGGTCGGTCTGACGTGGACTTCGTTCGGTTGCTCTCAGGCGTTCATCGGCAACACAGCGTACACGCGACCAGACCACCGCGAACCGCGGTGGTAGTAGTGGTCGTCGTCGTGAGCTTGTGGGCCATTTCCGCGCAGTATAGCTGAGCTGCGGCAAAGCGCCAGCAGGGTCAGCGACTCGAGGCAGCGCTTTCCGCAACGCGCCGCCTCGCGCGCCGCTCGAGCGCTTACGCGATGAGCGACGGCGGCCGTCTTCGAGCGGAGCACGCTTCTGCGCCCTCGAAGGCCTGGGGTGCGACCCGATGCCTCACTCGCTGTCGCCTCCCCCATCACATGTTAACCCATTGAAATAATTACGCTTGGTAAGTCGCCGTCGAGCAACCGTCACACTCGTGCTTGCTGAATTTGAAATCCACATTCAAATAGGAAGCTGTAGACCGATGACCCTCGACACCGCCCACATCGGAGAGCACCTCAGGATCCAGCAGGTCTCTGGCGAGCGTGCATTCCGCCGCCGCCTGTTGGAGCTTGGTCTCGTGCCAGGCACCCGCGTCGAGCTCAAGCGCGTGGCGCCCCTCGGCGATCCCGTCGAGCTCCTGGTGCGAGGCTGCAGCCTCTCCATTCGCCGCGCGGAGGCACGCTTCATCCACGTCACTCGTGACGGCGCGAACCAAGCGGCGCCCGTGGCCACGTGCTGCGCCGGTGCGGATCCCCTCCAGCTCGACGAAGAAGGAAGCGCCGCGTGACTCAGAAATCGGTCGAGCCTGCGGCAGGGCTCGACCGGGTAGCCAGAGCGACCCTCGGCGGCGAGCCGTGGGTGGTACTGATCGGCAACCCGAACGTCGGCAAGACCAGCCTGTTCAACCGCCTCTCCGGAGAGCGAGCGCGCGTCGGCAACTACCCCGGCGTAACGGTCGAGCGGCGCGAGGCGAAGCTGCGTTTGCCCGACAAGACCCAGGCGCGCCTGGTCGACGTCCCCGGCGCGTACTCGCTCAGCGCGCGCTCCGGCGAGGAACAGATCGCGCTGTCCTCGGTGCTCGGGATCGCGCAGAACCCCACGCCGGACCTGGTCGTCGTCGTCGTCGACGCCGGTCAGCTGATTCGCAACCTGTACCTGGTTCTTCAGCTGATCGAGCTGCGCCTCCCGCTGGTGGTCGCGGTCAACATGCTGGACGAGGTCGACGAACCCCTGTCACTCGAGGTCCTGCAAGAGGAGCTGGGCGTCCCCTGCGTGGCCACCAACGGACGCACGGGACAGGGCGTCGAGGACCTCCGCACCGGCGTCGCCAAGGCGCTCGAGCGACCCGCTTTCCCGCGTCGCTTGGCGGTGGACTACCCCGCCTCGCTACGTGAGCGGGTGAAGCAGGTGGCGACGGTGGTGCCCGACGAGTGGCTGCACTGGCGTGTCGATCACGTCGAGGACGCCGACCGGGAAGCGCGGCGCGAAGCCCTCGCGCTGTGGGGCCTGACCAGCATCGAACCAGACGACGAACTCACCGACATTCCTGCGGAGTTGCGAGCGAAGTGCCTGGAGCTCGAAGCCGACGGCGCAGACATCGATCTCGAGATCGTCCAGGCCCGCTATGCGTACCTCGACGGCTTGGCAGAGCGCGTGCACGGTGAGCGCGATCGCCACCCACCCAAGCGACCCTTTTCCGAGCGGATTGACCGTTGGTTGCTGCACCCCGTGCTCGGGTTCCTGGTGTTCATCGCCATCATGCTGGTGGTCTTCCAGAGCCTGTTCGCCTGGGCCGACCCCGCGATCGGCCTGATCGAGGGTGGCGTTGCGTGGTTGCAGAACTTCATCCGCGGGACGTTTCCGGAGTCGATTCTGCGCGACCTCGTGAGTGAGGGCATCGTCGGCGGTGTGGGCAACGTGATCGTCTTCCTGCCGCAGATCCTGCTCCTGTTCCTGTTCATCGGGCTCCTGGAAGACTCGGGCTACATGGCGCGAGTCGCGTACCTGATGGACCGCATCATGAAATCGCTGGGGCTCCACGGGCGCGCGTTCGTGCCGATGCTCAGCGGCTTCGCCTGCGCGGTGCCGGCGATCATGGCGACACGCACGATGGAGCGCCAACGCGATCGCCTGCTCACGATGCTCGTGATCCCGCTGATGACCTGCTCGGCGCGGCTACCCGTCTACACCCTGATCATCGGCGCGCTATTTCCGCCCAGCAAGGCCTTCGGGCTGCTGCCCGTGCAGGGCTTGCTCATGGTGGGGATGTACGTCTTCGCCCTGGTGATGACCCTGGGATCCGCTGCGGTGCTCGGCCGCACCACCGTCAAGGGTCGACGCATCCCGCTGATCCTCGAGCTGCCTCCGTATCGCTTCCCGAACCTGCGCTCGATTCTGCGGTCCATGCTGGAGCGCTCCTTTGCTTTCCTCAAGGAAGCTGGCACGGTGATCCTCGTCTGCACCGTCGCGCTCTGGGCGCTGCTCTACTTCCCACGAGCGGGCGAGGCTCCTCCGAACGTCGACCCGGTGGCGCACCAGGCAGAAGCGCTGGAGAACAGCTACGCGGGACGCATTGGCAAGGGCATGGAGCCGGCGATCGAGCCCCTGGGCTTCGACTGGAAGATCGGAGTCGGACTGATCGGCTCCTTCGCAGCGCGAGAGGTGTTCGTCTCCACCATGGCGCTGGTCTACGGCGTCGGAGAGCCCGAGGACGACGAGGCCAAGCCGCTCAGAGAGAAGATCCGCGCGGAGACCAAGGCAGACGGCGAACCAGCCTACACCCCCTTGGTCGGGCTCTCACTACTGGTCTTCTTCGCCATCGCCTGTCAGTGCATGAGCACCCTGGCGGTTGTCCGCAGGGAAACACGTACCTGGCGCTGGCCGCTGTTCATGTTCACTTACATGACGGTGCTCGCCTACGTCTTCAGCTTCGCTGTCTACCAGGGCGGGCGGCTGCTGGGCTTCGGCTAGCCTCGCGGCGCGCGTGCGCTCACTCGTCTACTCGGGAGACCTCGCCGAAGCGCGCGCGCAGATCCTGGAGCCACTCTGCGTGCTTCTGCTTGTCCAGCATCACGCCGAGCTCCCCTCCCCCGGGCAAGCGAAACACGAGATGCATGCGACCGCCCTTCATCCCGCCGAGGAACCACTTCGTCTCGCGCACACCAGCGATCTCGCCGACCCGCACTTCGATGGGCTCGCCGACGAGACGCCGCACCAGCAGCCGCTTGTTGGTGAGGGCGATCAACGCATTGCCTCGCACCTTGCCGTGTCCGGCGTTCGATCCACGGTAGAGGGCCGGCTCCGGACCGAGCACCAGCGTCTCGCCCTTGGCCTCGAGCTCGCGCCCCAGGGCCTCGGCCTCCTCCCTCGAGCGCTTGCGCATCCAGTAGAGGATCGGCAGCCAGACCGTCAGCTGCAGGAGCAGCATGCCGCCGATGAGTGCCATCACCAGCAAGACGGTCTGCGTCGAATCCACGGCTCCAGGTGTAGCGCGCTTTGCGAGCTGCGGATAGCGTTGTCGGGCGCACGAGCTTGTCATGCACGACACCCCATTCGACCCCGATCGCCTCGCGGCATTGCCCCGCGGTTTCTGTCAGCGCTCCGTGCTCACCGTCGCACGAGAGCTGATCGGCAAGTTCGTCGTGCGCTCCCTCGATGGGGAGCTGCTGATCGGAAGGATCGTGGAAACCGAAGCCTATCGCGGCCCCGAAGACGCTGCCGCTCACTCCTTCGGTGGCCGACGTACGGCACGCACCGAGGTGATGTATGGCCCCGCAGGTCTCTGCTACGTGTTCCGTATCTACGGGATGCACGATCACCTCAACGTGGTCGCGGGGGAAGAGGGTGAGCCGCACGCGGTCCTCGTGCGAGCGCTGGAACCAAAGCTCGGCCTCGCGACGATGCGAGCGCGCCGGAGCGCACGCACCAAGCGAGCGCCGAGCGATGCGCAGCTGTTGAGTGGACCCGGCAAGCTCACCCAGGCGCTGGGTATCACTCGCGAACTCTACGGCCACTCGCTGGACCGTGCGCCGCTCTGGCTCGCCGAGGAGCCGACTTCGACGCGACCGAGGGTCGATCGCTCGGCGCGCGTCGGCGTCGACTACGCGGGTAGCTGGGCAGAGAAGCCCTGGCGCTTCAGCGAACGAGGGAGTCCGTGGATCAGCGTCGCGCCGAAACCGCGGGCACGAGGTTGACTCGCAATTGCCGAGCCACCGCGAGGAAAGTAGGGTCGCACCCATGAGCGATCGTTCCGCACCGCCACGACAGTCCAGCGCGCAGCTCGCCAGCGGTCGCGTGGCCTCTGCGGGGCCGCGACGCGGACGACTCTCGGGGCGACGCATCGCGCTCGGCGTGAGTGGCAGCATCGCCGCCTACAAGGCCGCGATCCTCGCGCGCCTGCTGGTCAAGGATGGCGCCGAGGTGCAGGTCGTGCTGACCCGCGCAGCCCGTGAGTTCATCGGCGCAGCGACCTTCGCGGGCATCACGGGGAACCCCGTGCTGGACGACATGTTCGATCCGAACCTCGGCGGAGAGCTACACGTCGATCTCGCCCAGGACAGCGATCTGATCGTCGTCATGCCCGCGACGGCGGACGGGCTCGCGCGCTTCGCTCAGGGTCGCGCCGACGACGTGCTGAGTGCCACGCTGCTGTGCGCCACCTGCCCCGTGCTCGTCGTGCCAGCGATGCATCCGCGCATGTGGACTCATCCCGCTACCAGGCGCAACGTGGCGACGCTCACCGGCGACGGCCGCGTCCACTTCGTGGGCCCCGAGAGCGGTGAGGTGGCTTCTGGCGAGAGCGGCGTCGGGCGTATGTCCGAGCCGGAGACGGTTCAGGCCGCTATCCTGGCGCAGCTGTCTCGAGACGCGCTGGCCGGGCGCCACGTGGTGATAACGGCGGGTCCGACCGTCGAAGACGTGGACCCCGTGCGCTTCATCAGTAATCGTTCCACGGGGAAAATGGGTTTCGCGTTGGCGGAGCGCGCGGCACAGCGGGGCGCCCACGTGACGTTGATCAGCGGCCCGGTGGAGCTCTCGACGCCCTATGCGGTGCATCGCGTCGACGTCCGCAGCGCGGTCGCCATGCGCAGCGCGGTCTGGCAGGCGGTGGGCCCGGATCTGAATCAAGCCGACGCTCTGATCATGTGTGCCGCGGTCGGGGACTATCGTCCCACGGAAACGCACTCCAGCAAGCTCAAGCGCGGCGAGAGCGGCCTCAGCCTGGACCTGACACAGAACCCCGACATCATCAGCGAGATCGGTGCCGCACGGCAAGGTCAGCGGCCCGTTCTGGTAGCGTTCGCGGTGGAGACCGCCCCTCCGGATCAGATGGTGGAGAACGCGCGAGGGAAGCTCAAGAAGAAGCGCGTGGATCTGGTCGTGGCGAATCACGCGAAGGACAGCTTTGGCAAGTCAGACAACCTGGCGAGCCTGGTTGGCCCCGTCGACACGCTCCCCTTGCCTCAAATGCCCAAGCTAGAGCTGGCCGATCGCATCCTGGACTGGGTGCTCGCGCGGCTCTCCGAGTCCCCCAAGACAGGCTGATCGATGCCGCTCATCGCAATCATCGTGCTGGTCGTCGGTGCCAGCCACTACTACTTCCTCCAGGAGCAGTTCGCTGGCACCTGGACCATGTACGCCGGCCTCGGCCTGCCCTACCTGGTGTTCGCGACGCTCGCGTTGCGCGATCTCTGGGAGGAGGGCGTTCTGGCGGAGCGCCTGGCTCCGCGCTGGGGTGACGTGGGACTCGGCGGCCTGCTCGGCCTGCTCTTGGTAGGCGCGGGCTGGGTGGTGCGCGAGCAGGTGATCCCGGAGCACGGAGTGCATCGCGTGTGGGTCATGCGCATCCTCACCCAGGTCGGAGACGCCAAGGTCATCCAGGCCAGCATCGGGCTGACGCTGGCGATCCTGCTGATCGCCATGCTCGAAGAGCTGGTGTGGCGCGGACTGGTGCTGCCTCACGCCGAGCGCTTGGTGGGGGTGAGGCGCGGCTGGATACTGACCGCGCTGCTCTATGCCCTCGCCGTCGTCCCCGCGATGTGGGCGACCCGGGTGGAGCCGATAGGTTTGAATCCCTTCCTGCCGGCGGCGGCGCTGGGTTGCGGACTGGTCTGGAGCTTCTTGGCGGCGCGCCTCGGTCGCCTGGCGCCGATCATGATCAGCCACGCGGTGTTCACCTATTTCAGCGGCGTCGTGTTCCGAGTTCCTGGCACCTGAAGCCGACGCGGGCATTGCCGCGAGGCAACACCCGCGCCCCCCCGCCATGAGGTAGGGATTGTACCGTGATCAGTCGCCGGCGATGCGCGCCATCTCCTCGTCGGAGATGTCGAAGTCTGCGTAGACGTTCTGGACGTCGTCGTGATCGTCCAGCGCCTCGAGCAGGTTCAGGCAGACCTCGGCATCCCGCCCATCGACCGGCTTCTTGTTCTTGGGCACGTAGACCAGGCTCGAGTCCTTGACCTCCAGCTTGGCTTCCTCGATCGCCGTCGTGATGCGGTCGAGATCCGTGGGCGGTGTGTACACCACCCAGACCTCGCCTTCGTCGCGATAGTCCTCGGCGCCCGCCTCGACCGCGACTTCCATCAGCTGGTCTTCGGTGACCTTGTCCTTGTCGAGGACGATGCTGCCCAGGTAGTCGAAGGCCCAACCCGCGGTGCCCGACTGACCCATCACGCCGTTGTGCTTCTCGAAGATCTTGCGCAGCTCCGGTGCCGTGCGGTTTCGATTGTCGGTGGCGCCTTCAACCATGAACAGGGTGCCGCCAGGGCCTGTGCCCTCGTAGACGATCTCCTCGTAGACGGCGCCTTCGACCTCACCCGTCCCGCGGTTGATGGCGCGTTGGATGCTGTCTTGCGGCACGCCCTGGCTCTTGGCGGCGAGGATGGCCTTGCGCAGGCGTGGGTTGCCCGTTTCGTCTCCACCGCCCATGCGCGCCGCGATGGCGATCTCTCGATTCAGCTTGGTGAACAGCTTGCCGCGCTGGGCGTCTTTGGCACCCTTCTTGCGCTTGATCGTGGCCCATTTGGAATGGCCGCTCATGTCTCGAACCTCGACTGTTGAATGTGGTGGGAAGCGCACCGCCCCCCCGCGGGTTGCAGCACAATCAAGCGCGGGCTTCAATGAATTCGCGCGGGAGGCGCTCCGCGAAGGGCAAAAGTCCCACGAATTCTGCCGTGGTCCCACGTCCGGTCGACGGCGCGGGGGCTCGCTCGGTCCCGCGCGAGGCCGCCCGACGCGGCCACCCCCGCCCCCGTGGGCTCGAATCCACACGGATACGCCACGGCTACCAGCGCCACGGTTACCAGCGCCGCGGTTACCAGCGCCACGGCTACCAGCTACACAGCGCCTCGGATAGAGCTCCCAAGGACGGAAGCCCAAGGGCTCGGCTCGCCGGTGGGAACGGCCGAGGTGCGGTTTGACGTGTGGAAACGCCCGACCCAGCCAGCAGAATTTGCCGACTTGTCAGCGCATCGAGCGAGAGATAGCTTTCGGCCATGCGACTTGGATTTGCTTTCTTCGCGCTCGCGTCGCTCGCGGCGACCTTGCCGATCGCTTGCTCTTCCACGAGCACGAGGACCTCGCAGACGGTCGACTGCATCCCCGGCACCACCCAATCCTGCCTGGGACCAGCAGCGTGCACGGGCGCCCAGACCTGTAACAGCAGCGGCACCGGCTACGACGAGTGCCAGTGTGGGGCCAGCGGCGGTGCCGGTGGCTCTGGCGGTAACGCTGCCAGCGGCGGTAGTGCCAGCGGAGGCACCGCGGGCAGCGGAGGGTTCGCCGGGAACAGCGCCGGGGGAACCGGCGGCTGGTCGACCGGGCTCAGCTGTGACGATTTGGTCGAGGGAACGGATCTCACTGCGCGGTGGTCGACTCGTCACGATGGCCAGACCAGCTTCACGCTAGAGATCCTGGGGACCAGCGACGGCCCTGCCGCAGGGAACCAGTTCCTGCGAGTCACGACCGGTGCGTACGCCCGCCAGTACATTCGGTACACCGCGCCGACGGGCTCCCCGATCGACGCCACTGGGAAGGACGAGCTGCGCTACGCAGTCCGCCTCGACACGAATGACCTGAGTCACTTCCAGGGCATCCAGTTCGAGGACGCCAACGGAGTGACGGCAGGCGTCGACACGGATACGGAGACCTACTGGGCGACCAGACAGCCGACGGTGTGGCAGTACAAGACGCTGAAGCTCGATGGCAGTGGCACCGGCTGGTACGACGACGGCATCGACTGGACGAAGATCGTCGCCATCGAGTTCTACGAGGAGATCTACAACTACGGCTTCGTCTTCGACCTGGACGGAGTGAGCTTCGAGTCCAGTGGAGCGAGCTGCGACTGAACCGGGTCTACGGGAGGGACTGCCCTCTCCCCCCCTGCCCTCGAAGAACCTACGCCGGCTCGTTTGCGACGGATTTCAGGGGCCTAAACCAACTTTCCTTGACAAAGTTTTTTCTCCGCCTACCTTCCGGCCTCCCAAGAGCAACCCATGGCTCGACGGGCGCCCGCGAAGGTGGCGGAATTGGCAGACGCGCTAGCTTGAGGTGCTAGTGGGGTAACTCTCGTGGGGGTTCAAGTCCCCCCCTTCGCACGACACTTACTGCTCGAGAACACAGGCCTGCGGACACCGCAGGCCTTTCTCGTTCGTGCGCTCGAGATTTCGTCGCAGCTCGAGGTTCACCGCACCTCAAGGTTCGTCGTTGCAAGCGCCGCTGTCGATGCAGGCGGTTACGCAGGCTGGGTGCGCTTCGATGCACTGGGTCTGGCATTCGACGCGCACGGGGAGGCACTGCACCGCGCAGTTCTCATCGCCTTCGCACTTTTCGACGCACTTGCTGCAAGGTGGCTTGCACTTGGCCTCACAGGACGTGCACGCATCCGCGCAGCGCGCGATGCACGCGCACTCATCGTCGCGAGGCGGGCACAGCGCATCGTCTGGGCCACCGCACATCTCGGTCTCGAGGGAAGAGGCACTTGCCTCGGCGCCTCCATCGGTCACCACTGCAGCGGGTTGCTGTGGCGGCGACGCGGCGCCGGATGCGCTCGCGCTGGGCGCGCCGGCGGCGCTCACGGTGGGCGCGCTCGGGGTGTCCAGCTGAGGTGTTGGATTGGCCGGTGGGGGTGAGGAACTCCCGCAAGCCCATAGAAGCAATGGGATCGCGATGCTCGAGCCAGCAACGTAGACGCGCAAAGTCACCCAGCGATAGTCGCTCATTCGCGCGACGGGATCGCGAACAAACGCCAAGTCGCCTGCTTCCGCAGCAAACACCCCCGAGACTCACTCAGCGCGCGCTGTGGCACCGCGTCACTCGATGCAGCTCAGCGCCTCGAGCACCTCGCTCACCTCGAACGGCTTGCGCACCCAGCTCATCACCTCGTCTGGCGAGAGCCCGGGGACGTCGAGCGCGCTGCCCGTGATCATCACCACGGGCAGTCCAGGGTGTCGGGCCTTGAGATCGTGGATCCAGCGGGCCGGCTCGTCTCCCAGCGGCGACAGATCGACGAGCGCAGCGTCCAGCTTCTGCGCACGAAGCTCGCCGACCTCGGCCGCCGAGCGCGCCGCTAGGACCCGAGCGCCGCGGCTCTCGAGAGCCAGCTCCAGCAGCGAGACGATGGCTGGATCGTCCTCCAGCACCAGCACGCTGCGCCCGGCCAACGACGCAGGAGGGATGCTGCGATGGCGAATCGCGGAGCGCACCTCGCCCAGCGGCCAGCGGAGCTCGAAGCGAGCGCCGATCAGGCTATCGCCCAGGCTCAGACGACCGCCGTGGTTTCGGGCGACCTCGAACGAGTGCGTGAGCCCGATCCCAGCACCACCATCACGCAGCGAAACCTGACCGTCGAAGATCCGCTCTCGGAGCTCGAGCGGGACCCCGGGCCCCTCGTCTGACACCGCGAACACCACCTCGGCCCCCTCGCCGATCACGTCCAGGCTCACCAGGGCGCCCTCCGGGGAGAACGCGATGGCGTTGAGTAGCAAGTTGGTCAGGATCTGCTGGACCGCCACTGGGCTGAACACCGCGCAGTTGTCGACGCGGGAGTCGTCCACCCGCAGGTCCACGCCATTGCGCGACGCCTCACGGAGCACCCCCAGCGCGGCATCACGAGCGACGCTGCGAGCCTCCCGGTCCAGCTCGTGCCGCGCGGAAACGGGCGCCTCCGCCCCGATCGCACGCCGGGCCGCGGCATGACCGATTCGCGCATGGGAGCGCGCGATCGCGACGGCGTCCTTGACTGGTCCCCCGGCCAGCTGGGTGTCCGCAGCCTCGAGCCACCCGAGCACGACGGTCATCGCGTTCGAGACCTCGTGCAGCACGCCCGCGAGCTCTCGCTCACGTTCGGTCGGCTCCGAGGAGGCTGGACCGACTACGCGAGGGTCGACGCTCTGTCCATCGCCAGCGGGGGGTTTCACTCGACTACACTATTACAGCGAGGCGCAACGAACCAGATCTCAACACGGAGAAAAACCCTGTGAAAACGGCGCGTCGCAGCCGATGTGGGGGGCTGTCGCGATGTGTCGCACAGCTCACTCGAGGCCTGCAAGTGGCCGCAGTTCCAGCGCAATTGGCTCCGCGAGGCACCGCAGCGTAGCGCGACTCTTCCGGGGAACACTGAAGTTTATGGCAGACGTCTGGGGCTACCGAGAGGGCACTACTCCGAGGGCAACGCGAGCTGGAAGCTCCCATCGTCCCCGGTGTACGCCTCGCCCACGGCAATCACGCTCAGCGCCTTCGAGCGGTCAGGCAGGTAGCCGTCGGCGCCGAGGTAGGCGTACGCCTTCACCGACGCGCCAACCACCGGCTCACCGCTCGACGTCACCACCCCAGACTGCAAGATGGGCGCGGGTATGGTCAGCACACCGAGGCCATTGTTCGGCACAGGAACCGTCACGTTGGGGCGAACCAGCCAAGGCAGATTCGAGCCCACCGGTGGCCGTACGGAAATGTCGAAGACTCCTGGATCCGCTTCCAGCGTGAACGCGCCACTCGGCCCCGTCAGCCCCGAGGAAGCCCGCGGGACGAAGGGCGCCTCGCCCAGCGCCAGCTTGAACGCGTCGATGGAACTCTGTCGCGCTGATGCCACCGCCTGCACCGCGGCGCCGGACACCGCGGGTGAGCCCGGTTGATCGAAGACCACGCTGCCAGCGATGGGCGTGCGGGCCTCGAGCTGGATGGTGCTGCCCCCCTGCCCCTTCGGTGTCACGCTGATCTCGACCTCGCGAGCGCCCAGCCCGCTGTCCTCGGGCGGGGTCACCTGGACACGATAGGTTCCGAGCGGAATAGACTCTATCGAGAACGCTCCTGACTCGTCGGCCTCCGCGGTCGTCGAGAACGAGCCGAGCACCCCGTCCCCCAGCCCATCCAGGCTCACGGACGTGAAGGTCAGCGTGGCGGCCTGCTGCGAGCGGTTCGGACCTTCGATGAATCCGGAGTAGCTCCCCATCTCGAAGCTCACCTTGGACAGGTCCATCGACAGCTCGCCCGGCGAGAAGACCTCGAGCCCTTCGCGGTTCCACAGCACGGTCGGTGCGACGACGTCCGCGGGCGGGCGCAGCTGGATCAGCTCCTTGCCCCGCACCCCATGGGGGACCTCGTTGAACGGGATCTCGAGGGCGTACGTACCGTCGCTCAACATGGCCGGCGCCAGCGCGAGCTCGTTGGACAACAGCCGGCCGGACTCGGAGTCCATCACGGAGACCCGCCACCCCTCGAGATCGACGTCCATGGCGATGAAGCTCAGGCTGAGCTTCGAGGGCTCACCCAGCGTGAGCGGAAGATCGACGACCCCCGAGGGCACCGGCACCGACCGATACAGCACCGGGACCACTGGACAGGCCTCGGTGTCCGAGTTCGACACGGGCCGCACGTACAGCTCGTAAGTTCCCGCGGGGATACTCACTGAGAGCTTCCCGTCGGACGTGTTCGCCGAGTACTCGTCGGGTGCGAGCCCGAGCACCCGATCGACCGGGGTGAAGATCACGTGCACGTCGCAAGCCGCGGTGGCTCCAGCCACGCTCACCGTTCCCACGATCGTGGAGGGGGGTTCGAGCTCCAGCGCAAACCGCTGCCCACCTTCTCGCAGGCCAGTGAGCGGCTTGAGGTAACGGATGCCCCCCACCGTCTGAGCGGTGCTGGAAGGAGTGATCGCGAGCACGACGCTCTCGAGCGCTCCTTGGCTCTTGCGACAGACCGAGTCCACGCAGCTGGCGTCGGCAGAGCAGTCCGCCGTGGTCTCGCAGCTGTTCTGCGTGGGCGCGGAGCCCGCTTCCTCCAGGGTGTTGACGCTGCACCCGGGAGACCAGCCCAGAGCTAGAATCCCTGCGGATATGGCAAACCAGCGAGTCATTGCGGCAGCTCCCCGCACTCGTCCACCAGCAGGTCCGCGGGTTCTCCGCTCTGGTTCACGACGGCGGCCCACCAGGTGACGAGCACCACCAGATCGTCATCCTTCGGCGCCAGGGCGTCTTGCGCGGTACCGATGTTGCTGCTGTGAGTGAGCAGCATGGTGTAGCTGTTGCACCCGATGTCCGAGTTCGCGAACGAGTACGTGATCAACGCCTGCGAGGGATCCCCCTCGTCCGAGTACAGGTTCGAGCTCGGAGGCACGTTGATGCTCGCCAGGTAGTCCGACTTCGCTCCCACCTGGAAATTCCGGTAGAGGAACGCGGTCATGGTGTCGCCCGCGTCTTCCGAGCGGTAGGGGACGATGAACTCGACTTGCTCTCCGGTGCGAACGCGGATCACCCGTTCGGGCTTCGGCTCGACCCGAGTGGAGAGCAGCACCGGGGGCGTCTGGCGCCGAGACTGGTACTCGGGGGCCTCACCCAGGAGGCAACCCGCTTGGGTAAGCATCGAGAGGCCTACTAGCCATGCTCGTGCCAACCTGAGCGCGCTCGGCGACCAAAACGAAACCCCAAGGATCTCCTTCATTTGCCGCACCGGGGCGACGCCCCTTGCGGCATCGCGCGGGCTCTGGCGACGAACACCGTCGCCGGCGGCCGACGACCGCGACTCGAATGTCGTAGCCCGAGCGCGAAAAGGCTCGCTGGCGGCTCCAGAACGCAAGCTCATGAGGACGGTCAGAATGTAGACCAGTTCGGGCGCTTGCGCGACGAAGTGCCCGAACGCCAGCGCGCGGCTGCGAATTCGGGGCTGGTGGCGACCAGCACCAGATCGCTGATGGCGGGCGAGGCGGCGCAGAGCGCCGCGAGTCCACCGGGAGACTCGAGTCCCTTGCTGGAGATCCCCTCCTCCGTACACGTCTCCCGAATCGCCACCGCGACGTCTCCTCCGATGAACAGCCCTGCCCTGCGAATCGCCAGGCGAGCCGCAGCGACGGTCACGTCGTAGTCCAACGCTTCGGGGAGGTCGCAGAGCTCTCGCAAGCGACGCTGAGAGCGCGCAGGAATGCTCTCCCACAGCACCTCGGCGAGCGTCGCGGCCGCGGCGAAGCGAGCCCCGCTGCTGCGGGGCGGACCAAACGCCAACCCCAGCCCCTTGAAGATGGCTCGCGCCTGGGACTCGGTCGATCCGAAGAGCAGCACGTACTGCGGCAGCGTCGCTCCGAGCATCGCTCCCAGATGAAACGCGAGTTCCCGAGAGACCTGCGGCACGTCCCCGGAGAGGATGATTCCGGGAGGATCCATCAGAGCGACCCCCAGAGTCACGGCGCCCGAACTCTTGCGCTGGAACAGCGGCGTCCGCGCCAGGCCCAGCAAGCGAGCCGACACGGTGTAGGCCCGTGCCAGAGGAGTTGGCGCGTTCAGGGGTACCCGCTCGACACCCGTCACCCCGTAGCTGCTGGGATCTCTGCGGAACACGTGCTGAGCGCCCTCCCAGACCAGTGCCAACGCCTCCGCGCCAGGCCCGGTACCCTCGCCGAACAGCATGCGGTGAACGCGCTCAGGCTGCTCGATCTGGGTCTCGAGCGCCGGCGGCTCCGCGAAGTCGCCGCCACCGAACGCGTACAGCACGTGCTCGACCGCCCGGGCATAGACGTAGTCCTTGTCCGCCAGCGCGGCCTCGTAGAGACGCTCGAGGGTCCAGCGATCGCCGGGCACCAGCGTGCTCACCCGGCGGCAGACGGCGACCAGATCCTGGCTCCGCTCGGAGCGGTTCTGCAGCTGACGGATCAGCTCACGCCCCGCCTCGACGGAGCCGGCCGAGAGCTCCGCGAGCAGCTCCGCTTCTTGCTCTCCATGAGGAGAGACGGCGCGGGACGCGCGGCGCCACTCCTGACTCAAGGGCATCGGCGCGTCGGATGTCGCCGCTCTGAGCAGGGGGCCGCCGGGAGGCGCTGAGCTGGGACTGGCCGAGGGCGGAGGCCGCGAGCTCGAGCCCGGAGGCTGCGAACTCGGGGCTGGCGGCGCCGAGCTCCTGCGCGCTGCGAGCGGCGGTGTGGAGCTCGGCGCGGGCTGCCGACTGGAACTCGCCGGCGCCTCGGCGCGCGGGTCGGTCGCGCTCACGCTGGCCTCTTCCGTCACGGCGGCCGTACGCTTCTTCACGGCAACGCCCACGTCGCGAGGTGGGGCTTCGATGCTCGGCGGTGGGGCGATCGCGGGTCGCTCGGAGCCCGGCGGGTCCGCCGCCGCGCGCTGCTCGAGGCGCTCCTCACGCCGCGCCTCGGTGCCTGGCTCTTCCCTGGGCAGGGGCGAGTAGCCGGCTTCCTCCGCTGCCATCGGCGATGGCGGCTCCGAGGCCATGAGGCGCCGTAGCTCCACCTGGCGAAGCAAGGCCGAAGCGCGGCTCTCGGGGTGAATCGCCGCCAGCTCCAGCGAGCGAGCCGCGTGTTCTATGTCTCCGGCGTCCATGGCCGCCTGCGCCGCCCGCAGTGCTACCTCGCCGGACTTGCGAACCGATCGCAGATCGCCATCCAAGGCGGCATCGAAGAACGGGAGCGCCCGCTGATGCTCACCACGGTCGAGCAAGCGCTCGCCAAGGCCGAGCGCGATCAGCGGCAGCGCGCCGACCTCGGCGTGGGCCCGCTGAAGATCGCGCATGGCGGCCTCTGGGTCACCCAGGGCGTCGAGCGCCTCCGCGATCAGGAAGGCCTTCAGCTCAGTCTGCTCCGGGGTCAGAGACTCCTCGATGCCGCGGAGCTCGGTCAGGGTCACGCGGGCGTCCTCACGGCCACCCGCTCCCCGCGCTCGGTACTCCAGATAGCGAGCGAACAGCTGCGGCTCGGCGGCCAGAGGCGCAATGCGCGCAGCTCGCTGGGCTCTGGCCAACGCCAGCTTGATGTCACTACCACGCTCGGTCGCGACTGCAGACTCGACGAGGAGCGAGGCGCGCTCCGGGGGGGGCGCCATCGAGCTGAGCGCCAGCTCCTCGAGCGCCTCGGCCAGCGAAAGCGGATTGTCGGCGACACGCTCGACCTCGACCCGCAAGCGCCGCATTTCTTCCGACTGCGCCCAAGCCTCCATGCCGTCCAGCACGCGGCGAGCGCTGTCCGCGTCTCCCCCCGCGAGATAAGCGTTGCAGGCAGCGCGCCCCAGCGCGGCCGCCCGTGCCTTCTCGTCGGCGATCGCGCTTGCCTGGAGCCAGAGCGGTGCCGCGCGGAGCTGGTCGCCGAGCTGCTCGTGGGCTCGCGCCAGAGAGCACAGCACGTCGAGGTCTTCGCCGAGCGCGTTGAGCATCGACTCGAGCTCGCCCCGTGCCTCATCGGCCCGACCCAGGTGTTGCTCCAGGACTCGGACTCGCTCCAAGCGCAGCGCCCGGGCGCTGGCGGTGGAAGCGTGGGACGCACGGCGCCCCAGGAGCTGCGAGACCGCCTCCCAGTCCCCGTCGGATTCCGCGGCCCGCTGGGCGGAGGTCAGCGCCTCCCGATCCCCGGGGTCGAGCTCCAGCACGCCTTCCCACAGCCTGCGCGCGCCCCCCAGATCACCTTGCTCGTGGAGCAGCTGGGCGAGATCGCGCATCGCCGCCGTCTTGACACCAAGCTCCTCGTCCTGCTCCGCGAGCTGGCGCAAGGCCGAGATCTGCACGGCCTCGTCGTCTGCCTGTCGAGCGACCTCTAGCAGATCCTGCACCAGCTCCAAGACGCCGGGAGAGGCCTCGATGCACTGCTTGAGGAGCCTCAGCGCGGCGCTGCCATCGCCCCGGGTCGCGAGCAGCGCCGCGACATCGCGCGTCAGTCCAATCCGCTCTTCGGTGCTGATCTCTGGAAGCTTCAGGAACTCCTGCAGCACCGCGATCAGCGGCTCGCTCTGTCCCAGCTCCGAGTAGGCACCGCGCAGTCGTTCCAGCACCTCACGGGTGAGCTCCGGAGACACCCCGCGCACTGCGCGCGCCTGCTCCAGGGTCTCGGCGGCGGCCCGCTGCTCGCCGCGATCCAGCTCTTCACGAGCCGCCTGGAGCAGCCCCTGGACCCGCTCCTCGGGTGACCGCGCCTCGAGCAAGCGCCGCTCGAGGGGCGCCCGCTGGGACTCCGACAGTTCCCCGAGGATCTCTCGCAGGCGCCGCTGCAGATCGGCGCGCTCGGACTCCCGCAGACAGGCCTCGACGAGCAGCTTCGCGGCCACCGCGGGCTTGCTGCGGTACCGGGCCAGACGGGCGCTGAGCGAGAGCGCGGAGACGCCGGCGACTCCGGTCTCCAGCGTCGACAGCATCTCGTCCAGCCACTCGTCGCAGACGTCCTGCTCGCTGGCCAGCGCCTCTGCGAACTCACCCAGCTCTTCGAGTTCCGGCGCCCCGGGGTTCACCCGGTAGGCGGCGCGCAGCGCCTTCCAACCTGGCGCCGGCGCCCCCAAGCCCTCCAAGGCTGCGCGCGCTGCTTGGACCGCGAGCCGCGCCCCATCGTCCTCCTCGAGCTGAGACAGCAGGCCGGAGAGCGCACGCTCGAGGCGCAGCTCGAGCACGTCTCGCTCCTGGGGCGCGAAGCCAAGGATCCCCTTGAGTGTTTCCCCGAGGGTACGCAAGGTCTCTACCTCGGGGCGCACCGTGAGCGCGCGCAGCAAGACCTCGAGGCGCTGTCGCTGCCCTTGTTCGCCGCTGCCGGAGAAGACGGCGGCGCGCTCGAGCCACTCCGCGCGCTCGGCATCGCTGCTTGATTTCGCCGCGACCCGCTCCAGTGCGCTCAACGCAGTCAAGGGCTCCGCGGCGCGCTCGGCGAGCCGCACCATCTGCACGAAGGTGATGCCCTGCGCCGGCACCGCCTCGAAAGCTTGCACGGCGTGGCTCAGGGCGCGCTTCAGCTCACCACGGCGCTCCAGGTGCCTGGCCGCTCGGTAGTGCACCGCGCGCTCGCCGTAGCAGCCGAGCGCCGCGTCCGCGACGCGGAGGTAGGCCCGCTCGAGGGCCTCGACCGCCTCCTCGGAGGCGCCTGCGGCGCGCTCGACGATGGCGAGCACCTCACTGCGCGAGGGATCCAGCTCCAAGCTGCTGAGCGCCAGCTCGAGCGCCTGGGCCGCGTCACCCGCCTTCAGGGCCTCGCTCGCGGCGATCGTCAACGCACGGGCGCGCTCCGAGGGCTCGGTTCGACGCTCGGCGAACGCCCTCACCCGCAGCACGCACTCCGCCTGTCCCGCGAAGCTCAACAGGTCCTGGGCAAAGGTCGCGATCCCCGCCTCGGGATCGAGCAGTGCAGCGCGCTCCCAGGCTGCGATCGCCGCATCGTGATCCCCCGCGAGATCCCAGAGCGCGGCCCCGAGCTCGCGCCACGCCCGCGCGGCGCGAGGTACGCCTGCTCCGCTCTGGGCGCTCAGGCACTCGGCCCGCGCTTCGAGCAATGCGATCTCGCCGTCCGAGCCTCGAGGTGGCAGCGCGCTGTCCAGGCGCTCGAGCACCAGATCCGGACTCGCCCCTTCGTGGATCGCCCGTGCGAGGCAGCGCGCGGCACCATCCGCGTCGCCCGCTTCGGTGCGGCGTCGAGCGACCTCCAGCAAGAGCTCCGGGCGGGTCTTCCCCGGAGCGCCGGAGGCCAGCTGTCGTTCCCGTACGGCAATCCCGAGCCCGCGCTCACCCAGCGTGTCCGCCAGCTCCAGGATGGTCTGACAAAGCGCCTCCGAGCGGGGGCCAAACAGGTCGAGCACTCGACGCGCCAGGGCCGTGGCTCGGCCAGGTTCGAGTTCGCTCAGGCGCTTCAGCGCCAACGTCAGCGGCTCGGCGAGTCGTCCGAGCGGCTGAGCCTGGGACAGCAGCCACCCCAGCGCGTCCGCCAGCCGCTCCGCGTTGCTGACGCGGGTGACCCGGCCGAGCAACGCCGCTGCAGCCTCCGGGTCCCCGGGGCGCAAGGCGAGCCAACGCTGGGTCCAGGCCAGGGCTGCCGGAAGCTCTCCGGCTTCTTCGAGCAGCTGGGCGAGCGCTCGACACCAGCGCGCACGGGGAACAACCACGCCGACCGCGTGCTCGATGGCGCCCGCGGCGCGCGCCCCGGATTGCTCGAGCGCGCAGGTGGCGAGGGTCGCCGCGGCCCGCGCGCTGCTCGGGTCCGCGTCCTTTGCGGCGTGCGCAGCTGCCCACGCCGCCTCGCTCTTGCCCGCAACGCCCCAGGCATCCGCGGCGGCACAAAGCATTACCGCCCGGAAATTTCTCGAGAGCGGCTGAGCGAGGCGCTCGAGCGCTCGAGCCCGCAGCGTCTGAGAACCGATACGGTTCGCGAGCAGCAGCATCATGCACCACGCCGCGCGTTGCCCTGCACCATCCAGCAATGGCTCCAGGTAGCGCACGGCGGCCACGGCGTCCCCGGAGGCGCGCCGGAGCTGGGACAACCGCAGAGCCGCTCGCTCCGCCTCGGCCTTGGAGCCCCCTTCGAGCTGCGACTCCAGTAGCTGGACCAGCTCGTCCTGACGCTGCTCTCGCTCGAGCAGCCGCTCCAGCTGCGCGCGCCACACGCGCTCCTCGGGCTCGGCCAGACTCAGCTCCCGGAGCAAGCCCACCAGCTCGTCGGCGGCTTCGGGCTGGAACCGAAGCGCAGCAACCAGGCGCCGGAGCGCCGCGCCGCGACCAGCGTCTCCGGCCTCGGCGAGCGCGCTGCGCGCGTTCTGTGTCGCCTCCTGCTGCAGCCGGGCGCGCGGGCGGAGCCGCTCACGTTGACCGTCGAGCTCGGCGTCTGGGGCGATGGTCGCCAGACGCTCGAGCGCCCAGGCCGCGAGGGTCGGATCGCTCAGGCGTTGCTCCGCCATCACCATCAGCTCGCGCAGGCAACTCTCGATGCCGTCCGCCCCCGGCGTCGACGCATCCCCCGGCGTGATGCAGCGTCCCACACGGATCAACGCCTCCACCAGCGGGGCTTGATCGCGGGTCGCCGCCGCGTGACTCCGCAGCGCCAGCTTGGCGTCTTCGCTGGTCGGATCCGCGACCAGCGCCGCCATCCAGGCGTCCACGGCGCGCTCGGGCGAGTTCAACGGGCCCGAGTAGAGACGCCCCAGCGCCAGCCCGAGCCGGGCGCGACCAGCCCCGCTCTGTTGCTCCAGGCCGAGCTGTAGCCGCGCCGCCAGGAGCTCATGGAGTCCGGCACGCGCGAGCACCTCATCGAAGCCCTTGGATGCGCCCTCGGCGTGCGTAACCGCACGGAAACTGGCATCCGGATCGAGTTCCAGGTCGAGCCCGGCGTCGAGCCCCGCGGCGAGCGCCCGAGGCAGGTCGTCCGCCCCTAGCGCGTCCCGTAGCCGGCCAAGGTGAGTCGACAACGCGCGTCGCTCGCTGGCCAGGGCGTGCTCGCGCAACACCTCGTCCGCCGCGCCGACGCGCCCACGCGCCGCGAGCGACTGCGCGAGCAGCTCGGCGGCGATGGCCGACTGCGGACACAGCTCGAAGGCGCGCAGCAGATCCTCGAAGGCTGCGGCGCGCTCTCCGCGCGCTTCCCTGCGACGCGCGCCTTCGACGTAGGCGTCCGCTGCCCGCGCAGGGGAGATGGCGTTCGGCGCCCACGCGCCGATCCCCCCCAACAGCTCGAGGATGAGCGCGTCGCCTGGGGCCTTCTGACCCGCGTCGGACAACACGTCGACGGCGCTCTCGGGGGAGCCCGCGCGCGCTTCGAGTACCGCGATGCGCGTCAGGATCAGCGCTGATTGCTCGGGGCTGCGATCCATCGCCGCGGGACGCAACGTGGCGGCAGCCAGCGCGGGCTCGCCCAAGCCAGCGAACCACCCGGACAGCTCCTCGCGCAGCTGGGGATCTTCACCAAGGACCAGCGCGCGACGCGCGAGGCGGGTCGCCATGTCGAGCTCGCTGCCTCGCGCTGCGAGCGCACGGGCCAGCTGCACGGACGCCACGCGCTCCAGCTCCAGATCCTTGCTACGCTGGGCCTGCTGCAGGCGCCCACGCAGCCACGCTTGTTCTGCCCGGGCCCCCGCACGACGCGGCAAGCTCGAGGCCCGGGTGCCGTCGAGCCAAGCACCCACGAGCGCGCCCGCGGAGCCTGGCGCGGCGACACTCACGAAGCCCGGCGGCAGCGTCTGGCGGTCGGTGGTCTCCGCGCCCTCATCGGCTTCGGCGTTCGGTTCGGTGTCTTGCGTCTCGGCCATGCTTCTGGCTGTCGGTTGAGAGGCCAACCCGTGCGGTGTCCCCCACCCGCCCGAGATGCTGACAAGAGTACACGCGACCGACGCATTTGATGCGGTTTGCGTCGACAAGAAAGCGCTCGTGTCACCAAGTCGCAGCCGCTTCCGACGCTTCCGGGCTTGTCCCGAGCGCCACCTGCGGACTAGCCTCTCGGGCACGCGGCAGTCTGGCCGCGCGGAGGCCTCATGCGAAAAATCGCCCGTCTTTCCCTAGCTCCTCGCCTGGTTGCAGCAGTCCTCGCCGGATCAGTCGCCAGCATGTCCTTCGCTCCGATAGCGGCCGCCCAGGGCGCGAAGCCCGCGGCGGAACCGAAGAAGGAAGCCAAGAAGAAGCCGCCTACGGCAAAGATGAAGAAGGAAGCGCGCGCCGCCTACGGCGCGGGCGAGAAGGCCTTCGACGCCGGCGAGTTCGCGGACGCGGAGACCAACTTCCGCAAGGCGTACGAGATCATCCCGACCCCCCACGCAGAGTACTGGATCGCGAAGAGCTTAGATAAGCAGGGCAAGGTGCTGGAAGCGATCGAGGCCTACAGCACCTTCATGGACAACCCGAACCACGAGCGTGCGGGTGAGGAGAAGTCGAAAGACGCTGAGACCCGCCTCGCCGAGCTGAAGAAGACCCCTGGCGACTTCAAGCTGGTGACGGTACCCCCGGGCGCCGCGGTGACCGTGGACGGCCAGGCACAGATGGGCGAGACGCCCATGGATCTGAAGCTCGCCCCGGGCAAGCACCAGATCGAGATCGTCGCCAACGGCTTCGAGCGCAAGACCATCGAAGTGGAGATGACGCCCGCGGGAACCGGCGAGCAGAGCGTCGAGCTCACGGAGGCCGCCCCCGAGCCTGCGCCTGCGACACCGGCACCGGCGCCGGCGCCAGTCACCCCGGAGCCGGAGCCAGAGCCCGAGCCGCGGAGCAAGCTCCCCGCCTACATCACCCTGGGCATCGCGGGGGCGAGCGCAGTCGTGGGCACCATCTTCGGCATCCAGGCGCTCGGCTCGAAGAGCGACTTCGATGACAACCCCACGAACGACACGGCGGACGACGTGGAACGAAACGCGCTGATCGCCGACATGGCATTCGGCGTCGCCATCACCCTCGGCGTGACCGGCGTCGTGCTCTTGACCTCGGGCGACGACGATCCGGTGAGCGAGGCCAAGAAGGCGCAAAAGAAGCGCTGGGCCCGCTGGCAGGTCGCGCCCTACGCCTCGCCGAAAGGCGGCGGCGGGTTCGCTCAGTTCAGCTTCTGAGTCACTTCCTCACGGAAAAGGCCCTCGACGCAGTGCGAGGGCCTCTTGCGTTTGTGCACGACTGAACGCGCCAGCGACCGAGGTCGCACCGCGCTCCTTCGTCAGAGCGGCTCGCGGTTTTGGGGGTGAGGCGCAGTGACTTCACGCTGGACTCAGCGAGGTGCGATGTCTCGCCCCGTTCGCTGTGCTGTGCGCTTCAGAGCCGCGCGGAGATGGCGTCGACGACTTGACCGTAGTCGGCGGGGAGCATCAGCGGGGGGTTGCTGTGGCTGGTGTCCACCCCGGGCACCTTGCCCTCGTGAAACGCTACCTTGAACTCGGTGAACTTCAAGCCGTTGGCCGTCGACACGCAGACCACACGATCCGTCTCCTTGATCGTGCCGTTCGCCACCAGCTTCTCGAGCACCGCCAGGCCCACGGCGGTGTGGGGGCACGTGTACATACCGGTGCGATCCGCGCGAGCAGCCGCGTCGCACAGCTCTTGCTCGCTCGCCTGCTCGACGACACCGTTCAGCTCCTCGAGGGCCTTCAGGGCGCGAGGCGCGCTGACGGGGTTCCCGATCTGAATGGCGGTGGCGAGGGTCTGCCGCGCGGTGATGGGATCCACCGACTTCTTGCCCGCGGTCCAGGCGCGGTAAAGGGGGTTGGCGTTCTCCGCTTGCGCCACGGCGAGCCGCGGGTAGCGGTCGATGAGCCCCAGCTCCCGCATCAGCTTGAAGCCGGAATAGAGCGCGTACGCGTTCCCCAAGTTTCCGCTAGGAAGCACGACCCAGTCGGGCACCTGCCAGTCGAACTGCTGCACGATCTCCACGGCCACCGTCTTCTGGCCCTCGATGCGCAAGGGATTCATCGAGTTGGCGAGGTAGACGATGCCCTCCTCGGCGAGGCGCTGGACGATGGCCATGCAGCCATCGAAATCCGTATCCAGTCCGAGGACCAGCGCGCCATGAGCCAGCGGCTGCACCAGTTGCGCCGTGCTGATCTTTCCTCGTGGCAGCAAGACCACCACCGGCAGGCCGGCGGCGGCGCCGTAGGCGGCCAGGGCGGCGCTGGTGTCACCCGTCGAGGCGCAGGCGATCGCCTTCACCTTCAGCCCCTCCTGGATGGCCTGGCGCACCACGCTCACCAGCACCGTCATGCCAAGATCCTTGAAGGACCCGCTGTGACTATTTCCGCACAGCTTTACCCAGGTCTCCGGTACCCCGAGCTGCTTACCGTAGCGATCGGCCCAGAAGAGGTTCGTTCCGCCCTCGTACATCGAGACGATTAGATCGTCGGAAAGCGACGGCATGACCCACTCGCGCTTGCCCCAGACTCCGGAGCCGTACGGCCACTGGGTGACCTTGTAGCGTTCGTCGAACAGGCGGATCCAGGCGGCGGCGCTGCGATCCCGCAACGCCTCGACGTCGTGCGCGACCTCGAGCAAGCCGCCACACGTCGGACAGCGGTACATCGGGACGGTGACGGGCCATGAGCCCTCGCAACCAGCGAAACACTTGAACTGACAGGAGTAAGCCACGGTGGCGCACTATATCGCCCGCGTGCCCGTCGTCGACCGAATCCGATCAGCGACCGCTGGCGCTGCGAGGAAACTCCCGCTCGGCGATCAGCGCCCAGCCGCTCTGCGCGCGCAGGTCTCTCAGGAAGGCGGCGCCATCGAAGCGCTTGGGGCAGTGGAAGACGTCGACCACGCACGCTCCGTGCTCCGGCCAGGTGTGCAAGGTGAACGTCAACTCGGTGGAGAAGCACATCAGGGAGAGACCCTGGGGCTGCCACTCGTGGCACACCACGCGCTCGGCGAGCGCGGCGGGCAACAGCCCACGCACCCGCGCCGCGATCAGCTCGGGAGCCAACCCGCTACCCGCCAGCGCACGGAACTCGGCCACGCGGTGCGTCCGAGCCGTCATCTCGCGCTGGCCCCTGGCGCGCGCGGAAGGCTGCGCTCGAAGAAGTGGGCGCGGTGTTCGCTGAAGCCATATGCCTGGCTCAGCTGGAGCAGGCAGCGCTCGACATCGAAGCGCGCGCAGGAGAAGAGGTCAGCATGTAGCACCCGCTGGCGGGGACGCGCGTGAATGCTGAAATGGCTCTCGGCGAGCAGCACCAGACCGACCACGAGCGGCTCTTCGGCCTCGTCGACGTGGACCTGGGGTTCGCCCACGCGCCTCAGGCCGAGCGCGTCTGGCACCTCCCCGAGCAGACGCGTGAGCAACGCTACGTCAGCGAGTCGTCGCGGATCGCAGTCGAAGGCGTCCACGATCCAGTGCCAGCCAAGCTCGATCATCGAGATCCTCGGTCTAGCATAGGCGGCTCCCCAGGGGGCGGCTCACTGATCGAAGCCGAGGCGCCCTCGCGCCGCTCACGGCGCTGGCAAGCGCCCCTTCGGATCGTCTGCCAGGTTCCTGAGGAAGCCCGTGCACTGATCCATCGCCGCGGGGATGTTGTAGATCACGAAGTGACCGTCTCCGCCCTGAGGCACCCACTGCTTGAGGCCGCCGCTCGCGAGGCCACCCGCGAGATTGCCGCTCACGCCCGCACTGGGCACGCTGAACGCCGCGAGGTCTGGAGACCAGGCGAGCTCGGCCGGTGGGCGAACCACGGGATCGATCGGCGACAGACCCATGGCCACCGCCTCGACCTCGATTCCGTGCGGAGGAGCGTAGGAGTCACCGCTGCCGTCCGCGTTCACGCCCTCCGTCATCAGGATGCTCTTGGGCGCGAATCCGGGGCGGGGCCGCTGGATGATCATCGGCACGTAGTGGATGGGGTCCGTCGGGTCGACGATGGTCTGGGCCAGCGAGATCTCCGGGTGCAGTTCGTTCAGCTCGCTCTGCTCCGCGGGAGACAGCGCCAAGAACACGCTGCGCACCAGCGCGGCCACGTCGACGGGCTCCGTCTTCTCGAGCAGCGTGATGCTGATCAGGCTGGCGGAGCCGCTCAGGACGGCGCCCCGCGCGGCGTCGTCCACCGCCAGGAACATCGGTCCATTCAGACCGCCCTGGCTGTGCCCCATGAACATCAGGCGGCTGGTGTCGAAGCGGATCTCGGTGCCCGTACGGCTGACGCTCGCGGGCACGCTGGCCTTCGACTCGGTGAAGAGCCGCGCCTGCTGGGTCACGTCGATGGCTGACTGCGGCCCGTTGGCGCGAGCGGCAACGGGGTTCGAGACGTTGAAGAACAGCACCTCCGGATTGCCCTTGTCCGCGCCGGGGCGGGTGCCGTGAAAGATCTGATCGATGCCCATCGTGGCGATGCAGCGCTCGGCGAGCTTCGGTCCCTCGTGTCCGGAGCGCACGAAGCTGCGGTAGTTGCCGCCGGTGCCGTGGGCGTAGAGTACGATGGGGTAGCCGTCTTCGGGCATGGGGCAGGCCGCTGCGTCGGGCACGGTGAGCGCGAAGCGCAGGTCGAACTCGCGCTGCACCACTGGCGTTCCCTGCGCGTCGAAGGTCAGCTCCCCGCCGTCGCCAAAGCTCGCAAACGGGATCTCCCCGCGCTGGAAATCCGGTGAGGGGCCGTACATCCCCTCGTAGACGTCCATCACCCCCGCGACCTGGTCCTTCGCCTCCCAGGCGCTGGCGCTGGGAGCCTGGTAGTTCTGCTTGACCCAGTCTGCCAACACCTGCGTCTCCGCGGTCGGGTCATTGGTGGTGAAGGCCGCGAGGTGCACGATGTGCTGACGCTGGACGCCCGCCGTGTCCAGGGCGTCCAGGGTCGGCTGCAGGGCAGCGTAGTGACTCGCGAGCGCCGCGGGTTCGGCTGGAGCCGTGGCGGCGACCAGCTCAGCAAGCTCATCGGCGGGACCGAGCTTGCCCGTTTCCGCGCGCAAACCGTCGGTCACGACCAGCGCGTAGCGTGTGGCGCCGCGCAGCGGGTGCCCGAAGGCGGGCATGAACGCCAGTGTGTGCTCAGGCCAGTACACCCCAGCCTCGGCCTGCCAGTGCAACGCGACTGGCCAGCGCTTGCCGAGATCTGGTGAGTCGGGATCGACGTCGATCAGCTGCACGCTGCTCGTGGCCTCGGTGGAGGCGAGGGGCCCCGAAGGTAGGCTGCTCTCGTCAATGGAACCGCTGAAGCGGAGATAGCCGGCGGCCACCGGACTGAAGCCGTGGATCACGCCCTTCATCGCTTTGACGTAGTCCCGCAACAGGGGAACCGAGCGAGGGTTGGGGTAGCCCTCGAGGTGGATGCTACCGTCGCTGTCCAGACGGAAGTCGCTGGGCCACGGGTGATCGAAGAAGGTCCCGTCGGACAATGCGTCCAAGCTGTCGGGAACGTGATAGACGGACTGGACGTCGAAGCCCGATGACCCCGACGAGCCCCCCGTGCCTCCCGTCCCGCCTGCGCCACCGTTCCCGCCGCTGCCCGACGTCGTTGCGTCGTCGCTGCTGCAGCTCGCGGCGCCGATCAGCACCACCCCCAACAAGCAAGTCACCCACGCCCTGGAAACCATGACCGAGAGGTTACCTGATTCATGAGCTGGGTGCTGGTCCTGGAGCAGGGCACGGGGGATCCCGCAAGAAAAGTCGCGGGGCTTCCCCTGGCGCTGCGCCTTGGGCTGGACGCCCAGGGCGCCGGAGCCAGCGGAGTGGTGCTCGGTGGAGACCTGGCGCGGCTGAAGCCGCTCTTCGCCGATCCGCGCTTCGAGCTGCCGCTGCTGACGGAGCTGCCCGGGGGCGTCGATCGAGTCGTCGTTGGCGCGAGCTGCGTCGTGCACCGCGGGTTGTTCAAGGCCATCCGCGAGGCAGGAGTCAGCCAGATCGACCTGCGCAGCGAGCGCTTCGAGCACGCCCCGCCCTGGGGCTTCGAGCCGTTCACCGTGGACGACCGGGCGAGCCAGCGACGCGCCGAGCGGGCACTGTTTCGCGCGCTGCGCAAGCCTCAGGACGGCTGGACGTCGCGCTACCTCAACCGTTACATCTCCCTGGCCATCAGCCGCTGGCTCGTGAAGACTCCCCTGAGGCCCAATCAAGTTTCCCTGGGGATATTGGCTATCGGCATCGCCGGCGCGGTCATCGCGACCCGCGGCGGATACTGGGATCTGCTGCTCGGCGCGTTCTTGTTCCAGGCCCAGAGCGTGCTCGACGGCTGCGACGGTGAGATGAGCCGCGTCACCTATCGCGGCTCGTTGCTGGGGGAGTGGCTCGACACGGTGGGGGACGATCTGACGAACTACGGCTTCTTCGCCGGTTCGGCCTGGGGCCTCTACTCGAGCTCGGGGCACTTGCTCTACTTGATCGCGGGGGTGGTCACGGTGGTGTGTGGCGCCACCGCGAGCGGGCTCGAGTATCGCTACCTCTACCGCATCGGTTCGGGTGACCTGCTCAAGTACCCCCTGAGCCAGAGCACCTCGAGCGGCGAAGGTCTGATGGCGTACATCGGCCCGTTGTTCAAGCGGGACACGTTCGTGTTCCTGACGTTGGTGGCTGCAGTGGTCGGCCAAGTCGGTCCGATGTTGGTGGTGTTCTGTCTGGGTGCCGTGGGGATCTTGATCAGCGTGCTCTCGACGGAGCTTCGCCTGCGACGAGAGCGGAGCCAGACGTGAGGCCCGGCGCGGGATCCCCCGCGCGGCTCGCCGTCGCCTTCGCGTCAGGCATCGGACTGTGCGCCTGGCAGACACCTTCGCTGGCGGCTGGCCCGCTGGGGGACGAGGGCAGCGAGATCCAGACCAGCGAGTACACCGTGGACCTCTACCAAGGCCCGGTGACCGCCAGCTCCCGGGTGATCGGCTTGGGCGGCGCATACACGGCCATCGCAGAAGGCGTCGAGGGCATGTCACAGAATCCCGCGGCCCCCGCGATTCGCACGCCTTGGTCCGTCGACTCCTTCGACTACGATCTGGGCCTCGGCTTCACCTTCCCGAGTTCGATTCGCGGAAACGACTTCTACAACACCGGGGAGGGCCCGACGGATGTCAGCGCCGGAAGCGACGGCCTGCTCTTCCTCACCCCCGCCGTGGTGCTCCAGGACGGCGCTTGGGGCTACGGCGTGAGCCTGTCATTCGCCAACTTCAGCCTCTCGCGCCGCGACGAGACGGCGGACTCGCAGCGCAACCTGGTCGCGCAGTTCGTCGAGCTGGACCTGGTGACCGCGTACGGCTTCTGGAAGAACCAGTTCGCGCTGGGCGCTGGCTTGCGCAACGTGGGCCTGATCGTCGCTCGCGAGAACCCCGACGGCACCTCGGAGGACCTGTTCACCACCTCCGGGTTCGCCCCCATGGTCGGCGCGCTGTGGCGCCCCGACGACGAGCCGTTCCGCGTCGGAGCCGCGTTTAAATTCCGCGTAGAAACTCAGGTCGACGCCGCCAGCCAGGTCACCGAGAACGCTGACGGCGATCTGGTGCTCGGGCCGGGCGGGACCGACCCGAACTCCATCTGGCTTCCGCGCAACATGCGTCAACCGTGGGAGGCGAGCGTCGGCCTCGCGCTGCAGTTCGGCCCTCGCCCCCTAAACCCCCACTGGACCGACCCGGGGCGCGCCATCGCCGAGCTCGAACGTGTGGTCGAGTTTCGCAAGCGTGAGCGCGCGAGGCGGCTACGCCGAGAGGCGAAGCAGCGCACGCCCGCGGAGCTTCGGGCCCTGCGGGCACAGTCCGCGACCCAGGACGCGCTCGACGAGCTGGAGCTCGAACGTCAGGCGCGCGCTCTGCGCCAGACCCTGGTGCGCCGCGCCCGCGAGATGAAGCGGAGCTACGTGCTGATCTCCACGGAGCTTCAGCTGGTCGGTCAGTCACCGAGCTCGGTTGGCGTGGAGAGCTTCATCCAGCGCCGGGTGGCCCGCGCTGGCGAGAAGGTCACGCTATCGCCGCGGGTCGGTGTGGAGAGCGAGATCGTCCCGAACTGGCTGAAGCTACGGGCCGGCAGCTATGGCGAGCCCTCGCGCTACCGCGCCGGCAGCCCGCGGCTCCACGGGACCTTCGGCTTCGACCTGAAGACGTTCCCCTGGACGGTGTTCGGTCTGTTCGACGACGGTACGGAGTGGCGCGTGGGGGGCGCGCTGGACGCCGCAGCCCGCTATTTCGGCTGGAGCGCGAGCGTAGGCGTCTGGCACTGAGCGCGGTCGTCGACCAACCCGGCTGCGCGAGAGCAGTACGACACGATATTTTTGGCTGTTTCGGGCCTGTCGTGCATGTTCTCGCCGTGATCCCTCGACTCACTCCGCCGACCCGCTGGTGCGGCCTCGGCTGGGCCCTGCTGGTGAGCGCTGTCAGCAGCGCGGCCGTGGGCTGCGACGACAGGTCGGAGAACCTCTACGTGCCGTCGGATCCGAGGCCCGCGCATCCCGTCGACGAGCCGAGCTCCGACGAGCTGGTGACCTATCGCATCGCGAGCGAGAGCAAGCTGACTTTCGAACTCAAGAGCCGTGAGGTCAGTTCGACGGGCAGCATCGGCGTCGTTCGCGGCGAGGTGAAGGTGAACCTGGTCGATCTCGAACACAGCTCGGGCCATGTCGAAGTGGACGTCGCAGCGCTCCGCATGAACAGCTTCGAGTCGGACGACGACAACAAGCTCCAGGCCGAGCGTGCGCGCAACTGGCTCAACGTCGGTTCAAGCCGCGCGGAAGCGGCACGAGAGCAGAGCCGCTGGGCTCGCTTCGAGTTTCAAGCGCTGGACTCCGCGCGTCCAGCGAGCGCCTTCGAGGCCAAGCTCGTCAAGAAGCTGCTACCCCCCGCCCCCTCGGGCAGCAGCGGAGCGGCGCCTTCGGCGGCCCCCGCCGCTCCAGCCTCGCCAAGGCAGCCGGTCGAGCGGCGCAACGCCCAAGGCGACATCGAACTCTACGACCTGGAGGAGCCCGCACCAGAGACCGGGGAGCACCCGAACCCGGCCAACCTCCCGGGAGAGATCCGACGCACGCACCTCAGCGTGAACGGGCAGCTCGCGCTAAATGGTTTCCGCAAGGCAACATCTGCGAACATGGAAGCCCTGCTGGAGTTCAAGGGACCTGCCGCAGCGGGCAACGCTCCTGAGCGCATCGTGCTGAAGACCACCAAGCCGCTGCGCATCAACTTCGCCGATCACGACATCAAGCCGCGGGACGCACACGGTGTGCTGCAAGCAGCAAAGAGCGACCTGCTGAAGCGCGCAGGCAGTCAGGTCCGGGTCAGCCTGGAGCTGGTGTTGGTACCGAAGCGCTGAGCCTGAGCAACTGGACCGGGATAGAGCGCACGGGAGATTTTTCTCGGCCGCGAAATCCGAATCTGCCCCTGATCCGAACTCACCTCTACGCCGTAGCATGCTGGTTTTTTGGGGGAGAGCGAGCAGCGTCGCCACACCGTTCGGCGCCGCAACGGGACCAGACCCGGACCGCAAGAGACACTTTCTGTGAAACCCGACGCCTTCGGCGGCGTAGCCCCCGAGCACACGATGCTACGCTCCCGCCAGGACCGTCAGCACCCTGGAGTACCCAACCGGTGCCAAATTTGAGCCGAAAACCCAGGTTCGGCTGTCAACAAGGACCAACCAGAGTTACCCGGACCCCGAGTCCAAGGAGTGAAATCACCCATGTCGAACAAGCTCAGCCTCAACCGCATCGCCGCCACTCTCGCCGTCCTCAGCGCCTCGGGCCTCGTCGCCTGCGGTGGTGACGCCATGCCCGAGCCGGAGTCCCCCGTGGATGCCCAGGAGGTCCCCGCGGCGGAAGCCCCCGAGGCCCCGATGGAGGACGCTGCGGACGAGGCCGCTGGCGCCGAGGGCGGCGAAGCCACCGAAGACACCGCCGCGCCCGAAGGCGACGGCGCCATGGACGGCGACTCCAAGGCCGACGAAGGCAGCGACGGCAAGGAAGAGGCCAAGAAGGATGAGCCCAAGAAGGCCGCTGGTGCGAAGGCGGGCTGCGGCGCCGGGAGCTGCGGCGCCACCAAGAAGCCGGCGGCAAAGAAGCCGGCCCCGAAGAAGTCGGCGGGCGCGAGCGGCGGCTGTGGCGCGGGCACCTGCGGCTGATCAGCGCCAAGCCTGCGGGCAGCATTCAAGACAGAGGAGGACAGGCCGTTCGAGCAAGCGCTCGAACGGCCTGTTCGCGTTCGTTGCAGGACGCTTCCCTGTGGAAATACGGTGCCAGCTCGGGGTACGACGGCGCGCCTCACCCCCGAACCCGAGAAATGGCACCTGGCCTTGCGTAGGTCAGCCCGGGTGACGTCCGTCGCGGACAGCCACAGCGCAAGCCTCCAGTCGCGCGGGAAACTTCGCTCGGTGATTGTCGAATCAGCAAGATAGTTCTGTTGTGGCGCCAGCCAAACGGCCGTTAGGATTTCGCCATGCTTCGCCACTTGATCGCCGGTCTGGGCTTCTTGTTCCTGGGTTTTGCCTGCTCTGCGAGCAACAGCAGCAGCGGGGTGGACGGTAACAGCGGAGGCAACGGCGGGAACGGTGGCGCCGACGGCGGCATGTTCTGCAACGGCTGCGTGGGCCAGACCTACACCCCTTGCATCGACGGCGAACCGCAAGAGCCCGTGGAGTGTGAAGAGGCGTGCACGCCGGATCTGGGCTGCAGCTACTGTACCCCCGAGGAAACGGTGTGCTTCGGCAACGAGGTCCACAAGTGTTCCAGCGATGGCAGCAACACCGACGAGGTGGTCGAGGTGTGCGACGTCGCCAGTGGCGAGCTGTGCGGAAACGGGCGCTGCGGCACGGCCTGTGAGATCGCCGCCGATCAACCCTCCAACGTGGGCTGTGAGTTCTGGAGCGTCGACCTGGATCAGCAGGACGCGCTGAACGACCCCGCCAGCGCCCCCTGGGGCCTGGTGCTGTCGAACGCCGGAGACGGCAGCGCGAACATCACCATCGACGCGAACCTGGCGAAGCCAGGGGATCCGTTGCAGCTGCAGCCCGTCAAGCAGCTCACGGTGCCCGCGGGGAGCCTGCAGACGGTGGTGCTGCCCGCCCGCGAGCTGGACTGCGGCACCAAGCCGAACGACTACAACTCACCCGGCACCTGCCTCTCGTCGCGCGCGTTCAAGATCACCAGCAGCAGCCCCATCGTCGTCTATCAGTTCAACGTCTTCACGAACGAGTACTCCAACGATGCTTCGCTGCTGTTGCCAACCAGCGCCCTGGGCAAGGTCTACCGCATCATCAACTGGAACGCTGGACACCCCGTCAGCGTGTTGAATTCGCCAATCGACCGCTCGTACGTGACCGTCGTTGGCACCCAGGCGAACACCAAGGTCAGCGTGAAGCCATCCTGGCGGATCCGCGGAAACGGCCCGATCGCGGCGACTCCCGCGGGGGGACTGATCGAGGTCACCCTCGGACCCTACGACGTGCTGAACCTGGAAACGGACGACGGTACGCTCCAGGACGACCCGAAGACGACTGCCGATCTCACCGGCACGGTGGTGCAGGCGGACAAGCCGGTCGCGGTGTTCAGCGGGGTCGAGAGCACGAGCGTTCCTGGTTCGTGGGACATCCCGACATACCCCGGCTGGGATGACGGGAACGGCGGCGAGTCGTGCTGCCTGGATCACCTCGAAGAGCAGATGTTCCCCGCGGAGTCCCTGGGCAGCAAGTACGTGATCACCCGCAGCCCGGTGCGCTCGACTGGCGGTTGGCGCGAGCCCGACGTGCTGCGCTTCCTCGGCGTGGCCGAGACGGCTCAGGTGACGACCAGCCTGGCGCCGCCCTACGACAACTTCACGCTGAACCCGGGGGACACCGTCACCGCGCCGGCCCAGGACAACGTCACCGTCACCTCCACGACGCCGATCATGATCGGGCAGCTGCTGGTCAGCCAGGGCCGCGTCCAAGGCCCCTACACCGGTGATCCGTCGCTCACCGTCTTCCCGCCGGTCGACCAGTTCCGCACGGAGTACGTGATCCTGACGCCACCGTCCTGGAGCAAGAACTACGTCGTGATCTCGACGCCCCAGGGGGCAAACATCAACATCGACGGCGCGCCGACGTCCGGGTGCACGGTGGAGCCCGCGGGCACCATCGACGGTGTCAGCTACGAGAGCCGGGTGTGTCCGCTCGCAGAGGGCGCCCACCGCCTGGGCGGGGACGTACCGTTCGGCATCGTGGCCTATGGCTATGGCAGCGCCGGTTCCTATGCATTCGCGGGTGGGGCAGACGTGAAGCGCATCTACGAGCCGCCGCCCATCAAGTAGGCGCCCCCATTCCGCCTAAATTCACAATGATTTCAAAGATTTGAAACCACCACTCCGGGCGCCACCCGAGGGCCGAGGTCAGGCGACCGCGGATTGCTCGAGGGATTCGACTCGGACTCGAACCAACGGGCGTCTGGCGCGTACTCTCAGAGCGTGACGACTCCGACTCTCGTGCCCAAGAATCGCCTCGGTGTCGGCCTCGGCCTGCGCTGGGACTTCCTCGAAGAGGTGATGGAGGGCCCCCAGCTCGACGTCGCCTTCTGGGAGGTCTCGCCGGAGAACCACATGCGGCGCGGCGGCTACTTCCCGTGGGCGCTGGCCAAGGTGCGAGAACGCTATCCCCTCGTCACCCACGGGCTGACACTCTCCCTCGGCGCGGTGGACGACCCGCCCAGAGACTACCTGGACGAGCTCAAGCAGGAGATTATCCGCATGGATTCTCCCTGGCACTCGGACCACCTGTGCTTCAGCACCGCCGGTCCGCTCGTGCTCCACGATCTGCTGCCGCTCAGGCTGTGCAAGCACACGGCGGACCGGGCCGCCGAGCGGCTGCTGCGAGTGCAAGACGCGCTGGGCGTTCCCATGGCGTTCGAGAACATCAGCTGGTACGCGCACCCCGGCGCCCCCGAGCTATCCGAGACCGACTTCATCAATCGCGTGCTCGACAAGAGCCAGGCCTGGATGCTGCTCGACGTGAACAACGTCTACGTGAACGCGCAGAACCACGGCTTCGATCCCTATGGGTTCATCTCCGAGCTGCCCCTGGAGCGCGTCGTGCAGATCCACGTCGCGGGACACACGGAGCTCGAAGACGGCATGCTGCTGGATACTCACGGTGCCCCGATCATCGACCCGGTCTACGAGCTCCTGGAGTGGACGCTCGAGCGCAGCGGGCCCCGGCCGGTGCTGCTCGAACGGGACAACGACGTCCCCGAGCTCCCCGAGCTGCTCTCGGAGGTGCAGCGCCTGCGCGAAACCTACCAGCGAGCGATCGGGGCCTGGGAGGCGCGAAACAGGAGGGTCGGATGAGCAGTCGCGAGGCGGAGGTCGAGCGAGCTCGAGCTCTGGAGACCGCCATGGCGCGGCTCGCCCTGGGGGCCGAGGTCGAGGACGATCCCCACGCCATCTCCAGCTGGCTCATCGACGCCGGGGTGCACCCTGAGGACCGCGACGCGATCCTGCGCACGGGCCTGGGCAGGCTCGCCGTCTATCGCAGGCTCGTGCGCGGCAACGTCCAGGGGGCCATCGAGCTCGCGATCCCCCGCGCGATTTATCGCATGGGAACACACGTGTTCGAGGACTACCTCGCACGCTGGCTCGCAGCGGACGGTCCCCGCACCCACTACCTGCGCGACGTGACCCGGGAGTTCCTCGACTACTGCGAGCCGCTGTGGCCCGACGATCGGCAGATCCCCGACTACCTGATGGCGCTGGCGCGCCACGAAGCGCTACGTATCGAGGTCGCGTCCGAGGCCGCGCGCGCCAGCGACGAAGAGCCCGGGGAGCTCGAGCTGGACAAGCCCCTCCGCTTCATCGAGGCGGCGCGCTTGGTGCGCTATGAGCACGCGGTGCACCAGCTGAGCGAAGACGAGACCGACGAGGAGCCTCCCGAGCAGCGCGCGGTCGCGTTGCTCGTTTACCGTAGCCCCAGCCACGAGGTGCGCTACCTGGAGCTGACACCACTCGCCGCCCAGATCCTGGAGGGTCTGCTGGCAGGAATTCCCCTGCAGCAGGCATTGCTCGATGGCTGCTCGGTCCTAGGTGTCTCACTCACTCAGGAGGTGCTGGATGGCACTGCTCGCGTGCTCGCGGATTTGGCGGAGCGCGGAGCGCTGCTCGGCAGCGGTTGATGTCCAGCCAGACTCGGAGCCGAGAGGCCGAGCGAGGCCCGATGTTCCGCGCAACCATTGCGGATCTCTGGCCCGGTCGTGTAACCGAGTGGTTGCTCCCACCGTCCCCTATCTGGGTAGTCTTCGTCCGAACGTTCTACACTCGCCTGCCGCTACCCCCGAGCCAGTTGGGTAGCTCAAGGAAAGCCCGCTCGAGCCATGTCAGATCGCGACCCCCTGAACCTCGCCGGCCAAGTCGTCGCCGAGAAGTACCGTGTCGAGCGCCTCGTCGGCGAAGGCGGCTTCGCCGTCGTGTACCGCGCCATCCACACGATCTGGAACAAGCCAGTCGCGATCAAGTTCTTCAACGGCTTGTCGTCGGCCCCGGTCGATCAGCGCGAGAGCCTGATGCAGGACTTCATCAACGAAGGCGCGCTGCTGACTGAGCTCTCGAGCCACTCGGCCAACATCGTCCAGGCACGCGACGTCGGCACGTACACGTCGCCGAGCGGTCAGTGGATGCCGTACATGGTGCTCGAGTGGCTGGACGGGCGCCCGCTCGACGCGATCCTGGATGCGGAGCAGCAGGCAGGCGCTCAGCCCTGGTCGGTCGTGGAGGTGTACCGGCTGCTCGAGCCGGTCGCCATGGCGCTGGACATCGCCCACGGGCGCGGCATCGCCCACCGCGACATCAAGCCAGCCAACATCTTCGTCAACGGCGATCCCCACGCCGGAGGCGCCACGGTGAAGCTGCTCGACTTCGGCGTCGCGAAGATGATGAGCGACAACACTCATCTCCAGGCTGCGCTCGCCAAGACGGGCACCAGCATCACCAGCTTCACCCCCCAGTACGGAGCGCCAGAGCAGTTCTCGCGCTCTCATGGGGCGACGGGACCGTGGACCGATGTCTACGCCCTGGCGCTGGTGGCGATCGAGATGCTGATTGGCCGCCCGGCGCTCGACGGCGGCGATCTGGTGCAGCTGGCGTTCAGCTCGGCCAACCCCCAGGCGCGCCCGACGCCACGCAACCTGGGCGCACAGGTAACCGATCAGGTGGAGGCAGTCTTCGGGAAGGCACTGAAGATCTCACCCAGTGAGCGCTACGCCAGCGCCGGCCAGTTCATCCAGGCGTTCGCCATCGCCTGCGGGTTCACCGGCCCCGCCGTGGTCTCCAACCCGGCACCGGCGGCCGAGGTCTTCGCCGCGGGCGCCACGGTGCTCGCGAGCAACATCCCCACCCACGTCAATCCGCGCTCGCCGACCACCGGAAACCCGGCGACGCTGGACCCACAACAAGAAAAGCCAGGCGGAAAAGGCTTGCTGTTCGCCGGCATTGGCGTGGCAGCGGTCGCCGTGCTGGGCGTCGGCGCGTTCTTCGCCCTCAATCGCGGTGACGATCCCCAGGAGCCAGCTCAGTCCGCCACGACGCCGCTTCCCAGTGCCGCCCCAAGCGTTGCGGAGAAGCCCTTCGAGTGCCCCGACCGCACGGTGAAGATCCCAGCTGGTCAGTACTTCATGGGCTCGGATCAAGACGACGCGATGGCCAACCAGAAGCCCTCCCACAACGTCAAGCTCGAGGCCTTCTGCATGGACCTGTATGAGGTCACCACCACGGAGTACAAGAAGTGTTCCGACATGGGGAAGTGTCGGCGCGCTCCCAAGGACGTCGAGTGGGAAGGCATTACCGCGAAGCAACGCAAGGTCTACGGTCCGCTCTGCAACATCAACGACGTCGAGGGGCGCGGCGATCACCCCATCAACTGCGTCACCTGGCAGATGGCTGACACGTACTGCAAGGCGCACGACAAGCGCTTGCCCACCGAGGCGGAGTGGGAGTACGCCACCCGGGGCCCCGACGGACGGATCTATCCCTGGGGCGACGAAGATCCGACGGAGAAGCACCTCAACGCCTGTGGTAGCGAGTGCGTGAAGTGGGGACAGGAACACGGCGAGCGCTTGACGCCCCTGTATGATGCCGACGACGGCTTCCCCACCACGGCGCCGGTCGGGAAGTACCCCGCAGGGAAGTCGCGGTTCGGTCCCTTCGACGTGGTCGGCAACGTGTGGGAGTGGGTCGCGGACTACGACGGTCCATACACCTCGGAAGCCCAGGTGGATCCTCATGGACCCAAGACCGGCGAGAAGCGCGTGATTCGCGGGGGTGCCTGGAACGGCGGCTACAAGGCCTGGCTGCGCCCGTCGTTCCGCTACTCCGCGACGCCGGACACGCAGTCCTATGGCTACGGCTTCCGCTGCGCCATGGACTTCCAGACGAGCGGGAGCGCCGCGACACCAGCAGCCGAATAGACTCGGGACAGCAGTGCCCGCGCGTGGCTCGCCGCGGCGATGAAAACAGCGGCAGGGTTCGGATTGGGGGGTGAGGGTGCGCCGTGGGCCCCAACTATGATCTGCTGATCCTCCGGCGGGGCTGATACCCTCGGGGGATGGCCTCCGCCGGACCGCTCGATCAGCCTCGCTTGCGTGAGATTGACGAGTTGTTGGACGCTCGAGAGCTGGACCGCGCCGCTACAGCCTTGATGCAGCTCGGGGAAATCGAGCTGTTTCGCCACGCGACCGCCTACCTGACGACGCGTCTGCTGTTTCTGCGCGGGAGACTGGATGCCGAGGAGGTGGCCCAGCGCCTCGAGGATCTGCTCAAGGAGGTCACGAGCTTCCCGGAGGCAACCACGCTGCTCGAAGCCGCGCGCTCGGGCGAGCTGACCGAGTTTGGCACCGCCCGGAAGCTGAAGCTGGAGAAGGAAGCCAGGCGAAGCGAGGCCGCCGCGACCCAGCGCAGGGACTCCGAGCCCCACCACCAGGTGCTGACCCAGGCTGCCATCGTGCATCACGATTCCGATGCGCCGATCCCGGACGAGCCCGACCTCGGCGATGCCGGGACGGAGGACGACCTCGACCTGACTCCCTCGGCGAGCGAGGACGACCTCGGCGCGGCCATCCGTCCCAGCATCCCCAAGGCGCCAGGCCTGCCTCGCGCCTGGGCTGCCTCGAGTGAGACCAACGCCGAGCAGAGCGGGGAACCTGCCTGGGTGATCCCGAGCCTCGGACCGCGCGCCGCGCGACCCATGGACTCGCTCCCCATCCCCGATCTCCCTCCGTCCCTGCGCGCCGGCGCGTCCACGGTCCCGCCTCTCGATCAGCTCGGCCCCAAGCTGACCGACGCAGGTAGCAGCGCCGCGCTGCACGTGAGCTCCGTTCCCCCACCGCCCAGCGTGCCGGCACCACCCAACGTCCCAGCGCCGGAGCCAAGCCGGCAGGCGCAGGTGATGTCGCCTGCCGAGCCCGCCCGCTCTTCCAGCCTGAGCGACGGCAGTCAACGTCCTGGACCCACACCGGGACCAGTCGGTGTGGCCATCCCACGCGCGCCCGCCGTTCCCAATTTGATTCCGCGCGCAAACGAAGTCGAGCCCGCTGGGCCTGGCGGTGGCTCCCTCTCTCCGAGCGGAGAGTACCCCGCCATCGAGTTCACGGCCTACGATCCGCTGAAGCGCAAGAGCCAGCTTCCGCCACGAGCAGGCCTCTACTCGAGCACCCCCGCGGCGCCCGAGGTCTCTGACGCCCAGCCTCGGGCCGCCGTTCGTGAGGCGCAGCCGAAGGTACACAACCTGCGGGAGGTACGCTCGGTACCTCCGCCTCCGGATCCCGGTACCTCGCTCTTTCAGCTCGCGAGCTGGCTCGACGAAGGGCACCCGGACCGAGTGCTGGATGCGGCGCAGCCTCACGCCAGCGACCCAGAGCAACGCCTGATGCGCTGTCGGGCGCTGATCCAGCTCGGCCGAGACGAGACGGCGGCGACCGAGCTCGAAGCCCTGGGCGCGTTTCCGCTGCTAGAGCCCGAGGTGCGCGCCAGCGTCGCGCGCCTGTTGATCGAGCTCGGGCTCTCCGATCAGGCGTTGCACCAAGCCGACCAAGCCTATCGAGACGATCCCGAGTCGGATCCCGCGCGCCTGGCGCTCGCGTGGGCGGCGGTGCGCGTGGATCGTCGTCACAACGAACCGATCTGGGTGAAGCGCGCACACACCGCGCTCGCCGCGCTCAGCACGGACCAGAACCCCTACCCCGCGCTGACCCTCGCCCTGCGCAGCTGTGTGCTGGCGAGCATCGGAGAGGCGGACAAGGCAATCAGTGTCGCGCAGCGTGCTCTCGGCCTCGACCCAGACTCGGTCGACGCGGTGGCTGCGATCGCCTTGGCGGCCGCGCGTCTCGGCCGCGGCCGAGACGCGCAGGAGGCCTGGTGTCGCTTGCTGGATCTCGACCACCGCGAGGCGGACGCGCTGAGTGAGACGCTCACCGCGCTCGGCGTCGCCCTCGACCTCGCCGGCCTGGGCCAGCCCGCTGAACCCGAGCTTCGCTGGGACGACATCGAGCATCGCGTCTCCCGCGGGGACGCGCACAGCGCACGCGAGGTCGAGCTCCACGCCAAGCGTCAGCTGGAGCGACTCGTGACCGGTCAGCGCCTGGACCTGCAGGTGCTCGGCACGCTGTCGGCCAGCTATCTCACTCAGAGCCCGGTGTTCCGCGACTTCGCGCCATTCGACTTCTCGCTGTGGTCCATCGGGCGCCTGGACGCGGCGCTGTTGTCGCTCTACGGCCACGAGCCGAGGCCCCCCCTCGACTCGGACGCGTGGCCGCTGGTGTTGCGCGCGGGCACCTACCTCGGTGAGACCCTCCGCCAGGCCTTCAGAGGTCGCTGGAACGGCACCCTCCTCGACGCCAAGCACGGACGCGTCATTTGCCGCACAGAAACGTTTCTGCCGCTCCAGCTGATCGAGCAACGCCTCCACGAGGGCTCGGGCTACAGCCTGATGCTCAGCCTGCGGGGGAGCCTCGGAGAGACCGGGAGCGCCGAGTGGCAACACCGACTGCCGAGCGCCGTACTCCCGCCAACTCCCTGGAGCGGAAGCTGGCCAACTGCGCGGGAAGCAGCGGCCGTCTCCGAAGGTCTGATGCGCTCACCGATTTCCACCTACTGCGAGCGCCGCGGCAAGGGGCGCCTCGACGGCTCCCTCAACGACCTCGCCCGCCTGGACAGCTACCTGGCGGTCATCGCCCCGCCGGGCGACGACGTGGGCGACGACTGGAGTCGACGCGCGTGCGGCCTCCTCGGCTGCCACATCGGCGAGGTGCTGCGGGTCGAGTACGACGGTCGCTGGATCGACGAGCCCACGACCGGCCCGAGCCGCTTGCAGCTCGAGCTCTCCGACGGCACCAAGCTCGAGCCGCTCAGCGTCGTGCACAGCCGCCTCGTGACCGATCGCAAGTTCGGCCTGCAGGAGTGGTGTCAGACCATCGCGCTGGGTCACGCCTGAGCTTCACACGAGTCGGCAGCTTCAGGGGTGGATGTGAACGAGGGTCCCATCACGCAAGCTCATCGCGCCGTGCCACTTCGGCGGAACCGGGGGATCCGACCACTGAAAGAGCCAGCGAGCGTCTTCGGGTGAGAGGTTGATGCAGCCGTGGCTGCGCGGCTTCCCGAAGGAGTCGTGCCAGTACGCAGCGTGAAACGCGTAGCCCTCGGTGAAGTACTGTACGTAGGGCACGTCGCGCAGATCGAACTCGTCCCCCGCTTCGTCACCGCTCATGGTCACGCTGACGTGCTTGGTGTGAATCAGGAACTGCCCCCGCACCGTGGAGTGGGTCTCCTTCGGGTCGCCCAGTCCGTCGGCGCCGGTGGACACCAGCGTGGCGTAGACAGCGTCCGTGCCCACGTAGGCGACCAAGGTCTGCTTCAGAATCGACACCTCGATCCAGGTGCGGCCGGGCGTCGCCCACCCCGGCACCTTCTTCATCGGCTCGATCACGGTGAGCGCCTCGTCCTTGACCCACAGCCCGTCTCGAGTCTCCAGGTAGCGCGCACCGCCAACGCCCACTGACTTGCCGCTCAGCTTGAGCGCCTCGCGATAGCCGAGCAATCGCTCTTGCTTGAGTCCCGTCTTCGGATCCCCGGCGAACAGCGCTGCTACCCGAGCGCGGTTGAAAGCCACTGGCAAGCCGAAGCCTGTCACGTTCACACCATGAAACTCACTCGGTCGCACGAGCTTCATGCGATCCAGAGGCATGATGGCCATGTCCGTACTCAACCCGAACCGCCGCCCGCCACTCTCGAACAGGCGCAAGAACGCGAAGCCGCTCTTGGGCAGCGCGCGGCCGCTGTACACGGTGCCTGGCCCCCGACTCCTGCCAGTCAGCGTCGGCGCCTGCTTGTTACCATGGAGAAAATCTGGGACGTCGTCGAACACTTCAGCGTCCCAGGAGCGCGATCCGCGCGCCCTGGCCCTGCTCAGGCCAGGCTCCACTCGCGCTTGATCCTTCTCGCTCGGCAGCTTCGTGTAGAAGGGCGGCGTCGGGTAGCGAGAGATCCCGTAGGCGTAGGGCAGCCCTTCGCTGCGATCAGGCATCTGGCGCGCCGCCACCGCTACCGGATCTCCAACGTCGATGGACGCCGTATTGCCCACGCAGACGTAGCCCTGAGGCTCCACCTGGTACCAACCGGCGCGGCAATCGCGCGCCCGCTTGATGGGTTCTGCGCTGCGCTTGACCACCGCTCCGGCTCGTAGATAGCCAAGCTTGGTGGAGCGCCAGCTCGGCTCCGCAAAGACGTAGGTCTGCTTGCGGATCGCGGTCAGCGCGCGATCCGGGTCCACGCCGAAATCCGGGTGATATGGATGGGCGGCGACGGGTCGGTCGTCCTCGGCGTCCTCTTCAGGCTCCTCGGCGCCTGCTGGCTCCCCGCCCGCGCTGTCCTGGTCGGTGGGCCCTGCAGCGCCAGCCCGCGACGGGCGGAGCGCGACCAGCTCGACCACCGGCTCTTCCTGCGAGCGCGCGTCAGTCTCTGGCTCGTCCGGCTCCTCGGCCACTGGAACGATGTCGCGCGCTGGCACCTCCCGTGGCGGAGCTGGCAGCGCGGAGGCGAGAGCAGGCGTTGCGCGCTCCCCCCCACCCGAGCCGATTCGCTCGAAGGGACAGCTCGTCACCAACAGGCCGGAGCCCGCAGCAACCAGGCAGCTCAGAGTTCTTAGCCACGGCATGGACTGCTCGGCGCATACACTGCGCCCTCCGGCCTGGCCCAGTTTCCGAAGCTTTGATAAGCCGGCGCCATGCAAGAGCCCCTCAGCCTGGACGCCCTCTCCGCTCTAGACACCCACCTCAGCGAAGACGAGCTGATGATCCGTGGCGCAGTGCGTCGCCTCGTGCGCGAGCGCTACTTGCCCCGCGCGGGCGAGCTGTTCGAGAAGGAGGAGTTCCCCAAGGACCTGATCGGGGAGTTCGCGGAGATGGGCCTGCTCGGCGCCAGCCTGCAGGGCTACGGCTGCGCTGGCATGAGCGCCGTGCAGTACGGCTTGATCCTGCAGGAGCTCGAGTACGGCGACAGTGGTCTGCGCTCCTTCGTCAGCGTCCAGGGCAGCCTGGCGATGTACGCGATCCACGCCTACGGCAGCGAGGAGCAGAAGAACAAGTTCCTCCCGGAAATGGCCGCCGGAAAGCTGATCGGTTGCTTTGGGCTGACGGAGCCCGACAGTGGCTCGGACCCGGGTTCGATGAAGACCCGCGCGAGGAAGGACGGCGATCACTACGTGCTCTCGGGCACCAAGATGTGGATCACGAACTCGCCCTTCGCCGACATCGCGGTGGTCTGGGCCAAGGTCGACGACGGCGACGCGAGCTCGATCCAGGGCTTCATCGTCGAGCGCGGGATGAAGGGCTTCGAGACCCCCAAGATCCACGGCAAGATGAGCCTGCGCTCGAGCGAGACGGGGGAGATCGTGCTCGACGAGTGCCGCGTGCCCGCCGCCAACCTGTTGCCCAACAAGCGCGGCCTCGGCGGACCCCTCGGCTGCCTCACCCAGGCTCGCTTCGGCATCTCCTGGGGCGCGCTCGGCGCTGCCAAGGCGTGCCTCGAGTCGACCATCAGCTACGCTCGCGAGCGCAGGCAGTTCGACGTGCCGATCGCCAGCAAGCAGCTGATCCAGGCCCAGTTCGCCGACATGGGCAGCGAAATCGTGAAGGGCGACATCCTCGCACTGCACTACGGCCGCATGAAGGACAAGGGCGGCATCACGCCGGTCCAAGTGAGCCTGTGCAAGCGCAACAACGTCGGTGTTTCGCTGGAGGTCGCGCGCAAGTGCCGAGGAATTCTGGGCGGAAATGGCATCCTGCTGGAGTACCCCGCGATCCGCCACATGCTCAACCTCGAGAGCGTCTACACCTACGAGGGCACCCACGAGGTGCACACGCTGGTCCTCGGCAAGGCGCTCACCGGCTGCAACGCATTCTGAGGTCGTCGGAGCGCTGGCGGCTCAACGCTCCACGGGGATCGCCAGCTCGAAGAAGGTCGTGAGCGGCTCGAACCCGAAGCGGGTGTACAGCCGCTCGGAGTCGGCCCCGGCCTTGGCCAGGATGTAGACGGTCCCTTCCAGGTTCGTGCGACGATAGCTCTCGACGGCGCGACGAAGTAGCGCGCTGCAGATCCCGCGGCGGCGGAACTCGGCGTGGGTCAACACGTCCTGGAAGCGCGCTTCGTTTTCCCCCCGGATCAACCCGAGGGCGCCCACCAGCTGTCCGTCTCTGAAGGCGCCGAACCACTCTCCCTCTCCCCCTTCGACCAGGTCTCGATAGCCCGCGTACAGCCAGTAGGCGCGTTCCATGGCGAAGAAGCCGCCGTCGTCGTTGATCTGCGCGGTGAGCGTGACCGCCTGTCGCCAGTCGGCGTCCCCTGCGAAGCCGCGGAGCTCGATGCCTTCGGGGGGGAGAGCGGAGGGCAATGGCCGACGCCCGTCGAGTCCGAGGAAATGATTCACGTAGAGCTGAGCACCGGGGCCCAGCTCATCGATCCAGCTGGGCTCGTTGGCGGGTACGTGGGGCTCCTCCCACAACAGAAACGCCCGATCGCACTCAGTGGACTGCTGCTCGAGTAGCCAACGTCCAAGCCAGTACTCCACTCCGCGCTCGGCAGGCGACGCCTCGAGCAGCAGCGCGTGACCGTAGTTGAAGTCGATGCGCTCGGGCGTGCGCGAGACCATGTACCCCGGGCGCGCGGCCCAGTGGGTCATGCGCGGCTTGGCGAAACGCTGGCTTCGAGAGGCTGGCCCGTCCGCGGACATCACCGAGCTAGTCTTGACGCGGAGGCGCCCGGCCGCAACGGTACGTCGCCATGATCCGCAGAGTAACCGCCAGTCACAGGTCGGAAGGTCACAGGCTCCTTGCGCTTGGGCGTCGCGGGGCGGAGCGATGACCCGCGCCCTGGTCACCGGCGGCGCTGGCTACGTGGGCAGCCATACCGTGCGCCACCTGCTGACCGCAGGCTGTGAGGTGGTGATCCTCGACGACCTCAGCACCGGGCACGCGGAATCGATTCCCCAGGGCATCGAGCTCTTGAATGTGGACCTGCGGGATCGCCGGGCCATGCGCGACTCGCTCCAGGGGCGACGCTTCGACGCCGTGCTTCACTTCGCCGCGCGCTCGCTGGTCGGCGAGTCGATGCAGAAGCCCTACGAGTATCTGCGGGACAACTTCGCTGGCGCCCTCAATCTCATCGAGTGGTGTAGCGAGGTCGGGGTCGAGCGCTTCGTGCTCTCGTCCACCGCGAACCTGTTCGGGAACGCGGGGCAGGAGCCCATAGCGGAAACCGACGAGATCGCGCCAGGCAGCCCATACGGGGAGTCCAAGTTCCTGATCGAGCGCGCGCTCGCTTGGGCCGAGCGCATCCACGGCATGCGCTACGCGTGCCTACGCTACTTCAACGCCGCAGGCGCGCTCGAGGACGGCAGCATCGGAGAGCACCACGACCCCGAGACGCACCTGATCCCCATCGTGCTCCAGGTCGCCCTGGGACAACGCGATCGCGTCACGGTCTTCGGTGACGACTACGAGACCCGGGACGGCACCTGCATCCGCGACTACATCCACGTCTCGGACTTGGCGACCGCACACGTCGCCGCCGTCGAGCGCCTCGGCGATCGCAGCCTGGCGCTGAACCTCGGCAACGGCTCGGGCTTCTCGGTGCTCGAGGTGCTCGAGATGGCGCGCAAGGTCACCGGCCATCGCATCCCCCACGTGCTTGGCGAGCGACGTCCAGGAGATCCTGCCACGCTCGTCGCTTGCTCCGAGCGAGCCAAGGAGCTCCTTGGCTGGGCCCCCAAGCACGACCTCGACGCGATCGTCGGCCACGCCTGGGCCTGGCACTCCAAGCATCCGCACGGATTCAAATCATAGCTACTCGGCGAACTTTCGCACCAGCGTGGAGCAGAAGGTGACCACTCGCTCGTAGGCCTCGACGCGAATGCGCTCGTCGGAGTTCCGGCTGCGGCTCATGTCGTCGGCTCCCATCAGCAGTGGACGGAAACGATAGATGTTTGGGCTGAGGGTGGCGTAGTGCCGCGCATCGGTCGCCCCTAGCACCAGCGAAGGCGCGAACACCGACTCGGGGAACACTCCCTCGATGACCTCTTGAAGGAGCTTGAACTCGGGCGCGTCGACCGAGGATACCGGCGGCGCGGGATATGCGCCTTCCAGCAGGCTCAGTTCGACCTTCGGATCCGCGACCACCTTGGCAGCATGGGTCTTGAGCTGTTCGAGGGAGTCGCCTGGACGGAGACGATAGTTCGCGAGCACGGGATGTTCCGGCAGTGTCTTCTCGTCGGTTCCCGGCGGAATGTCGGTGCTGGTCACCAAGCTGCGGATCAGGGCCTCCGAACCTTCGGACTCCTTGATCCGATCCTCCAGCAATCCAGAGAACAGCCAGCGGTTCGCTACGGCCACGCGGATGGCGAAGGGCAGCTCGCCCGCGAGGTACTCGAACTGGTGCACCGCCGGACCGGAGAACTGAGCAGGCAACGGCTGCTCTTCGAGTCGCTTCTGTGCCGCGCGCAGCTGCTCCTCGGAGGCGCCCTGCAGGAGCAGGCTCGCCTGACCCTTCTCGCCCACACCGACCATGGCGATGGGTGCCGGGATCTCTGGCATGAAGCCCTTCACCACGGCCAGGCCCTCGGTCAATACCATGCGGAATTTTGCTGCCTTCGCCGACAGCGCCTGGGCGAGCGCCGCGGTCCCCACCTCACCGCCGCGCATCTGATCGTGACTCAAGGCGACGTAGATGGCGCGCTTGGGTGAGTAGCCGCTCGAGGCCAGGTGTTCGAGCGCCTCGAACAGCCCGACCACGAATGACTTGTCGTCCAGGGTGCCGCGCCCCCAGATCATGTCGTCCCTGAGCGCCCCTGAGAACGGCTTCTCCGTCCAGGACATCGAGGTACCGGGTTGCACGGTAGCGACGTCCATGTGCCCCGCGATCAGGATCGGCTCGAGGCTCGGCTCCGATCCGGGCCAGACGTAGAGCAAGCTGTGCTTCGCGATCACCTCGCGCTGCATCCGCTCGTGAGCCTTGGGGAAGGTCGCGCTCAGGTAGCCAGCGAACACGCGAAACGCCGTCGCGTCCTCCGCCCGCAGCGGTGACGTGCGCGTGCCGTGTTGCGACCGAGAGATGGTTCTGATCCGCACGGCACCGGAAAGGTGACTCGTTGCCTGCTGCCAGTCGAGCTTGGGCACCTCCACCGCGGGCACGCTGAGCTGACGATTCTCGAAGGTCTTGCCTCGGTACAGCAGCGTGCCACCGAGTCCCAGGGTCGCCAGCAGCACGCCGTGGACCAGCCAGCGCCACTTGCTCTTCTTCTTCTTGGGCTGAGCGTCGCTCACACGGCGCCTCCACCCTCTGCTGACGTCAGCGACGGCGCGGTCACGGCCTCGGGTCTGAGCCTCACCCCCACCAGGAACACCTCCGTGCTGGCGTCGCGAGTCGCGGCCGGGCGCACCACCTTGCAGCTCTCGTAGGCCGCCTGCACCGCCTTCTTCGCCGCGTCGAAGTCCTCACTCATGAAGATCTTGGCGACGAAATCCGAACCGGGCTTGCCGACGCGCTTGGCTACCTCCAGCGCGCCGACGGCGAGCTCGTAGCTCAGGTAGCGATCGCGGAGCTTGTCTCCACTGGTGCGCGGCGCCATGTCGCTGAGCACCACGTCGTAGGGCGCGTGCTGCGCCAGCAACGGCGAGTCGGGATCCAGCGCATCCCCCTGGGCGACGTGGACGTTCGGACCGAGCTTCTCCTCGATGGCCGCCAGGTCGATGGCCACCACGAGCCCCTTGGGGCCGACCTGCTGGGCGGCGTACTTGCTCCACGAGCCGGGCGCAGCCCCGAGGTCCAGGATGCGCTTGCCCGAGCCGAGCAGGCGCACGCGCTTCTGGATCTCCTCGAGCTTGTAGACGCTGCGCGCCGGGAAGCCCGCGGCGCGGGCGGCGCGGGTGCGAGCGTCGTTCTGATAGGGGTTGCGTTTCTTGGCCACGACGGTTGAGTGCTCGCGTGGTAGCAGCGGCTGACTCGCGGCTCAAACTTCAGCGAAGCGTCAGCCAAAACGCCTTGGTTGGGCTGCCCAGCGCGGCTCCCAGCCAAGCAGGGCAATCGTGAGGCGTGGGGCTCTCGCGCAGCGAGGCGACCTCACGTCGCGCGTCCCGCGCCGCCTCCTCGAGCCAGCGCATGAAGCGCTGGGCGCTGGTCTTGCGGTGGTTGGTGACGGCGAGCAAGCGGCCCCCGCGAGTGAGCAGAGCCAGGGCGTCGCTCGCCAGGAGCTTGTAGTCTCGCTGGATGCTGAAGCTCTTCTTGCCGTGCGAGCCGAAGCTCGGCGGATCGAGGATGATCAGGTCGAAGCGCTCGCCGCGCTTGCGCGCTCGCCGGAGGTAGTCGCCAGCGTTGGCGCGAAGCAGCTTCTGAGCTTCACCCGCCACGGCGTTGAGCGCCAGGTTGCGCTCGCCCCAGGCGAGATAGCGAGCGCTGAGATCGACGCTCACCGTCTCGCGGGCACCCCCCACCGCCGCGGCCACGCTGAACGAGCAAGTGTAGCTGAACAGGTTGAGCACCCGGAGACCACGGCTCGACCCCAGCACACGCGCACGGTTGTCTCGTTGATCGACGAACAGGCCGGTGGAGAGCCCGTCGTCCAGGTCGACCAGGAAGCGCATGCTTCCTTCACGCACCTCGAGCGTCTCGGGAGCTGGTTCCCCACGGAAAACTTCCCGAGGAGCAAGCGCAAGCTGGTCTTCGCGACGCAGGTCGGCCCTGACGCGCTGCTTGAGGTACACGCCCTGGAAGCCGCGCGAGATCAGCTGGTCGGCGATGCTCGGAGCGGCGTCCAGGGCAGCCTCGGTGTACACGGAGAGCACCGCCCAGCGCCGATACGCGTCGATGGAGACGCCCGGCAAGCCGTCGCCCTGCTCGTGCACCAGGCGCAGGGCCTCGCTCGCCTCTCTGAGCGGCCAGCGCAGGCACAGGGCGTCGTCCAGGCTGCGCTCGAGATCGACTCCGGCGGGTAAGCTCGATCGGGGGGTGAGGGAGCGCCGCGCGGCCTCCTGCCGCGACGTCGGCTCGATGGGCGGGGCCGAAAGGGACTCCGCGAAGACTCCGGGGAGCGGCGCCTCCACGCGCAAGTCGAGCGTCTCGAGGCCGAAGCGCTGGCAGTGTAGCAGCAGACGCGGCGCGGCCTGACCGCCGTAGAGCGTATCCCCGAGGATCGGCATTCCGCGACTCGCCAGCTGCACTCGCAGCTGGTGGGTACGCCCCGTCTCGGGGCGCAGCTCGAGCAGCGCGCGATCACCGGCGCGCTCGAGCACGCGGCAGCGCGTGCGCGCCGGCTTTCCGCGAGGCGAAACCTCGACTCGCAGCTGGCCGTGGGCCTTCCTGGTCAGCAGGCGGTCGTCGAACACCTGCCAGCCCCGCTTCTCGAGCGCGCCGAGCGCGCCACTCACCACGGCGACGTAGCTCCGCTCCGAGCGGTGCGCCTCCATCTCCTCCGCGACTCGCTTGTTGAGGTCAGCGTCCCGCAGCAGAAACAGCGCGCCGCTCGTGCCGAGATCCAGGCGCTGGTGGACGGCGAGGTAGGCGTCTTCGCCCTGCGACTCGAGCCATGCTCCGAGACGCGTCACCACGTCACCCACGAGCTCTGGGTTTCCGCCGTGAACCGGCAGACCGCTCGGCTTGTCTACGACCAGCGCCCGCGAGTCGTGGTGCAGCACACGGGACTCACACCAGGGTACGAGCCAGCTCGGTGGGGACCACTCGTAGGACGGGGTGTCGTCGGGAAAACTCACGTACTCGGCCTCCCTGGGCGCGAAATGTCAAAAGCCCACCGCTGAGGGTGGGCTTTCGAACGGCGAGCGGGGCGAGCGCTCAGGCCTGAGGCACGCCGCCGTTCTTCTTCTTCACCGCACCACGCACCGTGACCATGCTACCGCGCGCACCAGGGATGCCGCCACGGATCAACACCAGGCCATCCTCGGCCAGCACCTTGGCGACCTTCTGGTTGAGCACGCTGACGGTCTTGTTCCCGCACTGGCCGGGCATCTTCTTGCCCTTGAAGACGCGACCGGGAGTCATGTTGGAGCCGATGGAACCACCGTGGCGCTTGTACTCGTGCGCGCCGTGACTGTTCACCGCGCCCTTGAAGTTGTGACGGCGCATGACGCCGCTGAAGCCTCGGCCACGAGAAGTCGATTGCACGTCGACGAACTGACCCTCCGAGAAGATCTCGTCGAGCTTCACCTCGGCGCCCAGCTCGAACTTGGCGGCGTGCTCGGCGCTGCAACGCAGCTCCTTGACGTGCTTCTTGGCGTCGACGCCGTTCTTCTTGAAGAAGCCCGCCACCGGCTTGGTGGTGTGCTTCTCCTTGCGGTCGCCGAAGCCGATGATCAGCGCATCGTAGCCGTCCTTGTCCTGAGTGCGCTTGCCGACCACGAAGGCGCGCGCCTCCACGACGGTGCAGGGGGTGACGGTTCCGTCCTCAGCCACGAGCTGAGTCATGCCTAGCTTGCGTCCGATGACGCCGGGGTTCGTGTTCATTGTCTTGCTCCTTGGGTTCTTCGGCCCGTTGCCCACGGCTCAGCCTGCGTGATCCGTGTGCCGCTACCGTTCCGCTCGCTGCTCGAGGCAGCTGACGCCTGGTTCGTGGCGTCGCGGCACGCCGCGCCGAACTGGCGCGGAGGTGTGTGTCCTGCTTGATGACCGACTCCGCGAGCGCCTGGCGCACGAAATCGGGACGCGCGGGATAGCCCTGGAATCCCCGCTGGTCAAGGGACGTTGCGACGGCGAGCCCTTTCGATGCCGGGGCGCGACGCCTGGGGAACCACAACAAACCGGCGACGCATCATTGACTGACGCAGGGCTCGGTGCATAATCCCGCACCCCAATCGGGGCGAGTCATCGTGCTTCAAGCTCGTTTCAAACGGGCGGGGTACCGACTCGAGCGTGAGTCCACGCTCCCGCCGGACGGTGAACACCCGTCGCGGTCGGTAGCTCGGGGCCGAACGGGCACTCGCCCGTCGCTGCGGAGACATCCACCACGCGCGTTCTTGCCTTCCGCAAAAGGGGCCCAGCCCCGAATTATCCCTTCGCAGGCTGCCTGATAGCCAACTGATTTGAGGCGCACCATGTCCGCATCCGTTTCTGCCAAGATCGAAGCCCTGGAGGCGAAGAACCTCCGCACCGACCTGCCCGAGTTCCGCGTCGGTGACACCGTCGCCGTGCACTACCAGATCGTCGAGGGCGACAAGCTCCGCGTCCAGGTGTTCAAGGGCATCGTGATCAAGCGCCATCGCGCCGGAGCCCGCAGCACATTCACGGTGCGCAAGGTCAGCTTCAACGTCGGCGTCGAGCGGACGTTCATGCAGCACACGCCCCGCCTGGAGAAGGTCGAGCTGCTGAGCCAGGGCGTCGTGCGCCGGGCGCGTCTGTTCTACCTCCGCAACCTACGCGGCAAGGCCGCTCGCGTCCGCGACGCGAAGGATCGCAACACCAAGTAGGCGCGAGCCACCCGTCGTGGAACGCCGGCTCCCCTCCAGGAGTCGGCGTTCTTGCGTTTGGGGGTTCCGGGGTCGGGGGTGAGGAAGCGCAGTTAATGAAGCGCGAGCCGAGCGTGCGCTTCCAAGCGCCATCGGGGTACTCTGGCGACAGCTGAAAAGGTATGCTGCGCGCGACCTTGCGCCGCCTACCGATCCAATGGGGGACTGGCGCGAACCACGGCTGGTCAGAGGGCCTCTCCCTCGATTCAGCACCAATCGGAGGTTTCAAGCATGATTCAGTGCCCGCGCTGCGGCCAGAACAACGACGACGCGGCAAAGTTCTGCGCTTCCTGCGCCGCCCCGCTGCCTGCTGCGGCCGCTCCGCCCCCCGGCGCACCGCCCGGCGGCGCCCCGCCTGGGTGGGGTCCACCTCCTGGTGGTCCGCCAGGCCCGCCGCCTCCCGGTGCTCCCCCCGCTGGACCGCCTGGTGCTCCGCCACCGGCGCCCGGAGGCTGGGGCGCGCCGCCCGCCTCGCCCTATGGTCCTCCGCCTGGCGCGCCTCCGCCTGGCGCGCCTCCCATGGCGCCGCCACCGGACGCGGCGCCGCCCGTCGCCGGCGGCTGGGGCCCCCCGGCAGAGAACCCGCAGCGTGTCGGCGCGCCGGCCGCTGGTTTGAACCCGTTCGGTGAAACTATGGCGCCCGAGCTCCAGGGTGGTGGTGGTGGTGGTGGCGGCTGGGGTCCGCCGCCTGGCGGACAGCCACCCGGGGCGCCTCCTCCCGGCGGACCTGGAGCGCCTCCTCCCGGATACGGTCCGCCTGGCGCGCCCCCGATGGGTGGACCACCCGGGGCGCCTCCTCCCGGATACGGTCCGCCTGGCGCGCCTCCGATGGGTGGACCACCCGGGGCGCCTCCTCCCGGATACGGTCCGCCTGGCGCGCCTCCGATGGCGCCGCCGATGGCCCCCGGCGCGGATCCGGCGTACGCCCCCACCGCACCCCCGATGGAACAGGGCGGAGCGCCACCTCCAGCGCCCTACGCGCCACCCCCTCCGCCCCCGGCGGCGCCGGAGCCGAACGCGCCCGTGGCCGCAGAAGGCGCGCGCGTGCTGGCAGGCTTCATCGTCAGCTACGAGGGCAACGAGCTCGGTACGTTCTGGCCGCTCTACGCGGGCAAGAACATCATTGGTCGCAAGGACGCCATGGAGGGCCTCGACATCGAGATCGACCATCCCACCACCTCCAGCCGTCACGCGGTGATCACGGCGACCGCTCGCCCCGGCAAGCTCACGCTGGAGGATCCGGGCAGCACCAACGGCACTTACCTCTCGGGCGAGCGTCTACCGAACAACCAACCCAGAGACCTGAGGGACGGAGACGCCGTCCGCTTCGGCGGCTACAGCGTCACCATCAAAGTGATCTGAACGGTTTACGAATGGCCGCCGAGCAGCATGGGCTCGGCGGCTCGCCCCTTCAGCGCGTCAACGGATAGCAGTTGCAAATGGATAGAAACGGCTTTGGTTTGGGCTCCCGCCGCGGCGTCGGAGCAAGGATATGGGCGTGCATCGCCTTGCTGATGTGCGCTTGGCTGCTTCCCGCTGCCGCTTCCGCTGCGCCGGAAGCTCACATCCTGCGCATCGATCCCAGGACCAGCACCGAGAGCGGCGACCCGCTGATCACGATGGTCACCGAGGTCGTGCAGACCAAGCGCGTGGGAGACGCCACGAGCCACTGCGCCGCGATGACCGGCAACTCGCTCTACGATTGCATGAGCGCCGCCCTGGAGAAGCCGGGCGCGCTCTACGAGGTGTTTCCTTTCCCCAAGGATAACGCCATCTTCACCGTCAAGGTGGATGGCGCCGACAGCCTGGGAAAGATCGAGAAGGTCGATCGGTGGGGCGAACAGCTGAACCAGCCGGGCGTCGGCACCGCCTGGCTGATCATGATTGACGCGGATCGTCGCATGTCAGGCGGCTTCGAGGAGGCCAAGCAGGTCGCCGAGCGCTTCGTCGCCAGCATGGGTCGGAACGACATCGTCAACGTGATGTTCTTCAACGACCGCGCGGTGTTCAAGGACTCCAAGTGGCTGTCCTCTGCGGACAAGAGCAAGGCCAGCGCCCTGATCCGCTCGCAGACTAGCGTGATGCCATCGTCTGGCCGCAACCGCACCCTGCTGACGTTGCTCAAGACCGGCGTCACCGATGCCTTCAAGAACCTCGGCAACGTGGGCGAGACGGTGAAGGTGCCGATGCACCAGGCACTGGTCGTGCTCTCGAGCGGTTTCGGCGGGACGGATCCCTCCACCACCGGCCCCGGAGCGCTTCAGCTCCAGCAGTACCTGACCGGCGGACGCTTCCCGGAGAGCAACACCGCGCTACCGAAGAGCCCGCTGCCCGTCATCAGCATCTGGTTTCCGCACACGACCTACGACGAGTTCAAGAAGAACTCGATGGAGTTCATGCAGAACCTGGCGAACCCGGAGATCGGAGGCCTGTACACGATCATGCGCGGGGGTCAGGGTGGACGCGCGGACACCATCGTGAAGGCGGTGCGCACCCGCTTCTCCAAGATGTATCTGGTGAAGGTGCGGCTGTCCTGTGTCGCCACCAGCGTCACTCAGACCTTCAGCCTCGTCTTCAACAACGTGAAACCCCCAATCTTGGGCGACAACACGTTCAAGGACGTCCCGGTCGGCATCGACCCGACGACGTGGCCCCTGGACGTCAACCAGAAGCTCACTCAGGACAACATCGCCCAGGCCGGCGGAATATATCCCGGCGGAAAATTCAAGGTCTTTGGCAACTTCTGCTGGGGTGGTGATACCAGCCGCGCAGAGGTCTATTTCCTACCCGCTGGGCAGAACCCACCGGCCGCCCTCGCCGGAGCCAACATCGAGCAGGCCAAGAAGGCCCAGCAGCAGCTGATCCAGCAGGGCATGCGTGGCAAGGCGATCGAGGCCAACGACACCTACGTCGAGTTCGAGGCTCCGGACAAGGACAAGATGATCCACGGGTCGGGCAGCCAGGCGGTCGCGCGGCTCGTGCTGTTCGACAACCGCGCCAAGCGCACGAGCGGAGTGACGGCGGACACGATCCTGCAGGTGAAGGCCACCAGCAGCGGTCCGTTCCCGATCCTGTACGTGCTGATTGGGCTCTTCGGCTTGACCGTGATCGCGCTCTTGGTGGTGGTCATCGTGCGTAGTGGTGGCAAGAACCGGCGCCCGCCGCCGCCGCCCCCACCGGCGATGCCACCAGGCGGTGGCTATGGCGGACCTGGTGGCTACGGCGGGCCTGGTGGCTACGGCGGGCCTGGTGGCGGCTACCCGCCTCAAGGCGGCGGCTATCCTCCGCAGGGCGGGGGCTACGGAGGTGGCTACGGCGCGGCACCTGCAGGCCCCGTGGGGGCGGCTTCACCGGCAGTCAACTCGCCCGCGCCGCCCATCGCGGCGGCCCCGCCCAACGCCGCGGTCCCAATCGCCGCGGCGCCTGCGGCGGCGCCACCCGCCGCTGCTCACGGGCCGCCAACTCCTGCGGCGGCCCCTCCAGCCTTCGCGGCCGCTGCCCCCGCAGCGGCCGCTGCTCCATTGGAGGTGGAACGACCGCCCCCGGAGCCTAGAGCTCCCGTGGTCAGCCCGGACTTCATGTACGGGGCCGAACCTCCGAAGTACGGCGTGACGACCGACGCGCCCGCCAGACCCATGAAAGCGCCGCCCGACCCCTACCAGTCGGGCGTTTCTGCATCGAGGGCAACCCTTCAGGGCTCCCAGGGTGTGTTCACCGTCGTACCAGGGGTGGAGATGCGAGTCGGACGCGACGGCTCTCAGTGTGCCATCCTGCTGACCGAGCCGCGCGTGAGCGGCCTCCACGCCTCGATCAAGATCGAAGAGGGAAAGCTGATGCTGAGAGACGACAACAGCAACAACGGGACTTTCCTCAACGGCAACCGCCTCACCCCAGGCAGCTGGGCCAGCGTCCGCAACGGCTCGCTGCTGCGCTTTGGCCCGGCAGAGTTCAGCGTCACTCTGGAGTAGACCATGCGGAGAACCGCGCGAGGCGTGGTGATCGACTTCGCGGAGCTGAGTGATCCAGGGCGCGATCCCAGCAAGCAAGTCAACGAGGACTCCAGTGCCTACGCGGAAACACCGCTCGGGCACCTGGCGGTGTTGTGCGACGGCATGGGTGGTCACCTCTCGGGCCAAGACGCGAGCCGCGCCGCGGTGCACGCCGCCGTCGCCTGCGTGGCCAGCGCAACCGCCGACAGCGACATCCACGCGACCCTGCGCGCCGCCGTTCAGGCCGCGGGACACGCCGTCTTCGCGCTGGGCGAGGGGCTGCCGGGCGGCGCGCGCCCAGGCTCCACCTGCGTTGCCGCGCTGATACACGAGAGCGGTCTCAGTATCGCCCACGTGGGTGACTCGCGCTGCTACCTGTTGCGCGACGGCTCGATCACTCGCCTCACCCGTGACCACTCAGTCGTGCAGGAGCTGGTGGACGCTGGCGTGCTCACGCCACAGGCGGCGGCCCAGCACCCCGACGCGAATCAGATCACGCGCGCGCTGGGCACGCATCGCGAGGTCGAGGTCGAGCTCGGCGGGCCGTTTTCCCTGCGTTCTGGCGATGCTCTCCTGCTCTGCAGCGACGGCCTCACGGACATGGTGACCGACGCCGAGCTGAGACAGCTGGTCCCAGCCAGCATCGCCAGCGGTCCCGCGGTGACCTGCCAACAGCTGATCGATCTCGCCAACGAGCGAGGCGGTCACGACAACATCTCGGTCCAGTTGATCGAGGTCATCGAGGCGCCGCAACACCAGCACGCGCCGCTCCCGACACGCTTCGAAGCAGCGGGCGCGACGCTGCACGCCGAGCCTGCGCTGCCCCACGGGGAACCGCCGGCCACGCTACCGGGCGGCGCCACGGTCGAGCTGCCGCCGACCGTGGGTGCGACCCAGCTCCTCGAACCGCCAGACGTCGCCCCCACGCTCGCGGACGACGGCGTCCCACGCACCGAGCGCGCCCCGATCACGCTGGTCGACGACGAGCCCCAGCGTCCGAGTCTACTGCTGCGACGGGCCAGCGGCGCGGGCCGTCATGTGGTCGCCGCGAGCGGCGGGCTCGCGCTGCTCATCCTGCTCGCCATCATCGGTTGGTGGCTGCTCGGCTCCCACACCAAGCCTCCCCCGACGCCAGCGCCCGAACCGCTACTCGCCCCCGGCGCCAGCCAGAAGCAGGTGCTCGAACTGGCGCCCCAGGAGGGCGACGCGGGCCCAGCAGCGCGGCCCGAACCCAGTCAGCATCCTTCTGCGACGGTCCCTGCCCCGCCGGATGCTGCTGCCCCGTCAGACGCGATGGCTCCGGACGCGACCAGCCCGTAGAGCGATCTTGCGTATTGTGCGACAGTCCCAGCGCCTCCCGCGCAAATGCTGCGACCCCCTTCAACGATCCCCACGCGACCACTAGAGCGGTGAACTCAAGATGATCCCTGGCTTTGGCAAGCAGACCATCCTTATCGGCAGTGCGCCCCACTGCGAAATTCGACTCGGCGGACCCGGCGTAGCGCCGGAGCACGCCCGCATCGTGCACCAAGGGGGGGGGCAGCTGGTGTTCGTCGACGGGGGCACCGGTCAGACCAGCGCGAACGGGCAAGCGCTGCAGCCCGCGTCGACGGTCCCGTTCGACTTCCGCACGCAGTTCGTGCTGGGCCAAGCTGCGCTACCCAACGCGCACCCGGCGATCGCGCTGATGCTGCTCGACAAGGGCCAGCTCGCGCCGACCCCGGGAGAGCTCACGGTCGGTCGCGACGCTGCGCGCTGCCACGTCGTCGTCCACAACCAGAACGTTTCCGGGAGGCACGCAACCTTCCGACAGCAACCGTTCAGCGTCACGGACCATGGCTCCACCAGCGGAACCTGGATCGGCCAGGAGCGCCTCGCCCCCGAACAGCCGCGGCCCCTGGACCCCAGCGCGCTGATCGCGATTGGCCCGGTGCCCGTGGCGGCCAGCGTCGTCCAGCAGCTGCTCGCAGGTGGGCAAGCGGCTGCTGGCGCAGCGCCGGGTGCTGCTGGCGCAGCAGCCGGCGGCGCGGCGGCGGGCGGCGGAGGGAACTCGGGCCCCCGCAAGAAACACAAGACCGTCATCGGTCAGGTTCAGCTGGGCGGCTCGACGGGCGCCGCCTTCAAGTCCATCGGCCGTACCGAAGACAACGACATCACCATCGCGCACCC
>JAWKRF010000037.1:0-75461 GCA_041389745.1 Polyangiaceae bacterium
GACCACAACGCTGGTCAGCGCGTGACACTGCTGGAGTACGAGGCCTACGTGAGCATGGCCATCGCCGAGATGCGGCGCATCGTAGCCGAGCTGGAGGCGGAGCTCCCGGACACTCGCTTGGCGGCAGTACATCGCATCGGCAAATTGCGAGTCGGAGACACCGCGATCCTCTGCGCCGCGAGCTCTCCTCATCGCGCAGAGGCGTTCCAGGCAGGCCGCGCGCTGATCGATCGCATCAAGGAGCGAGTACCCGTGTGGAAACGTGAGCACGGCAACGAGGGCCCCTACTGGGTGGGCTGGGAAGACGCACGAGTCCCACCGCCGGAGCAACGCAAGGGCTGATCCGCCGCCGCGGCAGGAGCGGCGACGGAGGGCTGCTCCGGGCGCCTCCCGGGCGTCAGCTCTGACGATCCAGCGGGCTGTCCCAGTCTCTGAGCTGGGCGCGCTCCTCGTCGCCAAGCGGCAACTCGACGGCGTCTTCGAGGTTCGCGAACAGGCCCTGGAGCGAGCGCCGCCCTGATGCGTGGAGCGCCGAGGCCGCGACCAGAGACGGTTCCACACGGTAATGTCCAAAGAAGGGCTGCCAGCGCGCCTCCCCCCCGCCCCTGGCGGCGGCGTCGACAGGAGCCACGGCGGGTGCCTCGGGAGCGAACTCGGCGAGGCGCCGGATCAGCGGGCCACCGACGTAGGGCAGGTCGCAGCTCAGGATCACCAGGCGCTGCACCGCGCTGTCTCGAGCGGCACTCAGCGCGGCCAAGAAGCCGCCCAGCGGACCGATCCCGGGCGGATCGTCGGCGATCTGCGGCAACCCGAGGAAGCCGTAGGCCGGGTGCTCCCCGATCAGGCGAATCGAAGCCGCGGGGAGCGCGCGCTCGGCTTCGTCGATCACACGTTCGATGATCCGCCGCCCGTCCGGCGCTTCGAGCAGGCCTTTCGGGAAGCCGCCCATGCGCCTCGACTGTCCCCCGATGAATATGCCTACCCACACAAAAGGTTCCCTCACCCGAGCGCGATCACTTCCACGGCTTCGCCGGGTGCCAGCTCTGCCGCTTCCTCTGGCATCACGATCAGCAGGTCCGCGCTTGCCAGGCTGACGGTGCTCCCAGAGGACTTGTTTCCGAGAGGCATCACGCCCCCGCGCTCCCAGCGACCGGGGTAGAAGCCGCGCCGCCCGGGCTTGTGGCTCAACGGCCCCAGCAGGTTCAAGCCAAAGCTGCGGGGAGCACACTCGCTCTGCCCCTGCAGCGCCCTCAGTAGCGGCAGCCCGAACAAGATGAAGGTCACCTGAGCGCTCATCGGGTTGCCAGGCAGGCCGAGTACATGGGTGACGCCTCGACGCCCGTAGACCAGCGGCTTGCCCGGCTTCATCCGCACCTTCCAGAAGTCGAGCTCGACTCCAACCGCCTCGAGCGCCGGCCTCACGAGATCGTGATCTCCCACGGAAACGCCGCCAACCGTGACCAAGAGGTCCGCGTGACTCAGAGCCGCCGCCAGCGCGCGCTGCGTGGTCTGGAGATCGTCCCGCGTCAGTGGGGCGACCGCGACGTCGGCGCCGACGGAGCGAGCCAGCGCCGCGAGCACGAACGAGTTGGATTCGGGAATACTGGTGGGACCGGACGCAGGAGAGCCGGGCTCGCGCAGCTCGTCGCCGGTGTTCAGGATCAACACCCGCGGCCTGCTGGTCACGATCAGCGAGCCTCGATCGAGCGCCGCCAGGAGCCCAAGCTGCAGCGCACCGACGGCGCTACCCTTCCCCATGCCGAGCGCCCCCAGCGGGAGGTCTTCTCCGGCCAGTCGCATGTGTTCGCCCACGTGAGGCTTGTGAGAGAAGCGGATCGACTCGAGGTCACGCAGACTGCGGACAGGCTGGCCGCCCGCGTCGAGCACGTTCTCCTGCAGGAGCACCGCGGTCGCGCCGCGCGGAATCGCCGCGCCGGTGAAGATTCGACAGGCGGTGCCCTTGACCCAGTCCGGAGGCGCGTGACCGGTGCGGCTCTCGCCGACCACGGGCAGCTCCCAGGGTCCATCACCCGAGCACGCCTCTGCCTCCAGGGCGAAGCCATCCATCGCGCTGTAGTCGAAACCGGGCAGCGGCGCCGTCGACCTCACGTCCTCCGCCAGGACGCGCCCCAGCGCAGCCTCGAGGCGCACCCGCTCCGGAGGGAGCTGCTGAATGCTCGCCAGGATGCGCGCCCTCGCTTCGTCGACGCTCAACATGGGGCCAGCATATCGCGTCGTTCAGGAGACTGTTGCGCCCACGTCACGGCTGGGAGTTAACACTCTGGCGCCGCCGCCAGCCGGGCGCGGTCACCGCCCAGGGCAGGCGCACGGCCAGGATCGAGCGACGAGACGCGCATGGGGTAGCGGATCGCTGCGCCGCTACCGTCTCCGTGGTCCACCCAAAGCGGGGGACCAGATCACCCAGCAAAACGCCTCGAAACCCCACGCTTTCGCGGCGCAACGCCCCAGAGGCCGCTGCGATGGGGAGGCTCTCGACGCGGAAGCGTACAACATGGCCCTCGGCGGCGCTGGGCAGGTCGAACGCAACTGGGGCGTCGACGACTCCGATTCCAGCGAGCGTGGACCGAGAGCACCGATTGTGGGCCAGGAACGTCGAACCGGCACGCGTGTTGCTCCAACCCCAGGCTGAGACCATCATGAGAGTTATGTCGGCAAGAGTTCTTGCTCCGGCGAGCCGCTCTGGAAACGGTTCGAACCGAGAGCCTCGCAAGCCCGACCACGGCTTCGTCCGTGGTGTGTTGGCGGCTTGCATCGTGTTGCTCGTCTGCGTTGCGAGCAGGCCTGCAAAGGCACAAGACGATGACGAGTGGATCACCCCAGCTCCAGCCGAGCCGGTAGACCGCGCAACAGATGCCGCTCGCGCCGCAGACGCCGCAGACGCAGCAGACGCCGCAATCGCGCCCGCCCCGGACGACGCCGACTGGGATGATGCGAGCGACGATCTGGGGGAGGAATACAGCGATCAGGGCGCCGCTCCTGCGACGGACGAGTACGCGGACACCGACCCCACGGCGCTCGATGACTTCCGGCCCTACCTCGACCCTCACGGCCAGTGGGTCTACGACCCGGTCTACGGTCAGATCTGGGTACCCAACCGCGCGGAAGTGGGCAAGGACTTCGCGCCCTACGTGACCAACGGCTACTGGGGCGAGGACGAGAACGGCGACTGGATCTGGATCAGCGGGTACGACTTCGGCTGGGTGGTGTTCCACTACGGGCGCTGGGTGTGGGTCCCAGACGTGGGCTGGGCGTGGATCCCGGGTCGTCGATACGCTCCTGCATGGGTCGTGTGGCGCGTTCCGAGCGACGACTACGCCTACATCGGCTGGGCACCGATGCCCCCGAGCTGGGGCTGGCACGGCGGTGTCGCGGTCTCGCTCTGGGTGTATCCACCGTACCCCTACGTGTTCTGTCCAACGGCGTACGTGTATCACCGCCACGTCCACACCTATGTCGTGCACGACCACGCCCGAGTGCGCTATGCCGCGCGGCACACGCGGCGCTATCACCCGCGGCACCACCGCCCACGCCCTGGACACACCGCCGCTCGGCCTCGGCGAGGTCCTTCAGCGAGCGAAGCGCACGTACCTGCAAGCTCGCGACCAAAGAGCCGAACCCCGGCTGACCCTCGCGCAGTTCAGGCTTCCAGGCGGAGCACCGCGAGCAAGCTGCGCAAGGCGGGCTACCGCGCCAAGGCGCTGCCCGGCTCCTCCGCAGCGAACCGCGCCAAGGCCATCAAGCGCGGTGGACGTCCGCTGGCTGCGCGCAACTTCGAGAGCGCGCCAAGGCCCAGAGTGACCGCAAAGGGCGCTGTTCGACCCGCCCCGGCCGCCCGGCGCGGGAGCCGAGCTCGCCCGGCTGCAGGGACCGCGCGCAGCGCTCCGCGCTCGCGTACGCTACGCCCCGGCTCCAGCTACAGTGGCGGGCGCAAGGCGACGCCCAGAAGTTCCTCGCGGTACCAGACCACCAAGACCCCACGCCGCGCGCCTCGCGCCAAGCGCCCGACACGCAGCTACCGTCCCAAGGCGGCCCCCGCTCCCAGCTATCGCCCAAAGTCGCGCTCGAGCCGCAGCTCCCGCTCCTACCGCCCCACTCGGTCCTACCGACCCAAGGCAAGCTCGAGCCGCTCACGCAGCTATCGCCCGAGCGGCTCGTCGTCGGACTACAAGAAGAAGAAGAAGTCGAGCAGCCGCAGCTACACACCTCGGCGCTCCCCATCTCGAAGTCACTTCCGCGGGAGCCGCTCGTCTTCTCCTGCGCCACGCAGAAGCGCTCCCGTCCGTCGTCGTCGCTAACGGAGTCACCCGATGCTCTTGAATCGTATCACTCGCTGCTCGATACTCGGCGCAGTCGCCACCGCCCTGGCCACCGGCTGCTACTACAAGGACGATCGTTCCGCCCGGAAAGATCCCGATCCAGGACCCCAGGTAGTCGTAGCGGAGATCGACACGGGGGCCACGCTGAACCAAGAGCCCGGCGTCGGAGCCGGAGCGTTCATCGAGTACCTGGGGGATGGCGACTGGCACGTGTTCACGACCTGCGACACGGAGATCTCACGCTATGAGTGCCGCTGGGATATCGTCGCGACCGTGGGCGAAGGCGTCTGGATCGACAGCGTTCAGGGCGCGGACCTGGAGGTCGACGACGACGTCTTCAGCAGCGAGGGCTACGACGCGCAGTTCGTTGGCTACACCGCGCTCGACTACGACCACATGTATTTCCACACGGATCCTGGAGAGACGGTACGTTTCGAGGCCTACCTAGACGACATCCGCGACCCACGCTTCATCTACTGGATCGGTAAGGGCGCCATCCACGACGGCGCCCCGAGCAATCCGGTGGACCTCACCCCCTCGAGCCCCTGATCGCCACGTCGCCAAGGCGACGTGACGCGCGGCCCTCGGGTGCGTCAGGGCGCGACCACGTCTGCGTAGCTGAACTCGATGTTCAGCTTGCGCGCCCGGCGCGCGTTGTAGGGTTGCATCAACCCCCGGCGCGCCGCTCGTCGCATCACCGGGTCCGGCGTGCCAGCCAGCGCCGCGCGGTAGTCCTTCACCGCAGCGCTGCGCCTGCCGCTCAGGTCACGACAGCGCGCGCGCCACACGTAGGCCGCCGCCACGCGCTCGGGGTCGGGATGGCCCAGCTGGAGCACGCGCTCGAACGCTTCCTCGCTACTGGCAACGTTGCCCGCCTGGAGCTCGAGCAGGCCGCGCAGGTTGTGGAACAGCGGCTGGTCTGGCTGCAGCTCACAAGCCTCCGCCATGCGCCGCCGCGCCCCGCTCAGATCCTCCGCGTCGGTGTACGCAAGAAACGCCTCGGAGTACGCCGCGAAACCGGCGCGCGCCGAGCGCGCAGCTCCGAGCGAAGGCACGAGCCCCGAGGCCCTGTCCGGCGCGGCACGTCCCTCGGTGGAGGGAACGGCGCCGATCAGCGGCGCGTGGTCTTCGGTCTTCAGGCTGAATGCCTCGAAGCGATTGGCAGCCGTGGGCGCGTCCCCGGTGGCGACCCACACGATTCCGTCTTCCGGCTTGAACACCACCGAGGCGACGGTCATCAGCATGCTGATCGAGGCGCGCAGGCGACACTCGTTGTTCCCGGTATCCGCAAGGATTTCCGCCATGGTCTCCTGGTTGATGCGACCGGCGTGTTGCTCGAGCAGCTGGTTCACTCGCGCGTGTCGTCCCGCGTTGGCGCGCCAGTAGGATGGGTACAGGTTCTGCTCCGTCGCTCCAAGCTCGGGGTCGAGGAACACGTTCGCATACCCGAAGTGCGTGTCTGGCGCCGCGCGCCGAATCGCGACCTGGCGGGCGGGGTTCTCCTCGAAACACAGCACCTCGCGCCGCTTGCCGTCGGTGATGATGTACGTCCAGCAGCCGATCGGACGGTGCGCACGCAGGATCGCTTCGGCTTCTTCCAGGTTCTCCGCGTGACGCATCACGATGTCGCCGACGGTGCCGACGGGGGTTCCTCCCAGGCGCACCTGATCGGTGAACATGTGCTGGTGCATGGTCAGGGTGAGGCCCGCCTCGTTCATCGCGGTGACACCTCCCAGTAGAATCCCCGCGGCAGCAACCGACACGTAACGCATGCCCTCGTCAGGCTCGTGAAACACCACCGCTTGGTGCTTCGGCCAGGTGCCGACGCCGTGGTAGTCGAAGTTTCGAGCGTGGAGCAGCTTTCCGTCTTGCGTCGCCTCACCCCAGGCCACGGCGGAGGTGCAGCCGAGGCTCAGATCCAGGCGATGCCGCACGGCAGGCCCCGGACGCCCGAGGCGCGTGAGCTGGGTTACCACCCAGAGCATGGCGTCCGGCATCGTCGATCCATCGAGCAGGTGACGCTCATCGAGCTCGGCGCCGTCTGCCAAGCCTCGCAGCGCCTCGCGCGCGAACGCTGGCAGCTGCCGCTCGACGGAGCGCCCAACGGTTTGCTGCAGCGCTCGGCGTGCGATCGGCGCCGCCCCCCCGAGGGGCCTCAGCAGCTTCTCGAGATACTCGCTGAAGTAGCTCACCGGGCCCGTCGGGATATGCTCTCTCAGCAGCGTCCCGTGCTGCAACCCCATCTCGTAGAAGCTGCCCTTGAGCTTCAGCACGTGCAGACCGGCCACCCGCCTGTGCCACGCGGCTCCGAACTCCCTTCGGGGGCCGAGTGGCGGCTCGGAAAGTGGCCGACCGCGATCTGACGACTCCACCTGATCTCCAGACGAAGCGCCACCTCTCAGCGTAGAAACGCCTAGCTCTTGAATCATGACTATCTCTCTCCCCTGCTCCCACGTTCCGCGCCCGTGAGAGCACGAGCGAGATAATTTCCGTGGGGTTATATTCACTGGCGCGGCGGCCTCCAGGTCCTGGCCACCTCCTGCAGCTCCTGATTCGCCCAACCGTGAAAGGCGCTCACCATCTGCGTGACCGTCTCCACGTCCCGTCTGCGAATCGCCGCCACCAGACTGCGATACGCGACCACCTGCTGTTCCGTCGCTTGCCGCACGCTCCCGAGCAGCGACCCCAGGTAGCCGTAGATCTGCCGATTCCAGTGCGAGAGCATGACGAAGATCGGGTTCTGGGTTGCGCGAGCGATGCACAGGCCGAGTTCGTGCAGCTCTTCGTCGAAGTCCTCCGGACAGCCGACGCACTCCGCGATCCGCGCGACACACGCATCCAGCGCCGTCAGATCGCTCTCAGTGCGGCGCTCCGCGGCGAGTCGTCCCATCTCCACGTCGAGCAACGCACGCAGCTCGAGGAAGTGGCCGAGCATGGTGACGTTCGCTCGACCCGCGCGATCCACGAGCATCGCCTTGAGCACCTCGGGGGTCAGCGACTGCATCGGGTCGAGCACCTCGGTGCCGCGGCGTCGCACAGGCCTCACCAGGCGGTGCACCTCGAGCAGCTTGTTCGCCTCGCGCACCGCACCGCGGTTCACTCCGAAGCGCTCAGCGAGCTCGGCTTCGCTGGGCAGCACGGAGCCTACCGGCAGCTCTCCCGACACGATCTGGTCGAGCAGCGTCAGCGCTACATCATCGGCTTTTCGCGTACCTTGTCCCACAGCTCGCAGCGGAGTATAAGTCCGACTTAATCAGCTGCAAGGCCATTTTTATGCGGGGCCTGACCTGGCCCGCCGGCCAGTATTTCCACGAGGACGACTCCACTGGCGTGAGCCCGCAGGCGGCTGCTTCGGGTTTGGGGGTGAGGGAGAGCTCAGCGAGCGCCAGCGCGGGCGTCCTCCAGGCCCTCGAGCGGCGCGGCCGCCAGCGCTCGCTCCCGCAGATCTCGGGCCGTCGCACCTTTTCCGTCCGGTAACCAACCGGGCGGCCTCAACAAGAACCCGAGCTTGTTGCCCGCGCCCTTCGCACGACCGGCGTCCCTGAACATCGCCGCCCACTCGTGGAAGGCGATGGTCACGGGGTTGTAGGTCTCGATGTTCTTCGTCAGGCCGTAGTCCACCTCGGCGCGCTCCGGCTCGAACGTGCCGAGCAGACGGTCCCAGATGATGAAGATGCCCGCGTAGTTGCGGTCGAGGTACTCGGGGTTCCGACCGTGGTGCACACGGTGATGGCTCGGTGTGTTCAGCACCCACTCCAGCGGTCCGAGCTTCGGAACCAGTTCCGTGTGGAGAAAGTACTGGTAGATCAGGCTGATGGTCTGAGCGACGAGGATCAGCGCCGGATGAAAGCCTAGCAGTGCGAGCGGCGCCCAGAAGATCGGACCGGTCATGGGCGTCGTCCAGCTCTGTCGCAGCGCCGTGGAGAGGTTGTAGTGGACGCTGGAGTGGTGATTCACGTGCGCGGCCCAGAAGAACCGCACTTCGTGGTGCACGCGGTGGAACCAGTAGTAGCAGAAGTCCTCGCAGAGGATCAGCACCGGGAGCGCCCACCACGCGGTCTCGGGTATGTCGAAGATCCGGAACTGGTAGACCCACAGGTACAGGCCGAAGCTCGCCGCCTTGAACAGGAACGACAGGATCACGTTGCCGATCCCCATCGCGAGGCTCGCAGCGGTATCCCTTCCGGCGTAGCCGCGGCCGCGACGGCGGTGCTTCCTGCCGAGCAGGTACTCCAAGAACATGGTCCCGAAGAACATCGGGATGGCGAACAAGATGTACGTCATCTGACTCATGACACACCCTCCACTGGACCCACTGTGGCGGAACGCTTCCGTTGAGCCGCGAGCAAGCCGATGGCTCGGGCGAAATCCGCTCGGGCCGCTCGGTCGATGAACGAGAGTTCCCCCTGGCTGCTCTCGGGTTGAGGCAACACCATGCCGGTGAGAGCGGCCCCCTGCATGGCCGCCATGATGCCGTCGATGGTCGAGTCGAACTCGGAGCTATCTGCTGCCTCGGGGAAAAAGAACGCCGCCTCGTTGCGCAGGTTCTGTCGGTGTTCCATCAACACCGGCTGCAGGGTCGCGCGCAGCTCGGCGTCGGTGCGCGCGGCGACGTACAGCTCGAAGGCGACCTGCAGGGGCGCGTCAGTGAAGACACCCCAGAGCAGCTCGAGCGCCGCTCCCAGTCGATCGGGGTGGTCGATGATGCTGATGAACGTGTTGCGATACCCCTGCACCAGCCCCTCGAACAGCTCCTCCGTCGCGGCGCCGAGCAGCTCCGCCTTGCTCGGAAAATGCTTGAACAGCGCGCCCTGGGAGACCCCTGCGCGCTTGCAGATCTCGGTGGTGGTCGTGCGCGCGTAGCCAAGCTCCTCGATGCTCGCGATCGTCGCGTCGATGAGGCCTTGTCTGGTGGCGATGGCGCGCGCCTGTTGAGGCTCGGGAGCACGCGATCTTTCCTTGGGCATAGCTGGCAGCCTATCTAAAGATAGTGACTTGTCACTTTCTTTTTTGGAAGGGCGAATTCGTGCATATTTTCAACCACTTAAGGCTCCGGCGCAGTGATGACCCCGCTTGCGAACGCTTTCAGAGGCGCCTCACGTGAGGTCGCGACGCTGGCTAGCGCGGACGCTGGTAGATCCAGATCACGGGTACGCCGTCGTGAGCCCCGACCCACGCGGGCCGCACGGTGCCGAACGCCACCCACACCTGGTACTCGACCTTCAGCATGTGAGGTTCGTGGTGATAGATCGCGATGTCCGCGTCGCTGGGGCGCCACACCACCTGCAGATCCCGGCGTAGACGTCCGTCCTTCACCATCATCTGCCAGCTCTGCTGCGCGGTGTCGTGGATGAAGATACGAGCGTTGCGGGGCGCCTCACGGTTGATCCACTCGGCGGCATAGCCCGTCGCGTAGCCCCAGAACGTGCGGTTCAGACCCAGGCTCGCGGCGCCGGGCGCACCGCCGACCAGCGGCACGTATGCAGAGAGACCCCACGGATGAGAATTCCACGTGGTAACGACTGGGGCGCTCAGCACGGCGCAGGTCACTGCGACCTGCAGCCCGCGTCGCAGGGCCACACGCTGGCTCCTCACCAGGAGCAGCAGGCGATCCAGACTGACCCACAGGCCCACGGCTGCGAACAGCGCCACGAACGGATACGCCTGGATCCAGTGCTTCGTGCCTCCGAAGATCGGGGTGTCGGACTTCACCCACGGGCCATAGCTGACCAGCACGCAGCACGCCCACAGCGCGAAGCTGGGGAAGTGCAGTGGCAAGGCGCCGCTCGGCTTTCGACGCAGCCAGCGCAGGCCCTCGACCAGGGGCCTCCTGAACGCCACCACCAGACCCAGCGCGAACAGGGTCAGAGTGATCGTGGGCACCGTCGCGACGGTCATCACGGGTGCGTATCCACGCGGCATCGGAGGCTGCCAGTAGGTGTGCCCCAGGAACTCCATGTTGTAGTAGTCGTGGTGCAGGTGGAACCTGGCGTAGCCGCGTAGCCGCTCGGCCGTGTGATGCCAGATCCAAGGCCACGTGGCGTAGAACAGCGCTGGCCCGATGGTCGCCATGCAGAGCCACGCTTTCAAGGCGCCCCGACGGCCTTCCAGCGGTCGTCTCCAGAACTTCAGCTGCCCGAGCAGCAGCAGATGCGGCGCGAGCGCGAACGGCAACAACCAGGAGTTGTGCTTGGTGTTGAGCAGCAGGCCGTAGAGCACTCCGGTGAGGATCGCCGCTCCCCAGCGCCCGCTCTGGGTGGTGCGCCAGTAGGCGTAGGTCGTGACCAGCCACATGGCCAGCACGGGCATGTCGAAGCAGTCGAGGTGCGAATGGTAGAACACCCGCGGCATCGCCCCGAGCAGCACCGCCCCCGCCAGGGCGCACAGCCGACCCCGGAAGTCCGTGCCCAGGATGCGCCGCGCCCACAGGTAGACGATGGACAGCGCCGAACCGCTCAGCACCATCGCCGGGAAGCGAAACGCCGTACCTTCCTCCGCGAACCATTTCCACTTGGCAAATGGGTACATGTAGGAGAGGGCGAACAGACTCTTGACGAAGGCTGGGTGCTCGCTGTTCGCGCGCCAGAAGCGATCCACCACGGCGGGCTCGAGCGCCTGCTTGGGCGTGCTGAGCAGGATCTGGAACCACTGGGCGTAGCTCTTCGACGCCTGGAAGTAGAACCCCTCGTCCCGCGCATAGCCCAGGTTCTTGACGGTCGAGAGCAGGATCGCCACGTAGGCCACGGCGAGGCCCAAGGCGATCGCCCAGTCGATGCTTCGGGCGCGCCAGCCCAGCTCGCAGCGCGGCGGGGGAGCGAGCTCCACAGGCGGGGCGCTCGACGTGGGTTCTGCTTTCGAGCTCTCGGGAGCGCTCATCGGCTGTCCGCCTGGAAGCAGAAATATCGTTCGCGATGGTTCGAAGACGAGACCTCGAACTCGACGTCCTCGGTGCGCCCGGCGAACGCGCCCAAGGGGAACTGGAAGCTACGCCAGCCCTGTCCGTCGAGATGCTCGAAGCGGCCGATCTCCTGACCAGCCACACGCACCGTGAGCACGATGGGCGGCCCGTTGAACTCTCGCTCGAGCTGCCACGGCAGCTCGCCATAACCACGGATGACGTTTCCGAGCGGTACCTGACGAAAGGTGACGCCGATGGGACCTGTCGGTGTCGGATTGGCCCAGATGCAGCGCTTGGGTTGGTACTCCTCGCTGTCGTCGATCACGGTGACGCCAACGAAGTAGCTGGCTCCGCCGGGGCATTGGAAGCGCGCGCTGGGAAACGTCGGCGGACCGCCGAGATTACCGCTGCTGACTCGGGAGTTCGCGTTGAAGGCACACAGGATGCGCTGCTCGCGGCCGAGCTTCGGGTCGTAGGTATAGGCTTCTGCGCGCTTTGGCTCGAGCTCCTCCAGGAAATCGAACTTGAGCGACTCGGGGCTGGGGTTTTCGTGAACCAGCAGCGTGAACGGGCCGGCGCGTCGCCGTTCCACGACGGGCCAGGCGGCGAACTCCTTCTGCTGCTCCCCCAGAGAGGATATCTCGATCGCGCGCTGATAGAGCGAGGAGTCACTGCGAGCGACGTCTCGCATTGGCATCAGCTCGTCGCCGAGCACATGACGCGCGTTGGGCCCCTGCCACGCGGGGGAGACCACGATCAAGTCGCCGGGATGGCGCAGTTCCTTGACCGGGCCGGCAACCGCAAGCCACTCGGATTCGGTGGGTGCTCGATGGCTCACCCAGAGCTGAGCGCCAAGCTCACACAGCCCAAGCAAGGGCACCGCCAGCCACACCGCTAGCCAGCGGCGCGATGCCCTTTCCGCGGCCTCGCTCATCGCGCGGAGACTGCCACAGCGGCGGAGATTTTGCGCCACCAACCGGCCCAAATTGCAGGCGAGCTTGCGCCTGGACAGACATCCGCCAGGGGCTTGGAGTAAAAGGCCGCAATGCCCGGAAAACGGCTCTCCAGGTGGTGGCGCTACGTGTGCGAGCACCCCATGACGAGCCTGGTCGGCGCAGGCGCGCTGGCGCTGGCGCTCTACGTGCTCGCCTATCCGTTGGTGGTCACGCGCTATCCACCGCTGACGGACCTACCGTTCCACGCCGCCCAGACCAGCATCCTGCGCCACTACTGGGATCCGAGCTACCACTTCCACGAGCAGTACACGCTGCACCCCATCGAGGTCCCGTACATCTCGATGTACCTGATAGGCGCGCTGTGCTCTCTCGTCCTCCCCATCACCAGCGCGACCAAGATCATGGCGCTCGTCATGCTCGGTTTGCTCCCGGCGGGCCTGGCGGTGCTGTTCTGGGGCATGAGGAAGAGCCCGCTCTGGGGGCTCACTGGTTTGGTGTTCGTGTGGAGCAACCTCTCCTACTGGGGTTTCCTGAACTACGTGGGTGCGATCGGGCTGTACGCCATGAGCATCGGGCTTGCTCTGCGGGCCCTCGACGTACCCTCGCGGAAACGTTCTATCGCGCTCGGCGTGTGTATCACCGCCGTCTTCTTCACGCACATCTACCGGGTACCCTTCACGCTGCTATCGGTGGCGGGGACGGCGGTGGTCATGTACCCAGCGACGAGGCGCATCCGGCCGGTGGTCGGTCCGCTAGCCTGGGGCAGTGCGCTGCTCGGACTCTACGCGATCGTGAGGCCCAAGGACGACACCATCGGCAAGCTAGACTTCAGTCTCCATACGGAACGCCTGAAGGAGGCACAGCAGCACCTGTGGAAGAACTACGCCGGCAGCGCCGGTGTCAGCGAGGCGGCGCGGGTCGACGCCGTGTGGTCGGCGATCATCGTCGCGCTCGTGGTGGCTTGCGTGATGTTCTGGTGGCAGGGCAGGTTGAGCGGGCGCAGCGCGCGGGAGCGCTGGTGGGGCTTCGGGGTCACCTTTCTGCCGCTGCTCTTCGCCGCCGGCTACCTGATCACCTTCCTGACGCTGCCGATGCGAATCGGCGCCTGGTGGTACGTGTACCCGCGCGAGATCACCTCCTGTCTCTTCATCTTGCTCGGTGTGTTGCCCGACATGCCGCGGCAGTGGCCCTATCGGCTCGCGTTCGTCGCCGGTCTCGGGCTGTTCACCACGCGCTACGGTCTCTTCGTAGCCCAGGAGTTCCACGATTTCGACGAGGCGACGCGCGACTTCCAGCAAGTCGCCCAGCGGATCCCGCAAGCCCCGCGTCTGCTGTACCTGGTGTTCGACCACTCCGGATCCAGCAAGCGCAACACCCCCTTCATTCATCTACCGGCCTGGATTCAAGCAGAGAAGGGGGGCTGGCTGTCGTTCCACATGGTGGCATTTGGCGCGAGCCCCATTCGTTACCGCACGGATACAGATTCGTCCTTGTATGATGGCCGCGGCGTGATCCCCCCGAGCGTGCCGGATCGCTGGGAGTGGACACCTCAGCGCTTCCGCCTTCAGCAGCACGGCGCCTTCTTCGACTGGTTTCTGGTGCGGCAGCGTCACGACCCGTCGCGCCTGTTTGCGGCGGACCCTCACATCCGCCTGGTGAGCCACGATGGGACGTGGTGGCTGTTTCAGCGCGAGAAAGCCCAACCACCCAGTCAGCAATGAGAGTCTCACCGAGGTGAATTTTGCGCGTCCCGTGCGGCATGCGGAGAACCCGCTATTGCAGGATTGAAACGCTTGGCCGCTAGGCTTCGCTAGCCCGTGCGGCTCTGCGTCGCAGGCCGTGTGACGGCCGAGCCGCGGGGTCTCTTCAAGTCGTTGAACTTGATGCATAAAACTGACCTTTCAGGTCTGAAAGGTCGATATGAGTAATCCGACCATGCGACCGATCAATCTCCTCGCGTCTCCCGAAAGCCAAGCAGAGTCCATGGCTTAGCGTGCTCACCCCTAGGGGTGCACAGGCGCCACGCTCAGGGAACGGGGCCCTGGGCGAGCCACCAAGTCGTTGAAATCCGGACACTCAAATAGGTGTGATCAACCAACCCGTGGCGCTCAGGGTCGCGACGGCGCAAGTCTTTCAATGTTGAAAGACGCTTCTGCGATAACTTCGCGAAAGTTGGTCAGCAATGCGGTGGCACGACCCGTGCTTAGGGGCGATTCAGGTGGTGGCTCGAGGCAACCCCCCCTCCGCCCGGCTACTGCCGTCTATTCAACACAGCCTGCCTGCTGACCCCCCTCCGGCTCCAGGCTGTGTCCCCTTCGCTCCCCGGCTCGTTCCCCCCCCTCCGAGCCGGGGAGCCCTCTTTTTGTCGTCCTGATCGCTGGCCCCCTGGGGCGAACTCCGAAGCGCTCAGCGACGCCGCATCTGGAAGGCGTACAGCTGGAGCAGCTGCTGCAAGCGCGTGAGTCGCCGTGCCTGTTCGGGGTCGTCGCCTGGCCAGAGATCTCGCCTCTCCAGGAAATCTGCCCGCCAGTCCCACGCTGAGTAGTCGCCGTGGTCGCGATCGAGCAGCACACTGAAGCGCTCGTCACGCGCCACAACCAGCTTCAAGGGCTCCTTGTGACGCACCTGCTGCTCTGGCACGAAGTACTGGTGGAAGAGCACCCGCGGCTCTGGTTGCTCGCCCCGTAGCTCCGGTACCAGGCTGGTCCCGCGCAGCGCAGCCCTGGGCTTCAGTCCCATCAGGTTCGCCAGCGTCGGCAAGATGTCCAGCGTGGAGCACAGCGTGTGGACGCGGTGTGGTTTCAGGCTGCGATGACGCCACATCATCGGCACCTGCAGCACGACGCTGCTCAGATCGTGGCCATAGCCGTACTTGGCATGCCGGGGCTCGTCGAAACCGACTCCGTGGTCCGCCGTCACGATCACGAGCGTGTCGGGCCCCAGCTGCTCATCGATGGCATCCAGCAGGCGGCCCAGGTGGCGATCCACCAAGGTCACCTCTGCGTCGTAGCGGTCCGCCTGGCTATCGCCATAGGACTTCACGTCCTGCGGCTGATCGTGAGGCCAGTGGGCGTCGTAGAAGTGGGTCCACAGAAAGAGCGGTCGATGGTGGTCCCACGCCGTGGCGTCGATGGGTTCGTCGGAAGCCGCCTGCCTTGGAGCGAAGACCGCGATCGCGGCGTCGGCGACCTGCTTCGCGTTGTGAGGGACGGAGCTGTTCAACACTCCGGCCGGAGTTCCATCGAGGCTCTCGAAGCCCTGGGTCAGACCGCGCCAGTTGGACGGCAGAAAGTAGCGCTCGGGCAGCACGGCCGCAGTGTGATAGCCGCGCGCCTTGAACAGCTCTGCCAGGGTCTGGTTCTCCGGGAGGATCTCGTAGGGGAACCGCCCCTTCAGGCGTCGCTTGATCTCGGAGTCGTAGCGCGACGTGAAGAGCGCCGGGATCGACAGACGCGTGGAAGGCCCCTGGGCGAAGCAGGCGTGGAAGGACACGCTGTGAGCGTCGAGCTTGCTCAGGTTTGGCGCGACGTCCTCGACGTCGGCGCGAGGCCTGGCGCCGAAAGCCGCGATGTGACTCGGAGCCAACGCGTCCACGCTGATCAGCACCACGTTGGGACGATCGGGAAAGCCTGGCGGACGCTTGAAGTCGAAGCGTCCGCGGAAGTCGCCAGCGAGCTTCGGATCCAGGTCCTCGCCGTCGCAGTTCTCGTCCACGCCGTTGCCGGGCACGTCCACTGCGCCAGGAAACCGCTTGCCATCGAAGGGAGCGCAGTCGCCCCCCCCGAACCCGAACGCGATTCCATCGCGATCGGGGTCCATCAGCTGTCCGATCGCGAGCGAGCCGATGCGTCCGAAGTTCAGGCCGTCACCCAAAGCCAAGCGGGTTACCGCCTGCGCCTGGGTGATGCGAAAGCCCAGCACGCCCGAGGTGAGGAACGAGCCGACGCACAGGGCTGCCATCACCCAGCCGGGCCAGCGTCGCGCGCTGGTCAGCCGCGCATGAATCCACGCGAAGAGCAGCGCAAGTAGCACCGCCAGAGCCGAGCAAGCGATCGCGGCCCAGGGCAGGTGCGACAGCACGCTCCACGAAGCAATCAGGACGACGGCACCCACCACCAGCCCGACCACGAACACCAGCAGGAGGTTGTGCCAGACCTGACTCACCAGCCAGCGCACCCCGGGGACGCGCGCCCACAGGCGTAGCCAGAACGCGCTGCAGCGGCGGAGCAGCGGCACGAGCAACGCCGCCGCGACCGCGAGTCCGGCCACCAGCCCCAGCAGAACCAGGGCCAGGTTCACCGGGCGGGCGATGATCAGCACCAGCCCGGGAGCGATCGCGACGAACGCGGCGCCGAACAGAGCCAGCGCCAGGAGGCGCGCGTAGAACGTCGCCAGGCGGAGACGCTGCTCCTCACCCGATCCGACAGTCAACCAAGCTCTGATCCGTGAGGCAACGTCGCGAACCACGGCTGCCGAGCTCTGCGCTCCGATCGACCAGGCCCAGAGCGCACCCAGGATGCTCCCGAGCAGGAGTCCGGCGAACAGACCGCTGAAGGCCCCTCCGGGAACGCCTCGCCAGAAGGCAGGCTCAGCGCCTTCGGGGACCGACACGATCCTCAGCCACGCCTCGTCGCAGACCCACGACCAGAAGCCGAGCCACAGCCAGAACCGCAGCATGCGCCAGAACGCTCGGCGGCGCGTGAAGCGAACGGGGCTGTGCGGGTCGCTGGTCACCTGGCTCAGCAATATCAGCAAACTCGCTGGAAACGCACTAAACCGGGCGCCCCCGAGGCGGCGTCGGAGAGCGACGCTTCACCCAGGACGCGGCGTTGGAACCGCGCTAAGCATGCACAGTGATCCCGCGTCCACTGGATCCTTGGCGACAAGGCCGCGCGTTGACCATCGGCGCCTGCTATCTGGCTGGGGCGCTGGGGACCGTGTGCTACGGAGAGATCGCGGCGACGCGCCCAGCACCCACCGAAGAGGTCGAGGTCGACGTGGCGGGCGCCCCTGACTCCGAGGCCAAGCCAGGCGTGGGGCGCGTCAAGCAGGACGCCTTTCTGGTTCCTCCGCCCGACGCTCCCGCGGGCTCGATCACCCGCAACCTGTTCGAGTCACCACTCCCGAACGGGGTCACGCTGACCCAGATCGGGGCTCGGGAGGGGGGCAACACCGATACCGATGGAGTCGCGCCCGTCGCCGATCCGGCGTCCGCAGGAGAACCCGCGGCGGTGCTCGCAGACAGGACGGTCGTCTACGACCTGAAGGCCTTCGGGCGCAAAGCGGGCGAGTACGTGGTCGCCGTGCGAGGCCGCTGCAACAAGCCTCCCGGCGCGCCGAGCTGTCGCCTGCGACTCGCGCTCAACGGCAGCGACCTCACCGTGATGTCGTTCAGCGACAGCGTGAGCTTGCAGTCGCGTGTGATTCAATCCGCTCGCCTGAATCCCCAGGGCAATGGTCTGGGCCTGCTGTCGATGGGTGACTCGTCCCTCGAGCTGACACACCTGAGCCTGATGCCCCTGGGCCCCAGTCTGGACCTGAACGTGGGCACCCCGAGCGCCCGACCCTACCTGGTAGCAGGCTTCTATGACGACGAGTCCGACGGCAATCGACGAGCCGCGTGGAGTTCTGGCGAGCGCTCGGTGATCGCGCTACCGATCGCGCCGCGGCCAGACCGCGCGTACGTGGTGCGAATCACCGCACACGCCGTCGAAGCCCTGGCTCCCTTGACGGTGGAGGCGCGGCTCAACGGCAAGCCGTTGGGCAGCGAGAAGTTCGGCGCGGGCTGGGGCTACCATTCCTTCCCAGTCCCCAGGGGCAGCTTGCAGAGCGGCGCCAACCTGCTGGAGCTGAGCTACCCGACGACGGTGCAGCCTGCGGAGGTGGAGCCCGGCTCCGAGGATCATCGCGCCCTCGCGGTGCGCATCGAGAAGGTCTGGGTCACGCCCAGCGACGGGCCCGCAGACCAGCCCCGATGACACCGGCCCAAGCCAGCGCTTGACCGCGGCGGCCACGACACTAGTGTCGCCGGGATCAACGTGTCCGACTCCGCACGCGACAAGCACAAGACGTTGGGTGCCGGCTGCCTGGTCGTGACTCCGACCTACAACGAACGGTACAACCTGCCGATCTTCATCCAGGCAGTGCTCGGTGTGGCGCCCGCCGCCCACGTCTTGGTCGTCGATGACGCGTCGCCCGACGGAACCGGAGAGGTCGCGGACGAGATCGCAGCGCGGGACGACCGCGTTTCCGTGCTGCACCGCCCAGGGAAGTCGGGCCTGGGGACCGCCTACCTGGACGCCTTTCGCCGTGGCTTGCGCGACCCGAGGTACCACACCTTCTTCGAGATGGACGCTGACCTCAGTCATGATCCCAACTACATCCCAAGCTTCCTCAATGCTCTGGAGTCGGGCGCAGACGTGGTGATCGGCTCGCGCAACATCAGCGGCGGAGGTGTGGAGGGTTGGGGGTTAGGGCGCCACGTGCTGTCCAAGGGCGGCTCCGTCTACTCGAGGGTGATTCTCAGCGCCGGGGTGCGCGATCTGACCAGCGGCTACAAGGCCTTCTCCCGCGAGGCGCTGGAGACCATCAACCTGGACCGGGTTCGCTCGAACGGCTACTCGTTCCAGATCGAGATGACCTATCGGGCGCTGCAGAGCGGCCTCGAGGTCGCCGAGGTCCCGATCGTGTTCGTGGACCGCCGCGCCGGAGAGAGCAAGATGAGTCGACGTATCTTTGCGGAAGCGGTGGGCGTGGTGTGGAAGCTGCGCTGGCAGTCGTTGCGCAACAAGCTCTAGCAGACCGTCGAGAGACACGCTGCGGGTGGATGACCGCCCTGCCTGCGCAGCCCGCACCAGATGGTGGCCCCGCAGACCGCTGGGCTTCAGGCGGAGAAACCTCGAGCGCGAGCTCAGCGCAGAACATCGCTCGAATCTGGCGGAGTCTCGGGCTCCTTGGGGATGTAGATCTCGAAGTCCTCGATGCGCTCGATGTGCTGGAAGCGCTCGTCGAGCAGCTGCTTCAGCTCGGGAAAGGTCTCGTTCAGACTGCGACGCGAGTCGAGGGTATCTCCCGTGACCATCGGGAAGACGTCATTGCGCTGCACCACGATCACGCTGGGAGGCGTCTGACCGATCTCGCGCAGAAGATCCTCGCGCGCTCGTTCGCGATCCCAGCTCGAGCGCTGCGCCACGTTGTAGATGTACTTCGTGGCGGGCTGGCGCTCCGCGAGCCAGTAGACGACTGGCTCGAAGCCCCAGACCAGCACCCACTGCTTGCCGTCGCTGTGCTTGGCGACGGCATCCGCGACCCGCTCGTCGGCGAACAGATTGTAGTCGGCGACGTAGTAGAGTTCCTTGTCGAGCTGACGGGGTTGCTTCAGCCACTCACCGCTGTACAGCGCGCGCATCCGGGTCGCCGAGCGGTCCCAGAAGGAGCCAGCTACGTCCGTGGTCGCCGTCTGCATGATGGCGAAGAGATAGACGAACGACGCAAAGGCGAGGATTCCGCCTGTGCCTCCCGTGAGGCACAGGCGCCACAGCTTGAGGAAGCCCAGCCCGGCGATCAGCGCCAGCAGCGGGAAGGTCGCCGCGTAGTGGTAGGGGAAGAACTTGCCCTGCATCGCGATGCCCGTCAGATGCATCGCGATCACACCGAGCAAGAGCAACACGCCCTCGCGCTCCCGGCTGTGAATCGGACGCATCAAGAGCGCCGCGAAGATCCCGGCCGGCACCAGGGCGCTGTAGCGGAAGAAGCACTGGGTGAAGCCCCACCAGAGCATCGGCGGAGCGCTGCGCCCCTCCCAGCTGAGCGCGGTGTAGCCAGGTGTGAACTCGAACAGCGTCCAGGCGAGCGAACCCCAGGCACCCTTGAGCCAGAACCAACCGGCGACCAAGAGGATCGGCACCAACGAGCTCGCCGCGGCGATCCAGAGCGGCTTCAGCGACTCCAGGCGCCCTGCGCCATGGAGCCACTCGCGCCGCGCGAGATAGGCGGCGCACACGAGCGCGCCGCCACCGAGCGGCGGCTTGAGCAGGAAGGCGCAGCCAAAAAGCGCACCCACGCCAACCCAGTTGTAGACGCGGCGGCGGCTCAGGTCGTCCTTCACCGTCAACACCAATGCAATTGCCGTAAGGAAACCGCCGAAGGTCTCGGGCTGCGCCGTGTGCCAGAACTCCAGCTGGGCGTGCATCAACGCGGCGAGAGCGCCGGCCAGAGTACCGGCGCGAGTCTCGCCGAAGACGTAGAAGGCGAAGCGTCGAAACGCGAACACCATGCCGATCAGGCCCGCCACCTCGAGGATGCGTACGCCCCACATCACCTTGCCGAACAGCAGCTCGGCCAAGCTGAAGATCAGGAAGATCCCAGGCGGTTTGAAGTCCCACAGGTCGCGGTAGGGCATCTGCCCCTTCACCACGCCGCTCGCGACCATGGCGTAGATCCCCTGGTCCCGCCCGAACGAGAACATCAGGATCTGAAGCGCGCTCAGCGCGATCACCGCCCAGCTGGCGATCTCCAGGTAGCGCCCGAAGTCGGTCGGGCGCGGCACCTGTGGGATCGATCCCACAGGCCGACCACTGCTGCGCGGGGCCACCACCGCGTCGCTATAGCGGAGAGTCGGGGCGGGGCAAACCGTCCTGTTCTCGGAGAAACGACGTGGAATACGCGGAGTCGGAGCGGCGTTGTCGGTGGTCGCTTCAGTAAGCGGGCGGGCTATGCTCTCGCCATGCAGCTCAGCCGGCTGGCCCAGGTCTCGCAACGTGTGGCCGAGACGCGGAAACGCAATCAGAAGCTGGACCTGCTCGCCTCGGTCCTGGCTGAAGCGGGCGATCGGGAGCTGGAGGTCGCCGTGCCCTGGCTCGCTGGGGTCACGCTGCCAGCACGCGTGGATGCTGACCAGACCAGCGGAAAGCTAGGCGTGGGACCCAAGTTGCTGTTCGAGCAGGGCGCGGTCCCCCCAGCCAGCCAGAGCCAGCTGTCGTTGCTCGACGTGGACCAGCGGCTAGACCAGCTCCGAGACCTGCAAGGCAAGGGCTCGTCCAATATCCGCGCGAAAATGTTGGGCGAGCTATTCGCCAGCTGCACTGCGGAGGAACAGCGCTTCCTGCGCGGGCTCATTTCCGGGGAACTGCGTCAAGGCGCCCTCGAGTCGTTGGTGGTCGACGCGCTGGCCAGGAGCGCTAAGCTCGAACCAAGCGTCGTACGGCGCGCCCAGATGCTGCTCGGAGACCTGAGGCAGCTCGCGCGCCTGACCCGCGAAGGTGAGGCGGCGCTGCGCGCGGTGCAGATCCAGCTGTACCGCCCGGTGCTGCCGATGCTCGCGTCGCCGGCAGAGAACGCGAGCGTCGCACTGGGACACCTCGGCGAAGCGCTGCTCGAGTGGAAGCTGGATGGCGCTCGAGTGCAGGTGCACAAGCGAGGAGACGACGTCCGCATCTACTCGCGGCTGCTCAACGAGGTCACTGACGCCCTGCCAGAGGTCGTGTCGCAAGCGCGCGCCTTGCCCGCCCATGAGCTAGTCCTCGACGGCGAAGCCATTGCCATGCGGAAAGATGGAACCCCGCTCCCGTTTCAGGTCACGATGAAGCGCTTCGGTCGCAAGCGAGCTGATCCCAGGCTCACCGAGACGCTTCCCCTCTCCAGCTTCTTCTTCGATTGCTTGTACGCCGACGGCAGCCTGCTCGATGCCCCGACCAGCGAGCGCGTGAACGCGCTGCGCGAGCTGATCCCCGAGTCCAACCGAGTCCCGAGCACCCAGACTACGGACCCCCGGGTCGCCGGAGACTTCCTGCGCCGCGCCCTGGAAGCAGGGCACGAAGGGGTGATGGCGAAATCCCTGGATGCGACCTACGAAGCCGGCCGCCGTGGACAGAGCTGGCTCAAGCTCAAGCAGGCCCACACGCTGGACCTGCTGGTGCTCGCCGCCGAGTGGGGCAGCGGACGTCGCAAGGGCTGGCTCAGCAACCTTCACCTCGGCGCCGTCGACCCCAGCTCGGGTCAGCCGGTGATGCTGGGCAAGACCTTCAAGGGCCTCAGCGACCGCCTATTGAAGTGGCAGACCGAAGCGCTCCTGGCGCGGGAGATCGATCGCGATCGCCACACGGTCTACGTGCGACCAGAGCTGGTAGTCGAGATCGCGTTCAGCGACGTGCAGCGCAGCCCTCAGTACCCTGCGGGTCTCGCGCTGCGCTTTGCTCGCGTGAAGCGATACCGCGAAGACAAGCCACCAACCGAGGCAGATACCCTCGATCGGGTTCGCGCGCTGGCCCCTGACATTTGAGGTTTGTGGGCCAATCAGACGCAGACGGGGGACGATCCCGCGCACTCGTGCGCACCCGCTCTCCGCAGCCCATGCATCGCTTTCAACGCTCTTCGCTTCGCGCCGTCCTGGCTCTGACGCTGGCGCTGTGTCTGCTTGCCGTGTCGGCATGGGCAACACCTCCGGCAGCCTCGGTCTCCAGCGCACGGCCTCCAGCGAGCGCAGCCCCGAGCGCCACTCCCAGCAGCGCCCCGGCGCCGCCGAAGCTGCCAGATGACGTGCAAGCGCTGCGTACCAGGGCCCAGCAAGTCCGCGACCTGATGCGCGGCGAGCTGGATCTGCTGGTCACTCCGGAGAGCCTGTTCGACATCGACATCCGTGACGAGCGGGCCGTCCAGGTGGAGGTGAAGCGCCTGGAGCGGGTCCTGGGGGTGAGGAGCGATGCGGCCGACGCGGGTGCCGACGCCGCGACGGATGATTCCGCAAAGAAACAACGTCCGACAAGGAAGGCAGCGACCAAACCCCGGGTCTCTCCCCCGAAAAATCCGGGCACGCCCAGGGCAGCCAAGGACGGATCCGACGCGGGGAGCGACGCTGAGGCGTCCGATGCCTCACCTCCACCGACCGCGGATCCACAGCTGCTCGAGGCGCGCCTCCAGCTCGACCGTGCGCGCCTCGACTTCCTGAGCCTGCCGCTGGCTGAACGCAGGAGCGTACTCGCGAAGCACTCGGAGCGAGTCGAAGAGGCGAAGAGCAAGGCCAGCGAAACGGCGCAGAAGATCAGCGCCACCGAGGAGACCCGCGCGGCGGCGGAAGCCGCCCAGCGCCAGGCCCTGGAGCAAGCCGCCAAGTCCAAGAGCGAGATCCTGAGGCTGCTCAACGAAGAGCGCGCGCGGCTGCTGGGAGTTCGCGCCAAGCAGGCCGACTACGAGAAGGCCCTGCTCGAGCGCGAGAACAAGATCGCCGGCTTCGGCGAGACGAAGCTCGAGTGGCAGCGCAAGACGCAGGAGCACATCGAGCAACGCAAGAAGCTCGAGGCGACGAGCTCCGCCACCGACAAGCTCTACTTCGAGCTACGCACTGCCCTACGGAAAGCTCGCGACGAGCTACGCACGAGCCTCGACGGCTTGAGCGAGAGCGGCGATGACGTACCCAGCGCAGGCCCGGACAAGGTGCAGTCGGGCGGGGTGGAGCTCGATCGCGAGGAGTACGACACACTGCGGGAGACGGTGCTCCAGCAGGAGCAGGTGCTGCGCAAGAAGGCGCGCGACGTGCTCTGGAAACAAGCCAAGGCGCAGCTCGACCTGGTGGAGGCGCTGAACAAGGACCGCCTGGCCTTCTTCGCGCTGATGTCGCCGGACCAGAAGGACCAGCTCACGAGCTTTGGCTCCAGCGGCTGGGATCAAGCCAGCGCCGAGCTCGAGCAGGTCAAGCTGGTCGTTCGCTATCACATTCGCGCCTTGCTCGAGTGGCTGAAGGCGCCCACCGCGGGCATGGCGCGCAGCATCTTCGCGAGCATCATCGCGCTCAAGCTGGTGCTGCTGCTCGGCGTCTTCGTGTGGTGGCGGCGCCGTGCGGATCAGCTGCTGGAGCTCCTCGCCGAGCGCGCGGAAGAAGAGCGCGCGAAGGCGACCCCGTCGCTGTTCGGGCGCTGGGGACCGGGCTCGATCGCCGTGCTCAGACGCATCCGCACGCCGCTCGAGACTCTCCTCGTCGTCTGGTTGGCGCTCTCGTTCATCGGTTCTCCGATGGTGGATCTCCTCGAAGTGCAGGTGCTGTGGATCTTCGTGAGCTGGATCCTCGGCGGCTCGGTGGTCGTGCTCCTGGTCGACGCCCTGGCGGGACGCAACGCGAGCGTGTACGCGACGAAGCACGATGTGGCGGCGCTGCGCCTGCGCACGCTGCGGGTCCTTGGACGCGTCGTGGTGTTCTTCGGTCTGGTGCTCACCCTGAGCAGCGAGCTGGTGGGCAAGGGAACGCTCTACGACTGGGTGCTCTCCACTTGCTGGTTCATCGGCATTCCGCTGGCCCTGGTGTTCGTTGGCTGGTGGCGCGACGTCATCTTCGAGCGACTGGCCCCGCGCGAGAAGCGCAACGCCCTCGCGGGTTGGCTGGTCAAGAACCAGACCGGCTACAAGAGTTTCCCGGCGGCAGCAGTTGGAGGCGGCTACTTGCTGGTGGTCGGGCTGGTGCGCATCGTTCGGGAGTACCTGACCAGCATGACGTTGGTCCGCAAGGTTCTCGCCTACCTGTTCCGTCGAGAGCTGACCAAGAAGGCGGAGACGCGACCCAAGCTATCTCGTATCCCGGAGGAACAATACTTCGCCCTGGCGCCGGAGCGCGAGGCGGAACGCCTGGTGCACACCGCGGCCGACGAAGAGCTCGAGGCCATCAACGATCGCATCGGCCAGATCGGTGGGGGTGTGTTCGCGATCGTGGGTGAGCGCGGCTCTGGCAAGACGACGCTGCTGAAGCGCGTCCTGAAGGAGCATCCGGACTCCATCTACCAGCGCTCTCCCGCTGGGGGCTCGGTCGCGCTACTGGAGCAGCTCAAGGCCCAGCTGAAGCTGCCAAGGGACGCAGACAACGCCAGGGTGATCGCGGCGCTGGACGCGATCCAAGACGACAACGCCCTGCTGATCGATGACGCTCAGCGCCTGGTCAAGCCGACCATCGGCGGACTGCGAGAGCTCGACGAGATCCTCGCCCTCGCGCGCGATTCGAGCACTCTCTGCACCTGGGTGTTCGCCTTCGACTCAACGGTCTTCGAGCTGGTGGAGCGTGCGCGCGGTACACGCCCGATCTTCGACGACGTGATCGTCATGCAGCCCTGGCGCGAAGAGGCGATCGCAGAGCTGCTCGAGGATCGGACGCGGGCTTGCGGGATGCAGCCGAGCTTCGAAGGCCTGCTCGAGTCCGAAGTCGACGGAGACGAGCTCGAGCACGCGGAGCGCCTAGCTTCCACCAAGCGGGGCTACTACCGCCTGCTCTGGGACTACTCCGCAGGAAACCCGGCGGTGGCGCTGCACTTCTGGCGCAAGAGCCTCGGCATCGACGATCACGAAAAGTTGCAGGTGGGCCTGTTCAAGGCGCCCCCGACCTCGGACCTGGAGCAGCTGCCAGACGCCGCGTCCTTCGTGCTGCGGGCGATCGTGCGCCTGGATCCGGCGACCGTGGACGCGATCGCCGAGACGACGCGCCTGCCGCTCCATCAGGTCCTGGACGCCGTGCGCTACGCCGACTTCCGCGGATACCTCGCGCGAGACGACGAGGGCCGGTTGCGGGTCACCTGGACCTGGTTCCGCGCAGTGACTCGCGTACTCGCTCGCCGTCACCTGCTGAATGTAACCCTATGAAGTACCTCTTCACCCTCGCCAGCCTCCTGCTCGTCCTGCTGCCCGCCACGGCTCACGCTCAGACCGAGGCGCCGGACGTCGAGAAGATCCTGAGCTTCGTACGCTGGACGGGCGTGCTGGTCAGCCTGGGCGTCATCGTGGGCGCCGGTCTCTTGGTGCGCTTCCTGAACAACATCGTCGTCAGCCTCGGCGATCGCTTCACCAACCGCCGACTGACCTTCCAGAAGCTCGAGTCCTTCACTCGCTTCGCGATCTACATCGTGACCGGCGCGGTGGTGATCGCGCTGAGCTTCCGCTTGACCGACGCCGTGCTGACCCTGGTCGGCGGCACCCTCGCCGTCGCGGTCGGCTTCGCCATGCGAGACCTCGTCGCGGCGATGATCGCCGGTGTGACGATCATGCTCGATCGTCCCTTCCAGGTAGGAGATCGGGTGCAGTTCTCTGGAGAGTACGGAGACATCACGGCGATCGGCCTGCGTTCGGTGCGCATCCAGACCCTTGACGACAACACGGTCACCGTTCCAAACAACAAGTTGCTGACGGACGTGACCAGCTGCGGCAACTACGGCGCGCTGGACATGCAGATCCAGATCGACTTCTACATCGGGGTCGATCAAGACATTGCGGTCGCAGAACGGATCCTCCGGGAAGCAATGTTGACGAGTCAGTACGTGTACTTGAAGAAGCCGATCGTGGTCCTCGTGAAGCAGGTGCTCAAGGACCAGTACGTAGCCATTCACCTCCGCTTGAAGGGCTACGTGCTGGACACGAAGTACGAGAAGGCCTTCGAGACCGACGTCAGCAAGCGTGCTCTCCTGGCCTTCCGGGACCACGGCATCCTGCCCCCGGCGATCCTGCACCGCCAGATCGAAGACCGGCCGCTGACGAGCGCTCAGACCAACCGCGTCCGCGAGGAAGAACCGCTGCGCCAGTAGCAGCGTTGGGGAGGAAACAGACGCGACATGGCCAACGCATTCACGTGGATCCGAGGCGCGCTCAGCCATCCAGCGAGCGGGCGCGTCATCTCAGCGCTGCTGCTGATCGGCCTCTTCTGGCTGATCGCCCGCGGGCTGCGCGGGATGCTGCTGTCCAAGGTGAAGGATACCGGCGTCCGCTACCGCACGCGAAAGCTGATCGACACCTCGTTGATCGCGGTGATCGCGCTGATCCTGGCCACCACCTTCAGCGACAAGCTCGGTGGTATCGCAGTATCGCTCGGGGTGATGGGCGCAGGCGTCGCGTTCGCACTGCAGGAGGTGATCGCGAGCGTCGCTGGCCGGGTCGCCATTCTCTTCGCCCGCTTCTATGACGTGGGAGACCGGGTCCAGCTCGGCGGCATCAAGGGTGACGTGATCGACATCGGGCTGCTCCGGACGACGGTGATGGAGCTCGGTGCTTGGGTCGATGGGGACAACTACTGCGGCCGCATCGTGCGCATCGCGAACAGCTTCGTGTTCAAGGAGCCGGTCTTCAACTACTCCGCGGATTTCGGCTTCGTGTGGGACGAGGTGAAGATCCCCGTGCGCTACGGCAGTCCGCTCGCCGAGAGCAAGCAGCTCCTGGAGACAGCGCTCGTGGAAACGGTTGGAGGGTTCGTGGAAGGCGCCCGCGAGGAATGGCAGCACATGACCCGGCACTACCGCATCGAGGACGCTCGGGTGGATCCGATGGTGACGCTGCAGGCGACTGACAACTGGCTCGAGTACAGCCTGCGCTACGTCGTTCCCTTCACGAAGCGCCGCACGACCAAGGACGTGTTGTTCGAGCGCATCGTGCGCGATGTCGAGGCGAGTCAGGGCAAGGTCCAGCTGGGCTCGGCGACCTACGAGTTGGTCGCCGCGCCACCCCTGAGGGTGATCCGGGAGCAGACAACCAGCGCCTAGGCACACGCGGCCTCCGACTGTCGGCAGACTGTCGCCGCACGGAACAGTACTCAGAGGGGTGCTCGATGCGCGCCCGCGCGGAACGGCCCTTGACCAAGGGCCCGCCGCGGAGTCTCATCAGGGGTGATGCTTGCAGCGCGTTGTCCGCAGTGTGGAGCGGCAAGCCCCGTGTCGGTGGCGAATCCGGAGCACCTGGACTGCGCCTACTGCCCCTACATCGGCCGACCCGACGAACAGATCGTTCATGAGCTCCACGCAGCTCGCGAGGCGCTGTTCCGCATCCATCACACGCGACGTCAGCTGAGCATCGGACAGCGCCGCGCCATCGCTCGCGCTCAGAGCCAACGGCAGACCGCCTTCGTCCTCCTGGGCCTGATGCTGGTGCCGCTCGTGCTTTGTGGCGGGGGCTGCGGCGCGATGCTGTTTCTCGAGAACGATGGTCTGGTGCTAGGAGACGTGTTCTGGGTCATCCTGGCAGTGCTGCCCACCGGCATGGTGCTCGCCGCCGGTTGGCTGCTGATGCGCTGGCACCGCAAGGCTATCGAACGGCTGATGCGCTCCTGCGCGGCTGTCCCGCCGGCGGCCCAGGGGCGTCCAGCGATGTGCCACGTCTGCGGTGGTCCGCTCCACGAAGCGGAGAGATACCCGGTCGTTCGCTGCACATATTGCCACGCGGATAATATAACCAGCAGCGACGTGATGGAGTCTGTTGCAAGGAGCCAGAGCGCGGTCGTCAACCAGCTCGCGAGCACGGTCGCGGGCGAGGCCAGCCGGGTGTCCAAGAGCACCTCGACCGCGCTCACGTTGGCGTTCGTCTTCGCCTTGCTGTCCCCGCTGATCGCCTTCGGGATCGGCTTTGTCGTGCTGCTGGTGTTCGCGATGACCCCCACCAACACCAAGCCGGACGAGCTCTACGCATACGTGGACATCGCGGGGACGCGTTGCTACGGGAGCTTCAGGAAGAACGACAAGGGCTACACCCTGAACTTCGGAGATCCGTTCCCCGAGCTCACTGGCGCGCTCGAGGTAGGCCCGCATGGGGTCTACACGACACGCGCGGCGGACCTGGTTGGCAAGCGGGTGCTCGCGCCCGGGGACCGACCGCTGACCGTGCGGAAGCTCGTTCGCAGCCTGCTGGACGAAACCAACAAGCTGGACGCGGGCGAGGCGCCGGCCACGCTGTCGCCCATCGGTCTGTGCGAGGCTCCGCCGAACCTGCAGGAGCTCGCGGACAACGATCGACTGAGCCAGTGCAGCGGGATCTACATCGCGGGCGGCTCACCCTACGTGGTCGACAGCATGAACAATGTTTTCCGTGTGGATCTTCCATCCAAGCAAGTCGCGGAGGTCTACAGCTTTTCGGCCGCCGGCCCCACCTTCTTCGATGGGAAGGCGCTGTTGCGCCTCCTGCCCTCAGGGTGGGTCTGGAGCATCGACCTCAACGACTCGCCCGTGACGGGCAGGGGGATCTTCCAGAAGGTCGACCTGTTCGCGCTGAGCGGGACTCGCCCGGTGATGGTGTCCACCATGCAGCTCTGGTTGAAGGACGCATCCGGCGAGCTGAAGGCGATCCACGAGTTCAAGACCAAGCCCCTGGCGCTGGCGGCGAACGACACGCACGTCTTCTGGTCCGACGAGGCGGGTGTGATGAGCCTGCCTCTCGCCGGCGGAGAACCCGTGAAGCTCCATCCGAGGATCTACAGCAGCGCGACGCTCACTCCCCTCGGCGACTACCTGATGGTGCGCGGATCGTCGTGCCTGTGGCTCCGAGCAACGGACGGTGAGCCTTCCGAGTGCCCCTACACCGGACCGCTCTTCTCCGAGTACCCCACCCCACCGCTGAGCGATGAAGACCACGGCTACCTGCTGCCGCAGACGACGAATCGGCGCCAGGGCATTCACGGCTTCGAGATCGCGGAGGTACCGACCTTCGACCGTCACTACGCTCCGGCGAGCGAGAAGGTCACGTGCATGGGGCTCGACGAGAAGTACGTGTACTGGGTCGAGGGGAATCGCCTGCTGCGCGACATCAAGGCTCAGAAGTGAGCTAGCGCATCAGCTCGCGCTGTCGAAGCCGCTTCTCTCGCCGGCGCTCGCGACGCTTGGCTCGGCGCTGCCGGCGCTTCTGGTGCTTCTCGTCGAGGAACGCGGGCGCCTCCATCACCTGGCCACGGGCATCTCGCCAGGTAGATGGCGCATAGAGAATGCGCCCGGAGCGCTCGTAGACAATTTTCCACACGGCTAATCTCGAGCCCGCGGGTGGGATGACCCAGCCTCCCTCGCGCCAGATCCAGATCCCGCCTCGGGACACCCACGACCCATCGACCCAGACCGCGCTCTCCTCGGGAGCCTCGGAGATCTGCTCTGGGCGCGGAACCGGCGGTGGTGACTCGACCTCCTTGAACTCGGACCAGGCATGGGCGGTGAGCGCCGGGCGCGGCAGCTCGGATGAGCATCCAAGCGTGGCGACAGCGAGGCACAGCGAGGCAAAACGCGCCGCCAGGGGCCGACCCATGCCCAGACTCCACCCCCGACCAGAGAGCAGAGGGCCGTAAGGAGCAGAGCGAAACAGGGATCTTCCCGGCGCTGACCTGCGCGGCGACACGGCCCACGCCTTGCAACTTCCGGCCCACGTTCATGGGGCACCGCTTTCATCCCCCTCGGCTGGTCAACGGACCCATCAAACGCGCCACTCGCCACGCCCAGTCACTCTGGGTGCTGTGCGCGTGTGCGTGGGCGCTGGGCTGCGCGTCGCTCCCAGAAGGTCGCTCGGCGATCGACGACGTGGAGTTCAGCGGCAACGACCAGCTGGGCGGCAGCGACATCCAGGAGAAGATCGCGACACGTCCGAGTCCGCGCTTCCTCGGATTGATGGACGGCGTCGTCTACGACTACGAGGTCTACGACTTCTACGTCCTGCAGAGAGACCTGGAGCGAGTGGAGCGGCTCTACCGCGCGCGCGGCTACTACAAGGCCAAGGCCCGGGCAGCTCACGTCGAACGCACCGACGAGGACCACGTCAGGGTGACCATCGAGGTCGATGAAGGGCCAGCGACATCCGTACGCCGTCTGGATCTCCACGGCATCGACCGACTCAAGGCGCCCCTCCAGGCTCGAATCAGGGCCGCCGCTGGCGCTGGCGTCGGCGTTGGCAAGCTCTTCGACGAAGACGAGTTCAAGGACACGGAGAGCGCGATCAAGCGCCTGCTCACCGACGCGGGCTATGCCTACGCGAAGGTGACTCGCACCGCGGAGGTGGATCTTCCCCGCAACTATGCGACGCTGCGCTTCGATATATCCCCCGGGATCCCGGCCGAGTTCGGAGAGGTCAGCATCGAAGGTCTCGGCTCGCTCCCCGAAGCACCGATCCGCCGCGCGCTGGATCTACACGAGGGCGATCCCTACTCCACGAGTGAGCTGGAAGCCGCTCAGCAGGCGGTGCTGGACCTCGGCGTGCTCTCCAACGTGCGCATCGAGCCGAAGCTCGACGACCCACCGGCCAAGCGCGTCCCTCTCAAGGTCCACCTGGAGCCATCGAAGCTGCATCAGCTGCGACTGGGGGTGGGCAGTCAGATCGACGTGATCCGAACCGACATCCACGCGCTGGTCGGCTGGGACCACAACGACTTCCTCGGTGACCTGCGGCGGCTCTCGCTGGAAGCCAAGCCGGGCGTCGTGCTCTATCCCACGCGCTTCCCCAGCTTCAAGTCCCCCACCGCGTTGCTCCCCGAAGTCAAGACGCGCGCCGAGCTCACGCAGCCTGGTTTCCTCGAGGCAAGAACCAACGGCTTCCTGCGCGCAAACTACAACATCTACGCGGCGCTGCTGTCAGGAGAACTGGACGAGAGCGCTCCGGTGCTTGGCTATCGCGAGCTACAAGGAGCAGTGGGTGTCGATCGCTCCCTGTGGCGCTTCTACTTCCGACCGAGCCACAACATCGGCGTGAGCGTTCCGTTCACGTACATAGGCACGCTCGATCCCGATCTCGATCGCGTCCTCGTGTCCTACCTGGAGCTGTTCGCATCCTTCGACCTGCGCGACGACGCCGTTCAGCCGCACAAGGGGCTCTATGTCTCGAATGCGCTGCAGGTCGCGGGGGGTCCCTTTGGAGGCGACGCCCGCGACCTCAAGGTGCGCCCCGAGGCTCGCTTCTACGTCCCCCTCGGCAAGAAGCTGACGTTCGCCACCCGCGGTACCATCGGCTTGCTCTTTCCTCGGAACTACGGCGACACCATCGCCAGCAACGCCGACACCGGTGCGCCGCCCGCAGGCACCAGTCGCGCCGACTGGGTCCGAGACATCCAGATCGGCTTCTTTCGCTCCTTCTTCTCCGGGGGTTCCAACTCGAACCGCGGCTACGGCTTGCGCGGGATCGGCCCTCACGGCGTCGTGCCGTTCTACAGCCCAGAGCTCGCGCAAGCCGACCTCGACGCGCGGTGCCAGCCGGGCTCCGCCGACACTCGCTGCCTGCTTCCGCTCGGGGGGCTCACGCTCTGGGAGGCGTCGGCGGAGCTGCGCTTCCCCATCGCCGGAAGCTTCTCCGGGGCCACCTTCTGCGACACGAGCGACGTCGCGCCCGAGCAGGTGCAGTTCCGCTTCGATCGGCCCCATCTGTCCTGTGGACTCGGCGCCCGCTATGCGACGCCCCTTGGACCTTTCCGCGCGGACATTGGGTACCGCGTCGCGGGCCTGCAGACGTTGAACGAATCGACCGGCGAGGGACGTCCATCGACCATCTTCGGGGCGCCCATCGCGGTGTCCATCGCCCTCGGGGAGGCCTTTTGAAGCGCTTCCCTCGACTTCGCAGAGGCCTGCTCCGGGCTGCGCTGGGCGGACTGGTCGGTCTGTGCTTCGTCTGCTTCACGCTGCTTGGTGTGCGCCTACACCTCAACCTGCCGCGCTCCCGACAGCTGATTCGCAGCCAGGTGAACCAGCTCCTGGAGAGCACGTTCCAGGGCGAGCTGCGCATCACACGACTGCGACGCGTCAGCCTCGGAGAGATCCAGGGCGTCGACGGCTACGTGCTGCCTCCAGGCGCGAGTTCCCGCGAGGAGGCATGCCTGCGCTTCTGGGACACCAGCGCGAGCATCTCCCTCACGGAGCTGCTCGCGAGTCTGTGGAAGGGCACGGAACCCGTCGACGTACACCTTCCCGATGTTCATATCCGTGCGGTACACGTACGCCTCGAGACGAACGACGCTGGCGAGCTCAACCTCGCGGGCGCGTTTCAGCCTCCCACGCAGACGGAAGTCGCGCCCCAGGGCGCGAGCCGGGGGGTCGAGGTCGCCATCGATCGCGTCCGCATCGATAGCTCCTGGACCCACGGATCGGTAGCTGGCTCGCCGCCGCTGGACGCCGACCTGAACCAGGCCGTGGCTCGTTTCGATTACGCTCGGGAGACGCTGCACCTGAAGCTGGAGCGCGGACAGCTCGCTGCCCGGAGGTTGCCCCAGCAGCTCGATCCCCAAGGCGACGTCAACGGCTCACTGAAGGTCACAGCCAACGCCGAGCTGGATGCGTCCCTGGATTTCGACGGGCGAGTGATGCAGAGCCCGGTGATGCTCAGCGCCGCGTACTCACCGAGCGGCGTGCGTCTCCAGCTGGAGAGCAAGCGGCTGGCCCTCGACGCGCTGAGGCGATATGGGCTGGATCCGCCGGCGCAGGCGGAGCGAAGGCTCGAGATCTCTGGAAGCGGTCCGCTCAGCGACGTAAATTTCCGCGGGGCATTACAGCTCGGTAGCTCGGAGCTTCGCTGGCGCGGCCAAGCTTCGCTGCTCGCGCCGGGGGTCGAGCTGTCTGGTCGACTCTCGAAGCTCGACCTACGGGATCTACGTCAGGACCTGCCGCGGACGGAGGTCGGTGGGGGGCTGGACGTGGACTTCAAGCTGACCAACGGGCAGCCCCGGGTGACGAGTCGACTGGCGCTCGCGCCCTCGAGCATCGAGGGCTGGCGACTGCCGGCGCTGAGCGCCGAAGGGCACCTGGAAGGGGCTCGGGTCTGGGCCTTCGTGCGTACGGCGCCGACCACCTCGACGCCACGCGGAGCGACGCTGCGCGCCGACGCACAGCTCGACCTCGAGCACCTGGATCGCGGCATCGCCTTCAACGCGAGCGTTCGAGCGCCACGGCTCTCGGCGCTGCGACGCTACGCCGCGCTGCCCTCCGTCGAGGGCGACGTGCGGGCCGAGGCCTGCGGCACGGTGTATCCCGAGGGATCCCGGCTCGACGCCGACGCATCCATCCACAGTGGTCGCCTGGAAGCCTCGGGTTTCGTCGTCAGACGTGCCCACCTCTCCGCGAGCCTGGCGGGGCCGCTGGGAAAACCCAGGTTGAGTTCGACACTCCGGGCTGCTGCGCTGCGTAGCGAGCAGCCGCAGCTCTCGCGCTTCGTCGACTTCGCCAACCTGCGCGCTTCGGTGCGAGGCAACCCCGACATGCTGCGTGCTCGGATCGAACTCCCGGCCAGGAGAGGCAGTCGCGCGCCTGGGGTCGAAGCGAGCGCGCGGATAGCCCCCGCAGAGCAACGGGTGACCGCGGCGCGGGCGAGCATCACCCGCGCCGCCCGCCGGGTCGATGTGTCGGTGGCGCGCGTCGACTTCGGCAGCTCACTGGCCGTGAGCGGCGCGAAGCTGACGGGCGCCGGCGCGCTCGAGGGCGACCTGCGCGTTGGGACAGGACGTCTCGAGAGTTCTCTCCGGGCCCGGCGTCTCGACCTCGCGGTGCTCTCGCAGTTGCTCGAGGGGCTGCCCGGCCTGGACCCGCCGATCAGCGGCATCGTCGATGGCCGAGTGGATCTCGAAGGTTCCGCTTCGGCTCCTCGAGGATCCATCCAGCTCGAGATCGAGCAAGCCAGCCGTGGCCAGGACTCCTTCTCCGGGCAGGTGCACCTGGTGGCCGACTCGGGGCAGCTGGACGGTCGGATCCAGCTGCACGCGGCGCGCATCGGCAGCCTGATGCTGGCCCCGCGCGACGTGAAGCCAAATGGCGTATGGACGGATCCACGGGCCTGGCTCGCAAGCTCTGGGAAGCTGCGGTCGGATTTCGCGATCGACAGCGAGGCGCTGCTCGCGCGCCTGGGTCAAGACACGGGGTTCGACGTCGTGGGACTCGTCCGCGGCCACGTGGAGCTGGAGCGCGAGACGGCTGCGGCGTTCGCAGCACCCCTCGGACGACTCCCGAGCGTTCGGGCGAAGTGGTCCAGCGTGGGGCTCCGCGTGGGCGGCGGGGGTGCGCAGAAGCGTCGCGGACCGTTACTCCAGGGAATCGACTTTCGCGGCGAGTTCGCCGCCGACGGAGCGACCGGCGACACCGAGCTGACCGTCGACGCGATCCAAGGCGAACGCCGCATGATGAGCCTCGAAGCGACCAGCCGTATCCCGTACGCGCGCTGGCTGCGCTCGGGATCGGTCTCGAAGGACGAGCTGCTGGGGTTGCCCCTGAGCGCTCATCTGAAGAGCGAGGCCCTGCCCATGGCCGAGCTACCCGAGCTGGTGCGTGTGCCAGGTCTCGACGGGCGTCTGGAGCTGGACGCGAAGCTGGAAGGTAGCGTCCTCACCCCGGACTTTCGCCTGGACTTCCGCGGTACGAAGCTCGACGTCGACGAGCTCTCGCGCCGGCAGGGGCTCGCCAGCGTTGGCTACCTGGAGTACCGAGAAGGTGTCGCGCGCTTACGGTTCGGGCTGTCTTCTCGCTTTCGATCGCTGGTCCGAGCCCAAGCCAAGCTCGAGCTCGCGATGCGCGATGCCTTGCGGGGCGACCTCAGTCGCGCCCGTGCCGATGGCAAGCTGGTGGTCGATCAATTCGGGTTGGCCGCCGTGCCTGCCCTGCGGGCCCGGGAGGTGCGCGGTCGAGCCAGCGGCGTCGTGGAGCTGGAGGGGATCGGCGGCCCCAACCCCAAGGCAAAGCTCCAGCTCGATGTGCCCAAGGGTCGGATCGGGGAGAGCAAGTTCAACGGCGTGAGCGCGCAGCTGGACCTCACCCGCGATCACGCCCAAGGGTCCGTCTTGATGGAGCAGGCCGATGGCTTTGGTCAAGTGCTGGCGAGCGCAGGGCTGGAGTGGGAAGGCCTTCTGCCCAGGCTGGCGTGGAAGCGTCGGGCTCGAGTGAAGCTACTCGCGAATGGCTGGCGCCTGGAAGCCCTGGAGCCGTTCGTGCGCGGCCAGGTGGATCAGCTGGACGGCCGTGTGGACGCCGACGCGCGCCTCGATCTGATCCCTGGGGCAACGAAACTCGACGGCTTCGTGCGCGTTCGCGACGGTGTGCTTCAGATCCCGACGCTCGGTCAGCAGCTCAAGAACCTGGAAGCTCAGCTGGATCTCAGCCCCGATGGCAGCGTCCGCCTGGACGGAGGTAGCGTCGAGGGGCTCTCGGGGAAGGCCTACTTCGACGCCGCAGCCAAGCTGGACGGGCTGAACCTGGTCGCTGCAAACGCGAAGCTCCGCATCCCCGAGAAGGAGGCATTGCCCATCACCTACCAGGGCGTGCCACTGGGTGATGGTTCGGGTGCCGTGGACCTGAAGGCGCGTCTCACCCCGAAAGAAGACCGCTTCGACGTGGATGTCAGCCACTTCGAGTTTCAGCTACCGCGCAAGCCTCACACCGGAGTCCAGAGCCTCGAACCCGATCCCCGCATCCGCATCGGAGCGCACGGCGACACGGGCTTCGTTCCGCTGATCGGTCCTGGCGCAGAGGAGCGCGAGCCTACGGGTGACGAGGGCGCGCGCACGCTGGTTCGCGTAGACCTCGGGGATCACTTCGAGGTCAAGCAAGGGACGGATCTGAGGGTGCACCTCGGCGGCAAGCTCCGGATCGATTCCGCCCGAAAACGACCTGTGGCTGGCCAGATCCGCCTCGACGGTGGCAGCATCGACATCAGCGGCAAGATCTTCGAGATCGAGCAGGGCGTGATCAGCTTCCAGGACGACCCGAGCAATCCCGTAGTCGTCGCGCGCGCCGCCTGGGACTCTCCAGCTGGCTACAAGGTCGTCGCCGAGTACGCTGGCCCACTGAAGAACGGCAACTTCAAGCTGCGCGCCGAGCCCGCCCTCAGCCAGAACGAGATCGTGAGCCTGATCTTGTTCGGCACCCCCGACGGTACCGTGGGGAGCTCCGGTAGCGGTGGGGGGCCTGGCGCCGCTCAAGCCGCCAGCGTCGGGGCGGGCGTGGCGACGGCACCGCTGAACCGCGCCATCTCCGACGTGACCTCCCTGGACATCGCGACTCGCGTCGACACCAGCGACGCGCAGGGCCCAAGACCCGAGCTGGTGGTCCAGCTCACACCGCGTGTTTCCGCGCAGGTCGGCTACAACCTCGAGGAGCCGAAGCCCGGCAAAGCGCCAGATCGCACCTTGTTCTCCCTGGAATTCCGCATCGCCAGCCGCTGGTCGCTGGCGACGACCTTCGGCGACGGAGGGAGCTCGCTGGTCGATCTGGTGTGGCGCTATCGGTATTGAGAGCGCACCGAACCCGCTGGAGGGGCGATGCCGAGGTTGCGCCAAACAGCGCGAGCCGCGTTGGTTTGCCCCAGAGCATGGGTGCTGACTCCGCGCGGATCAGCGCATAGGTTGCTGAGAAACGCAGTCTTTCAGCAGCCGGTCAGAGCGCGGGGCGCCCGACGGCGTAGGCGAGGCGCACCCGCGCGACGTGGAGGTCGACGTACGCTGCCATGCGCTGCAGAGCAGCGCTGACGAACTCCTGCTCGGCGTTGATCACGTCGGTCGCGGTCGCCTCGCCGACCTTGTACTGGGCCATCTTCGCGTTGAGCGCGATGCGTGCGGCCTCCTCGGCCTCCTCGGCAGCTTGCCGCGCGGCACGCGCCTGCTTGCGATCGAAATAGGCTGCGGTGATCTCCTGTTCGATGCCCTGACGCAGCAGGCTCTCGTTGGCGTTCACCTCCTCGAGGTTCGCGTCGTACTCCGAAGCGGTGGCCTCGGCGCCAGGAAGATCGTTGAGCGTCCAGGTGAGCTGAGCGCCGAGGCTCCAGCTGCCCTGCCAGCCGCCTTGACCGGTGAAGTCGCTGGCGCTGGGGTTCGCGTACGTGTAGTCGGCGAAGCCGTCGAGGCGTGGGAGCTTGCCAGCGCGGGCGACGCTGGCGCTCTTGCGCAGGGCGACCTTGCTCTTGGTGAGAGCGCGCAGCTCCGGTCGCTTGCTCAGTCCTTCGTTGACCAGCCCCTTGAGACTCGTCGAGCGCGGCAATGGCCGAGGGAGCCTCAGGATGTCCTCTCCGATGGTGTAGTGAGGCGTCTTGTCTCCGGTCATCAGCGCGAGGTTCTTCTCCGACAGGCGCACGAAGGCCCGTGCCTGTTCGATGGCAACCTTTCCGCTGGCGACCATGGCCTTGATGCGCAGCACGTCGGCCTTGGTGGCGACTCCTTGAGCCAGCATCGCCTCGCCGTCCTTCTGTAGCTGCTCGAGGCGGACCAGCGCGTGCTCCGCAACGGCTACCTGCCCCACACCCCGCACCCAGTTGTAGTAAGCGAGCTGCGCGTCGGCCTGCGCCTTGCGCTCGGTAGCTTGCTTGTTGATGCGGCTCGCTTCGAGGTTCGCCTTCACCGCGGCGCTGCTCGCGGGCAGGCGCAGCAAGTAGTCGGAGATCGGCACCGACAGGGTCGCGCTCAGTGAGTAGCGGTCGAGCTTCGGCGTGATGTTGAACGCCGCTGCTCCGGCTGGATTCCCTGCAGAATCGAGGACGCAGGTGCCTGCGCCGCTCGGGCACGCGCCGACGTTGAGCAATCCCGGCGCGCTGGCGCCGACGATCGCGCCGCCCCCGAACGACGTGTCGGTCTTGGAGATCCGCGTGTAGCTCGCCTTGAGGGTGAGCTGGGGCAAGAACGCGGTCATCGCCTGGTCGACCTGCGCGGCGCTCGCCTTGATCTTGGCTTCCTGCGCCTTGACCGCGGGGCTGTGCGCCTTCGCGCGCTTCCCGATGCTGCGGGCGGTCGCGCCTCCTCGCTGAGGCTTGAGGGTCTCCGCCAGGAGGTCGGCGTTCTCCGTCAGCTGCTCTGCCGTGGGTTGCTTGGACGCTGGCTCGACGGCTGGCTCCGCCGCGGCGGGCTGATCTGCCGCTGGGTCGACGGGCTGAGCGAACGCGACGGACGGCGCGCCTAACCCCAAACCCAGGAACAGGAGGCTCAGGCTGCGCGTCTGGTTCAGTGAGCGCGGACGGTGGGAGCCGCCGCGTGCTTCGCGGCGTTGACTGTGTGCGTTCATGCGTGCGCCTCTTTCGCCTCGTTGGTCTTCCCGAAGATCTTTCCCCCGAGGAAACGCATCAGGCGGTTGTGGGTGAGTGCTTCCATCAGCGTGTAGATCACTGGCACGACGACCAGGGTGAGGACCGTCGAGGTGATCAGGCCTCCGATCACGCACACCGCCATGGGTGCGCGCGCCTCGCCGCCCTCCCCCAGCGCCAGCGCCACCGGGAGCATACCGAAGATCATGGCGAACCCCGTCATCAGGATCGGTCGCAGTCGCAGGACGCCGGCGTGCACCAGCGCCTCGCGCATCTCCATGCCCTCCCGTCGTAGCTGCTCGGTGAAGTCGACGACCAGGATCGCGTTCTTGGTCACCAAGCCCATGAGCATGATCACGCCGATCATGGCGAAGATGCTCAGGGTCATGCCCGAGACGAAGAGCCCACCAAAGGCACCGATCACGCTGAGCGGCAGCGACACCATGATGGTGATGGGATGGATGAAGCTGTCGAACTGTGCCGCGAGGATCATGTAGACCAGGAGCACCGCGATCATCAGCGCCTCCAGCATGTAGCCGAAGGACTCGACCATCATCTGGCTGTTACCGGTGAGGGCGCCGTGAACCGTTGGTGGGAGGACCGCCGCGGCCTTCTCGTTCACGATCTTCGTCGCTTCACCCTGCGCCAGGCCATCCAGGCTGGCGCTGACGATGACCTGGCGCTGACGAGCCTCTCGCTCGATCTTCGTCGGTCCGAGGCCCCGCTCGCTCTTGACCAAGTTGCTCAGGTCGACGAGCTGTCCCGTGGTCGAGCGCACCTTCAGCGAGCTCAAGTCCTCGATGCGGGTCTCCTGCTCCGTCGGCAGCTTGACCACGATGTCGTACGCCTCGCCGCCCTGCTTCATCTCGCTCACCGCGTCTCCGGCAAGGAACGCGCGGATGGTCGTGGCGACGCTGGACACGGGCACGTTCAAAGCCGAAGCGCGCTCGCGGTCGACCTCCAGGTTCAGCTCGGGCTTTCCTGACTGATAGGAGACGGCGACGTCAACGAAGCCCTTGACTTGCTCGAGCTCGGTCTTGAGCTTCTCCGCCGCCGCCACCATCTCGTCCAGATCGTTTCCGCGAAGTGCGTATTGCACCGGCGCCTGAGCGCCACCCGCGCCCGAGATCGAGAGCACCGTCAGCTTGGTGCCGTCGCCCACGTTCTGGTAGCGCTCCCGCACCCAGGCCATCAGATCGAGCTGGTGAAACTTGCGCTCCTTGGCCGGAGTCATGTTGACCTGGATCTCGCCCACGTTGATCTGACCTTGAGCACCACCACCGACGGTCGTCAGCGTCGACTTCACGCCCGGGCCGTGCTCCCGCAAGTCGGTGGCGACGGCCTCGACGGCCTTGGTCGTGGAGTCGAGGGGCGTGCCCGGCGGCGCCTCCACCTTGACGGTGAACATGGCGCGGTCCTCGGTCGGCACGAACTCAGAAGGCACCTTCGTCACGAGAAACCCGGAGAAGATCAAGGCGACGGTGGTCAGGCCCAGCGTTACCGCGCGGTGTGAGAGCGACCAGCTGATCACCTTGCCGTAGACCTTGTCGAGCCACTTCAAGGAGTTGTCGATGCCGCGGGAGATTGCCCAGCGTTCGTCCTCGTCATGCTGTTCCTTGAGGAAGCGGGATGAGAGCATGGGGGTGAGGGTGAAGCTGACCAGCATCGACACCGCCACAGCGAAGCTCACGGTGAGGCCGAACTGCAGGAAGAAGCGCCCGACGATGCCCTTCATCACCGCGACGGGGAAGAACACCGCGATGATGGTGGAGGTCATGGCCAAGACCGCGAGGAAGATCTCGCTGGTCGCGTCCTTGGCCGCCTTCATCGGTGTCTTGCCCAGGAGCAAGTGGCGGTGGATGTTCTCGATCACGACGATGGCGTCGTCGACGAGGATGCCGATGGCCAGGCTCAGCGCGAGCATGGTCATGTTGTTGAAGGTGAAGTTCATCACCTTGATGAAGGCGAACGTCGCCACCACACTGGACGGGATCGCGATGGCGCTGATCAACGTGGCGCGCCAGTCGAGGAGGAACACCAGGATGATGAACACCGCCAGCAACGCGCCGAGAACGAGGTCGAACTGGACGTCGTTGATCGAGTGCTCGATGTAGACGGAGTTGTCCGTCGGCACCGTCAGCTGAATGCCTTGCTGCTCGAGGTCGACGGTCAGCTCGTCGATCGCGGCCTTGACGTCGTGGGCTACCGCAACGGTATTGCTTCCGGACTGCTTGCTCACGACGAGCGAGACCGCGGGCTTGCCGTCGAGGTAGGACGCGCTGGTCGCCTTCTCCACGCCATCGACCACCTTGGCCACGTCGCGGATGCGCAGGTTCGCGTCTCCCGCGCCGAGCAGCAGGATGTCCGCCACCTGCTGGGGCGTGTTCAGCTCGCCCTTCGTCTTCACGCTGAGCTCGGAGCCACCCTTTGAGAAGCTGCCGGCGGGGACCTCGATGTTCTGCGCCTTGACCGCGTTGGCGACGTCTTCCACCGTCAAGCCGAGCCCGGCCAGCTTGACCGGATCCACGAGGATCTGCACCTGGCGCTCGCGACCACCCACGATATCCACGGTGCCCACGCCGTTGATACGCTGGAGGCGCGCCTTGACCGTGTTGTCTGCGATGTCCGTCAGCTTGCCCACGGGCATGTCCGCGGCCATCGCGAGGGTGATGATTGGCGCCGCCCCGATGTCGAACTTCTCGACGATGGGCGCGTCAGCGCCCGAGGGCAGATCGTTGGTGAGGCGCGAGACCTTGTCTCTGACGTCCTGCAGGGCTTGATCGCCGTTCTTCTCCAGCTCGAACTCGGCAGAGACGATGGTGACGCCCTCGAGGTTCGTCGACTTGAGCGAGCGAATGCCACCCAGCGTGTTGACCGACTCCTCGATCTTGTCAGCGACGTTGCGCTCCATCGTCTCCGGATCGGCGCCGGGGTAGACGACGGTCACCGTGATGACCGGGAAGTCGACCTCGGGATACAGATCGACGCCGATCTTGGGGCGGCTGATCAAGCCGAACACCATCAGCGCGGTGATCAGCATGGCGGCGAACACCGGCCGCCGGATGGATACTTCCGCGAGGTTCACGCCTACTTCTCCTCGGGCTTGGCCGCCGGAGCGGCGGAGGGCGCGGGCTTCGCTGGCTCTGCGGGAGCCGCAGCCTCACCCGTCTTGCCGAAGTCGAGCTCGACCAACATGCCGGCCTTGTAGACCTCGTCCGGGTTCGCGAGGCCGCAAATCACCTCGATCGTGCGTGTGCGCTGATCGACGCTGGGACTGATGCGCTTGACCTCCACCTGCACCGTCTTGTCAATCGCGCGGAAACGTGCGGTCGCGCGGCTGCCTACCTTGACCGTCTTGAGCGTGCTCTCGGGCAGGCGTGCGCGGATCTCCAGCTCGCTGATGTCTTGCACCACCAGCACCGGCGATCCAAACGCCGTCACCGACTCTCCCACGTTGCTGTTCTTGGTCGCCACGAGGCCGTTGATCGGCGAGCGCACGACCGTATCCCCAGCGAAACGGCGCGCGTCGGAGAGCTGCACCTCGGCGCGCTTCACGCCGAGCTTTGCGTTCTCGTAGTTGAGCCGAGAAGCGGTGAGCGCCGCCTCGGTCACTGCGCCGCTCTTCGCCAGGCCCTCCTTGCGATCCAGGTCCTCTTTCGCCTGCTGCAGCGAGACCTTGGCGCTCGAGACACCGACCTTGGCCTGGGACACCGCGAGGCCGGCGCTGCGCGCGTCGATCTGGAACAGCACCTGTCCCTTCTTCACGCGGTCTCCTTCGTCCACGTTGACCTTCAGCAGCACGCCCGTCGCATGCGCGCTGAGCGAAGCTTCGTGAATCGCGTGCACGGAGCCAGACGCCGTCAATCCCGACGCGTCCGATGGCGCCTCCGCCTTCACGGCCGCCTTCAACAGGCTCGAGACTGGCGCAGCAGCGGACGGATCCGCGGGCGGCATTTCCTTGGTGGCGTTGGCCTTGGAGCACCCAACCACCACGATCGACAGACCCAGAACCAAACCCAAGCGGCGAATCATTTGCTCGCTCCTTCGATGAACAGCTTCACGACGTACTCCGCGCAAGGCGCGAGAGCGTCCTTCCGGCCCCCCGAAACCCAAATCGCCATCGCCCCCTCCATGAACGCGGACAGCGAGTGAACCAGCATCAGCTGGGGCACATCCTCACGGAGCAAGCCCTGAGCCTGACCTGCGCCGATGGCCTCGCTCAGGACATCCAGGATCTGCTCCCAAGCAGGCTCCTCACTCGCTGGGCGGGACAGCATCACCAATCGGCTGTGCTCTCGCTCGAGGTGCACCGCGAACAAGGCTCCACGCTCCTCGACGAACTCGAACACCTTCTTCACGAACGCCTCCAGGCGCTCGATGGGGTGCTCGATGGCCCGCACCGGCTCCATCTGCTCCGCGAACAGCGCCTTGCTGCGGGTCGCAATGGCCTCGAAGACGTGGTCCTTGCTCTTGAAGTAGTTGTAGACCGTTCCCGTCGCGACTCCGGCGCGCTCCGCGACCTCGGACATCTTGGCCTCGTGAAAGCCCAGCTCGGTGAACACGTCCTCGGCCGCGTCGAGGATGGCGACGCGATATGCCTCCTTCAGCTGAGTCTGAAGCGTGGGTTTTCGAGCAGCCTTGCTCATCGTGACTCCCTGTTCACCCGTTGAACCTCGGTTCACCGTCCGGGCGACATCAGCGCTTACAACGGTCGCCGACCAGGAAAATTGAGCATGAATCTCGATTCATCTGGTGAGCGCGGACTCATGTAGCTCATTTGCACGGCGCGTCAAGGGAGACTAATGGATTATTAGCTCCAGGGTGCCGGGTCCGGGGGTGAGGGGCGCACTCGGTCCTACACCGGACCCGTGGCTGCACGCTGTCGCGCTGCGCCCGTCCGGGCTGCGCCGTGTCTCCCCCAATATTTCCGCAAGGCTATGTTCCAGATGCAGCACGTCACTCGACCGGCGCTGCGCCGTCACTGGCTAGACTGCAAGCGCCGCACGCTGCGCCCATCACGCCGCACCACGAACGGGTGGACCTTGCTCTTCGTGGTGTCCGGGGTCGAGGCGCCCTCGGACGTCTGTTCACTCGCGTCGAGCTCGTCGCCCGGGGACCGCCTCGACTTCCTTGCCACGGAGCGCTTGGCCGGTTGCTGAGCAGCGACCAGCTCCCGCAGCTGTTCGGATGTAACCTCGCGGATCAGCTCGCTCAGATCAGCGACGAACTCGTCGATCAAGGCCTGGAACGCTACGTCGGTCTGGGTCATTCGCAGGCGTGCTGCGCTCTCGCTGCGCCGGCGTCAATCGCTTTCCCATCCAGAGCCGGCCCCAGGCGCCTCGGTCTGCGGACGAGAATGGCTAGTCGGGCAAGAGTAGACTGCCACGAAGCACCGTCACGGCGCTCCCCTCCAGCTCGACGCGATCGCCGTTGAGCGTGCACGACACGTCTCCGCCACGCGCAGAGAGCTGCCGCGCGGCGAGTCGGGTCTTGCCCAGACGCTTGGCCCAGAAGGGCGCAAGCTCGCAGTGCGCGGAGCCGGTCACGGGATCCTCTGCGATCCCCACGGGGAGGGCGAAGAAGCGCGACACGAAGTCGTACGGGCCTTCACCCGCCGCGGTGACCATCACGTTGTGCGGGATCTTGGCGAGCAGACCGAAGTCCGGAGCAAGCCTCGCAACGGTCGCGGCGCTCTCCAGCTCGCACATCAGGTAGCGACCTCGATGCACCGCCAGCAACGAAGCCCCGAGCGCCGCCGCCAGGCCTGCAGGCTCCGGGATCGGCTCGTTGGGTACCGCGGGGAAGTCCATCCGAAGCCGACCTTCTCCCGCCCGACTCACCCGCAGCTCACCACTCTGGGTCTCGAAGCGCAGCTCCTCGGCGTCGACACCCAGGTCGTTGAACAAGACGTGAGCCGTCGCCAGGGTCGCGTGACCGCATAGGGCGACCTCGACCTGGGGCGTGAACCAGCGCAACCCGTAGGCAGCTCCCTGCCCGACGGCGAACGCGGTCTCGGCGAGGTTGTTCTCCGCGGCGATGGCCTGCATCAGCGAGTCAGGCAGCCAGGCGTCGAGGATGCACACGGCGGCGGGGTTGCCTTCGAAGGCACGGCTGGCGAAGGCGTCGACCTGGTGAAGCGCGATTTCCCTCATGGGCTGGAATGTAGCGCAACAAGTTACCATAACAATTAGAACATTGTTCTGGTATCAATGCTCTCGTGTGGATCCCGAAGCTGGCCCCGGAGAAGGCGGCCTACCAAGCACTCGCCGACTCCATCGCAGAGGCCATCTCTTCGGGGGAGCTAGCGCCGGGCGATCGCCTGCCACCTCAGCGCGAGCTGGCCGATGCCCTCGGCGTGAACCTTGGCACGGTGAGCCGCGGCTACCAGCTGGCGTGTCAACGCGGCCTGACCCAGGGCGAGGTGGGCCGCGGCACCTACGTGCGCTCCGATCACGGAGGCATGTCGGCGTTCGAGCACCAGCAGAGCGGACGGATGCTGATCGACCTCAGCATGAACACACCCTCTCCCGTGCACGATCCGAACCTGAGCCAGCTACTGCGTGAGCTGGCCCGAGACGACTGTCAGCACCTCCTGCGCTATCAGGTTCCGGGAGGTAACGCTGCTCAGCTCGAAGCCGGAGCCGAGTGGCTCAGCCGGTTGGGGCTCGCTGCGCAGCCAGCAGAGCTCTTCGTATGTGGCGGCGCGCAACACGCAATCTTCCTCTGCTTCCTGGCGCTCACCCAGCGCGGTCAGACGGTGCTGTGCGAGGAGCTGACGTACCCTGGCGCCGCGGCCGCCGCCCGCAGCCTGGGCCTGCAGGTGCACGCCGTCTCGCTGGACGATCAGGGACTGGAGCCGGAGGCCCTCGATCGCGCACTGCGAAGCACCCGCGCCAAGCTGATCTACGCGCTGCCCACGCTGCACAACCCGACCACCGGCAGCCTGAGCAAGCACCGCCGCGCGGAGATCGCGGAGATCGTCGAGCGTCACCAGGCTTGGCTGATCGAAGACGACATCCTGGGAGGGCTGCTCCGGAAGCCGCCTACGCCGGTTGCGTCGCTGATCCCCGAACGCAGCTTCTTCGTTGGCTCCGTGAGCAAGCTCCTCGCTGGGGGCCTGCGCGTCGCCTACGTCCGCTCCCCACCCGCCTGGCGTCAGCGGCTGGTGAGCAGCCTCCAAGCCAGCTCCTGGATGACCTCGCCCATCACCTGCGAGCTCAGTCGACGGTTGATCCTGAGCGGCGAGGTGGAGAACATCCTGGACAGTCGCCGCGCGGAGATATCCGAGCGGAACCGGATCGCTCGAGAGCTGCTCGCTGACTTCGAGCTGCGCACCGCAGACACCTACCACGGCTGGCTCGAATTGCCCACGCCGTGGAGCGCGGACGCCTTCACGGCTGAGCTAGCGCAGCGGGGGGTGCTGGTGCGTTCGGCGACGGCGTTTCATCTGGGTCGCGGCGCGGTTCCAGCGGCGGTGCGCGTCAGCCTCAGCGGCGCCAGGAGCGACGCCGAGCTCCGCGTCGGACTCGATCGCATCCGCGAACTGCTGGCCGCGGGCGCGCCCAGCCCCGCCCTCTGACCCCGCTTCGTGTGGCGCAGTAACCTTTCGCGAGCTGCTGCGTGGACTGTTCAAACCCGAAGGAGACAGTCATGACGCAACGCATGGAATCCAGTCGCATCTACTCACTTCAACCAGCGCTCCCGAAGGCGCTGCTCGGGCTTGGCAAGGCTGCGCTCGACGCGGGCCTGAGCCACCAGCTGATCGATCTCGTGAAGCTCCGCGCCTCGCAGCTCAACGGCTGCGCCTACTGCATGCACATGCACAGCGCCGAGGCGCGCAGCCACGGCATCGGGCAAGAGCGGCTCGATGTACTGCCGGGCTGGCGAGAGACCGCTGCGTTCTCCGCTCGCGAGCGCGCAGCGCTGGCCTTCGCCGAGCAAGTCACGCTGATCTCCCAGGGCCCGCCCACTGACGCCTGCTGGGCGGAGCTCGCGGAGCACTTCAGCGAGGAGGAGCGAGTGAACCTGTTCGCGGTGCTGGTGGCGATCAACGGCTGGAATCGCATCGCAGTCTCGTTCGGCCTGCAGCCCGAGGTGAAGGGCGAACCACGAGACGCCAGCGCCGCCTGAAGCGCCCGCAGGTGTCGAATACACCCCGCCAATCAAAACCACCGGAGCCGCACAGACCCGTGGTGTATGGAAGGGGATGACGAAAGGGACCTATCGATGAGCGGACTCTCAGGTCACTGCCACTGCGGACAGTGCAAGTACTCGGTGGAGCACGAAGGCGTCTTCCATTTCTGTTGTAGCTGCGAGAGCTGCACCAGGCTCTCCGCCGGTGGACGACTGCTTGGCATCAGCGTCCCGGACGAGACGTTCAAGGTCGAGGGGCCGCTCAAGGTCTATGCATATCCCGGGGGCAGCGGGGAGAGCATCGAGTTGTCGTTCTGCAGCAACTGCTCGAGTCAGCTCTTCGCGCGCCCTCTGCAGCACGAGGGGTTCGTCATCCTGCGTGCCGGCACGCTGGACAAGGGCATCGACTTCAAGCCGCGCAAGTTCATCTTCGTCGAAGAAGGCTACGGCTGGGACCTGCATTCCTTCTGAGCGGACGGCGATCGTCGAGCGATCATCGCCTCAGCAGGTCTGCCAGGGGCTCGCCCTTCACGGTCGCGCTCTGGCCTTGGCCGGGCAGCGTGAAGCGCTCGTAGCGTGACGACTGCGGTGACCAGACCACGAAGAAGAGCGCTGGGTCGTCCAGCGGGGTGTCGAAGCTCACCTCGATCTCCGTGGGCCCGACCTCCTCGTCCCGCTTCGTGATGCGGTATCGACTATCCTCGAGCTCGAGGTGCCAGTCCTCGGGGAATGAATCGCGACGCAGCAGAGGCACGAAGAAATGGTTCATCAAGCCTCGAGCGTCCGCGATGCGCAGCGTCCGATCGTCGACACGAGAGATGGTTGCTTCACCCTCGACTCCCGCGAGGCAGCGAATCAACGCCGGCTCGGTCAGTTTCCGCGAGGCGAGCTGCATTGGCAGCTGCGCGCACATGAACATCGGATCCGGCGTCGCGAGCACGACCAGCGTCTTGCCCCGCGCCGCCTCCGGCAACCCCTCGGCGGCCAGGCTCGCGGGGCGCCCAACCAGCTCCACGCTCCAGGCCTCGAACGCCAGTCGCAAGGGGCCGAGCGTCGCCAGCACGAACAGCCAGTAGCCCGCCAACAGGCGTACGCCAAAGGTCGCCTTGCCCTCCACGGCATGAGCGATGGTGTGAGCCACGACACCCGAGATGCCGAGCCCGGCGACGAGCATCAGGCGGCAATGGGGTTGAGTCGCGCACATCGGGATCGCCGAGAACAGCGATCCGAGCGCCCAGAAGCGCGCCATCGGACGCGCCCTGAGTACTCGAAACACCGGCCTCGCGATCAGCAGCAGCAGCCCGCAGCACACGGCTAGCACCAGCAGCTCCGCACGTCGGCCCGATAGCGTCGCCAGCCCGGCTACAGGACCGCCGACTTCTCCTGCGACGAGCTGCGGCATGCGCTCTCCCGTTACCCTGAGGAATTGTAGTGGACTCGCCAGCGGGTCGACGTACATCGCGCTGTTGGCGGTTCCATAGCCCAGCGCCCCGTAGATGGCGCGCCAGGCGATGACGCCAGCGCCGATGGGCAGCAGCGCGAGCACGGCGCGCCTCACCCCCGAACGATCCAGGAGCAACGCGTAGGCCAGGAAGTAGCCGAGCCAAGCGATGGCCGACTCGCCCGCGAAGAACGACGCGAACACCGCCAGGCCCACGCCGACGCCCTGCAGCGCCCTGGGCCGTTCTGACTCACGCCAGCGCAGGAAGAGCTCGAACCCGAGCGCTCCGAACACTCCAGCGATCAGCTGGTTGCGATTGGAGAGCCAGCCCGCCGGCACGCCGCGCGATGGCGCGAGCAGAGCGAACCAGAGCATCAGTCCTGCGACCCAGCTCCCCTTTCCGGATGTGCCCTCGAGGCGACGCACGAGGCGAGCGATGAGCAGACCGAACAAGCCCAGCCACAGCAGCGAGTGCAGGTGCATCGCCCAGGGCGCGGCATCGAGTACATGGTAGTCGAAGACGTGAGTCAGCGCCGAGAGGGGACGAAAGAACGCCAGGCGTACGCCCGGTTGATAGTACCACGGGGAAGCGCCGGTCCAGTATCCACGCGCCAGATCGGCGGGTGTGCCGTCGGCGAAGCGAAACAGGTCCCAGAATGGCCGGGGCGTCTCCCACATCGGCCCCGGCTCACTCGTGTGCTGCACCGTCCAGCGCAGCACGTGATCGTCGAGCTGCAAGCCGACGCCGAGCGACGTGCAACACAGGAGCACCGAGAGCAGCACGAACAGACGCTGAGTCCGAGCCCTTGAGAGCCAAGCCCGCAGTCGCGGGGAGAGCACCCGGGCGACCAGCGGTTTGGATGCATCCACGTCGCGCTGCGTATCAGCCACGCGGTGGACGAACAAGGCTACTCAGAATCGCGCGGTTTGGCTGGGGCGACGCTTGGCTTCGTAGGCATAGCCTTCGTCGTCGCCGAAGCCCATGTTGATGATCGGACTCCACTCCAGCACGCCATCCTCGGCGTGGTTCACCAAGCCGATCTGCACCCCACGCAGCCGCTTGGTGTGGTTGAAGAGGCCGATCTGCACGCCGTGCACCTCCTCGGAGATGTTCGCGACGCCCACCTGGGCACCATACAGCTTCTCGTTGATGTTGCCCCCGCCAACCTGAGCCACGCCGCGGAACTCCTTGGAGAAGGTGGCGAGGCCGACCTGGAAGCCACCGATGAAGTCCGCCGCGAAGGCGTTGCCACCGGCCTGAATTCCTCCGCGGAAACGCGAAGCGGAGTTGACCATGCCGATCTGGGCGAGGCCGACGAAGGACCCGTCGCTACCGTCGATGTGCTCGTCGAAGATCTCGCCCTGACCATTCAGTACGCCAATCTGGAACAGACCTGTGAAGTGGTCGTCGACCTGGTTGTAGCCACCAATCTGCCCCAGACCGACGAAGTCGCCCTCGGCGCGGTTGTGACCCCCGATCTGCGCGAGACCATAGAACTCGTCCTCGGCGCGATTGTAGCCGCCGATCTGCAGGCCGCCGTAGAACTCCTCGGTGCGGTTGATGGCCGCGAACTGCAGGGCACCATACCAGTCGAGGCTGCGGTTGTAGGCCAGTGCGAGCTGCCCGACGCCCATGAAGGTGCGCGCTCTATTTTCCGCAAGAGAAAACTGGGAGACACCGATGAACTCGTCGGACAGGTTGCGTCCGATGGCGAGCTGCAGCGCACCGACGTGGGTGCCCGCGTCGTTGCGGATCAGAGACAGGGAGAAGCCGCCGTAGAAGCGCTCGATGCGTTCATGAGCCAGAGCCATGGCAGCCACGCCGCCGAAGGTGCCAAGATGAGGCCGCAATCCTGCATGAAGTACCGCCCAGTCCGTGGGCTCTTCAAGCGAAGCGGGACCGGCAGTGTCGCGAGGGCTCTGCCGGTAGGCGTCCTCCGGAGTCTCGACGGCAGCGCTGGGCGCTGCGTTGCCTTGGCTGCTCTGCGCCGGAGTCAGCGGCCCGACTGCGACCTCGGCCTTGCGGGGAGCCGCGGGGCGAGTGCCGATGTCGTCGTCCGGGCTCTCTGCATGAGCGGGCGAGCTGGCGACCCAGCAGGAGACCAGGGCAAGGGCGGAGAAGAGCTTTACCGTTCGCATGACCCCCCCGAAACGAGGAGGAGGGCGAGGGCTTACGCTCGAGATCGATTTTCGATCTGAGAAGGGCGCACCGAGCGGCTTCGAGGCGATCCGAAGCAGCTCACACCTGAGGCCAGAGGGCCCAACGCGAGCACGCACTTCCTGCGCGATCTCTGAGGCTTGCGATGTGCGCCAAACGCGAGGGTGCGGCTACAGCCTGAGCGCGGGCCGACCGTTCACGCTCGCAGATGGATAGACCCAGAGTCCTGATCGTCGAAGACGAGGCGAGCGTCCGCATGACGCTGGAGGCGCTGCTGAGCGACACCTACAGCGTGGTGTCGGTCGGGACCGCCGCGTCCGCGCGCTGGAACCTGGTCCACCAGGAGTTCGACGTCCTGATCACGGACTACAGCCTTCCCGATGGCAACGGGGCCGAGCTGATCTCCAGCATGGAGCTATCGGCGCCGGAGCTCATCGCCATCGTCGTCACCGGCTATCCGGACGCGCCTGACGTGCGGGCGCTGAGGAGAAACTCGGGCATGGTGCTCGGCAAGCCGTACGACCCCGAAGTGCTGCTCGCGTACGTGCGCAACGCAGCCCAGTTCGCCCGCCTGCGCCGTGCGCGCAAGCGACTGCAGGGTGCGGTCGGTGGCGGGTAGAGCCTTGGCGCTGCTCGGGCTCACCGCGATCGCGTCGCCAGCGGCAGCCGAGGAGGGCCCTGGTCAGGTCCTCCAAGAGCTTTACCTCGCGGAACCTGCATACCTCCAGGAGCGTGGCGAGGCCCAGCTCACGCTGCGCGCCGATGCGCTGCGAGCACCGGACACGACCTCGGCGACGGGGAGCGCGGCTCTGGAGTACGGCGTCTCGAGCAACCTCCAGATCGAGGCCGCTCTGCCCTATCTGGTGCTGGTCGAGCCACAGCAAACCGATCACGGCGCCGGGCGAGCCAGCGTCGGTGCGCTGGGGGGAGGTGCGCTGGGGGAACAGCTCCTCGTCGCCGCCGGCGCGGAGGTCTCGTTTCCAAGTCTGTCCACCCTCGACGAGGATCAGTTCGGCGTCGAGCCGAGCCTCTCGCTTCAGACGGCGCTGGGCGACGTTCACGCGCTGATCGGCGAGGGCGCCTTCGCCATCGTCAGCAAGCCTTTCCCCATGGATCAACTGTTCAGGGTGGTCGAGCGCGCTTGCCGTGGTCCGGTGGTGGTCGTCGTCGATGACGCGTCCGAGGCGGCCGCGCTCGCAGACGAACTCAGGCAGCACTTCGTCGCGGCCGTCGCCTGTGAGGACGTCGGCTGCGCACTCCGGCGCAAGGGCGCTGACGTGTTCGTCACCGCCACTCCCCTCGTCAGCCGCGAGTTCCTCGACGAGCTCAAGCGGCGCTCCGACGATGGCGAGCCGGTGACCCTCGTCTTCGTCACTGACCACCCCGCACAACGCGTCCCACCCACGCCGCTCAGGGGCTTCGTGGTCAAGCGTCCGCCCAAGGTGCCATGGTTGCTCAAGACCATCGCAGACGCGCGAGGGGTGCACTGATGTCCGGGCTGGGCCCCCTCGTGTACCGTGTCGCCACCCGCGCCGAGGACGTCCGCGTCGAAGCCCAATCGCGACGCCAGCGGCACAGCCTGCGCAACCGCCTGGGCAGCATCCGCAACGCCGCGTTCTTCCTTGCACGCAAGCTCCACGATGACTGGAAGCAAGCCGAGCCCCGATTGCCCGAGTTCCTGGAGCTCATCCAGTCGGAGGTAGCGCTCGCAGAGGAGCTGCTTCAACGCCCTTCTGACTCGCTGTGCGACTGTGACGTGAGCCTGGAGTCCGCCATTCCGCTAGCTCTGTTTTCTCGCGGAATCAGTCACAGCTACACGATCGAATCGACGCCCAACCAGGCCAGCATCGATCTGGCCGCGGCCCTGTGTCTGGTGATGGACACGGAGGTCAAGCAGCCGGTGTCCGTGGAGCGCGAAGGCGCGACGACGCGCATGCTGGTCCGCTGCCAGCTCCCCGAGGACTCCTGTGAAGTCGCGGGCGCGCGCTACTTGTTCGCGCTCCTCGGCGCCGAAGTCGCGCGCGGCGAGCACTCACTCATTATTTCCCTGAGGAATTCAAGATGACGGTCCCTGCGCGGATCCTGGTCGTGGACGACGACCCCGGTTCCCGCATGAGCCTCGCGGGCTTGCTGGAAGACGAAGGCTACGCTGTCGAGGAGGCAGCGACCGTCGGCGCGGCCCGCGAGAAGCTGGCACGGCAAGCCTTCGATCTCGCGATCCTCGATCGCGACCTGAACGGAGAAGACGGACTCGCGCTGTTGCCTGCCCTTCGGGAGCAACACCCAGAAGCGAAGGCCGTCTTGCTCTCGGGAGGCAGCGAGCCTGTTCAGGCCGCGATAGACGCGCGGCTGATCAAGGGCAGTCCCCCGGACGAGATGCTCGAGACCATCGCCGCGCTGCTGCGATCTTGAGTCGGTTCCCCACGGCGTGTCCAGCGACCTCCGCGCGTCACTGGTGAATCGCGGAAAGAGCCGGGTCGGCTTCGTCGTTACCACTGGCGGCGGCCTCCCGAGGGCACGGCGAAAGTCGCCAAGACAGCTCTATTGCCGCGCGGCAAAACTACAGCGTCAGGCTGAGCGTCAGCGTGAACGACCGCGACCTGAGGGCGCGCTGGCACTTCGAGCTGCGCTGACAGCCTTGGAGCGCCGCTGCGGCCCGGCGTCTACTTCGCGCACTCCGAGATCATGAACTCGAAGTCTTCCTGGGCCTGCTTGGCGGAGTCTCCAGGATTCTCCGCCTTGTAGTAGGCAGCGTGCAGGCGCTTCGCGTCCTTGCAGAGCTTGGCTTCTCCGGCGCAGCGCGCCGCGCCGAGCAGGGCCATCACGGCGGCCTTCATTGCGCCCTGCGGCGGCGTCTTGAGCGAAGCGAGAGCGGCGGCGATTTCGTCCCCCGCCTTCACGCAAGCAGCGCCGTCGTGAGCCGCCAGAGCGGCCTGGAGCCCCGGCAGGGCGCGAATCACGCGGTCGGGGGAGGACATGCCGCCGCTGCTCGCGCACTTGAGCTGCGCGTGCTGTTCGACCAGTGCATCGAGCTGCGCGTCGCTCATGCGCGGCGTCATCGCCTGCTTGTCTCGAGCCGCCACGGCTTCACGCACCAGCTTCTTGCCTTCGTCGCAGCGACCGGCGCGCATGGTGCACCAGGCCCTTACCATGCGAAACCGATAGGTGTCTGCCCCGAGGCTGTCCGTCGCGTCCGCGCGCTCGAGATCTTGCAGGCACCCAACGCCGTCCCCGAGGGCCTCCTTGCGCTCGGCGCTCAACCTCAGCTTCACCGCGTTCATCTGTCCGTGAGCCTTTGCCGCAGCAGCGTCGCCCGCCGCCGCGGCCTGGTCCGGGGTCAGCGCAGCCGAGGTCGCGGCCGGGCGCGAGCCGGCTCGCAGCGCGCGCGCCGTGAGGCGGATCGGTACTCGGCACTCGGTCTGGGCGTGAGTGTCGCAACTGGAGAGCTTTCCGCCGTGTTTCAGCAAGGACTGCTCTCCCCGCTTGCTACCCGCGGCTCCGAAGCCGGCGATGCTGGCGTTGGCCTTCAGCTCCTGCTGAGAGACCGAATGGAGTTCGAACGCGCCGAGGTCGTAGCTCGAGATGAAATGCGTCGCGCTCTGGCAACGGTCATTGTCCTTTATTTCCTCATGGTAAATATCGTCACGGGTCGAGCGCCGCACGCCGGCGACGAAGTAGCCGAGCTCCAGTCCACGGTCGGAGCTGACCTGAGTTCCCAGGGTGGCTGCGCCCAGCGGCAGCTTGGCACCGAGCTCCGCTCGATCGCGAATCGCGAAGCCTTCGCGAGTGCCGCTCGTGGCCTGGATCCGATCGTAGCGACCATAGCGCCCGTGCAGGGCGCCGTCCTTGCAGCCGTGGAGCACTCGGAGCTGACAGTCTTCGAGTCGCACGAAGACGACGTCGTCCTCTGCCGCCGCCTCGAAGCTCGCCAGATCCGTCGCGTCCCACTCCACGACGAACAGGCGCGAGTCACCGTCGGGCTGAAGCAGACAGCGGTCACGACCGGCGGTCGTCTGATCCATGAGCGGTGTCTCCGGTTGCTGCGTCGCTGCGCCACAACCGCTGACGACGCCACTGACTGCTACGCCCAGAGACAACACCGATCCCAGGCGCAGCGCCCCACCCCTTCGTGTATTCACGGCGGCGGGTCTAGCGCACGCCACAGCGCCCGCAACCACAGGGTGCGAGGTGCGCGCTCCTCGCACCGAAGGTGCTGGCGCACCCACCATTGTCGATGAGTGCAGGGGACTATCGGTGTGGAAAGTCACTCGGTAGGCGGGAGCGTGGTACAAGGGTACGGTGGAGCTTACTGCCGGCACACTCGTCACTCCGCAGATCCGTCTCGAGCGCATGCTTGGCGAGGGCGGAATGGGCAGTGTCTGGGTCGCCGAGCACGAGGGACTCGGCACCCGCGTGGCGGTGAAGTTCATCAGCGAGGATCTGGCGAGCCAGGCGGACATCCGTCAGCGCTTCACCCGGGAGGCCCGAGCCAGCGCGCGGATCAAGAGCCCCTACGTCGTGCAGGTCTTCGACACCGGGCTGCTGGAGGAGCGCGTTCCGTACATCGTGATGGAGCTGCTCGAAGGGCACGATCTGCGCGACCGCATCCGCGAGCTCGAGCGACTGCCCGTCAACGAGGTGGTCACGGTGGTCAGTCAAACCTGCAAGGCGCTGGCGAAGGCTCACGCCAAGGGGGTGATCCACCGCGACATCAAGCCAGACAACCTGTTCATCTGCGATCCCGAAGGCGATCCACACATCAAGGTGCTCGACTTCGGCGTCGCCAAGTCAGACGACACCGACCTCGCGATGACCTCCACGGGCGCGGTCGTCGGCACGCCGTACTACATGAGCCCGGAGCAGCTGGTGAGCGCCAAGCACGTCGACGTGCGGGCCGACCTGTGGTCCCTCGGCGTAGTCGCCTATCACGCGCTGACTGGCCAGCGTCCATTCGAGGCGGAGACCTTCCCAGGGCTGGTGCTGGCGATCGAGCGCGGCTTGTACCCCGCGCCGTTCGAGCGCCTCGGTGTTGGCTCGCCAGAGCTCGATGCGTGGATGGCGCGCGCGCTGCATCGGGACATCGATCGGCGCTTCGAGTCCGCGGCGGAGATGGCGGCTGCGCTGCAAGAAGCCGCCGGGATGCCACGCTCCCAGCAGCCCTCGTTCGTCGACCTCTCGTCATCGGCGAACAACGACGCGCCTTCCTCGGTGTCCTACGCCGACACCGAGGTGGATTCCCACGCTCAAACGCACTCGACCATGGCGCAGTCGGTAACCGACACCGCCGCTCTGGCGCCGCCGAAGAGCCGGCGCGGGTTGGTTGCGGTGATCGCCGCGCTCTCGCTCGCAGGCATCGCGGGCGCGTGGTTCGGCCTCGGGAGCAGCGGCGTCAACGCGGAGCCAGTGCACTCCGGGGCCACGTCGGCCGCCGAGCAGACCGCGGCGACCTCCCCGTTGATTCCTCCGGGCAGTGCGTCGGTGACCGCTTCGGCAGCCCCAGCGACCGACGAAGCGCCTCTCCCCCAAACCCCGGAGCGCGACGAGGACGAAACGCCCGCAGAAGGCGCGCCAGCCGCGGACGAGCCCCAGCGAGCGGCCCCAGAGCCGAAGCCAGCACGGGCCACTGCGAGACCTGCGAAGGCCACGCCAAGGCCGCCGGCCGAGCCCGCTCCGCGACCCCCACCGGCGAACCCAACCCCGGACTACGGATTCTAGTAGCCTTAGCCTCTGATGATTCCGACGCGAGAACAGCGAGCGCAGCGCCGTGCCTGGAGAGCAGCCGCGGCCGTGCTGATCGGCACCTTGCTGATCAGCGCCCCCAGCTGGGCAGAGCCCACCGCAGCCGAGAAGGAGACTGCGCGGTCGCTGCTCGGCGCGGGCCAGAAGAAGTTCGAGGCAGGAGACTACGCGGGCGCCCTCGAGGCGTGGCGCGGCGCCGACGACATCATGCACGTACCCACGACGGGGATCCGCGTGGGCAAGGCCCAGGAGAGGCTCGGGAAGCTGGTCGAGGCGCGAGACGCATGGCTCGAGGTGGCGCGGCATCCTGTCGAACCAGGCGAGCCCAGGGCTTTCACTGCCGCAAGGAAAGAAGCCGTAGCGCTGGCCGCCGCGATCGAGGAGCGCATCCCCTCCGTCACCGTGACGGTGAGCGGCGTGCCTCAGGAGCTCGAGCTCGATGTCTCGGTGGATGGGGTGAGCGTGCCCCCCGCGGCGGCTCTGCTGCCTCGCAAGGTCAATCCAGGCGCGCACAAGCTGAGCGTGAACGCTCCCGGCTATCTTGCGAGGGAAGAGGAGTTCTCGCTGAGCGAGGGTGAGTCGCGCACCCTGAACGTCGAGCTGCAGCGCGATCCCGCGGCGGCTGCGGCGCCCGCGACTGCAGCGCCCGCAACTGCAGCCAAGGCGCCGCCTCCCCAGACGTCGCCTCCGCCGATCGCGCCAGGCCACGAAGACTACTCGCGCCCCATCGAGCCGAGACACGACAGCCCTGGGAGCGCGAACATGTTCGCCGTCGTCAGCTTCACCGCAGGGGGACTCGGAGTCGTCGTCGGAGGCATCACCGGCATCATGTCCGCGACCAAGACCAGCGACATCAAGACCCGCTGCGAGGGCGACCGATGCCCCACGGAATCAGAACCCGACATCGACGACGCGAAGACCCTGGCCACGATCTCGAACATCGGTTTCGGCGTCGGTGTCCTGGGCCTCGGCCTCGGTGTGCTCGCGTTGGTGCTCGACGACGGCGGCAGCGCCGCGACGGCTCCCCCACGGCGCACCGCCAGACGCGGCGTGAGCCTGACGCCAGTCCTGGGCGTCGGTTCCTTCGAGCTGCGAGGCAGGTTCTGAGATGACGGAACCTCGAGCGATGCTCCACCGCGCGCTGGTTGGCTCGCTGGTCCTGCTCGGCGCAGCCTGCGGCACGCTGACCGGCCTCGACGACCTCGAGACGGACCCGAACCTCGGGGGCGGGGGAACCGCGGGCAGCGCGGGGACTGGCGGGAACGCGGGCAGCGGCGGCAGCGGCGGAATGGCGAGCGGCGGCAGCGCAGGCAGCGCAGGCAGCGGCGGTATCCAGTGGGAGGTCCCCGAAGGCTGCGATGCCGTGCCCCTGGTGGAGAAGGTCGGCGTCGTGCTGTTGGTGGCGCGCGGCATGAGCTCCGTGGTGCGCACCAACGTCAAGAACGGCGTGCTCCAGGAGCGCCCGTTCTGGTCCGACACCTACGCCGCGCTGGACATCTTGCCTCAGGAGAACAGCCAGAGCTGCGGAGATCCACTGAGCACGGGGCACCCGATCGTCGCTCTTCAACGCGCCTCGGATATCAGTTTCCTCGCGGATACGGATCAGTTCTTCAAGGCTCTGAGCGCGGCGCCGGGCAAGTCTGACTCGCCAGAGCTCAGCCTGCGCTACGCGCGACGCACCTTCGAGCAGCACCCGGAGCTCGAGGCCAGGGCGGCCATCGTCGTCACCGACGCACAGGAAGAAGGCTGTGACTTCTCTTGGGGCACGAGCCAAGCGACCGCCAGCGACATGCTCGGGAGCTCGCCGTACGCGCGCACCTACGTCACTGCGTTCTCGGACCTCGTGGACCACACCCACGTGCTGATCGAGGTGGGAGGGGCGCTCCCGCTCCAGGGAGTCAGCGCCGACTTCCCCGACATGCTGGAGCACGCTGTCCGGGAGCTCCACGAGTGCACCCTGCGCTTCGACCACACCACGCAGGCAGAGCTCGCGATGAATGGGCGCCGCGTCATGTACACGCCGTCCCTGGAGCAGTGCGCCTTCAACCAGGACGAAGGCTACTATCCAGCGGGCGACGGCGTGATCAACCTGTGCCCGTTCACCTGCAACACGCTGGTCCAAGACCGCCGCGCCGAAGACGTGCACGCGGTGATCGCGCTGTGCCCCGACTAGCGTTTATCGTGTGGGGGTGAGACAGCGGATCCAGAGGGCCCGTGTCCGCCGGCTAGCGTCGCCAGGACCAAGACTACTGATCGTCACGAGCTGCCTCGCAGCGTGCGGCCCAGCTTCGCCGGCACCGATCGCCCCAACGGGCTCTGGGCCAGTCGCCGCCTCCAGCCCGGCTCCCACACGAGCACCGGGTGGCGCGGAGGCGAGCGCGCGTCGCTCGGGGGCCTGTCAGCGCGCGACATCGAAGGTCGAGCGTGCCAGGAGCCTGTTCGGCGACGGCTACCCCCTCAGAGCCAAGCGCCTGCTGGAACACGCCGCGAGTCTCTGCCCGGGAGAGGCGGAGCCTTCGCTTGCCGTGCTGAAGCAGATCGACCAGCAGCGCGCCTCCGCCCAGGGTTCCGCAGTCGACCTCTGGAGGCGAGCCCAAGCGGCGCGGAGCAGGGGAAATTTAATTTCCGCCAGGCAACTGAGCTCGCTCGCGGTCAGCGCATTCAGGGCGACGGGGCAGGGCGTCAAGGCGTGGTCGGGGGCGGTCGACATGAGGCTAGTGGCGCTGGCGCCCGACGGCTCGCAGCTAGTCGCAGCCGCGCCAGAGCAAGGCCTCCTGCTCCTGGAGACCAGGCACCTGAGACCGACCGTGGCTCTGGAGCTCCCCGCTCACGACGCGAGGTCGGCAACCCAGGCGAGCTTCGCGCCGGACGGCTCACGCCTGGCCGTGTCGACGACCGAAGGGGTCCGGCTGTTCGACGTCCACGACGGGAAGCTCATCGACACCTGGAGCTGGGCTGACGTAGAGCGACCGAACGTTGCCTTCTCGGCCGACGGATCCAGCATCTACGTCGCTGGTGGCGCGGGATCCCGGCGCGACCTGTTGCGTGTCGACGCGAAGAGCGGCGCCGTCCTCGCCACGCACAATTTCCCCAAGGCAACGTATCCGCTCCACCTCGTGGCTTCGGCGGACGGCCGACGGGTGGTCGCGGCCAGCGCGGAGGGCGTCGAGGTCTTCTCTGCCAGTGGGCTCGAAAAGCTCCGTGACCTGGGCAATTTCTCGAGGCTCAGCGCGGTCGCAGCTTCCCCCAAGGGAGATCGACTCGCCACCATCTCGTCCCGAGGTCTCGAGGTCTGGGACCTCGACAGCGGGACGCGACGCGCGCACGCAGTGGTGAAGGGCACCAGCGCCGCCTCGCTGTTTGGCTTCTCGAGCGACGGCTCTCGCGTGCGAGTGAGCGACGGCAGTCTGGGAGACTCTCTGCTGGAGTTCGACGCCACCAGCGGGAAGCCGCTGGGCAGCAAGCCGCTGCCTGGAAGGGACGGGCTGCTGTCCGCCGACGGCGATGTGCTCGTGTCCCAGACCCTGGGCGGCCGGCTCGACGTCATCCATGGCAAGACCGGCACGGTCACCGCGCGCACGCCGACCTCGGAACGGCTCTTGGTCGGCGCCGCGCTGACTGAAGGCGCTCTGGCACTCGCCCGAAGGGACGCGGAGAAGAACGAGATCCAGCTGTTCCTCGTGGATACACAACACACCACGGGTCATTTCGCTACGACGACCGGCGACCGCGCGACGTTGGCCTGGTCGCCCGACGCCACGTACCTCGCCGGCAACTTCGGTGGGCACTCGGTGCTCCTGTGGGACCGCTCGCGCCAGCATCGGGCGCTACCGGACTTCCCCAACGCCGTCGATGCACTGGCGCTCGGCAACGGGCGCCTCCAGGGCGTTGGGGGCCCCTTCAAGTTGACGGTCGCATCGCTCGAACTCGACTCCACCACCTGGAAACGCCGCTTGGAGCGACCCCGGGACGCGGACAGGCGCGCGATCACCATCTCCGGAGACGGCAAGGTGCTGGTGACCGTCTCGAACCGCGGAACCGAGCTCGTGGGCGTGGAGGACACCAACCGAGGCGCGCTGCTCGCAGAGGAGTGCAAGCGAGGTCCGGTCAGCGCGTCAAGCACCGGCTCGAAGGTGCTCGTCGCGTGCGGCGACGAGGTCCGACTGATCTCCGCGAGCGATCGGATCGAGAGCGCCCACCGCGCGAAGCTGGTCAGTCTCTCGCCACACGGAGACAGGAGCCTGGTGAGCGAAGGAGCCGCCGTTCTGCTCCTCGATGAGCAACTGAAGCCCAGAGCCACGTTGTGGTTCCGCGGGCCACGACTCGTGGAGGCAAGGAACGCCGGCGGGGACCTGGAGCTTCTCGGAACACGCCCAGAAAACCAGTGGTTCTGCTTCGTCGGGCGCCGCGCGTATCCATTCGAGCTGTGCGAAGATCAGCTGATCCACGACGACCTGGTCGTGGACGCCCTGCTGCCCGACTAGGCGGCCCTTCGGGATCCCATGGCCCGAACCCTGTGCATGTCGCTCGTCCTCGTCGTGTCACGGTCTGGCGTAGCCCAGGCGCATGCGACGCTCGGTCCAGGTTTGGCTGCTGTTTCTTCCCACCTTCTGGCTGGTTCTGGGTTGCGCTCCGAATCAGCCAGCTCAGACCCATGCTCCGCGCGCCCTGTCGGAAAGTGTTCCCTCGACCGCCACCAGCGCGGGTTCACCCGCGAGCACGGCGGCGACGCTCCATTCAGGGCGTGATGGCGCTCCAACGTCGAACCCACCGCCCTGCCCTGCACCAACGGAGCAACAGAAGAAGCGGTTCGGCGAAGCCTATCACCTCGCGAACACGACCCCTGCGGCCGAACCCGAGCGCGCCCTCGCGGAGGTGATTCGTGTGAGGCTCGGCCAGCTCTTCCAGTCGGGTTGTGGGGCGAGGCGCGACTCCAAGGAACTCGTCCAACAGATCGCACTGCTCAACGAAGCTCCTCCCAGGGAAGACGAACTGCCCTTCTCGGAGCAGCTCTCCGTCGACTTGCTCGATGACCACGTGCTGGTCGCGTATGGAACCGAGAACGGCGATGCAGTCGCTGTCTTCGCCTGGCGAGACGAGCAGATGGAGACGCAGATCAACCTGACCCGGCGAGGACCTGGCGTCCGCGATCGCCTGGTGGTGGAGTCCAGTCGACTGTTTCACCCGAAAGGCGTCGAGGAGCCGCTGCTGGTCGTGCAGATGGCCGACTTCTGGTACACGTCGTGCTGGGGCCAGCAGCGTTTCCGCGTGTACAGGGCTAGCGTCGACCCGCATGCTCCCGAGTCGCTCTTCGCGCGCGACCTGGGCGCGAGGCGATGTGAGTTCGACGCCATCGAGATCCGGGACAACCAGATCCGCTTCGGCTACGCGGGGGGCACGCAGGTCTTCTATGACACGGGAATACCTCGCGGATACAATCTGGAGCTCGAGTACGTCTCGGGAAAGCTGATTCAGCGCTTTGCTGCCAGCTCCGTGCCTCAGGATCTGGTCGCCGACTGGCTCTGGGCGCCCTGGTCATCGGCGCGCGAGGGGACCGCGGTCGCTGCCGCTACGACGCTGCAGCGGGAGCACGCGCGCCTGGCCAGAGCGGTTCGCGCCGGCTTGCAGGAGCACAGCGCGACGAAGCCCTTCCGGAGCAAGTCTCTGCCAGGCAACGGCGACGACCAAACTCGTGTCCGCGTCACCTGCGCCGATCCCTACGCCCTGCCGACCAAACCGTGCCGCGCGTGGCCGAAGCCGGTGGACTTCCACCTGCGCAAGCACCGAGGCGCTTGGCTGGTCGAAGCCGTCGAGGCGACTGAGTAGGTTCGCTCGAAGAGGCGTTCCTTTTTGGGGGGGAGCGAGCGCTGCTCCCCCCCGCGGCGCGCTCGGCCGCGCACGGGCTGCGCCCCAGGTCGTGCGAACGCAGCGGTCTCGCACAGACTAGAAGTCACCTTCCCTGACGTATGGCTGACTCCAGAGCGTCACCTGGAGCAGACACGACTTGAGCCACGCCTGGTACATGCGCTCGACGTCCGCTTCGGAGTGCCCCGCCTTGGCGAGGAATGGCTTGAGCGTGAAGGTGACTGGGAAGATGAGCGCGAACAGATCGCGAAACGGAACCACTGCCGTGGAGTCGACGCCGTCGGTCCGGTTCTTCTTGCTCCGGTGGTGTCGCAACCCGATCTCGTGCTGGTAGTCGAGCCAGGCTTGATCGTAGTTCGCCTGGGCGGTGTCCAGGATCCAGCGACCGAACCGCTTCCTCACGGCATCGAGGTACTCGGAGACTGGCTCTCCGGTCCTCGGGTTCGTGAAGGATGCCAAGAGGTGGGGTTGGCTCCCGACGAAGCCGTACCAGACGTCCAGGATCGCCTCGACCTGATCCTTCAGGATGGCGTGGGACGCGCGAAGGTAGCGCAGGTCCTCCGCGTCGAACAGCACGCTCTGTTGCATGCGACCGAAGTCTTCGAGGGAGACCGGAGAGCGCGCGAGGGCGCTGCTCCCGTGGGTGTAGCCGGGGATCGTAGACATGTTTCGTTTCTCCTGCGGACAAAGCTCCGCCATGCGGACACCGAGACACTCTCGGCGCCGGGGATCGTGGAGGCCGAGGACCTCCTCGCGCGACTATCCGCGCGGTAATTTACTGGTTACCCGACACCTTGGAAGCGCCGCCAGGCTTCCTCACGCTGAGACTCGGGAGCGAGCTCTTGATCCGGGCAATCCAGCCTGAGCTGATCGGCGGCCAGCGGCGCGTCGACCAGCGCACAGTGGTGGGGCGTCTTGCCTTGTCGTACGTGGGGTCGGAAGTGCGTGCAGGTGACGCACATGCCGCTCAGGGGCACCTGCCCCCGCTCCTGGAGCTGACGGATCATCTTAACGACGCCACTCAGGAACACGCTGCGTTCTTCATTGCTGAGCTCACCCACGGCTTCCGCCATGAACTCCGGCCAGGAGCGGGCGCTCTTGCCCAGCGCTGCGCCCTGCTTCGTCGGTTCGAGCAAGCTCGCTCTGGGGTGCCGCGGATCTGGCTTCTTCACGAGCAGTTGCTTCGCTGCCAGGACCTTCACCGAATCGCTGACGGTCGGCAGGGTGACGCCGAGGCGCTTGCTCAGCTCGGAACCGGTCAGCGGTCCCTCGCCTACCAGTGCCGCGAGGATCTGCCCTTGGGTCGCCGACAGCCCAGCCTGATTGGCCTGCTGCCAATCCTGTTGCTTCATCGCCAGGCCCAGCTTGTGGAGCCCCGTCGCGATACGGGATTCGATGGGCTCCGAGTGCTCATCGAAATAGGGCAGACGCTTCCTCGAGCTCATATTCGGAGTCCTAACTTCGGACTCCGTAGTTGTCAAGCGTGGTCGCCCGACGCCTGCGCGCGGAAGCGCGCACGCGCCGACAGGCGCAAATGAACCTCGGCGGAGCACATCTGCGAGGGCCCCTCGCTCCGGCCAGCTTCGCTGGCCTCCGCGAGCGGCGCGCCCCCCCCGATTCGAACGGGGGACCTGCGGATTCGAAGTCCGATGCTCTATCCAGCTGAGCTAGGGGCGCGGGGTCGCGGCTTGCCGCGATGGGCGGGATATTGAGAGGCAAACGGGGATTGGTCAAGCGCTTGGGCGCGGGAGAGGCTTCCGGCGCGTTTGACGCCGAGAAATGGCGGGCTTCGACGCTCTCTCACCCCCGACCGAGCTTCGATTGGCCAAGGACGCCGGGCGGGAAGGGCCTCGAGGGCTCAGCTCTCGGGCTTGTGCAGGTAGGGCCGGAGATCGGGCGCGGCTTCTTCCGTGAGGAAATTCTCCGTCACGCGCATGCCGGCGTCGCGCAGCATCTGCAGGCCCGCTCCCTGATTTCGGGGGTGAGGATCGACGAGCGCGACATAGACCGCACCAACGCGCCGCGCGATCATCTGCTTCGCGCAGGACGGAGTGCGCTGATGAAAGGAGCAAGGCTCCAGGGTGACGAAGGCCGTGACGTCTTCGAGATCGCCCTCGACCTGACTGAGGGCCATTGGTTCCGCATGGTACTCGAACGGCGGCTGAGTGAAGCCACGAGCGATGATCTGTCCGTCACGCACCAGCACGCAGCCCACGGGCGGATTCGGCAAGCAGGCCGGGAGCGCCCGCTTGCCCTCGGCGATGGCGGCGCGCATGAACTCCTCTGCGGTCGCAGAGTCGAGCTCCGGCGCGCTCGGCACGATGAGCGTCACGGCTCGGCCTTGGTGCCGAACTCCTTCAGCTCGAAGACCACCTTGCTGCCGTTGGTCGTGCTCTCGTTCTTGATCATGGCGTTGATCGGCACCTTGGTGTGGTTCCACACCCGGCCCTTGGAGTGGATGTTCATCACCTTCACGTCGAAGTCCCGGTAGTAGCAACCCTTGAACTCGCCGGCGGGCACCGTCACGTCTTCCTGCGGCAACCCCTCGAGGCTGTCAATCGCGAGCGCCGCGAGCTGCCCGGAGAAGCCCTTCATCGCCATGTCGAGCATCGGACCGCTGATGGTGTGCGTCTGCCCCGTCGGCAGCTGGACCTTCGCCCGCTTGACGTCGAAGTCCTTGGACGAGCGTCCGTCCTTGAAATCCATGAGGATACTCACCTGGGTGGCTTTGCCCCCGGGCTGCTCCATGTCGATCTGAATCCAGAAGGCGCTGTCCTCCTTGCCCGTGACCCGGTAGGTCACGTCTCCACCGGGCTTGCCATCGCGCGTCGTCTTGAACGTTGCCCATTGCCCCACGGCAAGTGGCATCGGCACGGTGCCCGACTTGTCTCCGGCCGCAGACTCGCTGGTAGGAGGGACGCCCGCAGACGCCGGCGCTGCCGCGGCGGAGGCTTCGGCCTTTGCTTCGCCGGTCAGCTCATCGAGCTTCTTGCAGCCCAGGCTGCCCAGCAGGAGGCCAGCGAGGGCCAGGGAAGCGGCGCGAGGGCTGAGCGATTTGTGGGCGATTCGGCGCGAACGACGGGTCAGCATATCCTCCGGCGTAGCGGCTTCACTTACGCATCGCAAGGCTTCGGACTATCCTCGCCAGGATGCCTGCGTCTCCGGACCCAGAGGAAGCTCGAGCGCCGCTCGATTCCCCGCCCCGTCCGGGGTCCCTTCGACGCCCCTCCAATCGGGTGAGCCGCTTGTTCTCCCTGATCGGCGGGCTGCTGTGCACGACGCTGCTCGTGCGCTGCGTCCTCCCCCCCAGCTTCGATGGCTACGAGTCGGCCTCTGGAGGAGTGACGGGCGCCGGAGGGGCCGGCGTCGGTGCGAGCGGCGGAACGGGCGGCGAGGGCGGCACGGCGGGCAGCGCAGGGAGCGGCGGAGCCGTCGACGCGGGCAACGACGCCACGGCGGACGGCGGCATCAAGCCCTGGGGCGCCCACTGCCAGAGCAGCGGTGAGTGTGGTGCTGAGCTCTTCTGCACCAAGGACATGTCGACCGCGGGCACCTTCGCTCTCTACGTCGGCGTGAACGCGCCGAGCTGCGCCTCGGCTTGCGACGCCAACAGCCCAGGCTGCACGGGCCCGAACGGCAAGGACGGAACGTGCGTCGGCGTGGGTCAGAACGGCGCCTGCGTCCCGACCTGCGACGTGGAGTTCAGCGGCTTCGAGTGCCGCATGGGCAGCGAGTGTTCTGCCGAGTGGAGCTGGAGCGGAGTCGGTGTGTGCAGCATCAAGTGCAAGCAAGATTCCGACTGCAGCTACATCGACAACGCGACGAAGTGTCGTGCCGACGGCATCTGCGACTTCAGCGCCGACCCGCAGCCGCTGGACGACTGCTCCCAGGCCGACTGCAGCTGCTACCCGGACGCGTTCTCCGACAAGGGCACTTGTCGGATTCCGTGCGGCAACGATTCCGACTGCCCCACGCACACGGCCTCTGGCAAGCAGATGTTCTGCCCCAGCTCGAGCCCGAATCAGCCGGCGTACTCGTTCTGCATCATCCCGTGTGACAACCCGGGAGCCGCCGACCCGACCTGCGACCCGCTGGGCCTGAAATGCGCGACCTTCGAGGGCAAGACCGGCTGCGCCGATGCCGATGCGCTGCTCTGAGTCTGTTGCTCTGACTCTGTTGCTCTGAGCTCCCGCTCAGAACCGCAGCCGATAGCGGAGCGCGGCGCTGCCCGGCCCAGCGTTGACCCCGATCGCGCTGGACGAGTCGTGAGACAGCCAGAGGTAGGTGCCGCCGATCAACCCCGCGCCGCCGACGACCCAGGAAACCCAGGAGATCGTGGCGAGCTGCTTGCCGTCTTCGATCAGCGCATCACCCTCGGCGTCGCAGCGCTTGTCCGGGCAGTGATCGTCGGCCTGATCGCGCTTGGAGCGGGAGAGGCTCGCGGTCAGGGCGCCGGAGATCACCCCCAGCACGCCCACTCCGCCGACGATCAGCGCAAGCGTGGGCGGCCCCGAGTCCCCGGCCCCCGAGTCCCCGGCGGCTGCTTCGGCCGCGCCTGAATCCCCGTGGATATTGCGCTCGGAGGCGGAACTCGGTCCTGCCACGGCAGGACCACTCACGGCGGCCGTCGTCTGCGGCGCTGGCAGCTGGACGACGAGCTCGCGCCTTCCGCCCTCCGCCAGCGTCACCACTTGCTCCGTCCGCCCTCCATCGACGGCGGTGACCACGACGCGATGCTCCCCGGGGTTCACCGGGATGGCGACGCCGAAGCTCGCGCTCGACACCGGCTCGCCGTCTCGCTCGACGCGCGTACCGGCCGGCGCCCCCGGCGGAAGACTCAGAGTCAGACGTGGCAAGCGCGCCTCCAGCGCGGCCGCGCGCTGCCTGGCGATGGGGATCCGCTCGTCACCCGGCGACATCGAGGCCGCTGCCTCGAGGAAATGCGCCCAGCTGCTCGCGATCTCGCCCTGGCGCTCCTCGCACAGGGCGAGGTTCAGCAGCGTCCCCGACGCGTGCTTGAGGCGCAGGCTCTCCCTGAGCTTGGGGCAGGCGGCGGCGTAGTCACCCTCCTTCATGTCATCCCGCGCGCTCTGAAAGAGCGCGGTGGCTTCCGCTGCCGCGTCAGCGCGACACGGCGCAGGGCTGAGTCCAATTGCGGCGCCGATCGCAACGACGCTCACTGAGACCCAGACGTTCGGCTTCTTGCGATGGCTCATCAGTACTGACGGTCGAAGGGGTCCGCGGTGGGCGCAGGCTTCGGGAAGGCCGCGCTCGGCGTCGGTTCAGCCGTAGCACGCCCCGTCGCCGTGGCGGTAGGCCTGGAGGCGGCCGGGCTCGTCGCGGGAGTAGCTGGTCGCGGCGCGGCCACGCGTGGCTGCGTCGTCGCCCGGGGCGTCGCCCCGGATTTGACCACGGAAGCACTCGGGGCGTCGAGGTGCGTCGGCTCGGCGCTGGTGCTCGGCGCGGCGACGGCGCTGGCCACGACAGGACTCGGGGTCCTTTCGCTCGCCGAACTCTCCGGCTCCGGCGTCGCCGTCCGAGCCGTCGCTTCGACCCGCGCCGCGGAAGCGCGCGATGGCGGCGCTTCGACTTCGTCGCTGCTTGGATAGCCAAAGGCCAGAAACAGCGCCCCCGCGCACACGGCTGCTCCCAGGGCGATCCAGGGCCAACGAGATCGCACCTCCTGCCCAGCGCCCGGCTGCGTGCGGCTGAGCGTCGCGCTGGCCAGCGTCTCGCTGGAGGTGGGCGCGCTGGCGGGCAACGTCGCCGACTCGTCGGACGCGACCACCAGGGTCATGGGCAACGACGCTTCCGGTTCGCTCTCGGCGAGGGCTGCGCGCAGCGCGTCCGCGAAGTCTGCCGCCGAGGCGAAGCGCTCATCCTTCTCGAATTTCAGGGACTGGTCGATCACCTGAGCCAGCGCGATGGGGACCGACGCGTCGACCTCCCGAAGCAGCGGCGCCTCGCGCGTTGCCGCATGGATCAACATCAGGTTGGCGTTGCGCGCCTCGTGTACGTAGCGTCCGGTGATGGCGAAGAACAGCGTCGCCCCGAGCGCCCAGATATCCGTGCGGCCCGAGACCTCCGGCCAGTTCGCCTCCGCCTGCTCGGGGGCCATGAAGGCGGGAGTCCCCATGGCGTTGCCGGTGAGGGTCACGCTGCCTGCTCCCTCCTCGATCAGCCGCGCGACGCCGAAGTCGAGCAGCTTGGTGCCGACGTGGTTCCCTTGCTCGTCCTCCTGGAGGAAGATGTTGTCGGGCTTGATGTCGCGATGCACGACGCCCTTGGCGTGCGCCACGTCGAGCACCTCGAGCACGTCGCACGCGATCTTCACCAGCGCGCCGTAGTCGAGCGGAGGCTCCCGGCGCAGCCTCGTGTCCATCGACTCCCCCTCGAGGAGCTCGACGACCAGGTACGTCGTCTTGGTGTTGGGATCGATGTCGTCGTCGAGCACACGGAGCGCGCCCGGATGCTCGACGGTGTTGGCGACGTAGCCTTCCCTGCGGAATCGGTCTCGCATCGCCAGCTGCATCGCCAGCTGGGGGTGGAGCACCTTGATGGCGGCGCGACTGCGGTTGCGATGAGTCGCCGCGTACACCGCAGCCATGCCGCCGACCCCGAGCAGCTCGTCCAGGTGCCACTTCTCGTTCAGCGTGGTGCCGACGCGCTCTCTCGCCAGAGCCAGGATTGCAGGGTCGGTGTTCACGACAACTCAGAAGTATCGCCCGAGGCGCGCCGGTCGGCAGCCCGGCACCGAGAGCCAATGGAAAACCAGGGGATAGACAGGCGCTCACCTTTCCCCACATGCTCGGTCGACCCAAGCCAGCGGGATTGTTGGGGGAGAGGGGCGCTCACGGCAGGTAGCCGAAGGAGCCGATATGTTGCCGCCCGGTCGTGCTTCCGTTTCCCCACATCATGAATCCGAGCTGATCTCTGCTTCAATTGGCAACTGAGACGGGGACTGACCGACCGGGCCTCACCTATGCTGAGTTCGCGCGGCGGCGATTCGCTCGTTCGCGCCTTCCCGAGGAGCACGCCATGAGTGGCCCGATGACGTTTCAGGTGAACACGGGGAACCCCCAACAAGATCAACAGACGCTGGCCCAGTACCAGCAGAGCTATGCCGCCCAGGGCATGCAGATGACGGCGCAGCCGCTGCCGAGCGGCGGCTATCAGGTCACCGTGACACCAGCAGGCGCGTCTCCCAGCGCGCCTGCATCCAACAAGAACTTCGGCGCCACCATGCCCCTCGAGGCGGTGCCCGAAGCCCAGGCCATGCTGGCGGCCGCTCACGCCGCTCAGCAAGGCCAGCAGCCCCAGGCGCCTCCAGCTCAGAGCGCCCCCCCTCAGGCTTCTCCCCAGGGATACGGCCAGGCGCCTTGGCAACAGCAAGCTGCGCCCCAGGCTGGCTATGCGGCGCCGCCGGTCGCCGCGGCGCCGGCTCTGCAAGCTCCGCCCGCCCAGCAGGCCGCGCCGGCGCAGCAAGCCGCCTATGGACAGCCTCCAGCCGGCTACGGTCAGGCCGCGGGCGCCTACGGTCAGGCGGCGGGCGGATACGGTCAAGCGGCGGGCGGATACGGTCAGGCCGCTGGCGCCTACGGCGCCGCCATGGGCGGCGCGATGGCGGGCGGCGCGATGGCAATCGGCGGGGGCGGCTTCGCCCCGGGCGCTGCCGCAGGGCAGCAACAGGGCGGCATGGTGAATCAGCTGGCGCAGGCCGTCGGCGCTCCGACCCTGGGCGCCCAGCGCTTGGCGTATCTACGCAAGGTCTACGGGCTGCTCACGGCGTCCGCCTTCGTGGCGGTGATCGTGGGCTACGCCGCGGTGTCGCTCGGACCGACGCAGACGATGACTTCGCCGGAAGGCAAGATCGTTCAGGTGCCAATGCTGGTCGGCGCGATGCTCGCGAACCCGACGCTGCAGTACATCGCGTTCGGCGCGCTGTTCGTCGGCACCATCGTCGCCAGCTGGTTCAGCAAGGTGAAGTACCTCAACGTCGCCGCGCTGATGGGCGTCGCAGCCTTGATGGGGCTCGAAATGGCTCCGATGGTCTTCGTCGCCCAGTACTACGCTGGCCTCGGAGAGACGATGAGCGCGGCGCCAGTGCGCGACGCTTTCCTGATGGTGCTGGCGGTGTTCAGCTCGATGACCGCCTACGTCTTCGTGTCGCGCAAGGACTTCTCGTGGCTCTGGAGCATCGTCTCCATCGGCTTCGTGGTGGTGTTCATCGGCTGCATCATGGCGATCTTCCTGGGCAGCGAGCCGTTCAGCCTGGCCATCGCCACCGCTGGCGCGATCCTCTCGACGCTCACGCTGCTGTACGTGACCTGGTACATCTTCCGGAAGAGCGAGATGGATGACGCCGTGGGCGACGCCCTCGCCTTGCTGGTGCAGCTACGAAACCTGTTCATGTTCTTGCTGCGCATCTTCATGTCGAACCGCTGAGGCGAAGCGCCCGCGCTGCGCTTCCTCGACGCGTTCGCCAACCGCTCGCCTCGCCTCAGGCCTGGCGGGCGGTTGGCTTTTGTAGGTGGCTCGAGCGGGAGTCGTTGCTTCGAGTCCGGGAATGGGAGACACCCGTCGCCATGGTCGACGCAGCAGACGGAAAGGGCAGCGACGAGAACGCCGACAAGGGCAAGGACAAGGCGCCTCCGAGAGAGCGCAGCGTCACGACCCAGCATGAAGCGACGATTCGCGGCGCCCGCATCCCCTACAGCGCCACCGCGGCGACGCTGATCCTGAGGGACGCGGAGGACGAGCCCCAGGCGAGCATTTTCCACGTGAGTTATCTGCGGGGGGACGTGGAGGACGCGTCTTCGCGCCCCGTGACGTTCGCCTTCAATGGCGGTCCCGGCTCCTCCGCCATGTGGCTGCACCTGGGGTGCTTCGGGCCTCGACGGCTGCGGATGTCGGACGCGGTCGCTCCTCTCCCCCCACCCTACTCGATCGTGAACAACGAGCATTCGCTGCTCGACCTGAGCGATCTGGTGTTCATCGATCCGGTGGGCACGGGCTACAGCCGGGCTCATGGCAAGGCGAAGGACAAGGAGTTCTACGAGATCAAGCGCGACGCGACGTCCCTGGCCGAGTTCATCCAGGCCTGGCTCACCAGGCACGGACGCTGGAGCTCACCGAAGTTCCTGGCGGGGGAGAGCTACGGCACGACGCGCGCGGCGGCGATCACCGACGAGCTACTGCAAGCCGGCGTGGTGGTGAACGGCAGCATCATGGTGTCCAACGCCATGCACTTCGGCACCCTGGCGTTCGAGACCGGAAATGACCTCCCGTACGTGCTGTACCTGCCGATGAATCAATACCTCGGCAAGGAGCTCGAGTATCCGGAGACGCGGCGCTACGAGGCCATCAGCCTCAAGGTGAACGAGAGCTGGAGCTGGGCCGACGACAAGCGCATGGGCTACCCCAACACGGCGGAACATCTGCGGCGCAGCATGCTGATGAACCCTCACCTGAAGGTCTTCTTCGCCAACGGGCTCTACGACCTGGCGACGCCCTTCTTCGCCACCGAGTACACCGCGTCGCACCTGGGACGCGAGGAACACATCCGCGCCAACGTGTACGAGGCGACCTACCCGGCCGGCCACATGATGTACGTGCACCCGCCGTCGATGGAGCGCCTGCGGGACGACCTGGAGCGATTTTACCGCGCGGCAATTCCATCCTGAGCCAGGCCGCCGCCGCTGCCTCACAAGAACCAGCTGACGCCCCAGACAGCGAGCCCGACGATCACGAAGCTCAGGTTGCCGGGGCCGCCCTTCGCCCGGCGATCGAAGGCGTAGCCCAGGAGCGCGATCGGCCAAGCGCAGACGCTCGCTGCGAGCCAGAACGGCCACGCAAGACCTGGCCAGCGCCGACCGTCGTAGACGATGAGCAGCGTCACGATGAGCCAGGTCGCGATCTGCCCGGGCAGCTGAATGATCGGGATCAGCAGGCCCAGCAAGGCGAACACGGGCGGCGTCACGGCCATGATCGTCCCGACGGGATCCGGCTCTGCGTCACTCAGGCTCACTGCCGCCGAGCATACACCAAGCCCGGGCTAGCGCCGGGGCGCGCTGCGTTTGCCGAGCGACTCAGGCTAGACGCTGAAGTCGATGTCGGGGCCGACCGGCACGATGCCCGTCGGATTGATGGTGCGATGGCTCTGGTAGTAGTGCCCCTTGATGTGATCCAGGTGCACCGTCTCGGCCACGCCGGGCAAGCCATGGATGCGCCGCGTGAACGCCCAGAGGTGCGGGTAGTCGACGATGCGGCGGCGATTGCACTTGAAGTGGCCAACGTAGACCGGATCGAAGCGCAGCAGCGTCGTGAACAGGCGAACGTCTGCCTCGGTGAGCTGATTGCCGACCAGGTAGTCCTTGCCTCGCAGCATGGACTCGAGGCGGTCCAGCGCGGCGAAGAGCCGCTCGACGGCTTGTTCGTAGGCCTGCTGAGTCGTGGCAAAGCCAGCCTTGTAGACGCCGTTGTTGACGTCGTCGTAGACCCAGGCGTTCACCGCATCTATTTCCGCACGCAAACTCTCCGGGTACAGATCCAGGTCATTGCCAGCGAAAGACTCGTTGAACATGCGGATGATCTCCGCGCTCTCGTTGTTGACGATGGTCTTCGTCTGCTTGTCCCAGAGCACGGGCACCGTCACACGCCCGGAGTAGTCCTTCTGCGCCAGCGTGTAGACCTCATGCAGGCGCTGCTTGTGATTGAGCGTGTCCGGGTGCGCGTCGTCGAAGATCCAGCCCTCCTCGAGCATCAGCCAGTGCACCACGCTGACGTCGATCGCCGACTCGATCTGCTTGAGCGCGCGCACGATCAGCGTGCGGTGCGCCCAGGGGCAGGCGTAGCTGACGTACAGGTGGTAGCGACCTGGAGAGAACGGGAAGCGCGCGGAGTCGTCCGCCTTCACCCACTCGCGAAAGCTCGAGTCGTGGCGAACGAAGTGGCCGCCCGTCTTGTCCGTGTCGTACCACTCGTCGTGCCAGACTCCGTCTACCAACATCCCCATACCCGGCAGCCTAGGCCGCATCGAGGCGGAGCGCATCCTCGTCTTGGTTGCGCGAGCGGAACACTCTGTTGGGGAGCGCTCGCAGCGCGGAGTTCAGTGCTTGCCAGGCTGCGCGCCCTGGTCCCGGTCGGAGGAGGGCGCGGCGGTCTGCCCCTGCTCGTACACCATGACGGTGTCACGACCTGCCGCCTTGGCGGCATACAGCGCAGTATCTGCCGCGCGGAATAGATCCGTAGCGCTCTTGCCGTGGAGATCCGTACAGGCGACGCCCATCGAAGCCGTGACTCGCCCGAGCGTCTGACCCTCGTGGCTGATCTCCAGCTCCCCGATCGCCTTGCGTGTGGCTTCCGCGCGCTCGTAGGCGGACTCCGCAGATGCTTCGGGCATGATCACGACCAGCTCCTCGCCACCGTAGCGGCAGACAACATCCGTGGAACGGAAGCTGGTGCGCAGCAGCTGGCTCACGCCCTTCAGCACTTGATCGGCGGCGGCGTGACCGAAGGTGTCGTTGTAGCGCTTGAAGTGATCCAGGTCGATCATCACCAGGCTGACGGGTCGACCCGTGCGAGTGGTCCGCGTCAGCTCTCGCTGAAGCGTTTCCTCGAGGTACCTTCGATTGTAGAGACCCGTGAGCGGATCTCGGGTCGCCTGCAGACGCAACGTGTCGCGCAGCTTGAGGTTCGCGAGAGCCAGCGCGATGTGCTCGCTCACGCTGACCACGATGCGCTCGCGGCTCCGCACGACGCTGGCGTGAAGGTGACCTTCGCCAACCTGATTGCGCATGTGAAGCACGCCCAGCGCCTCGCCCTGGGCCATCATCGGGATGCAGGTGTATTCGCTACCGCCGTGCAGATCCGCGTGGTTACAGGGCGGCGCGAGACGAGCGCCGCCATAGCGGTGACTGCGGCTGCGGCGCATCGCCCAGCAGCTCTCGGCGCTGAACTGCTCGACCAGTGATGGCTCGTCGCCCCACTGAGCCACCAGCTGCACCTGGGTGCGGTCGCTGCCCATGATGTAGACGGCGCCTGGCTCGCGCCTGAAGATGCGGCGACAGAACCCGCTCACCACGAAGTAGAACTCCTCGGTGGTGATGCAGCTCTGTAGCAGGTCGCCCATCTCGGTGATCAATGCCTCTTCTTCGGCGCGCTCTTCCATCGCCGCGATGCTGTTCTGCAGCTCGGCGTTGTTGTTCCGGAGCTCCTCCTCGATCCATTTCCTCTCGGTAATGTCGCGAACGGTCTGCACCGCACCGATCACGGTCTGCCCCTCGCCGAGCAGGGGAAAGCAGTCGATCACGACGTAGCTCCCAGCCTCGACTGGCGTACGCAGAACGAGCTCCACGGCGTCGACCCGGGTGCCCCGCAACGCGTGCTGCAGCGGTGTATCCAGAGGGAGCACGGTGTCTTCCGTGCCCGGTCTCACCAACTCGAACTCGGAGAACCAGTCCGCTGGGCCGCTGCTCGAGGCCAGGTTGAACAGCCTGCGCGCGGCGCGGTTCGCGTACACCAGCGCACCCGCTGCGTCGCACACCACGACCGAATCGGGGAGCTGGTCGACGGCGGAGTGGAGCAGACCGCTCTCCAGGCGAACTTTACCCAGATCCACCACCGAGTGAGCCCCCAGGTTGGCTGGCGGCTGTGAGATCGCAACGGACATACCGCGCTGAACGGCCGCAGCGGCCACCGCTTGAGCCAGGCAGTCACCTCTCGTAGCTTTTCGAGTTTCCGCCGAGCGCTTCTCTGGGGGTGAGGGAGCAGTGCCCGAGCCGAAACCTGCCGTAGCGGGAACTACCAAGCGATGGCGGTCATCCAGCTGAAGGGGTGGAGCTCGACTTCGGGAGCCCGAAGCCTTCGGGCGCGTCGACGTGTACACCACGACGAGCTACGTCGTCCGCGACTTGCGAGGTGCAGTACTACGATGGCAGCGCCCGGGGCGGCGCCAACCGTAGCACGGCGCTGGGCGCGGGCAGCAGCTGGACCAGCGTGGGGAGCGTCCCGCCTGGCTCGAGCTCGATCTCGGAGGATGCCGCGCCCTCGACCGCGTGGAGTTCTTCGGCACGTCCGACCAAGTCGCTCAGAACTACGACATCCAGTTCTGGGATGGTTCCGCGTGGCAAAGCTTGCTGACCGTGGACGGCAACACCGACGCCCACGACTTCGACCTGGTCGCGACGGACAAGGTCCGCTTCTTCGGTCG
>JAWKRF010000038.1:0-73414 GCA_041389745.1 Polyangiaceae bacterium
AGCGCGCTCTGCAGTGCCTTCTCACCGGTGGCCCTTCCCTGCTCGATGTCGCGGCAGTACCTGGCGAACAGCACTTCGAAGTCGCGCGCCAGGCGATCCAGGTTCTTGATGCCGGACTTGCCCCGCTGGGGCCGATCGGGGAGTAGCCCCACCATCGAGACGCCAGTCGAGCCTGGCCTGAAGTGCACCTCGCCAGCGTGCGCTGCGAGCGTGTCGCTCAGGGTGGTTCGCACCCGCACAGCCCAGGCGGTGATGGCTTCCAGACGGGCTTTTTGTTCGTCGTGGAGCGACATCCTGTGATGATCGGCGCTCGCGCCGCGCGCCACAACGCAAAAACCACGCAACTGACCGCTCCCCCACCCGATGCACACCCAGCCGGGTGGCGCTCAGGCGTTTCCACACGGCCTTGACATCGGGGGCGGGGGTTAGCGCTGCCCTCCAGGAAAGGAAGCCATGGCAACCAAGAAGGCAGTCAGTTTCGAGAGTCAGCTGCGCGCGCTGTATGAGCGCGCGGGCGTGGGGAGGAATACGCTGGAGGGCACGCCGATGCGCGCGCTCCAGCTCTTGCGGGCGATTGGCACGTCGTTGCCTATCCGCGCGGCTTTGTATAGGCGTGGATACAACGAGCGCGATCATCAGGAAGGCTGGCGGCGGCTGCATGCGTGCTCTGGCTTCGTGATGCAAGAGGCGGATTCGCTGATCGACGGCGACGTGCGGGACGCCATCGCGGAGCTGGATGCGTGGGACGAGCCCGCGTTCAAGATCCTCTCGGCAACGCTCAAGCGGCGCTTCCCGGCGCAACATGCGTTCTTGCTCGAGGGGCTCCAGCCATCCACCGGCGCCGAAGCCCTGCTGGGCATTCGCGCGCTGCTCGACCGCATGGACCAGATGGAGAAGGGCCCCAGCCGCAAGGCGACTCGCAAGCAGGACGCGGAGGCGCTCGCGCTGCTCGCGGAGCGCGGCATCGACAGTGAGGCTCGCAATCACCTGCGTGGCTTGCTCGCCATCGCCCAGCGCGCCGAAGAGCCACCTCCCCTCTCCAACGAAGCGAAGGACGCCGCACAGCTCGCCCACGTGGAGACGCTCGTTTCCCTGCGCGAGTGGTTCGAGGAGTGGAGCGAGATCGCCCGCGCCTGCGTCTCACGCCGCGACTACTTGATCCGCATGGGGCTCGCCAGCCGCCGCAGCGGTTCCAGCACGGAAACACAGGACACAGAGCCTGCCGAGGAGCCCGCAGCAGCGGAGTGACGGCCAGTACACTGCCTGCACCGCACAGCAGGCATTCACCTCTCTCGAGCGGGTCCGGCAACAGCGCCGGGCCCGTTTGCTTTGGTCGCTGGCAGCGCGCAAGCGCCTCTTCCTCTCCCCCAAACCCCTCGCGCGCGCGGTCAGGGGCTTCACGCGCCGGTGTCGAGCCCGAACGCGCCTCTGCAGAGCCCTTGCGCGCGTGTGGGCAGGCCTTGCGCACGCTCCGAGCGCTTCACTGCCCGACGAACAGGGCTTCAAACCCGCGCATTGGGCCCATCTGCGGGACAATCGAGGCCAACACCCCGCGCAGCTGGGCTCATTGTTGGCGCAGTTGGGATCAATCCTCGCGCAGTTGGGGGTGAGGAGCGCTCGTGAAGCGTGCGTGCCAGGCGAGTGAGGATCCTGGAGGCTCCGTCGCTGCGCGCTCGCCCTTCTTCTCAGTCCCTGGAGGCGGACTGGGATTGGGCTTGCTGCCTCGCCGTGGCTTCGGTGATGGAGCGCACCGCGGCGCTCTCCAGCGCCAGCGCCGCGCCGCGAGGCGCCCCTCACCCGCATCTCCGCAGGGAACTAGCTACCCCTTGAACTTCGCGTAGGCCTCGAGCGTGGCTTGGGTGAGGGAGTGAATGGCGTCGAGGATCAGCTCACGGTGCTCGTTCAGCATGTCCCTGAGCAAGACACGTAGCTGCCGGTCGTAGGGCGCTGGCAAGAAGCCGGTGTGTCCGAGGGTGAGCTGCGCCGACGCGAAGCTGGCGATCTCCCCGAGCTCGGCTTCTGAATCGAGGGAACGCTGGATGTCGATCTCGGCGTAGTGTGCCCACCAGGACTGGATCCACCAGGGTGGGTCGTCGACGTCCTCGGAGGCGTCCCTCGGCACGATGGCCAGGAACGGATCCGCCTTCGCCCCGAAGCGTGTCGCATTGAGGATGATGCGCACGGGCAAGCCGCTTCGCCCTTCGATGCATGGGATGTCGGCGACGCTCCGCATCTCCTTGGCCTCCAGGATCACGTCGTCGTTCGGGCTGCTCGTGGGACCCTCGATGCGGTACAGAATGCGCGCGGTGGTCGCGCTACCCAGGCCGAAGTTCGTGGGGATCCCACGCTTCTTGACCCGGAAGAAGTCCGCGGTTCGGCTTGGGTCGAGTTGCAGCATCAACGCGACGTAGCGCTGCCAGCCGGCGCGCGCTTCGCTGGCGTGGCTCTCCGCGAGCTCCGAGGTCATCAACTTCTCCGCCCGGCTCAGGAAGTCGCCCCGCTCTGCGTGGAAGGTGGAGCGGAGGCGCTGGAGCGCTGAAGGGAGTCGTCCCGTCGGGGGCGGGGAAAGATCGATGGCGTACGCGTCGAGGAACGCTTCCACGATGGGCTCACTGGGCCAGCCGCGCTGCTTCGCAGCGAGCGCGAGCGACGTCCCGAAGCGCACCAGGTCGATCACCGGCGGCCCGGAGACGGAATCGTCGTAGTCCGAGAGGCCCGCGCGTTCGTCGGTGATCGCCACCTGCTCCACGTGGGCGTCCCCGTGCAGGTTCACGGTGGGGAGCGTCGCCCGCACCCGAGCGAAGCGTTTGCATACCTCGATGGCGAACTCGCGGTTAATCGCGCGGAAATATCTGTGAGGGCTCGCCGAGAGCTTGGCGCGCAGCGTCGGGTTCTGGCGGTACGGCGAGTCCCCAGCAAGCTCGAGGGGGTTCTGGTGGCCTGCCTCGGGAGCTGGTGCGGCTGGCGCGGTCGGTGCCGCCGGAGCGCTTGGGCAGTTGGCAGGCGGAGCCGCTGGTTGCGCGGCGCAGCCCGCGCTGAGTAACAACGCCAAGAGTCCGCGCCGCATGGCTTGGTCAAGCACGTAGCCTCACCCTCTCCCCAAGATCCTGGCAACCCGGTGCACCAGGTGCACCGACGCCTCGATCTCTTCCTTCCTCAAGGAAACGCTCTCCACGTTGCAGCCGAGGGGGATGCGCTTCTCCCGGGCGAAATCGAGCAGCTCTTCGAAGCCGGCCAGGGACAGGTCGACGGACTTCTCCAGGATGTCGTGAGCGTGGAGCAGCTCGTTTCGTAGCCACAGCGGCACCGAGACGCCCAGCCAGCTCATGAACTCGAGGGTCTTCTTCGAGCCGCAGGGGCTGAGGGTCAACGAGATCGGCGGCACTGGCCGCCCAGCCTCCTGGCAGCGGTAGTGGAGCGAGCTCAGCAGGTTCTTGCTGGCGGTGACCGAGTAGACCGCCTGGGAGATGAAGAACGAGCAGCCTTGATCGAGCTTGCGCAGCACGCGCTCGTCTTCCCCTCCCCGGGACTCGTGGCGCTCGGCGATCACCACGCCACCCAGCGGCACTCCGGCTGCCTCGTCCAGACGCACGCGGTACGCGTCCGGCAACCGCAGCTTCACGGACTCGCTCCGCGACGGCGCGCCCACGAGCACCGCCGCGCCGCCCAGCTCGTCGAGTCGACGCAGCCACCCGACCAGCTCCTCCCGCGTCAGCGTCGAGACGGAGCGGTAGACGATCTTCTTCTGAGGCACGCCCGAAAGGTACTCGTAGGCGTAGCTCAGCGGATCGATCGCTCGCAGAAACGGGAACGGGCGCTTCGCGTCGGTGCGACTCGACTCGTCTTGAAGGTCGTAGACCACCAGCGCGTCAATCGGCAGCGCCGCGATCCGCGCGCTCTGCAGCGCCGCCGTCTGCAGGCGCTTCTCCTCGGAGTACGCGATCTTGGGGGGAGTGATCCCGTAGGTGAGTCGTGCGTCGTCGAACGTGCCAGCCATCGCGCGCAGACTATGGCGTCTCGACACGCTGCCAACAACACCGCGTTCGACACACAGCACCGACGATCCACACTGTGCCCCAGCTCACCCTCACCCCCAAAGGAGCCTGGATCCAACCCACAGCGACAAGACGAGGCCACCTCGCTGCGCACTTGATCGCGGAGCTGATCGCTCCGGCGCTCGTGTTCTATGGGTTGCGCGGGCTGGGGGTGAGAACGGCGCTCGCGCTGGTGGGCTCTGGGGTGTTGCCGGCGACGGTCGCGGTGGTGCGCTACGTGCGGCGCAGGCGCCTCGACTGGATCGCGGTGTTCGCGGGTGTACTGTTCCTGCTCGGCGGCGTCGCGGTGTTGCTTGGTCAGTCGCCGCGCACGTTGTTCCTCGCTGGCTCCCTGGTGCCGCTCGGGATCGCACTCTGGATGGCAGCGTCCCACTTCGCGCGTCAGCCGCTGGCGTTCCGCTTCGCCCTCGAGCTGCTGCCCCAGCGTCGGGAGCGCCTCGAGCAGCTGTGGGATGAGCGCCCGAAGTTTCGTCAGCGCTGGCGCGCCGTCTCCTGGATGTGGATCGGCGGGCTGCTGTTCGACGCCACCGCTCGCGGCGCCGTCACCGCCTTCGCCCCGGCGGACAGCCTGCCGGCGCTACACACCGCCCTCGCCATCGCCACGCCGCTGGTGCTTCAGCTGGTCACCAACCTCTACCTGGCGCGCACCGGCGTGTTTCGCGCGATGTTCCGCTGAGCAGCCTTCGGGGTTCTGCGCGCTTCCACCGGTCGCCGCGTCGAGTGCCGACCGGCTCACTTCTGGTCCAGCGCGATCACGCCGAGCGCGTCATGGGCACGCACGTCGGCGAGCACCTGGTCGAGACGGGAGAGCCAGAAATTGGTGGGGCCGTCGCTCGGCATCGTTTCCGCAAGGTGTCGAAATTCAGCCGCGGCTCCCTGCGCGTCACCGTCCTGGTAGCAGGCGATGGCCGCCAGGAAGCGCGGCTGGGAAGCGCGCTTGCTCACGCGAGAGTCGTCGGGATCCGCCTCGAAGATCTCGTGCACCTCGACGGGCCGCCGCTTGCCCTTGACGGCGAAGCGCCCAATCAGGCGCGAGTCGCCACGCATGGCTTCGGGGAGCTCCGCGGCCACGTCGCCGCTCACCAGGATGGTGCAGCCGAGCTGCTTCGTGAGCCCCTCCAACCGCGCAGTCAGATTCACCGCATCGGAGATCACGGTCGCTTCGAAGCGCTCTCGTTCACCGATGGTGCCCATCATCACCGCTCCCTGGTGGATCCCGATGCCGATCTCCAGCGGGACGTCGCTTGGGTGTTCCAGGTTGAAGCGGCGAACCTCCCGCTGCATCGCGAGCGCCGCCCGCACCGCGTCCTCCGCAGCGTCCGGAAACAGCGCCATCACCGCGTCGCCGATGTACTTGTCGATGAACCCGGACTGAGCACGAATGTGCGGCCCGATCTTCGACAGGCAACGATTCAGGAAGTCGAAAGTCTCCTGCGGCGTGTAGTGTTCGGAGATGCTGGTGAAGTTGCGGATATCGGCGAACAGGATGGTGATCCGACGCTCGACGACGTCTCCCAGCTTCGTCGTGGTGACGTCCTCGTGCCCCAGCGCGTGCAGGAACTCCGAGGGGACGAAGCGGGAGATCGCCGCGTTGGTCGCTGCGAGGGAAGCCGTGCGCTCGGCCACCTTCTGATCGAGCACCTGATTCAGCTGCGCCAGCTCGGACTTGGTCTTCTCGAGCAGGTCGAACGCGCGGTAGGCAACCGTCGCCGCGAGGATCCCTTCGATGGCCACCGCCAGAGCCGAGAGCATCCAGGTGCGACCCGAGAAGGCCAGCGGGTGCTGTGGGAGGCCGAAGATCAGCGCACCGCTCGCGAGCCCGACCAGCGCGAAGGGCACCGCCTTCTTCAGCAGCGCCGGACCACCAGTCATGATCGTGTTGATCGCGAGCACCGTCACGCCGAGGTTCACCAGCGGCAGCGCCCAGTTGGTCGCCGGGATCAGCACCCACAGCAGACCGTCCACCGCGTTGAGCCAGAACGCGTCGCGCCGCCGACGAAACCAGCGCGTCCCGAGGAGAAGCCAGACATGGGGCCAGACCAGGAAGACGGCGGCACAGCCGAGCGCCCGACGCCGGTCCACCCCGTCCGCCCCCATCGACAGGAAGAGCAGGGCGCCGAGCAGCGAGAACGGCACCCTCACGCGATAGAGCGTCTGGTGCCAGCGGCTCGCGCGCCTGTCCTTCGACGCAGTCGAGAGCTCGTTCGGGTGCCCGGTGCTCATTGCGCAACGATTCCGTGTGGACATCGGGTGGAGACGCCGAGACGGAGCGCAGCGTGCCGCCTTCCCTCCCCCACGTCAGAGCATACAGCAGGCCGTCGTGGACAGGGAGGCCGCTCTTCGACTCGAGGTGCTCGCCGAGGCCCGCCGGCGGCGATGCCCTATTCCCATCAAAACCGCGCACTTGCGTGCGCTTCCACCGGGACCTGGACGCCCGTGCAGAACTCGCACCGTCGTGGAAACACTCGTGGGCGCCAGGAATCAGCGCAACCTGGCGCCGGGCTGTCAGACCGCGCGCTCGGACTGCTCCGACTGCTCGAGCCGGAGCTTGCAGGCCTCGTATTGCTCATCCAGCTCCTCGGCGCGCTCGGCGCCGATGGCCTCCTGGGCGAGCGCGAAGAACTCGGTCTCTTCCTCCCCCACGTGCTGCTCGAAGACCGCGAGCAGCGACTCGGCGGCTTCCCCCCACCCCGGGTGGTCGAACGAGTACCCGGACAGGCAGCCGACGAGCACCTCGAGTTTTCGCGCGGAATCGTCGTGCTGCTCGGCCATGCCATAGGTCAGCCCGCGAGAGCGCAGCGCCGGGTACAGGACCTCCATCTCGCCCCGCTCGTGGCCAATCAGCTGCACCCGCAGCGTGGGGAACAGCAGCGACCGCACCTCGGTCTCCGAGGTGCTGCAGAGGCGCTTGAGGAGCCTGACCAGATCGCGATGCTCCGAGGTCAGCGTCCGGAAGATCCCTTTGAGGGTTTGTGTGTTCGTCGCCTCATGGACTGCCTGTTCCATCGTTCTCCTCCGCTCCGTGGCACTGCAGCAACCCGCGTGCCAGCGTCGGGGCCCCGCTTTCGGCGGCATCGAGCCACGGCGGCTCGCGCTGCGGGGAGACGGATCGAGACATCGCGCTCAGTTCGCCTCGCCCCCCGGCCAGGTGAAGCGGAAGGTCGAGCCATGGGCACCGTCGGACTCCACCCACGCACGACCGCCACGCAGCTCAACCAGCTTGCGCACCACCGCGAGCCCGATGCCCGTCCCCGCCGCAGACGAGTTCTGCAGCGTCTGGAAGATCCCCCAGATCCGATCTTGCATTGCCTCGGGGATCCCGGGCCCGTTGTCCCGCACGAAGAACACCGGCGCACCTTCCCCCAGATCGACTCCGATCTCCACCTCGGGCCTCGAGCGGCTGGCGTGCTTGAAGGCGTTTCCGATCAGGTTCATGAAGACCTGCTGCAGCTGCGTGCGATCGCTGAGCAGCACGAAGTCGTCTCGGATGTGGATCGCGGGTTGAATTTCGGGGGAGAGCAGGCTCACCACGTCCGCCACCAGCTCACCCACCTTGATCATCTCTGGCAGGTTGTTCGAGCGCCCGACGCGGCTGTAGTCGAGCACGCCGTCGATCAGCTGGTCCAGGCGCTTGACCCGCTGGCGGAGCATGCGCAGGTGCTCGGCACCTTCCTGGCTGATTCGCTCCCCCATGTCCTCTTCGATGAACTCCGACAGGTGACCAATCCCGCGCAAGGGCGCCTTCAGATCGTGAGAGACGATGTACGCGAACTGATCGAGCTCGCGGTTGCTGCGTGCGAGGCGCTCGATCAGGTTCTGTGCCTTGGTGAAGAGCGCGGCGTTGTCCATGGCGATGGCGGCCTGCGCCGCGACACCGACGACGAGCTGCTCGGCTTGATCGGTGAAGACCCCTGGCTCCTCGTGCCCAAAGAACAGCCCGCCCAGCACCTCGCCGCCGCGTCCGCGCACGGGCACCGCCATGTAGCTCACCACCGGCAGGTGCCCCTCGGGCATGCCATGGTATGGCGCGTTCTTCCCGTAGCGCGGATCCTCACGGATATCATCCACACGGATCACGCCTTCCCCGGCGAACGTCGGTCGAAACACCTCGGTCGCGCGCGGCATCGGGAAGCGCTCGAAGGCCGCTCGCTCGGCTCCGCTCAGGCTGTAGAGCAGGTACTTGCCGCCCTGGGCGTCCTGAACGTTGTAGAAGAACGCGCCGAAATCCGCGCCCGCCAGCTTGGTCGCCGAGTCGGTGATCGCCTGCACCAGCTTGTCCAGGTTGAGCTCCGCGGCCAGCGTCCGTCCGACGCTGTTCACCACCTCGAGCGCCTCGCGCTTCGCGCGCACCCGCGCCTCCACCTGGGAGCGCCGCAGACCGACGGCTATCAGGTCCGCCGCTGCGTGCAGCGTGCTCAGTGTGTCCGCTTCGAGTAGACGCTCCGAGTAGACCGCCAGCACGCCGGTCAGCGTGCCGTGGATGTGCAGCGGAAAGCTGGCGAAGGCCTCGACTCCTGGATGATCCGCCCAGGAGGCGTCCGGAGCCTCGCCCATGTTGCGGATCGTGGGTGTGCTCGCGATCGCCGTTTGCCCCGCGGAACCCACACCGAACGGCACCAGGCGGTGCTCTTCGTCGACGCTCGAGTGCTTGCCGACGCTCGCGCGCAGGCGCAGCAGACGACGGCCCGTGTCTGCAGCCCACACGCGCACGTGAGAAAAGCCCAGATCTCTGGCGATGGCGCTGGCGCACTCGCCGAGCGCCTTCTCCTGCGCGTCATTTCGGGTCAGCACTTCTCCGATGTGCGCGATCAGCAGCGCCTGCTCCTTGCCCCGCTCAGCCGCCTCGTAGAGCGCGGCGCGCTCCAGGCTCAGCGCCGCTCGGGTCGCGAGCTCCTGGAGATAGGCGATGTCGTCACTGTGGAACGTACGGTCGCTCTCGGCGTGGACCAGCGACATGCACCCCAGCACCTGCTTGCCCGTGCTGAGCGGAACCACGGCGTAGCTCTTCAGGCCAAGGGAGCGCATCAGCTCGAGGTGCTCCGGACCGCGCGCCACGCGCCGGAGCAGATCGTCCGGCACCGCCTCCACCCACTCCGGACTCCCGGTGCGGAGGACCCGGGCGACGGCCGTATCCGAGCGGATATCGATGGCGCGCTCGGCTCTCAGGCGGCGCGCGAGCTCGCGCCTCTCGGGGTCGCGATGAACGACGGTCAACCGCTGCACCTCGCCGTCTCGCCCCAGGATGTCGATCGCGCACCAGTCCGAGAGCGCGGGCACCAGGATCTCGGCGAGCCCTTCCAGGGTCTCCCGGTAGTCGAGGGAGGAGATCAACAGCGCGCTGGCCTCCGACAGCAGCCGCAAGCGTTCTCGCGCCTGGACCTGGTTGCGGATGTCCAGGACGACGCTCAGGTTCCGGCCACGGCTCTCCCGGGTCGACGCGACCAGCACCGGGACTCTGGAGCCGTCCTTGCGCAAGTATTCCTTCTCGAAGGGGATCGCCATGCCCTCGGTAGAGACCTCGCGCAGCGCTTCGTCGGAGATCTCCTGCCACTCCGGGGGCGTGAGCGCCTTCCAGTTCAGCTCGCCGCGCTCCAGTTCCTCGCGGGAATGGCCAACCAGGTTCAGCAGCGTCTCGTTCGCGTCGTGCACCTGACCGTCGGATCCGCTGAGCAGCATCCCCATCATCGGCGTCTCGAAGACGCGACTTCCACGCCGGGATACGGGCTCCGGCGCGGCCGCCCGCTGGCGCGCGATGCACCGCACCTGCGCGAGCAAGAGCGCGTCCGAGGGCCGCTGCAGAATGTGGGTGCAGCCCGCGTCGCAGAGCCGCCCGAGGCGCTCGTCGCTCACGTCGTCGACCACCAGCAAGATCGGAGTGCCCGCCGCCGCGAACGGCGCCAGCGCGCCGACGTCTCCCAGCGCTGCTTCATCGACCACGCAGAGGTCCAGATCGGCGGCGGAGTCCGGCAGCTGGCCGCGCTGCTGGACGTGGGCGTCGACCGAGTTCAGCGCGCGAGCCAACGCGTCCGACTCAGACTCCACCACGAGCACTCGGAACATTCATTTCCCTTCTGCCGAGCCAGCTGCTGCGGCCACGGCTCGTGCGTGCTCGCGTGAGCCTGGTCAGCCTCGATTCCGGTCCCAAGCATCTGCCGGCTCACGCCCGTGGTCAAGCGGGGTACACCGCGAAAGTTTCCACGTGGCATCTCTCACCCCCTGAGGCTCAATGCCTCACCTAGGTGCTTCGTCACGCGGCGCGGGTGTCGCCGCCGAGCAGCGTCAGCACTTCGCCCGTCATGTAGCCAGTGTCTGCGTTGCTAGCCAGGAACACGTATGCCGGCGCTAGCTCCGCCGGCTGCGCTGGCCGACCCAGGGGCGTACCTTCACCGAAGTGCTCGATGTCGTCGCGCTCCGCGGGATTCAGCGGCGTCCACACGGGTCCCGGAGCGACGCAGTTGACCCGGATGCGTCGCTTGATCAGCTGCTTGGCCAGGCTCTTGGTGAAGGCATGAATCGCGCCCTTGGTCGCGGAATAATCGAGCAATCCCTTGCTGCCTTCGAGTCCAGTGATCGACCCCGTGTTGATGATGGCCGAGCCCGGACGAAGGTGTGGCAACGCAGCTTTGACGACCGAGAAGTAGCCCAGCACGTTGACGTCGAACGTGCGACGCCAGTGTTCGATGCTCAGGTCGTCCACATCGTCGATGTGCTCCTGCACCGCCGCGTTGTTCACCAGGATATCGAGGCCTCCCAGGCCGTGGACGCACTCGGAGACTGCCTCCTCGGCGAAGCCCTTCTCGGTGACGTCACCAGCGATGCACACCGCGCGGCGACCTCGAGCTTCGATGTAGCGCGCGGTCTCCCGGGCGTCCTCGGCCTCTTGTGGCAAGTGTACGATCGCTACGTCCGCGCCTTCGCGCGCGAACAGAGCGGCCACCGCCCGGCCGATGCCGGAGTCTCCACCGGTGACGAGCGCGCGACATCCTTCGAGCTTGCCGCTCGGGCGATAAGCGTCGTTGTGATAGATGGGCTTCGTGGGCATCTCCGCCTCGAGCCCAGGCGGCTGAATGCCTTGATCCTCGAAGGGCGGCTTGATCTGTTCCGGGTTTGCCATGCTGGTCGACTTCCTCTGGTTGGTTGTGCGTTGAGGTTCTCCGGCGAACTCAGTTCTCGACGGGAGGCATGTCCTTGAGAGTCTGCATATCGTCGTCCGTGATGAAGAAGTCGACGTCCACGTTGTCGACCATGTGCTGCGGGTTCGCTGTCTTGGGCAGAGCCAGGAGCCCGAGCTGCAGCGTGTAGCGGATGGACAGCTGCGGGATGGACACGCCGTATCGCTTCGCCATCGCTCCGACTCGCTCGTTCTCCAGCAGGTTCCCGTGGGCAATCGGAGAGTAGGCCTCCACGAGCATCCCACGTGAGAGCGATTGCTGGATCAGGTCCACTGGCGTCTGGGTGATGTGGACGCGGATCTGGTTCACCATCGGTCTGACGCTGCAGGTCTCGAGCAGGCTATCCAGATCCACCTGCGCGAAGTTGGAGACGCCGATGGCGCGGAGCTTTCCTGCTTCGTACGCCTCCTCTAGGGCGCGCCACACCTCGCGGTTCTCCACGAAGAAGCGCTCCGCGTCACCGAACTGGTCCCAGGGTTGGGGGCTGTGGATGAGCATCAGATCGATGGTCTCGAGTCCCAGCGCCTTCAGAGAGGCGTCGATCTCCTGGACGGCCGAGTCGTAGTCTTTCACTTCCGCAGGGATTTTCGAGGTAATGAAGAGTCGTTCCCGCGGCACACCGCATGCCCTCACCCCCTCCCCCACTCCTGCCTCGTTGTCATAGGCCCGCGCCGTGTCGATGTGGCGATAGCCGATCGCGACCGCATCCTGCACGGCCTTGGACGCCTCCGCGTTGGGGATCTTCCAGGTGCCCAGGCCAATGCGTGGGATCGCGACTCCGTTCTGGAGAGCGTAGGTGTCCTTCAGGATCGTATGCTGCGCTTCCATCTAGAGACTCATGCTCGTCTGACGCTTTCCGTCCAAGACCGCGAGCAGGGTCTCGGAGAACGCCTCCAGGTGCAGCTGCGGCCCATGGCAGACGGCTGCTACAGGGCGGTCCAGCTCCACGAACTTCCGCACGAAGGCCACGGTGTCTTCGTCCGTGCGCAGGTGATCGGGGGAGTATCCGCCTGGAATCACCAGCGCGTCGAAATCTTCGGCCTTCACCTCTCCCGCCGCGCAGTCGACGCGGGCAGACTCCTTACCACCCTTGCCCGAGATGGATTCACCTGCCTTCTTGCCGATGATCGTGACCTCGTGGCCTGCGGAGCGAAGCTGCTCATAGGGCTGCTTGAATTCGCTATCTTCGAACCCGTCTGCAACGGGCATTGCTACTTTTGCCATCGTCTTCCTCTTCGTTGTTGAGGCCCCGACGGGCCCATGAATCCATCGTCGTGGCTCCTACCACTTGCCTAGAATCCCGACCCCGCTCAGCAAGATCACGACGCCGAGCACCACGGCAGTGACGACAAAGGGCACCAGCCAGCCCTGCTTCGGTTTGGGTGAGGGCGAGCCATCCGGCGCGGCCAAGGCTGGCCGCTGGCTGCGCGCGTCGACTTCGCCGGCGAGCTCGACGTCGGAGGGCACGGTACGCGCTCCCTGCCCGGCTGCAGCGTCGGGCGGCGCAGCCCCGGGGGTCGGTTCGTTGGTGGTCATGGTTCACGGCAGTGCAAGGCGCACGCCAGCCGAACCCTATCCGCGCGGCAGGAGCCGCTTCAGCGCATTCCCGCCTGGGCCACCAGTGGACGGCGTCGTATCCCCGACTCCGCTACCTCCCTCGCCATGCGCTCCTGCATGCTGGAGATGAAGCCTGCCGCCCAGCGCTTCACGTCGAGCTGTTGCACCTGGCCCCACAGGCGGTCCATGCGCGCGCGCTGCTCAGCCTGACTCATGTCGAGCGCCGTCGTGATGGCCCGAGCGATCCCGTTCAGATCGTACGGATTGACCTTGAGCGCCGTGGGGAAATGCTCGGAAGCGCCGGCGAACTCGCTCAAGATCAGCGCGCCGTCGCCGTTCGGTCGTGACGCCACGTACTCGTGAGCGATCAAGTTCATGCCGTCCCGCAGCGGCGTCACCAGCGCGACGTCCGCCGCCGTGTAGTGAGCCACCAGATCCTCCCGCTCCAGACCCCGATACAGGTAGTGGATCGGCACTGAACCGGTCATCCCGAACGCTCCGTTGACCTTGCCCACCAGGGCGTCGATCTCGTCCTTCAGTGCGGCGTACGCCGCCACGCCCGTGCGGCTCGGCACCATGACCTGAACCAGCACGACCTCCTGCCGGCGCTCGGGATGGCGCTCGAGCCAGCGCGCGAAGCCCTTGATCCGCTCCAGGATCCCCTTGGTGTAGTCCAGGCGGTCGACACCCAGGAGGATGCGTCGGCCTCCCAGCGCGTCGCGCAGCTCCTCGCGCTGTGCGACGCACCGCGCGCTGCCACCGAGCTGCCTGAACTCCTGCGTATCGACACCAATCGGCGCGACGGTGACCTGAGTCACATGGCCCTCGTACGTGACGACTCCAGCCTCGCGGTTCACGTCGGCGCCCAGCAGTTGCCGGGCGCAGTCCATGAAATTCTGCGCGTAGCGCGACGTATGGAACCCGACCACGTCCGCCCCCAGGAGCCCCTCCAGCAGCTGCTCTCGCCACGGAAGGATCTCGAACACGTCCACGCCGGGCCATGGGATGTGACAGAACCAGCCAATCGGGTTCCCGACCGCCGACTCGCGGAGCATCCGCGGAAGCAGCATCAGGTGGTAGTCGTGAATCCAGATCAAGCTATCCGCGTCCACATATTTCCTTGTGGCTTTTTCGTATACCTGATTGGCCAGCACGTAGTCCGCCCAGGGGGCCTCGCTGATCGTGGATGTCGACGGAAAGCTGTGGAGCAGCGGCCAGAGCACGGCGTTGGACACGCCCTCGTAGAAGCCTTGTCGCGCGCTGGAGGGGACGTCCGCGACACCGCAAGCGTAAGCGTCTGGAATCGCGCCCTTCGCGGCCGCTTCAGCGAAGACCGCTGGTTCCTCTTGCCAGATCCACGTGCCACCCATTTCGCTCAGCAGAGAGTGGAGCGCCGTCGCCAAACCGCCACTGGAAAACTCGAACGCCTCCCCCACCTGTTTGATGGGTCCGCGGTTGGATACGATGAGTGGCTTCATAGATGGGTACCTCGACGTGAGAGTTGAATCTGCGCGCCTGATACGCAACCGTCGTGCCACCCACGGGGGGCCTCATGCGCCGACGGGCGGAGCATGTTTGCGGAGGTGCTCCACTCCGCGCTCGAGCAGGTCGAGCGTCGTCACCACGGTGTTCAGGCTCCACCGAGCATCGGCGAGCCCCACCTCCACGTAGAGCTTTCGACAGGCTCTCTCGGGCACCGCCTGAACCAGGCTCAGCAGCTCCAGGGTGCGCACGACCCGCGAGCGCAATGAGCCCTGCGGTTGCTCGCCAGCTTCGACCGCCGCACGTGCAGCGATCAACTCGCGCTGCGTCACCTCGAATTCCCTCAACAGAACCGTCGCTCGTACGGTCTTCGCTCGATCGGATTCCCCCGGCATGGCTACACCCTAACCGGAGACCGTGGCTCGCTGCCAACGGCATCGACGGATCCGGGAAATCTTCCCCGAGCCGGACTGCCCCTGGGCTCTTCACGGGGATTCAGAGCGACCGGCCAAGTTTACTTCCACACGGAAGCTTTCTCTGCGCTTTCGTTCTCCCTGCTCAGGTATCCAGGATCGGAGCGCAAGCGATTGCCTTGCCTGGGTTTCCGGTGCCAGGGCTGCCATTGTCGCTGCTCTCGTGGAGCACGATCGAGCGACCCACGAAGGTCTTCGTATCCTTGGGTTTCAAGTTGGCTCCAGGGACCGTGATGGTCACCTTGGCGGAGCCATCCGGCGAAACCCGGATGTTACCCAGGTCCCCCAGGTGGTGCTCCTTGCTCGCAGGCAAGCCGTGAATCGACCTCGTGGGATTGAAGTGACCTCCCATGCTGTCGTGCTCGATGTTGCTGCAGTCTTCTTGCTGGTGAATGTGCAGCGCTTTCAGACCAGCCGGGGCGCCCGTGATGCTGATCTCGATGCGGACGCCGGTGTCGGTGTCGTCGAGCGCTGCGTGACCGCTGATGTCCGTCCCGGGGATCGACACGAACGTGGCCTCCGCCTTGCGGTCGTCTTGCTCGACGTACTCGGTTGGCAACTCGGGCTCCTCGCCGACGTGGGGTGCGTCGATCGACGGCTTTCCGTGGTCTTCGCTCAAGAAGCGCGCTGATTGCGTCGGCGTGGGGCGTTCGGGATCTCCTGGGGCTGCCTTGGTCGGCGCATCCTCGCGATCGCAGGCAGCGACTAGCAACACCGGGACAAGCGCCAGGCCGGTCAGTTTTCGTGGTTCTTTCAGCATCTTCACTCCTCCGTCGCGTAGTCGAAGCAGAATTCGGGCCAGTGTTTCGACAGCGCAACGCAGGCTCAGTCCAGCCTGAGCCTCAGCGCCTGCCAGGCGCTCATGCCGCCGAGCAAGTTGCTCACCTCCTGGAAGCCGGCGCGGCGCAGGATGCTCACCCCGAGGCCGGCTCGGTGCCCGACTCCGCACGTCACGACCACGGGCCGCTGGCGGTCGAGCTCCAGCTCGGCCAGCTGCGCCTCCAGGTGACCAACGTACACGTTTCGCGCCTGCGGGATGTGTCCCGACGCGAACTCGTCCGCGTCGCGCACGTCCAGGATCTGCACCTCCGAGAGGCGTTCAGCCAGCTCGTGCGGTGTCGTCACGCCGGACGAGAGGATGGGACGCCCTGACCGGCGCCAGGCGCCGAAACCACCGGCGAGGGCTCCAGAGAGCCCGTCGATGCCGATCCGCGACAGGTGCAGGTAGCTGGTCGCGGCATCCTCCGTGCGATCCCCAACGACGTAGATCGGCGTGTCGTGCTCAGCGACCCAGCCACCGAAGACCGGTAGCCCGCCCAGCCAGATCGAGTACGCATCCCGAACGTGACCCCCGGCGTAAGCCTCGGGCTCCCGTGTATCGATGCAGATGCCGTCGCTCATGGCCGCCGCGAAGGCGTCGGTGTCCAGCAGTGCGACGGCATCGGGATGCCCTTTCGGCGCAACGCCCCCCTTCAGGTTGATCCGCTCCAGGTGACGAAAGTAGGGAGGGCGCGGCAGCCGCTCGGCGCCCTTGCGCCTGGCAAACTCGTCCCGCGAGGAAACGAAGACTGGGTTGTAACGGCGCTCTGCTCCAAGGGTCGAGGAACTGAGCGCGACCATCCCGCTACCACAGACCGACCCGGGGCCATGCGCAGGCAACACCTGGGCGGTGTCCGCCAGACCCCCGAGCTTCTGGTGTACCGCGTCGTAGAGCGCCCCGGCGTGCTGTTCCGCGCGGTCAGGGTCGGCGAGGTCGGTGCGCCCGGTCTCTCCAAAGAAGAGCGTATCCCCCGTGAATACCCCCCACGCCGCGTCGCCGCCCTGCTCGGTGTAGACGGCGTAGCACATGCTCTCGGGCGTGTGCCCCGGCGTGTGCAGCGCCTGGAGGCGGAGGCCCTTCAGCTCGAGCATCTCCGAGTCGGACAGGCGCACGTCTCCGTGCCCGAAGAGATCGTGGACACCATTGACGATCTGCGCGCCGGTGCGCTCCGCCAGATGAGCCGATCCCATCACGAAGTCCTCCTGGCGGTGCGTCTCGACGATGTAGCGGATCCGCACCCCCATGGCGCGCGCGGCGCTCAGATACTCGTCCACGTCCCGTCGAGGATCGATCACGATCGCCTCGCCCCCGTCGTCTGCCAGTAGATATGCGTAGTGGCTGATCCCAGGTGTCTCTATCCGCCTCAGTTCCATTGCTCGGCTCCTCTCTCGTTCCGCATTGATTCCGAAAGGAACGGCAAGCCCTGTGCCCAGACCGGGGGCTATCCCCGCCGGCGCGGACGGCTGCTCGCACTACGGCCCGGTTCTCCAGCAAGCCGCGGTCTCTCGGCAGCCTGTGGGCGACCGCGAGGTAGCAGACGTCAGACGCGGACATGCTGTGTCACAGAACCACGCCGAACCACGATGGCGCGGGATGCCGAGTCGCGTCCTGAGGTCGTTTGGAGCGTTGTCGATGCTGGCTTGCGTGGCCTGCGAAGGCGATGGGCAACATCCAGCGCCGGACGCGCCCGCGCCGGTGGCACTCAGCCCCGAACCAACGCCCAGCTACGTGAAGCTCGACGCGCCGCCACCCGAGCCGTTGCGCCCGAAGCCGCCACCCCCGCCCCCGGATCCGTGCGCAGCCAAGCGCAGCACGCGCGAGACGTTCTCACGGGATGGGCACTGGGTCGCGCTGGAGTTCGAAGACCACGTCCGGGTGATCGAGACGGCACACTGGAAGACCGTGTCGAACCTGAAGCTCGCTGAGCCCCTGACCAGCCTCGAGTTCTCGAGCGACGGGCGCTTCCTGTTCACGGTGATCGAGTCAGCGAGGTTCCCGAAGGCGAGGTTCCTGAGCGTGCTGCGCGTGAGCGACGGAGAGCAGATGTGGAGGCAGCGCGTCCGTCGGTCGGATCACTCGTTCGTCGTCGCGCGGGACTCGAGTTGGTTCGCGGCCGTCGTGCCCGCTCCCGAGCCGCCTGATCCGTGGCGCTCCGGGGCCCCGCTCGAGCGGGAGCCGCCCTGGCAAGCACAGCTCTTCGAACTCCCTGACTTTTCCTTGCGGCGAACCCTCTCCCCCCCGGCAAGCGTCACGAAGCTCAGACGCCCCGTGTGGCGACCTCGCAAGGTGCCGGCCCCGGATCCCCAGCGGCCGCTCATGAACTCGATCGAGGCCGTCGTGCCAATCCCCAACCACCCCGCCGACTACAGCCTGGACAGCACCACTCCTGGCGACTGCTGTGAACTGTTCGCCAGCCCGGACTCTCGCACCCTCGGCCTCTGGTACCAGGACGTGACGTCGCTGGTCGACGCCCAGAGCGGCAACCTCATCACCGCCCTGATCGGTGCGTCGCCCACCTTCTCGCCGAGCGGGCGCTTCGTGGTGCTCGGGCGGAAGTCCCACAGCGTGGCCTTATTTGACACGAGGAAACGCAAGGCGAGGCTCTTCTACGACGCGCTGTGCGACGTGGATCTGAATCACCTCGCGCCCTCCCCCGACTTCAACCCGGACGAGAGCCTGGTTGCGCTCGGAGGTCGCGGTCGGGTGCTGTGCCTGGTGTCGCCGACGACCGGCCAGCTGCAGACCTTCCTCCCCCGCAAGTTCTCGGCGCCCGTGCCCGAGCTGGACCCGGGTCGCGCCGATTCAGGCGGGTGGAGCGCCGATGGCGCGCTGATCGTCAGCCAACGTTCGTTCCACGACAACATTTTCCATGTGGCTTCTGGTGAGAGCATGCAGGCGAGCTTTCGCTTGGACGCTCCAATCCGCTTTCGGCGGCGCGCAGACGGCAGCTTCGTCGCCATCGATGTCCACGCAGCTCCGGTCGCCGAGGTCGTTGGACACGAGCTGATCCGAAAGCCAGCAGCCAGCGCGCTCTGCGATGATCTGGTGTGGAGCCCCGATGGCGAGACCGGGCGAAACGAAGCAAACGGGGTGCAGACCATCTGCTCGACCCGTACGCTGAAGCCCATCGCGCGCTTCAAGGCTCCGGGCAACGTCGACTACGACCCGACCGGGCGCTTTCTGTACGGCAGCGACGAGGATCGGTTCAGCGTGTGGGGCGCGCGCAGCGGCAGGCAGCTGTATCACCTCGACTACTGCGCTAGCAAGCCGCGGGTCCTCGGTTCGCCGTGAGACCGCACGGTCGAGTCGGGTTCACCTCTGGCGGCCCGCATCGGCACTGCCCCACAGGCACAGGTCCGGTAGACTCACCTCCCATGTGGGCTCGCCGACTGCTGCCGTTGCTCCTGATCGTCTCCGGCTGCGCGAGCCAGGCGGCGCCCCCGCCTCCGCCGCCGGCAGCGCTCGCTTCGGCCGCGGCGCGGCGGATCGAGGCGGTCGCATCCTGCGAGGGCGCTCGAGTCCAGGGAGCCAGCTGGTCACGAGACGGACACCTCGTCGCGCTCCACCTCGACGCCTCCGTCCGCGTGCTGGAGACCGAGAAATGGCAGACGTCGATGACCGCGAAGTTCGCGCGCCCCGTGGAGAAGCTCGTGTTCTCCGCTGACCGGCGCTACCTGTTCAGCGTCACCACGCAGACCGAAGAGCCCTACGCCCGAGAGCTGATCGTCTTCCGCGTCCCCGACGGCGAACGGATGTGGCAGGGACGCATCGCCGACGGCGAACGGTCCCTGGCGATCGCCGCGGATTCCAGCTGGTTCGCTGCAGTGATCGCCGACCCGCCCGACCCAGACGGCTACCAGACCACCTGGCACGCGGAGCTAGTCTCGATTCCACTATTTACTGCACGGAAATTGAGACCGCCAGCACACACCACTCAGCTCCCCCGCCCCGCCTGGCACCCACGCAAGGTGCCCAGGCCCGAGGGCCACGCCTCGGCGAACGGCATGGAGACGGTCCTCCCCATCTCCAACGGTCCCGCAGACTACAGCCTGGATCTCGAGGTCCCGGGAAAGTGCTGTGAAGTCCTCGCGAGCGGCGACTCGCGAACTCTCGCCGTCAGCTACGAAGACGTGACCTCGGTGGTGGACGTGCAGGAGGGCGCGGTGGTGAGCGCGCTCGTCGGCGCCGCGCCGACCTTCTCGCCGAGCGGCCGCTGGCTCGTGCTCGGCCGCAAGTCGGGCAGCGTGACGCTCTTCGACACCCGGAAGCGTCACGGCACCCTGATCTACGACGCCCTGTGCGACGTCGACCTCGCGCGCCTGGGGCCGCCGCCCGATTTCAACGCCGACGAGAGCCTGCTCGCCCTTGGCGGGTACAATCCCGCGCTGTGCCTGGTTTCGACGGCGCGCGGCAAGGTCGAGGCCCTCGTCCCTCGGGAGCTGCCCACGCCGACGCCTCAGCTGGAGCACGGTCGCTCGGCTCCAGGGGGCTTCAGCAGCGACGGCTCGGCCATCGTGAGCGTCGGCCCATTCGCTCAGTCTTTGTTCCGCGTGGATTCGGGGGAGTACATCGAGATCAAGAATGACGACGGCCTCTACGCTTGGTTCTTCGTGCGCCGTGCCGACGACAGCTTGATCGCCTTCGACATGAACCGGCGGCCCCTGGCCGAGGTGCTCGGTCACCACCTGGAGCCGCTCCCGGAGCCCCACGACGACTGCGGCTATCTCGAGCTGAGCCCCGACGGGGAAAAGGGCCTGCACGCGTCAAACGGCGTACAGACCCTCTGCTCGACCCGGAGCTTTCAGCCCGTGGCCACGTTCACGCAAAAGGACGGCTACTGGGACTTCGACCCCAGTAGCCGGTTCGTACATGGCACGCACCCCCGAGGCTTCTCCGTCTTCAGCGCAACCAACGGCAGGCGCCTCTTCCACCTCGAGTACTGCGAGCCACGCAGTCGCTAGACGCGGCAGCGATCCCCGGTGCTCGTGGACGACCGAGCACCGGCGGCCGGGCCGTCAGACCTTGAGCGCCTTCTCCACGTCGGACATGCGCATGCGGGCCAGGGCCAGGTTCGACTTCGCGCGCTCGGTCACCAGGTAGATGAACACCTGGGGCCGGTTCTTCATCGGCCGGATCACGTGATACTGGTCCTTGAGCGTGATCAGGATGTCGTCGATCTGATCGCCGAGGCCCAGCGCGTCCATGGCCTTGCGCTTGGCCCGCACCACCTCGGTGTTCAGAGCGCTCGCCAGCTCGACGTTGAATTTTCCGCCGCCCTCCATCCCGAGCACCATGCCGGAGTCAGAGTCGACGAGGGAAGCGCCCACGAAACCATCGAGGGTGCTGAACTGGCCAAGGGATTCAGAGATGTTCGACATGGAGGGTCCTTGATTGGGGGTTGGATCAACAGGGTTGATTGAGTCTGTTTCTTGCGGCGGGCGCTCCTGGGCGCGCCGCGGATCGGCGACGGGCAGGCTCCAGGGGGCCGCCTCGGCCAGGCAGATGACGCCGCGTCCGAGCAGCTTCACCAGGCAGCGATAGGTCTCGAAGCGCCCGAGGCTCGAGGCATGCACCACGTCCTCGATCGACGCGATGCCATCGACCAGCTCGTAGATCGTCGTCTCGCTTCTGCTGAGCGGCTCGATCGGCGTTTCCCCACGGGAAAGAACTCGCTCCAGGTCTCCGAGGCGTCGGGTGTAGCTGAGCACCAGCCGATCCTTGAGCAGTCGAATGCCACGAGAGATCGCTGGATCCTCGGGGCTCTGGGCGCGAACCCGCAGCAACAGCTCGAGCGCCTCCTCGTAGCGCTTCCCTTCGAGTAGTAACTTCAGCTGACGATTGCGCTCGCGGGGCGAGACCTCTGGTTCCGGCGCCGGGGGCACTGGCGTGAGGATCGGCCGCGGCTCCGAAGCTATCTCGAGTCGTTTCGCCTTCTCTGACGTCATCGCACCTCGATCGACTGGCTATCACACATTAGCGCCACACCGGCGCGATATTGCAGTATCTGAAGCCTCCCCAGGTTCGATTGGCGGCTATTGCAGCTCGGGAAACACCGGCCCGGACTGGTCCGCAACGGCGGGTGCAATTTCTGCGCGTCCCCTACGGGACCCCTGTTCAGTGACCTCACCCCAGCCCCAGGGATCCTTGGCCCGGCTTCTGCTCCCGCGCGGAAACGTTGGGCCGCTCGCTCGGGCTCGATCGGCCCTGACAGAACGCAACACTCGACCGCGCCACACTGGCAGAGAAGTTGCAAAGCTGACGACATGCCCGAGAACCGACCCTCGACGGGTCCATTCATCGCGGCCCTGGCCGGAAACTCGCTGATCGCTGCGGCGAAGTTCGTTGCCGCTGCGTTCACCGGCAGCTCGGTGATGATCGCCGAGGGCGTGCACTCCATCGTCGACTCCACCAACAACGTGCTCATGCTCGTCGGTGCGCGGCGCAGCGACGCCAAGCCGAGCCCAGAGCATCCCTTCGGCCACGGCAAGGAGCTCTACTTCTGGAGCCTGATCGTCGCGCTGGTGATCTTCAGCGCTGGTGGTGGGATCTCGATCTACGAAGGCATCACGCACGTGCTGCATCCCTCGCCGGTGGAGAACCCACTCTGGAACTACGGCGTGCTTGGCGTCTCCTTCGTCGCCGACGGCACCACGCTCGTGATCGCCTATCGCGAGTTCAAACCGCACAAGGGCAAGCGCTCACTGTGGCGAGCGATCCGCGTGAGCAAGGACCCGACGAAGTTCGCCGTGGTGCTCGAGGACGGCGCGGCGACCATCGGCCTCTTCATCGCGGCGATCGGCCTGCTCGCGACGCAGCTCACCGGAAGCGGTATCTACGATGGCCTCGCGTCCATCGCGGTCGGACTGCTGCTCTGCGCGATAGCGTTCGTGCTCGCTCTCGAGTCCAAGAACCTGCTGCTCGGCGAAGCAGCGGCGCCCAGGGTCGTCGCCGACCTGCGCGAGACCGTGTGTCGCGACCCAGACGTCGAGGGCGTCGCGAGCCTGTTGACGATGCACCTCGGTCCCTACGACCTGCTGCTCAACGTCGACGTGGCGTTTCGTGAGGATCTGACCGGCAACGAAACCGTCGCGGCCATCCAGCGCATCGAACGCGCGATTCAACGCAGTCACCCCGAGGTGAAGCGCATCTTCATCGAGGCCGGTAGCCTCGATCGGACCCAGCCAGGCGCACCCTCTCCCCCCCAGAGCCCGGGAAGCTGAAGGCGCGAGTCTTTGCCCCAGCACGCCGCGCAGAGTCCTGGTATTCAGACCTCGCCATGACGTCTTCACTCCGCGGGCGCCCCGCCTGGACGGCGCTCACCGCTCACCACACTGCAATCGCTCCTCTGCATCTGCGCGAGCTGTTCGCGCAGGACCCAGGACGCGCCGAACGCTTCAGCCTGGAGGCCGAGGGCGTCTTCCTCGACTACTCGAAGAACCGCATCACCGATGAGACGCTGAAGCTCCTCGTACGGCTCGCCGAGGAGTGCGGGCTCCGCGAGCGCATCGACGCCATGTTCCGCGGGGATAAGATCAACGTCACCGAGGGGCGCGCCGTCTTGCATGTCGCGCTGCGCGCGCCTCGTGGAGCGAGCATCGAGGTCGACGGCGAGAACGTGGTGCCCGGCGTGCACGCGGTGCTCGACGAGATGAGCGACTTCGCGGAGCGAGTGCGCAGCGGCGACTGGAAGGGCCACAGCGGAAAGCGCATCCGCAACGTCGTGAACATCGGCATCGGCGGCTCCGATCTCGGGCCCGTGATGGCCTACGAAGCGCTGCGCCACTACGCCGATCGCGACCTCACGTTTCGCTTCGTCTCCAACGTGGACGCCACGGATTTCGCCGAAGCCACTCGCGATCTCGACCCTGCGGAGACGCTCTTCGTCATCTCGTCGAAGACCTTCACGACTCTGGAGACCATGACCAACGCGAACACCGCCCGCGCCTGGTTGGTCTCCGGATTTGGGGGTGAGGAGCGCGCCGTAGGCAAGCACTTCGTCGCCGTCTCGACCAACGCCGAGAAGGTCGCCGCGTTCGGCATCGACCCCCAGAACATGTTCGGCTTCTGGGACTGGGTCGGAGGCCGCTACTCGCTGGACTCGGCGATTGGCCTCTCCACGATGCTCGCGATTGGCCCCGAAGGCTTCCGGGAGTTCCTCGGCGGCTTCCACGCCATCGACGAACATTTCCGCACGGCGCCCTTCGAGCAGAACTTGCCAGTGCTCAAGGCGCTGCTCTCCCTCTGGTACAACGACTTCTTCGGAGCTCACTCGGTGGCGGTGTTGCCCTACGATCAGTACCTCAAGCGTTTTCCCGCCTATCTCCAGCAGCTGACCATGGAGAGCAACGGCAAGCACGTGACCCTCGAGGGCGAGCGCCTCGACGTCGACACCAGCCCCATCTACTGGGGCGAGCCGGGCACCAACGGTCAGCACTCCTTCTACCAGCTGCTGCATCAAGGCACGCGCCTGGTCCCGGCGGACTTCATCGCCTTCGCGCAGACGCTGAATCCTCTCGGAAACCACCACGACCTGCTGATGTCGAACGTCTTCGCCCAGGCGGAGGCTCTGGCCTTCGGCAAGACCCTCGACGAAGTCAGAGCCGAGGGCACCTCCGCCGAGCTGGCCCCTCACAAGGAGTTCGACGGCAACCGTCCCTCCAACGTGCTGCTCCTGGAGAAGCTCACCCCCGCTGCCCTGGGGAAACTCGTGGCGCTCTACGAGCACGACACGTTCACCCAGGGCGTGATCTGGGGCATCGATTCCTTCGACCAGTGGGGCGTCGAGCTCGGCAAGGTGCTCGCGCAGCGCATCATCCCCGAGCTCACCAGCGCCGAAGAGCCCCAGCTCGACCACGATCCATCGACCAACGCGCTGATCCGGCGCTATCGAGCGCTGAAGCAATCCGAGTGACGCGACTCACCCGCATCAGTCGGGGATCACGAGCATGTCAACGTGCTAGCTCGATGCGTCGGCGTCGTGCTTCGCGGGAGCGGTCTCTGCCTCTGGCTTCCCCTGGAAGTAGAAGTCGTTCAGCTCCATGGCGCGCTGCGCGCCCAGCGCAGCCTGCGCCTGAGGGAAGAACTTCCCCTCCTCTTCACTGACGTGACGCTCCACTAGCTGCTGCAACGTGGCCGCAATCGCGTGCCACTCCGGGTCGTGCACCGAACAGCGGTCGAGGCGACCGATCACGGCCTCGAGATCGCGAGCCTGTGCGTCGTGCTCCTCTGCCAGCGCGCGGGTCTTCGGCTCCTCGCGCAGCACCGGATAGAGGACGTTCACCTCCGCGTGCTCGTGCGCCAGGAGCTGGAAGCGCAGCTTCGGCCAGAGGTCGAGACGCACCTTGGGATCGGGCGTGTTCACGACGCGCTTCAACAGCACCGCCGCCTGGCCGTGCTCCTCGGTCAGGGTCTTGAAGATCCCGCGGAAACCCTGAATGTCGGCCTTGAAGGCCTTGGCCTTGCCCAGGCCCTTCGCGGCCAGTTCGGTGATTCGATGCTCCATGGTTTTTGCTCCTTTCGTTGCTCCCGCATCGCCTGCAACCAGCGTACCCAGCGTGATCTCCATGGTTTCCGCTGCGCGATCCGTGCGGAAGACTTCGTCGCGCGCTCGAGTCAGCTCGGCTTCTGGCGGCAATACAGCTCGTTCAGCTCTTCGGCCCGCTCGTTGCCCAGAGCCGCCTGGGCGCGGGGGAAGAAGGTGCTCTCCTCTTGCTGGATGTGGTGCTCGAGGAGCTGCAGCAAGGTCGCCGCGAAGGTTTGCCACTCCGGATCCTGGTAGGCGCAACCGTCGATGCGCTCGATCAGCGTGTCCAGATCTTGCACCAGCGCGTCGTGGTCCTCCGCCAGCGCCCGCGTCTCGGCGCGTTGCCGCAGGGCACGATAGAGGATCGTCATCTCACCTTCTTCGTGGGCCATCAACGCGGTCCGCAGCTTCGGCCAGATGTCGGCGCGCACCTGGGGATCGACCGTGGTCGACACGCGCCTGAGCAGCGTGTGAGCCAAGCCGTGCTCCTCGGTGAGGGTCTTGAAGATCCCTTCGAAGCCCTTGAGGTCGGACTTCACTGCCTTGATCTTCTCAGCGCCCTTGGCGGCGATTTCGGTGATTCGATGCTCCATTGCTTCCTCCTGTCTGCTTCAGGAGGCAGTGCAACCAGCGTGCCCGTACGGCGCATCGACGCCTTTCCGGGAGTGCACGCCCGGGGCAGTCGGGCTCGGGGCATGTCAAAGCACCACGGGCGTGGTGTGCTGGCTACCGACCCACACGGCGCTCGAGCATCGGTCCTGTCGCTAGCTCCCGGTTCATGAGTCCCCGAGGATGCAACTCACTCCTCGGCGAAGCGCGCGCGCGGTGTACCCTCTCCGGGTGCCCCGCCCCGTCGACGCCGACTCCGCCGCCACCTTCGATCGCATCGTGCGCGCGGCGCTCGCGGAGCTGACGGAGACCGTGCCGCGCAACGCCATCTCCATGCGCAAAGTCGGTGAGCGGGCTGGGGTGAGCCTCGGGACGCTGCAGTACTACTTCGAGAGCAAGGACCGTCTGCTCGAGGCGTGCCTCGACGGCTACTACCGCGACCTGGCGCAGGAGGCACAGCGCCTGCTCTCGGCGCTCGCGAGCGGACCGGTGCCTGCGGGCGAAGCGGCCATTCGAGGCGCGGTGGCCAGCATGTATCACTTCATCGTGCGCCAGCGGGCGCTGATCGAGCTGCGGCTGATCACGACCTCGATGCGCGGCGAGCTCGCACCCGAGCGTCAGCACGAGTTCATGGGCACGGTGATCCGAGACGCCGCAGAGCTCCTGGATCCCCACGTGGAAATCGACCGCGACGAGCTACGCCTGACCATCCAGTTCGTGTCCGCCAGCCTCATCCGCCTGGCGTTGCTCAGCCCGAGTGAGCGCATCGCCCTCACTGGCAGCGACGACGAAGCCGCCGTCGCCGCCTTCGTCGAGCGCGCGGTGTGCCGGCTCGTGCGCCCTAGGCCCGCGAGCGCCTAGAAAACGGCCCCAGTCAGCGACCGATTCGAGTCCTGAGGCTGCCCCACCGATGGGGTACCATCGAGCGCATGATCTCGAGGGAATGGCCGCGCTGGGGCCCGCGGCTCGGGCTGCTTGCAGGCCTCGGAGCCGCGCTGGTCGGCGCCTGCGGCTCGGACGACTCCGGCGGAGCTGGCGCGAACGGTAGCGGCGCGAGCGGTGGGGACGCCGGCAACGGGGGCAGCGGCAACGGGGGGAAGCTGGACGGTGGGACGCCCGCGGACGCCTCGACCAGTGACGGCAGCGTGGTCAACCCGGTGCCTGGCGAGGGCGAGTGCGCCTGGACTCCCGGTGAGCGTCCGACGGCGCAGCTGCCCGACGAGCACGCGAGCGAGTACGTGATCGAGCTGGGGCGCTGGCAGATCTCCGACGCCGCTCAGGAGCCGGTGCAGACTCGCAAGGGCATCAACGACGCCATCCGCTGGGCCAAGGACAATGGCTACGACAAGATCGTGCTTCCGCCGGGCAATTACCTGGTCGGCGAAGCGACGAACGACGCCTACCAGGCCGGGGTCGAGCTGGAGGGGGACATGACCTTCGAGCTCGCCGACGGCGCCGTGCTCCAGATGGCCCCCAACGATCGCTGGAACTACTGCGTGATCAGCGTCAACGGCAACAGCAACGTCACCATCCGCGGCGGCGAGGTGCTCGGCGATCGCGATCTCCACGACTACGGCAACCCGGAGCGAACGGGACACGACGAGGGCCACGGGATCTGCGTCTGGACCGCCGTCGATCGCGTGCTGATCGAGGACATCGAGCTGCATGAGCTGACCGGAGACGGCGTGCTGATCGTCGGCGACAAGCAGACCGACTCCCAGCCCGAGAAGCCGAGCACCAACATCACCATCCGCAACAGCCAGATCCATCACAACCGGCGGCAGGGTGTGTCCGTCGTGGGCGCTCACGACGTGGTGATCGAGGACAACCACATTCACCACATCCAGGGCACCTCACCGCAGTTCGGCATCGACATCGAAGGCGCAGGGCGTCGCGATCAGGACATCCACATCCACCGCAACGTCTTCGATCACAACGCGGGCGGCGACTTCGTCACCTCGACGGGCCACAACGTGTGGTTCGAGGACAACGACCTGACTCAGTGCCAGACCAACGACGCGGGAGTCTACGACCCGGCGCTGCCCTGCGACCTGGACAAGCAGGTCGACGGCCCAATTATCCTGTGGAAAGAGACCGACAACGTCATCCTCAACAACCGCATCCGCATGTCCCTGCGCACGGTGAACGGCTTCTGGGGGATCCTCGGCTACGTCAGCGGCAGCGCCAAGAGCGCCACCCGCGACAACCCGATCGGTAACTACATCGCCGGCAACACGCTGTTCGACGCGGGGATCCACATGGCCCACAACATGCGTTACTTCGTCTCGAACAACACGATCCACAACGGGTTGATGCTTGGCTACAACCTGGCGTGTACGCGCCTCGAGGACAATCGCATCAACCGCACCGCCTCGGAGCACTACAAGCTCCGTGACGTCGCCGGCGTGGCCACCAGGAACATCCTCAATCGCAGCGAAGGCGCCGACCCTGCTGAAGATCGCGTGCTGTACTTCCCGATGGCCGACGACGCGCCCTACCGCAACTCTTCTCCGGTGTTCTGGTGATGCGCGCTCCTCTCATCGTCCTGGGTATTGGCGCGGCTGGCCTGCTGCTCGCGCTGGCGACTCGCCAGTCGGATCCAGAGTCTCCCCTCACCCCCGAACCCCCTCGGGCCGGCGAGGGCAGCTGTCCGGCGGGCTCCGACGACGCGGGGCTCGGCCCCGACATGCTGCGCGTCCCCGAAGGCTTCTGCATCGACAAGACCGAGGTGACTCGGGCTCAGTACGCTGCCTGGCTCGACACGAGCCCGAGCACGTCGGGGCAGTCGAGCGCCTGCGCGAGCAACGATGGCTTCACCCCGAGCTGCGGCTGGCCAGCGGGCTCCGACGGAGAGAAGCCCGTCGTCTGCGTCGACTGGTGCGACGCGAGCGCGTTCTGCGAAGCGGCGGGCAAGCGCCTGTGCGGCAAGGTCGGTGACGGCGGGCCCTATGCCTTCGAGGACTACGACGATCCGGCGCAGAGCGAGTGGTTCGCGGCGTGTACTTCCGGAGGGAAATACGACTACACCTACGGCAGCACGCTGGACACCAGCGTCTGTCGTGACGCCGACGCCGACGACTACACCCAGTGGGGCCTCGCCGACGTCGGGAGCTTCCCGGACTGTCACTCCCCCGACGCGGCGTACTCGAAGCTCTACGACCTCAGCGGTCACGTCGCCGAGTGGGACCAGGGCTGCCAGAGCGACGACCCCGAAGCACCCTGTCGCATCCGGGGAGGCAGCTACCAGCACCACGCCCACGGCCTGCGCTGCGACATGGGTCGCGCCCTCGAGTGGCCGCGCACCCGCCAGGTCGAGTCCGTCGGCTTCCGCTGCTGCGCGGACTGATCCGAGTCACAGGTCGAGCAGGGTCGCCTCGCCGAGCCCGTCCCAGCACCAGACGCCTTCGGCGTTTCGTGCGCAGAAATCGTCCGTTCCGCTCACCAACTCGGTGACGCCGCGGGGCGTCGCACGAATCGTTGGTGGCTGACCGGAACTCCAGCAAGAGAGATCTCCGGTATCGAGCAGAGCGCAACCCTCGGCGCGAGTCGTCGCTACCGCGACCGCGCCGCTGACCCCCTTCAGCGGGGAGGCGTCACCCACGGGCGCATCGTAGTTGGACGCGTCGAGCCGACCCCAGCAGCGAACCTCGCCCCCGCCCACGATGATGCACATCAGGGATCCCCCCGCGTGGCCGAACCGGGTCACCTCGGTCTGGACGTCGATCCGGGTGGGCTTCAGCGCCGTCTTGCCCTGCGCCGCCCCAAACAGCTCGGCCGGCGCGCGCCCCCAGCAGTAGACCGCGCCGCTCTCGCCGAGCGCGCAGGCCCAGCCACCGCCCGAGGTGAGCTCCACGATAGGCTCGGGGAAGCCCTCCACACGCTGGGGCGGCTGAATCGGCTCGAACCCCGGCTTGCCGATAATTTCCCCGGGGTAAAGCCCCCAGCACCAGACCTCGCCAGAGTGAGTCAGGAGGCACGCATGAGCGTAGCCCATGGCGAGTTGCTGTACCTTACCGTGAAACTGCTCGACCTCGTGAGGGACCAGCGGTTCCTCGGCGCTGTTGGCTCCCCAGCACCAGACGTCGCTTCGCTCCGTCAGCCCGCAGGTGCCATACACCCAGGCCGACAGCGCGTGGAATCCGCGCGGTAACCCCTCAACGACGCGGGGATTCTCTTCGAAGACCGCCTCGGCGTGGCCCTCTCCGAACGCGGAGTAGATCCAGCCCCAGCACGCGGTCTGGCCGTCGTCCCTCAGCGCACAGCCATGCGTCTCGTTCAGCGCTACGCTGGCTCGGTCGCTGCCTGGCGGAGAGCCGATCGCATCTCCCTCGGTCTGGCCGCAGGCGACGCAGGTCAAGGCGAGCACGATGAGGGAACGAGCGAGCTGGGGCATTCGACTTCATCTTACCGGATTGCGTAGCGAGAACGCAGCGCTGTCCTCGATCGCCTCCACGAGGGTGAGCCTGCCCCGACCTAGACCGCGACCTAGACCGCGACCTAGACCACGACGCGGAAGCTGTCCTGTCCGCGGGTCGAGCGCGCGCTCCACTCGGCTTTCTGCTTCCGATAAGCGTCGTTCAGCTCCGCGACCCGCTCGGGTCCGAGCAAGGCCTTTGCTCGTGGAAAGAACTCGGTCTCTTCTTCCCGCACGTGGTGATCGAGCAGCTGCAGCAGGGTCGCGGCGCTGGCCTGCCACTCGTCGTGATCGAAGGCCCGGTTGTCGAGGCGCTCGATCAGCATCTCCAGATCCCGCGCTTCGGCGTCATGGCGCTGGGCGATCTCCCGAGTCTCGACGTGCTTGCGCAGCAGCGGATACAGCACGTCCACCTCCGTGTGCTCGTGGGCGAGCAGGGCGTTGCGCAGCCTTGGCCAGAGCCGCTCGCGCTCCTTCGGATCTCCCGAGCGAGCGACCCGTTCGAGCAGCTCCACCGCCTCGCGGTGCTCCTTCATCAACGTCTCGAAGATCCCTGTGAAGCGCCCCACGTCTGCGCGCGCGTCGTGCTTCGGCTTGCCGGTCTGATACAACGAGTTCTCCATCGTTCCTCCTTCGCTCTGGGCCGCGGGGACTCCGCGAGCTGGCCCGACCGGTTGAGGAGCAATGCGCATGCCGGAACTGTCTCCGCAGCATGGTACGGGTTTGGGGGTGAGGGAAACGCCTACGGTCTCTCGCTTGGTGGCGCAGGCTGAGGCTCGACTTCCCTCTCCCCCTGCTCGCCCTGATTCAGCTGCTCTCGGTATTCCTGGTAGCGCTCGTTCAGCTCCTGGGTGATCTGGGCGCCGAGGGCGCGCTGCGCCTTGGGGAAATACCCGGTCTCCTCGTCGTCGATGTGTTGCTCCACGATCTCGAGCAGCGTTTGCGCCGTGGATCTCCACTCGGGGTTGTCGAAGGAGTACCCGCTCAGGCAGCCGAGGATCACCTCGATCCTGCGAGCGGCCCCGTCGTTCTTCTTGGCCAGATCGTGGGTAGCGGCGTGCGACCGCAGCAGCGGGTACAGCACGGCATTCTCGGCCTGCTCGTGGACGACGAGTTGCTGTCGAACGCGTGGAAAGAGCTCCTCGCGCAGATCGGCATCGTCCGTCAACGCGAGTCGCCTGAGGAGTTTCAACGTCGCGCGATGTTCCTTGACGAGCGTGTCGAAGATCCCTCCGAGGACCTTCAACTCAGCGTGGACACCGTCGACTCTCCGAGGCAGCCGCGACTCGACCTCAGTCAGTTGGCTCCGCATGATCTTCTCCAAGTGGTTCCTCCTTTCGGGTTTGGGGAACTCACGGGAGGGTGCAACGCGCGTGCCCTGACTAGAGCGAGAGTTGACGCGACGCGAGCGAGGCGCTCGTGTCCGTCGCGGCGTGCGCCCGAGACATTTGGCAACGGATGCGCCACGATGAACCGCACGGAAACAGATTTCGCTCAGCGCCTGGATGGGTCCTTGCCCAGCTCCTCTTCGTGGATGGCGCCGTCAGGCTGACCCGCGTCTGGCAATATCGCAGGCGCGCGATACGGCACACCTCCGTCGGGCTTCTCGGTGCGCACCGTCGGTTCCAGCGATACGTCCGCCGAAGGGTCCGTGTGGGCGCCATTCACCGACCTCGCTTGCTCCGGCGTGTTGCACGCGACGAGGCACAGCGGCAGGACCATCCATGTCGAGTCGAGTCTCATGCTTTCTCCTCACCCGGGTTCAGCAACCCTCGTGCCAGCGGTGGGCGACGGCCCTGCGCCGACTACCGAGGCACGCCCCCTGCAAGCAGCCGGGGAACCATCGTGTTCCACCCGGAAATAGCTCTCGAGCTCATCCACGAGCGCCACACTCGCTGCCGCACGCCTTCCGTCTCGGGGCAGCCTTGCATGCTCCCGGGGGCGTAGCGTGCCGAAACAGGCGTGGAAGATTGCGCTCTGTGTCGCGTTGGCCCTCCCCAGCGTCTGGTTTCGCTGGTCGGCGACCCAGCTCTCTCCGTCACTCGGTGTACTGGTATTCGGAGGCGCGGTCGTGTCGGCGTCCTTCCTGCTCGCCTGGGCCGCCGAGGTCGCGCAGGTCGACGTCTCCGCGAGCCTCGCCACCGCGGTGCTGGCGCTGATTGCCGTTCTGCCAGAGTACGCGGTGGATCTGTACTTCGCCTTCACGGCAGGCGAGCGCCCGGCGTACACCGCTTACGCAGCAGCCAACATGACCGGAAGCAATCGCCTGCTCATCGGCGTCGGGTGGCCACTGGTGGCGCTGCTGTTCGCCATCGGCCTGCGCCGGCGAAAGCGTGATGTGCGGCCAGTGAGGTTGCATCCACGGCGCCGCCTCGAGCTTGGCTTCCTGATGCTCGCGGGGCTGTACGCCATCAGCGTCCCCGTGCGTTCGAGCCTGCAGCTGGTCGACGCGGTGATCTTGCTCACGCTGTTCGTCGCCTACCTCTGGCGGACATCGCGCCAGGAACATGAAGAGCCCGAGCTCATCGGCTTGCCCGCGGCCTTGGCCGAGCTACCGAGGACACCTCGGCGCGCCGTGGTCATCACGGTCTTCATCGCCGCGGCGGCGTTCATCGGGCTGTCGGCGAAGCCCTTCGCCGACGGCCTGGTCGAAGGCGGGCGGCGCTTCGGCCTCGACGAGTTCCTGCTCGTGCAGTGGCTGGCGCCGCTCTCCTCGGAAGCACCCGAGCTGATCGTCGCTGGGATCCTCGCGGTACGTGGTGACGACGAGACGGCCCTGGGGACGCTGCTCTCCTCCAAGGTAAACCAATGGACCCTGCTGGTCGGCAGCCTCCCCCTCGCCTACGCCGCAGGCGGAGGCGGGCTCACGCTTCACTTGGACCCACGCCAGAACGAGGAGTTCTTGCTCACCGCGGGTCAAGCCCTGTTCGCGGTCGCGCTGCTGCTCAACCTGCGCTTGCGGACGCGAGAGGCCTTGCTGCTGTTCGCGACCTTCGCCGCTCAGTTCGTGTTTCCTCAAGAAAACGTCCGACTCTGGCTGGCTGGAGCCTATGGCCTGCTGGGCGTCGTGCTCCTGGCTCACCATCGCAGCTCGTTGAAGCCGACGCTGACCGCCATCGCGGTGGAGCCCAGCAATGAAGCGTCACCCTAGGCCCCCCCGCGATCTCCTCGGCTCGCAGCGATCTCGTCCGCTAGCCGGCGATGATCGGCGCGCACGCGATGGGCGTGCCGGCGTGACCGCTCTTGCCCTCGCCGTCGTCCTCGGCTTCGTGAATCACCACCGCCTTGCCGACGAGGCTCATGGGATCGCCTGGCTTCAGGTTCGCCCTGGCGACGATGATCTCCAGCTTGCCATCACCATCGTCGTCGACGGTCATGTTTCCGAGATCGCCGAGGTGGTGTTCAGGGTCGGTGGGGAAGCCATGCTCGGACCCCTTCGGCGCGAAGTGGCCGCCCATGCTCTTGCCAGCGATGTCGCTGCAGTCGCTCTTCTCGTGAATGTGCACCGCCTTCTTTCCGCTGGGCGCTCCCTCGACTTCGATCTCGATCTGGACGCCACTGGCGACCTTCTCCAGCTCGGCCTCGCCGCTGAGGTTCATCTTGGGCACGCTGGCGAACGTGGCGTTCGCCTCGCGGTCCGTGTTCACGAACTCGTGCACACCGGGCGCCTGTTCCGAAGCCGACGGTGTGGCTAGGGCCTCCTCGTCGATCCCGTAGTGCTCCGCGGGCTTTGGTTCGTCGCAGGCGACCAGCACCGGTGTCAGGGCCAGCCCCAGAATGATCAGTTTGTGTCTCATGCCTTCTTGGGCAGCAACCCGTATGCCAGCGCGGACCGTGGCGTAGGCGAGCGTCTCCCCTCAGAACACGCCTGCGCGACGTGTTCTGCAGTCACACCGGTACGGCAAGGTCTCCCCTGCGAGGCAGCCTGGTAGGAAGCCAAGCCGCGCTGGTCACTTCGGCTAGGTGAGTTCACCGGTCCCGACTAGGCTCGCGCCAATGAACGCGCATGGGGCCGCCATCACGTTGTGCATAGCCGCGGCGGCCGGAGTGTTCTTGATCGCGCTGGCAAGCCGACTCAGGCTGCCTTCGATCACCCTGCTCTTGCTGGGAGGGATCCTGCTCGGCCCGGAGGTGCTCGGCGTGGTGCACCCGCACACCCTCGGCGACGGCTTGGAGACGGTGGTCACCCTGGCGGTCGCGGTGGTGCTCTTCGAAGGCGGCCTCACCCTCGACATCGCGGGATTCCGCAGGGAATCCAAGGTGATCGTCCGCATGCTGACGATCGGGGTGTTGATAACCTGGGTCGGCACCTCCCTGGCGCTCAAGCTGGCGATGCCATGGCTGAAGCTAGACCTCGCCATCATCGCCGGCAGCCTGGTGATCGTGACCGGGCCGACCGTGGTCTCGCCCCTGCTGAGACGTATTCGCGTACAGCCGCGCCTGCATCACGTGTTGTACTGGGAAGGCGTCGTCGTCGACGCGGTGGGCGTGTTCGTCGCGGTCCTGTGCTTCGAGTGGATCGCCGCTGGCGCGGACGAGTCGGCGCTGATCCCCCTGGGTCGCTTCGCGTCGCGCTTCGTGGTGGGCGTCGGAGTCGGCGCAGGCGTCGGCTTCTTGCTCAGCGAAGCGCTCAATCGCCGCTGGATCGCCGCGGACCACACCAACATCGTGGTGCTGGCAAGCGCGCTCCTGGCGCTGGGCGTGGCCAACACCGTGCTGACGGAGTCGGGGATCCTGGCGGTGATCGTCGCCGGGCTCACCGTGAGCCTGCGCAGCCGGGCCCAGCTCAAGGCGCTCAAGCGCTTCAAGCTCGAGCTGACCGAGGTGGGGATTGGCCTGCTCTTCGTGCTGCTGGCGGCGCGCCTCGATCTGAGCGCCTTCCCCCGCGCCGGCGCCGGCCTGCTCCTGGTGCTCGCCGTCGTCCTGTTCGTGCTGCGACCGCTGAACGTGCTGGTCTCGACCTGGGGCGCGAAGTTCAGCTGGCAGGAGAAGGCGTTCCTCTCGTGGCTCGCTCCGCGCGGAATCGTCGCCGCCTCGATGGCGTCGCTCTTCGCCATCCGGCTCAAGCGCCTCGGACACCCCGACGCAGACCTGCTCGAGACGCTCACCTATGCGGTGATCGGCACCACGGTCGTCTTGCAGGGTCTGTCGTCTCCGTTCGTCGCTCGAGTCCTGGGTCTGGAGCGCAAGTCACGCGCGACCTGGCTCGTCATCGGGGATCCCTGGATCGCCACGCGGCTGCATCGCACCTTGCGACAGTGCGGCGCTCCGACTCTCGTCTTCGGTGCCTCGGGCGGAGGGGGTGAGGGAAGCGGTGAGAGCCATGACGAGGATCCCCTCGACCCGGACTCCCTGAACGACCCGCGAGTCGCGGACGCCGAGGCGGTGCTCGCGGTCTCTGCCGATCCCGAGACCAACGATCGCATCTGTGCGGCCTGGGCCGACGTCGTGGGTAGCGCCGCGTGCTACCGCTGGGACGACTCCGACGTGGGGCAGCGCGAGCTGGGGCGCCGGCTGTGGTCGGAAGCGCCTGGCCCTGGCGAGGTGAAGGCGCAGGCCGAGGCGGGGCTCGTCGCCATCGATGCGGTGGACGTGGGGACCAGCGACGAGACCACGCGCTTCGGCCCAGCGCTGCGGCCGCTGCTGGGCATCGACGAAGGACACATCTCCATCGTCGAGCAGGAGGCCACGGCCGAGGCGCAGTCGATGATCGTGCTCCGTCAGCGCATCCAGGGCCTACACGGCCTGATGCACGACGCGCTGATCCTCGACAAGCACGAGGTCAGCTTCGATGAAGTGCTCGAGCAGCTGCTGGAGCTGGCGACCAAGGCGATCCCGGATCTGGACGTCGAACGGCACCGCGCGGAAATATTGGAGCGCGAACGCAGCATGCCGACCGCCATCGGCGCCGGCATCTGCATCCCGCACGTCTATCAGGGCTCCGCCCAGCGCAGCATGGCCTTCGTGGCCCTGGTCCCAGGAGGCCTCGAGCATCGCGGTCCAGACGGCGAGGCGGTGCGCCTGGTGTTCCTGGTGGTCTCCCCGGCGGATCACGCGACGGCCCACCTGCGCAGCCTGAGCGCGATCGCCCAGCTGGGCCGCGACCGGGGCCTGGTGAGCGCGCTCATGCACCAGAGAACCCGCGGTCGCCGCGTCCCCCGCCGGGGGGGCGGGGGGATCCCCCCCCCCCCCCCGCCACTCAGCTCGCCACGGCGCGAGCTGCGAAGTGCAGCTCGATCGCCGTGCCTCGACCGCTGGCGCTCCGGACCGAGAGAGTTCCGCCCAGCGCTTCCACAAGGTTCTTCACGGCGGCCATCCCAACGCCTCGACCCGATGTCTCCGTGACGTCCTCGGCCGTCGAGAGCGAGTCGGCGAAGATGAGCTGGAGCTTCTCGTCGCGGCTCAACTGGGCCGCGCGCCCTGCGTCCAGGATCCCGAGCCCGATCGCGCGCTCGACCACGCGCTCGGCATCGATACCACGGCCGTCGTCGCTCACGCGCACCGCGACGCCGTTGTCGTTCGCCTCGACGGCGAGTTCGATGGTCGCCAGCTCGGGCTTCTCTCCGCGCTCCTCGGGGCTTTCAATCCCGTGGTCGATACTGTTGCGGATCAGGTGAGGCAGAACGTCGAACAGCGGTTCGAGGTTCGAGGGACACAGCACATCGCCTCCCGCCAGCTCGAGATGCACCCGTTTGCCGCGGCGGTCGGCGAGCTGGACGCAACCGTCCGCCAGCGGACCCACGAGCTGCGTCACCGACTTCTGTCGCATCGCCTGGAGGAAACGTGAAGCCACCGCTCGCAGCTCGGCTTCGCTCGACGCGCCAGCGAGCTCGGCCTCGAGCTGGTCCAGGGCACTACCCGTCGCGGTATAGCGCGCCTCCCGAGGATCCAGGTGGATGTCCCAGAGCTTGGCGTTCTTGCGCAGCAAGCTCTGGAAGTCCTCGTGCACCTCGGCCACCTGCTGCTTGGTGATGCGCGGGCTGTCCTCCACTTCATGGATACGACGAGCCGACTGAACCAGCCCGAACTGCCCGAAGACGCCCTTCGCGGTGTGCAGCTCGCGACGAGCTCGGTGTTCCCATTCCTCGCCGTCGGGCGCTCGCTGAAGCTCGCGCAGGCGTGCGTCGAAGTCTCGCGCAAAGGTCTCGAAGTTCGACCGGAAGCGCATCACCTGAGCCTCGCCGCGGAGCGTCTCGGCCTCCAGCTCGGCCTCCACGAGGTCGCTGATGTCGACCAGCGTGAAGAGCACGGACTCGATCAGCGCGTCGTCATTCCGGATCACTGAGCCGGTGATGGCGTAGCTCCTCTCCCCCACCCGGACCCGCTTCGGCAAGTTGGCCAGGCTGACCTGTTCCGGGAGGAAATCATCGAAGATCTGCTCGTAGACCACGCTGAAGTGATCCGCTTCTCGTGAGTTCAGACCGAGCAACGACCACAGCGTGCGGCCTTCGATGCCCTGGTCCGGGTCCACGAAGAAGCTGACGCAGCTCTCGCTGTAGCCCTCGCGCACCTTGCCTTCCCCGTCGCACATGAACAGGCCATACGGCACGTTGTCCAGGATGGTCCGGATGGCCTGGTTGCGGATCCGCTCCTCCTCGCCGGAGAAGTCGCTGAACACGAAGGTGTAGCCGATGGCGACTCCGTCCTCGTCGACCGCACGGGTGAGTGAGAGATACAGGCGGTCCGGAGCGCCGTCGGGGCGTCCGTCCTTGCTCAAATGGACCGGCCCCAGCCAAGAACCGCTCGCGTCCACCGCGGAGCGCATCTCGTCCCACTCGGCGCCCAGGTACTCGAAGATGGGCCGCCCGTCGTCGCCGAACATCAGCTCGTAGCCGCGATTGACGAACAGCTGACGTCCTTCGGCGCTGTAGCCGACCAGCGCCACGCGATCCGTGGAGCCGAGGACGTTCGCGAGGTTCGTCTTGGCTTCGACCTGGCTGACCAGCGCTCGCAGCATCGGCTCGTCCGCCAGGCGCCAGCGCTGCTCCGACGCGGCGATGTTGTTCCAGATCCGCTCGAGGGTGGGCTCCGAGAAGCTCGCCTCTGGTCGCAGGTAGAACGCGCCGGCGTGGCTCGTTCCCTCCAGCAGCAGCGCGGTGTCGGCGCGCTCCGGCTTCTCCGAAGCGTACGGCGGCAGGCTGTGCGCGGGCTGCAGCTGCTGCGACGCGCGCAGGCTGATGAAAGCGGAGACGTCGAAGTGTCCACTGCGGGGCAAGTCGACGCTCAGCCCTTCGCGCCATGCGGCGTGAACGTGCTGCTGAACCGTGAACAGCACGAGCGCGCGATCGCGAGCGTAGCGCTCGAGATCCGCTTGAGCGACCTTGCCTGCCTCGTCCTCGAAGGTCGTTGCAGCCTGGAGGAAGGCCTGATCGTAGTCGCTGTCCTGGAGCAGCGAGAACGGGCCCTGGCTGAACAGGAAGATGAACTGATGAAACAGTGAGTGCAGGATCGGGTTGTCCACCAGGGCGACCGCGAAGTCTCCGGCGAAGGGCTCCCCGCCCAGGTTGCCTCCGACGATTCGTCGGATCCACTCCGAGCGAGGCACTATCTCGGCCTCCAGGGTCACTCCGACGCGAGACAGGAACTCGCGTGCCGCAAAGTACACCGCGGTGCTGGTCTCGCTCACCAAGCCACGCAGCGTGAAGCCCTCGGCGCAGCCCGCTTCCTCGAGGAGTCGACGGGCCAGCTCGGGACTGTAGCGGTAGGGCTCACACTCGGCGTATCCCTGCTGCTCCGCCGTCGCGACGGAGGTCTGAGGCGAGCCCATGCCGTGCTCGGTGATGTCGACGAGCAGACGGCGGTTGACCGCGTGGTTCAGCGCCTGACGCACTCGCACGTCGGCCAGCGGCCCGTTCTGCGAGAGCAGGAACCACTGCGAGATGGCCGCGGCGCGCGACTCGGCCTCGAGCCCCGGCGTGCGTCCGGCCCGCACGCGGTCGTGCGAGTCGATGCTGAAGGCGGCGTCGAGCTCCTTGCGCTGCAAGCGGTCGATCCACTCCTTCTGGCGCAGGATCGGGAAACGAATGCGATCTACCTGAGCTGCGTTGCCCCAGTGATCCGGGTTTCGATCGAGCACGATCTCACGACCGGGCTCGTAGCTCGCGAACTTGAAGGGACCAGTTCCGATCGGGTGGTTGGCGAAGTAGTCCCGGCCGTGCTCTTCCAGCACGCCCTTGGGATAGATCGCGCTGAAGAACAGCCGCCGCAGCAGCATCGCGTCCGGGAACTCCGTCTCCAGGACGATCGTATGGGCATCGATCTTCCTGACGGCCTTGATCGGTGCCAGGATCCCCCCGCCGCACGCCGAGGGCGTCGGATGCTTGTGCGCGTGGAACGTGGCGACGACGCAGTCCGCGTCGAACGGCTCCCCGTTGTGGAAGACCACGCCTCGCCGCAACGTGAACTCCATCTCCACCGGCGATAGTCGTTTCCACGAGGTCGCCAGTGCGGGCTGCACCTCCCCTTCGCTGTCGATGTAGGTCAGCCCCTCGTTGATGGCGGGGATGATGGAAAAGCTCTCGGGGTCGAACGTGTGAAATGCAGTGAGCCCAGGTGGGTCCACCGAGTACAGACCGATCTTCACGGCGCGTGTCATCCATACCCTCCTCAGTGTGTTGGAAGTGACTACGCGCCTGAACGGTCAGCCGGGCTCGGTCCTTAGGAATTCAACTCTCTGTCGACTCCGCAGAATTTCTGCGCGGGCTATCAGCGGGTTTTACTGCGCCTTCTTCGCCGCGCCGTACTGTTCATCAGTGACCTTCTCCATCCACTCCACGGCCTTGCCGTCGAGCGCCTCCTGAATCGCGATGTGGGTCATGGCAGTGTTCGGCGAGGCACCGTGCCAGTGCTTCTGGTTGGGAGAGACGCTCACCACGTCGCCTGGGTGGATCTCCTCGAGCGGCCCACCCCAGACCTGGTGGTAGCCCTTGCCAAACGTGACGATCAGCGTCTGGCCGAGGGGGTGAGTGTGCCAGTCACTGCGCGCACAAGGCTCGAACGTCACGTTCGCCGTGCCGACGCGCCCGGGGGGCTCAGCCTGGGAGAGGAACTCGACGCGCACGCGTCCGGTGAAATGCTCTTCCGGGCCCTCGACCATGGGGCGGGACCCGTTCTTCGAAATGGTCATCTTGGTGTCTCTACTTTCCGGCGGGTTGATATGGGTCGTCGCGCAGCTGGCGAGCAGGAGCACCGCACCCGCGATGAGCGGCGCTTCCGCACGGGAATAGCTTCCCAGTCTCACAGCTTCACCAGCACCTTGAGCGCCTTGCGTTGATCCATCGCGGCGTAGCCCTCGGGGACGCCGTCCAGATCCACGGTCATGTCGAAGATGGGCGACGGGTCGAGCTTGCCGTCCAGCACGTCTCGCATCAACTGGGTCATGTAGGCGCGGACCGGCGCCGGCCCACCGTGGAGCCTCAGGTGCTTGAAGAACAGGCCCATGATGTCGAGGCCGTCCTCTGCAGGTCCATGGGGCACGCCGACGTAACCAATGCTGCCTGTTGGCCGCGCGGCGCCGATCGCAAGCTGCATCGCGGAGCTCGAGCCGACGCACTCCATGACGTGCGGTGCGCCTCCCTGGGTCATCTCGACGATCTGCTGGATGGCCTCGTCGCCCCGGCTGGTCACGATATCGGTGGCGCCGAAGGCCTTGGCCCGATCGAGGCGTTCCTCATGGTGCCCCACGGCAATGATCCGCTCCGCCTCGAGGCGCTTGGCAGCGAGCACTCCGCAGAGCCCGACGGCGCCGTCGCCGACGACGACGCAGGTGCTGCCCTCCCTCACCCCCGCCAGCACTGCGGCGTGATGGCCCGTTCCCATGACGTCGGTGAGGGGAAACAGGGCGTCGAGGAGCTTGTCGTCGCCCCGAATCTCGTTGGGCAGAGCGACCAGCGTGCCATCGGCCTGAGGCGCCCGAATCGCCTCACCTTGCCCGCCGTCGTTCTCCATCGCCCAGAAGCCACCGTGCTTGCACATGGTGTGAACGCCCAGCTCACAGAACTCGCAGGTGCCGTCGGAGAACGCGAACGGCGCCATCACGAGGTCGCCAGGCTTGACCGTGCGTACGTCGGCGCCGACCTCTTCCACGATGCCCATCGGCTCGTGACCGACGCGCCAGCCGCGCTCATACGGGGTCTGGCCGCGGTAAAACCACAGGTCCGATCCGCAGATCGCGGTGCGCGTGATGCGCACGATGGCGTCGGTCGGCTCCTGGATCCGCGGATCCGGGACCTCCTCGATGCGGATCTCGCCGGGTGCTTGAAACGTTGCTGCTCTCATGACTGTACCTCTCGAAGTTTGGGTGACGGAGCGTCGCGGCGCTGACTAGCAGCCCCGAAAAGCTCAGTAGCGACCGCCGCCGCGATGGCAGCAGGGCGCAACTGGATCATGGGGTGAGGGGTGCGCGCCTCCACCAATCCGAAGGCCACCAGGCACGCGCTCCCTCCACCTAGCGCGAGCAGTGTGAACGGATTGGACCATCCTGCTTCGGCTGCATGCACGATGCCAAGCACCACCACTCCGAACATGCTCGTGGTCGAAGTCACTGCTCCGATACCGTCGAATGGCGGTCCCGTGAGGCCCACGGAGATGTCGATGATCGGCAACAGGTAGCTGAGCAGCGCGACGACGAGGATGCGGTTCGACTGACTCACGCCAGACAAGGTAGGGCATGTCGGTCGTCCCGATTAGGAGCACAATTCGGGATGGGTCTATATCTCAGACGCATTAATCCTTGGCGCCGATCCGGCTAGAACCATCCGCATCACGACCTCCAGGCACGCGGCCGACACGGTGCTCTGGCCCGTGCTCACGGACTTCCTGAAGCAGTATCAAGATATCCACATAGAATTGTCTCTCGACTCGCGCTTCTCGGACATCGTCGCCGAGCGCTTCGACGCTGGGGTGCGCCTCGGAGAGGCGCTCGAGCAAGACATGGTGGCGATGCGCGTCGGCCCGGACATGCGCCTCGTGGTGGTTGCGTCGCCGGACTACATCGCCGAGCACGGCGCGCCGAAGCGGCCCAGGGACCTGGCCCAGCACCGCTGCATCAACCTGCGCTTCAATCGCACCGGGGGTCTCTACGCCTGGGAGCTCGCCAAGGGATCGCGAGAGGTGAACGTGCGGGTCGACGGTCAATTCGTGTGCGACGACATCGACCTGATCCGCCGCGCGGCCTGCGACGGGCTCGGCCTCGCCTTCGTCATGGAAAATTCCGTACGGCAAGACATCGACGAGGGCAGACTCGTGAGCGTGCTCGCCGACTGGTGCCCGAGGTTCCCCGGCTACTACCTCTACTATCCAAGCCGGCGTCAGCCCTCTGCCGCCTTCAAGCTGCTCGTCGAGGCGCTGCAGTATCGGGACTGAACCTGCGCAAAGCTTGCCGACGATCGGGGTTCTGGCGCGAATTGCACGTGGCCGAACGTCGCAGCCTGCCCCGCTCGGGCTATCCCGCCACGCTCAGGGTCAGGGTCACGCGAAAGCCGGACACCTTGCCTTCGCTGATCAGGAGTTGCTCGCCATCGAGCTGCACCGCCTCGATGCCGCGGAAAGTCTCCACGGCGCGGGTAAGTCCAGCCCGGATCGCGTCTTCGAAGCTGGAGTCAGACTCGCCCGAGATTTCGATACAGTTCATTGCGTTCATGGCTCGCTCCTTACGGTCGAAGGCGAGCCTGCTTAAGCACTTCGTGTGCCAGTTGTCGGACGGAACGGCGAACTCGTAGCAGCTTCACGTTCGGCGACCGTCCGACGAACCACCTCCACGATCATCTATGCTGGGACGTTCCCCTCGCGAGGAGGCCCAATGTCCCAAGAGCAGTTCCGCGCCCAGTTCCCCGCCAACCTCCGCAAGCAGTGGGAGATCGATCGCATCCTGGTCGAAGAAGAGCGCCCTGACGGCTCGGGCAAGCGCCTCGCCATCGATCTACGCGCCGGCTACTCCTCCACCCAGCGTGGCATGGGCTCCGGATCCCCGTTTCTGTCTCGCAAGGTTCCGGTCGAGAAGGCGCTGGTCGAGATGACTCCACACCTCGAGGGAGCCACCGTCGAGCGCGTCGACCTCTGGGGCGCCAACCTGAACAACGCAGCCCTCGACGCGATCCTCGGCACACCGTGGTTCCGCGGGGTGCGTATCCTGAACCTCGGCGCCAACCGACTCACATCCAAGGCCGTCACCTCCCTGGCAAAGCACCCCATCGCCGGCCAGCTCGAGGACCTCACCCTCTCCTACAACAAGCTCGGCAACGCACTCGCCAAGGCTGCGTTTCCGGAGCTCATTTCCCTCGAGCTGGTCTACTGCGGATTGGACGACAAGGCGCTCGTGGCGCTCGGCAAGGCACCGCTCCCAAAGCTCCGTCGCGTGATGCTGGACGGCGCCGCCGCGTACATCTCCCTCGCCAAGCTGGCGAAAGCGACCCACGACGGCTCCGCTGGACCGCACGCGGAGTACGATGCGAAGGCCCTCGAGAGCTTCGGTCGGACCCCGCTCGGCGAGCAGCTGGAGGCCCTGGGACTCGGCACGTTGACGATTGGAGAACCCCAGGCGCGCGCGATCGCCGATCGCTTTCCGGCGCTGCGGACTCTGGACCTGACGGCAGCAACCCTGTCCGCCAGCGCGGTCGGGGCGCTGGGCAAAGGCAGCGGGCTGGGCGCCCTGAAGCGCCTGGCGCTGCAGCGCACCTTCGCGCCCAACTACGCAGTCGACGGCCAGCTGCAGACACCGAGTCAGGAGACCGCCGACGCCCTGGCGAGCCTCGCGGGGTCGCGCTTCGCAGCGACGCTCGAGGACCTCGTCTTGAATCAGATCGCCGTTGGCCCGGCGGGGCTACAGGCTTTGTGTGCTGGGCGCCTGAGCGCCTTGAAGCGCCTCGAGATGCGCAGCTGCCAGCTCGGCGACGCGGGCATGCGAGCGCTTGGAGACAGTGCGTTACCGCTCACCCAGCTGTTTCTCGACGGCAACGGTCTGAGCGGCGCTGGCGTCGACGCGCTCACCCAGGGAAGAGTCGCAGAGACCCTCGAGGTCCTGGCGCTGAACGACAACTCAATCGCCGGAGGCGTGTCGTCTCTCGCCCGCCTCACGAAGCTCGAGAAGCTCTCCCTCACCCGCTGTGAGCTCGACGACAGCGCCGCCGCGACTCTCGTCGACTCCGGCCTGGTGAACCGCCTGCAGGCGCTATTCCTGGTGGATAATCTGATCGGTGACCGCGGCGCCGACGCGCTCATCGGTGCCGCGCCGCCCACGCTACAGCGCTTGGCGCTGCAGAAGAACTGCCTGTCTCCGCAGGCGGTGGTCCTGGCGACGCAGGCACTTGGCCCTCGGGTGTCCCTTGCCGAGCAGGATCCATCGAAGCTGCCGCCCGCAGCGATGGACAACCCCTCGCTGGTCTTCAAGACCGTGGCGAAGCGCGCCCAGCCGGCGCACACAGCGCCCGTCGACGGACTGCGGCGTCACCTCCCCGACGGTCAGCTCTCACGGGACAAGGCGTACCCCAGCTGGCTGTTCGCGTTCCCCGCGAGCGGATCGGGGAAGTACTCGGTGGTCGCCTACGACGTCGAGCGGGATCTGCTCGTGAAGCCCGAACCGCCGATCCTCAACGGGCTACCTTACGTGGTTCCCTCTCCCGATGGGGAGTGGCTGGCGGTGAAGGCGTTCCGCGACGGCGTGTACGCCGTAAGGACTGAGGACGGCGCTTCCACGCGGATTGCAGATACCTTGACCCACCAGGAGGGCGGGGTCGTATTCTGCGATGGCCACATCGTGGCGCTTGACGCGGACACCGAGGCAGACGACTGGCAAGGTCGACTGCAGGTGTTCGGATTTCACGGGGGTGAGTGGGTGCTCGAACACTCGGTGGCAGGCTTCTTCAAGGTCTTCGATGAGCTCGTACCACTGGCCAACCATCGCATGTTCGCGGTGGTGGGGAGCGCTGGCATGTTCTTCTGCGCCGTGAGAGGCAAGGAGCTGCGCTACCTCGGACGCCTGAACAAGAAGTACGCCATCTACGATTTCGAAGGCGAACCCACCGTCGACCCGACCTGGCGCTCCAGCGCGGCGCTTCCCGACGTCGACCGGCTACTGGACGAGGCGTTCGCGAGCGGTACATCGCCCAGCAGTATCGATCTGCCCGAAGAATCCTGGAGATAGCGCCCCTCTACCAAGTGTTTCGACACTGGAATATGTGTGCCGTCACGAGCGAGGTTGAGCACTGCTAGCAGCCCGGGTGTCACATCGGTTCTGCCACAGCGAGACATCGAGCCCCGGAGCTTCGGAGCTTCACCGCCGCCATCAGGCGCTTCGAGCCGCCCTGCTCCGAGGCATGTCGCATGCATGCCGCGCCGCATGCAACAGGACCTACGCGGCAAAGTAGTCGTAATCACTGGTGCGAGCGCGGGGGTTGGGCGAGCCATTGCGGTGGAGCTCGGGCAGCGCGGAGCCTCTGTCGCTCTGATCGCGCGAGGCTTGGATCGCCTGCAGGTGTTGCAGGCGAGCCTCCGCGCCGCGGGTGTCGCTGCGCTCGCAGTGGTCGCAGACGTCTCCGACGCGAAACAAGTAGAAACCGCGGCCACTCAGGTCGAAGCGGCGCTTGGTCCCATCGACGTCTGGATCAACAACGCGATGGTCACCGTGCTCAGTCCAGTCGCGGAGATGACCGCACGAGAGTACGAGCAAGTCACCCGAGTGACCTACCTGGGGGTCGTCCATGGAACGCTCTCCGCGCTGGCGAGAATGAAGCCACGCAACGCGGGGCACATCATCCAGATCGGCTCCGCCTTGGCTTACCGAGCCATCCCGCTGCAGTCGGCCTACTGCGCGGCCAAGCACGCGATCCGTGGCTTCACTGACTCGCTGCGCTGCGAGCTGCTCCACGACAACGCCAACATCCAGCTGACGATGGTCCAGCTTCCTGCGGTCAACACCCCGCAGTTCAGCTGGTGTCGGACTCGACTCTCACACCAGCCTCAGCCCGTCCCGCCCATCTATCAACCAGAGGTCGTTGCACGATCGGTGGCCGCGATCGTTGGTCAGGATCGCAGAGAGGTCTGGGTCGGTACTTCCACCTGGAAAACAATCTGGGGCTCCCGCTTCCTCTCGGGCCTGCTCGACCGCTATCTGGCGGACAAGGGCTACTCGGGTCAACAAACCCGTGAGCCCATCGAGCCCGATCGCGAAGACAACCTGTTCGAGCCGCTGAGCGGCGACTACGGCGCCCATGGAAGGTTCGACGATCGGGCGACGAACAGCAGTCCGGCAGCGTGGCTCGCCGCGCATCGTCCGACGTTGTCCGCACTCGTGATGTTGAGCGTGACGAGCCTGCTGCTCATCGCTTCTTCCTGGTTCGGGTAGTGGAGTCACCCAGAGGTGACTCCCCCGCTGCCCCGCTGGTCGAACACCGTGGTGCGCACGGCATGTGCGCTGCTACCCCTCGCTGCCCTCGGCCTGGGTGTCTTGCTGATCCTCGGTGCGCGCTCTCCCTTGTACACGGGCGAAGGCCACAGCGTGGATCAACCCGTGGAGTTCGACCATCGTCACCACGTGCGCGACGACGGGATCGACTGCCGCTACTGCCACTTCGATGCCTGGCGCTCGCCCAAGGCTGGAGTCCCATCGACGTCGCTATGCATGGGTTGTCACGCCCAGATCCACACGGATTCACCCCAGCTGGAACCGGTGCGACGGAGCTACTTCGAGGACGAGCCGATCCGCTGGGTCCGGGTCAACGCACTACCGGATTTCGTCTTCTTCGATCACTCCGTGCACGTGAGCGCGGGGGTGGGCTGCGAGTCCTGTCACGGCCGAGTCGACCAGATGGCGCGGGTTCGACAGGCCAAGCCGCTCACGATGGGCTTCTGCCTCGACTGCCATCGCAACCCAGCGCCCTCGATACGGCCCGCGAGCGAGGTGACCAAGATGGGCTATGAGCCAGACGAAGCAGGGGTGTCGCCTTCGCTCGATGATGTGAACCCACCAACCCACTGCAGCGGGTGTCATCGATGACGCGGCGTCAACTGCCGGTCGCGCCCCGGATCAGCCGCCGCGCGTTCGCGACGCTCGTGGGCGCCGGGTTGAGCGCCGCCTGTCGGCGCGCTCCCGAGGAAGAGATCATCCCTTACGTGAGCCGCCCGCCTGAGCTGATCCCAGGCCGCACGCAGCACTACGCCACCACGCTCACTCGGGACGGCTTCGGGATCGGCGTCCTGGCTGCGTGTCATGGCGGAAGGCCAACCAAGCTCGAGGGCAACCCGGAGCACCCGGCGAGCACGGGCGCCAGCGGCCGCGCCGAGCAGGCGGCGCTGCTCGACCTCTACTCCGAACAGCGCTGCGGAGCGGTGTCCCGGCACGATTCGCCAGGCTCGCTGACCGAGCTTCGGCGCTGGCTCAGGGAACGGCGTGCCACACTGGAAGCCAAGCGCGGCGAAGGACTGGCGATCGTGCTGCCGCCGAGCACCTCTCCGCTCCTCGCACGGACGCTCGACGATGTTCGTCAACGCCTGCCGAGAGCGCGGGTCCACTTCCTGAGCCAAACCGCCGCTGGCGACGCCTCGCGGCTGACGTTCGGGCGACGCTTGGAGCCGATCTACGATCTCGCGCTCGCGGACCGGGTGTGTTGCATCGACAGCGACTTCCTGGCCGCTTCGGGGCCCATGGACCTGCGCTACTGCGGTCAATGGGGCGAGCGCCGGCGGCTGCAGAGCGCAGAGGAGAGCCCCAACCGCCTCTACGTCTTGGAGAGCTCCCTGAGCGTGACCGGCGCGAGCGCCGATCGGCGCTTCCCGGTCGATGCGACTGATATCCACGGGGCAATGGCCGACCTGCTGCGGCTCCTCGAGACGCCAACGGCGACCAGTCGACGGTTTCCGTTCCTCCGCGCCCTGGCCGACGATCTGAGCCGCAACCGCCGACGCTCGCTGGTGCTCTGCGGCCCCCGTCAACCAGCTCCGGTGCAGGTGCTGTGTCACGCAGTCAATCGAGTCCTGGAGAGCCCCAGCCACACGCTGCGCTACGTGACCTCGCCTCTGCTCGAAGGCGCTCCGCTGTCCGAGCTCTGGGACGCACTGGACGCGGGCGCGGTCGAGCTCCTGATCACACTGGACGTGGACCCGATTAGACGACTACCAGCGGATCTGCAGGTCGCCGCCCGCATGAAGCGAGCGAAGGAGCACCTCGCGCTCTGCCAGACTCGAGGGCCGACGGCCGCTCAGGCAACCTGGCTGGTCCCCGCGCAGCACCCACTGGAGCGCTGGGGAGACGCCCGGGCCCAGGACGGAAGCCTGAGTCTCAGTCAGCCCTTGCTCGAGCCCTTGGGCGAGTCCCTCGCGACGGAGCACCTGCTGACGCTGCTCATCGACGAGCAACCGAAGCAAGACAAGGCGGCGCTCGAAGCCACGTGGACCTCCGATCGCATCCGCGAGGCAACGGCAACCGGAAGCGTCGACGAGTGGCTATCGAGGGGCATTGCCCCAGGCTCCGCACTCCCGAGCCTGGCGGTGGACCCCGACGAGGACGCAGTCAACCAGGCACGCCAGGTCTCGGCGTCCGCGAGCAACCTGTGCCTCGAGCTGGCTCCGGATCCTCGCCTCGAGCTTGGCGAGCGTCAGGACAACGACTGGCTGCAGGAGCTGCCAGATCCGATCACACGGCTTTGCTGGGGCAACGCTCTGTTCGTGCCGGACGCCGTCGCCAAGAAGCACGATCTGTCGAACCGCGACATGGTCGAACTGCGGGCAGGCGACGTCCGGCTGCGTGTTCCCATCTGGATCAAGCCCGGCCAAGCCGAACGCACGCTGAGCATCTGGCTCGGACACGGTGAGCGAGCGGGCGTCGATGCCGCGCCAGTGCGCTCCTCGGGCGCTCCGTGGCTGGTGCGAGGGATCGAGATCACCCCCCTCGACGAGCGAGACGACCGGCTGGTCTGCGTACAGTCGACGACGAGTCAGGAGGGTCGCCCGCTCGCCTTGAGCATGCACCTCTCGGAGTGGCGAACGGAGCCGGAGCGCCTTCGCCGGCACAACGAAGACCCGCCATCGCTCCACCCGAAGCGGCTCCAGGGCTCGCCGCAGTGGGGCATGGTGATCGATCTCAACGCCTGTACGGGGTGCAGTGTGTGCGTCCTTGCCTGCCAGGCCGAGAACAATACGCCGAGCGTTGGGCCCGCCGACGCGAGCCTCGGACGCGCGATGCACTGGCTGCGAATCGATCGCTACTTCGCCGGCGACTCCGCGGAGAGCATGGCCCAGCCGATGGCGTGCCAGCACTGCGAAAAGGCTCCTTGCGAGTACGTGTGTCCCGTCGGCGCCACTACCCACAGCCCAGACGGGCTGAACGAGATGACCTACAACCGCTGCGTCGGCACGCGCTTCTGCTCCAACAACTGTCCCTACAAGGTGCGCCGTTTCAACTGGCGCGAGTACGCACCGACCCCTGGTGAACGACGTGTGCTGCTGGAGAACCCGAACGTCACAGTGCGCGCGCGGGGGGTGATGGAGAAGTGCACCTACTGCGTCCAGCGAATTCGCCGCGCGGAAATAGATTGCAAGCTGGAGCATCGCGAACTCCGCGACGGCGATGTCGCAACTGCCTGTGAGCAGGCGTGTCCGACCCGCGCCATCGTCTTCGGCGACATCTCGGACCCGAGGAGTCGTGTGAGCGAGCGTCGCGGCTCGAGCCGACTCTACGGCGTCCTGGCGGAGGAAGGCACTCGCCCCCGCACGCGCTACCTGGCGCGAATCAAGAACTCCCCCGAGGAAGACACATGAACGCTTCGGGCAGCTTGCTTCTAACTCGAGATCTCAGCAACGCGGCGATCACCGATCGCCTGCTCGGCACGACTCGATTGCGCCACCCGGCCCTCACCGCGGTGACCTGGCTGTGCGCCGGACTGACGCTGATGCTCTTCGCCGCGATTGGCTTCACGGTGCTCGCCGGTGTTGGCGTGTGGGGCAACAACATCCCCGTCGCGTGGGCGATGCCCATCATCAACTTCGTGTGGTGGATCGGGATTGGCCACGCCGGGACCTTCATCAGCGCAATCTTGCTCTTGCTCGAGCAACGCTGGCGCAACTCGCTCAACCGCCTCTCCGAAGCGATGACACTGTTCGCGCTGGTGCAAGCAGGGTTGTTCCCCTTGCTCCACCTCGGACGTCCCTGGTTCTTCTACTGGTTGATCCCGTATCCGGCGGAGATGGGCACTTGGCCGCAGTTCATGTCGACGCTCCCCGTCGACGTGGTGGCGGTGTCGACGTACACCATCGTCAGTATCCTGTTCTTCTATCTGGGCCTGATCCCTGATCTCGCGAGCGCGCGAGATCGGGCGAAGAGCCCGCGCGCCAGGGCGCTCTACGGACTGGCTTCCCTGGGCTGGCGCGGATCCGCAAGGCACTACAAGCACTATCGCAGCGCGCAGCTGTTGCTGGCGGGGCTCGCCACGCCCCTCGTGCTCTCGGTTCACAGCATCGTCAGCATGGACTTCTCCATAGCGAAGCTGCCCGGGTGGCACTCGACGATCTTCCCGCCGTACTTCGTCGCCGGAGCCATCTTCAGCGGCTTCGCCATGGTCGCGATGCTGCTGGTTCCGCTGCGGAAGCTCTACCGCCTGGAGACGTTCATCACTCCGCGCCACTTCGACCTGATGGGCAAGCTGATGCTCGTGACCGGTCTGATCGTCGGCTACAGCTACGTCTGCGAGGTCTACAACGCCTGGTACAGCGCGAGCGACTACGAGCGACACATGGCCTTGTTCACCCGTCCGCTGGGGCCCTACGCGGTGCTGTACTGGCTGATGCTGTTCTGCAACGTCGCGGCTCCGCAGGCGCTCTGGTTCCGCAAGGTACGCCGTTCCGGCTGGGCCCTGTGGACGGTCGCGGTCTTGATCCAGGTCGGCATGTGGGTCGAACGCTTCGTGCTGATCGTGACCTCCGAGCACCAAGATTACCTGCCATCGAGCTGGGACATCTACACGCCCAGCGTGGTCGACGGCGCGATCTTCTTCGGCAGCGTCGGCTTCTTCATGCTCCTGCTGATCGGCATGATGCGCGTGATCCCCTGGGTGTCGATCGCGGAAACGAAGGAACTGCAACACGAACTTCGACTGGGAGCTTCCGATGGCTGACACCTTGATCGAGTTCGAAGACCTCGAACACTGCCGCGCCGCCGCGGTGGTCTTCAGGGGTGAGGGAGTGCGCGTCGTGGACGCGTATCTGCCCTTCCCGGACGCCGGGGTGCTCGAAGCGCTGGAGCTGCCGAAGTCGCCGCTGCCGAAGTGGGTCGGCGCCTCGGCGTTCCTCGGGGCGCTCGTGGCCTACGCGATCCAGTGGTGGACCAACGCCGTCGACTACCCGCTCGACGTGGGTGGGCGACCAGTCCATCCGGCGCCGTCCTTCCTGCTCATCACCTTCGAGACGGCCGTCCTGTTCGGCGCAATGAGCGCCTTCTTCGGGCTCTGCTTCCTGTGTCGACTCCCTCGCCCCCACCACCCCTTGTTCGAGATCCCAGGCTTCGAACGCGCCAGCGTGGATCGCTACTTCCTCCTGGTGAATGCAGGCGAGGCGCAGGTCGCCCCGCTGCTCGATTCGAATGACTACGCACGCATGCTGAGTGTGGAGGGCGATTCGTGATCCGCGCGACCGTCACGGCGCTGGTGGCGCTCTCGCTCGCTGCATGTCGCAGCGAAGCGGTCTTCGAGGACGTCGACCCGGATCTGAACCGCATGCTGGATCAACCACGAGCCGATCCCTACGAGGCCTCCGAGTTGTTTCCCGACGGTAAGGTGCTTCAACGGCCACCCAGGGGAACCGTCACGTATTCCGGCGCCCGGCAGGAGAACGGCGAGCTCTCCCTCGAGGGACTGAAGCAGGGCCGGCAGCTGTTCGAGGTGCACTGCGCCGTGTGCCATGGCGTCGATGGCAGCGGTGAGAGCGAGGTCGCGCGCTTCATGCGCGCCAAGCCGGCCGACCTGCACCAGGTGCGCCTGCGCAAGCTCTCGGTGACGGCCATCGAGCAGGTGATTCGCGGCGGCTATGGCTTCATGCCCAGCTACGAGACGGCGCTGGACGCCACCCAAACGGAGCGCGTCGCCGCGTACGTGAAGGTGCTCCAGCTCAGTCAGCACGTCGCACGCAGCGCGCTAACCGACGGTCTTCGCGAGGAACTCGAACGACACCGTAGCGCCGGAGAGAGCCGATGAGCGCCGAACGGAACGCGCCGTCAAGAAACTGGGCTCCGCACTGGAGCCTTGGCGCGCTCGCGCTGGTCGCGACGGCAGCCACCGTGTTCGCCTTCATGACGGCGACTCGCGCCGCGGCCGAGAGCTATCTGTTTGCGCTCACCCTGCTCGCCACGCTGTTGATCGGCGCGACGCTCAGCCTGCTGATCGGGCACGCCACGGACGCCGGGTGGTTCGTTGCCGTCCGGAGACCACTCGAGGTCGTGGCCGGATGCGCGCCGGCGCTGCTCGGATTGGCCATCCCTGTCGTTGTCTGCGCGGGAGCGGTCTACCCTTGGCTCTCACCCCAGACGTTGTCGCAGCAAGCGGCCCGCGCCGTGCGAGAGCGCGGCCCTCTGCTGAGCGGCCCGCTGGACCTCGTGCAAGACGCCGTGCTGCTCGTAGCAGTCGTCGCCGTCGCCGAGTTCTTGATCCGACAGGGCAGCCGCGCCGGCGCGGAACCGCGGCGGAGGATGGTGCGCGCGAGCGCGGTCTTGCTCCCGATCTTCGGACTGGTCGTGAGCTTTCTGGCTTTCGACGCGCTGATGTCCCTCGACCCGGAGTTCTACTCCACGATCTATGGCGCCTACGTGCTGGCAGGCGCGTTCTCCGGCGCGACCGCGCTGCAGTGTTTGGTCCTCTTCATGCTGCGGCGCGCAGGAAACTTGTCGGCGCTGCGCGGCGCGCATTTCCACGCCCTCGGGCGCGTGCTGCTGGCGAGCGTCTGCGTCTGGGCGTACTTCGCCTACGCCCAGTTCTACATCGTGTGGATCGCAGACGTCCCCGCCGAGGCCTCGTACTTCCTCACCCGCGCCACCCCGCAGTGGAAGGGAGTCGCGCTCGGCCTGGTGCTCACCCAGTTTGCGGTTCCGTTCATCGCCCTGCTCTCGCGGCGCCTCAAGTTCTCACCCCGAGCGCTGGCCTGCGTCGCGAGCATCGTCCTGCTGGGGCACACCCTGGACGTCTACTGGCTGGTGGTCCCCGCGTTCGGCCCCAACGCGACGCCCAGCTGGACCCTGGCGCCGACTTGCGTCTGCGTCTTCTCGCTCGCGTCTTGGGTCGGCGCTTGGCGGGCTCGGCGGACCAAGCTGCTGCCAGAAGGTGACCCCCGTCTCTCCGAATCCCTCGCCTACCAAAGCTCATGAGCAACGATACTCCTTCCTCAGCCCGCGCCGAAGAGGGCGTACGCATCCGCAAGGCAACGCTTTCCATCCTGGGACTCGCCGCCTTCGGCATGCTCTGCGTCGCCGGCGCCGCGTTCTTGCTGCACCACTGGCAAGTCCCGCAGCCGTCGACTGCACCCCACCCGCAGCGCCTCGAAGATGACGACATCAACCAAACGGAGCGCGCCGCGACGCTCCGGGCTCAGCAGCGGGCGCGCTTGCAGGCCTGGGATTTCGACCCCGAGACGGGGGTGGCGCGGATCCCGGTTCGCGCGGCGATGAGACTCGCGCTGGACGCGGGTTTGGACGCCGGCCTGCGGGAAGAACCGGACGCGCGCGCCCCCCAGGGAGGAGGACCATGACGGACTTCCTTCGTGCCGTTCTGTTCCTCCCGGATCCGGCGTCCAGCTCCGCGCGAGGCATCGACCTCTTGCACTTCTTCGTGCTTGGCGTCTCCGCTGTCGGGAGCTTGCTGGTCTTCGTCCTGGCCATTTGGTTCACGGTGCGCTACCGGCGCAGGAGCAGCTCCGAAGTCGGAACACCGGTCAGCTCTCCGCGCGGATTCGAAGTTGGCACGGCGTTCGGCATGTTCGCCCTGTTCGTGCTGTGGTGGGGGGTGGGCTTCAAGCAGTACATCGAGATGCACCAGTCGCCGAAGCAGGCTCTCGACATCCACGTCGTGGCCAAGCAGTGGATGTGGAAGTTCGAACAGGCGGATGGCGATGTCACCCTGGGGGTGCTGGTCGTTCCCGCCGATCGAGACGTGCGACTGCTGCTGACCTCCAGGGACGTCGTGCACAGCTTCTACGTACCCGCCCTGCGTCTCAAGCAAGACGCCGTGCCGGCGATGACGACGAGCATCGCCTTTCACATCGAGAGTCCTGGCACCTTCCGCCTGCTGTGCGCGGAGTACTGTGGCTTGAGCCACTCCCGGATGCGCGGACGTGTCGTCGCTCTCTCACCAGAGGACTGGGACGCGTGGAAGGCCGGGCGCACCCCGGAGCCGGTGGCCGCGGCCAAGTCCGAACTCGAAGTGGCTGGACCACTGCGGCAGAAGGCAGACGAGACGATCGCCGATCGAGGACGCGCCGCGGCCGTTTCCCACGGCTGCATGAGTTGCCACACGGCAACGGGTGAGAAGCACATCGGCCCGAGCTGGGCAGGCCTGTACCGCCGGCAGGTCACCCTCGAGGACGGTCGGCACGTCACCGCCGACGAGAACTACCTCACGCGGTCGATGATGGACCCGAGCGCGCAGCTGGTCCGTGGGTACCAGGACGTGATGCCGACGTACCAGGGACAGATCCCTCAGGCGGAGGCCGCGGCAATCGTTGCCTACATCCAGTCGCTGCGCGACGTGCGTCGGCGCCCCGAGCAGATCCTGGAGTCGAGCGCCTCGGATGCAGGGCCCCCCTCACCCCCGCCCTCTTCCGGGACGCAACAAGGAGCAGAATGAGCGACCCCAGCTACCTCACGGAACAGACCGGCGTGCGGTCATGGCTGCTCACCCGCGACCACAAACGCATCGGGGTGATGTTCTTCTTCGCCACCGCATTGGCGCTGCTGCTCGGCGGGATCTTCGCGCTCCTGATGCGGGTGGAGCTGCTCACGCCGCAGAAGACCATCGTCGAAGCCGGAACCTACAACCGCTTGTTCACTCTCCACGGCGTGGTGATGGTGTGGTTGTTCATGATCCCGAGCATCCCGGCGACCTTCGGCAACTTCTTTCTGCCGATGATGGTTGGAGCGAGGGACGTCGCCTTCCCGCGCCTGAACCTCGCGAGCTTCTACATCTACGTCGTCGGCGCCATCGTCACCCTCATCGGAATGTTCGTTGGGGGCACCGACACCGGCTGGACCTTCTATGTGCCCTACAGCACGAGCGGCGCCTTCGGCATCGTCCCCGTGCTGATCGGGGTCTTCATCCTGGGTTGGTCCACGATCCTCACGGGGATCAACTTCATCACGACGGTGCATATCCTCAGGGCAAAGGGGCTGAGGTGGATGAAGCTCCCGCTGTTCGTCTGGACGATGTACGCCACGAGCATCATCCAAGTGCTGGCGACGCCGGTGCTGGCCATCACGCTCGGTCTGATTGGAATCGATAGCTACCTGGGCTGGGGGATCTTCGACCCAAGTCGAGGGGGCGACCCCGTGCTCTTCCAGCACCTGTTCTGGTTCTACTCCCATCCCGCGGTCTACATCATGATCCTCCCGGCGATGGGCGTGGTCTCCGAGGTCGTCTGTAGCTTCGCTCGCAAGCCACCCCTTTCCTACAAGGCCATCGTGTACTCCACGCTCGGCATCGCCATCGTTGGGTTCTTCACCTGGGGGCACCACATGTTCACCGCCGGCATGTCGACGTTCGACGCGGGCGCGTTCGGCGCGCTCAGCATGTTCGTGGCCATCTTCAGCGCGATCAAGGTCTTCACCTGGACTGGCACGCTCTACAAGGGGTCCATCCAGTTCGCGACTCCATTCGTCTACATCCTCGCGTTCTTGTTCCTGTTCATGTTCGGCGGCATGACGGGTGTGGCCGTCGCCACCACGAGCCTGGACATGCACTGGCACGACACCTACTTCGTGGTGGCTCATTTTCATTTCATCATGGTCGGCGGGACGCTGACTGCCTACCTCGCCGCGATCCACTACTGGTTCCCCAAGGTAACGGGCCGCATGTACCCGGAGCGCGCCGGACTGACGGCGGCGGCGCTGGTCTTCGTGGGCTTCGTGGTCACCTTCGTGCCGCAGTTCCTGCTCGGCAACATGGGGATGCCGCGCAGGTACTACGACTACCCCGCGGAGTTTCAGCCCCTGCACATGGCATCGACGGGAGGTGCCTTCTTGCTGGCGACTGGACTGACGCTGGTGCCGATCTACTGCGCGTGGGCCGTTTTTCGAGGGACCCGAGTCGACGCGAACCCGTGGGGTAGCGCTGGATTCGAGTGGCGCACGACGTCGCCACCTCCCAAGGAGAACTTCGGGGAGCTACCTGACTTCGAACGTTCGCCGTACGACTACGGGGGTCCAGAGATCGACCATGTCGAGGAAGCGGGCGAGGCCGTCCATGGCTGAACACGTCGCAGAGCAGTTCGACACCGCGGAGCGCCAGCGCGCCGCTGCCAAGTTCGGCATGTGGGTCTTCCTGGCCAGCGAGCTCTTGTTGTTTGGGGGGCTGTTCGCCATCTATGGCGCGTATCGCACGCGCTGGCCGGAAGATTTCGCCGCGGGGGTGAGGGAAAACGCGCTGTACCTCGGCTCGCTGAACACGCTGTTGCTGCTGACGAGCAGTCTCTGCGTCGCGCTGGGTGTAGGAGCCGTCCGCAAAGGACGCCACCGCGCACAGGCGGTTTGGACAGCTCTGGCGATGCTACTTGGCCTTGCGTTCCTGGGCTTCAAGTTCCTGGAGTACCGCGATCACCTGAGCCACGGCTTGATTCCGGGAAGTGTGAAGCTGGCAGCTGACACGGACCCAGGGCGAGCCGCCTTCGTGACGCTCTACTACACGATGACTGGGCTGCACGCTCTGCACGTGATCATCGGGTTGGGGGTGCTGGGGGTGTGCGTCTTTCGCGGCGCGAGGCGGAGTCTCAGCGAACAGGCGATGGAGGCGAGCGGACTCTACTGGCACCTGGTGGACGTGATCTGGATCTTCCTGTGGCCGCTGTTCTATCTGACCTACGGAGGTAGGTGATGGCTCGAAGGACGTTGTCTACCAAGAGCTACCTGGCGGCGTTCCTCGCGCTCCTGGTGCTGGCGGCGGGCAGCTTCGGGCTGTCCTTCCTGCACCTGGGCGCGTTCAGCATGCCGCTCGCCCTGGGTGTCGCCACCCTGAAGGCGTGCATCGTTGCCGGTGTCTTCATGCACCTCTTGGAAGAACCCGGCACCCGCAGTCTAGCGACGCTGATCGCGGTGATGATGGTGTGCATCCTGATCACGTTGGCCGCCACGGACGTCGCAACCAGGTGAGGAAGGGAGCTTGAGCGAATACAAGCCGATATCGGACTACGGGGTAATCGGGAACCTGCGCGCTGCGGCGCTCGTGGCGAAGAACGGGTCCATCGACTGGGCGTGTCTACCAGACTTGGACTCCCCGAGTGTGTTCGCCCGGCTGCTCGATAGCAGACGAGGAGGCCACTTCCGAGTCTGGGTCCCTGAAGCCACGACCCAAGGTCAAGCCTACGCAGCTCAGACCAACGTCTTGCTCACGCGCTTCGGGTGTTCCTCCGGGATAGGAGAGGTCGAGGACCTGATGCCGATCGAAGGGCGGCACGCCATCCTGCGCATCGTACGTGCCATCGGAGGACCCGTACGTTTTCGCGCGGAATGCTTGCCCCGCTTCGACTACGGTCGGCAGCAGCATCGAACCCACGAGGGCCAGGACATCGTCCACTTCGAGTCGCCGTCCCTGTGTCTGGATCTGACCTGTCCGACCCCGTATCGATTGGTCGAGTCTGGGGTCGAGTCGGAGTTCACGCTCTCCGCCGGCGAAAGCGTGATCTGGATCCTGTCCGCGCGCGGCGTCCAGGAGCAGCGCCCCCAGGCGTCCGCCCTGAAAGCGGCATTCGAGGATGCGCCCACACGAACGCTCGACTACTGGCGTCAGTGGCTCGCGCAATGTCCTTACCGAGGGCGCTGGCGGCGCGAAGTCGAGCGCTCGCTCCTCGTGCTGAAGCTGCTTACACACCGCCCGAGCGGCGGCATCGCCGCAGCCGTGACGACGAGCCTGCCGGAGGTGATCGGGGGCGAGAACAACTGGGACTATCGCTTCTGCTGGGTGCGCGACGCCTGCTGGACCGTCGACGCCTTCATGAGCCTCGGGTATCAGGAGGAAGCTCGCGCGTTCATGGGCTACCTTGCACACCGCCGCGACGACGGCGGTTCGAGGGATCCCCTGGACGTGGCGTACTCGCTATCAGGGACCTCGTTGGAGGAGACCACCCTCGATCACCTGGAAGGCTACCGGGGCTCTCGGCCCGTCCGCGTCGGAAACGCTGCCGCCTTCCAGCGACAGCTGGATGTCTACGGGGAGTACGCGCGCGCGGCTCTGCGATTCGACGCGGCCGTGGATCGGATCAGCCACGAGGACTGGCGATGGCTGCAGTCGATGGGAGCCTGGTTGATCGATCACCTGGACGATGCGGACGCAGGACTCTGGGAGTCGCGAGGTGAGCGCAAACACTTCGTGCATTCGAAGGTCCAGATCTGGGTCGCGCTCGATAGCCTGCTCGAGCTCGCCAGCCGACGCAGTCTTCCTCTCGACGTCAACCGAGTGCGCCAGGCGCGAGACCAAGTCGCAGATGCGATCCGTCGCGACGCGTGGAGTCACACTCGCACGAGCTACACGGCGACCTTTGGCGGTTCGGAAGTGGACGCAGCCCTGTTGTTCCTCGAGCAAAGCGGGCTGTTCTGCGCAGCAGATGATCCCTTCATGGAGACCCTCGCGACGCTCGAAAAGGAACTCCTGATCGGTCGAGCGCTGATGCGCCGTCGCCGCGACGAACGCAATGCGTTCTGCGCGTGTTCTTTCTGGTTGGCAGAGGTGCTCGCTCGCTGCGGGCGTCGAGAGCGAGCACGGGATGTGTTGGAGAGGATGCTGACCTACGCGAACCACCTGGACTCTACTCCGAAGAGATCCAGGTCAACGGCGACCTCATAGGTAACTTCCCTCAGGCGTTGACTCACCTCGCGTTGATTCGAGCGGTGCTTGCGCTTGAAGAGTAACGATGTCGGCGCCTTCGGCCTTGCCCTGACCAACGGTATTCGCGCGAAGCTTCACGCCATGCCCGGGGCGGCAACGATCGGGCTCCAGGACACCATTCGTGACGCCGACCTGGTCGAACAGGATCTGCTCGATTCGAGCGTGGTCGAAGAAATACTCACAATGGATCAGCGGACGCGCGCAACACGCGAGGTGAGCGTGCATGGCGGGAGCACAGTGGAAGGAGAGCGGCTTGTGATGGCTCTCGCAGGCATGGATCACCCGCAGCGCTCCGCTGATCCCAAGGCAACGCGTCACGTCCAACTGCAGCACGTCAACGGCATCGAACTCCAGGACACGGCGAAAGTAGTACGGGTCCCATCCATATTCTCCAGCGGTCACGCGGAGGCTACCCGAGGTCGTGTCGCGGACGCGTCTCAGGCCCACGAGGTTGTCCGATGATACGGGTTCTTCGAACCAGTCCACTTCGTAGCTCTCGAGGGTCTCGGCAATCCGCAAGGCCTCTGGAATCGAATACGCCCCATTGGCGTCGACCATGAGCACCCGATCTCGACCAAGGACGCGACGCGCGAGCGCAAGGCGCTCTGGATCACGCTCTGGCTCCCGCCCGATCTTGATCTTGGCGCGCTCCGCCCCCGTCTCGAGCAGCGTGTGGAGGTGCTCCTCCAGCTCCTTGCCCTCCAGGCTGGTGAAGCCGCCGCTCGCGTAGATCGGCGTGGCGTCGCGGACGGCGCCCAGCAAGTCGCAGAGCGGGAGCCCCAAGCGTTTGGCCTTCAGGTCCCACAGCGCGAGATCCACGGCGGAGATCGCACAAGCTCCGATGCCTTCCCGTCCGAAGTTCCGCACGGCCTCGAGCATCCTCCACCAATGACGCTCGATGGCCATCGGATCGCCTCCTGCGACTACGTCCCTCAGGACTCGCTCGATGAGCGCCGCCGCGGCCGAACTGCAGTAGGTGTAGCCGACTCCGGTCAGGTCGCCCGACGTGACCTCGACCACGACGACGGTCGTGGAGGTCCAGCTCAGGGTGCCATCCGACTCGGGGCGTTCGGTGGGTATGGTGAAGCTACGTGTCTGAACCGCGTCGATGCTCACTGGTCGCCCGAGGGGAACATGTTGCGTAGGGCTTGCTTCACGGCTCCCCCCCGCGCTGGGTCACGCAACATCGAGCTCCAGAACTTCTTCGCCTGGTCGAAGCTGATATGCGGAGGCAGCGGTGGAGTCTCGGGGTCGGTCACGCACTCCAGGACGCAGGGCTTCTTCGCGGCGAGCGCTGCCTCGATTCCATTGGTCAAGTCATCCACGCGCTCGACCCGGATCCCCTCCAATCCGATCATCCTCGCGTAGCCGGCGTAGTCGAACTCCGGGATGGTCTGTGTCACCTCCGCCTTCGCGTCGCCGCTCATCACACGCTGCTCCCAGGTGACCTGATTCAAGTCGCGGTTGTTCAACACGACGACCAGCATGCGTGGATCGCTCCACTCTTCCCAGTACCGCGCGGCAGTAATCAGCGCGTTGTTTCCGAGCATCTGCATCGCCCCGTCACCAACGCATGCGACGACGGGCCTATCTGGATGGCAGAGCTTGGCGGCGAGGGCGTACGGCACGCCGGGACACATCGTCGCGAGGTTGCCGGATAGGGAGGCCATCATGCCAGGCCGAATCTTCAGATCTCGCGCCCACCAGTTCGCCGAGGAGCCCGAGTCCGAAGTCAGAATGCAGCGATCGGGCAGCCGCGGCGACAGCTCCCAGAACACGCGTTGCGGATTGATCGGGTCCCCGCCTTCGAAGGCGCGCTTCTCCAGCTTCTTCCACCACTCGGACACGTTCTTCTCAATCGTCTCGCGCCAGGAGCGATCAGCCTTGCGCTCGATCAGAGGCAGGAGCGCGCGCAGGGTTTCTCGCGTATCTCCGCACAGTGCAACATCCATGGGGAAGCGTAGATTGAGATTTCGGGGGCGAATGTCGATCTGAACCCCCACCACGTCTTCCTTGGGTAGCCACTCGGAGTAGGGGAAGCTGCTGCCGACCATGAAGAAGCGGTCGCAATCACGCATCATGCGGTCGCTGGGTTCGGTTCCGAGCAGCCCAATGCCGCCGGTAACGTAGGGTAGGTCGTCCGGCAGCGCGGCCTTCCCCAGCAGTGCCTTCGCCACCCCGGCGCCGAGAGCGTCCGCCACCGACATCACTTCCTCCCCTGCGCCGAGGGCGCCCGCGCCGATCAGCATGGCCACCTTCGAGCCTGAGTTGAGGACCTCTGCAGCGCGCTTCAGCTGGGTGACTTGCGGGATCACGCGGGGCGGCGTGTAGCCCACGCCCGTGAACGTGTTCCCGTGCTCCCTGGTCGGCTCCTCGTAGTCCATCGCACCAATGTCATTGGGGATGATCACGCACGTCACGGCGCGCTGCGCCTGGGCGATACGCATGCCGCGATCGATCAAGTGTCGCGCCTGAGACGGTGTGGAGCACATATGGCAGTAGTGATGCGCGACGTCCTTGAACAGGGAGATCAGGTCGACTTCCTGTTGGTAGTCGGTTCCCAGAGCCGTTGCTGCTTGTTGTCCGACAATCGCAAGGACAGGTTGGTTGTCCTTCGCAGCATCGTAGAGGCCGTTGAGCAGGTGAATGGCGCCGGGGCCTGAGGTGGCCAGACACACGCCAACTTGCCCAGTGAACTTCGCGTGAGCGCACGCCATGAAGGCGGCTAGCTCTTCGTGTCTGGCTTGTATGAAGCGCAGCCGCTCACGTCGCTCCTCGAGAGCGTAGAGGAACGCGTTGATGCCATCCCCCGGGTAGCCATAGATACGCTGAATCCCCCACTCGGAAAGCCGGTCCAGGACATACTCACTCACATTCGACATCTTCAGTCTCCGTTCCTCATAAGCGCCAACACGACACAGCCCCCGCACGCAACCGATGTGCCAGGTCATGGACGCGGCGCTAGCCCAGAGGCGAGCGCCGTCCACGCGTGGCGACCAGCAGCGTCGCGCATGCCAGCCACGGGCGTTCTCGCGCGCGAGTGGCGAGCCGGCCTGCTAATTCCACCCGGCAATATTGTCTAGAACCCGGTGAACCGCGTCCGTCCGCCTGGCGCCGTCAATCGCCTCGGGTGCGCGCGCGCGGGTGCGAGCGCGCCAGCGGATGCGATCCATGACGAAGCCGCTCTCCACCCGGGCGGGCATCCGGTTCATGCGGATCTGCAGATCCTGCTCGGGCAGGGAATAGTCGATGGTGGTCAGCAGGCGGGCGACGGACATCGTCAACCGACGCGCGATGCCCTCGCCTGGACAGCGGTGATTCTGCGCCACATCGCCGCCGCCCTGGGGGATCGGCTGAAACGGCTGAGGGACGTGCGAGGCAAATCTGCTCGGGCGGAATACGTGAGGATCACCCCAGAACTCCGAGTCATGGTTGGTCCCGAACAGATCCAGCAGCGTGAGGCACCCGCGCGGAAACTCCATCTCGCGCCAGCTGAAAGCCTCCCGAACCTTCGCCGCGACGAAAGGAAAGAACGGATAGAAGCGACGAACCTCCTCGACGAACCACTCGCAGGCCACGTCGTCGTGCATCGACTCGCGCAGCGTCGGCTGGCGGTAGAGCGCCAGCGCAGCAAACATGCCGAACCGACTGACCGCCACGATCGGCCTCAGAACGTTCAGCAACTCGACCGCGGCGACCTTGCTGTCGAGCAATGAGCCATCCAGCTCCCTGTGGTTGGCAACCTCGGCGAGGGGACTGCCATCCCGCAGACCGCTCGCGCGCGCCTTCTCGATGACCGCCTGAATCCAGCTCTCTCCGCGCAGTCGTCCGAGACGCCCGCGGAGGTAGCGCTCCCCCACTCCACCGGCTCCCTCGATCATGCCGACCACGTCGTCGGTGCGCCGCGCTTCCTCTCGAGGTTCGAGCGGGATCCCGAGCCACCGGCAAGCAGCGCGCATCAGCCCCACCTCGAGCGAAGACAGCAAGACCACGGGGCCCTCCGATCGAGCCCAGGCGAACAGTAGCTCCGCCTGGACGTGCAACCAGTGATCCTCCAGGTCGTCGATTCGCTCGGGCGAGACGAGCGACAAGAACAGCTGCTTGCGGTGGGAATGCGTCTCTCCGTCGAGGCTCTGAACTCCCGCATCTCCGAAGAGGGTCTTGCGGACGCGGCGCGGAGCGACCCCGACGCGAGTGAATCGGGCGGTGTCGTAGAACAGACGGGCGCACTTCTCCCCTCTCAGACAGATCACGCGCTTCAAGAACAGCCGTGTCTGGAACACATCGCTGTTCAGCTGGTCACAGTAGCGGCCTATGGCCTCATAGCCATGGCGAAGCACTGGAATGGTCGCATCGGGAAACGCGGTTCGCGGGATGTTGGTCATGCTTTCTCCGTGTTGGGTGTGGGCCCTCAGGGTTGCAACGCGTGTTCCGAACCTCCCGCTCTCCGTCCACGACCGAACGCCCTGACCAGAGGCGTTGCGGTCACGCCATGCGCCACCACCGAGGACGCGATCACGATCGACGCAGTCTGAAAGATCCAGGGATCGCTCAGGCGCTCTGATAACCGCGCCGCATAGAAGAGCGCGGCAACCCCTATCGGCCCGAACCAACCAGCGAACCTCGCTTCGGACGGACCGGATATCGCGGGAACCGCTCGATGCAGGATCAGCATCAGAGGCAAGCGTCGCAGCAGCAGCACCGCCAGCGCGAATGACACCATTGTCCAGCCCGACTCTGCCCAGGCTCTCCAGGGCAGCGCAGCGCCGAAGAACACGAAGACAGGGAACAGCAGAAAGCGCTCAGCGGTGGCCGGCACATTTTCCGCGCGGAGTTGCTGCTCGTCGTCCGTCACTTCCTTGAAGACGAGGCCTGCGACGAACACCGCCAGCAGCTCATTCGTACCGAGGAGCCCCCCGGCACCCAGGAGCATCACCGCCATCGCCAACGTGATGGTGAGGTGAGAGGGTCGCTCGACGCCCCAGGTAGCCTGAACACGCAAAACAACGCGCGCGGTGCCGAAGCCCACCAGAGCGCCAAGCAACGCGCCTCCCAGCGTGCTCACGACGATCTCGTGCAGTAGCCAATCCGCCGCCGCCGTGGCTGGCGCGTGCTCCAGCAGGGCAACCGGGAGAAAAATCAGCGGATGTGCGAGGGCGTCGTTCGCTCCGGCCTCGCAAGACAGGATGTGCCGCAGTCGAGCCGGCAGCTGTTCACCGGCGATGCGGCCGGTGACGATGGAGCTGGCAACCACGGGATCGGTGGGGGTGAGGATACCGCCAATCAGCAGCGCGGTGAGCCAGTCTACGCCAAGGACTCCGCTCGCCAGACCGCTCGCCACGAGCCACATCACGGGCATTGCCACGGCGAGCAGAACCGTCACCGAGCGCGCTCGCTCTCGCAGGAATCCCCGCGGCAACCTGAGTGATGTCGCCAGCAGCGCGACGGCAAGAGTCAGGCGCGAAACCTCTCCGAGCCAGTGGTGAGGCTTTGCCCCATGGATATGGATCCAGGCGAGCACCGCAGGACCGAGGAGCACACCGACTGCGAGAGCCACGATTCCCTCGGAGACGATCAGGCGGTTCTTGACCAGCGCCGACATGACGCCGAGCACGAGGACGGTACCGCCTGCGACGAGCATCACGGCATCCACTAGAGCCTCGCACCTCCTGCACGAGCAGTGCTTGGCCTGCACGATTTCGTTGCTCTCACGCTGCCATCCGCTCGGAGGCAATGAGTCTCGGTGTGGCGATTGGCATGTGTCAGCCCGGTTGGATGGGGTGAGCTAGCGTGGTCAACAACGCGTTCGCGGCCTGCCGCGAGTCGAGGCGAGTATGCTGAACGACCACGGGAACGGACGACCGAATCACGCTCGCGTAGTCGGTGTCGCGCGGAACAGGACTCGGCGTCTCCAGGTCGTTGAAGCGGAGGTGAAGCGCGCGCCTCGGCGCCACCTCGACTCGATACGGACCAACCGGCTCTCGATCGCTGAAGAACAGATGGATCTCGATGTCAGCCGGCTCGCTCGAAGTGTTCAGGATGCAGGCCGTCTCATGGCTGGTCATCTCCGGAAAGGGCCCAGTGCTCACACTGGGGATGAAGCCCTCCGGGATCACCCACGTCTTGCAGCCAAGTGCTTCCATACCTTGCCGCGTGCACGATCCGTGCACGGGATTTGCTGAGGGGCAGCCCATGGACGCTCGACCCCTGTTTCCACTCAGACGCAAACCCGGCGCCGGCCCCGAGCATCGCCGGCTCGAGCGAGAGCTGCGATCCGACCTGGCGGGTGACGTACGCTTCGATAGCGCGGCACGGGCCCTGTTCGCGACCGACGCGTCCAACTACCGGCACGTCCCCATCGGAGTGGTAACTCCCCGCAGTAGCGACGATCTGCGGCGCGGAATCGCGATCTGTCGGCGTCATGGTGCGCCCGTGCTCTCCAGAGGAGGTGGCACCAGCCTCGCCGGACAGAGCTGCAACGCTGCAGTCATCTTCGATACGTCGAGGTACCTCGGCGGCGTACGCGATATCGATCCGATCCGCCGTAGCGCCTTGGTCGAGTGCGGTGCAGTGCTCGACCGCGTGCGGGAAGCGGCAAGCGAGTACGACCTCACCTTCGGCCCCGACCCATCGACTCACGACCGCTGCACGATCGGCGGAATGCTCGGCAACAACTCCTGTGGCGTGCACGCTCTGCAGTCGGAGTTCTACGGGCCGGGGCCGAGGACAGAAGACAACCTGCGTCGCATGACGGTGTTGACCTATGACGGCCTCGAGCTCTCGGTCGGGCCGACCTCCGATGCGGAGTATCGAGCCAATCTCGAGGCTGGCGGCAGGCGCGCCGAGATCTACCGCGCGCTTCGCGATCTACGCGACCGTTACGCACCCTTGATCCGCGAGCGATTCCCCCAGATCCCTCGCAGGGTGTCGGGCTACAACCTGCCCGCGCTGCTACCCGAGAACGGCTTCGACGTCGGCAAGGCCCTGGTAGGTAGCGAGGGCACGTGCGTCTGGATCCTCGAGGCGGAGCTGACGCTGATCGACGCCATGAAGCACCGCGCGCTGCTGATGCTCGGCTACGATGACGTGTACCAAGCAGGCGACCACGTCAGCACACTCAGGGAGCTGAAGCCAGTCGGGATGGAGGGTTTCGATCAGACGCTGGTCGACCACGTCAAGCAACAGCGCGGAGACACCGGCCCCCTGCATGCACTTCCGGACGGCAACGGCTGGTTGCTCGTGGAGTTTGCTGGAACTTCACCCGAGGAGGCTCGAGAGCGCGCACAGCATGCCCAGGCCACATTGCGAAAGGGAGCCAAGCCTCCGAGGATGAACCTGCTGACCGATCCGGGCCAGCAGGCAGGGGTGTGGGAAGTCCGCAAGAGCGCTCTAGGCGTGACGGCCTTCGTGCCTGGCGAGCACTCCGCATGGCCAGGCTGGGAAGACAGCGCCGTACCCTGTGAACGAGTCGGAGAGTACCTCCGCGGCCTGACCGAGCTGATGCAGAAGTACGAAGTACAGGCGGCGCTCTACGGCCACTTCGGGCAGGGCTGCATCCACTGTCGCTACACCTTCGACCTGGCAACACCCCAGGGCGTGGAGACGTTCCGACGCTTCACGGACGAGGCGGCCGATCTTTGCCTCGCGCTCGGCGGGTCATTGTCCGGCGAACATGGCGACGGCCAAGCACGGGCCGATCTGCTGCCCAAGATGTATGGCGCAGAGCTGATCCAGGCGTTCGAGGAGTTCAAGCAGATCTGGGATCCCCTGGGCAAGATGAACCCAGGCAAGATCGTGGGCGCCCGAGAGCGCACACAGGACCTACGCCTGGCGAAGGACGAACTCCGCACCGATCCAGCCGTCGAGTTCGGCTACGCGAGTGACCACGGCAGCTTTGCGCACGCAGCGCTGCGTTGCGTTGGCGTAGGCGAGTGTCGCCGCGAGAGCGGTGGCGTGATGTGTCCGAGCTACCAGGTCACGAGGGACGAGATGCACAGCACCCGAGGCAGAGCCCACATGCTCTTCGAGATGACCAAGGGTGAAGTCGTGCGCGATCTCTGGCAGAGCGAGGAAGTCGCCGAAGCACTGGACCTCTGCCTGTCCTGCAAGGGCTGCAAGAGCGACTGCCCGGTGAACGTGGACATCGCCACGTACAAGGCGGAGTTCCTCTCGCACTACTATCGCGGCCACGGCCGCCCACGGCACGCGTACGCGTTTGGCCTCATCATGTACTGGGCTCGACTCGCCTCGTGGCTCCCCAGGCTCTCGAACCTTCTCTCCCACGCGCCAGGGCTAGCCCGGATCGCCAAGTGGGTGGCCGGCATCGCTCCGCAGCGCACCATCCCCCGCTTCGCACCCAAGACGTTTCGCTCCTGGTGGCGCCGCCACGACAAGCCCGAGAGCACTGGCCCTCGGGTCGTACTCTGGGCAGACACCTTCAACAATTATTTCCTCGCAGATACACTGATCGCCTGCGTGGGCGTACTCGAGTCCGCTGACTGCGATGTCGTGGTGCTCGACCAGACGTTGTGCTGCGGGAGACCGCTGTATGATTTCGGTATGCTCGAACGTGCAAGGCAGTTCTGGCAACGCAACCTCGACGCACTCGAAGAGGAACTCGACAAGGACACTCCGCTCATCGTGGCTGAGCCGAGCTGTCTGGCGGCTTTCCGGGATGAACTGCCGGGACTACTCCCCACTGACGAACGCGCGCAGAAGCTCAGCTCCCTGAGTCGTTCGCTGGCCGAGTTCCTGGTGGAGATCGACTTCTCCCCTCCCCCCCTGGAGAGTCGCGTGTTGGTGCAAGGCCACTGTCATCAGCACGCGGTGGTCGGCTTCGACGCGGAGAACGAGCTGTTTCGGCGCATGGGGGCAGACGTACACTGGCCCAACGACGGGTGCTGCGGGATGGCAGGCGCCTTCGGGTTCGAGCGCGACAAGTTCAAGCTCAGCGAAGCCATTGCTTCGCGGAAATTGCTGCCTGCGCTCGACGACGCAAACCGGCAGGCACATCTCTGCGCGGATGGCTTCAGCTGCCGAGAGCAAATCAGTCAACTCAATGGACGACGACCGAAGCACCTCGCCGAGCTGATCTCCGACCAGCTAGAACGGCCGCTGGTCGCCGCCGAGCGCCCGCGCGCGGTATCCGCAGCGCGAGCGCTACTCGTTCTGGTGCTCGTGAGCGCCCTCTGCGCCGCGGCCTGCTCACTGCTCTGAGCCAGAGGCGGTTCGCGGAGCGCGACGCGCCCGATCCCAGAGGCAATCCGGTGATCGGGGGCGCGGCGCTGCGGCCTCGGGTCGTTACTCCTTCAGCACGAACGTGAGCTTCATGGTCACCCTGAAGGCCGTCACGGTCCCGTTCTTGATCAAGAGCTGCTGGTCCTTGAGCCAGGCCCCCTCGATGTTCTGAATCGTCTTCGACGCGCGCTCGATGCCGACGCGCATCGCGTCCTCGAAGCTCTTGCTGGATTCGCTCGATATCTCGGTGATCTTTGCGACGCTCATGCCCTTCCTTTCGCTGAATGGGTGTCCGCCCCGCCGAGCAGCAACCATGCCAGCATTTCCCGCCAGAAACGCGGCGCCGAAGCGCTCCCATGAGTCGCAAGCGCGTCTCGGTCGAGGCGCAAGCACACCGCAGCGTGGCACTGGCCCTCGCGGGGCTAGCTCGGCAATCCGTTGTCCGAGCAGTCAGGAGGAGGGAGCAAGTCGCTCGGCCAGCTCTCGAGCGCGGAGCAGGCCTCCCCTTGAAACAGAGCCACGAGCGCTTCCAGAGTGCTTCGGGCGTCACCAACGGGCTCAGGCAGCAGCTCCCAGTTGTCACTGTCCTCGCCGTCGTGATTCGCGATGACATGCTCGAACTCCGCAGCGTGTGATAGCTCATGAAACGCTGCCTCCGCACGCACCTCGATGTCCTGGAGTTGCGGCAGTGAGAGGGACTGCTCCTGCCGATATGCACGACGCAGTAGCCGCCGTCGCATCAGCTCGGACAGGTGACGTTCCGGTGCTGGAGAACGTTGAACCAGCTCGCGCAGCTCCCGAGACGAGAGCGGAGAGAGGAACAAGTCGACTACTCGACACTCGGGCAGCGTCGACGAGGCCCGAGCCTTCAGCGCAAGCGCGATGTGGACGTTGCCTTCGTACAGGACGTCGCCGCCGCTCAGCATTTCCGCGAACTCGGGCAAGTTGATGGCCTGGACGTCGTTGCGCGTCTCGAAGACCAGGTATCTACCGTCCTTCCTCAGCTCGTCGATCTCGCCACGAGTCCGGAAGTGGTAGTCGACACCCTCTTGTTCTCCCGGTCGGGGTCTTCGCGAGTGAAACAGCACCGGTCTCCGCAACCGCTCCCCGAGTTCGGGGAAGCGGCGAGTCAGCGCGCGCCTCAGCGGTGATTTCCCCGCACAAGAGGGGCCGCTGATGATCACCAGAGTCGGCGTTCGAGGGGCCATGTCCATCCTTTCGAGGCCGATGCGCTTGGAACACTCGGCGCGCTGTGTGTCTTCATGGCCGGCTGCTCTGCAACCGTCGCACCAATGTAGAGGGCGAGGACGCCACGGGAGCGCGAGTCCGCGTGGCGAAGCTCACCGCAATCCAGCTGCGTGCAGACCGCTTCTCGGGCAGGTCCTCGGTTCTGGTCAGGCGGCACGGTCCCTGCAGCCCCATCCACGCACTCTCCTGTGCCAGCAATCAATCAGGGATCTCGCCGGCATGAACGACGAAGAAATGAACGGACTACTGCTCTTGGTCGTCGAGTCACTCGAGTGCAGCATCTGTATCTTCGAGGTGGCTCTGCCGGCCCTTGAAGACGATGCCGCCGACGAATGCGCGCGCTGTCTGTGCGAGGCGAAACGGAAGCGCGCGGCGTATCTCGACGCCATCGCCGAGCTCGGCCTCGATGCGACGAGCGATTCCGCCGAGCGACGGGTCGTTCGCTACCGGGCGCAGAGCCTGATCGACTTGATGCACCTCGCCGGGGCCGAGCTCCCCACGACGGAACGAGAACTGATCGCCCGAAAGCTGGTGGAGGAGACGAAACACAAGCTCGCGCTGAGTCTGGCTGAGCTCGCGCGACTCGTGGACGAACCAGCGGGCGGTTCGAGGCAGACGGGCACCCGATTCTTCCGAGGCTGTCAGGGACGGCGCCACGATGCCTTCTGGTTCTCGATGCCCACCACGGTGGTGAATGCAGCTTCGTACGTCGCCGGTGGAGGCGCTCCGGAATAGGACGCGTGCTCAGCCAATCCGAAATCCTGCTGCGACTCGTCGCTGGCGCGCTGCTCGGCGCGACCATCGGCTACGAGCGCGAGGCGAGAGCACGCGCGGCTGGGCTCCGCACTCATTTGCTCGTCGGGCTCGCCGGCGCAACGTTCATGGTGCTGTCGACGGAGTTCTCGTACTGGCAAGGCGACAGCGCCGCAGCGAAGTACGTCGATCCGTCGCGCATCGCCGCGGCGGTGGTGGCAGGAATTGGCTTCCTCGCGGGTGGCGCCATCCTGCGCACCGGGGTGAGCGTGAGAGGTTTGACGACCGCCGCCGGTCTGTGGCTGGTGACCGCTATCGGACTCTGCGCGGGGTCGGGCATGTACCTGACAGCTGGCTCGGTCACGCTGCTCGGGTTGGTGGCCCTGGCTGTGTTGCGTTTCCTTGAGGATAACCGGGCTCGGCGACGCCTGACCATCGAGCTCAGCTCGAACGCGGACGCAGAGCTCCAACGGCTGGAAGAGCAGCTCGACGGCCTCGAGGTGAGCCTCGAGGTGATCAGCCACGAGCGCAAGATCGGACACGACGCGCAGCAGGTGCTGATCCTGGAGGTGCGCGGCAACTCGGACCGACTGGAGCAGGTGGTCGAGCGCCTGTGCTCGGCCGACGGCGTACGCAGCGTCTGTCTGAGCAGACTCCACGAAGCTTCCTGAGAGGCGTCCCGGGGATCCTTTTCCGCTTTCGCTCGTATCACCCCAGACCTGAAACCTCCTCGCGCCGGTCGAGCCGGCTGAGCGACTCGCCTCACCCCCAAGAAAAAACTCGGAGTGGGTGTAAGGGCTGGGTTCGTCGCGCGTTCCAGGCACTCTACGGCCCGTTGGGGCAAGGGGGGGCTATGGGTGGCGCGCGCTGGAGGCTGAGTTGGTGGGTGGTCCTGGGGCTCTTGCTGGTTTGCACGGGGAGCGCCCACGGGCAGTCGCGCGTGGACAATCCCACGCTGGACCCGGCAGCCTGGTCCAAGGGCTTCAAGAAGCTCCCAGCGGCGGTGATGACGGAGCCCGGGGAGCTACCGCACCTGGAGGTCGTCGAGACGAAGAAGCGAGCCCCAGACGCCACCGAGCGCGCGCGCGTGCCGCTGAAGCATACTCACGTTTCCGCCAGGATCACCGAGTTCGTCGCCGAGGTGGAGGTACGTCAGACCTACGAGAACACCGCCGCGAATCCCATCGAGGTGCTGTACGTCTTCCCGCTGCCCGAGAACAGCGCCGTGAACCACCTGCACATGCAGATCGGCGAGCGAAAAATCAACGCGGAAATCAAGAAGCGCGCCGAGGCGCGCCGCACCTACGAGAAGGCGAAGCGAGAGGGACACACCGCAGCGTTGCTCGAGCAAGAGCGACCCAACGTCTTCACCCAGAGCGTCGCGAACATTCCACCGAAGTCCGCGATCGAAGTCGTGGTGCGCTACGTTCAAGATCTGAGCTACGACGCCGGATGGTACGAGTTCGTGTTTCCGATGGTCGTGGGCCCTCGCTACATGCCGGGAGAAGCCCTGGGCGGACCGCAATCGGGCAAAGGTACCCACGCGGATACGACTCGCGTTACTGACGCATCCCGTATCTCACCCCCGTACGTCGGTCAGGGTAAGCGCAGCGGGCACGACATCTCGCTGGAGGTCGTAGCCAACGCGGGCCAGCCGCTCACGGACATCGACGTTCCGACGCACCAGGTTGAAAAGCAGGCCCGAAGCGACGGCTCCTTGCGACTCGCGCTGAAGGATCAAGCGAGCGTCCCCAACCGCGACTTCGTGTTTCGCTACCGCGTGGCAGACGACCGTCCCCGAGCGACGCTGTTCACCAGCAACGAGAGCGGACCGGGCTACTTTTCCCTGGTGATTCAGCCTCCGGGGGTCGACGTGGACGCGCTGGTCGGGCGCCGCGAGCTGATCTTCGTGGTGGACGTCTCCGGCTCCATGAACGGCTTGCCCCTGAGTCTGTCTCGCGACGCGATCCGCCAGGCGCTCGGCGGCCTGCGCCCCTTGGACACATTCAACGTCATCACCTTCGCCTCGGGCACCCGGCAGCTCTTCGACAGCGCGCAGCCCGCGAACTCGGCCACGCTGCAGCAGGCGCAGAACTTCGTCTCGACCCTGCGGGCTGGGGGCAGCACGGAGATGGCGAAGGCGATCGATGCGGCGCTCGCACCCCGGGTGACTCCCGGTCGCAACCGCTACGTCTTCTTCCTCACCGATGGCTTCGTGGGCAACGAGTCCGAGCTGATCGAGAAGGGCGAGCGCTTCACACGCGCTGCGACCAGCAAGGACGCCCAGGCTCGAGTCTTCACCATGGGTGTCGGCTCCTCGCCCAACCGCAACCTGATCGACGGCCTGAGCAAGGCAGGGCGCGGCGTCGCCACCTACGTGAGCTCCCGGGAGGATCCACTGGGGGCGGTCAACCGCTTCTATCACGTCATCGATCAGGCGATCCTCACCGACCTGCACATCGAGTGGGGCGGTATGACCCCACGAAACGTGACCCCGAATCAGGTGCCCGATCTGTTCGCGAGCCACGCGCTGGCTCTCCACGGTGAGTACACCAAGGCTCCTGCGAGAGCGCCCAAGATCTCGGCGCGCGCCGGCAAGCAACGCTACGAGATCGAGGTCGTGCGCCGAGCGCCCGCGCTGGGTGATCGCGCCGAAAAGGTGCTGGGCTCACTCTGGGCGCGCGGCCAGATCAGCGACTACGAGGAGCAGCTGCGTTCTGGACAGGGCCGAGATCGCGCGGAAGCGAGCATCACCAAGCTCGGCCTCGAGTTCGACCTGGTGACCCGCTACACGAGCTTCGTCGCCGTGGACGAGTCCCAGGTCGTGCAAGGGCCGCTGTCCAGCATGATGCAACCCGTCGATGGTCCCGAGGGTGTGGACGTGGGCGCCGCTGGCGGAGTGGAGTTCTCCGATGAGCCACTGGACGCCCCGATGAGCGGAGCGGCGCCCATGCCCTCGGAGAGCAACTACCAGGTGAGCTCGCGCCGTGGTTGCGGCTGTCAGCTGCCAGGCA
>JAWKRF010000039.1:0-63261 GCA_041389745.1 Polyangiaceae bacterium
GGGCAACACCGAGGATGCCATCGCGGCCTTCAGGCGTTGCGTGGAGCTCGAGCCGAACCGCGGTGAGGTGCACCTCGGGTTGGGCAAGGTCTTCGTCGACCTCGGGCGCAACGACGAGGCGGTGGCCTGCTTCGAGCAGGCGTCCCGGGTCTCTCCCGACGACCTGGACATCCTCGAGACCTGGGGTGAGCTGCTGCGGAAGCTGGGGCGCGAGGAGGAGCTCAGCGAGGTGCTGGCCAAGATCGCGGCGCTCAAGCCCAACGATCCAGCGGCGCTCGAGAAGCTCGGCGTCCTGCAGATGGAGCGCGGGGCGTTCCAAGCTGCGTTGAGCACGCTGGGGCAGCTGACGAGGCTGGCTCCGGATGGCGCGACCGGGTTCCGCTTGCTCGCCAGCGCCCTCTGGCAGCTGCGGTCGGACGACGGGGACGAGGCGCTGATCGCAGCGACGGAGCGGGCAGCGGAGCTGGATCCAGGCTTGAGTGAGGCTTGGCAACGACTCGGCGAGCTCTACGAGGCCAGGCACGACGCGCGCAACGTGAGCCGCTGCATGAGGCAGCTCACGTCGCTGCAGCCCGGACTCGCTCAGGCCTGGCTGCGCCTCGGACGCGCCGAGCTCGAGCTGGATGACCCCACGGAAGCGGCCAACGCCTTCGAGCGTGCAGCGAGCGGCCTGGACGACGCCGCGCTCCACGCCGACTGGGGGAGAGCGCTGCTGCTATCGGGCAACAAGGCACAGGCGGTTCAGCGGTTCGAGCGATGTCTCGAGCTGGATGGCGCGCACGCGGACGTCGTGCGCCCGCTGGCCTTCTGCTACGTCGAGGTCGAGGATTGGGTCAAGGCAGCGCCGCTCCTGCAGAAGCTCGTTGCCGCGGGGGAAGGCGACCTCGACGTACAGCGTGCCCTGGCAGAGGCGCAACAGGCGCTGGGTCACGAGGGGGACGCCCTCGCCGCCTTGAAGGCCGTGGTCGCGCAGTCTCCCGAAGACATGCAAGCCCTGCGCAAGCTCGCGCAGCTGGCGGAGCGCCAAGAGCTGCTCGAGTTGGCGGCCGAGAGCTTCGTGGGGCTGGTCGCAAGGCAGCCGAACGACCTCGAGGCGCTGCTCGGCGCCGGGCGCTGCCTGTCGCAGCTCGAGCGCTTCGCGGAGGCCAGACCCCACCTCGACCGCTATGTCGCGCAGAGGCAAGACGATGCCGAGGCGTACAAGCTCCTGGGTGAGGCCTGCGTCAAGCTGAAGGATCCCGACGGCAGCGTCGCGGCGTTGACTCGAGCCGTGGCGCTCGATCCCGACTTCCACAAGGGCGCGTCGGTGTTGGGCCGTCTACTGGTGCGCCTCGGACGAGACGAGGAGGCGCTGCCCTACCTTCGGCAGAGCGTCGACGCTCGACCCGATCAACTCGCGCTCCACGTGACGCTGGGCGGCGCTCTCGAGCGCCTGGGGCGCGACACGGAAGCTGCGGAGGCCTTCGAGGCCGCGGTGGCCCTGCGGCAGGACGATCCGAACCTGTTCGCTTCCCTGGGGTCGGTGAGGCATCGCCTGGGGGACGCCAGCGCCGCTGCCGACGCCCTCGCACGTGCCCTGCAGCTTGGCGCAGACGACCCGGGGCTGCGGCTCGAGCTGGCAGATGCTCAGCACGAGCTGCAGCGCTGGGGCGACGTCAGGACGACGCTCGGTGATCCCGGGGCGCTGACGGACGCGAAGGCGGTGAAGCAACTCGCGGAGGCTCTGGACAACCTCGGGGAGACGCGGCCCGCGCTGGAGGCGTACGCCCGCGCCTTGGAGCTCGACGCCGACTTCTCCCCGGCCCACGCAGCGATGGCGCGCCTCGCGGTGGCGCTGGGTGAAGACGGAAAGGCGGCGGTCGCTTTCAACAAGGCGTTGGCGGCGACGCCGAGTGAAGGGCTGCGCCGTGGCTATGCCGATGTGCTGGAACGCCTCGGCCGGCACGCAGAGCTGGAGCACGTGCTGAGCGAGCTCGTGCAGAGCCAGGCGAAGGATGCCGAGCTCTGGCGCCGACTGGCCGCCGCGCGCGGCGAGCTCGGTCAGGTCGCGGCGGCGGCGCAGGCCTTGAACCAGCTGGTTGGCCTGGAGCCCAACGACGTTGCCGCGTGGAAACGGCTGGCGGAGCTGCGCGCCACAGCGGAGCTCCAGGGCATCAGCGGAGACGCTGGAGTCCTCGAAGCAAACCGCCAAGTCGCGCGCCTGGAGCCAGGAAATGTCGACGCCCAGGCGGTGGTTGGGCGCCTCGAGGCAGCAGCGAGCAACTGGGAGATGGCGCGCAGCGCACTGGATGTGGCCGCGCCGGCGCGGGACAACGATGCTGAGTTGTGGGGCCTCCTGGCGACGAGCTGTGAGGCGCTCGGGGACGCGGCGGCGGCGGTGGCAGCGCTCGAGAAGCAGGTCGAGTTGGTCGACACCAACGTGGAGAGCTGGCGAAGGCTTGGCGCGCTGTATCGCCAGCTGGGGCGTGCCGCCGAAGCCGCTCGAGCCATGAAGCGAGTCGACGAGCTCGGAGGCAGCTCACCCCAGGCGGCGCTGGAGCTGGGCGCCGTCTACCAGGAGCAAGGGCTGGCACGCGAGGCCATCCAGGCGTTCATGAAGGCGATGAACGGAGCGCCTGGAGACATGCAGCTGCGCTTTCAGGTGGGGCTCAGGCTGCGAGCGCTCGGTGAGCACCGTCAGGCCTTCGAGGCATTCCGTAAGGTAACGATCGTGGAGCCGAAGAACGCTGCCGCGTTCTTCGAGTTGGGCAACAGCGCCGCGGAGCTGGGGGAGTATCCCGAGGCCATCGAGGCCTACTATGCAGCCACCGAGCTGCAGCCGGAGTTCCCCGCCGCGCATCGCGCCATGGGTCTGTGCCGCGCCCGCTTGGGCCACGCGGCTGCGGCGCTCGACGCGCTGCAGACCGCGCTCCAGGCGAATCCCGATGACCCCGAGACGAATCTGCGCCTGGGGGAGTGCCTGGCGGCAGTCGGTCGTCATGGCGAGGCGCTGCCCAGGCTCAAGCGCGCGACGGAGTTGCTGCCAGAAGAGGCGGACGCCTTCCTGGCCTACGGCTACGTGCTGATCGCCGTGAGCCGCCAAGGGGAGGCCGTCGACGTGCTGCGCCGAGCCAGCGAGCTTCGGCCCGACCATTCGGAGACCTGGGCGCAGCTCGCGACTGCGTACGAACGCATCAGCCCCGACGACGCCATGGCGTGTCTGCAGCGCGCCGTCGAGCTCGACGACCAGAACGCCGAGCTGCAGAAGCGACTCGGCTTGCTGTGCACGGCGATGGGTCGAGCGGATCAGGCGATCCATGCGCTGGAGCGCGCCGAGCAGCTCGCAGACGATCTGGAGGTGGTCCGGCTCCTTGGTATCAGCCTGGCGCGAGCCGGCAGACACGCCGACGCGGCTGCGCGCTTCGAGCGCCTCCTCGCGGCGCAGCCGAGCGACGCCGCGGCCTGCGTGTTGCTCGCCACGTCGCTCAATGAACAGCAGTCGTTCGCCGAGGCGAAGAGCGCGGCGGAGCGCGCGCTGGGCGTCGCCGCGGACAGCGCCGAGGCGCAGTTCCAGCTCGGTCGCGCGCTGGAGGGCGAGCGGGACCTGCAGGCCGCCGAGGCAGCGTACGCTCGCGCCGTCCAGCTCGACGCGCGCCACTCCCAGGCGAGCTTCCACGCCGCGAAGTGCCGCCTGGCGCTCAAGGACTTCGCTGGCGCCGAGGCGGCGGGGCGCGCCTTCGTGGAGCTCGAGCCGAGCAACGGGGATGGTCACTACCAGCTGGCGATCGCGCTGCTGGCCCAGGGCAAGAACGAGCCTGCGCTCGAGAGCTTCGAGCGCGCGGTGGAGCTGGATCCGAACAACGCGAACGCCTGCATGCGCCTCGGCGCGTTGTACATCAAGCTCGAGCGGCTCGACGACGCCGTGAAGGCCTTGTCCCGCTCGGTCGCGCTGGACCCCGGCTCCGAGAAGAGCCTGCAGCTGTTGAGTGACCTGTGCCGTCGCACTCAGCGCGTGGATCAGCTGATTGACGCCTTGGAGAAGGCGAAGGCCGCGCACCCGAGCGCCGCGGTGCTGTGTCGCCTGGGAGAGGCTCACAGTGACCGCGGAGAGCACGGCACCGCGCTCGACCTGTTTCAGCAGGCGGTCAATCTCGATCCCGAGCGCATCGAGGCCCAGCGGCTGTTCGGCTACAGCGCGTCGGCAGCCGAGCAGCACGAGCAGGCGGTCGACGCGCTGCAAGTCGTGACCCAGAGCGCCGAGGTGAACGCTCATGACTGGTACTGCCTCGCCGTGAGCCTGCGAGCGCTCGGCTACGTCGGGGACGCGACCACCGCGGCCCAGCACTGCCTGTCGATCGACGCCTCGCGCGGTGACGCCCAGCTGCTCCTCGCGGAAGCGGCTGCCGAAGCCGGCGATCACGCCGTCGCCGCCCAGGCCTACCGGTCCGCACTGGAGACGGGCCTGGCAGACGCCGCCACCTACCAAGCGCTGGCACAGGCCGAGTTCGCGGCAGGCAACGCCGCGGGCGCGGTGCCTGCGCTCAAGGCAGCGCTGGAGCTGGAGCCGGAGTCCGATGAGCTGATCGAGCAGCTGGCTCAGGCGAGCGAGGAGGCCGGGGACCACGAAGGTAGCGTGTTCGCGTTGAGCAAGTTGCTGAAGAAGGACCCGTCCGCCGACGGCTACCATCGCCTCGGCGTGGCCTACCAGCGCATGGGCCGTCACGACGAGAGCGCCGCGGCGTTCAAGCGTTGTCTGCGCATGGACCCGGATCACGCCCACGCCCAGTACGCCCTCGGCGCGGCGCTGATGCACACGGGGCGGACCGAGGAGGCGATCGCCGCCTGGGAGAAGTCGACCGAGTTCTCTCCGGACGACGCATCACTCTTCGCCGCCCTGGGTTTTGGCTACCTGAAGGTGGGCAGAACGGACGACGGGGCCGCGGCCTGCCTCAAGGCAGTGGAGCTGGGTCTCGATGACGTCAGCACGCTGCTGCAGCTCGCGCGCCTCTTCGAGCGCCTGAAGCGGCTCGACAACGCCGTCGTGGCCTACGAGCGAGTGGTACAGCTCGATCCGGATCGAACCGAGGCGCACGCACAGCTGGCGCTGGCTTTGACGGAGCTCGGCGAGCACCAGCGCGCGGTGGACGCCTATCAGGAGGCGCTGCTGCTGGAGCCCGACAACGCTCGGCTGCGCTACGGTCTGGGCATTGGGTACGCCAACCTCGGACACAACGACGCCGCGCGGAAGCAGCACGAAGCGTTGCAGGCGCTGGACGCAGGACTTGCGGAGGAGCTGTTGTTCGTCATCGAGAGCTAGCGTGTAGACTCGGCGTACGGGCTGGCGAGTCGCCAGGGCCAGCATCAAGAGCCGTACGCCCCAGGCAAACGAGCTCCGCGGGGAAACAGCAAGCTGGCTGACTCACCAGTTCGCGAGCAACGCAGCGGCGGCGGGGAGCGCCTGAATCACCAGGATCGAGCGCTTCGCGCTGTAGCCACCGTACAGGCCCACGGCGACGATGATCGCCAGGACGCTCTTCACCACACTCGGCTGGTGCGCGAGCTGTCCCCAGACCAGAGCCGCGGCCAGCGCGCCGTTGTAGACCCCCTGATTCGCGGCGAGTACTCGTGTCTGCTCTGCCTGCGCTGCGCTGTTGCCGAAGCGCCCGCGCACCCCGGGAGTCGTCCACAGGAACGTCTCGAGGACCATGAACAGGACGTGCAAGAGCGCCACCAGGTAGACCAACGCATTCGCCAGCATCGGCGCTATCTTGAACGATCGCTCAAGATAGTCAAGGCGCTCGCGAGGTGCTCATTCCAGCAGACCCGCAGCGTCCAACGCCCGCCGCGCCACGCGCTGCAGTTTGCTGACCTTGGACCCGCTGCGGGCCAGCACGTGGATCGCGATCACGCTGGCGGCGAGAGCCTCCGCGAGCTCCTTGGCATCCGGCCGCTCCTTCAGGCAACGAGCGAAGAAGGTCTCCATCGCCTGGATGCGCTGGGCCACGACGCGCTGGCTCTCTGCGTCCAGACCGGGCAGCTCGACCGCTGAGTTGACCAGCAGGCAGCCCTTGCCGCGACGACTGCCATGGGTGATCGCTTCGAACCAGGCACGAACGGCAGCAGGCCCTGGCGGCAGCGGCAGGAGTTGCTGCTCGAGGTAGCGGGCGAGAGCGCGCTGAAAGCAAGCTTCCTTGCTGGCGAACGCTGCGTAGAAGCTGCCCGGTTGAATGCCCATGGCGTCGCACAGCTGACGCACGGAGGTGCCCGCGTAGCCCTGACGCCAGAACAGCTCCACGGCGCGATCGAGTGCTTGGTCCAGGTCGAAGTCGCGGCTGCGCGCCATGGGCGCTTCATAGCACGCGGCGCTCCCTCACCCCCAAACCCCGAGCGGGAGGCTACGGCTCGGGAATGCGATGGCTGCCGTCTTCGGGGTAGGGAAGCGCTTCGGGCCAGCCCCGCGTCGGCTCGCCGTCGTGCTGCTCTCGGCTCACGATCTTTCCAGTGCGAGAGATCACGAAGAGCTCCGGCGGTTCTTCTTGCCAGTAGATGCGCAGACCGTGGGTTTGCTCCGGGTTGGAGTGGAGCTCGGCCATGCTGGTGTCGAAGACCATGTCTCCGCTGGGGAGCCAGCCGAGCTGACTGAGGGCGCGGTTGAAGCCGGTGGAGACCCGCCATATCTCTTTACCGTGAGGATTCAATGCGACGACCGTGCCCTCTCCGCTGAGGTACAGAGTCCCGTCGCGATCGACCCACGGGCCTCCGAGGCTGTGGTTGCCGAACGGCCATTTCTGGTAGGCAAGCTGACCATCTGGTTCGAAGTGAAGTAGCGAGTACCCGCAGTTGACACTGATGTGGTGGTCGTAGTCGATGGCGACCGAGTAGGCGTAACCGCAGCGGGGGAAGGCCTTGCGCCAGACCAGCTCTCCGTCGGTGGCGATCAGGCTGACTCGATCCTTCAGGTCGACGACCACCGCGGCGCCGTCGCTGCGCAGCGCGAGGGCCATCGGTGCGACGACTTCCACGCTGAAGGCCTTCGCGTCGCTGCCGGTGGTCGGAGTGAAGTCCAGCCAGTGTCTCCAGCCGTCTGGGTCCGAATCGTCCGCCCGAACCTGCCAGCGGCCGCGAGCGCCTCGCACGCATGTTTCCTTCACGAGCCCCCGATGCCACGGCGGGTAACCCTCTTCAGCCTGGAGCTCGGGACAAGCAGGCGGGTTTGGGGGAGAGGAGCGCCGATGGGTCTCCACACCCCGGACCGGAACGTCAACCTGGGCTCGCGGCGGGAGCGCCCGCGGAGCGCAAGACAGCACCAGCCCCAGGGACAGCGAGGCGCCGCGTCGCAACATGGCCCAGCCTGCGCGCTCCCGGCTCTCGAGTCTAGCGCTCCTCATCGCTGCTTGGACACCAGCTTTGGTGGATCCGTGGGGGCCTCCGCAGTCCAAGCTACTCTGCCTTACGACAGCTGCAAATTCCGCGGTTCCTGCGATCCGCGGAGTTCCGCGATCGCGAGCGCGCCACGGGAGGCTACGGCGTCGATGGTTCTTGCTCGGAGGCGCCGCGCTGTTGGATCGCAAGCAGGGGGCCGTATACTGCCAGCCATGTCGGGGGCGTCTTCCGCGCACGCAGACAGCTGGTTCAGGCTGATCGTCGAAGGCGCACCCACGGCGATGCTGATGGTCGACGATCGGCGCCGCATCACGCTGCTGAACCAGGGCGCGGAGAAGCTCTTCGGCTACTCGCGCGAGGAGCTGATGGGGCGTCCCGTCGAGGCTCTGCTCCCCGAGCGCTTCGCTGGCCAGCACCCGGCCCTCGTCGACGCGTTCTTCCTCTCGCCGAAGTCACGCGCGATGGGTGCGGGGCGCGAGCTGTTCGCGCGACGCAAGGACGGCAGCGAGGTAGCGGTCGAGATCGGTCTCAGTCCACTGGATACTCCGGATGGCAAGTTCACCCTCGCGACCATCAACGACATCACCGAGCGTCGCCGCGCGGAAGCAATGTTCAGGCTCGTGGTCGAGGCGGCGCCAAGCGCGATGGTGCTCGCCGACGCCTCGGGCATCATCGGCCTGGTGAACCGTCGCACCGAGGTCCTGTTCGGCTACAAGCGTGACGAGCTGATCGGACAGCCCCTGGAGATCCTCGTGCCGAAGCGCTTCCGCGAGTGGCACCCGGGCTTGGTAGCCGACTTCCTCCAGGATCCGCGAGCGCGGGCCATGGGCGCCGGACGCGATCTGTTTGGTGAGCGCAAGGATGGCAGCGAGTTCCCCATCGAGATCGGCCTCAACCCGTTCGAGTCCGAGGCGGGGGTGTTCACGCTGGCGGCGATCATCGACATCACCGAGCGCAAGCGGGCCGACGACGAGCTCAGGCGCAGCAACGCCGAGCTCGAGCAGTTCGCCTACGTCGCTTCACACGACCTGCAGGAACCGCTGCGCATGGTCGCGACCTACACGGAGCTACTGGCCACGCGCTATCGCGGTCAGCTCGACGAGAGAGCGGATCGCTACATCCACTACGCCGTGGATGGGGCTCACCGCATGCAGCAGCTGGTGTCCGATGTCCTGGCGTTCTCCCGGGTTGGCTCTCAGGGCAAGGCCCTGGGTCGTGTCGACGCCTCCGAGGTCTTCCGACGCGTCCTGGCGATCCTCGAACCCAGCATCCAGGAGGCCGGAGCCGAGATCGTGGTGGGCGAGCTGCCGATGGTGTGGGCGGATGAAGGGCAGCTCGGCCAGCTGCTGCAGAACCTGGTCGGGAATGCGTTGAAGTTCCGCGCCAGCTCGCCACGCATCGAGATCGAGGCTACCCGCAGCGGCGCGGATTGCGTGTTTCGCGTCTCTGACAACGGGATCGGCATCGACCCGCGGTTTGCTGGGCGGATTTTCCAGATGTTCCAGCGCTTGCACGGCAGAGAGCTGTACCCTGGGAGCGGCATCGGCCTCGCGATCGCGAAGCGCATCGTCGAGCGCCACGACGGGGAGATCTGGCTCGACACCTCAGCATCCTTGGGCACGACGTTTTGCTTCACGCTGAAGGCGGCGGACCCGGGATAGAATCGAACGCGTGAGTATCCGGAACCTACTGATCGTCGAGGACAATCCCGGAGACGTCGACCTAATCATCGATAGCCTGCGCGAGGGAGCCTACGAGATCACGGTGCTGGCCGACGGCCACGAGGCCATCGAGTACCTCACGTGTCGTGCGCTTCCCGGCGACGGGCGGCTCCCCGATCTGATCCTCCTGGACCTGAACTTGCCCAAGCTGGGGGGCTCCGAGGTGCTGGCCGAGATGGCGAAGAGCGAGGAGCTGCGGATGATCCCGACCGTGGTCCTGACCTCCTCCGACGCCGAGCGGGACGTCGTGCAGAGCTACCGTCTCGGGGCGAACTGCTACGTGCGTAAGCCTGGAGATCTTCGCTCGTATCAGGCTGCTGTGCGGGAGATCGAGCAGTTCTGGTTCTCCTCGGCGAGCTTGCCCTGAGTCGGCTCGCTCGAAGCGGACCCAAAAACGTACGCTGGCGAAATCCAAACGGCGGAGGGCTACGAACTCCCCAGCGTGCGCACGGTCTCCCTCACCCCCGAGAACACGAACTCCGTCAGCCCCCTCTCGAGCTCTGCGTCGGACCGGGCCAAGCCGAGCAGACGCCTGGACCGAACGCTGGCTGACGTCATCGCTTGCGAGCCCAGTCTGAGGCGGTTCTCCCGCTGTCTGCTGGCCACCGGCTTGCTGGACGACCTCGATGAGGCTGGTCCCTTCAGCGTTTTTGCGCCGCGAGACCAGGCCCTCACACTCCCCCAGCAGACGTTCGAGACCTGGTTCGAGCCCGATGGGGTGAGCGCGCTCTTCGACGTCGCGGAGTTCCACGTCGTGCGAGGGCTGGTGGCAGATCCACCACTGCCCATCCGCCTCCCGAGCCTGGAGGGACGCTACATCCCTCTCCGCGAGCAGGCAGGCGCCGTGCTGGTCAACGGTCAGGCCCGCATCCAGGATACTTGGCTTGCCCGCAATGGCGTCTTGCACTTCCTGGACCAACTGCTTGTTCCCCCGGGGATCCAGATCAGCGACTCAGGGCGACTGAGCGTCGCGCAGCGAGACAGACCGAGCGGGGTGCGACTGATCCCGCTGCGCAGCGACGGGTGTAGTGCAGAGAACTTGGTTGGTGTGGGGCGAGTTGAGTAGGTCAGCACGTCGTGGGTACGCTGCTTGAGCGTGTAGCGGCGGGGGACCGCGAGGCGATCTCTCGATGTGTGGGTGAGTTCGGCCCACTGGTCTGGGCGCTCGTCTCCCGTCGGCTCGGTCGAGGCGCCGACGCCGAGGACCTGGTGCAAGAGATCCTGCTGGAGGTCTGGCGTCACGCATCGCGGTACGACCCCCAGCGATCCAGCGAGGCGACCTTCGTTGCGGTGATCGCGCGACGGCGTCTGATCGATCGCTCGCGCAGGGCCGCGGCGCGCCCGGAAGACGCGACCTACGAGATCGAGCTGCCGAGCGAGCAGCAGCGACAGATGGAGGCGAGCGTGGATGCACGCCGGGTGCTGAAGGAGCTCGAAAGTTTCCCTGAGGAACAGAAGAAAGTGTTGATGTTGGCGACATTGAATGGGCTCAGCCACAGCGAGATCGCTGAGCACACCAAGCTGCCGCTGGGAACCGTCAAGACCCACGTGCGGCGTGGGTTGAACGCCATCCGTGAGCGACTGCGGTCGAAGAGCTCGGAGCCTCGCCAGCGGGTTGACGAACCGAAGGAGGGGGCATGACGGATCTGACGCCGCATCAAGAAGCAGCCAGCGATCACGCGCTGGGCCAGCTAGACCGGCCCGAGCTCGACGAGTTCCTCGCTTCGCTTGGCGACGCCGACTCGCCAACCGACCATGAGCTGGCTGCCGCAGAGCTGGAAGTTGCCCTGCTGGGATTGGGGGGGGAGGGAGCGGAGCGTCTGCCGCAGCAGCTCGAAGGGCGACTGAAGGCGGCGGCCACCGCCTACGCTTGGGCGCTGGACTCCAAGCCGGCGAATCGAGTGGAGCTCATCGCCGAGCGTCGGGATCCCGGCGTCGACCTCGTGCGCTACCTGGGGTGGATGGCTGCGGCTGCGGCGCTGGTCGTCGTGTGGTTCGTACTCGGCAAGCGCTCCGAGCCTCAGGTCAGCGTCACCCCGCCGCCCGAGCCGCCGAGCGCGGTGCCCTCGGTGCCCGCGCCACCGCCGACGCCCGAGGAGCAGCGAGCGGAGCTGTTGAAGCACGAAGACGCGCGGAAGCTGGCCTGGAGCGCGACCAAGGACGAGGCCGCCAAGGGGGCGTCCGGTGACGTCGTTTGGAGCTCGCACGCACAGCAAGGTTACATGCGCTTCAAGGGTCTCGAGCCCAATGACCCCAAGCGTTCGCAGTATCAGCTCTGGATCTTCAGCAAGGATCAGGACGAGCGCTACCCGGTGGACGGAGGCGTCTTCGACGTCGATTCGAGCGGCGAGGTGGTGGTCGCGATCGACCCGAAGCTCCACGTCGATGAACCGACCCTGTTCGCCATCACCGTGGAGAAACCAGGTGGCGTGGTGGTCTCGAAGCGCGAGCGTATCGTCCTGACCGCCTCTGCAGGAGGCTAGCCTCGGCCCGCGGCGACGGCTACGGGGTCGCGTAGGGTGTCTGGTACTCCGCCCAGCGGTCGCTGGGCTGAAGTCCAGGGTACTCCGCGTAGTTGGCGGCGCTTCGAAGCTCTTTGGCGCTGGTGGCGAGCGCTTCGATGTGAGCCGCGCGTTGGTTCAACTCGGCGTCCTCCTGACCCTCGAGCTCCCCGATCCACTCCCGCAGGAAGCGGACGGCGCTGAGCAGACCACCGGCGCTGGTGGGCCCTCCGCCAGCCACACCATCGCGCCCGTAGATCTCGTGACTCCGCTCCAGGTCGTCCTCGATCAGGAAGATGAACATGCGGGCGAAGTTGGCGAACATGCGTGAGTGCACCTCTCGACGGACCTCGTCGGCGGGGGGGCTGAAATTGTCCCGCAGCTGCTTGAAGCTGAAGGTGCGTACGCTGGCGATCTTTCCCGTGCCCTCCCTGAAGCCCGGATAGTCGAGGAACTCCTTGGCCGCCGACTTCCTCACGGCCATCAGCGCGACCACGAAGGCGTGGTGGATATCGTAGCGAGGGAGCAACACCGACTCGAGGTAGTCGCCGATGAACGTCGCGAAGCTCTCGCTGTGCTGCGTGAGTGTCGGGTCCTGGAGGAAGCTCATTATGAACCAGCTCACCTGAAACAGATCTCCCTGGCTTATCAGCGCCTCGCGATGGCTCGGGACGGAGTGCACGGTCTCGTCGATCTTCACTGGCAGGAACGTGCACGGGTGATTGGGTGAGGAGAAGCAGGCTGGATCTCCTCGCCGCTCGAGAGGCGCGACCCGGATCACGTCGGCTGTCTCCCAGATCGGCCTGCGGGCGATGACCAACGGGAGGTGGTCGACGATCATCGGCTGCTGACCTCCCTTGCGCAGGTCGCTGAGGGGGTCCGGATGGGAGGTGGAGCCGACGCGCAGCATGTGTTGCAGTAGCTGGAGCGACTTGTACTTCAGGCGCATCCAGTCGCAAGCTCGGCGGAAGTACTCGGGGTCGCCGTTGGCACCGAGATCGTACCCGCAATCGGTCTCCTCATCGATCGCGTCGTAGTAGCCCCAGAGATTGTCGGTCGATGGATCCTTGCGGTAACGCTCGAGCGCCGCGTTCCATTCTGCCTCACGTCCCGGCTTCGCCTGCGTCGGCATCGCGGGCACCCACTCGAAGATGCTCTTGCCGCGATGAGCTGGGCCAGGCGTCGACCAGCAGGCGTTCGCACCCGCCTCGGGATCCTCGCTGAAGCGATCGAAGGGGATCCCGAGGCGCAACGAGGCGAGATCGAGATCTCGCAGCTCGGCGTAGGCCGCCTGCGCGAGCTCGAGGGTGTCGATGCGTCGGGTCGCCCAGGTCAGTTTCAGCTCATCGGTGAGGTAGCGCATGAAGGCGAGGTCGCGCTGGTCCTGCAGATCCGTGTCGGCGACCTCCAGATCGTCTCGCGGATCCCCGAAGGGCTCGTAGCCCGGCTGGAGGGGGCGGTACCTGTCGGGGTGCAGCGGCTTGGCGATCGCGTGGATCTGCCGTTGGGCGTGTACCAGCTCGACGATGGCCGCTGCTTGATCCGGGGCGACGTGGTCGAGGGCGCGTCGCTCGATGTCGCAGTCGGAGTAGCCAATCCAAGCGAGATCGATGGCGTCCGGTGAGTGACAGCTGACGCACGCTCCGCCTTCGCTCGAGGGATCCGTCCATGCGGAAAGCCCCGCGCTCAACGCCGCGTCCAGTGTCGCCTGATCCATCGGGGCATCAGGATCGAAGCCGGGCCCGCAGCGTGGATCGGCGTCGCCAGGCAGGCAGCGGATGGAGTCCGGGTAGGCGGCGGCGTCTCCCCGGCCACCAGCGGCTCCCGCGTTCGAACCGCCCGCCGCCGTCCCGCCTGCTGCCGTCTCGCCTGCCGCCCCGGCGTGCATCGACCCAGCTCCTCCGGAGTCCAGCCCAGTGGGGGCGGCGCCGTTCGAGCCGCAAGCGGCCAGTGGGAGCGACGCGGCGCAAAGAGCAGAGCCGATTCGCCGCGGAAAGAGCCGGCGACGTGTATCCCGGAAGAGCGAGCCCATGGTCCCAATGGTTGCCGGAAGGCCGCGAACCCGTGTCGCCGGCTGGCGGTTTTGCATGAGCCGGGGATGTGTGCCTACCATGAGCTGGATGGGAGAGACGCGCACACACCGCGGACTCGGAATCGCTGCGCTGGTGTTCTTGGCGTTGCTCGCCTGCAAGTCGAACTCGCAGAAGTGCGTGGCCGCCGTGCAGGTGGGTGACGCGCGCTATTCGTCTCTCGGAACCGGGGCGACGAAGGCGGAGGCCGAGAAGAGCGCCAAGACCGGGAGCTGCATGGCGTACTGTGACTACGGCGACCCGACGATTGATGCCGCCTGGAAACGATTCAAGGCGACCCCGAAGGGCCGAGCTTCGAAGACCAGCAAGAGCTTCGATGTGTTCTTGCACTTGAAGGCGGAGAAGGCGGCTTGCATGTCCCGCTGCAACGGGCAGGTCGCTTCGGGCGCCGCCGCCACCAAGCTGGAGTGCCTGTGAAGCGCCCATCCGCGACGCACGCTGGCGCGCTGTTGCTCCTGACGTGGGCGCTCCTGGCCTGCGGGGGAAGCGACTCCAATGACTGCTCTGCGTCGCTCTCCTATCAGGGCCAGCCTGGCCAGGCGAGCGACAAGGACCGTTTCGCGGCGCGCCATGCTGCCTGCCGAGAGGCGTGCAAGAAGGCTTTCCCGGGAGCCAAGAACGACTCCGACGAGGTCAACGGCTGCGCCAGCCGCTGCAGCGCGGACCTGCTGTTTGGCAAGACCAGCGCGACCGTCAGCTGCAAATGACGGCGAGCGCATTTGGCTGAAACCCGGGGCAAGGGCTGCGCGTAGTGCCTGAGCCGTGAGAAGCCGACTGAGATCGGCCCGGCGTCGGCTGCTTCGTTGGTTGCGTTGGGGCTTGCTGCTCCTGGCGCTGGCACTAGGGATCATCATCGTGGACACCTGGACTGCCATGGGGAAACGGCCGAGCGGCGAACGCCTGGCCCGGATGCAGAGGTCGTCGATGTATCGCGACGGTCGCTTTCACAACGCGCTCCCGATGCGGGACGACATGTGGAAAGCGACGAAGAAGTGGCTGGCCGGTGCCGAGGATCGTGAACCCACCGCGGACTTGCCCCTGGAGCGCCGCACACGAGACGACTACGCCAAGCCGCCAGAGAGCGGCTTGCGTGTCTCCTGGTTTGGTCACTCGTCGATGCTGGTCGAGATCGACGGCAAACGGATCCTGACGGATCCAGTCTGGGGTGAACGCGCTTCTCCATCCAGCTTGTTTGGGCCGACGCGCTTCTTCGAACCTCCGATCGCCCTGGAGGAGCTGCCCGAGCTGGACGCGATCGTCTTGAGCCACGATCACTATGACCACCTGGACACCGAGAGCATCGTGGCCTTGAGCCAGCTCACCCGGGCGCCGTTCATCGTGCCGCTGGGGGTGGGAGCACACCTGGAGTACTGGGGAGTCGCGCGTGAGCGCATCCGGGAGCTGGAGTGGTGGGAGGAGACCGGAGTCGGAGACTTGAAGCTGGTGTGCACTCCGGCGCGACATTTCTCGGGCCGTGGCGTGCTCGATCGCAACACCACGCTGTGGGCGAGCTGGAGCCTGATCGGTCCTCGGCATCGCGCCTTCTTCAGTGGTGACACTGGCATGTTCCCCGGCTTCGCCGAGATCGGCGAGCGGCTGGGACCGTTCGACGTCACGCTGATCGAGTCCGGGGCCTACGACGCGGCGTGGGCCGACGTCCACCTCGGGCCGGAGCAGGCGGTGCTCGCGCATCAGCTGTTGCGGGGCAAGGTGCTGATGCCGGTTCATTGGGGGACCTTCAACCTGGCGCTCCACGCCTGGACGGAGCCCGCCGAGCGTATCATCGCGGCCAGTCGTTCCGTGGGGATTCAAGCCGTCGTCCCGCGCCCAGGAGGACGCTTCGAACCGGCGACGCTGCCGCGCTTCGAGCGCTGGTGGCCGGAGCTGCCCTGGCGGACGGCGGAGGAGTCGCCGGTGCGCTCCTCGGGGCTCGAGCAGTGGCTCTCGGAGCTCGGGCTGGAGTCCACGCAGGTGCCAGTGCCGGTCTCCGTGCCGGCCCTGAGTCCCGACGCCGCGCGCTAGTCGAAGGTCTCGCGCCAGCAGGGACGTCGCTCCTCGTCAGCGAGCAACCAAGCGCCAGGGGCACACAGCGATACCCCAGGTGCGCGGATCATTTCGCCTCGAGGGGGAAGGCCAGCATGCCGTCGTAGCCCAAGGACACGAACATCTCGGAGTCGTCCAGCGTCACGCTCGACGGGTACGCGTGGAGGTTTTGCCGCTGGGTCACGCGGGGTTCTCCAGGACTGCTCGCATCGATCGCCAGTGCGGACTCGCCGGTGATCAGCGCCGCGTGGTTCCCATGCGCTTGCACCTGCTGGATGTACTGGTAGTCATCCGTGACCGCGACTGGCACGTCCGCTCGCTGGAGTTGCCCTGCGGCAAATCCGCTGAACACGCTCAGCTCGAGGTCGTTCCCGTGATAGCGATAGGGGTCGGTCAGTTGCGCGAAGAAGACGCCGTCGCCCATCGCGGTGTTCTGCGGGACAGCGCCGTCCTCGAGCTGCAGACTGGATTCGAGCTTCACCTCGCCCGCCAGGCTCACCAGGCTGATCGTGTGGCTGACCCAGACGCAGAAGCCGGACTCCGAGAGGCCGTCGGAGTCGTACTCGAAGCGGGCCAGGCTGCCGTGGGCTTCGTAGCAGTCCACATCGCGCTGGAAGCGCTCCCGATGGCGCTGGTAGCCGACGTTCAGCAGCTTCCCCGAAGCGGGATCGACGTCCAGGAGGGAGCCTGGGATGTTGACCTTGGTGCGCTTCGGAGAGCCGGGGTCGCTGACGTCGATGCGATCCAGATAGAAGCGCGCCCGACCGTCGTTGGTCGGCTCGTAGTGACTGGTGAAGATGCTGTCACCGCGGGCGAGGAGCCCGGTCAGGCCATGGGCCTGCTTGAACTCGAGCAAGGTGCTCTTCGGCTGCTTCGGATCGGAGAGGTCGACCACCTCGAGGGTGGCGTTCACGGCGTCGTGAGCTTCCAGGTAGCCGTCCGTGGAGCGCAGCACGGCGAGCGTGGACCCCGTCATCGCGACGTCCGACCCTGCGGGCAGCACTCCGTTGAGGCCAGACTGGGACCACCACCAGCCTGAGCCAGTGGAGCTCAGAGAGTATGCGTTGACGAGCGCTGGTTCCGCGGGGTTGGACAGGTCGATCACGGAGACGCCCGTGGTCATCCCATCGCCGTAGTAGTAGTCGTAGCTCGAACCGACGACGTAGGCGGTTTTATCGTGGGTGAACAGCTCGGAGTAGGAGCCTCCGTACCTGCAGCCCTGCGCGGACTGACCATCGACCACCAGCTCGCCCAGCGCGGAAGGATCGGAGGCGTCGCTCTTGTTCACCACGTCGAGCAGCGTGGCCTGGCTCCACCAGCTGGCGCCGATACGCACGACTCGATCCCCGACGACCGCGCTCCGGGCAACGTTGCGGGCGAGAGTGAGGCCCGCAGTGCGTGACGGGTGGTCTCGGTCGGCGAGGTCGAAGGTCTCGACGCGATCGTCGCTGACCGTGAACAGGCGTTGGTTCATCACCCAGGCGCGTCGTGCCTGTCCGACGCTTGGCGCGACGCCGCGGGTCGCCAGCGAGTCAGTGCCCCAGTCGATGAGCTGGACGCCGCTGGTGTAGCCCCAGCAGTTCGGATCCGCTGAGGTGCCGTAGCCGCTGAAGGGAACCAGGATGAGCCCTTCGGGTTCGAGGAGCTTGAACGCCTTCTGGATCCGATCTTGGTCCTCGGGCAGGTCGGCCCAGGCACCGCCGAAGTTCACCCGCGAGAGCAGCGTTGGCTTGGCGAGGTCGCTGACGTCGAAGATCGACACATGGAGCGCGCCCTCGGTGCTGGCGTTGTCGAAGCCCAGGGCGAGCAGACGGTCTCCACGAGGCTCCATGTGGTAGACCCAGCCAGGCATCTCGAGCTCGCCGAGCTGCTTTGGTGCGGCCGGATCGCTGAGGTCGAAGGTGAACAGCGGATCGGTCTGCTCAGCGGTGATGGCAAATGCGCGAGCACCGTCGAAGCGCACGCTGCGCAGCCGCTCCGGCTTTGGAAGGAGCACTTGCAGGCTCGCGAGGTGGGTGACGGCTTGCGCGCTCTCGACGGCAAACGTCTGGAGTTCCGGGGGCTCGCTCGAGTTCCAGACGCCGGGCTGAGAGATCACGCGCAGCACCCCGTCGGTCTCATCCATCTGCCATCGGCTCTCGATTTCACCCGCAGCGCGCAGCGACGTTCCGAGCTTCATGTCTCCGCCAGGGTCGGAGATATCGACGACCTGGATCTTCGAGCCCCAGGTCTGGTCCCAGTCCCTCCCGGCGACGTACATGCGTTGATTGGTCACGCTGACGCTTCGTCGCGCCCAGCCCCAGTCGTCTTCGGAGTCCTCGAAGACGAGCATGTCGACCTGCCTCGTCTGAGCGGGGCTGCCGATGTCGAAGGACGTCACGGTAGTTCGAGGCGTGTTGCTGCATTCCCAGCAGTAGCCGTTCTCGTGGCTCACGACGTAGAGCACGTCGCCCACGATCCGCGAGTCGGATACTGCGCCGGCGAGCTGCGTGTCGCTGAGCACTCGCACGTTCCTCGGGTCGCTCGCGTCGAGGGACAGCACTCGGCTCGATTCCCGCCAATCGCCGTTCGGGCCATACCACCCGTAGGAGTCGAAGAGCGCGAGCACGACATTGCCGCGCAGATACATCTCGAATGGCGTGGCCTCGGTCTTGAAGCGCCCCAGGAGCGTCAGTCGGTCCTGGGTACCGATGTCGATGACGCTGAGTCCACCGAAACGGGACAGGGCATAGAGCCGGTCTCCCGCCGTCTGGACGATGTCCGCCTCTTCGATCGCGCGCTCCGGGTCTTCCGCGCCGCCCTGTCCGCCTCCGCCTCCGCCCCCGCCAGTGCCCCCGTTGCTGCCGCCCCCGTACTGGGAGTCGCCAAGATCGGGATCGTCGGAGACGAAGCCGTCATGGTTGCCCTGGCTCTCGGTGGAGCTGGAGCAAGCGAACAGGAACAAGCCAGCGAATGCCAGGTAGGCCAGCAGCAGGAGGCCTCGAGGCGGGCCACCGCGTGAGAACGAAGAACGAGCCATGCGAGGGCCGCCTGCAGGAGCCACGCCAGAACGCGCGTCCAGCCAGAACGCCAGGAAACACCGGGGAATCCAGCGCAGGGTAGAACTCGGCTCAGCCTGGCACACTCGGCGATCGCGCAGGCTCGGGTTCGCCGGGTGTTAGGCTGCTACCAATCCTTGCGCCGACTGTTCTTGCTCGCCGTCTTCTTGCTCTGCGCCTGGCCCAGACCAGCGTGGGCGAAGGAAGCCTCCAGCGTGTTGCGCGTCGTGAGCTGGAATGTCTGGGGCGTGCCCTTCGTCTCCGATGCACGCGAGCAGCGCATGCGGGCGATCGGCCCCGCCATCGCGAAGCTGCGACCCAACGTCGTGCTGCTCCAGGAACTCTGGAGCGAAGGTGACGCCGAGGTCGTGATCCAGGCGCTCGCTGACGCGGGGCTTGCCTACGAGATCCATGGCGCCTCCGCCAGGTTCGCTGCGTTCGGGAGCAGCGGCCTGCTGATCGCTGCGGATCGGCCCCTGCGTGGGGTGAGTCGCCTCGACTACGAGCTCGGTCGCTGGCCGCACACGCCGTATCACCTGGACTGGCTGAGTCGAAAGGCGGCGCTGGCTGCCACCATCGACACCCCTGGAGGTCCGTTGCTCTTGGTCAACACTCACTGGCAGGCGGCTTACCGCACGGGCAACTACGCTCCTGTTCGCCTCGCGCAGTCCCTGGAGCTGTGTGAGTGGCTGACCGAGCGCGAGACCTCCCACCTGTTGCTCGCCGGGGACTTCAACCAGGAGCCTGGAGAGCACGCCACGGACCTGCTCGGGGCCCGACTGGGCGCGGGAGAGCTCGCCGGCGGCGAGGGCCTCGACCGGATATTTGCCGTGGGGATCCGGTTGGAGCACGCGCGAGAGGCCCTGACCGAAGACGTCGCCTTGACAGACGGGCGACGGATGCCGCTCTCGGATCACCCTGCGTGGGTCGCGGACGTGCAGCTCGTGAGTCGCCGCGTGGAAAACAGGTCGGCGGTCGAGGCCGACTCGCTGAGAGAGCTGGCGGCCGAGACGCGCACGCTCCGTCGCCAGCTCTGGACAGCGAGGATCCTCGCGCTGCTCGGCGCGCTCTGCTGCTTTCGACTGCTCCTCGGGGGCAGGGTTCGGGGGTTAGGGGGCCCCTGGATCGCGCGTCGGGGCCGTGCCGTGCGTCGGGTCCTGCTCGTCGTCACGCTGTCGGGCACGGCGTATGCGGTGTACTTCGCTTGGGGCTACGCGCCGTCGCAGGCGCGCGGGCTGAACCATGCCCTGGAGCGCCTGCGACGCTGAGCCGCGCTGACTACATGCCGCCGCCCATCTCCTTCTCCGAGTTCACGATCTGGTCGAAGGTCGCTTGATCGATGTGGACCGGGGTGTAGTCGCCGCCGCCTGCCGTCAGGTTGCCATAGAAGGCCCGCAGGTGATTCCGAGAGCCTCGCTGGAGATTCTCGTAGACGTTCTGGATGTCGGCGTGGGTGGTGTTCGCGAGTGTGCCGTCGAGGTCGTTGATGTCCAGTTCTTCGATCAGACAGCCAACCTCGAGCGCAGCATCTCCACTGACGCCGCCCTGGGCGACCAGGTCGTCGTAGAGCTTCTGCAGCTCGGGGTTGGAGAACTCCCCTGGTTTCAGGCCGGCCGCAGGATCCTCGAGATCGTAGGTCACGAGGAGATCGCCGATGGCGTCGAAGTGTCGCTGCTCGCTCGAGCCGATATTGTCGAAGATCGGCCTCCCGTCCGCGAGCGCGCCGTAGACGTCTCGGGCCAGCTTCTCTTCCTCGCGAGTGAACAGCAGGTCCGCTCGTTCGGCAGCGGAGAGCTGACTCGAGTTCGACTGGCCGTTGGGTGACTGGTTGCCGTTGGGGCTCTGACTATCGCTCTGAGTGGTCGTGCAGCCGAGACTCGACAGAGCCAGAGTGAACGCGAGAGCGACGGGCACGTAGCGGGCTTCACGCATTGAGTACCTCCTGTCCGTACGAGCCCAGGCAGCTCGAAACGGTTCGCCATTTCCCGCACGAGGCAGCGCGCAGGTCGTGCACGCCCGTGGGGGGGGCGAGCGCAATGACTGCGTGCCCGCCCCGGGTCACGTCGCACCGGCGAAGGAGACCGCCGCGCGCCCGGGCGCGAGTCCGTTGGTACGGCGCTTGAACGCCGTGACCCATGGTCGCCTCGTCGTCGAGCCTCGGTCAGGGTACTGGACCGCGTGTACTTCGCGCTCATGCGGTGCTACTCGGCGAGCGAATCGACGTGCACGCGCTCCGCGGGGAACGGGTAGCGCCCGGCGCCGTCCTGATCCACGGCGAGTCCGGCTCACGGGCGCTGGTCTTTCGTCACGGCACCTTGGTCTGCTTCGACATGCCAGAGGCCGAAGCGCGGGCACTGATCGAGACCGTCGTCGCCCAGGTTCGGGATCCATTTCCGGACCGCGAGCAAGAGCAGGTCGAGATAAAAATCTGTGAGGAAAATCAGGCGGGACGCTCGATCGACGGCCTCAGCTTGCCGAACACCAGCCCGGAGGTGCTGCTCATCGTCGCAGATGTCCTGGCGAAGAGCGTCAGTCTGGCGCGCTCCGAGGCGCGCATCGCGGCGAACTTCGAGCGCATAGAGCCCTTTGCGGTCCACCTGCAGCGCACCGGGAAGGTCGACCGCAGGTCATCGGAGCTGGTGCGCCAGGTCGCGGCGATGCTGCTGATCGAGCACCGCATGGTCGGACGCCTGGAGATCGCCGAGAAGCCCGACCTGCTGTGGGAGCGTCCAGACCTCGAGCGCGTCTATCTCGCGCTCACCGACGAGTTCGAACTCAGCGAGCGCGACGTGGTGCTCGAGCGCAAGCTGACGCTGCTCAATCGCAGCGCGGAGCTCTTCCTCAACCTACTCAACGAGAAGCGGTCGCTCCGCGTGGAGTGGTACATCGTCGCGCTGATCGTCGTGGAGATCGCTCTCAGCGTCTATGACTTGCTCTCCCGGGCGTGAGGTGCTGGCGGACGTCGCGCGTACCCGAGATCCGCGTGCGGCCTCTAGGCGCGTCAAGGCTGGCCACACTACTCCCAGACGCTCTTCTGCTGGTACACGCACGGGCGGTCGTACTCGACGTCGGTGACGCGCCAGCGGTAGTAGACGAAGCTGCCTGCCTCCAGGTCCCAGGCCACGGTGCCTTCGGTCGGAACCTCGACGCCCGCGAAGCGCCCCCAAGCGGTGCAACGCACGCTCCAAGGTTCGAGCTTCGCTCCCTCACCCCCACCGAGGAAGCGCTCGGCACTCACTCCGACGACGCGCCCATCGGCGTCCACCTCGAAGCTCGCCTCGACTTCGAGGCCAGCATGCCGAAGGCGAGCCGTGGCATGGGTTTCTCCGACGGCCTGCCAGTCGACGTAGGGCTCGAGAGCAGCGCTGGGGTACCAAACCATCTCCGCGAGGAATCGAAGTAGCGCGCCACTCGCGATCTTCTCGTCGTCGGCGTTCACCACGTCCATGAGCGACGCGAGCTGGATCCGCATGTTGCCATGACCGCTGGAGTAGCGGTCTCGTCCGGTGAACGAGAGCAGCCGGAACAACCTGGTGTCCACGCGCCAGATGAACGCGGGGTCGGGGATGCGCACGTACTGATCCGCGCGAGCGCTCATCGCTGGGCCGTTTCGACTCGTGCGTAGCTGGCCGTCTTGCAGCAAGCGAACGCTGGTCGGGCGAGGCCTCCCGACCACCCCTGAGCGCTCCAGCCAGCGACGGACGGCTGGAGCGAGGCGTTCCACCTCGCTTGACTCGATGGGGGCGCCGAGCGGCATCGTCGCGGCGAAGAGCTCCTGGATCTCTGCGTCCGTGGTTTGGACGAAGCGCTGTCGACCCCAGATTCGATGAACGGCATTGAGGAGCATGAAGACCAGCCTTCTGCGCAAGGGGTGCGCAATGCGAGCGATGCCTCGCGCGACGAGTACGACCGTGCAAGCGACACGCCAGCGCTGATACCGAGGCGCTCGGCCGTGGGAGCCGATCGACAGCCAGAAGTGGGCTCGGTATAAACTCGCCCATGAGCGACGAGCAGTTCGAGCAGCTGGCACGGCGAATCGTCTGGGTGACGCTGTCTGCGGTTGGTGTGAGCGGTTGCGGAGGGGGCGAGCCGCCAAGGACCAGCGCAGCACCGCCAGGCGAGACCACCTCCATTCCCGTCGCCGAGCCTCCGTCGACCGACCCGACCGCGTCCGCGACGCCACCCAGCGCACCGAGCCAGGGTGAGCAGATGCCACAGCAAACGCCCCAGGGGGAGCGCTGTCGGGCGGACGGTGGAGTCAACGTGCTCGCCGGCTTGAGTCCCGCGAAGCCCGTTGACTACGTGGCCGTGTTCCAGAGCTTCGGAAAGGGTCAAGCAGCTCGCGAAGGCGAGCACCTGGGTACGCCTTGCTCCGGTGCGAGTGACGAGCGCCAGTGTGACGATGCCCTCAAGGCGAAGACCCCGGAGAGCGGCTTCCGGGTCGAGTGTCGACCAGGCTACTGCGCGCACGGCGTTGCATATACGCGGGGAAACGAGGTTGGACTGGCCAGCTCCATCGACGAGCTGAAGGCCTTCCTCGGCCCCCTGGACACCGAGGGCGACGCGATCCTGATGGCGTGGGCCGAAGGCTACAACATCGGCACCTGTGCCGACCTCGAGAAGAACCTCAAGCAGACCAAGGACGGCTACGAGCTGGTCACCGAGAAGATGACCGCCGACTGTCCCATCGAGATCAGCGAGTTCAAGCTGAAGATCGCCACCGATGGCTCCGTCAGCGTGTTGAGCAAGAAGGTGAAGAGCAAGAGCGGTGCCTGCGTTGGAAGGCAGAGCGCCGGGACCGACCTGCGCCCGATTCCCGCGTCGAATGTCCTTGGAGCGTACTTCACCGACTGCGCCCAGCTCGAACGCGCGGCGGTGTTCGCCTTCGCACGCATGCAGGAAGAGCTTCGCGCGCTCGGGGCGCCTCCGTCGCTGGTCGCGGACGCGAAGCGTTCCGCACGGGACGAGGAGCGACACGTCGCGATCCTGGATCGCCTCGCCCAGGATTTCGGGGGGGAGAGGGTCGAGCCCGAAGTCCGAGACCTCGGCGTGCGCAGTGCCTACGACGTCGCGTTGGAGAACGCAGTCGAGGGTTGTGTCAGGGAGTCGTACGGCGCCTTGGTGGGGCTGTGGCAGTCGGAGCGAGCCGCGGACGCCGGGGTGCGTGATGCGCTGCGCGAGGTGGCCGAAGACGAGCTCCGACACGCAGCGCTCTCCTGGCGCGTCGCAGCTTGGCTCGAGCCGCGACTGACCGAGCAGGAGCGGCTGCGGGTGGCTCAGGCCCAGCGCGCAGCGCTCGTGGCCCTGCACGACGAGTGTGCGGTCGAGCCCGCTTCGGAGCTGGTCGAGACCGCTGGCCTGCCCACCGCGGCTCAGGCGCTGGGTCTGCTTCAGCGCCTCGGCGCCGCAGTCGGCGTCAGCTAGGCGGCCCGACTTCGGGCTCGAGCAGGGCCGACTTTGCCGCGAGGAAGCGCGCACTGGGGACGGCGCGCTTGCGCCAGGCCAGGTAGATCGAGTTCTTCGCGCCGCCGCCCTTGCTCGCTACCGGGACCAGGCGCCTGCGCGCCAGAGCGTCGCGCACGAAGTACTCCGGCAAGACGCACAGGCCAGCGCCTGCTTCGGTGAGGGCGCGCATCTCCGTCAGACTCGCCACCAGACACGTGATTTCGCCCTGCTGTCTGGCGCGAGCCCCGAAGCGCCAGCGCCACCAGCTGGTGTGCATCGGCAAGTCTCCGTCGAAGGCGATCCAGCGATGAACAGCGAAGTCCGCGGCGACCCTGGGAGTCCCCCGTCGTGTCAGGTAGCCGGGGCTGGCAAAGGCCTGGAATGTCTCGGTGAAGATGCGTTGGGTCTCGATCAGGGGCGACTCGGGCGCTCGAACCAGGATGGCCAGGTCGAGAGACCGTGTGAGCAGGCACTGCTCCAGCGACGTGGGTGTGCCGAAGTCCACGCTGAGCCGGATCTCGGGGTATCGCTCGAGCAGCCGGATGCAACGCGGGCGAAGCCAGAGCTCTCCGAACGGACGTGGCGACCCCACGCGCACGCTGCCGCTCACGCTGGCCTGCTCCGCCACTGCGGCATCCAGCGCGTCCTCGATGTTTCCGAGTTCGGGCGTGAGCGCGGCCGCGAGGCGCGCGCCTGCCTCGGTGAGTCGCGCGTTTCGCCCCACACGCTCGAACAGCTCGATGCCGAGCTGGGACTCGAGCGCGCGGATTTGCTGCGACACCGCCGACGCCGTGACATTTCGCTGCCGCGCGGCGCTGGCGAAGGTGGGCGATTCTGCCGCGGTGGTGAAGGTCCGCAGGAGCTCTAGATTGATTAGCACAGCTTATCGTTCAGCTTAGTTGGTGTTGATGGTGTTGTCGATCGCGCGGGCCTACAAACCTCCAACCAACAAGGAGAAACGTTATGTCCGCTCGCATTCTGATGGTCCTCACCAGTCACGCAAAGCTCGCCGATACCGGAAAGGCCACGGGGTTCTGGCTCGAAGAGCTCGCCGCCCCCTACATGGCGTTTGCGGACGCCGGGGCCGAGATCACCCTGGCGTCTCCGGCGGGGGGCAAACCACCCGTCGATCCCGGGAGCAAGGACTCCAAGGCCGAGAGCGTCAAACGCTTCCTCGCGGATAAGTCTGCCGTCGCCAGGCTCGAACAGACGCGCGAGCTGTCGACCCTTGGCGCGGACTACGATGCGGTGTTCGTCGTAGGTGGACACGGGGTGATGTGGGATCTCGCGAGCGACTCGCACCTCGCCAGCTTGCTCGCCCAGACCGCCGACGCCGGCAACGTCGTGGCCGCGGTATGTCACGGTCCAGCGGGGTTGGTCCCGGTGAAGCTCCAGGACGGAACAGCCCTGGTCGCCGGCAAGAACGTCACTGGGTTCTCCAACGAAGAGGAGGAGGCGGTCGGTCTGAAGGACGTGGTGCCTTTCCCCTTGGAGTCGAAGCTCCGCGAACTTGGAGGCAAGTATCAGAGCAAGGCGAAGTGGGAGCCATTCGCGGTCCGCGATGGTCTGTTGATCACCGGGCAGAACCCGGCGTCGTCCGAGCTGGTCGCCAAGCAGGTGCTCGGCGCGCTCCGGGAGCGCTGACTCTCGAGCCCCACCCAGCCTCTGGCGCGCGGGCGTCGAGGGTCGGCAGGGTTCTTGCTCTGGTTCACACATGAGCCAGAGCAAGTCAGCGGACGACGCTTCTGCGCAATCACGCGCAGCCAGAGACCTCAGCGCGCAAACAATGCCGCGCTTCCGCCGCCTGAGTGCCATGGACTCGGCATTTCTTGCGATCGAGGACTCCAGCAACCTGACCCACGTCGGGGCGACGGCGGTATTCGAAGGCGGCGCGCTGCTGGACCGCTCTGCTCGTGTGGATCAGGCTCGCTACCTGGCGCTCATGGATCGAGCGCTCGATCAGCTGCCGACCTGGCGCTTCAAGCCAGCGCGCGTTCCCATCGTCGGACATCGCGTGCTGGTGCCTGACGAAGAGTTCGCGCTGGAGCGGCACGTGCGCTTCGTGCACCTGGAAGGCGCTGGCCTCGAAGCGGTGCACGCGCTGGCGGCGGAGTTCTACTCCCGCATGCTCCAGCGCGACCGCCCGCTGTGGGAGCAGCTGGTGATAGACGGCTTGCAGGATCGGCACTTCGCCATCGTGAGCAAGATCCATCACGCGATGGTCGATGGCGTAGCAGGGGTGGGAGCGCTGGCTGTGATGCTCAGCGCTGAACCGGTCGTGAATATCTCTGGGGAAAAGGAGCGGGCGCCCCATCGGGCGCCCACTCCGCTGGAGTTGCTGCGACACGAGGCCAGGTTTCGGCTGGCCCAGCCCCGCGAGCTGTGGCGACTTACGCGGGAGACCGTGACCTCGCCGACGGCGCTCCTGGACAGCGCGCGTTCCGTCTTGAGCAACACCCTCGCTGCGGCCAAGGGTTCGCTACGAGCTTCTCCGGCGTGCGTCCTGACCCAGGCACCGGTCGGACCTCATCGCGGCTACCTTGGGCTAGCCTTCGACCTGGAGCGTGCCAAGCGCATTCGTCGCGCGGCCGAGTGCAAGCTGAATGACGTGGTGCTCGCGACGGTCGCCGGAGGCATGGACAGGTACTTCCGCGCGAAATCGGGTCAAGGTTTCAGGCACCCCGAGGCGCTACGAGTCATGGTCCCAGTCAGTCTCCACGCCTCGGGCGCCGGGGACACCATGGGCAACCACGTCTCGCTCATGATCATGGCGTTGCCGCTGGAGGCGAGCGGAGCGCGCGAGCGTCTCGAGCGCCTGGTCGCCGAGACGCGGGCCACGAAGCAGGGCGGCTCCAGCGACGCGCTCGCCGTCGGTCAGGCGCTCGCAGAGTGGACCTTCGCCCCGCTGATCCCGATTGCCGTGCGCATGGCGATCTCGCTGACGCCCTACCACCTGATCGTGACCAATGTACCGGGGCCCAGCTTCCCGCTCTACCTCCTGGACTCCAAGCTCACCGATCTGTATCCGATGGTCCCGCTGTACGGGAACCAGTCGCTGGCCATCGCCTTGGTCAGCTATGACGGGGGCCTGTACTTTGGACTGTGCAGCGACGCGGATCGCGTGCGCGACTTGCCGCTGATCGCCGAGCACCTGAGCGCCGCCTTCGAGGAGCTCAGCGACGAGTACCTGGGGCCGGAAGAGAGCGCCGGCCTGGCGCAGCGGGACGCCTGACTGCCGGGTCGGTTTGGATTGAGTTCGAGTTCGGGGATCGGGTTAGGCTCGCTGGATGAGCGTCGAGACTGGCACCGGGCAACGTCTAGAGCGGAAGTTCGCGTCGTTCAGCGAGCACTGCCGACCCAAGGTGTTGGCGCGACTCAATGGTCAGGAGCTGTGCGCGGTCAAGACCCGCGGGGTGTTCCCGTGGCATCGTCACGCGGACTCGGAGGAGTTCACGGCGCCCGGGGGCGTGGAGGTCTAGAGGTGGCCGAGTCTCGCGTAACGCTGCGCTTCGAAAAGCCAAGCTTCATGCTCCCGGGTTCGAACCTGGTTGTGACTCTCGACGGACAGCAGGTGTTTTGCGGGGACTTCACCACGGGCTTCGAGACGACGCTGGACGTCCCTCCAGGAGCCCACCTGGTCACGACGCAGATCCAGCTCGGTATCGTGCGGAACCGCACCGTGGAGGTCACGCTGGAGGCCGGGCGCCACACGGTGATCATCCTGCAGTACAGTCGCTTCTGGGGGAACTTCACCAAGAAGCCGCAGGTCTTCGTGGAGTAGCGCCGTGGCAAAGACTGCCAACTGAGTTGCCCGGTGTTTTCGCATGGAAGCGAGCCCTGTGCGCATCGCTTCGGCTCGATCCGTCGTAACCCCAAGCGTATCCTTGGCGGATGATCAGAGACTGGCCGCGAGGGTGTGTGGCGCTGGGTTTGGTCGGCGTGGCGTGTGGTGGTCTGGCGGAGGGCAGTGACCGGGAGCCGGGCGGAACTGACGCTCGAGAAGGGCTTTACGTTGGCTATGAGCGTGAGCTGATTCGCGAGACCGTTGACGGACCGGATGGGACCTGCCTCCCGGAGGTCGTGCGCGAGGGAGAATGTCAGCTCACCGTGGGCCGTCTGCGCTCCGGCGAGTGTCGTTGTGGCGCGCTGGGTCTCTCGGAGCCAAGCGCTCGGACGCTGAGCGCATTCGTTGGCAGGTTGTGCGACGCGCCGGGGCGACGAGCCTGCGATGATCTATGCATCTGCGAGCGCGCCCTCGAGCTGACGAATCTCGAGGCCTCTGCCGACTGCCCGTCTCCGGCGCCGTACTATCTGTCGTGCGAGAAGGACGGGCTCGCGATGCTCCTGAGGTGCGAAGTCACGAAGCCTCCCGCGTCCACGTTCGCGGAGCACACCGGCGCCGTGGGCGACCCCTGTGGGCCTGGCCTTGAACGCGACCCACGCTCGAGTTTCGTTTCGGAGCTGGACGCTCTCGACGTTGGATCCCCCGAGTGTTCATCGCGCTTGTGCCTCGCCCATCGCTTCCAGGGTCGAACCGATTGCGCCTACGGTAGCTTCCAAGACGATGGCTGCGTTGCTCAAGGCGGACCCCCGGGAACGGGCGCCGTCTCGCCTCAGCTCGAGCGCTGGCGAGCGGATCAGGCCGTCACTTGCACTTGCAGGTGCGATGGCCCCAATCCCTGTGCCTGTCCGGATCAGATGGTGTGCGAACCGCTGTTCGACGGGTGGGACTCGGCACCTCGCGGGTCCTACTGTGTCCATCCATATCCGGAGGACACAGGGGCCTGGTGCTCGGAAGCCGAACACAACTGCGGAGATTGAGGAGACGCATCGCAGGCGAAGCTTGCTAGCGTGACCACGTGACCGAGGGGGAGCGCAAAGGCTTCAAGCTGATCGGCGTTGGGCTCGTCATTCCGCTCGCCGTCGGCGTGCCTTGGGCGTTGTTCGGGGACGTCGTACCGACCGCCCTCGAATCGTTCTTCGGTCCGCGCGCTCTGCGGCAGATCGTGGTGGCGATGGTGTTGCTCACGGCGGCGCTGCTCGGGCGCGGTGTCTTCAGCTTGATCCGCGAGGCAAGGGCTTCCGAAGACCCGAGAGCGGGTCGGCGCAAGCTGATCTGGCTGCTCGTGGGAAGCTCGCTGGGGACCAGCGCGATCTCGGGCAGCGTCCTCGCGTTCTATGCGCATCAGCATGGCGAGGCGTCGCGCATCTGCGCCGAAGGTGCCGGGCAATCGGTGGCGCTCCAGCGCCAGGCGTTGAGAGAAGCGGCAGCCGCTCGCTCCAGGGTACGCTTCTTCAACGAAGATGTGTTTCGCTGCCAGGAGCTCGAGCGCGAACTGAAGCGCCTCCAGCCGGGAGGCAGCACTGAACCGCCTGTTCCGCAGCCGAAATAGCGCAGTGTTTGCGTCGGGCTTGGAGCCGCGGGTCAACAGCCCTATGTCTAGGCGGCTGGGTTGAAAAGCTGGAGAGGCGCATGAAGATCGACATTGGTATCAAGGCTGCGAAGCGTGAACAGATTGCGGGCGGCTTGTCGCGAGTCCTTGCGGATACGTACACGCTGTATCTGAAGACACACAACTTCCACTGGAACGTCACCGGGCCGATGTTCCAGACACTGCACCTGATGTTCGAGACGCACTACAACGAGCTCGCCCTGGCGGTGGATCAGATCGCCGAGCGCATTCGCGCGCTGGGACTGCCGGCGCCCGGGACATACAAGGAATTCTCCAAGCTGTCCGCCATCAAGGAAGACGAGGGCGTGCCCAAGGCGCAGGACATGATCAAGCGCCTGGTCGAGGGACACGAGACCGTCGCCCGCACCGCCCGGGAGGTCTTCAAGTCGGCGGAGGAGGCGAATGACCAGCCGACCTGCGACTTGCTGACCCAGCGGATGCAGGTGCACGAGAAGACCGCCTGGATGCTGCGCAGCCTGCTGGAGTAGGCGCGTGGCGCGCGGGGCGACGTTGAGCCGCTCCCGTCGTTCTTGAGAACCGTTTTCAATTCGTCTGGCTCCTACCGACGACCCCGACACGAAGAGCTCTGCGCTGCTGGGCCGTAGAGAGAGCCGGGAGTCGGAAAGGACCGGACGAAATGGAAAAGGCTTTCAACATGCCGCTGCTCGGAGACGACTTCCCGGAGCTCGACGTGCAAACGACCCACGGGCCGATGTCGATCCCCGGGGATTTGAAGGGCAAGTGGTTCGTGCTCTTCAGCCACCCTGGAGACTTCACCCCCGTCTGCACCACGGAGTTCGTTGCGTTTCAGAAGCGCATCGAGCAGTTCGACGCGCTGAACGCGAAGCTCATCGGAATGAGCGTCGACCAGGTGTACTCGCACATCAACTGGGTGAACTGGATCCAGGAGAAGCTGGGAGTCGAGATCACGTTCCCCATCGTCGCGGCGAACGATGACATCGCACACCGCCTCGGGATGCTGCACCCGGGCAAGGGCTCGAACACCGTGCGCGCCGTGTTCATCGGGGATCCCCAGGGCAAGGTGCGGCTGGTGCTGTACTACCCTCAGGAGATTGGCCGCAACATGGACGAGGTCGTGCGCGCGTTGCGAGCCCTTCAGGTCTCCGATGCGCAAGGCGCGGTACCCGCTGACTGGCCCAACAACGAGCTGATCGGAGACCGAGTGATCGTACCGCCTGCCAAGGACGTGGCGACCGCCAAGCAGCGCCTCGAGCAGTACGAGGGCTACGACTGGTGGTTCGTGCACAAGCCGCTCGAGAAGTGAACGGACCAGGCGTCGCGGGGGACTCGCGTTTCCCGCGGCGCCGGTCGACCAAGCTCGCGGGCGATTCGACTAAGCTCTTCGCGCCCGGTGCTGGGACGGCGCCCGGCCTAGCCGCTTCTTGAAGCGGCGGCTGAAGTGCGATGTGTCGGCGAAGCCGCACACGTAGCCGATCTGGGTGACGCTCAGCTCACTCGTCTCGAGGAGGCGCCTGGCTTCGTCGACGCGCACCGCGTCCACCAGCTCCGAGAAGCTGGTGCCTTCGGCTGCGAGGGCACGTTGGAGGCTGCGCGGCGCCACGTTCAGGCGTTGCGCGACGTCGGTCAGCGTCCACGTGCGGCCCAAATCCCTGCGGATGAGGCCCGCGATGGCCGTGGTGGAGGTGCCGCTCTCGCTGAGCTCTTGTCGAGCTTCCCGCGCCAGCAGGAGTTCATCCAGTCCAGCCATTGGGCGCCGCGTGGGTTCGAAGCGCTCCCACGCGAAGTGCCAGACAGCATAGGGACCCGGGCTCGGTTCCTGGTAGGCGCCGTCGGCGTATGCACACAGGTCCGGGTCTTCCGAGCCTGGGAAGCGCAGACGCAGTCCGCCGCAGCCGACCTGCTCGAGTAGCGAGATGTGTTGCCCCGCGGCAGCGAGATCCTCGGTCTCTCTCGGCGGCTCCGGGCCGAGGGACGCGTGCTCCAGCACGATTCGTCGGTCGCCCTGCTCGAGCACGCGCACCACATGACGCGAGTGGATGAAGCGACCGAGGCGCGCTTCCTTCTCGATCACGAGTTCGACGCGGTCGCTGTTGAGCAGGACGAACAGGATCGGGTCTGACAGATCGCCCAGCGTCTTGCCGGCTTCCAGCAGGCACCTCGCTCCGGCGCGCTGGCGCGCGATCTCCAGAACCTCACGGTAGGGCTCCAGGGGGACGCCAGTTTCGTCCCCGGCGATCGCGCTCAGATCCAGGCCTTCTGGGATGGCGCCGGGGCTGAAGCGCTTCAGCCCCCCGATGACGACGTCCACGATGATCTGGTTGATGCGACCCGCCACTAGGCGAGAGCGTAGCCGAGAACGCGCGCTGGTGGCGTGGTCGCGCTCAGCGATCCTGGACGATGCGGCGCGCGAGACCTGGCGACAGGCGGTGGATGGCCAGCAGGGCTCTGGCCTTGCCGATCACGATGCGCTCCCGGGAACCGCACAACCCCGAGAGGATCGCCTGTGCAGCTTGCTCTGCGGAAATCGCGCCGTCCTGGCGTCCTCGAGTCATTTCCGTGGCGACGACGGGAGGAATGACCTCGACGACACGTACCCCCTGAGCCGCCAAGCGTGGACGAATTGCCTGGCTCCAGGCGCTGAACGCGGCCTTGGTGGCGCTGTACACCGGCGCGCGGGGTGCCGGCACGACGCCCAGCGCCGACGTGAGGTTCACCAAGCAACCGTCCCCGGACGCGAGCAGCAAGGGCAGCAGTGTCTGAGTCAGGGCGATCGGAGCAATGAGGTTCAAATCGATTTCTCGCGTCGCGCGCTCGAGGTCCAGTCCGGCGCATAGGTCGTGCTCGAACTGCACGCCCGCGTTGTTGACCAGGACGTCGAGCCCTGCGAGCTCGCCACGGACCACGCTCAGCAAGCGCTCGCGCCCTCGCGGGTTGGTGATGTCGCAGGCGACGCCGCGCACTCCGAGCGCGCGTCGCGTCGCGTCGACGGCTTCCTGACTGCGGCCGCATACCAAGACTTCCGCGCCTTCGGAGACCAGCGCCTCTGCCAGCGCGCGACCGATTCCGCGTGTGCCGCCGGTTATCAACACCTTGCGCAAGGCCAAGCTCGATCGCTCAGAACGCATAGCCCACCCCCAGCGCGAACAGGTGATACGCGTTCGTGATGTTGCTCTCGAAGTTGTCTTCGGCGCGTGCCTCGAGCGCGGAGCGCTCGGAGTCCGTGAGCGGACCGCCGTCGATCTCCACCTTGGGTTTGGGGATGTCGAACAGCCAGCCCGTCCACTCGACGTTCAAGGTGAGACCATTGGAGAACGTGTAGTCGTAGCCGAGGCCGATCGCCGGACGGAGCCCTGCTTCGCGGGTCTGCACCACGCGAGTCTCGTCATCGAACAGCGTCTCTTCGCGGTCCTCGTCGTTGAAGACCATGCCGAAGGACAGGAACGGGGCGTAGCGATGAGGTCGTACTCGCGAGTGGAGCATGAAGCGCTGACCCACGCTCTCCTCGGATTTCACGATCCCATCCTTACCGAGCCCGCTCGCGTTGAACGAGCTCCCGTCGCGGCGAATCGTGTCAGGGACTTGATAGACGACCCCAACGTACACGAGCTCGTTCACGTAGTAGCCGAGGGCGATCCCTGGCTTGAAGGAGCCACCCCAGGGCAACTCCCCGAGGTTCACTCCGGCGTAGAGCGCGCCATTCAGAGCGCTGTCGGTGGGTGCGGCGTAGGCCGCGTTGCTGGAAGACAGGCCCATCAGTAGGGCGACCAGTCGTTTCTTCATGCTCCTGAAGCTACGCGCCGCCCGCCTCTCGAACTTGTACGCCTGCGCCACGGGAGATGGACGATGGCGCCACGCTCCTCAGGCCGTCGGACGCGCGCCCCGAGCCTCGAGCCCAGCCGGCACTTCCACCCAAGGCCCGCGCCAGCAGGAAGCGGACGCCGAGGGATGCCGCGCGCCAGGTCCGCCGAGGGCCAGCCAGGTCGAACCTAAAATCCACGCGGCATTGCTGACGACCACGCTCACACGGCGAGTGGCGTCCGCGACGCCTCGAGCGCGACGAACTCATGAAGGCGGCGATGGGGAACAGACTGGGGCCGGCGTACGACAGCAGCGGCTCGGGTAGCCCCAGCACGCTGGTCAGGTCGTCGCTGCCCACGACGAGGAGCCCGCCAAACGCGACGCATACGGCTGCATCCGTCAGCAGGACAAACCAGCGGACCCCGGGGCTTTCTCACCCCCAACCGGGCAGGAAGGGACGACGAGGAGAAGCACGGGCGTGCGGATCGCCGCGGCACTGGGGCAGCTTGGCTACTTGAGCAGGGTGGTGAAGAACACCCCTGCAAATCAATAACCACCGTGCCCGCGCAGACTCGTACCAGATCCTGCTCGCGCGAAACCCTCACTTTTGTGGAGTTTTGTGCGAGCTTGCGTACCAAATCCGCGCGGATCAGGACGCGGGCTGCTGGAAAACGCAGTTTTCAGCACCCCGCTGGGCGGGGAGGCGCGTTGCCTCCTCGCGGAATGCCTGGCATCAATGAAGCATGCACTCGAAAACCTACTCGACGAAGTCCGGAGAGGTGCTGCTACGCACCGTGCGCGAATCAGATGTCGACGCACTGATCGCCCTGAACAAGCTGTGCTTCCCGAGCATGGTCGAGCAGAACGTGGTCTGGAATCGAGGGCAGCTCTTGAACCACCTGCGCGTTTTTCCGGAAGGGCAGCTGGTGGTGGAGCGAGACGGACGCCTGGTCGGAGCCGTGGCGAGCTTGATCGTCCACCTGGGGGCGGATCCTTACCGCCAGCACACCTACTCGGGCATCACCGACGGAGGGTTCTTCCACAACCATGATCCCCAGGGAGATACGCTGTACGGTGCAGACGTCTACGTGCACCCCGACGAGCGCGGGCAAGGCGTTGGGCGCGTGCTCTACGACGCGCGTCGCGAGCTATGCAAGCGGCTGAACTTGCGACGCATCCTGGCTGGAGGTCGCATGCACGGCTACCACGAGGTGTCGAAGGAGATGACGCCCGACGAGTACGTCGCCGCCGTCGAGGAGGGGAAGCGTCGGGACCTGGTGTTGAGCTTTCAGCTGCGCGAGGGCTTCGTCGTACGTGGGATCCTCAAGAACTACATCCGCGATCCCTTGAGCAACAACGCTGCAACCCTGATCGAGTGGCAGAACCCAGACTACAAACCGGGCGAGGACGGCAACGTGCGCAAGGTGCGCGTCGCCTGTGTCCAGTATCAAGTGCGACGGGTCAACAGCTTCGAGGAGTTCGCCGATCAGACGGAGTACTTCGTCGAGACCGCCGCAGATTACCGCGCGGATTTCGTTGTGTTCCCCGAGCTGTTCAGCGTGCAGCTGCTCAGCCAGGATAGCCTGAAGAAGCTACCGAGCCTCGAAGGGATCCGGCGCCTCACCGAGCTGGAAGCTCCGTTCTTCGAGCTGATGACGCGCATGGCGCGCGAGTACGGCGTGCACATCGTGGCGGGGACGCATCCGATCGCTCGAGATGGCGTCATCTACAATGTCTCGCCCTTGTTCTTCCCCAACGGGCGGCACGTCATCCAGCCGAAGCTCCACATCACCCCTTCGGAGAAGAAGTACTGGGGCATCACCGGCGGCAATGAACTGCCTGTGATTCAGACTCCCAAGGCGAAGGTCGGGATCCTGATCTGCTACGACTCGGAGTTCCCGGAGGCGGCGCGCCACCTCGCGGATCAAGGCGCCGAGATCATCTTCGTGCCGTACTGCACCGACACCCGCGAAGGGCACCTGCGTGTGCGCTACTGTTCCCAGGCGCGGGCCATCGAGAACCAGGTCTACGTCGCCACGGCGGGAGTGATCGGCAACCTGCCGAGCGTCGCCGCGATGGACATCCACTACGGCCGCGCCGCCGTCTACACGCCGAGCGACTTCGAGTTCGCGCGAGACGGCGTGCAGGCCGAGGCGGACAGCAACGTCGAGATGCTGCTGGTCACCGATCTGGACATCAACGACCTTTACCGCTCGCGCATGAGCGGCAGCGTCACCCCGCGCCTCGATCGGCGTCGAGACCTGTTCGAGTTTCGTTCCAAGGTGAAGGCACCGGAGCTCTCACCGGAAGACTCCGCGCCCATCGATCCCGGCTCCGACGACGACTGAGCCGCGAACCGCGTGGAAATGGAGTCCAGCTCGGCGCGAAATGCCTTGGAGTCGTCGACGCTCCTGGTAACCTGATGTGTTGGAGGGTCTAGCAGGGTGTTGAAAAACACCCTGCCAATCAAAAATCACGTGCCCGCGCAGACTCCCACCACATCTTGCTCTCGCAAAAGCCCTCATTTTACTGGGATTTTGCGAGAGCGAAACTTCAATCCGCGCGGATCAGCACGCAGGCTGCTGGAAAACGCAGATTCTCAGCAGCCTGCTAGGGGTGAGGCGCGCAGGTTTTCGGTGCACGGCGCTCCTGGTCGTGCTGAGCGCACTCCCGGCTTGCACTGGGAAGAACGGTCCCGCGGCTTCCGATGCACACGATGTCCCTCCGGAGCAGTGCGTCGGTGCCGACGCATGCCTGGCCGCCGCGGACGATCTGTTTCACCAGTACCTGCGGTGCTTGCCGCCGGAGCCGGGGGTGATCCGCTGCTACTTTGGAGGCGCGCCGCGACCTTGCACCGGTCGCCCCAAGCAGCTGATGCAGCGGTTTCTGCGGGTTCACGCGCGAGCTCACAACTACCTCGCCAAGGAGCGCGCCGCCCAACCCGCGACGGAGCGCGAAGCCCACGAACGCGGCGAGCGCTTCTGGCTCGAGCGGATTCGGGAGGTCGCCGACCAGGAGAGAGCGGAGGAAGCCGCGCGGAAATCGAAGGTCGAGCAGGCGCGGCGGCAGCGGGAGAGCGATCGGCGAGCTGCTGAGCGCGAGGGCGCGGCGTTCGAGCAGGAGCTCGAGCAGCAGGACGATGACTAGTCGCGGTGGGCGAACATCAGGTGCCAGTCGGCTTCGTAGAAGAGCACCACCCGGCCGTTCTCAGGCTCCCAGGTCAGCTCACGTACCGTCTCCACGCGGAAGTAAAGAAGCTTCGCGCTCTTGCTCCTCTTCGCCCTCGGTGATGGTCGGGTCTAGGGACTCCGCGGGTACGAGGCCGCTCGCGGCGGGTTTGCGTTGCCGCGCGGTCTGAACGCGTTGCCCACTCCTGGCTGCTTGCAGCTGCAAAGAGGCGCCTCGGAGTGTTCAGCGTTGCTTCCGCGCTTCGAGCGCCAAGAGCTGAGACCAGAAGCGTTCGGGGTTGCCGAGCACGCTGCGGGTGATTTGGCAATGCGAGGTCTCTGCGGCGGTGATCCAGCGCAGGGGGACCGAATCGAAGGACAGTAGGCGCGCGCCGGGGAAGGTGAGAAAGATGGGGGAGTGGGTGGCGATGATGAACTGCGCCGAGTCCTTGCGCAGAAGCCTCGCCATGTGACCGAGCAACGCGAGCTGCCGCTGGGGGGAGAGCGCGGCTTCGGGCTCGTCCATCAGGATCAAGCCAGGGCTGAGCCAGGTTTCGAACATCGCCAGGAAGGCTTCACCATGAGAACGCGTGTGGAGGGATCGGCCGCCGTAGCGCGCGTAGGCATTGGCCTCGAGAGTCGGGGTCTCTCGCGCGCGAGTCGAGCAGGCTCGCGAAGTGCGCTTGAAATTCCGCACGAAAAAAATAGCCTTCTCGAGGGCGACGCTTGAAACCCGCGCGTAGGTGGGCCGCGAGCTCACTCTGGGAGCCCGGAGCGTGGGTCGAACCCAGCTCGTTGCGACCGCCCCCGCCCACCGGCAGACCACTCAGCGCCGCGATCGCCTCGAGCACCGTCGACTTGCCAGAGCCGTTCTCTCCGACCAGGAAGGTGACGGGCGCCTCGAACTCGAGCTCGAAGTCTCGCAGGAACGGCAAGCTTCCGGGAAAGCGCTTGGGATCCAGCTCCGCCCCTTCGCGCAGTGTCAGCCGGGTGAGGAACGGAGCGCTGGCCACTGTCCTGGTCCTAGCACGTTTCGGGTTCTGCGCCGTTGGCTACCCCGAACGGTTCGCGCTCGGGCTAGTGAGGCGAAGCAGTGATTCGCCGAGCAAGTCAACACAGCGTTTCCTCGTCTCGAAAAGGCGCACCAGGGCAGCGAACTACGGAGACAGGACCCTAGTTCGCCAAGAGATCCAGGCACCAAAGGCCTTGGGGATTGTGGAAGAGGTCGTCCGGGGAATGACGTTCGTCGCTCACGTGGCGCAGGCGAAACTTCGGGGCGTCGGCCGCGATGCTGAAGGTATGGCCGTCTTCCAGTTTTGGAGATTCCTCGAGGATATAGAGGTTGAAGACGTTCAGGGTGTACGCGGCTTCGGTGTCCCGCACCGAGCGCGAGATCGCGCTGTCCGGTGAGCCGAAATGGTGCATTCCGCAAGAGTAGTAGTAGCGCTCGCCGCCGATCAGCGTGACGCAGGCGGAGTACTGATCGAGGCGCGTGCCGCCCAGCAGCTCGAACCAGTGCTCCCAGCTGTGCGCTATGCCACTGGACTCGACCTTGAGGGCAATGCCGCCCAGGTCGCGCAGCAGAGAGGTGAAGCGTTGGATGCGTTGCTGTTCCGCAGCGAAGTCCAAGGGGAAGATCAAGTAGACGACGCTGCGATGGTCCGCGACGGCTTCGAGGAGCGTGTCATCGAGGTGGCCTTGCCCGGCGATCTGGAAGGCTTCCCGCATGTGAGCGTCGGGGCCCTGGAAGTCCAGCTCGACTCGCTCCCCGGTGGTGGAATCGGAGAGCAAGTGACCCACACACAGGAATCGCCCCGACGGCTGGTGACGTACCGCAGCCTGCAAGAACGCCGTGCGGTCTGCCCAGGGACCGGGAATGCACAGCACCAGTGGGTTGCCCATAGCCGAGAGCATCTCATGTTCTGCAAAGTCAGGCGCCCTTGTCACGCTCCGTCAGCTCGAGGCGATATGCTCGGTCAATGGTGCGCTCGGGGGCGACGCGGCGGCTTGGTGGAGGGCTCGGCAGGTTGGGCTGGGTGAGCCTGGTGGCGCTGAGCGCGTGCGCCTGTGCAACGCCAAACCCGAAGACACCACGGAGACACTCGACACTGGTGGTTGCAACGAAGCCCGAGCCCGTGAAAGAACCGCGCGGTAACAACGCGCAAGCTGCGGCGCCAGAAGCCTGCGAGGCGGGAGGTGCGAAGCAGCTCCAGTTCTCGAACGACGGGAGTCTAGCCGCGCTGGTCCTCCAGGACCGCGTGGATGTGTACCCCACGTCGGACTGGAAGCGGTCTGCGACTATCGGGCGCGAACGAGGGCTCGAGTCGATGACGCTGACTCCCGACGGACGCTACTTGTTTCTGGCGATCCAAGCCGACGGTGAATCTCGGACTTCGCTCTCGCTCTCGGAGACCAAGACCGGTCAAACGATCTGGCGCGGTGCGACCGCGCTACCGCCGCTGACCGGCATGGCGGTGGTGGTCGCGCCGGACTCGAGCTGGTTCGCCTTCGCTGAGATCACCGAGGTGGACCAACCCCCGGTCGTGGAGTTGCTGTCCCTGCCGGGGCTAGACGAGCTAGGCAAGTTCGCTGTGCCGGGTCGGATCGAGCGGCTGAGACGTCCCACGTGGCACCCACGGGCGCTCCCACCTCCGAAACCGGCGCGCGGGATGCCGGGGATGAGCTTCAGCGTCCCCAACGGTCCGCCGGACTGGGGCCATGACGTGGTGACGAGGGATCCGGCGGCGTCCGTCGAGCGTCTTTCGGTCGGGGCCGATTCGAAGCATCTCCTGATTGGCTGGAGCGACGGCTCGACCTCGTTGATCGACGCGCGCGGTGCCAAGGAAGTCGCTGGGTTGGTCGGGTTTGGGGGTGAGTTCTCACCCAGCGGACGCTTCATCGCGCTGGGCAGGGTGTCTGGAGCAATCGCCCTCTACGACACCGAGAAGCGCCGCGGCACGTTGTTCTACGATCCGCTGTGTCAAGCGAACCCGTATCAGAGCTTCTCGAGCTTCAGCCCGGACGAGCGCCTGGTCGCGCTCGCAGGCAGCTCATTCAGGGTTTGCCTGGCGGAAACAACGAGCGCGAAGGGTAAGGGTTTGGTCCCGCCCCAGGTGCCGACCCAGGGAGCGTTCGAAGACGAAGGGTTCGCTCAGCCAGGCGCGTGGGTGAGCGATGGCTCTGGCCTGCTGGTCTCGCCCGGGATGGGAAAGCCCCTCGGCTTGTATGCGCTGGGCACTTCGAAGTTCACGCAGCTGAGCCGGGAGCTCAAGGCGGACGACCCGCGCGTGGACAACGCGAGCGCGGGCGTGATTCGACGGATGAAGGATCAGAGCCTGGTCGTCTTCAACTCCGGTGGGCGTCCGGGCGTCGAGATCGTCGGCCTTCAGGTGCACCCGCTCGCTCGCGGATCCTCGGATTTTTCACTGGCCGCCGCGAGCCCTGACGGCGAGGTCTACGCGCGACAGGAGGCGGGCGCAGTCGTCGTGAAGTCGACGCGGGGAGGAGGGGTGATCACGACGCTCGAGGGTGCGGGCTCACCAGCATTCGACCCCAGCGGACGCTTTCTTCACACGACAGGTCCAGCTGGCGTTCGTGTGTGGAACGCGAGAAGCGGTGAACGGCTCTTCACGCTGCGCGCCTGTTCGAGCAACCCCACATGAGGCGAACTCGTCCCCTCTCGAGGCATCGGGGTCGAAGGCGAAGCGGGTTCGGCACTTCCCGACGGTGACTGAAGCCTGGGCGCACCAGGGTGCACCGGCTAGGCTCGCGCAGTGCTGCTGTTCAAGAAGGAGTTCTGGGACGGGCTGACGGACGGCTCGATCACCCTCACGTTTCGGCGCTGGCAGAAGGCCCGGGTCAAGCCGGGTGGGCGCTATCGTTGTCATCCGATCGGCGTGCTCGAGGTGGATGACATCCGGCTGGTCCAGATCAAGGACATCACCGGGAAGGATGCCGAGCAGGCTGGCTTCGCGTCGCGACAGGCGCTTGTGGATTACCTCGAGGAGCTGGGCGAGCTCGACGAGGACAGCGAGATCTACCGGGTGGCGCTGCATCACGGCGGCGATGGCGACCGCGTCCAGCTCGCCCTGGAGGACGACCTCACCCCCGAAGACGTCGCCGAGATCCAGAAGAAGCTCGAACGCATGGACAAGAAGGGCCCCTGGACGCGACTGACGCTGGAGCTGATCGAGGCGCAGCCCCGCACCGCGGCGTCGAAGCTGGCCAAGCAGGTCAAGCGGGAGACGGCGCCCTTCAAGGCGGACGTGGTGAAGCTGAAGAAGCTCGGGCTGACCCAGAGCTTCGAGGTCGGCTACGAAGTGGCGCCGCGCGGAAAGGCGTTCCTGAAGGCCATCCGCCGCTAGCGCTCGGATTCAGGGGTGCGGTGGCTAGTGGCCAAGCACCGACTGACCCGGCGGCACCACCTTGTGGAGGGTGAGTGGCGGAACGGTGCAGCGTCCGTCACTGCACTCCTTGGAGCGGCACTCCTCGCCAGACTCGCAGGAGGCGAAGCCGTGCTTCTTCTCCTGGCAGCGCTCGCCGTCGCAGTACGCGCCGCCTTCACACGGGTTGACCTCCCCCTGGACGCAAGCGGCGCCGATGGGGGTGTCCAGGAAGCAGGTCCCGTCGCAGTGCATGGTGTGATCGTGGCACGGCAGCTCCGATGAGCAGGCCTCCCCTGGCAGCGCAACCGCGAGGCACTCGAAGTCCACACAGACCAAGTGATCCGTCAGCTGGCAGACGCCGAACTCCAGATCGGTATCCTTGATGGCGAGCACGCGCGACTGCTTCTCGGAAGATCGGGCGCAGGGCTCGCCTTCGCCGGCGGGGCGGTTGAGGCGACAGCGCCGCGGGGCGGGTTGCTCAGAGCGCGTACACGTGACCACTCCAGCGGGATGCCCGGCGCAGTCGCTGTCCGCGTCGCATTCCTCGCCAAGCTCGAGCAGCGGCGGGGGGCCCACGCTCCAGGCGTCGGGATCATCGAAGCCCTTCGCGGGGTCCTTCCCGCCATCCATCTGGAGGCCAGTGTCCGACTCGCCGCCGTCGAACGCAGGACCGGCGTCTACTCCACCGCTCCCTGCTCCGGGCGAACCGGCGCTCGTTCCGCCGCTGCCTGCAACTGGAGATGCAGCGCTTCCGCCCGCCTCCGTGCTGGACCCGCCCGTTCCTGTGGTTCCTCTGTCCCCCGCGGGGGCTTCGTGGATGATCGTGCAAGCCGCGCTCAAGCTGATCACGCAGGTTGCGAGCGCGAGGCGGGAGATATGCTGACGGGCCATGAGAGCTTCATACGTTGGGGAAGCCGAATTTTCTGGCGAGTCTAGCTCGCGTTTGGCGCGCTGCGTGCAGCAGGCAAGCCGCGTTCTTGGGCGGAGATAGCCATGAGGAAATGCTGTCCAAGCGGTGCTCGCCGACCTGGACGCGCAGGTCGGTCGGCAGGTCGCCCTGAACGTTGTATGCTCCAGGCGGGGAGGAACGTGGGAGTGGAAGGGCGTACGACGCGCGCTGCGATCCTGCGCGCGAAGAAGATGAAGCGAGCTGAGTGGGTGCCGGAAGACACCCTGTAACGAGCAGCCTGCTAGTGCGCTGCGACTCGCAGCTCCGCGCGAGCGACGGCAGGCGTCTTGCCGGTCCAGCGCTTGAACGCCCGGTGAAACGCCGACGGTTCGGAGTACCCGAGGAGGTACCCGACCTCGCTCAGCGCGATCCGTGGATCCTCGAGGTAACGGTCGGCGAGCTGTCTGCGCAGGCTCTCCAGCACGGCGTCGAACTGGGCGCCCTCGTCTGCCAGGCGTCGCTGCAGGCTGCGCTCGCTCAGCTTCAGTCGAGCGGCGACTGCAGTGAGGCGCGCGTCACTCGGGTCGGCGGCCAGTGCCTGCGTCAGGATCCGCTGCACCTGCTCGGTGGTGCTCTCCGTCGGAGCGGGTCGTTGCGCGAGGAGCGCCTCGGCGTGGCGCTCGAGCAGACTCGAGAGCTTCGGGTCGGCGTTTGGCAGCGGACGCTGGACGACACTGCGCGGGATCTCCAGCGCATTGCGCGGGCAGTCGAAGCTTGGCGCGACGCCGAACAGCGCGCGATAGCCTTCGAGGGAGCCGCCGCTCGGTGGCCCGTGGCGGAACTCGACTCGCGTGACCTCCACGCCGTGCCCGGCGATCTGACCGCCGATCACTATGATGGATGCGAGAGTGAACTCGGCGGCCTGGCGTGACTGCCTGAGCGGCTCAGGCAGGCCGTGCTCGATGCGCACGGATTCGTCGCGGTAGTCGAGCTCGAAGGTGGCGGCGTCGTGAACCAGGCGATTGTAGCGCTGGAGACGGCGAAGCGCGCCTTCGAGCGTCGGCGCGGTCCGCACCGCGTAGTCGAGCACGTCGAAGTCACCTGGGCGCACCCGCTTCGCCGCCGAGAGCCCGAACCAGCCGTCCCCGGTGATTCGCGCGGCTTCGTCCCAGAGCTGAGTCTCGAGCGCCAGCGGGATGCGGGCGTCGGGGTCCTCGGCCAACGCGGGATCGAAGCCAGTGTCGCGGCACAGGGCCTCTGCGTCCACACCGAGCGCGGCCGCGCACTTCACCACCAGCGCGCCGACTCCTGCCGAGACTTCCGGTTGCATCGTCGTTGCAGAAGCTGCCACGGCAGGGCCCCTGACGTCAGCGGTCAACACTTCCGGCGTCGGCTGTCAGCGCCGAATTCCGGGTCGGACCGATGTTCTGGGCATGGAAAGCCTCACCAAGACCTGTTGCATCGGGCTCCTTGCGGCCCTCTCGCTCTGCTCGGCCAACGCCGTCGCCGCGCCTGCGACGCCGGGCCCCGTCGCGCCTTCCGCCTCCGAGACCAGCGGGCCGGAAGCCGACCTCGAGATCGACCCCACCGCCTACGCCCTGGACGGCTACTCGTTGCACGTCGGCGTCAATGAGCATCACTGGCGCCTGGACCTCGGAGCGTTCGCCCTGGCGGTCCCTGAGTTCGTGCACGGCAACTCGGACTTCGCCGTGTCCTTCCACGGCTACGGAGCCAAGCTGCAGTATTTCTTTGGGGAAAATCACGCCGGTGGCTTCGTCGGCATGGACGCCGGGCACATCCGCATGCTCGCCCAGCGCAAGGGGAGCGATCTGGCCACCACGGACGACAGCGTCAGCGTTGGTGTGCATGTCGGCTATCGCATCGACATCTTTCACGGATTCTATGTCAAGCCTTGGATCGGCGTGAGCTACGGCTTCGGGAGCGAGGACGTGACCCTCGGCGGCGAGACCCTCGAGGCGCAGCCGATCACCGTGTTTCCAGCGATCCACCTGGGCTACGCCTTCGAGTGACTCGAGCGAGCCAGGGCACCTTCGAGGCGGAACATAGCTCGACTCTGGAGGCCAGCTTCACGGCGACGTTCCACCTCTCGGACAAGCTGCCGGCGCGACCGGAGCAGTCGGCAGCGTGCGGTCGAAGCGAGCGCTCAGCACCTTCAGGTGGTGGCTCTGTCCGGGCAGGGTAATGCCCTTGGGGCCTGCAAGTGCGCCGCCCGCCACGCCGACCGCCTCGTCCAGCTCGGCGGGATCCAGGGAGAGGTAGCCAGCGGCTCGGAGCTGGCGCTCCAGCTCGGCGCGGGTCCAGTCGCCGCCGCTCGACTTCAAGGCGGAGACGGTCCAGCTCGGCTTCGCCGTACCTCCCGGAAACATCAAGCTGACTCGACCGCCACTGGGCGTCGTCGGACAGATCTGGACGAACCCGTGATAGGTGCTGGTCGTGTCTTCGCCGAAGTCCACGTGGCCGTCGCCCGCCACCTCCATGGTGAAGCCAGACTTCGGCGCTGCGTACCGTCCGTGGGTCCAGAAGTCGTAGCCGGAGCAAGCGATCAGAGGTAGCGCGCTGAGCGCTGCCATCAGACGCGGTACGTTCCGGGACGCGTGGCGAAAGTGTTCGAGCGAGAGCAAGGCGTGTTCACCTTGAAGGAAAGCCGGGGCTGGCGCCACTGACGCTCGTGATAGGCTGACGTCGTACAGGCGCTGTGCAGAGGCGGCGAGGCCGCGGTGACGCGTGCTTGGGGGAGAGAGCATGAGAAGTGAGACCGCGCTGAGCCGAGGAGTCGCCGTCTGGGGCCTGACCCTGGGGTTGGCGTGCAGTCCGGCGGTGGACAGGCCGCCTCCGCCGCTGCCGCCCGCGATCTCCGCCTCTGCGGCTCCTGAACCGGCGAGGCCGCCTCCGGCGGTGTCGCTGGAGGTCGCGCTGCTCGACGGAGAACCCGCTCGACTCGCGGTGCAGGTCACGGTGCCTCGTGAAATCTTGCCGCCGGGAACCAAGCTCCTCGAGCTGCCGTTCATGGGCGAGCCGTTTCGTGAAGGTGATGGCTTCGCGAGCTTCGTGAAGCCCGCCGGAGGCGGCGAGTACACCGGGCAGTATCGGCTCGAGCCGAGCGATACCGCGACGGATCCGGCGTTCGACGTCGGATACGCGGTGGACCTCACCCACGAGGCTGCCGGCCCCAGACAGGGGGTCGACGAGGTGCCCTTTCGCACCTCGGTGGGCTGGTTCCTCGCTGGTCGCGCCTTCATTCCGACGCTGAAGGCCGACGGCAAGCTGCTCGACGTACGCATGCGCCTCACGTTTCCGCATGATGAGGTCGTCGATGCGTTCGGCGCGCTGCCCGGCGACGGGCGCGTGATGAACAATCGCGATCTGCGTGACGCGTTCTATATCCTCGGACCGGTGCGCCAGAAGGCGCTGGGTGCGGCGGGGACGACGTTCCAGCTGACGACGGGTGACGTGAGCAGCTTCTTCGGTCTCGAGGCGCTGGTGCGGGACACGGCTGGGTTCGCAGCGGATCAGCTTGGCGAGCTGAGCGCGCGTCCGCGACTCATGGCGTTTCACACGCGCGGGACCCGAGGCGGCGGCGTCGTGGGCTATGACACGAGTCTGATCGGGCCAGAGGTTCCTCGGCAGCCCAGCTCGCCGCTGGGGCGCATCACCGTGCACGAGCTCCTGCATCAGTGGTCACGCTCGGACACCGTCTGGCTCTCCGAGGGCTTCACACGCTACTTCGAGCTGAAGGCGCTGGCCGCGCTCGAGGCTCGAGAGGCAGCGATCAGCGAGACCGAGGTGCTGGATTGGCTCGGGGACGAGTACGACGTGCACGCCATGGAGAGCCAAGGCAAGCCGCTCGCCGAGCTGAGTGGCAACGCCGCGTACGCGGGCGGCGCGATGCTCGCGTACTGTCTCGACGTCGACCTGACGCGCGCCGGGGCGAGCCTCGAGTCAGTGTACGCCGCCGCGCGCCAGAAATCTCCCGAGCCGGGGGCCAGCGAGAGCGAATTCCGTGCGGCACTGGCGCGGTACGCCGAGCTGCCGGCGCGCCTCGACGAGCTGCTCGCCCAGCCAGAGGCGTTTCCCCTCGGCGAGTGCTATCGGCGGGACCAGATCGAGCCTCGGACCTCGACCTATCGGGGCCTCGAGCTGCGCGATCTGGCGCTCGAGGTGCTGAAGATCACCGGCTTCAACGTGAACGACACCCTCGTGGAGCGAGTCGCCGAAGGCTCCAGGTTCGCGCCTGGAGACAGCGTGCTGGAGGTCGCTGGAGAGCCGATCCGCGGCATGCGTCAGGTTCCCTGGGCGCTGCGCAACACCACCAGCGGGCAACGCTTCAAGGTGCGGGTGAGGCGCGGGGACGGAGAGCTGGAGCTGACGCTGGCGTTCCCGAAGCTCGATCCGAGTGTCCGCCCCGTGCGTCCTCGAGTGCGCGCCGGAAAATCTCTGAGGAAATCAGGTCACTCGCCCATCGTGCGCTGGGTACAGGGCGAGCTGCGCTAGCGCCCTGCTAGTCCACGAAGTGGGCATAGCGCCCTGCTGCGAGTTTCTGCTTCACCAGCGCGACCTGGTCGTCGGGCATGTTCTTGTGCGCCGGGGCGCCTTGTCCCTGGGGGGTCGCGCGCAGGCTCCCGTCGCGGAAAGCTTCCAGCGCTTCACGCATCAGCTTTGCGGAGAGCGTGACCGTCGCGTGGCACAGCTTCTCGTAGCTGTCTCCGCGATGCACGGGGATCTCCCGACGCCCGACGATGGGCCCGGTGTCGATGCCCGCCTCGATGAAGTGACAGGTGCAGCCGACGCGCTCGTCGCGCTCGATGGCCCAGGCCACGGAAGCCGAGCCCCGAACCTCGGGCAGGAGCCCTGGATGCGAGTTGAGCGCGCCCTGGCGCGCGGGAGCGAAGACGTGGGGCTTCAAGATCCGGGTGCCGCCAAGCACGATCAGATCCGGCGACAGTCGCTGGAGGAGCTCGGCGCAGCGTGCGTCGTTGTGGCTCTCGACGACCTCGCACGGGATCCCGGCGCTGAGGGACGCGAACGTGGGCGCGATGGGGAAGCCTGCCATGCGCACCAGGAACTTGTCGCGCTCCACGTCCGCCACCCGCGACTTCTCCACGACACATAGAGCCGGGCGGAAACCTCCAATGAGCAGCTCCTCGAGCATCGCTCGTCCATAGGGATGCTCATCGAGCACCAGGAAAGCCCAGGAAAAGTTCACGTCAGCTCCTTCCGGGGGTGAGGGCGCACCTCGAGGGAAGCCGGAGACGCGATACGCAAGAGCTCGAAGTCGCTGCTCGGAGCGCTCCAGGCGTGAGGCACCCCGCCGGGCACGGCGACGGCGTCCCCGGCGCCAAGCCTCGCCCGCTCACGCCCCTCGCAGAAGAAGTCGCTGCTGCCTGCGGAGACGAAGTACAGGCACAGCTCGCCCGCGTGGCTCTGGACATAATCCGCGGGGATACGGCGCAAGGCGCGCACATCGACCAGGCCGGCGCTTGCGACGCCGAGCCCGGTGTCCCGGGCTTCGCCCAGCTCCGACGACTTCCAGCTGGCCTCGCGTGCGATGTGGTGAATGAAGCGCTGCCCGGAAAACTCGCGGTCGTAGGCAGCCGTGGGCAGGCTCAGCTCGTGGTCACGAAACGTGGGGTGCGCGGCGGGGCATGCCACCTCCACGACTTCGAGGCCTGAAGACGACGAGAGCACGCGGTGGCGAATGTGTGGTGGCTGCAAGACGCAGTCGCCTTGCTGCATCAGGATGGGCTCGCCATGGGACTCGTAGACGACCTCCACCCAGCCGCGCTGCACGTAGATCAGCTGGAAGTGGATCTGGTGGTGGTGCACGTAGTCCGCCACCCGGCCACCATCGGTGATCTGGATGTGAGAGGCGATGTAGCGCCCGCCTTGGCGCTCCGGCATCAGATCGCGGTAGCGCATGCCAGCGCGTCCCTCGACCCACTGCGCGTCGGCGATGCGGCTCAACGCGAACGCTGGCTCGAGCGGCGGCACGCTGAGCTGCGTTCCCCCACGGATCAGCACCCGGGTACCGTTGGGCGCCTGCAGCTCGCGCGCCTGCGGCGGATCATGAGTCTCCAGACGCAAGACTCCGGGATCGCCCTGGCCGCCGCGCTCCAGCCTCAGCCGCACGCCATACCCCGAGAGCAGCGCCACGCTCGGATCGTCGGCGGGCGCGATCATCTCCAGTCGAAAGCCCAGCGACTCGAAGAACTCCAGGCTCGGCGTCAGCTCCTCGCATGGCAGCGCGACGGCTGCGGACTCGAACGCTGGGATTTCCGTCACGGCACGTGCAGGGTCCAACTGGCGGTCAGCTGCGTCAACCCGGGTCACGGAGCAGGGCCTGAGGAACAGTCACGCTCCGCGAGCGCAGGAACTCGCCGAGGGCCTTCGCCTGACGGTCGAAGCGCAGCGTCGCGACGGCGCCGCCCGCGAGCAACCCGCGGATGACGAAGTTCACCGCCCGGAGTCTCGGTAGCTCGTAGCGCTCGATGGGCAGGGACGCCGCCTCGGGGAGCAGCTCCTTCAGGCGCTCGACGCTGAGCTCCTGGCGTAGCCAGGCGTAGGCTTCGTCGCTGCGGGTCCAGAGCCCCACGTTGGCGTCGCTGCCCTTGTCGCCGGAGCGAGCGTCGGCGACGCGGCCGAGGGGCGCGCGCACAGTGTTGCCTTCCGGAAACGAGACGGCGCGTTCGGTGTCACCCGAGAGCGCCCTCACCCCCTGATCGAGCTGGGACGCCGGGAGCATCTGCGGAGGCGGCGAGATGACCTCGACTCGATCGTCGGGGTGGGTGAGGCGCACTTCCAGGTCGCTCTGGTTGACCAGAGTTGGCCAGTAGCCAGTCGCTTCACTGGCTGGCCCCGGCAAGTCCAGGGCGAACAAGCCGGGGTAGCTGGAGAGCGCCAGCTCGATCAGCGCGGCGCCGAAGGCGCGAGAGACCAGCGCCTCGTCGTCACTGCTGGCGATCACTCGCAGGAGCTGGCTGGCTTCGTTCTGATTCCGTGCGGCTTCGATGGTCGCGGCGGAGAGCGGCGCGCCAAGGCGCTGAAACTCGAGATCCACCGGCTGGTTCTCGAAGGCAGCGCGGGTCGCTGCCTCGAAGAGCGCCTGCTTGGCGTCGATCTCGAGGCCAACCAGCGCGAAGATCATCTCGTTGCGGTAGCGACCCTTGCAGGTGATCGCGACCTTCGTCGTGTCGGGGGGCGGCTCACCGACGACGCCGTGGAGGCGCACCCGATCGCTCTCCAGCTGCTCGAGCTCGATGCTATCGAGGCGCGTCGTGACGTCGGGGTTCAGGTAGCGCGGGCCGCCGACCTCGTAGACCAGCTGCGCGGTGACCGTGCCGACACTGACGGCTCCGGCGCTTCCGGGGTGCTTCGTGATCACGCTGCTGCCATCCTGGGAGATTTCAGCGATGGGGAAGCCGGGCCGCGACAGGTCCGTTACCTCGCGGAATGACGAGTAGTTGCCTCCCGTAACCTGGGCTCCGCACTCGATCACGTGTCCCGCCGCCACGGCGCCGGCGAGGGCGTTCCAGTCGTCACGCTCCCAGCCGTGCCACCAGGCTGCTGCGCCGACCACCAGGCTCGCGTCGGTGACTCGAGGGCAGACCACGATATCGGTGCCCTCGGCCAGCGCCTGCCGGATCCCCCAGGCGCCGAGGTAGGCGTTGGCCGTGTGCACGAAGCCTTCGGTCTCGGGCAGCGGCGCGCCGGATCCCAGGTGACGGAAATCGGCGTTGCTCGAGCGCAGGCTCTCGAGGCGCTGGCGCAGATCGTCGCCGGTCAGCGTCGCGACCCTGGGTTCGAGGTGCATCGCGCTTCCCAGCTGACGCAATGCACTGCTGAGACCGTGGGGATTCAAGCCGCCGGCGTTGACCACCAGCTTGATGCCGCGCTCCAGGACCAAGCCAAGCACCGGCTTCAGCTGCAGGAGAAAGGTGGGCACGTAGCCCTTCTCCGGGTCACGCGCGCGATGCTTGCCCAGGATCGACATCGTGACCTCAGCCAGGTAGTCGCCGGTGACGACGTCCACAGGGCCTCCGCTGACGACCTCCTTCAGCGCGCTCAGTCGGTCTCCGAAGAAGCCGGAACAGTTGGCGATGCGAACGGGGCGCGCTTCAGGCATGGAACGGAGCGTAACCGAGGCGGCCAGGGCGAGCACTCGAAACGGCGGCGTGAGCCGTGGGCTCACTTCGCCCTGAGGCGCAGTCCGAAGGCGGCGAGCGAAACGCTGGTGGCGTAGGCGATGACTCCGAGCCAGCCAAACTCGGCGAGCAGCAGCGAGCCGACGGCGGCGCCGACGGACATCGCCACGAACATCGTGACGACGAAGACGGCGTTGATGCGACTGCGGGCAGCGGGCTCGAGGGAATAGACGATGGTCTGGTGAGCGATGAGCGTGCCCTGGACGCCGAGGTCGAAGCAGACGGTGGTCAGGATCAGGAGCCCCAAGTGGGTTTGGGGGGAGAGGAACGTCGCTGCGCCCATGGCGACGAAGGAGAGCAGCGTGACCAGGGTGCCGATGCGGGTGACGAAATTCGGCCCGCGTCGATCCGCGAAGCGCCCGGAAATGGGCGCGATGATCGCTCCAGCCGCGCCCGCCAGGCCGAACGCGCCCGCCGCAGCGCTTCCGTAGTGAAATGGTTCGCCGTGGAGCATCACTGCCAGCGTGGACCAGAACGCCGCGAAGGCGGATGCGAGGAGACCCTGAGCCAGCGCCGCGCGGCGGAGCGCCGGATGCTTGCGCCACAGCTCGATCAGCGACTTCAGCAGCGTGCCGTAGGGCAACGTCGTCGTCGGTGCGAAGCGGGGCAGCCCCTGTGCCAGAGCGACTCCAGCGATCGCGATGGAGCCAGCGGCGGCGAAGAACACCGCACGCCAGCCGTAGTGCTCCGCGACCACGCCGCTCAGCACGCGAGACATCAAGATGCCGAGCAGCAGGCCCGTCATCACGATGCCGACGATGCGGCCTCGATCGTGCTCCGGGGCGATGGTCGCTGCCGCCGGGACGATGTCCTGGGTCATGCTCGCGGTGACGCCGATGGCCAGGCTCGCGGCGATCAAGGATTGCACATTGGGTGCGAAGCCGGCGCCCAGCAACGCGAGCACCAGCGCGCCCGCCTTGACGAGGATGATACGGCGCCGATCGACGCGATCTCCGAGGGGCGCGAGAAACAGGATGCCCAGAGCGTAGCCAAGCAACGTCGCCGTCGGCACCAGGCCGATGGTGCGCTCCGACGCGCCGAGGTCCGTGGCGAGCACACCCAGGATGGGCTGCGCGTAGTACAGAGTCGCGGCGGTCAGACCCACGGAGAGCGCGAGCAGCAACGTCACGCGCGCCGCCACCGCTTCACTGGGCGCCGTGGGCGCCTGTGCGCTGGTGAGGGCTGCGAGCTGGTCGACGCGGCCGAGGATCTTGGCGTGAGGCATCGGGAGGGAGTGTGGCGCTCGGCAGGGGCACGCTGTAGTGGTGCACCAAGAACATCCGTCATACGTTCGGCGTATGACCAAGTCAGGCAGAACCCCGCCGCCGAGTCAGGTCGACCGGCTGGAGTTGCTCGAGACCTTCGTGCGCATCGTGCAGGCGGGCAGCCTCAGCGCTGCGGCGGCTCAGCTCGGGACGACCCAGCCCACGGTCTCCCGGCGTCTGCAGCAGCTCGAGCGGGTGCTCGACTCGAGGCTGATGTCGCGTTCGACCCACAGCATGCGCTTGACCGAAGACGGTGAGCGCTGCTTTGAGCGTGCCAAGGAGTTGCTCGAGGGCTGGGACGCGTTCGAGTGGGACCTGCGCAAGGCGGGGGCACCAGTGAGCGGCTCGTTGAGGGTCGTCGTGCCTCACGTCTTCGGCCAGAAGCAGCTGATAGGGCCCCTCGCCCAGTTCATGCGGCGTCACCCGGACGTATCCATCGACTGGTTGCTCAAGCAGCCCGCAGGGGACTTCGTTTCCCAGGGGATCGACTGCGCGATCTTCGTCGGTGAAGTCACCGACCCCTCGATGGTCGTGATCCGCCTCGCGGAGGTGCCACGCAAGGTCGTGATCTCGCCCGGGCTGCTCTCCGAGCGGCGGATCCCAAGGCGACCTCGAGATCTGAGCCGCTTGCCCTGGCTCGGCGCGAACGGCTTCTATCAGCGTCAGATCAGCCTGAGGCACTGCAACGGCGGTGAAGAGGTCGACGTCGCCATTCAGCCTCGCCTCACGTCGGACAGCTTCCACGCGCTCACCAACTCGGCGATCGCCGGCCTCGGCGCCGCGCTTATTTCCACATGGATCGTCAAGCCGTACCTCGACCGCGGAGAGCTGGTGGAGCTGTTGCCCGACTGGGAGTCCCCAGCGCTGCCCGTCAGCGTCATCTACCCGTATGCTTCGTTCTACCCGGCGCGCTTGAAGCTCTTCGTCGAGCTCATGCGTGAGGCGATGCCGGCGGCGGTCAGGTCCGAGACGCGAGCCATCCGCAAGCGTCGCAAGTGAGGATGGAGACGGATGGCCTAACGCGTGCTAGCCTCGAGGAGTTGGCAACGGGGGAGGCGAACATCAAGGGCTCGTTACTGGTCGGCGCGGTGAAGCTGCTGCGCGCCCGGCGGGCCGAGGCGACCGAGCTGCTGAAGCCGGAACTGCAGCACTACCTGTCGGAGCGCATCCTCGTCTCGTCCTGGTACCCCGAGGCTGATGGCATGGAGCTGTTCCGAGCATTCGTGCAGCTGGTCGGCGGCGGCGATGAGATCTGGCGTCGCATGGGACACGTCACAGCCGCCGACCACGCTCACTCCACCTACCATCACCTGATCGAGGAGCAAGACATCGACCGCTTGCTCCAGCGTGGCCACGTGCTGTTCCGAGCGATGAACGACCAGGGCACCTTGCGCACGCGACGGCTCGCCGAGCGCACGTTCGAACTCGAGCTCGAAGCGTTTCCAGTGCTCTGCACGGAGTGGATCAAGCTCCTGACGGCGTACTTCGACGGCCTGGTGCTAGCGGCTGGCGGCGAGACGCTGCGCTGTGACCTGCTCGAGGTGGACTACTCGGGTAAGCGTGCCAAGTGGCTGCTCGAGTACGCCGTGAAGGAGTGAATCGGCCTCACCCCCAGATCCGGGTGCTATGCGTTGCGCCGCGACAGCCAGCCGTGGATCCAGAGTGTCTGGAAGCAGCGGGTGGGCGCCGAGAAGCCCGCGGCGGTGAGGTGGTTCTCGACGACCTCCGCGGGGCTCACCGCGACGTGCTGGCCGATTGACTCCAGCATGCGGTCGACGTTCTCGGACGTCGTGTCGTTGTAGATCCAGGCGCGGCGCCAGAGCTCCGTCAGCGCGTCGCCGGGAGCGTGGGACAGATCCGCCGACACGAGCGGTGCGTTGGGTTTCAGGCGCCTGGCGATGGCCTCGAAGAACGCCGTGCGCGCGGCTTGATCCACGAGGAACTGAGACACCAGGAGCGCCGTGGCGCCGTCGAAGGAGCCGCCGACATCCAGGGTATCGGTAGTTCCGTGGTGAAACGTGCAGCGCTGGGAGATGCCTGCGGCTTCGCAGCGCGCCTTGCAGCGTTCCAGCATCGGCTCCGAAGGTTCGACGGCGGTGAAGTGCCAGCCAGGGAAGGCCTCCGCGAGGTACAGCAGCTCGGCGCCCGTGCCCGCTCCGACGCACAGGAGGCGCGCCTCACTGGGGAGCTCGGTCAGCGCCAGCCGCGTGACCAGCTGGAGCGCGTCGCGGAACACCGCGAGCTTCTTGAAGCGGTCGTCGTAGGCGTCGGCAGCGGCTTGGTCGAACATCTGGTGACTCATGCCCCGTAGCGTAGTGCCGCCGGATCGCCACATCCAGGGCTGGGTTTTGGATGCAGTCGGCCGATCTTCGGATCGGCGCGCGTGGTGGGTTGGTCGCGCGATGCCGTGCGCCACGGGAAAAATGCCCGGACGCCGACTTTCCAGGCGGTTTTTGGAGTTGTCGCGCCTGGCACATCGGTTGCTCAACCCCTGGGCTCAACCTGCTCGACACGGAGAAGGACATGAAGCTGAGACTGAACTACCTGACGATGGCGGCGCTGCTGGGGCTCGTCGCCTGTGACAAGCCGGACCCGGCGCCGACATCCGTCGCGCCAGCCGAGACGGAGCGGCCCTCGGCGGCGGAGACGACGCCACAAGATCGCGCTGACACCAGGGCGGAGATGACCCACGAAGCGCCCAGGTCCGACGAAGACGAGCGAGCGGGAGAGCGGGAAGCCGAGGCAGAGTTCGAATCGGTACCCAACATGAAGATCGCGGGGGAGGCCGAACTGCACGAGACGAAGAGCGGAGGGGTGGAGATCGAAGTCGAGATCTCGGGGGCACCCGTCGGCAAGAAGGAGCTGCACATTCATCAGACCGATGACTGCAGTGCGATCGCTCAGAAGAGCATGGGCGGACACTTCGCGCCGAAGGATGAGGAGCATGGCTTGCCAACGGCGAACGAACATCACCTGGGAGATCTGGGGAACATCACCATCGCCGAGGACGGGGAGGGCAAGCTGAAGATCACCATCCCGAGCGCGAACCTGAACCCGGCTGACCCGAAGAGCTTCATCGGCAAGGCCATCGTGCTGCATGAAGCCGACGACAAGGGTACGGGCAAGAGCGGCAACTCGGGCAAGCCGATCGCCTGTGCGCCGATCAAGGCGAGCTAGCGCCCCGCTCGTGGACTGGCGTTCCGGAAAACTTTTCTTGGCTCACTCGCTCCCTGGAGAGGTTTTCCGGAACGCCTGAGGCGGTTGCTTCCGCTCGGAACTATATTGCGCGCTCGAGGGCCACGGTTCTGCTGGAGCGCGCGATGGAAACGGCTAGAGTCCCGGCCAGCGAGGCTCAGCATGTTTCAACCGAAGACGATCATCGAACCCTTTCGCGCCAAGGTCATCGAACCGCTGCCGTTGCCCTCCCGGGAGGAGCGGGTGGAAGCGGTCGAACGCGCTGCCTACAACCTGTTCGCCGTGCCTGCGCAGGCGGTGATCATCGACTTGATGACGGACTCGGGAACCTCTGCGATGAGTCAGGAGCAGTGGGCGGGCATGCTGCGTGGCGACGAGTCGTACGCCGGGGCCCGCTCGTTCTATCGCTTTCAGAGCGCCGTGCAGGAGCTGACCGGGATGAAGCACATCATCCCGACTCACCAGGGGCGCGCCGCGGAGAAGATCCTGTTCAGCACCGTGGCCCGCGCCGGCCTGACGGTTCCCGCCAACACCCACTTCGACACCACCCGCGCGAACGTCGAGCACACCGGCGCCGAGGCGCTCGACCTAGTGATTCCCGAAGGTAATGACCCGAGCGCCGAGCATCCGTTCAAGGGCAACGTCGACGTGCCCCGCCTCGCGGCGTTCCTGAAGCAGCACCACGCGGAGGTGCCGCTGGTGATCGTCACCATCACCAACAACAGCGGTGGTGGACAGCCAGTGAGCCTGGAGAACCTGCGCGCGGTGCGCGAGGTCCTGGCGCCCTACGACATCCCGCTGTTCCTCGACTGTGCGCGTTTCGCCGAGAACGCCTGGTTCATCAAGCAGCGCGAACCCGGCCAGGGCGAGCGCAGCCCCAAAGACATCGCCCAGGAGCTGTTTCGCCTCGCCGACGGCGCCCTGATGTCGATGAAGAAGGACGCCTTCGGCAACATCGGTGGCTTCCTCGCGCTCAACGACGACGCGCTCGCCGAGCAGTGCCGGAACCTCTTGATCCTCACGGAAGGATTCCCGACCTACGGCGGCTTGGCGGGGCGCGACCTGGAGGCGCTGGCCATCGGCCTGGAGGAGGTGCTCGATCCGAACTACCTCGGCTATCGCATCGCGAGCACCGAGTATCTCTGGAAGAAGCTCGATGAGCGCGGGATCCCGCTGCTTCGACCGGCCGGCGGCCACGCCGTGTATCTCGACGCCCGAGGTTTCCTGCCTCACTTGAAGCCGACGGAGCTCCCCGGACAAGCCCTGAGCGTGGCGCTCTATGTCGAAGCCGGCGTGCGCTCCGTGGAGATCGGTACGGTGATGTTCGGCAAGCGCGACGCCAGCGGCGCGCTCTTGCCAGCGCCGATGGATCTCGTGCGGCTCGCCATCCCTCGACGCGTCTACACCCAGAGCCACATCGACTACGTCGCCGAAGCGGTGATCCACCTGTTCGCGGAGCGCAGCAGGCTCGGGGGTATGCGCATCGTGCATGAACCTCCGGCCCTGCGCCATTTCACCTGCCGCTTCGAGCCCGAGGGGTGGAGCGTGGCTTGAGTCACCGGCGGTGGGCGCTCAGGCCGCGCCGCAGCACTTCTTGTACTTCTTGCCGCTTCCACAGGGACATGGCGCATTGCGCTCGACCTTGAGCGGAATGGAGGGCTGAGCACGGCCAGGCATGCGCCCTCGATTGTCGAGGTAGACGCTCTCGAGGAGCCTCCCGAGGTCGCTTCGCGCGTCCGCCAGCCAGGCCTGCTTCTCTCGTGTCTCCAGCTCGGGGTGGGAGAACACGGTTTCGTCCCCGAGCGCTTGCATGGTGACGTGGAACTCGGCGAGCTTCGGCGCCGCGATCCAGCTCTCGTCCAGGCCGAGAATCGCGGCGTACCCGGAGCAGAACGCGCGCACCGCGTTCGGATCCTCCGCGTCGGGCAGGAGCATGCCCTCCTCCTCGAGCTGAGCGCCAACTAGCTCGTACAGGTCCAAGAGCGCGCTGAGCGCTGCTGGGCTCACCTCTGCGGGCGCGCGCCGACGCATGACCGCAGGCAGCCAGCGCGCCGCCGGGATCTGCGTGGGCATCGAGTGCACGGCCACGAACGCGCCCATGGCTTGACCGACGGTCATGCTCTGGTCGCCATCGAGCAGCGCCTTCAGCTGGTCGTAGTCGGGAGGCGGGAGATCTGGCATCGACGAGATGCTGCGCGCAAGCGAGCCGCGCGTCCAGCCTTCAGCTCAGGGACTTGACGACTTCCAGCGCGTCGTTCACGTGTTTGCCCACACGGAGCTGAGACGAGAAGGCGTGGCGCACGACGCCCTGCTTGTCGATGACGAAGGTGGCACGTCCCGGCATCAGGCCGAGGGTCGAGCGGATCCCGTAGCTTTTCCGGGCGGAACCGTCTGGGTCGCTGAGCAGGGTCATTGGCAGGTTGTGCTTCGCGCTGAAGCTCGTGTGGCTCTCGGCGGAGTCGGCGCTGATGCCGACCACCTCGGCGCCGGCCTCCGCGAAGACGTCGTAGGCGTCGCGAAAGCTGCAGGCCTCGGCCGTGCAGCCCGGCGTGCCGTCCTTGGGGTAGAAGAAGAGCACCACCGACTTCTTCCCGGCGAAGTCCGAGAGCTTGACGGACTTGCCGTCGCCAGCCAGGAGGTCGAAATCCGGGGCCTTTTGTCCAACAGCGATCATGCTCATCAGACCCGGGCTACCCCCGAGCCGTTACACGCGTTGTCCGAGTTTTCTTGATCGGGGGGGGAGGGTCAGAGCCGTGGGGCTCGTTGGGCTTTCTCTGCCGCTCTCAGGCTACGGTCGACCGCGGTGCGTAACCTTGCGCGCCCGCGATGTAGCAGCACTCGCTGGTTCTCTTCGCTGAGGTCCAGCATGCGCGCCGTCGTGGGACCATCGAAGCCCTCCACGTCGCGAAGCACCACGACCATCCGCTGGCGCTCGGGGAGCGCCTCGAGGCAGCGCTCCACCACCGCGAGCAGCTGCTTCTCCTGCAGCGCGTCCTCAGGGTCTCCCTGACCCCAGTCTCCCGGCGGTTCGCGCCACTGACCTAGCAAGAAGCCATCGTCGAGACCGCCACTTGCTTCCTGTTCGACTTCCGCGCGGCGTCTGTCGACGGATCGGCGGGTGCGCGCCCGATTGATGGCGATGCCGGTGATCCAGGTGGCGAGCCGCGAGCGACCGTCGAAGGTCTGAATGCTGCTGACGACGCGGCGCCAGGTCTCCTGAACCACGTCCTCGGCCGCCCCGTCGTCGCTCACGATGCGGCGTACGATGCTCACCAGCCGGGTGTGGAGGCTACGCACGAGCTCCCGGAACGCCGCCGCATCGCGGGCCGCGAGCTGCTCCACCAGGGCACGATCCTCCGGGTGCATGCTCAGCCCGCGGAGGGGCCTGAATCGGGCAATGGCGATTCGTCGAGCGCGCCGAGCGCCCGTTCCAGGCTCTCGTCCGTCGGCAGATCGGCGTCCGGCTTCAAGCCCTTCAGGGTGCCCTGGAGGCGCTCCAGCTGAGCCACGTAGCGCCGGCACCGAGCGCAGATCGCCAGGTGAAAATCCGCCGCGCGACGGGCGTAGGGCGAAGCGTGGCCGTCCCGGATGTCCCCCCAGGAGCGAGCCAGCTGCGAGCAGGTGAAGACCATTGCGTGATGTGACCTCGGCTACCAGCGATACGTTACACACAATCGCGCTCCGGGTCAGCCGCGGCGTCAGGGGTCGCTCATTGGGGAGTAGGCAATGGGCTCAGCAGACCGAGCCTGGAGACACCATCGCCGGTTCGAGGAAGTGGCTCGAGTCGATCTCGCGTGGGTCCGAAGTCCCGGCTGCAGCGGACAGCTCCAGCAACGTCTTCAAGGTTTGCTTGTGGAAATTGGCGACGCGGTGTCGCTTCTCCTCCGGGACCAGGCCCTTGTAGAGCCTCGGATCCATGGTCGCGACGCCCGTCGGGCAGGTGTTCTTGTTGCAGCGCAGGGCCTGGATGCAGCCGAGCGAGAGCATGAAGGCTCGGGCGGCGTTGCATAGATCCGCGCCGAGCACGAGCATCTCCAGCAGGTTGAACCCGGTGAGCACCTTGCCGCTGGCGATGATGCGGACCTCCTCACGGAGGCCGTGGCGTCGCAGCACGCGATCGACCATCGGCAGCGCGATGCGGAGGGGGAGCCCCACGTGGTCGGTGAACTCCAGCGGGGACGCGCCGGTGCCACCCTCGGCGCCGTCCACGGTGATGAAGTCGGGGGCGATGCCGAGCTCGCGCATCTTCTCGCAGAGCTCGGCCAGTTCGCCCTCGACTCCCACGCAGAGCTTGAACCCGACGGGTTTCCCACCGGAAAGATCGCGGAGCCTGGCGATGAAGCGCAGCAAGCCCTCGGCGTCGTCGAACTCGCGATGCCCCGGGGGAGAGTTGACCGTGGTGTGCGGCTGCAAGAGGCGAATGCGGGCGATCTCCTTGGTGTTCTTCTCTGCGGGCAGGACTCCTCCGTGGCCTGGCTTGGCGCCCTGAGACAGCTTCAGCTCGATCATCTTGATGCGTCCGTCCGTTGCTTGCTTCCGGAACAGCTCGGGATCGAAGCGACCTTCTTCCGTGCGACAGCCAAAATATCCAGTGCCGATCTGCCAGACCAGATCGCCACCGCCCGCGAGGTGATAATCCGAAACGGAGCCCTCGCCCGTGTTCACGTAGAACTCGCCGAGCTTGGCTCCGGCGGACAGCGCCTGGACGGCGGTCGGGCCGAGCGCGCCGAAGCTCATGGCGGAGACGTTGAGCAGCGAGGCCCGGTACGGCTGTGCGCAGTCGCGACCGCCGATGCTCACTCTGGGCGGAGTTTCGAGCACACTCGCCGGATAGATGGAGTGCAGTAGCCCGTGGTAGCGGCCGTCGTACAGGTTCAGCTCGGTACCGAACGGATGCGTCGGGACCTCGCCAAAGGAGCGTCCGTAGACCAGGTTGCGGTGATTCTCCGAGACCGGGGTACCGTCCGTGTGACGCTCGATGAAGTACTGCTGGATCTCTGGCGAGACGGCTTCAGCCGCATACCGCAGGTGTCCGACCAGGGGGAAGTTGCGCAGGATGGCGTTGCGTGTCTGCAGCAGGTCATGGGTCCCCACGAGCGCGAGGGGTGTGAAGAGTATTGCCGGGAGGAACCAGTCGGCGCTGACCAGAGCTCCGGCGATGAACAGCGCCAGCGTCAGGGCGAGGAACAGCAGGAACAGCGGCTTGACCAGCTTCATGATTCGGCGAACAGCTCCTTGGCTCGTGCCAGCCCGAAGGACCAGGCCTGGGTGAGGGTCACCCTGGGGGGGAAGACGAGGGCGTCTGGATCCACCCGCACCCCGAGCACCGCAGGACCTCTCGCGGCGAAGAAGCGGGCCAGCTGAGCGTCGAACTCGGCTGGCCGTTCCACGTTGAATCCGACTCCACCGCAGGCCTCTGCGAAGCGTGCGTAGTCCGGGTTGCGCTGCGAGGTGTCGGCCTCGGGGAAGCCCTCGGACTCCTGCTCGAGCTGGATCAGGCCGACCTTCGCGTTGTCGAGCACGACGACCTTCAGATCGAGCTGCTGGTTCACTGCAGTCAGGAACTCGCCCATGAGCATGTTGAACGCGCCGTCGCCAGTCAGAGCGACCACGCATCGCTCGGGCTCCGCGAGCGCGCACCCGACGGCCGCAGGCAGCGCGTACGCCATGGACCCGAGGTTCGCGCAGAACGTGATGCGCTGACGGGGTCCCAGGTGAAGGTGCCGAGCCGCCCAGACCGTCGACGTGCCCGTGTCACACGTGAACACGGCGTCGGCGGGCGCGGCGTCAGCCAGGGCCTGAACGACGGCTTGAGGTTGGAGCCGCTTGGAGTCAGCGTGCAACGTCTCGACGTCCTCCATCGCGTGCTCCCAGATCGTCGACAGCAGGCCGTGGGGAGCTGAACCTGCCTGCTCTGGCAACATGTCCAGCAGGCACTGCATCGCGATGCTTGCGTCGGCGTGGAGCGCCACAGTGCGGGGGGAGCGGCGACCGATGACCGCCGCACGCCGATCGATCTGGATCGCCGTGCACTCAGGGTTGTACCAGTCGCGATAGGGAAAGTCGGTCCCGACCATCAGCAAGACGTCACAGCGCTTCATGGCTTCGACGGCGCGGCGAGAGCCGACGACGCCCAGCTCGCCACACACCAGTTCGTTTTCGTCCGGATACAGATCTCGCGCCTTGAGTGAGCGGATGACTGGAGCGCCGAGTCGCTTGGCGAGGCTGAGCACCTGCTGCTGCGCTCCCCGGCTACCATTGCCCGCGAAGATCGCGACGCTCTGACTTTCTTCGAGCAAGTCGACGGCTTCGGCCAGCGCCCGGGGTGAGGGGTGGAGGTGACCGAGGTCCGCGGGGGCGAGCGGACGCAAACTGGCGCCCCCATCGACCTCGCTCTCCCCCACCTCCGCAGAGATGATCAGCGCCGAGACCTCTCGCCGAGAGATGGCGAAGTTGATGGCTTCGAGCAGCGCATGAGGCGCCGCCTTCGGGCTCTCGAGCTCCACCACGTGGCCGAGCACCGGAGAGAAGACCCGTCGCAGGTCGATCTCCTGATGGTAGTCCGAGCCACGGTACGCCTGGGGGATCTGGCCCAGGATCGCCAGCACCGGGGCGCCGTCCTTCTGCGCATCGGCGAGCCCGTTGATCAGATGCAGCGCTCCCGGCCCCACGGTACCCGCGCAGACCTGCAGCCTTCCTGTCAGCTTCGCGGCGCCGCTCGCGGCGAACGCGGCGCCTTCTTCGTGCGCCGTGCGCACCCAGCGGATCCGGTCTTGTTTCCTCAGGGCATCGGTAAGGGGGTTGAGCGCGTCGCCCGGCACACCGAAGATGTGGCGGACGCCGGCTTCTGCGAGCAGCGACAGCAGGGATTCGAACAGGGTCATGTGCAGTGCCCCTTTGCAAGAACTGTGGCCAACTGGCGTCAGCTCGTCGACGTGCGCGCCGACTGCTCCAGCGCTGCGGCGAAGCCAGTGGAGTGGGCAAGCATGCCTCGATTCAGCGCGGGGTTTCAGGTGACGTGAGGTGAACCGCGTCACTGAGGCGGAAAGGCGTGACACGAACGCTGCTCACTCACGCGAAACGCAGTATCCTCTGGTCTCGATGGCTGCCGCAGAGGTCGAGGCGTACAGAGAGCTTCGCGAGCAGGGCGCGGTGCTCGACGTGCTGCGCTTTCCCCATGGCACACCAGCTCAAGAGCTGGTGCTGGAGGCAATGACTCATCTGGTGGTTCGATACGACGTGCGCCTGCGTGCACTCAATCAGGGTGTGATCCCTGAGGGGGTATTCCGCTTGAAAATTCACGAGGAAAAGTTGCCGCTCGTTCCGACGCCCATCACGTTTCAGGAGCTCTGGGGCAGCGGCTACGACGTCGCAGCCGACCGCGTGGAGATCTTCCGCTACTCCAGCGGGAGCTGCGCCACGATTGCGAAGGAAGGGCTGGCGCGAGCGTTGCTGAATCCACCCTACGGCTTGCGCAAGCACATCAGCGCGCCCTTCGGTTCACCCGAGTACGCCGAGAAGGATCGTGCCTGGATGCGTGACTTCGTCCATCGTTTCTGCGCCGTCGTGCTCGAGCTGGACGACCTACGCGAGACCGCGCATCTGAAGATCCACGAATGGGCGACGGACTGGTCGAACTACTTCGACGCTGGTCGCGAGTGGTGGGGTACCTATTGCTGGACCATCGAGGACCCGAAGCGCCAGTGGACGACCGCGCTCCTCGCCTCGGCCAGCGACTAGCCTGCGAGCGCGTGCAGCCGTGAGAGCCAAGGCTCGAGCAGCTCTTCGCGGATCTGCCTGAGACGGTGCCTCGCGGAGACGTCGTAGACAAGCGGGTTCGAGTCTCGAGCAGCGAGCACGACGCTGCAGGGACGTCAGCCGCCACAGACAGCGTTCGAGACGCTTCGAGTCGCGAGGCTCATCAGCTGCCTGTCGCCTCGAGTGCACTGGCAGCCGGCTTCGCGGACGCGTTCGCTGGCGCGCTGGACCATGCGCTTGGCCTTGATGCAACGTGCGGAGCTCTCTCCGGCGAGGGCGCAAATGCGTTCGGCGCTCCGCTCCATGGAGTGCAGCGCGCGGCACGCCAGATCGCAGGGCGACCCGCGCATTCCCGCGGGTTCGTCCCGGGGCTCGGTGTTCTTGTCGGCGTCCGACTCCTCCGGCTCCTCCGCGCTGCCTCCCCCTCCGCCCTGAGCGCGTCCGCCCTGAGCTCCCGAGGGATGCTTCTTCTGCGGTTTGGGCTTCGCTGGATCACCCGTGGCGTCCTGTGCGCCGTCTTGTGAATCCGCGCGGTAACGCTCTGTCTGCTTGCGCTGGAGCTGCTCCTCGAGGTGCTTGTTCGCCTGCACCAGGTCGAGGTCAAGGGCGTCCAGCTCGCTCTGCTCGGCTTCGGTCTCGGCGGCTGGTGGTGTCCCGAGCGCTGGGCGCTCCTGGTCTTCCAGCGGCGGCGCCTTGGGCGTGGCGGCGGGCTGCACGCTACAAGCGGCGCTGGCGAGCACCGCGCAGGCGAGAGCCGCCCACGTCGCGAGACCTCGTGCAGCCGCTCTCGTCATCACGGCCGAGCGTACTACCTCTCCTCACGTCGTCTGCGAGGGTTTCGCCTCACGTGACGCAATCCAGCCAAAATCAGGCCGATCGCGAGCACCCAGGGGGTGCGACTCGATCCACTGCCTGGCAGCTGACAGCCGCAACCACGGCGCGAGCTCACC
>JAWKRF010000040.1:0-59744 GCA_041389745.1 Polyangiaceae bacterium
GCGCCTGCGGGGGTGGGGGTGAGGAGCAATCGACGGCGACGCCCGAGTTGCCGTGGGATCCCGGGACCTGGCCAGCTTACGAGGCTCCCGATGAGCGGCAGGCCGACCTCGGTAAGCTACTCTTCTACGACCCCTTGCTGGGCGCTGACGGGACCACGGCCTGTGCCACCTGCCACAGTGAACACTGGGGCATGAGCGACGGCCTGCCGGTCAGCGTCGGGCTCGACGGGGTCGGAGCCGTTGGCCCTGGTCGCGTCGGCCCGAATCACACGCGTCGGAACTCCATGTCGCTGTGGAACGTGGCTTTTCGAGAGCGTCTGTTCTGGGACGGTCGTACGGAAACGCTCGAGGAGCAAGTCAGCGCCCCTCTGACCGCCGCCGAGGAGCTCGGCAGCTCCGAAGCTGGCGTCGTCGCCGCGCTCCGCGCGAACGCGGAGTACTCGGCCCTGTTCGCCGAGGCGTTTCCGGGCGAGGCCCTGGACTTCGGACAGGTGGCTCGTGCCCTGGCGGCCTTTCAGCGGGTTCTGGTGAGCGACTGGGCCCCCTACGACCGCTATGCGAAGGGCGACCTCGGGGCTCTGAGCGAACAGTCGAAGCGAGGAATGGAAGCATTCGCCGAGCAGGGTTGCGTGAGCTGTCACGTGCCGCCACGCTTCGAGCTGGAGCTGTACGCTGACCGCGGGCAGGTCAATGCAGACGGTGTCGCCGACGAGGGCCGCTTCGAGGTCAGCAACGACCCGGCGGACAGGGGCGCCTTTCGCGTCCCCACCCTGCGCAACCTGCGGGACTCGGAGCCCTATTTCCACGCGGGAACGTCGCCCACGGTGGAAGACGCGGTGCGCTCTGAGCTGGCTTTCAGCGCGGGTATTGCTCCCTCGGCGGTCGCGGACGATCTGGTCGATGACATCACGCACTTCCTGATCAAGGGCCTCACCGACCGGACTCGCCAGCAGCCGCGACCGGCGCGCCTGCCCAGCGGATTCCCCGTGCCCTTGGACAATTTCCGCATCCCGCGCTAGCGCAACCTCACCCCCAGAAGAGCCTGCGTCTGCTCGGATGCGGCGAAACGACAATCACAGCTGCTCGCGCCGGGCCGGCGCAGTGCACAGAGAGCCGAGAGAAGATCATGCGTCGATACCAGCTAGTCGGAGACCGAACTGCGCGAGTGTTGCGTTGGCTGTGTGTGGCGGGCGTCGCGGCCAGCCTCCTGAGCTGCAGCGGCGACGATGAGACGGCGTCGGAGCCCGAGGGCGTGACCGTGCCAGCAGCCGGGGAGCACTTCGCATCGCTGGCTGAATGGCACCTGTTCAGCGACATCGGTCAACAGACGCCTGCCCCAGGGGTCGAGCCGTTTCAACCGATCGCTCCGCTGTACAGTGACTACACCAACAAGCGCCGTTTCATCTACGTTCCGCCCGGAACCAAGATCCAGTACAGCGACACCGGTGTGTGGACGATCCCGGTGGGGGGCGCCTTGATCAAGACCTTCTCCTACGTGCTCGACGAGCGGCAGGGGGTGCCTGAACGGATCTCTCCCGACAAGGAGCGCCTGATGGAGACGCGCATCCTGTTCCGCGAGTCGGAGACGAAGTGGGTCGCGGAGACCTACGTCTACGACCAGTCGGGACAGCAGGCGGAGCGCAAGGTCGCTGGTGCGACGATCGACGTGAGCTGGGTGAATCGAGCGGGGGAGACCCTCACGAACGCCTACAGCGTGCCCAACGTCAACGCCTGTCAGACCTGCCACGGCGAGAACGAGGCGATGAATGCCCAGGGCCTGCGCACTCGCCAGCTCAACTGGGATCACGACTACGGTGACGTGACCGAGAACCAGGTGGACCATTTCCAGAAGCTCGGTTGGATCGATGCGCCCGCCGAACGGGAGCAGCTGGTGGATCCATTCGGAAACGGGAGCGTCAGCGACCGCATGCGCTCCTACTTCGATTCCAACTGTGCCAGCTGCCACCGCGAGGACGGGTTCGCTTCGTCGAGCGGGATGTGGCTCGACTGGGCGAGCACCGATCCGGAGACTCAAGAAGCGACGAACTGGGGCGTGTGCAAGCAGCCGACGTCGGCGGGCGGAGCGACGTGCGAACTCCAGTTCGACGTGGTCCCCGGCAAGCCCGATGAGTCGATCCTGCTGTGCCGAACCGCCTCAGCGGAAGCGAAGGTGCGGATGCCTCCGCTGGCCACCAAGATCCCTCACGCCGAGGCGCTGGGCTTGATCCGCGAATGGATCAGCCAGTTGCCGGCGGCTGCCTGCAGTCAGTGAGCGCGCATCGGGGCGGATTGTCGGCGGTTGGCCGCGCGCGCCTCGACCGCTCAAGGGGCGGGTCGGCCGCGTAGGATCTGCGCAATCCAGCGCGGGGAGCCCTGTGGCAGCTGGCCCTATGGAGTGCCGCTCAACGGACCTGGTGGGGGACGACCGCGCGCTCGCTCCGCTCTGCGCTTGAAGCCTGAGGCGCTTGCCCTTACGAATCTTGCCGGACCGCTTCGGGGCTCGCGAGCGAGGGCAGGAGCTCGGAGGCAATCAAGCTAGAGGAGCCAGAGTGCACAACTATTTTCCGGAAGCACCTGATACGGATCCCCAGGAGACTGCCGAGTGGATCGAGTCGCTGAACTCGGTGGTGGCCAACGTCGGCAAGGAGCGCGGACGTTTCATCGTGCGGCGGATCCTCGACGCCGCGAGGTTCTCGGGCGTGGTCCCCGACGGGCCGCTGGTCACCGACTTCGTCAACACGATCCCGCGCGATCAGGAACCGGAGTTCCCTGGGGATACGAAGATCGAGCGGCGGATTCGCCAGTACATCCGCTGGAACGCCGTCGCCATGGTGCACCGCGCCAACGTGAAGTTCCCGGGCATCGGCGGCCACCTCAGCACCTACGCGTCGAGCGCTAGCCTCTACGAGGTTGGCTTCAACCACTTCTTCCGCGGCAAGGACGATGGGCTCGGCGACCTGGTCTACTACCAGGGCCACGCGGCGCCGGGCGTGTATGCGCGCTCGTTCCTCGAGGGGCGAGTGAGTCTGGAGCAGATGGAGCACTTCCGGCGCGAGGCGGAGCGCGGTGTCGGGCTCTCGAGCTACCCCCATCCGCGGCTGATGCCCAACTACTGGGAGTTCCCCACCGTGAGCATGGGGCTCGGGCCGCTCTCGGCGATCTATCAGGCCCGCTTCGCGCGCTACCTCCACGCGCGTGGAATCGTCGACACCTCGCAGTCGCGGGTGTGGGCATTCCTCGGCGACGGCGAGACGGATGAGCCGGAATCCCTGGGCAGCTTGAGCATTGCCGCGCGGGAAGGCCTCGACAACCTGATCTTCGTCATCAACTGCAACCTGCAGCGTCTCGACGGGCCCGTGCGAGGAAACGGCAAGATCGTGCAGGAGCTCGAGGCCCTGTTCCGCGGCGCGGGCTGGAACGTGATCAAGGTGATCTGGGCGGAGGAGTGGGACGCCTTGTTCGAGAAGGACCGCGAGGGCGTGCTGCGTCGCCGCATGAACGAAGTCGTGGACGGTCAGTGGCAGCGCTACACCACCGCTCCCGGCGACTACACGCGCAAGGACTTCTTCGGCACCGATCCGCGCTTGCTAGAGATGGTCGAGCAGCTGTCCGACGAGGAGATCCGCAAGCTGCGACGCGGAGGCCACAGCCATGTGAAGCTCTACGCCGCTTACAAGGCGGCGGTGGAGCAGACGGGGCGTCCGACCGTCATCCTCGCGCACACCGTGAAGGGCTGGACCCTGGGCCACTCCTTCGAGGGCAGCAACGTCACCCACCAGAAGAAGAAGATGGAGCTCGCGGAGCTCAAGGCCTTCCGCGACCTCCTGAAGCTGCCGGTGCCCGACGACAAGCTGGCCGAGGCGCCGTTCGTGCATCCGGGCATGAACAGCCCGGAGGTCCAGTACATGCTGGAGCGCCGCAGGGCGCTCGGTGGGACGATTCCCAAGCGCAATGACCGCATCCAGGTGCCGCTCACGCTGCCGGAGCCAGATTTCTATGCGGAATTCGATGCGGGAATGGCGAAGGGTGAGGCGAGCACCACGATGGTGTTCGCGCGGCTGCTGGCGAACCTGATCCGAGACAAGCAGGTTGGTCGCCGGGTGGTACCGATCATCCCGGACGAGGCTCGTACCTTCGGGCTCGACGTGCTCTTCAGTCAGGTCGGGATCTACTCCTCGGCGGGTCAGGTGTATGAACCCGTCGACAAGGGCAAGCTGCTCTACTACCGCGAGAGCAAGGACGGCCAGGTGCTCGAAGAGGGCATCACCGAGGCCGGATCCATGGCCTCGTTCACTGCAGCGGGCACCGCCTACTCGAACTGGGGTCAGCCGATGATCCCCTTCTACATCTACTACTCGATGTTCGGCTTCCAGCGCACGGGGGACCAGATGTGGGCCTTCGGCGACGGCAAGGGCCGCGGCTTCCTGCTCGGCGCGACGGCTGGGCGCACCACCTTGAATGGCGAAGGCTTGCAGCACGAGGACGGACATAGCCACGTGCTCGCCACGGTGATCCCGAACCTCCGAGCCTACGACGTTGCGTTCGCCTATGAGCTTGCGACGGTCATTCAGGACGGGATGCGAGCGATGTATACCGACGAGGAAGACTGCTTCTACTACATCACGCTGCAGAACGAGACCTACGCTCAGCCGCCCTTGCCCGAGGGAGACGACGTCAAGCACGGCATCGTGAAGGGCATGTATCGTTACCGTGCGGCAAAAGAACGGCGGCCGCTTCACGTCCAGCTGTGGGGTAGCGGGTCGATCATGCTCCAGGTGCTTGCCGCCGCGGACATACTCGAGGAGCGCTTCGGCGTGTCTGCGGACATCTGGGGTGTCACCAGCTACTCGCGCATGCGCGACGAAGCCCTGGCGTGTGAGCGACACAACCGGCTGCGACCCTTGGAGGAGGCACACATTCCTTTCATCGCCCAACAGCTGAAGGACGTCGAAGGTCCCTTCATCGCCGCGACCGACTACATGAAGCTGGTGCCGGACCAGGTCGCGCGCTGGGTGCCGGGGCGACTGGTGACTCTGGGCACCGACGGCTTCGGCATGAGCGACACACGAGAGGGCCTGCGGCGCCACTTCGAGGTTGACGCGGAGAGCATCGCCCTGGCCGCGCTGGATGCGTTGCGACTCGAGGGACGAATCCCCGCGGAAAATGTCTCCAAGGCGATCGGGGAGCTAGGGATCGACGCAGGCAAGGTCGACCCCATGCTGGTCTAGCGGTGGAGCCGAAGGCACGAGGCGCGCCGCTGGCCTTCAGGGCGCGCTTCGTCCCGGTGGTCTGGTGCACGCCTCCCTGGCGCTGGCGGCCTACTCGGCTGCCGCGACCGACGACCCGTACCCGGGCGCTTCGGAGGTTTCGTTCTCGGGGCGCGTCTCTTCGATCACGTCGAGGCCGACCTTCTTGGCCCACCACAGCAGGCCGATGATCAAGCTGCGCTTGTCCGAGACGAAGCTCGGCGGCTTGCCCTCGAAGTAGTGACCCACGAACTGGAAGCCCCAGCCCACCGTGAACATGCTGGCGGCCAGCGGGAGGCCGACGACGGTAGCCCCCACGGGGAACGAGGCTGCGATCATCGGGATGCCGATGCTGTGGCAGAACTGGTTGGTCTCGTTCTGGTGGTCGTCCCGGTAGCTGTCCATCAGGGCGGTCCACTCGGCGTTCAACTTCAGCTTCTTCATCGGGTGCCTAGGTCTTTCCGGGCCTGTCTCACAGGCTTGCTAGAGGCGTCGTTCGCGCTGGTGTAGCGCCCTGAACGAGCGCGCGGAGATCAGTCGCGATCGAGGTCGGGCAGGGCGACCCGGATCAGCGAGTCGACGAGGGCTGCTGTGAAGCGCTCATCGCTCACCACCGAGGTGCTCAAGACGTGAGCGTGGACGGAACCCTCGACCATGCCGAACAGCACGAAGGCCGTGGCGAGGGTGTCCCCGCTGAAGGCCCAGCGCTCCAGCAGCCGAGCCACTTGATGCACCAGGGCCTGTTCTCCGAGGGAGGTGAGTTGATCCAGAGCCGAGTCAGCATGGCGCCGCTCCGTGAGCACAGCATGCAAGCCAGGATTTTCCCGGTGGTAATTCATGACCATGCGGACGATGCGCGTCATCCGCGAGCGCACGGCCGTCAAGAGCTCGCGCCCCCGGACGTCTCGCACCTCGCTACCCAGCACCTCGACCGCCTCGTGGGCGATGGCCTGCTGGCGCACGTCCGCTAGCTCGCGCAGCATCACGTCCTTGTCGCCAAAGTACTGGTAGAAGGTCCCCGTGGCGACCCCAGCGCGCTCGGCGATCGAACGCGCCGTCGTCTGCGCGTAGCCGTGCTCCGTGAACTCTGCCTCCGCCGCAGCCACCAGGCGCGCTCGCGTCTTGATGGCGCGAGTCTGAGACGGTTTGCGTACTGAAGCGGTGCCCACGATACGCAGCACGATATCTAATATGAACCTGACGTCAAGTTCAGATTTGACTAGTTCGCGCCAGGTCCCGCTTCGTGGTCGCGTCCTCAGCGCGAATCGTGCCAGAAGGAGCGCCCATGCGGCGAGTGCACCTGGCTCTGATCGCGGTTCAGGTGCTGTTCGGCCTGTGGCCGGTGGCAGGCTCAGCCGTCTTGGGGGTGCTCAGTCCGCAAGCGCTGATCGGATTTCGGCTCTTCCTGGGCGCCCCTTGCTTGTTGCTCGTCGCACGGCTCAGCGGGGAGCACGCTCGTGGCCCCAAGCTGACCTTCAGGGATCTGGCGCGGCTCTTCGGTCTCGCCATCCTGGGCATCACTGCGAATCAGATCCTGTTCGTCGAAGGGCTGAGACGGGCGGGGCCGATCAACGCCTCCGTGCTCCTGCTGATCATCCCCGCGGTGACGCTGTTGGTGGCGACGTTGATCGGTCGCGAACGCCCGAACCGCCTGCGACTCTCCGGTGTCGCGATCGCCATCAGTGGCGCGCTGATGCTGGTCGGCGTCGAGCGCTTTCAACTCCAGGACAGCAAGCTGGTCGGCAACCTGCTGCTGGTGGCCAACTCCTCGAGCTACGCGGTCTTCCTCGTGCTCGCTCGACCGCTGATCGGTCGCCTCGGGTCGTTGCGAGTGATGTCCTGGGTGTTCCTGATCGGAGCCTTGCAGTGCTCCCCGTATGTCCTGAGCAGCTTCCTGGCGCTCCAGCCGGGCGCGCTCCCTGGCTGGGCACTGGGCTCACTGGCGTTCATCTTGGTGGGCCCGACCCTGCTCACCTATATTCTCAACGGCTACGCCCTGACCCGCGTCGAGAGCTCCGTGGTGGCGGTGTACATCTACTTGCAGCCGCTGATCGCCACCACTGCGGCCTGGCTGGTGCTCCACCAGAAACCAACCTTCCGGACCCTGGTCGCTGGGTGCGTGATCGTGGTCGGGGTCGCGCTCTCCACGGAGCTTTGGAGGCTGCGCCGAGGGAGCTCAGCGCTCCGCTGAGCTGGATAGCTCGGCGATCAGCTCGCGGTTCGCTTCCGGAAACTCGAAGTCGACGAGCGCTGCCGGGCGAACCCAGCGCGCCTCCAGGCTAGACAGCGGCCTGGCGTTCCGCTGCTCCGTGCAGCAATCGAATACGATCAGCTCGACCGATCGCTCCGGGAAGTCGTGGCGGATGCGCCGCCGCTCTCCCAGCACGTGCGCGATGAGGCCAGTCTCTTCGCGCACCTCACGCAGAACGGCCGCCTCAGGCGTTTCACCTGGCTCGATCTTACCGCCGGGAAATTCCCACTTGAGCGCTTGGTGGGCTCCGGCCTTGCGTTGGGCGATCAGCAGCTCGTCGTCGTGCCAGATCAGAGCTATCGCGATGCGCAGGCGCTCCATCGTGCTCAGCCCTCGCTCAACGCGCGCGCGATCTGCGCGTGCGCCTTCGGGAGCGCGACGTTCGTGGTCTCCTCCAGGGTCATCCAGCGCAGCTCGCTGAAGTCGCCTCCAGGGGTCGCTTCCCCAGGCAAAGCCACGCAGCGGTAGGCGTCGAGGGTGATGCGATAGCGCGTCACGCTGTGGCGCACCACGCCGAGCAGGCCCTGGGGCTCGACCTCGAGCGCAGTCTGGCGCCGAGCGATCGTCCTGAGGTTCTCGTCGCTGGCCGCTCCGGGCTGGGACTCTGCGTTCGGGAACTGCCACATCCCGGACCAGCGCGGCGCGGTGCTCGCGAGCTTGCCCATCAGGAAGCGTCCGTCGCCCTCGATCACCGCCGCCAGCATGTGCACGCTGGTGGTCTTCACGCGCGGCGGCGTCTCGGGGAAGCGTTCCACCTCGTTGCGAGCGAGGGCGAGGCACTCCTTGGAAAGCGGGCAGCTGACGCACGCCGGCTTCTTCGGCGTGCAGCGTGTCGCTCCAAGCTCCATCAGGGCCTGGTTGAAGTCGCCCGGAGCGCTCGCGGGAACCAGCTCTGCGGCCAACTCCCACAGCCTGCGCTTGGGCGCGGCCTTGGTCGGGTCGCCTTCCAGCGCGTAGAGTCGGCTGAGTACCCGGATCACGTTGCCGTCGACGATCGGTTCCGCGCGGTTATGCGCGATGCTGGCGATCGCTCCTGCGGTGTAGGGACCCACGCCAGGCAGCGCGCGGAGCTGCTCGACGTCCGCTGGGACACGACCCGCGTGCTCGCTCACCACGGCTCGAGCGCCCTTCAGCAGGTTCCGGGCGCGACTGTAGTAGCCCAGGCCCTGCCAAGCGTGGAGCACGTCCGCCTCCTCCGCGGCGGCCAGGGTGGCGACGTCGGGGAACAGGGTCAGCCAGCGCTCGAAGTAGGGTATGACCGTGGCGACCTGGGTCTGCTGCAGCATCATCTCACTGACCCAGACCGCGTAGGGGTCGGAGTCTTTTCTCCACGGTAATTCTCTCCGATGGGCCTGATACCAGTCGAGCAGCGACGCCCGCACCCGCTCCCGGCGCTCCTCCGCGCTCATGTCCGGATCCGCTCGACGTTGGCTTCCCAGTTCTGACCGTCGAAGGCGACGATCTCGAAGCCGTGCCGGGCGGCGAAGCTGGGCTCCGCGGAGCCGTCAAGGCAGCGGTAGTTCACGCTCACGCCCGTCGGGTGCGAGCGCGGGACGTAGAACGCGTGCACCCCACATCGCTTGCAGAAGGTGTGCCGGGCGACGCCGGTGCCAAAGCGGTACTCGCCGAGCAACTCGTCGCCCCGCAATTGCTCGAACTCAGGTCGCGGTACGATCCAGTGGAGGAACGCCTTCTTGCGACAGATGCTGCAGTTACAGTCATCGATGCGACGCTTGGCGCTGGTGACCCGGAAGCGAACGCCTCCGCAGTGACAACCGCCTTCCAGGGGCAGGGTTGGGGGTGAGGACATGCGCTCCACGGTGTCCCTCGCCTTCGATAAGCGCGTCAATACGTGAAGCCGACCGGAAGCGAACGTTCCACTCAACCGACGGCTCGAGCGCGTCGATGCGTCAGGAGCTTAGGCGCCACGATCCGATTCTGATACGCTGCCGCGAGTGGTGCAGCCGCGCGTCTTCCCTCTCGAGTCAATCCGCACCGACGGCTGGTTTGAACGCATCGGTGAGGGCATAGGCAGCTTCCAGGCGCTCTGCGACATCGTGGGTGAGCGCTTCTTCGCGTTCTCGATGATCACCGGCGCGCGGATCACTGCGCTGACCGTGGATCGCCGCAATCCCGACAACACCCTGGTGGATTTCGCTGTCGCCGAAGAGGAGGGCGATCAGCTGGACTCCCAGCGGCTCACCCTGGCCGACTTCCGGCGCCGCCTGGTCAGCGCCTTGGTGGCCCACGAGCCCACTGGGCCGGCCCCCGCCCGTGAGACCGACACCGAAGCACTCCAGCTCCACATCGGAGTCCGCTACCTCCTGCTCGCGCCGCTGTTCGGCTACAGCCTGGCCGAGCTCCAGGTCGACGATGGGGGCTCGGAGCTGCGATTGCTTCGCGACGGAGTCGAGGAATCCTACGATCTCGACGCCTTTCGTGTGCGTTTGCGAGCGCATGTGCGCGAAGAGCTCGATCGGATTTCTCGCGGCAACAACAATCGCGGAGCCATCGACCTCGCCCGCGTCGGTGAGGCGGAGGAGGCAGCGGCGCGGGGCGATCAAGTGCGAGTGCTGGAGCTGCTCGGCGCCTGGCCAGCGCCCCTCGCCATCTTCCTGCGCACGCCGGAGGGGCAGATGCTCAACACCGACGCGCGAGCAACGATCGCCCGCGGGCTCGGCATGCTGGGGAGCGCCTGTGTGTCGCTGGGAGAGGTGGGGAAGGGTGAGGAGGTGCTGCGCCTGGCGGTCCAGTACGCAGGTGACGGCCCCGCCGCCCCTGAGATCTTCACCCGACTGGGGGAGGCGATGCTGGATGACGAGCGCGCGGCCGAAGCCATCGGTCCCCTGCGTCGGGCGGCCAATCTGGGCGCGAAGCCCGAGGCGATTTGGCCGCTACTGGCTCGGGCGTTCTCCGATCGCGGCCGGCACCTGGCCGCCCTCGGGGCCATCGAGGAGGCACGAGCGGCCGGCGTCGACGACGCAGCGCTCACCGACGCCACGAGCCGCGTCGAGTCTGCGCTGGGCGAGAGCCTCACAGGCTGGCGCAAGGCGCTGGCCTGATCGTCGTTCAACTCGTCAGAATCAAAAGGTTTTCTTGGGGCGAGGTATCATTGGCTCAGCCCACGGGCGCGATTCAGTGCTCCTCACCCCCGAACCCGGCGGCGACTCCAGCAGCGTTGACGTGGGACTGAGCGCCCATTCACCGGTGTCCGCCACGGCGCATTGACAGCGGCTGGCGCGCGGGAGTACGACGCCCGCCAGCAACGTGGCTCGCTGGGAGCCCGCTCGGACTCTTCCAACTCCTCACAAACCTAGAAACTTCGGGTCTTCGCGACTAGACATAGCCGACGCTGTCGCCGGAGCAGCCGTTTACCCACAGTCGCCTGACGCGCTGGGTGGCCGACCGCTCTCAGCCGCCATCGGCGGGCGCCCAAGCGTCGCGCCCCCAAGGCGCCGAGACCCCGGCAACGCCACGAGGAAGCCATGCTCGAAACCTACCTCCCCATGTTCTTGATGTTCGCGGTCGCGATGCTGCTCTGCTGCGTCTTCTTCTTCGGAGGTGCGTTGCTCGGCGAGAAGAAGCCGAGCCCTGGCAAGCTGCAGCCGTTCGAGTGCGGAAACGACAGCGACGGCGCCAAGCACATGAAGATGAGCGTCAAGTTCTACCTGACCGCGATCCTGTTCGTGGTCTTCGATATCGAGGTGGTCTTCATGTACCCCTGGGCGACGCTGTTCAAGGGCCTGGGCTGGGTTGGTTTCGCCACCATGCTGACCTTCATTGGCGCGCTGTTGGTAGCGCTGGTCTACGTTTGGAAGAAGGGCGCGCTGGAGTGGGAGAACTGAGGTCGTCTCTCGACGCTCGTCCTTCGTTTTCGCGGCCGGAGTCGGCGCGAACCAGGAGATTTTATGGGTGAGGTAAAAGGCACCGAGACGCGCATCATCGAGCCCAGCGAGCAGGGGTTCGCGACCACGCGTTTCCAGGACATGCTGCACTGGGCGCAGAAGTACTCGCTGTTCATGTACCCGTTCGTGACCGCCTGCTGCGGCATGGAGTTCATGGCGGTGACGAGCCCGCGATACGACGTGTCGCGCTTTGGCGCCGAGGCTCCGCGTTTTTCCCCGCGGCAAGCCGATCTGCTGTGGGTCGTCGGTACCATCAGCCAGCGTCAGGCGCCGATTCTGCGACGAATTTGGGAGCAGATGGCCGAGCCCAAGTGGGTGATGGCATTTGGTACCTGCGCCAGCTGCGGCGGTTTCTACGACAACTACACGACCGTTCCGGGCATCGACAAGATCGTTCCCTGTGACGTCTACATCCCCGGTTGTCCGCCCCGCCCGGAGGCGGTGCTGGATGGTCTGCTGCTGCTGCAAGACAAGATCGCACGTGGCGACCGCACGCCTGCCATCGTGAAGCCGCGAACCGACCCTGCGACCAGTCAAGACCATGGCTTGGTCCAGCTGCGAAAGAACCGCGAGAGCATCGTCTGAGACCAGGGAGGCGTTTCCCTGAGGCAAAGAATACAGCATTCGCGCCGCCGCGGCGCGAGTCCGAGGCAAAATGAGCCAGCGAGTCGTTGACCAGGTCAAGAAGCAGTTTCCAGGAGCCGTGCTGGAGAGCCACGCTCAACACGGCGACGACACGATCGTCGTCGACCCGGACAAGTGGGCGGAGATCGCGCGCTTCCTGAAGGAGAGCCCCAAGACCAGCATGGAAATGCTGACGGACCTCACCGCCGTCGACTATCCAGAGCGCGAGCCGCGCTTCGAGGTCGTCGCGCACCTCTACTCCCTGAGCAAGGGCCACCGCCTGCGCATGAAGGCGCGGGTAGGGGACGCAGACGGAAACCACGTGGAAATTCCCAGCGTGGAGCCGCTGTGGGCGAGCGCCAACTGGATGGAGCGCGAGTGCTACGACCTGTTCGGCGTGGTCTTCAAGGGGCACCCCGATCTGCGGCGCATCCTGATGTACCCCGAGTTCGAGGGGCACCCGTTGCGCAAGGACTACCCAGCGAACCGCACGCAGCCGCTGATCGAGTACCGGGACGCGCCGAACATCGAGAAACTGCCGCCTTTCGGCAACGACGAAGGCATGAGCTTTGGGCGTCAAACGCACCAGTTCATGAACGACGAGGAGTGAGCTGATGGAACCGCTCGACATCGACCTGGACGAGGCCGAACTCGATATCCCGGCGGAGCCGGCGCTGCTCAACGTGGGGCCCGCGCATCCCGCGATGCACGGCACCGTGAAGATCGTGATGGAGCTCTCCGGCGAGACGATCCTGCGCGCAGACGTGCAGGTCGGCTACCTGCACCGCGGCTTCGAGAAGATGTGCGAGCGCGGCACCTGGAGCCAGGTGTTTCCGTACGTCGACCGCTGCAACTACGTCTCCCCGATGCTCAACAACGTGGGCTTCGCGCTGGCTTGCGAGAAGATGCTGGGCATCGAGGTGCCCAAGCGTTGCCAGCACTACCGCGTGATCCTCGGGGAGCTGGCGCGCATGAGCGACCACCTCACGTGCACCGGCGCGATGGCCATGGAGCTCGGCGCGTTCACGCCGTTTCTCTGGATGATCAAGGGCCGCGAGATGATCTGGGACCTGATGGAGGACGAGACCGGCGCTCGGCTCACGCACTCCTTCGGTCGCGTCGGCGGCATGGCAAAGCCTCCGACGCCGCACTTCAAGGAGCACGCAGCGGCGGTGAAGGATCAGGTGCTGAAGATCCTCGACGAGGCGCAGGCGCTGCTGCTCGGCAACCGCATCTTCCTCGACCGCCTGGATGGCGTAGGCATCGTCAGCCCAGAGGACGCGATCAGCCTCGGCTGGACGGGGCCCTGTCTGCGGGCCTCCGGGGTGCCCTACGACGTGCGCAAGGCGGCGCCCTACATGACGTACGGCGAGTACGACTTCGAGGTTCCGGTCGGAACCGCTGGCGACTGCTTCGATCGCTTCATCATCCGCTTTCAAGAGCTGAAGCAGAGCGCGCGCATCATCGATCAGGCGCTCGCGATGATGGACGACGAAGGCCCGATCAACGTCGAGGACCCGCGCATCATCCTGCCCCCCAAGGAAGAGGTCTACTCGACCATCGAGGGCACCATCCAGCACTTCAAGATCGTGATGGAAGGCCTGAAGATCCCCGCAGGCGAGGTCTACAGCTACACCGAGGGCGGCAACGGTGAACTCGGCTTCTACCTGGTGAGTGATGGCAGCGGTACGCCGTACCGCGTGCGCATCCGTCCACCCTGTTTCCTCGTCACCGCGGGCCTGGAGAAGGTCATCACTGGTGAGATGATGAGTGATGTCGTGCCCTGCTTCGGCTCGCTCAACATGATTGGAGGCGAGTGCGACCGCTGATCGTCGCTCGCGAATTTTGAACCCTTAGGCGTAAGCCCGAGCGGAGAATCGATGCCCACCTTCAAGCTTGACGACCGAGAGATCCCCTTCGAACCAGGGGACACCATCATCCAGGCCGCGCACCGCGCCGGGATCGATATCCCGCACTACTGCTGGCATCCCGGGCTCAGCGTCGCCGCGAACTGCCGCATGTGTCTGGTCGAGATCGGGCCCCCGCCTGGTCGTCCTGCGATGATGCTCGACATCCTGCGCCAGGACCCAAAGACAGGTGAGTACGTCCCCGCGAAGAAGCCGAAGCTCCAGCCCGCCTGTCAGATGCGCGTCGCCGAGGGCATGGAGGTCAAGAGCGAGTCGAGCGAGCACGTCTCCGAGGCACGCACCGCGGTCCAGGAGTTGCTTCTCCTGAACCACCCTGTCGACTGCCCAATCTGCGATCAGGCTGGGGAGTGTCGCCTGCAGGACTACTGGCTCGAGCACCAGGGCAAGAAGAAGCGCATGCACGACGAGCCCGTGCACAAGCCAAAGGCTCAGGTGTTCGGTCCGACCATCGTCTATGACGGTGAGCGGTGCATCGTTTGCACCCGCTGCGTGCGTTTCTGCGAGGAAGTGGCCAAGGATCCGGTCCTCGACGTGCGCGAGCGCGGCAACCTGAACGAGATCGTGGTGTCTCCCGGGCGTGAGCTCGATCACGGCTACACGCTGATGACCGAGTACGTCTGTCCCGTCGGCGCGCTGACGGCGACCGACTTCCGCTTCAAGGCTCGGGTGTGGTTCTTGCGCAGCGCTCGCAGCGTCTGCCAGGGCTGCGCCACGGGGTGCAACGCCTTCCTCGACTATGACCCGCGCAACGAGACGGTCTACCGACACCGCCCCCGGGAGAACCTGAAGGTCAACAAGTACTGGATGTGCGACGAGGGCATGCTCGACTACGCGCGCGCCCACGAGGAGCGCTTCGTCAACGCCTATGTGGGTGAGGACGAAGTCAGCCTGGAGAAGGGCGTCAAGGCGGCTGCCAAGGCGCTGAAGGGCGTCGACCCCGAGCGTGTTGCGATCGTCCTGTCGGCTCAGCACTCGAGCGAGGACAACTTCGCGTTGCTGACCCTGGCCCGAGACTTCCTGGGCAGCGGTAACCTGTTCATCAGCGGAAAGCCCCACGGGGAAGGCGACGACGTGCTCAAGCACGCCGACAAGAACCCCAACACCCGCGGCGTGGAGCAGCTCTGCAGCACGACTCCCCCAGGCTCGATGTCCGAGCTCTTGGAGGCTATTGCCGCCGGGAAAATCACTCACGCGGTCGCGCTCGGAAGCGCTGCCCCGGTCGACGTGGAGGGCCTCTCCCAGCTGAACAAGCTGGTGTTGCTGAGCCCCTTCGACGGCCCGCTAGCTGGCTACGCCGACGTGCTGCTGCCGGCGGCGACGTGGGCAGAGGCGACGGGCACCTACGTGAACTTCGCGGGCATCGCTCAGGAGAGCGAGCGCGCCGTGCGCCCGGAGCACGACGCCCGTCCCGCTTGGAAACTCATCGCCGCGCTGGGCCGCGAGCTTGGCTACGCGATGGACTGGCAACGCCTGAGCGACGTCCGGCTGGCCATGGCGCCCGACGCGGGCGCTGCCGTGGCCAGCGGCTCTGTCGCTGAAGTCTCAGCACCCACTGGAGCTGCGGAATGACACTCGGAACGCTGTTTCTCTTGTCCCTCGCCAAGGCCTTCACGGTCGTCGTGGCGTTGTCCCTGAATATCGCTGGACTGCTGACCTGGGTCGATCGCCGACAGGGTGCCATCTTGCAGGACCGGGTCGGCCCCGAACGCGCGGTGGTCTGGATCCCCAAGCGCATCGCTCAGGGCGCGGTCGCCGGACCCGCGGTGTTGGTCGCGGGGGGCGCGCTCGCGCTGTTCTTCTTCAGCGACGCCGAGGGCGTCACTCGCACTACCCGCGCGGTGCTGTTCAGCCACCTCGCCGTCTTCGTGACCTGGTTCACCGCCCTGGTCATCGCTGGTCGCATCAAGATGCGAGGGGTCAAGAACAGCTTCGACCGCTTCATCGCCTCGGTCGGTGATCCGCGTCGCATCTTCTACGTGGGCCTGATCATCCACGCGGCCATCTTTCTTTCCCTCGGCGTCCTCAAGGGCACGCCAGCCGGGGAGACGCTGCGCGACTTCCTGTACGGGGCGGGTCCCTTCGTCTTCGCGTTCAGCGTGCTGTTCGGCGCTGGCTATGCTGCGCAACGGTTTCGTCACGAGCGCGCCGGGTTCCGCCTGATCGGCTTGTTGCACCCCGCCGCCGACGGCCTGAAGACGATCTTCAAGGAGGACTTCATCCCCCCGGGCGGCGATGGCTTCCTGCACAAGCTCGCTCCGTTCGTCTCATTCTTCCCGGTGCTGGTGCTGCTGGGTGTGGTGCCCTTCGGTGACACGCTTTGCTTTGGCTCCGACGAGCAGGGCAAGATCATGCTCTCGAAGCTGCTGGCGACCGTGCCGCGCGACGGCATCTGCCCGACGTCGACGCTGGACGCTGGAAGTGCGGTGCATGCGGTTCGCCTGCAGGTGCTCGATTTCAACGTCGGCATCCTCTACTTCTTCGCGATGGCCGGCACCGGCGTGGTCGGAGCGGCGCTCGCTGGCTGGGCGAGCAACAACAAGTACAGCCTCCTCGGCGGTCTCCGCGCGGCAAGTCAGATGATCTCCTACGAGGTCACGCTGGGGTTGACCCTGGTCGGCGCGCTGATGATCTACGGGACCATTCGCGTGGATGAGATGGTGCGTTGGCAGGCCGAGAACACCTGGGGGATCTTCGTGCAGCCCCTGGCGTTCTTCCTGTTCTTCGCCGCCGCCATCGCCGAGACCAAGCGCATCCCCTTCGACATCCCCGAGGGCGAGAGCGAGATCGTCGCGGGCTACTTCACCGAGTACTCGGGCATGAAGTTCGCGATGTTCTTCTTCAGCGAGTACGTCGCCGTGGTCACCCTGGCTGCGCTGACCACCGCCGTCTTCCTCGGCGGCTGGCACCTGCCGTTCCTGGAGCGCGATGGCTTGCACATCGCCTTCGGCGACAAGGAAATCTACGCGCAGCCGCTGTCTCATGGAGCGGTGATCCTGTTCGGTGTGCTGGCATTCGTGGGCAAGACCGTGGCGCTCTGCATACTTCAGCTGTTCATCCGCTGGACGCTGCCCCGCTTCCGCTACGACCAGTTGATGAAGCTCGGATGGCGCAAGATCCTCCCCGCCTCGCTGGTCAACGTCCTCGCCACCGGGCTGGTGATCCTCGCGATCCAGTCGGGCGGGCCCGCGGTGCAGTCGCTGATGGCTGGCGCCGCGCAGGTGACGCAGTGGGTGATCGCGATCGGCGGCATCGTGCTGATGGTGTGGTTCGTACGCTTCTTGCTCAAGCCCGCCGAGCACCGCCGTGTGCTCGCCAGCTCCTCGGCGCAGTACGCTGCGTCGATGGGCGGCACTCGCACGGCGCGCATGGGCGCCTGAGTTCCTCGCCGAGTCGACGATTCTCTTGAGTAGCGAGCCTCGGGCTCGATTGGAAAGACGACATGCTGACCAACCAACCACTGGGACCGAAGAAAGTCGTGGGCACTCCCATCCCGCGCCCGGATCGCAACGCCTCGGTGCAGACCTACATCCCGGAGATCGCCAAGGGTCTGGCGATGACGATGGCCCACTTCTTCAAGAACACGAAGGAGATGGCCCTCGGCCAGCGCAACGACCCCACCATCGAGAGTATCTCCGATGGCATCAACTGCGTGAGCTATCCCGAGCAGCGGCGCCCCTACGCTGAGCGTTTCCGCGGGGTACATCGTTTGACTCATCGCGCCGACGGCTCGCCCCGCTGCGTCGCCTGCCTGTGTTGCTCGACCGCGTGCCCAGCGCAGTGCATTCACATCGAGCCCGCGGAGTACCCAGTGGGGGACTCGCGTCGCGGGTACGAGCGCTTCCCGGCGCGCTTCGTGATCGACGAGCTACGCTGCGTGTTCTGCGGTTTTTGCGTCGAGGCCTGTCCCTGCGACGCGATCCGCATGGATACGGGGATCCACGCCGCCCCCTACGACTCTCGGGAGCAGTTCATCTTCGAGAAGGATTTGCTGATGAGCTTCAAGGGCCGCGATGGCAGCCAGCTCTCGGAGAACCCCCGACACGAGCCCGGTGACCCGACCTACCCTGGCGTCACTCGCGAGCACGGCGGGCACTAGGCGTCAGAGGCGGTGGATTCCGGTGCTCCGAAGAGCCTCAGCGTCCGCGCCTGAGCTGCCCTCCGTGGTCACGCGATGAGCGCCTTCGAAGCGGTCATTGGGCTCGAGGTCCACGCTCAACTCCTCACCCAGACCAAGCTGTTTTGCGGTTGCCCCAATCGCTTCGGTGCCGAACCGAACACCCACGTTTGTCCGGTTTGCCTGGGGCTGCCCGGCAGCCTTCCAGTGATCAACCGCGAGGCGGTGCGGCTGGCACTGCTCGCGGCCCTGGCTCTGGACTGCAGGCTGCAGCCCCACAGTCAGTTCGCGCGGAAACAGTACTTCTATCCCGACCTGCCCAAGGGCTACCAGATCAGTCAGTACGAGGAGCCCTACTGTCAGAAGGGCAAGCTGCTGATCGAGGTGGATGGGGGGGAGAGGGAAATCGGCATCACGCGTATCCACATGGAAGAGGATGCCGGCAAGAGCACGCACGGCGTCGCTGGTGACTCCCTGGTGGATCTGAATCGCGCCGGTACCCCGCTGATCGAGATCGTCAGTGAGCCCGAGCTGCGCTCCAGCGCCGAAGCCGCCGCCTACCTGCGAGAACTGAGGAACATCCTGATCTTCCTCGGCGTCAACGACGGCAACCTCGAAGAAGGCAGCTTTCGCTGCGACGCCAACGTGTCGATCCGTCCACGGGGGGCGCGTGAGCTGGGGACTCGCACGGAGCTCAAGAACCTGAACTCGTTCCGCTTCGTTCAGCGCGCCATCGATGAAGAGATCGCCCGTCAGACGGCGGTCGTCTCCGGGGGGGGCAAGGTCGTCCAGGAGACGCGCGCCTTCGACCCGGACTCCAACACCACGCGCTCGCTGCGCTCGAAAGAAGAGAGCCACGACTATCGCTACTTCCCCGACCCGGATCTACCGCCGCTGGTGCTCTCGACAGAGCGCATCGAGGAGGCCGAGCAAAGCCTACCGGAGCTGCCCCGCGCGCTCCGGAAGCGCTGGTTGCGTGACTACGAGCTGAGTGAACAGGCTTGCCAAACCCTGAGTTCCCACCCGGGCTACGCGCGCTTCTTCAGCACGTGCATCCAGCTCGGCGCTGCTCCCGCGAAGGCTGCCAATTGGATCCTTACGGAAGTGCTGCGAGGAGCGAGCCAACGCGGTCTCGACGTGGACTTCCTGGTGACGCCAGCGCAGGTGGTGGACACTCTGGCGCTGGTGGAGAGCGGCGAGATCAGCGGAAAACAAGCCAAGGAGCTACACGCGGCCCTCGAAGGGAGTTCCCGCAGCGCGGCGGAACTGGTGAGCGAGAGGGGAATGCGTCAGGTATCGGATCAAGGCGCCTTGCAAGCCGCCGTGGACGCGGTGCTCGCCCGAAGCCAGAAGCAGGTGGAGCAGTATCGCTCCGGTAAGACCGGAGTCCTCGGATACTTCGTTGGGCAGGTGATGAAGGAGACTCGCGGGCAGGCCAATCCCAAGTTGGTCAGCCAGCTCTTGGAGCAGGTACTGGAGGGGCGGCAGGATGACTAGTGTCGGAGGGCGCGAGTTGCTCCCGAGAGATCTGCTCAGTGGCTCGAGCTTCTCGGCCGTCGAGCTCAGCGAGGACGACGCCCGGGTGGTCTTGCTCGAGCAGCGCGCGCTGCCGTCCGAGGAGCGCTACGTGGCCTTCTCCGACGTGGACTCGGTAGCTGGCGCGATCAAGGACATGGTGGTGCGTGGCGCGCCCGCGATCGGTATCACCGCGGCCTACGCTCTGGTGCTCGCGGCCCGCAGCGCCGGCGAGGATTTCCTGGGAGCGATCGAGCGCGGTGGCCAGGTGCTCGCGGCCTCCCGACCCACGGCCGTGAACCTCTTCTGGGCGATCGAGCGCATGAAACGCGTCGCCGCCGATGTGGCCTCGCTCGGCGCGAAGGACCGTACGGAGCGCCTCGCGGCCGAGGCTCGGGCCATCCATCGCGAAGACGTCGCGGCCTGCAGACGCATGGGGGAGCTGGGGGCCGAACGCGTCCCCGACGGTGCGACGATCCTGACTCACTGCAACGCGGGCGCGCTGGCCACCGGTGGCTACGGAACGGCGCTGGGGGTGATCCGCGCGGCGCACGAAGCTGGCAAGCGGGTGCGGGTCCTGGCGGATGAGACCCGTCCCTACTGGCAGGGCTCCCGCTTGACGGCCTGGGAGCTGCACAGGGACGGTATCCCGGTGGAAGTGATCTGCGACAACGCGGCGGCCAGCTTCTTCCAGCGAGGAGAGATCGCGCTAGCCGTCGTCGGTGCCGATCGGATCGCGGGCAACGGAGACGTCGCGAACAAGATCGGCACCTACGGAGTCGCCTGCTGCGCGAAGCTCCACGAGCGTCCCCTGTACGTCGCGGCGCCGTGGTCCACGATCGATCTGGAGACCGGCAGCGGTGGGAGCATCCCCATCGAGGAGCGGGAGCGCGAAGAGGTGAGCCAGGCAGGTGGACGCAACCTCGTCTCCCCCGACATCCCGGTGCGAAACCCGGCCTTCGACGTAACGCCCGCGAGCCTCGTCAGCGCGATCTTCACCGAGCGAGGAACCGTCGATCCGGTGAGCGGGCCTGGGCTCCGGGCGCTGGCTCGCTAGCAGCAGCGAAGCACCTTCCTCGGGGGCGACGGGCGCCGCGGTGCTGGGTTCGACATCGGGCACGCCAGGCACTAGAGTCCCAGCGTGACTCAGGTCGAGGAAAAGAGCCCCAAGCGCAGCGTCGGCATCCGCGATCCGAAGCCGAATTGGCTGAAGGTGAAGGCGCCCGGCGGGGAACGCTACACGAAGCTGAAGCAGACCCTGCGGGAGCTGGACCTGTACACGGTTTGTGAGGAGGCGCGTTGCCCCAACGTCGGCGAGTGCTGGGGCGCCGGGACGGCTACCGTGATGCTGCTTGGCCACACCTGTACTCGTGGGTGTCGTTTCTGCGCGGTAACGACGGGCAACCCTCGGGGGGCCTACGACCCGCGCGAGCCAGAGCACGTTGCGCGCGCGATCAGCAAGCTCGAGCTGAAGTACGTCGTGTTGACCATGGTCGATCGAGACGACCTGCTCGATGGCGGGGCGAGCCTCGTGGGGCAAACGGTGCGTGCGCTGAGGCGCTACTCGCCGGAGTTGCTCGTCGAGACGCTCGTCGGTGACTTCAATGGCCGCAAGCACGACATCGCACAGCTCGTGGAGTCCGGTCCCGACGTCTTCGCTCACAATATCGAGGTATCGAGGCGCTTGACCCCGCGGATTCGGGACGCGCGGTGCAGCTACGATCAGAGCCTGGAGGTCCTGCGCCACGCCAAGGCCTGCGCGCCCCAGCGCATGACCAAGAGCTCGATCATGGTCGGCATCGGCGAGAGTGACGATGAGGTGGTCGAGACCATGACCGACCTGCGCGAGGCTGGAGTCGATGTGGTGACCCTGGGCCAGTACCTGCGCCCGACCCCCAAGCATGCGCCCGTCGACCGCTACGTGGAGCCCGAGCGCTTCGCGGAGTGGGAGCGCGTTGGCCTCGAGCTGGGTTTCTCGTATGTCGCTTCAGGGGCCCTGGTGCGCTCCAGCTACCACGCCGCCGAGGCCTTCATCGCGGCCCAGCTGCGTCCTGGCTCCACCATCCAGCGAGGCATGCCCGTCGGCGCGGAAGAGGCTGCGGAGCCTGCAGCTTCAGCGCCCCAGCTGATCAGCGCCTCCTCACTGCTGCGTCGCCTCTAGCGGCTGCTCAATGCGCTGCCGGGCTCAAATGCACTGCCTGCTGAATGCGCGCGATGCCGGCCGCGAGAAACGCGCCGCGGCTTTCTGCAAAGAATCCGGAGGAAGCGGCGTCTGCGCGCTGACTCCCGCTGGGCTTTCGGGTAGTCTCGCCCGCAGAGTCGACTATGAGCGTTGCAGATCAAAGCCTCCTGGACAAAGTCGCGGCCAAGCTGGGCCAAGCTCCCACGTACACCGATTCGGAGGCGGCGGGGTCTATCCTGACCGTTGCGGCGGCTTCGTACGGCTCACGCCCCCTCGGTGAGGAAGTGACTCAGCCCACCGGCTTCGACCCGCAAGTCGCCGCGCTCTTCGAGGCAGTGGTCGAGAGCGCCTACCTCGTGGCGAACGCGGACGGCGAGTTCGATGAGACGGAGCAGGTCGCGTTCAAGCAGGTGGTGGTGACGGCGTGTCGCAATCGGGTCGAAGCGCGGCAGGTCGACGCGCTGCTCGCCGACCTGGCGGATCAGCTCGAGGAGGATGGAATGGACAAGCGGGTGAAGATGGTTGCCCGCACCATCCAGAAGGAAGAGCACGCCCGCGAGGTGCTGCGCATCGCTTCGCTGCTTGCCCACGTGAGCGGCGGGGTGAGCGACGAGGAGCGCGACGTGCTGAAGAAGCTGGCTGGCGAGTTCAAGCTCGATGACGCTGCTCTCGAGCAGGCGCTGTCCGAGGCCGAGCGCGTGCTCGCTGACTGAGCGATCGTGCTGGTCGCGCGTCCGGTGCGGGCGCAGGATAGTTCAAGGTTAAAGTAAATCGTCGCGGCGCGTAGCCAAGTGCGCGGCTGGCGGCCGTTTCAGTGTTTCCGACGCGTCACGGCGTGCGGTTAGGAGCAGTGCGGCGCAGTCGCGAAGAGGCCCGGAGGGGCTTCACAGCAGTTTCATCGGCGCTTCGCTCGCGGATCGTTTTGGGGGTGAGGAACTCTGCCAGGAGTCGTTCGCACTGGTGCGCTGCGTCACGTAACAGAAGCCTCCCGCTGGGGGGATCCATGCGTGACAGCGCTCGTTCCGTTCGACTAAGGTCGCGCCGCTCGTCGCTCCAGGCCGACACCCGCCGCTACCCGAGCGCGAGCACGAGGAACATGATCGCTGCAGCAGTTACACGCACCGAACAGGCGCCGGACGACACCATCGTCCGCGTGCTACGCGAGGACGGCAGCTTGGATCCTGCACATGATCCCAAGCTGGAAATCGACGAGGTCGTGCATCTCTACCGTCACATGGTGGAGACGAGGATCATCGACGAACGCCTGGTCACCCTGCAACGTCAGGGGCGGATCGGGTTTCACATCGGGTCGCTCGGCGAGGAGGCAGCCATCATCGGCTCCGCCTTTGCCATGCGGCAACAAGACTGGCTCTTTCCCTGTTACCGAGAGTTCGGCGCGGCGCTCCTCCGCGGCTTCAAGCTGCAGCGCTTCATCGACAACATGTTCGGCAACGCCAATGACCCAGTGCTGGGGCGCCAGATGCCCGATCACTACACCTGCAAGGAAGCTCACTGGGGCAGCATCAGCTCCCCCATTGGGACCCAGATGACGCAGGCGGTGGGCTTCGCCTGGGGTGCGAAGATCCAGAAGAAGTCGCTGGCGGCGCTGGTCTACTTCGGGGACGGCTCGACGAGCAGTAGCGAGTTCCACAACGCAATGAACTTCGCCGGCGTCTTCAAGACGCCGACCATCTTCTTCTGTCGCAACAACGGCTGGGCGATCAGCGTGCCCGTCGAGCGCCAGACTGCCTCACGCACCTTCGCGGAGAAGGGGGTGGCGTACGGGGTGCCTGGCGTGCGGGTGGATGGCAACGACCTGTTCGCCGTGATCGGCGTGACGCGGGACGCGATTCGTCGCTGTGAGGCGGGGGAGGGGCCAACCCTGATCGAGGCGCTCACCTATCGCATGGGCGGTCACTCCACGAGCGATGACCCCAACCGCTATCGCGCAGCCGATGAGCTCAAGCCCTGGGTGGATCGCGACCCCATCGAGCGCATTCGCCGCTACCTCGAGGCTCACCAAGCGTGGGACGACACCCGCGAAGAAGAGCTGCGCGAGGACGTCGACAAGCGTTTCCGTGAGGCAGTCTCCGTAGCGGAACAGACTGAGCCGCCGGCTCTGGCCACGATGTTCGAGGACGTCTACGAGAAGATGCCGTGGCACCTGCAAGAGCAGCGAGACGAACTGCTCGCAGGCCCGCGCGCTCCCAAGGCCCACTGAACCCGCGTCGCCAACCCCGCTTGGCCCCTTCTGCGCTTTGCGCCCAATTCGTGCCCGCCTGGGGCCACGAACCAGCAACAAGTCCTGTCCGCTTCGGAGCCTGACTGAGAGCGCTCAACTTCCCATCGGTCGAGTCACGGGAAGAGCTCCACCAGCGATCGAAGCCCCCCTCCCTGGAGTCCCTGCAAGATGCCTCAAATGAACATGGTTCAAGCCATCAACGACGCCCTTCGGCTCGAGATGGCGCGCGACCCTCGGGTCGTCATCATGGGTGAAGACGTTGGCAAGGTCGGCGGCGTGTTTCGCGTCACCGCTGGCCTCTTCGACGAGTTCGGCGACGAGCGCGTGATCGATACACCCCTCAGCGAGGGCGGCATCATTGGCGCCGCAGTCGGCATGGCGCTCTACGGGATGGTGCCCATCCCCGAGATCCAGTTCTCTGACTTCATCTTCCCCGCCTACGATCAGATCGTATCGGAGCTGGCGAAGTACCGCTACCGCTCAGGCGGCGAGTACCCCTGCAACATGGTGATCCGGACGCCCGTCGGCGGCGGGATCCGCGGCGGACACTACCACTCGCAGCACCCCGAGTCGCTGTTCATCCATGTGGCTGGCCTCAAGGTCGTGTGCCCTTCGAATCCCCACGACGCGAAGGGCCTGTTGCTGGCGTCAATCCGCGACCCCGATCCAGTGCTGTTCTTCGAACCGAAGCGCATCTACCGCGCGGCGAAGGGCGATGTGCCCGAGGGCGACTACACGATTCCCCTCGGTAGCGCCGCAGTGACGCGCGAGGGTCGACACGTCACCGTGCTCGCGTATGGAGCGATGCTCTACGAGTGCCTCGACGCCGCCTCCAAGGCGGCTGAGCAAGGCGTCGAGGCAGAAGTCATCGATCTGCGCACGATCTGGCCGGTCGATATCGACACCATCATCACCAGCGTCAAGAAGACAGGACGTCTGGTGGTGGTGCATGAGGCGCCAAAGACTGGCGGCTTCGCCGGAGAGCTGATTTCATTGGTCTGCGAGAAGGCCTTCTATCACCTCGAGGCGCCTCCCGCGCGGGTCACCGGCTTCGACACGCCGTTCCCGTACACCCTGGAGATGGAGTACCTCCCGCTCTCCCACCGCATCCTGCCCGCACTGCTCAACACCGCGAAGGCGTGAGCGGATAGGCCCAACGACTCGCGGCGCTCAGCAGCGCCGCAACACCCGAGGCGGGAACCCCCGCCGGTCCACGACGAACCTCGCGCTGATGCGCGATTGCAAGAAACACTTCGAGGCGAAAATGGCGGTCTACGAGTTCAAGCTTCCTGACATTGGCGAAGGCGTAACCGAAGGGGAGATCGTCAACTGGCTGGTCTCCGAAGGCGACCAGGTGAGCGAAGACCAAGAGATGGTCGAGGTGATGACCGACAAGGCGACGGTCACCATCGGCTCTCCCAAGAGCGGAAAGATCAAGGAGCTGCGCGGCGCGGTGGGAGACGTCGTGCCCGTGGGCCAGGTACTGGTGGTCTACGATCTGGACGCCGGAGCGGCGGAGGAGAGTTCCCCTGCGGAAAAGCCTCCGGCGAAGGCCTCCGAAGCGGACGAAGCGAAGTCGTCCGGCGCGGCCGAGAAGGACGAGAAGGACGAGGGCCCCGTCGCCTCCGCGGTGGGAGACATCAAAGAGACGCTCCCCGGCATGGGTGCCCCCAAGCCCGCCGCGGCGCCAGCAAAGCCGGCCGCCGTGGAGTCGGACTACTTCAACGAGCGCCCCCTTGCGGCGCCGGCGACCCGGAAGCTCGCTCGCGAGAAGGGCATCGATCTGCGCAAGGTCCGGCCGAGTGGTCCCGCCGGGAGAGTCACCCGCGAAGACGTCGAGCGCTTCACCAGTGCCGCAGCCGGCGCCGCGCCCAGTGACAGCTCGTCCACGGCGACCTCGTCGGCGCCCGCTGCATCGCCTGCTCGCGCACCGATCTCCATCGCCCCGGTCCAGACGAACGATCCCAGCCTGGCAGACGAGCGCGTCCCGCTCCGAGGTGTGCGTAAGCGCATCTTCGAGAACATGGCCCGCTCGAAGCACACCGCCGCACACTTCACCTACGTCGAGGAGGTGATCGCTGACGATCTGATCGGACTGCGCACTCGTCTGAAGCCGCTCGCTGAGAAGGCAGGCGTCAAGCTGACCTATCTGCCGTTCATCGTGAAGGCCTGCGTGGCTGCCCTGAAGAAGCACCCCGCGCTGAACTGCGTGTTCGATGAGTCGACCAACGAGATGGTGCTGCGCAAGGTCTACGACATCGGCATCGCGGCGGCGACCGACGCTGGGCTCATGGTGCCGGTGCTCCGTGGCGCGGACCGCCTCAGCATCCTCGAGATGGCGCGGGAGCTGGATCGTCTCGGCAACGACGCCCGCGCCGGCAAGCTCAAGCAGGAGGACTTCGGCGGTTCCTCGTTCACGGTGACGAGCCTCGGCAAGGCCGGAGGCTTGTTCGCCACGCCCGTCATCAACTACCCAGAGGTCGCGATCCTCGGGGTGCACGAGATGAAGAAGAAGCCGGTGATCCGCGGGGAAGAAATCGTGATCGGGCACGAGATGTTGCTTAGCCTGTCGTTCGACCACCGCATCATCGACGGCCACATCGGCGCGGCTTTCGCGAACGACATCGTGGCGTTGCTCCAGGATCCTGACCGTCTGATGCTGGAAATGGGCTGAGCGGCTCCGCCAGGGACGCCCCCGAGCACCTCACCCCCCAACCCCCTTGCCGGCCGCCGTACCGAGTACCCCTCGACTTCCGGGACGGCGGCAGGCCGGGCATGTGCGTCGCTTCGCCAGCCCGTGGGCCGGTCAGCCGCGGACAATTCTGCCTGGAAACCGAGGGTAGCCCACCCCAGGACCCGGCGCCCAGCTGTCGCGACGAAGCGCTGAAGGACAGCACAAGGAGCCCTGGCAGCAGGAAATGACCTGGCAGAGGCTGCCGCGCGGCTCGCGGCTGCGGCTGCGGCTGCGGCTGCGGCTGCGGCTGCGGCTGCGGCTGCGGCTAGAGACAGGCTAGAGACAGGCTAGATCCGGGTGAGGTGCGATGAGGTAAGGCGCCATCCTCCAAATCCGCGTCTTTCGCCTTTGGAAGGCGTCGTGAACCCCATTGGATTCGCGACCTTCCGTGATACGGTGTAGAGTTGTACCCGGAGGAGGATTCCGTTCGATGAAGCGCTTCTTGAAGGCAGCAACCTTGGCTTCCGTGATTGCCCTGTCGCTCAACGCAGGGGCCCAGTCCGATGCCCCCACGCCTGAGGACATCAAGGCCGCAGGCAAGGCGTTCGATCAGGGGCGCAAGCACTACAAGGACGGCGAGCTGGTCGAGGCTGCCGAGCAGTTCGAAGCCGCGGATCAAGCCGCGCCAAGCGCGACGGCGCTCATGCTCGCCCTGCGTGCGCGCAAGGAAGCGGGCCAGCTGGATCGTGCGGCGACCCTTGCCAGGCTCGCGCTGGATCGCCATTCCGACGACGAGAAGCTGCGAAAGCTGGCGGAGGAGACCCTGGCCGAGGCGCAGGGCAAGTTCTTCGAGCTCACGGTCAACTGCGACGAGCCGTGTACCCTGGTGCTGGGCACGCGACTGGTTCACGGCAAGGCTGCCGCGAAGCGGGTGCTCTACATCAAGGACGGGAGCTACGGAGTGCGCGCTGCCTGGAGCAAGGAGCGCGTGGACACCAAGAACGTCAAGGCCGCGGCCGGAGGATCGGGTGAGCTGAGCTTCAAGGCCCCGCCAATCCCCGTGGAAAAGCCGGAGCCTGGTCCTGGTGAGCTCGGCGGCCCGGTGGACGACGGCGGCAAGGGGATCGGCGACAAGGGCACCGTCAAGGTGGAGCCCTCTGGCATGTCGCCCGCGGTGTTCTGGGTAGGCGCAGGACTCACACTCGTCGCGGGTGGCGTGACGGTGTGGAGCGGCCTCGACACCCAGAACAGTCCAGGTCGCTCCAAGGTGAAGGAGGAGTGCGCTGGCCAAGACGAAAGCTGTCCCCTTTATCAAGAAGGTTTGGACAAGCAGAACCGCACGAACATCCTGGCTGCGGTGACTGGAGGGGTTGGCCTGGTCACCATCGTGATCGGAGCGTTCTTCACCGATTGGAGCGGTGGGGAGACCGCGCGCACGCCGTCGCGCGTACAGAAGGCAAGCATTCAGCCCTGGCTTGGGGTCGGAAACGGCGCCACATTAGGGGCACTCGGCAGATTCTGAGGGAATCGTGGTTGCAGCGAAGCTCATAGACGTCGGTGAAGAAGGGGTCCAGCGGATCGACCGCTACGACCTGGTGGCTGAGATTGCGTCAGGCGGTATGGCAACCGTCTACCTGGCGCGTCTCGCCGGCGTGGGGGGATTTCAGCGCTTCGTAGCGATCAAGCGTCTGCATCCGCACCTCGCGAAGGAGAAGGAGTTCGTCGAGATGTTCCTCGACGAGGCTCGCCTCGCCGCCGGGATTCACCATCCCAACGTGGTGCCGATCCTCGAGGTAGGCGCCAGCGAGCGCGGTTACTACCTCGTGATGGAGTACATCGAGGGAGACACGCTGGCGCGGCTCCTGGCGCGTGCCGCGACGACTGCCGGAAAAATCCCTGCGGATATTGCGATCCGTATCCTGCTGGACATGCTGCAGGGTCTCCACGCGGCGCACGAGCTGAAGGACGAGAAGGGGCTGGCTACGGAGCTCGTCCACCGCGACGTCTCACCTCAGAACATCCTGGTCGGGATGGATGGCGTCAGTCGCATCACCGATTTCGGGGTGGCCCGCGCTGCGTCGCGCCTGTCGGCGACTCGGGTCGGGCAGCTGAAGGGCAAGATCGCCTACATGGCGCCCGAGCAGGCCGCTGGGGACACGCGCGTCGATCGCCGCGCTGACATCTTCTCGGCAGGGATCGTGCTGTGGGAGGTGCTGGCCTCGCGACGCCTCTTCAAGGCCGAGAATGAAGCGGCGACGCTGTCCCGAGTGGTGAGCGAACCGATCCCCAATCTCCACGACCTCGCGCCAGACGTGCACCCACAGATCAGTCTGGTGTGCATGAAGGCGCTGGAGCGTGACCCAGACAAGCGCTTCTCCACCTGTGCTCAGTTCGCCGACGTCTTGGAGCGAGCCGCGGCTGCGGTCGGCAAGATCGCCGCGCCCCGTGAAGTCGCCGCCTATGTCCAGGAGGTGATCGGCACGGAGATCAGCCAGCAGCGCGACGCGGTGCGCGCTTGGCTCGCACGCAGCGAACCAAGCCAGCTCGAGCGTCCCAACTTCTCGCTGTCGACCCATCCACCCGCCCCGGTGGGCGCCAGCTCCAGTGTTTCCGCGGGGAACATGGAGCTGTCGAGCGTCAACACCCAGTCGGGCCTGATCAGTCACCCTCAGCTCTCGCAGATCAGCCAGGTCTCCGAGGTGCACAACACCCGGCGCTCCAAGGCACCGCTGGTGATCGGTGGCGTCGCGCTGCTGCTCGCCTTGGGCGTTGGCGGACTCGTTGCTGCTGGCAGCAACAAGGAGGAAGGTCCGGCGAGCGCGGGCGCACCGGATGGGCCCCCCAAGGCTGCGTCCCCAGTTCAGGAGAAGCCCGAGGCACCAGCGGCGCCAGCCGAGAAGCAGGAGCCAGCCGAAAAGCAGGAGCCAGCCAAGGTCGAGGCGAAGGCACCGGAGGAGAAACCGGAAGAGAAGACCGGATCCGAGGACGCCAAGGAGGACGACTCGGACGAGAAGCGGGCCGCCGCGGCGCCTCGAGTCTACACGGGCGCGTGGCGTCGACCTGCCCCGAAGGCGGAGAAGAAGGAGGAGGAGCCGGCGGCGACTGCCAAGCCCGCGCCGACTCCCAAGCAGCCCGACGTCGACCTGTCCAATCCGTACAAGTAGCTGTGGGGCTCTCCCGCGGGCGCGAGGGCAGGGGGTGAGATCGCGTTCGTATGCTGTGGTTGACAGGCGTGGCGTCGACCCCAGCTTGGGCGGTCATGAGCAAACCGGGAGTCGCCGCCGTGCTGTCGTTGATCGTTCCCGGAGTCGGGCAGATCTACAACGGCAAGTTCTTGAGAGGGATCTTCTGGCTGATCGTCACTCCCGGCTTCTGGATCGGGTCGGGCGGGTTGCTCGGCTGGGTGTGTCACTTGATCGCGGCCTACACCGCGTACTCCTGGGCCAAGGCTCACCCAGGGGGCTGACCCGCTGGAGCTCGCTGCCCGTGTCTGGCGGGCTCTGGCGGGCCACGGAGTGGCGTGTGGTCGGCGTTTGACAAGCGGGTGACCCGCTGCTAACTGTCCGCGCCGCCTGGCTAGACCCCGGAACCTGATTGGTTTCCTGGGTTTAACCGTTCCTCGTCCACGCCCTTCGGAGCGTGGCCCCCCGCCTCCTCAACCTCGGTTGAGCCAACCATTTCGGGTGACGCTGTGGCCCTCAAGCGAGTTTGCATCTTCTCGGGAAACGCGAACCCGGATCTGGCGAGCGAGATCGCCAAGCACCTGGATACTCAGCTGGGAGAGCTGAGGGTGTCGCGGTTCAGCGACGGGGAGACGTTCTGCGAGATCCGCGAGAACGTCCGTGGCCTCGACACGTACGTGGTGCAGCCGACGTGCTCGCCAGTCAACGACAACTTGATGGAGCTGCTCATCATGTGCGACGCGCTTCGGCGCGCGTCCGCCGCTTCCATCACCGCGGTGATCCCGTACTACGGCTACGCGCGACAGGATCGCAAGGTTGCTCCACGTACGCCGATCACCTCGAAGCTGGTAGCGGACCTGATGGTTGCCGCGGGGATCAACCGCATCGTCTGCGTGGACCTGCACGCCGGACAGATCCAGGGCTTCTTCAACATCCCCTTCGACCATCTGTACGCGTTGCCGGTGTTTCTGGAGGACTACCTCTCACACCGCTATGGCAAGGACGCGGTGGTCGTGTCGCCCGACGCAGGGGGCGTCGAGCGCGCCCGGGCGTACAGCAAGCGCCTGGGCGCTTCACTGGCCATCATCGACAAGCGTCGGGAGCGCGCGAACGTCAGCGAGGTCATGCACATCATCGGAGATGTCGCCGACCGTGACTGCATCATCGTCGACGACATCTGCGATACCGCGGGCACGCTGTGCAATGCGGCGCGGGCCTTGAAGGACGGCGGCGCGAAGACCGTGGTCGCGTGTCTGACCCATGGCGTCCTGAGCGGTCCCGCTGTTCAGCGAATCGAGGACTCCCCCTTGGAAGAGGTGGTGGTCTCGAACTCGATTCCGCCAAGCGACGAGGCGCGCGCGTCGCAGAAGATCAAGTTCCTGTCACTCGGAAAGCTGCTGGGCGAGGCGATCCGACGGATTCACAACAGTGACTCCGTCAGCTCTCTCTTCGTGTAGACACCGAGCGCATCGCGGGCGCGGGAGCGTTCGCATTACCGCGGGGATACGTCCCTCGAGTCAATGAGAAAGCGAAGACAACATCATGGAAGCAACCACTATCAAGGCAAGTATCCGCAGCGACCGCGGTAAGGGTGCAGCTCGCAGGCTGCGACGCGCCGAGCAGATCCCGGCCGTCGTCTACGGCAAGGAGCAGAAGGCCATCGCGCTCTCCATCTCGCCGAAGGCGCTGAAGGAAGCCATTCTGGGCAAATTTGGCCTCAACGCCGTGATCAAGCTGGAGGTCGAGGGCGGTGAGTCCTTCCACACGCTGGTCGCGGAGCACCAGTATCACCCCGTCAGCCGTGAACTCCTCCATGCCGACTTCCTGCGTATCGACCTCGAGAAGGCCGTCGACATCGACGTGCCATTCGAGCTGAAGGGACGCGCGAAGGGCGTGGTGCTCGGTGGTGATCTCCGCCAGGTGTATCGTGTGCTGCCCGTCACCTGCATGCCCAGTCAGATCCCGGAGAAGATCGTGCTCGACGTGACGGATCTCGGCCTCGACGAGAGCGTCGCGGTGAAAGACCTCAAGCTCCCGGAGGGCGTCACCGTCCGCATGGGGCAGAATCGCACCGTCGCCGCCGTGGTTGCGGGTCGCAAGGCGAAGGCCACCGAAGGCGGCGAGGGCGAAGCCGAGAAGGCGTGATTCTGGTCGCCGGCCTGGGAAATCCTGGGGACCGCTACGCGCTCACCCGGCACAACGTCGGGTTCATGGTGGTCGACGCGCTCGCTGCGCGTTCGGCCACCTCGCCCATTTGGCGATCCCAGTTCGACGGCGACCTCGCCCAGGTCGAGCTGGGGTCGACGCGTCTGCTGCTCCTGAAGCCGCAGACCTTCATGAATCAGTCGGGCCGATCCGTGCAGCGCGCGGCGAGCCACTTCAAGCTCGACGTCGAGCAGCTGCTGCTGGTTCACGATGAGCTGGATCTGCCGCTCGGACGCCTGCGCTTGAAGATCGGCGGAGGCGACGCCGGGCATCGTGGCGTCCGCTCGACCGCCGCAGAAGTAGGCTCGAAGGAGTTCGGGCGCCTGCGCGTTGGAATCGGGCGCCCGCCGGTGATCTTTGAAGGGACGGTGGCAGATTATGTGCTACAAGCCTTCGCCCTGCCGGAGCGGGAAGAGCTACCAAGCGTGCTCGACCGCGCCGTTCAGGCGGTGATGTTGGTTGCTGAGCGAGGCCTCGCAGAAGCAATGAACCTCACCAATCAGTGCTGAAAGGCACTGCTCCTTGCTCCTCGACGGCGAGCACCCACCTCGGGGTGTTCTCACGTCGATTCCCTCGGAGTCCTCGCGCTGACGCGAACGATCTCCGGCGGATCTGGCGCCTCCCTCGCGGGGCTCCAGGGGGCCGATCAGTCCGAGAGGAGACGACAACTCAATGGCAGCAAAAGTAGCAACGGCGCCGAGCCGTGTGCGTGAATACGAAACCATCTACGTGATGCGCCCCGACGTGCCGCGTGACGCAGCAGAGCGCGTCTCGCAGCGCGTGCAGGAAGTCATGGAGCGCGAGGGTGCTCGCCTGTCTCTGGTGGAGACCTGGGGGCGCCGAGCGCTGGCCTACAAGGTCAACAAGCACCGTCACGGCATCTACGTCTACCTGAAGTTCCTCGCGGGCGGCACGACCGTCTCGGAACTCGAGCGCAACTTCCGCCTGCTGGACGAGGTCATCAAGTTCCAGACCATCGTGCTCGGCAATGTGGAGGGTGACGTGGAGATCTCCGCCGATGCGATCGCCTTCGAGACCGTCGAGGGTATCCCCGCGGAAGAAGACGAGGCGCACTCGCTCGCTCGCGAGCTGGGGCTGGAAGAGCCGGAGCCGGGCGCGCGCTCGGATCGTCGGTCCGACGACGACAACTCCGATGGTGACGATGATTCCTCCGAGGCTGAGGAAGAGGAAGAGGAGGAGTGATGAGTACCGCACTCGAAAACGTTTCGGGGAAAGACCGTCTCGATCGCGATCCGCGCCGGGCGCGTCGCCGCGGCTGCCCCTTCTGCGGCGATGCCGCGCTGACCATCGACTACAAGGACCCCCAGTTCTTGAAGTACTTCATCACCGAGCGCGGCAAGATCGTTCCGCGCCGCGTGTCTGGAACCTGCGCCAAGCATCAGCGTGAGCTGACCGTGGCGATCAAGCGGGCTCGCAACATCGCGCTGCTGCCCTTCACCATGAACTCTTGAGGAGGTCCCATGGCGACAGCGATTCAAGTCGTCCTGCATCAGGACGTGGAAAACCTCGGAAACAGCGGAGACGTGGTCAAGGTTCGACCTGGCTTCGCTCGCAACTTCTTGATTCCGCGCGGTTTGGCCGTGGTGGCCAACAAGGCCAGCATCGCTCGTGTGGAAGACATCAAGAAGGCAGCGAAGGCTCGCGCCGCCAAGCAGCTCGAGGAGGCCCGTGAGGTCGCCACGAAGCTGGAGACCGTCGCGATCAAGCTGGAGCGCGCCGTCGGAGACGAGAACAAGATGTACGGTTCCGTCACCAGCAAGGACATCGAGGAAGGGTACGCGGCGCTGGGGTACGAGTTCGACAAGAAGGATGTGGAGCTCCCCGAGCCGATCAAGACCCTGGGATTGCATGATGTCCCCTTGCGGCTCCATCGCGAGGTCAAGGTCATGCTCAAGGTCGAGGTCATCAAGAAGTCCAGCTGAACCTAGCTCGACTTGGAAGCCTGCCACGGGCCCCGCGTGCACTGCATGTCGGGGCCTTCGGCATTTCTGCGGCCAGGCGCTTGTCAAGCTACACGCGCACTCGCCGCGTTGATTGTTAAAAATTGCCACGCGGAAATGCGGGAGGCGGGCGCCACCTGGGGATAACCGGTGGAGCGGGCTGGGGCTAACTTGCGTGGCACTGGTCGAAGCGCTGGGCAAGCGACGATTCGTGGTGATCCGGGCGTTGTTCGTCCTAGTGTCGATGCCCGTCCGATCGTACAACGTCCTCGCCCGAAGCGTGCTCCCGGATCCCGCGAGGGAACCACGCAGGATCCTGGAGCAGGCCAGACCTTCGAGCGCACGCAGTTCAAAGATTCGTTCCACCAACCGCGCGACATCGGCTCTGTCGTTGCGTGGAAAATCAGGTCCTCGACGCTGCCTGGCAAGCGCGGTGCCGAGGCGGCTCTCCCCCAAGACGATCGACAGAGGCGGCAAGTGGTCAGCAACCGGAGTTGGAAAGAGCGCGAGAAGACCGATGCGGCGCGCGAGCTGCGCCCCGAGGCGGGGCGAGTGCCGCCTCACGATCTGGACGCCGAAGCCGCGGTGCTCAGCGCGATCTTCCTGGAGCCTGAGGCGTTCGATCGTGTTCAGGAGACCCTGAACGCCGATCACTTCTACTCGGACGCGAACCGCCGCATCTTCGACTCCGTGGTTCAGCTTCAGCAGGCAGGGCGGCCCGTCGACGTGGTCAGCGTGGCCGGCTACCTGCGGGATCGGGAGCGCCTGCAGCAGGTGGGCGGGACGCCTTACCTGGCTCAGCTAGCGGACGCGACGCCAGCGGTGGCGCACGTCGAGGCTCACGCGAAGACGATCCGGGAGAAGTGGCGCCTGCGTCAGCTGATCGCCACCTGCCAGCGCTTCGCCGCGGAGGGCTATGGCGACTGCGGGGAGACTCAAGCGTTCATCGACAAGGCCGAGCAGTCGGTGTTCGATATCGCGCGGGTGCCGGAGGGGTCCTCGATCGTCCCCGTGAAGGACGCCATCAACAAGGCGTTCGAGATCATGAGCGAAGCCGCCAAGCGCGGAGGCAGGACGACCGGCATCGAGACGGGGTTCTTCTCGGTCGATGGCAAGACCAGCGGTCTTCATCCTGGTGACTTGTACATCGTGGCCGGTCGTCCTGGCATGGGGAAGACCTCCTATGTGCTCAACATTGCAGCGAACGTCGCATCGCCGCGAGCGGGTATGGACGCGGAGGGTCAGCCCATCGAGCAACCCGGGCATGGTGTAGCATTTTTCTCCCTGGAAATGCCGCGGGAGCAGCTCGCCGCTCGTGTTCTCGCGATCGAGGCTCGCGTCGACGTCTCGCGGCTGCGCTCGGGAAACATGCGTCCAGACGACTGGAATCGGCTGACGGATGCCGCCGCTCGCCTGGGGCGCTTGCCACTCTGGCTGGACGACACTCCCGGACTTACGCTGCTCGATCTACGAGCGAAGGTGCGTCGCCTCCAGGCGGAGATCTCCCGCGGCGAGTCCGCGACAGGCACGGACAAGCTGGGCTTGGTGATCATAGACTACCTGCAGCTGATGCAGGGTAGGGCCGGCGTGCAGAGTCGCGAGCAGGAGATCAGCGAGCTCTCGCGTGGCCTCAAGGGGCTAGCGAAGGAGATGGGCGTCCCCGTCATGGCCCTGAGCCAGCTGAATCGTTCCGTGGAGACTCGCGCGGCAAAGGACAAGCGTCCCCAGCTCAGCGACCTGCGTGAGTCAGGTGCGATCGAGCAGGACGCCGACGCGATCTTCTTCATCTACCGCGACGAGTACTATTTCAAGGACAGCCCTGATCAGGGCATCGCGGAGATCATCATCGCCAAGCAACGAAACGGTCCGACGGGAACCTGCAAGGTGCGTTTCCAGTCGGAATTTACGCGATTCGACAACCTGGCGCCGGACGAGTACGAGTTCAACGAGTACGACGACTTCCAGGAGTTCGACGCCGCCGGTGCCGATCCAGGAATGGGCCCGTAGCGCGGATCAGCATCCAGGGCGCGCTTCAGAGCAAGAGGTTCTCGGCGAGCTCGTAGAGAAGATCGTCGAGGCCCTCATGAGTCGCGGCGCTGATCAGCCGCAGCTCTACTCCGATTTCCTTGAAGCGTGCTCTTAGTTCGGGGTAGGCCTCGCGCACGTCGGGCAGGTCTGCCTTGGTCAGCGCCACGACCTCGGGTCGCCGCAGCAGGTCTTGCTTTGCCGTGTCTCCGGCGAAGTGAGTCAGCTCCTCGCGGATCACGTGGTAGTCCTTGACGGGATCCCGGTCCTCGTCCTCGTCGAGGGTCACGAGGTGCAGCAGGACGCGGGTGCGCTCGATGTGACGGAGAAAGCGCGTTCCCAGGCCCGCACCTTGGCTCGCGCCAGGTATGAGCCCTGGGATGTCTGCTACGACGAAGCTGCGGCCGAGCCCCGTCGCCCGGTCACCGATCGTTGCCACGCCGAGCTGGGGGGTGAGGGTCGTGAAAGGGTAGTCAGCTACCTTGGGACGGGCGCGACTTACCGCGCGGATAAAGGTACTCTTGCCGACGTTGGGAAAACCCAGCAGGCCGACGTCGGCCATCACCTTGAGTTCGAGGCGTAGGTTCTTGTGCTCTCCCTTGCCCCCTGGCTCTGCGCGCCGTGGCGCGCGGTCGACCGGTGTCGCGAAGTGCTTGTTGCCACGCCCGCCCTTGCCCCCCTTGGCGATGATCTGGCGCTCGCCGTGGCTGATCAGCTCCGTCAGGCGCTCACCAGAGCCGTCGTCGTAGACGATGGTGCCGATCGGCACCCGCACCTCGCGGTCGTTGCCGGCGCGGCCGTACTTGTCCTTGCCGCTGCCGTTCTGGCCGGGGTCTGCGCGCACCTTGTGCAGGTGGATCAGCTCCTGGAGCGTACTGAGACCGCCGTCGGCGACCAGCACGACGTCGCCACCGCGGCCGCCGTCGCCGCCCGCGGGGCCGCCAAACGGTACGAACTTCTCACGGCGGAACGCGATCGCCCCGTCGCCGCCATCACCAGCCTCGACCTCCAGGCTGCACTCGTCGATGAAGTGCATAGGCGGCGGAGGGTAGCTACGGGATCTGCTCGAGGCACGGTGTTTTCGCCGTTCGGGAGGCGTTGATCGGCGCTTTTCGGGCGTTTTCGCCTCGCCCCGGACTCCGCCCGGCGGTTTGACGCCGAAACCTCTGGAGCTTGGAGTGGGGCTCACGCTGCAGGCCCAGCGTTTCTCCCCCCCAACCCTGGCGTGAGCCGGGGCGCTGGCGGTCGTCGGCGGCGTGGCTGCGTCGGCTTGCGGGCAGCATTCGGCGCGAGGCAAGACGCGTGGTACACGACTGCGTCCCATGAGCGAACACGATTCCGGTTCCGCCGGCGCGTCGGATGTCGAGCCCGTCGTTCACGCCTCAGGCGCGGGCGAGCGCATCGCGGTGGTGGTGAACGGCAACGCAAAGAGCGTCAACGACGAGGTGATTTCCACGCTGGATCAGATCCTCAAGGGAGGCGATCTGTTCGTGTCGCGGCGCCTGGAAGAGGGGCAGGAGATCGCGCGCACGTTGGTCAGCCGAGGCTACGGCACGGTGCTCACGGGCGGCGGCGACGGCACCTTCACCGTGATGGTGACGGAGGTGGTGCGAGAGGCGCGGCGTCAGGGCAAGCCGCTGCCTCGCTTTGGCCTGCTCAAGCTCGGAACGGGCAACGCGCTGGCCTGGGTGGTTGGAGCGAGCAAGGCACGCCGCAAGGGCAAGGGCCTGAGCGTCGATATCCAGCGTCTCCGCGAGGATGCGGGGAGTCGCAGCATCCGCTTGGTCGAGGTCGAAGACACCATCGCGCCGTTTGCGGGCTTCGGTGTGGACGCGGTGGTGCTCGCGGACTACGCCTACATGAAGCAGCGGCTGGCGAAGACGCCGCTGAAGCCCGTCGCCTCGGGTCCGCTCAGCTACGCGCTCGGATCCATCACGCGATCCATTCCCAGCTACTTTATCCGCAAGGTACCGCACTGTCGGGTGATCAATCTGGGTGAGGAGGCCTGGCGTGTCGGTCCCCGTGGGCGCTTGATGCAGCCGGGGTTTGCCAAGGGCGACGTGCTCTACGAAGGCCCGGCGCGGGTGGCGAGCGTGGGCACGATCCCCTATTTTGGCTTCGGCTTTCGCTTCTTTCCATTTGCCGAGGAGCGTCCCGATCGAATGCACCTGCGGGTGAGCTGCATCTCACCCGTGGCGTTCGTGAAGAACTTCCCCGCCATCTGGCGGGGTGAATACGAGGATCCGGAGTCGACCTTCGATTACCTCGTGGACCAGATCGCCATCGAGATGGACCCGCCGACGGCCTTCCAGATCGGGGGGGATCCCCACGGAGAACGTCAACGAGTGGAAATGCGCCTCAGCCCGACGCCGATCCAGCTGGTGGACTTCTATGCGCCGCCCAGCGCGAGCTAGCCCTCCCGAGGTCGCTTCTCAAGCAGCGCCTGCAAGGCTAGGCTGACGTCGTGGGAAAGGGGATGCTGATGTGCCTGGCCCTCGGTCTGCTCTGGTCGGGATCCGGACGCGCGACCCCGGCGGTCGGCAAGGCCACCGTCACCTCGCGCTGTCAGCGGGTGGCGGCACCTGGTCGCGTGCTGTGTGAGGTCGAGACAGAAGTGAGCAGCGGCGAGCTCGCCTGGGCCGACGTCGTGGTGCTCGGGACCCCGGACTTCGCTCGGCCGCTGCGGGCCCGAGTGGGCCCCAAGGAGGCGACCGCGCAGACCTCTCGACGCTTGCGGCTCCCTGTGGCACTCGTCGCGACTGCGACCGGCGACGGCACGGTCGTGTTCGGAGCTCGCGGCGTCGCCTGTAGTGACGCTGGGCACTGCGAGGCCTTCCGGATCGAAAGCCGGGCTGAGCTGCATGTCGGTCCCGAGAGTCCGACGGCGACCGGGACCGAGGGCTCCTGAAGCGCTGCGCCGTTGGCGCAGCGAAAGAGACGAGGAATGGCGGAACGCAAACGCATGCGCATGGCCGAGCTGGCCAAGGTCAGCGGGGTCTCGCGGGAGACCATCCACTACTACCTGCGTGAAGGCTTGCTGCCGCGGCCGGTCAAGGGTGGAAAGACCGTGGCCTACTACGACGAGAGTCACCTCGAGCGCCTGACCCTGATCCGACGTTTACGCGAGGAAAAGTATCTCCCGCTCGCGGTGATCCGGCGCATCGTCGAGGCCGGGCCCGAGGGACCAACGGACCGCGACGTCGACACCCTGAGCGACGTGCTGTCCATCGACCCGACGTTTCGCCGGAGTCTGGCGGAACTCGCGACGCCCGACTCCGAGTCGGAGCGCATCGCCCTCGAGCTGGGTTTGTTGGGGGAGAGCGTGACCCAGGTGTCGAAGAACGATCCGACCGAGCAGCGGGTGCTCGCATCGGTCGCTCAAGCGCTCAGTCTGGAAGGGGACGCACGACAGCTGACCCTCGACGACATGCGTGCCTGCGCTCAGGAGCTGAGCAAGCTCGTGGATCTCGAGGCGGGTCTGTTCTTCGACTTGGTGATCCGTCGCGGGGACATGCCAAGCTCCATCGCCGCGCTGCGCAGCGGACGCGCGGCGGTCGCGCGCTTCATCACCGCGTATCGTGACTTGATGCTGCGCCGGGTCGTCGATGACGTGCTCGCGGCGATCAATCAGGGGACGCGGGAGCTGGAGCAGCTCGACTACCTGGAGCTCTCCGAGGGCGAAATGATCCGCCTCGGCGCGCCCGTGCAGCGCAAGGAGTTCCAGCAGCGCGCCCTTGCTGGCGACGCGGCGGCGGCCAACGACTTGGTCTGGCACCTGTTCGTGCTCGGCACCGCGGACGATCTGTGCGCGCTGCCCCCGAAGGTGAAGGAGCTGCTCCGCCCTCGAGCACGGTTCCTGGTCGCCGCAGCTCGCGCAGAGCACGATCCCATCACCGAGCGAGATGCCCTCGCGGCCCAGCTCGACAAGAGCGGTTCTTTTTCCCTGGGGCAAGTCCTGGTGGCTCAGGTCAGGCTCGCCAGCTTCGCGCGCGAGAAGCGCAGCGATCAGGGCTTTCTCGAGCTGGCTGTTCCAGTGCTACACGACCTGGCGTGTGCGACACCAGAGCAAGACGCGGATCCGCTGGCGTCGGCGTGTGCGTTCCATCGCCGCGGCCTGATCCGGCTGGCCCTGCCTCGAGTGCTCGGACGTCACGGGCGGGCCCTGGAGGATCTCGAGCGTGCGCTGGGGGTGGTGCTGGCTGCGCCTGGGCGCATCAGCGCGGCGAGCCGCGCGCGCCTGGAAGGCAACATCCGACTCTCGCTCGGGCGGCTGCTGCTCGAGATGCACAAGAACGCCCAGGCCGCAGAGCACCTGGAGCGCGCCCGGGCGATCGATCCGAGCGGCCCGGTCGGGGTCACTGCCAGGAAGGAGCAGCGGCGCATCGCGCGGCGCTGAGTCGACGTCGCCACGCGTCTCGGAGCGCGGACGAGCGTCCTGGAGCTGCGTTCGGGGGCTGCCCGATTCTTGGCCCGGCGGTGCGGGGTCTGATACGGGGAGCCGATGCAGCTGCCGGGGCGCCTGGAAGTGACGACCCTGGGGGACGTCTTGGGAGCCCTGTATCGCGAGCGCGCCAGCGGCGTGCTCGAGCTGCTGGAGCGCGGCACGAGCCATCCTGGCAGGCCGCATCGGTTGTTCATCGAGCGCGGGCTGGTGCGCGACGTGGAGTCGTCGCTCAGCGTGACCAAGCTCGGAGAGCTCCTGTGGCAGGAAGGCTTCCTGGACCACGGTACCTGGCAGCAGCTCGGGCGTGAGCTGCTGTTCAAGCCTTCTGCGAGGGTGGGGGAGCTGCTCACGGAGCGACGCTGGGCGAGCCCCGACGTGGTGCGCGCGGCGCTGCGCCACCAGCTGCGCCGGCGCCTGGACGCGGTGTTCCGGCTGGAGCGCGCCGACGTGCGGTTCCACGTGGCGCAGCCTCGGCGGGACGCCGAGAGCCCGCCCCTGTCTCCGGAGGAGTTCCTCCACGGGCGGCCGCGCGCACGTGCTCAGCGCGCCTCACCCCCAAAAAATCCGCACGGCAACACGCAAGCGCCTCGTGCCCGATCACAGGCGCCGAACGCTGGCCCAAGACGCGAGAGTCGCGCTAGTCAGAGCAACGTGAAGCAGCGCAGAGATCCAGTGCGTCAGCAGGCGTTGGCCACCCTCGGTCTTGGAGAAGGCGCCGATCGAGCCGCGGTCCAGCGCGCCTTTCGCAAGCTCGCTCGTGAGGTGCATCCAGATCGCCACCCTGGAGCGGACGCCGACCGGCGCGAGCAGCTCCTGCGCAGCTTCGTCAGGCTGTCGGCGGCGTATCACGCGCTGGTTGGCTGAAGCGCGCTCAGCAGTCGCTCGACACCGCCGAGGTCGCGCAGCAGATGATCTGGCTCGGCCTCGCGCAGCTGGCGCTCGTCGCCGATGCCGCCCAGTACGCCTACGCTGATCGCGCCTGCGGCCTTCGCAGCGAGCACGTCCTGAGGGCCGTCTCCGAAGAAGAGAAATTGCCGCACGGAAACGTTTAGCTGCTCGCAGAGCGCCTCTATCGGCGCCGGGTCTGGCTTCTTTCTCCCAAGGTCGTCGCCGCACACCAGGCCAGCCAAGCGGCGTTCGAGATCCAGCGCTCGCAGCAAGGCGAGGGTCGCCTTGCGCGGCTTGTTGGTGCAGATCCCCAGCGGAAGACGACGCTGCTCCGCGATTCGCAGCGCGGCCTCGGCGCCGGGCATCCAGTGGCTGTGGGCGGCGGGAGCGCGCGCGTAGTGGTCCTGAAAGCGCTCGACCAAGCCCGGCAGTCGCTCGTCCTGCGCCTCCCAACCCAGAGCGCGGGAGAGCAGCAAGGGGGTGCCGTCACCGACCAGGCCGCGCACGGTCCGCGCGTCGACGGTCGAGCGACCGAGCTCCAGCAGGCAAGCATTCAGTGCCGCGCGGATATCTTCCAGTGAGTCGACCAGCGTTCCGTCCAGGTCGAAGCCCAGGGCGAACGACTCCCCGCTACCCCTCGCCGAGTTGCTCACCGTCGCCGCCCTCACTCGCCGCGGCTGCCCTCACTTGCCGCGGCTGGTCCAGGCCATGTGCCCCACCCAGAACGGACCCATCTGAGAGATGTACTGCGACGTCTGCTTGGTCTTGCGCATCGACTGCACCACATGGCTCAGCGGGTAGAGGTCGGCGCCGATGAGCCCGATCAAGAACTCGTTGTCCTTGAAGTCGAGGCCGTGGCAGGCCAGGCGGACGTCGTGGGCGAGGTTCTTTTCGCCGTAGGCGCGACCGATCAGCGCGTGCTCGTGAAGGATGCTGCCCTTCTCCCGCCCTTCGAGCTGTTCGAAGGCGCCGCTGCGGCGAAGCGGATACCAGACGGCGAACGGCCACTCCTGGTTGGTCACTGTCTCGATTGGACGATTCACCAGCCAGTACTCCAGGTCTTGCTCGAAGCCGGAGCTGTAGCTGCGACCGATCATCGTGAAGTCGGGGCACAGCACGAGCTGTTCGTTCTTGTCGTCGCAGAGCGCGTCGCGCAGCGTCGTGGCGAAGAACGCAGGGTCTTCGCTCCAGGTCAGGAGACCAATTCCGCGCGGATTGTTCACATCCTTGTAGATCGTGCCGGGGGCGCCGCGCTTCTTCAGCGTCTTGCCGAGGCGGCGAATCGCGTCCTCTGGATGCGTCTCGCGGTCGACGTCGAAGACCAGCAGCTGCATGAACAGACGTCGGTCCATGTACTGGCGCTGGCCAGCCTTCTCCGCGCCTTTTTCCCGGACGTCGATTTCGGGTAGGCTCGGCCGCCCTTCAGCGTGATCGCTCATGGCCTCAGCCATACAACGAGCGTCGCAGGCTGCCAAAGGCCAAAGGGCCGCCGGATTGTCGCGGGCCATCCTCGGCGATTCGCAGTAGAGTCCGGCCGCCGTGGCAGATCCGAGTGCTTCAACGCCGCCCAGCTATCCCCCAGCAGATCTTGCGCAGATCCAAGGCCGGCTGAGGTCGCTCGAGCATCCGCTGCCTGCGGGAATGCGCGATCGCTTGCCGGAAGATGCTCGCATCGAGTCGGAGCTGGGGGGGCGCTTGCTCGGCTGCTTCGAGCTGTATGGTTACGAGCGCGTGAACGCGCCGGCCTTCGAGTACGCCGACGTGCTCGTGCGCGGTCTCGGTGCCCTGGAGCCTCAGGAGGTGCTGCGCTTCGTCGAGCCCGAGACGGGTGAGGTGGTGGCGCTGCGTCCGGACATGACGCCTCAGGTGGCTCGACTGCTCGCCACGCGACTGGCAGAGGCGCCGTCGCCGGCTCGCCTGTGTTACCAGGGCTCCGTCCTGCGTCGGCCCAGAGAGCGCGCGCGCAAGCACCGCCAGATCCCTCAAGCGGGCGTGGAGCTCGTGGGGCAGGGGGGCGTCGACGCTGATCTCGAGGTGCTGGAGCTGGCCGTCGAGTCGGTGCGCCGCGCGGGTCTGCAGGACTTCGTGATCGACCTGGGTCACGCTGCGATCGCCACGCCGCTGCTCGAGCGCGTGCCGCGCGGATTGCGTGACGAGGTGGTCGAAGCGCTGTCCCTCAAGGATGGCTATCAGCTCGAGCGCCTGGCTGGACACGCTGGCCTGTCCGCTGCGGAGCTGCGCGCGCTGCGCGCGCTCCCCGAGCTGTGTGGCGGGGAGGAAGTCTGGGATCGGGCAGAGCGGCTGCTCGCGGGAACCGATGCGCTGAGTGGCTGCCTGGAGCTCAAGGCGCTGTGGTCGCGTGCGCGGTCGCTCGAGTGCTCGGTCGTGGTGGACCTCGGGGAGACGCGGGCGTTTCGCTACTACACCGGTTTTCTGTTTCAGCTCCTCGCGGAAGGACCCGGCCGGGCGGTGGCTTCCGGTGGCCGCTACGACCACTTGCTCGCGCGCTTCGGACAGGACCGTCCCGCCGCGGGGATGGCGGTCGACCTCGACAATCTAGCGTGGGCGCTGGCGGCGGCCCAGCGTTCACCCGGCCTGGGCACCCGGGTCCTGGTGAGCGCCTCCGGCGACGCGCGGGACGTCGTGCGCGGCCTGCGCGAGCTGGGCATCGTCAGCGTGATCGCTCCGGTCAGCGATCCGATGGGCTACGCTCGCGCCTGGCGTTTCACTCACTGGGTCGAAGGGTCACCGCTGGCGCTCGAGCTCTTGGAGCTGAGTTCTGGCGCGCGCAGCCAGGCCAAGGGCGCCAGTCTCTCCGACGCGTTGGCGGTTCTGGTGTCACAACTCGGGTGAGCGTTCGTCTGCGAGCGCTGATTGCGCAACACTTGTGATCTGCGGCTTTGGCCGCTAATACGGCTCCGCAACGAGCCAGGTATTCGTCACTGACTCAGTTGCCGCGCCACCTGGCGCGTGAGACTCACGTCCGCTCCAGCTTCGCTGGAGGGACCTTGCAGGAGAACGCGAGCATGTCGTCCGTGGTGATCGTCGGCGCCCAGTGGGGTGACGAAGGCAAAGGCAAGATCGTCGACATCTACACCGAGTTTGCCGAGATGGTCGTGCGCTACGCCGGCGGACCCAACGCGGGGCACACGCTGGTCATCGGCGACGAGAAGATCATCGTGCGGCTGCTGCCGAGTGGGATTCTGCGGGACAACACCCGCTGCGTCCTGGGCCAAGGGATGGTCGTCGACGTCGACGTCTTGCTCGGCGAGATCGACGAACTCGAGCGTCGCGGACACAAGGGGGTGGCGGAGCGCTTGCTGCTCTCGGATCGCGCGCACCTGATCATGCCGTACCACATCCTGGTCGACACCCTGCGAGAGTCGACCGCGGCCGAAGGCAAGGCTATCGGCACCACCAAGAAGGGCATTGGGCCCGCCTACGAAGACAAGGTCAAGCGCCTGGGCGTCCACGCGGGCCTGCTGAAGGACCCCACACGCCTCGAGGCCAGCGTGAAGATGGCTCTCGACGGCTGGCGTTCCACCATCGAGAGCCTGGGAGGAACCGCTCCGGAGCTCGCTGAGGTGATGGCGCCCCTGCGCGCGGCGCGTGAGCGCATCGTGAAGATGCTCGGAAACGCGTCCGTCGCCGTCGATGAAGCCATCAAGCGCAAGACCCGCGTGCTCTTCGAGGGTGCTCAGGGCACCCTGCTGGACGTAGACCACGGCACTTACCCCTTCGTCACGTCGAGCAACCCGGTCTCCGGTGGTGCGGCGATTGGTGCTGGCATCGGTCCGAACCGGATCAACACGGTGATCGGTATCACCAAGGCCTACGCGACGCGTGTCGGCGCGGGGCCTTTCCCTACGGAACTAGAGGACGCAGATGGCAAGCACCTGCGGGAGGTGGGGGCGGAGTTCGGTTCGGTCACCGGGCGTCCGAGGCGCACGGGCTGGCTCGATATCCCTGCGCTGCGCTACGCTGCGCGCGTGAACGGCGTCGATGGCTGGGCGTTGACCAAGCTCGACGTACTCACCGGACTGGCGCGGATCCGCGTCTGCGTGGCCTATGACACGCCCGAAGGTCGCACGGAGGATTTCCCCATCGATCTGCTCGACCAGCCCGGACGGGTCACTCCAGTGTACGAAGAGCTCGAGGGCTGGACCGAGGATCTCACCCACGCCCAGGTGCTGGGAGACCTGCCGCCGGCCGCGCGGGCCTACGTGCGATTCATGGAGGAGCGTGCGGGGGTGCCGCTCTACCTGGTCAGCGTCGGGCCTCGTCGGCGTGAGACGATCGTGCTGCACAATCCGTTCTTCGGGCGCGCTGACGCCCCCTGAGGCCAGCTGCGGAGGCGCGCGGCGCCACTCCGACTCCGAGACAGCGCCGCACCGTCGTCACGGGGGTGGCTTCAGGCCGCGAGCGCCTCTACGCTTGTCCTCATGTGGTGGGTGCTCGCGACGTTGCCGGTCGAGGTTCAACCCCTGGACGCCGCTCGCGAGTCGGCACCAAGGCCCAGCGAGTGTCGGCCGGCCCGCAGCGAGGCGCGGCGCTCGCTATGGACCAACGCCCGTCAGCCGAGCCTCGCGTCCTACTGTCGCTGGCTGGCGCGCGGCTACTCGCGCTTGCGAACCGATCCTCGCAGCTCGCTGACCGCGGCCGATCGCGCGAGCAAGCTGCGGCCGAAGCTCGCCGCTCCTCACTGGCTTGCCGGACAGGCGTTGCTGGCGCTCGGTCGCCTCGCGGACGCCGAAGCGCGCTTCGACGAGGGCTTCAAGCTCGACGCCAAGGGGCCGAGCGCTCCCGCACAGCTTCAGGACGCTGCTCGCATCGCGTTCCTGCGCGGGAAGTCGAAGCGCGCGCTCGAGCTGTACAAACGCTTGGTCCCCCAAGCTTCATTGCTCTCCAGTCAGCGCCGGCGGCACGCTTTGTTCGTCGAAGCAGCGCTCGTGCGCGCAGCTGCCGGTGAGCTCGATGTTGCGGCAAGTTACCTCGCGGAAGCAAGGCTGCGTCGGGGCGCGCCGGGCTTCTCCAGCTTCGTGTTGGGCGCGCTGGCGCTGATCCTCGATCGCCAGGGGCGCACCGCGGAGGCCCAGGCAATTGCGAACGAGGCCGGGGGGCCCGGGGTGCTGCTGCGCCAGCTTCAGTACTCGAAGCAAGGCAAACTGTCCCTGATCGCTGGGCTGCCTCACGTCCCCGAGGCAGAGCTGCACGCCATGGCGGCGCTGCTTGCCGACTCCCCCGAGCAGGCGAAGAGCCAGTGGCGAGCCTACCTGAAGAGCGCCGCAAAGGACGATCGGTGGCGTAACCATGCGGAAAAGAAGCTGGAATGATGCCGCCGGGACGTCGACTGAGCTGGCTCTGGGGGCTAGGTGTGCTGTGTCTCAGCGGCGTCGCCGCGGCGGAGCCGAGTCTCTGGGACGCAGCCCGCGATCCCGACGCCGCGGCTGCAGAGAAGAGCTATGAAGGCGCCCAGCGCATGTTCGCTCGCTCCCTCGAGGCGGAGCGCTTCTCCACCCGCAGCGCCAAGAACCTCGAGCGCGCTTCCCTGGCGCTCGCCGAGCTCGCGGAGCCTCATGGCAGCCCAGAGGTCGACTACTTCCTGGGGCACCTGTTGAGCCTCGGTAGCGACCTGCAGCGGGCAGAGACCGTGCTCCGGCGGGCGCTGGCGAGGGCTCCGAACTCGCCCTTGGCCCGTCGTGCCTGGTTCGATCTGGGGATATTGCGGGCCAAGGCAGGGGACAGCAAGGGCGAGTACGCAAGCTACACGCGCGCCCTCGATACGGCCTGGGAGCGTAGCCTGCGTGGCAACCTGTACCTGAACCGTGCGGAATCCGCCATGGTCCAGGGCAGACTGCCGGAGGCCCTGGAGGACTACGAGCTAGCCGTGCGCATCGGCAACGATCCGTCGCTGCAGGCGCTTGCCTACTGGGGGATCTCCATCACTCAGGACCGCCTGGGGGACTTGCCCGCGGCGCTCCAGGCGGCGCGGCTCGCGACCAAGATCTACCCGGGCGCTCTGGACCTGCCGAGCGTGTTCTTCGTGCCTCGCTACGACATCCACTACTACCGCGCGCTGACCTGGATGGCACTGGCGAAGGACGCCCAGACCCCGGCGGGCCGCGCGGAAGGCTACGCGCGAGCCAGCCAGGCATGGGAGGCGTACCTCGCGGAAGCAGTCCCGGCGAAGGCGGAGTGGGTCGTCAACGCCAGGCTCCACCTCAAGAGCACGGAGCGTGAGCGCAAGGCGGCCGAGAAGGAGCTGGCGAAGAGCGGCAAGCAGCCCGCGCCGAGCCCTCGTCCCTTCGCGCTGCCGCCCCCGTTGCGCGGATCCAAGCAAGCCCCCAGGTCTCAGAAGCCTGCTGCGAGACCTTGAGCGCGTGGTCGAACGTGCTGTGACGCTGCCCACGCTTGGCTAGCTGTCTGCGGGCGTCAGGCGGCTTCGGGTAGCTCGCGCTGGCCCAGCACTCGGCGCGCGCCGTCCACGTCCTCCACGGCGAGCAGGACGGGCCGGAGGTAGGGGGTGCGCTCGAGCTCACCGAAGGCACCACTCGCTTCGAGGGCACGCGCCCGCGGGCCGTCGAGCACCAGGAACAGGTCAGTGACGCCAGCTGCTTGTCCTGGCGCGTCGATCACGTCGACGATGCGGTCCCGATCCAGGTGCAGCTCCTCGTGCCCACGCTGGATCAGCACTCGTCGGTTGGTGACCAGGTAGTGGGTGTTGTTCACCAGTCGCCAGGGCTTCAGGCAGGCCTCGTTGAGTGCGTAGCCGAGCAGCCCGAGCAGCAGCACCAGGGAAAGCGTGAGCGCGAGCATCACCGCGACGAGCGGCGCGAGCCGGATGCCCGCGTCGGTGAGCGCGCGGGTGAGGCTTGGCAGGCGCCAGGCGATGCGCGCGACGGAACCCAGCAGCATGATCCCGACCAGCACCAGGCCGATCTGGCGTTGTCCGCGCGGCAACAAACCCCGCCACGAGCGGCGCGGACGTGCCGTCCAGAGTACGCGTTCCCCAGGGTCGAGGCGCTGGGTCAACGGCCGCTCCCCGACGCCGGCGGGAACCGTCGTCTGGACGCCACGGATGATCGCCCACACCCGATCCGGCGCCGCCACACCCCGAAGCCGCAGGGTCAACCGGCGATGCAGGGCGCCGGTCGGGACGGCGCGCACCAGCTCCAGATCGCCCACGCCCGGCTGGCGCGGATCCCAGAAGATGCGCGCGAAGGAGATGGAGCGAGTCTCGATGGTGCGCCGGAAGCGACCTCGTTGCCAGATCACGTGGCTCTCGGTGACCGTGTAGCGCATCTGAGAGAGCCACCAGCGCGGCAGCTCCACCGCCGCTATCCCCACGGCAAGGCTGAAGGCCGCAAAGAGCAGGGTCGGCAGCGCCGCCACGTGGAGCGCCAGCTTGGCCGCCAGAACGAAGCTCAGCGCGCTGGCGGTGGCGATGAACGCCAGAGCTGCCACGGCTCGGTAGGCGACGGGCAAGCGCGAGTAACGGGCTTCTCCCGTCCACACGATGGTCTCTCCGAACAACGAGTCTCGCCCCATGTTTTCGCCTGCCCGAGTTTAGACGCTCGACGACACAAAAACTTGAGGTCTGGGGGCGACTTCGTCTAGTCGGGTTGAGAATTTCCGTTAAGGCTGCAAGCGTCGGCGCCTTGCGTTTCGCCAGCTGGGATCAACGGAAGCAGGCGGGAAGCACGCCGACTCGGCTTCGGGCGCTCAGTTGATGGGTGAGATGAAGACGATCTCGACGCGGGTGTTTCGCTGGGCGGCCCCACGTAGCCGACCGGGGACCAGCGGTAGCCGGTCTCCGATGCCCCGAGCGTCCACCCTGGGTGCTCCCAGATCGCTGAGCGTCTTGGCGAGCTCGCTCGCCTTCGTGTCCGCCCCGCCCTCGTGCACCGAGATCAGCACGGGGAAGCGGGGGTTCGCCTTGGCGACCTTGGCCAGCGCCTCGAGGCGAAGCCTCGCGTCCTTGGCGAGCTTGTTGCCCTGGTACAGCCCTCGCAGCGTGACGACGACGCCGCGATCGTCCCGATGGGGTTCGAGGTCGCCACGGTCGCTCAGCGCCTTGAGGAGCTCGTCCTGTTCGGACGAGGCGCGGGCGCTTGCAGTGGCGGCTCGGCGCGCGACGGTGAGCTGCTTGAGGCAGCCGGAGCGGAGCTTGATGGCGTCGTCGATGGGCGTTGGCCTTGGGCCTTTCTCCAGGGACTTCGCCAGGGCGTCTGCGCTCTCGATGCTGGCCTTGATGTCCTTGGTGTCCGGGGCGATGAGCCACGCGGAAACGCACAAGAGGCGTGCTTGAGCTGCGAGCGCGCGCGCGGCCTCGAGGCGAGCGGCTTCTCGGTCAGCGGACGCAGGCTCGTTGGGGGTGAGGGGCACGGCGTCGCGCGCCACCTTCAGCCGGAGCTCCAGCGCCTCTGCCTCCCGAGCGACCTCTGCCTGTTGCTTGTCGAGCTTCGTCAGGTCAGCCTGCGCCGTCGCCAGGTCCGCCTTCACCTTGGCCAGGCGCTCCTCGGCGCGAGACAGGCGCACGAGCACGAAGGCATGAGAGTATGCCGCGATAGATCTTTCCGCGAGGATTTCTGCGGCCGCCTGATCTCCGTCTTCGAAGGCCTGATCGGCTTCGCGGCGCAGCTTCTCGGCGTGGGCGAAAGCCTGCGGAGCTTCGGACTTGGCTTCGCTGGCCTTCGGACCCAGAGCGACCTGGTCTGCTTGTCCCAGCACCGGCGGTCGCGGGGCGCTGGCGCAGCTGATGAGCGCGATGGCGCTTCCGAGCACGAGCAGGCGTCGTGGGGCGCAGGAGAATCGAGGGAGCAGCGCTCCTAACCCCCGAACCCTCGGCGTGCGGCGTGAGGGACTCATCACTTGGCTCCCTTCGCGGGGGCAGCAGGGGCCTTGGCAGCAGGCTCCTCGGCGCTCCGTTCGCCGGCGTCCGACTTGGACTTGGGCTCCTCGAAGTCCCTCAGCTTGCCCTTGGCGCGCTCGCGGCGAGCGATGGTTTCCTCGAGCAGGGCCTGGGCCCGCAGCTTCTTGGTCTCGACGTCCTTCAGCTGGGTCTCGAGCTTCTGGACCTCGGCCTCGGACTTGGCTGCGCGAGTCAGGTCGCCGGCGGTCGCGGCCCACTCGTAGGCGATGCCTTCGGTCAGCTCGGCGTGCTCCAGATCGCTCGCTGCGCGCATGTCGTTGGCGCGCTTCAGTGCGGCCTTCGCGTTACTCACGGGTTCAGAGACCAGAGCCGGATCCGCGGAGCCGAGCGAGCCCAGGAGCTGCTCGGCTCGGGCACGGTCGCCGCTCTCCCGGGCGGCGTAGGCCGCTCCACTCGCGATCAGCACCAGCGCCGCGACGAGCGGCGGTTTGAGACGTAGGGCACGCACCGGCGGACTCAGCCACGAGCCGGGCGGAACGTCAAGTGCCCGTCCAAAGCCCGCGGTGGGTGGGCGCCGACACCGCCGCGGCCCAGGCCTCGCGCGGGTGCGGGTGCGCGGGGCTCGCCGAGCCTGTCTAGCTCGTGTAGGACTCCGGCCATGGCGGAAGGCAAGGCGAGGGTCGGGTGGGATCAGTACTTCATGGAGATCGCGCGCCAGGTCGCGACGCGCTCCACGTGTAGTCGAAAGCACGTGGGTGCGGTGATCGTGCGCGACAAGATGCTGCTGGCCACCGGCTACAACGGCTCCATCCGTGGGCTGGACCACTGCGACGACGCGGGGCACATGATGGAGGATGGGCACTGCGTACGCACGGTCCATGCGGAAGCAAACGCCATCGTGCAGGCGGCGCGCAACGGTGTGCGGATAGACGACGCGCACATCTACGTCACGGCATCGCCTTGCTTCGGCTGCTTCAAGCTGATCGCGAACAGTGGGATCCGACGCATCTGCTTCGGCGAGTTCTACCGCGACGAGCGCATCTTCACGCTGAGCAACCAGCTCGGCATCGTGCTCGAGCACATCAAGCTCGACGAGGAGCAGTCTGCGTGACCTCGCGAATCGCCGTGGTTTGCGGTGGTCCGTCGAGTGAGGCCGCGGTGAGCCGTGCGTCGGGGCGCGGCGTCCAGCAGGCGCTGGTCGCAGCGGGCTACGACTCGGAGCTGTTGGAGCTCGGGCGCGAGCTGCCTGCGGCGTTGCTCGGAGGCGGCTTCGACGCGGTGTTTCCGACGACCCACGGACCGCTGGGGGAAGACGGCTGTCTGCAAGGACTGCTCGAGGTGCTCGGCGTGCCCTACGTCGGTTCGGGCGTGCTCGGCAGCGCGACGGCTGCCAGCAAGCCGGCCGCCAAGCGCTGTTTCCGGGAGGCAGGGCTGCCGGTGGCACCCGAACGCGTCGTGACCCGCGCGAGCTTCGCCGAGCTGGACTGTGACGCAGTGATCGCAGAGCTCGGCCCGGCCGTGGTCGTCAAGCCTTCGGGAGGTGGTTCGTCGATCGGGGTCCAGCGTTTGGCCGCGGGGAGCGACGGCGCTGCACTGCGCGAGGCGTTGCTGCGCTCCTTCGAGGTCGACTCCGAGGCGCTGATCGAGCGCTTCGTCAGCGGCCTCGAGGTCACCTGCGGAGTCCTCGAGGGCGACTCGGGAGCGGAGGCGTTCTCCCCCACGCTCATCCACTCGAACGCCGCGGAGTGGTACGACTTCAAGTCAAGGTACGGTACCGGGGGGAGTCGCCACGAGTGCCCCGCGCCGCTCCCCTTGGAGCGACTTGCCCGCGTGCAGCGCATCGCGGTGGCAGCGTTCAAGGCAGTTTCCGCGCGAGATCTCGGGCGGATGGACTTCGTGGTGCCGGCCGATCCCGACGTGGACGTGACCTTGCTCGAGGTGAACACGCTGCCCGGGATGACCTCGACGAGCCTGTATCCCGAGGCTGCGGCCGTCGCCGGCATTGCTTTTCCCGAGCTGTGTCGCCGCCTCGTCGAGCGCGCCCTGGCCAGGCCGCCGCGCTACGTTCCGGACGAGGTCCCGCTCCCCGACTGAGCAGCTCCGTGGGTCTTGCGGAGCCGGCGCTCGCGAAGCTTCGCCAGCAGCTCTTCCCGCCTCGCTGGTGTCGTGACCTTCGCGCCTGGACGCGGGTGGACGCCGCTGTCGTGTCCAGCCCCGGCCGCCTCTGCCGCGGCCGCCTCGTCGCTGGCCAGGTCTTCCGCGGAGGCGGTGCTGTCGGCGGCAGCGCCTTCGCTCGGCGCAGGGTGTTCCAGAGCCTCGTCGAGCGGCGGCGGCTCGCTCGGCGGGGTCATTCCGGTGGGCTCCATCGCATCGAGAGGCTGAGCGAGCAGCTCGTCGACGTCACCCGCGGCGAGTGGAGCGATCGCCGCGTTCGGCGCGCTGTTGTCGAGCAGGGTCGGGATCCGATCCGAGAGTGGCAGCGGCGTCACTGCTGGGGCGCCTGGATCTGCGGGTGGGGGTTCGGACAGCGCTTCGGAGATCAACGCATCGAGCTTGAGCGCCGAGCCTCCGAGCTCGTCTGGGCTCGACGGTGGGGGTGGTGCTGGCAGTGAGCTCGAGCGCGCCTCGCGGGTCGCGTCGGCCACGGCGGCGTCCAGCTCCTGCTCGGCCGTCGCGGCCCGGGTTGCTTCGGTGCTCACGGCCTGGGTGTATGGGCTGGCGTCCGACTCGAAGCTGCCGAGGGGCTCGGTCGCAAGGGGTTGGGTGTTTCCTGCTGCCGGATTGTCGAGGCCGCCTGGCGCGCTGCTCAGGGCGACTCCTGGAGCGCTGTCGGGAGCTGGGTCGCTCGCCTCGATTGGTTCCGTGTGGATCGGTGCACTGGCCTCGACATCGCTCAGCGCCTCGATGTCGTCGATCACCTCGTAGTCGTCTTCCGTGAGGGCGGCGAGCGCCTCGGCGCTCTCGATCAGCGCCTTCGTCGCCGCGTCGAAGCGGCGGAACTTCAGCTCGAGCTGCGAAGGAAACTCGCCGTCGCCGGCCCGGAAGCGAATCACGCTGCCCTCTGCGCGCATCAGGCGTTGGCCGCTCTCGAGCTTGACCTCGAAGCGCACCACGGTGCCCTCGGGGTGCTCTGGTTGATCGAGGAGCACGATGCTCTTGCGCGACAGCGTCCAGCCTTCTTCCTGCAGGAAGGCCTCCTCGTTGGGATAGGGACGCACGGTGCGAATGACGACGTGGGACACTCGGGCCTCGCAGCGGATGGGCTTGTGCTGCTCGACCCTCGCAGTGGTGCAACGCCGAGCCTTCTCTGTGTACCAGCCAGGGGGCCGCCTCGGCAACGCCTGGACGATTGCTCCGCCGAGGCTACCACGCTAGGTCGCCGCCATGCAGCAGGGCGAGAGTATTCGGGTTTTGGTGGTAGGCGGAGGCGGCCGCGAGCACGCGCTCGCGTGGCGACTCGCTCAGAGCAAATCGGTCGCTGAAGTCACGCTTTGCCCAGGGAACGCCGCGCTGCACGAGCTGAAGAGCGTGGCCGGGGAGCCGAAGGCGGTGGCCCTCGAGTCGAAGCCGGATCTGGTGGTGATCGGGCCCGAGGCGCCCCTCTGCGCTGGACTGGCGGACGAGCTGCGCGCTGCCGGCCTCGTGGTCTACGGACCGGGAAGAGCGGCGGCACGGCTCGAGGGTTCGAAGGCGTTCATGAAGGAGTTCTGTAAGCGCCACGGCATCGCCACCGCTACCTTCGAGGTCGTCGAGAGCCCTGCCGCAGCGCGGGCCGCGGTGGAGCGCTTCAGCGCCCGCGGCCAGGTGCCGGTGGTCAAGGCGGACGGGCTGTGTGCGGGCAAGGGGGTGGTCGTCGCCGAGACTGTCGAGGAGGCGCTCGACGCGAGCCTGGAGATGCTGGACGGACGCTTTGGCGATGCGGGTCGCAGACTGGTGCTCGAGGAGCGCCTGCCCGGCGCCGAGGCGAGTGTGCACGCGATCTGTGACGGGGAACGCGTGTTGATGCTGCCGGCAGCCCAGGATCACAAGCGCGCGCTCGAAGGCGATCAGGGGCCCAACACCGGGGGGATGGGCACGTATGCGCCAGCGCCGCTGGTCGACGCCGCGCTGCTCGACCGAGTTCGGGACGAGGTCGTCCTGAAGGTGATCCGCGGCATGCAGGCCGAAGGGACTCCGTTCGTCGGCACGCTCTTCGTCGGGCTGATGGTCTCACCCGAGGGAGAACCTCGAGTTCTCGAGTTCAACGTGCGCTTCGGCGATCCCGAGACCCAGGTCCTGGTGTCCAACTTGGATGGAGACCTGGGGCGGCTCCTGCTCAGCGCGGCCCGCGGTGAGCTCGAGCCGGACGCCGTGTCGGTCAGCGCTCGCCACTCGATGTGCGTGGTGATGGCGGCGGCAGGCTACCCCGGCACACCACGGCGGGGCGACGTCATCGAAGGCCTCGAGCGCGCCGCAGAGGTCGAGGGCGCGGTGGTGTTCCAGGCAGGGACGGCCCTCGAGGCGGGGCGCGTGGTCACCGCGGGGGGCCGGGTCCTGGGGGTCACCGCCACGGGTCAGAGCCTCGTCGAAGCTCGCGACCGTGCCTACGCCGCGCTGGGGTGCATCAGCTTCGCTGGTATGCAATTCCGTAGGGATATTGGATATCGTGCGCTGGCCGAGCGTGGCAGCGAGTGAGGGGGTGGGGGTGAGGCGCGTCGTCAGCGAGCGGACGGCTCTGGAGCTGCTCTGCCTGGGAGAAGTCGTGGCGGTGGCCACCGAGTCGTCCTTCGGTCTGCTGGCGGACGCGAGTAACCCGCGCGCGGTGGATCGGCTGTTCGCCGCCAAGCACCGCGAGAGCAAGGGCGTGGGTCTGATCGTCCCGGCCTTCAGCGCCTGGGAGCGCTGGGTCACCGAGATCCCAGCGCACGCTCGCCTCCTCGCTCAGCGATTTTGGCCAGGTGGGCTGACCATCGTGTTACCTGCCGCGCACCACGTCGACACGCGATTGACTCAACGCGGGACGATTGGTGTGCGCGAAGCGGGACCGAGCGCTGCAGCTCGTCTCGCTCGCCTCTCTGGACTTGTGCTCACGGCGACCAGCGCGAATCCGCCAGGCGCACCCGCGGCGCTCGATCACGTGAGCGCAGAGCGAGCGCTCCCCGGCGTTTGGGTGGCGATCGGGCGTGCTCCAGGAGGATTGCCGTCGACTTTGGTGGCTCTGGAAGGGGCCCGCGGCAGGCTGATCCGTGAGGGCGCGGTAGCCAGGCAAGCGGTCGGCCAAGTGGTCGCGCTTGACTAAGACCCGTCCAGTTACTACGCGATGGCCCCGCAGGCCCTTGTCTGCGTGGAGGAAAATGGCCCGAGTAATCAACTTCAACGCTGGTCCCGCAGCGCTGCCCCTGGCTGCGCTAGAGCGTGCTCAAGCAGAGCTTCTCGATCTCGAGGGCACTGGCATGAGCGTCATCGAGCACAGTCACCGTGGCAAAGCCTACGATGCCGTTCATCAGCAGACCCTGGCTCTGGTGCGCGAGCTGCTCAAAGTCCCGGACTCTCACGAGGTGCTGTTGCTGCAAGGCGGTGCGAGCCTGCAGTTCGCGATGGTACCCATGAACTTCCTTGGCGACGGTCAGAGCGCTGACTACGTCATCACCGGCTCCTGGTCCAAGAAGGCCCTCGCCGAAGCCAAGCTCATCGGCAACGCGCGCACCGCGGCCAACGTCGCCGTGGACGGTAAGTTCACCCGTATCCCCAAGGCTTCCGAGCTGGATCTGGACGCGAACGCTCAGTACGTCCACATCACCAGCAACAACACGATCGCCGGAACGCAGTGGTTCGACTTCCCAGAGACCAAGGCGCCACTCGTCGCCGACATGTCCAGTGACATCATGTGGCGGCCGATCGATGTCTCCAAGTTCGGCCTGATCTACGCGGGCGCTCAGAAGAACATCGGCCCCAGCGGTCTCGCGCTCGTGATCATCGACAAGGCGCTGATGGCCAAGGAGAAGGACGGGACGCCGAGCATCCTGCGCTATTCGACGCACGCCAACGCGGGTTCGCTCTACAACACCCCTCCCACGTTCAGCATCTACCTGATGCGCAACGTGCTCGAGGTCGTGAAGGCTGCGGGCGGTCTCGAGGCCATGGAGCGGAAGAACCGCGAGAAGGGCGACCTGCTCTACTCCGCGATCGACTCCGACGCCGACTTCTATCGTTGCCCTGTGGAAAAGGGCAGCCGTTCGTTGATGAACGTGGTGTTCAACCTGCCCACGCCCGAGCTGGAGGCCGAGTTCATCAAAGCCGCCGGTGAAAAGGGCATGGTCGGCCTCAAGGGGCATCGCTCCGTCGGTGGCGTCCGCGCCTCAATCTACAACGCCGCCGAGAAGGCAGGGGTAGAGGCCCTGGTGTCCTTCATGGCCGATTTCAGGAAGGGTAAGTGATGGCAAAGGTTCTGGTTTCCGACAGCCTGGCAAAGCAGGGGCTGGAGGTGCTCGAGAAGGCCGCAGGCATCGAGGTCGACTACAAGCCCGGCTTGTCCGAGGACGAGCTTGCGGGATGCATCGGCCAGTATCACGGCTTGGTCATCCGCAGCGGTTCCAAGGTCACCAAGAAGGTGCTCGACTCAGCGGAGAACCTGCGAGTCGTCGGGCGCGCGGGCATCGGGGTCGACAACGTGGACGTGAAGGAAGCCTCGCGTCGCGGCATCGTGGTGATGAACACGCCGACCGGTAACGCCGTGACCACGGCGGAGCACGCGCTGTCCTTGCTGATGAGCCTCGCTCGAAAGATCCCCGCAGCCTGCTCCTCGATGAAGGAAGGGAAGTGGGAGAAGAAGCTCTTCGAGGGGCGTGAGCTGACTGGCAAGACGATGGGCGTCATCGGCCTCGGAAACATCGGGCGTATCCTCGCGGATCGCGCGCGAGGTCTGCACATGGAAGTGATCGCCTTCGATCCGGTGGTGACCAGCGAGCGCGCTGCGGAGCTGGGCGTCGAGCTGGTGAGCCTGGACGAGCTGTTCCGTCGGGCTGATGCGATCTCCGTGCACACGCCGCTCACCGCCGAGACCAAGCATCTGGTGAACGATGACGCCATCGCCAAGATGAAGGACGGCGTGCTGCTGGTGAACGCCGCCCGCGGTGGAGTCTACGATGAGGCGGCGCTGGTGCGCGGCCTCGACTCCGGCAAGATTGGTGGAGTCGCCCTCGACGTGTTCCCGGAGGAGCCGCCTGGCCTGAGCGAGATCGTCAAGCACCCGGGTGCGGTGGTGACTCCCCACCTCGGGGCGTCGACCAAGGAGGCGCAGCTTCGCGTCGCCGTGGAGATCTGTCAGCAGGTGGTCGCCCTGCTCACCGAGGGCACCATCACGAACTCGATCAACGTGCCTTCCGTGCCGCGTGAGATGGCCTCCGTGCTGGGCCCGTACGTCACCCTGGGCAAGCGTCTGGGGCAGTTCCTGGGACAGGTGGAGTCCCTGCAACCTCGCTCCGTCGAGCTGGAGTTCAGCGGCGAGGCTGCGGGCCTGAAGCTCGCACCCGTGGTGAACGCCGCCCTGGCCGGTGTCCTCGACCAGTTCCTAGAGGAACCCGTCAACCCGATCAACGCTCCCATGGTCGCGGGAGATCGCGGTATCGACGTGCGGGAACTCAAGAGCAGCGGAAAGAGCGGCTTCGCGACCCTGGTCTCGCTGACCGTCACTGGCGCGAACGGTGAGCGCGTGTCCGTCTCCGGTACGCTGGCGTCCGACCGCGGGCCGCGGCTCGTGCGCTGGGGAGACTTCGACCTCGATCTGTTGCTCGAGGGCGCGATGCTCGTGATGAAGAACGCGGACAAGCCAGGCGTCATCGGCAACATCGGCACCATCCTGGGCGAGAACAAGATCAACATCTCGCGCATGCAGGTCGGCGTTCACACCTCGAGTGAGTCGGCTGCGTCGCTGTGGATGCTGGACTCCGAGCTCAACGAGAGCACCCTGGACAAGATCCGCGGCGTGAACTTCGTGAAGCAGGCGTCCAAGGTCGTGCTCGACTAGCTCGCGGTCGACGCGGGCCCTGATGCCCGATCGTGGCGGGATGAAGAGAGGCTCCACTCGGGCCTCTCTTTTCTCTTTGGGGGGTCTTCTCCACCCAGCCCAGCGCCGTTCAGAACTGCCAGTTCCCGAAGCCGGAGCGCTGGCGGCTCGCGATCAGCTTGCCGTTGAAATCGCGCACGCTGGTCGAGCCGCTGATCAGCATGGGTAGAGATGCGAGCACCGCGACTCCTCCGACGGCCAGACCGATGATGCCGCCGGTCTTCATGCCCTGGGAGTCCTCGTAGTGCCCGAGGCCAAAGAGGGCGCCTCCCGCCAGCGCGACTGGCGTCCCTATGGCGAGGGACAGCACCCCCCAGGTGCGCCAGCTCTCACTGCCGCCGTCCACGCTCAGGCGAGCCGTCCCGACGCCAGGCTGCAGCCGGAACACGTTCGTGGGAGTCATGCCAGGCGCGAGGACTCGAGCCTCGGTGCCGTCGACCTCGAGCACCTTTCCGCATGGAGCTGGACATGCGCGCTTCCAGGGACCGCCATAGGTGACCGACCGCAGCTCGAGCCAAGCGCCCGGGTAGTTGACCTTGAGTTCCACTCGAGCCTGGGTAGGCGGGATGTACTGCGGCGCGGGGGGCGCTGTGGGTGCGCTGGGCTGCGGGGCTGCGCTGGGCTGCGGGGCTGCGCCGGGCTGCGGGGCTGCGCCGGGCTGCGGGGCTGCGCTGGGTTGCGGGGCTGCGCTGGGTTGCGGGGCTGCGCTGGGTTGCGGGGCTGCGCTGGGCTGCGGGGCTGCGCCGGGCTGCGGGGCTGCGCTGGGCTGCGGGGCTGCGCTGGGCGGAGCAGTGCCGGTGGCGGTTGCGCTGGGCGTCGGCGGAGCATCTGGTGGACTGGCGGGAGGATCCGCGTGGGCGACCAGGGTCGTCGCGAGGAGAACTGCTGCGGTGAGGCCGGCCAGATGGGGCTGCATGGGGGCGGAGCCTTCCAGTCTGCACCGGGTCCGGCAAGGGGGTGTTTCGTCGAGGGCACCGAGCCGCTTGACGCCGGCTCGGAGCTACCGATAACCCGGGGCGGCATGACCGGTTTCGCCCAGGCAGTCGCCCACCTCGCGGCCACGCAGCTTCTCAGGGGGATCTCGCGGTGGAACCGGCGGTAGTCCTCGCGCCGGGGACGGAGCGCAACGCGCTGGCCGCCCGCTTCGCCGAGGTGATTCGGGCGAATGTGCAGGCGTCCGCTCGCAAGCGCGACGCCTTCGAAGAGCTCCAGGGTTCCGTCTTCATCGTCGTCAATGACCCTCCCTCACCCCCGGACCCCCCTCGAGCGTCGGTGGCGCCAGGATGGGGCGGAGCGCTGACCCTGCGTTTCGACCTGGGGCAGCTGGCGATTCACGACGGCCTGGTTGGCGTGCCTGTAATCACGTTCCGCGGGGCTCCTCGGCTGATCGAGGGCTTGCCCGAGCTGCGCCCGACCCTTGCAGGCAGGGCCGTTCAGGGGAG
>JAWKRF010000041.1:0-55334 GCA_041389745.1 Polyangiaceae bacterium
GTCATGCAAGCGCTTGATTCGGGACTAGTGCGAGAGCTGGGGTGCGTGCTCTGGAGCGTGTTCTTCGTGGTACCAACTGGGCGGGCCAATACGGACCTTCTGCTTGACGCCGAGGCCGTCGAGGAGCACCTGAATCAACTAGCCGACATCTCCAAGCGCGTCCCGTTCGCCATCAAGACCACCGCGGCGCCGCACTATCGTAGGGTGCTGGCCCAACGCAAGACAGCCGGAGACACCGACGTCCGCCCCGCGCGCTACGTGCGTGGCCGTTCTGCGCTGACGGTCAACGAAGGGCGTGGGATGTTGTTCGTGTCCCACACGGGCAACATCTACCCAAGTGGGTTTCTCCCATTGCCTTGCGGGAACGTGCGAGACGTCGACCCCATTGAAACCTACCAACGCCATCCCATGTTCCTGGAGCTGCGCGATTCGGAGTTGCTCAGCGGCAAGTGCGGCGCTTGCGAGTACCGCGTGAAGTGTGGAGGTTCGCGGGCCCGCGCCTATGCGATCTCCGGCGACTATCTAGCCTCCGACTCTGCGTGCGCCTACGTCCCCGAAGGATACGTCGCTCCAGTCCGCAGACGGCATCTGCCGCTGCGTGACTGACTTACACTAGTGAGTGAATCGCGCCTTGAGCACGTGGTTCTCCAGATGAACGTGCCGAAACGTGTCTGCTTCGAGGCGCTCGAGTTCGGCAAACAACGTGCGATAGCTCATACAAGCGTGACTAGGGGTTCGAAACTCGTCGCTCGCTTCACGTACGCGAGCGAGCAGACTGGCAACTTGGGCGTGTTCGGCGGTCATTTCTGAGAGGAGCTGCTCGATGTCGTGCGGCCGCTCGGGGTCGTTGAGCAAGGTCGGGAACAGATCCCGTTCCTCGTCGTCCACGTGACGCGAGAGCGTACAGCTAAGCTCGTGTACGCATCGCTCAAGGTCCCGGAGCTTGGGATTCGTTGCACCGTGAACGCGCTGAACTTTGACCGCCAGTCCCTCCAGGAACGGGAGCGTCTCTCGCAGGTAGGTGTGGTGTTTGTCAACGATGTGCGCGACCAGCTGCCCCGTCGTGAGGCTTCGAAAGTCAGGTGCGTATTCGTCGCTCTCACGCAGCGCCGTTTCCAGTTCGGCCAGCAGTTGCTCCAACTTCAGACCCCGGTCCATTGCCGCTTCTGAGAGTGACCGTCGTCCGCTACAGCAAAAGTCGATGCGATGTGCGGAGAGGACCCGCGCACACGCGGGATGGTCCAAAACGAGCTCAGCGATAGGTCGATTCGTGTCGATCATTGAGAGTTCCTCCTACGGAGGAGACTGCACGTTTCGCGCCACGCTCAACCACGGCACAAATACCGACAGCGTCGACCGTGGCCGATGCAGTCGTGTCTCGATATCAAACGTGTGGAGCAGGGCTTGAGACCTTGCGTGCAACGATGACAATGCTCGCGAGCGCCTTGGCATGACGCCGAATCATGCGACGAACTCGTATGATTCGGGCGCGAGCTGCTCGATCTCGAGAAAGGTTCCACGCAACACGAAGGGCGCCGATTGCCCCTTCGTCTGCGAGCAGTTGCCCGGGTTCTAAGAAGCGTACAGGACCCACGAGTTCGGTTTGGATCTCAAACCCCCGCGCCTCCAAGAGTAGACGCCACTCGTTGGGAGTTGTTGGAAGAGCGCCCCCGCGGAGAACGGTCTTGAGATCTCGGGAGACGATCTGCCTATCAAACTCGGGTATGTCGTCGGGTACGAGCGCGAGTTCGTGGATTCCGAAGCGTCCACCCGTGCAGAGCAGTCGATGCGCTTCGTTGACCATCGATCGCTTCTTGGCGGGGCGCTGCAGCGTCAAGAGCGCTTCGCCATAGACTACTGATGCAGTTTCTGACTCGAGTCCCGTGTCATCCGCGTTGCGCACGATGATGCGCGTTGTGCTGGTGAGATGGTCCCTGGCGACTCTTGCCGCCTGTTGATTGGCCTCGATTCCTATGAAGCTCGCTGGGCGCGCGGCGAGCGCTAGTCGCGCCGTTCCACCGAGACCTGGTGCGAACTCAATCACGTCGTCGCTTGGTTGAATGGTCAGCGCCCGTAGCATCTCGTTCGTCATCGCCATCCCGCCGGGACGCAGCACTCGCTTGCCTAACCTCGCGAATAGCCAGTGGGCGGGAATTCGAGCCACGTCCTGCTCAGGGTGCGGCACGGGACCCGCGTGGACGAATCCGCGCGGAGGGATCATTGTGCCGACCCCCGCCGCGCCGACTGGCGAAGTTGCTCGAAGTTTCTTCGTTTTCCACCGAAGCGTTCGACCGCCGCAGCGGCGTCGGCTTCAGTCGCGTAACTCAGTACGGCAGAGCCCATTACCCCACGCCGCTCTACGCCAACCACGAAGGTTGATTCCTCCACGGGTTTCCAAGCGTGCGGGTGAGTGTCTGGATTCGTCGGATCTTCGCTAGGGGTCATCACTTCCACGAAGATCGCCTCCGCGCCGCCGTGTTGGGACGGCGCCAGCAGATACTGAAGCAGGTCTCCGATGGAGCAGAAGTAGGCGCGGGTTCCGTCGCGGTGGACCAACTGGGCTCGAGGCGCCGGTTGCTCCCGTACAACCATTCCACAGGTGGCGCATTCTGCCGTGGTGATCGCCTCAGCAGCTGCGGCCGTGTTGCCCCGGCCATCTTTCTCTGAAGAGTTGCAGGCACAAACGAGAAGCACACTCAGTAGCGTTAGGAGTGCCAGGTGTTTCATCGCATGTCCCTTTCCCTTGCGAGCAACAGGCCGCTGAGCCCAATGGGCAGCACGCTCCAGGCAATCCAGATCAGGACCTCTGCGACCCTTCCTGGGCCCCCAACTGCTACCCCTAGGTGCTCCAGGACACCCGGGCCGGAGAGGCGGCGGAGGGTTTCTGTGCGGAATAGACCGGCAGGGTTGATGCTAACCAGCCACCCAATTGTTCCAGTCGACACGCTTCCGTCCGAGGCGACTAGCAAGCCCAACAACCCCAGGTCATAGAAGAACACCAGACAGAACCAGCAAACGACCACGAGGCTCGCGGCGGTGACCTGGCGTCGACTGACGGAGGAAATCAAGATCCCCAGCGCCAAGAAGGATGCTCCGAGGAGACTGGTGGGCAGAGCGAGCCGCAGCAACACAGCAGACTGTCCGTGCGCAATCGCTACGGCCGCTCCAAGGCCCAGCGCGATCGAGCACAGCAGCGCCATCAACCGACCAGCGAACTTCGCGAGCACGACCTCGAAGCGAGAAACCGGCAGCGACAACAACATGCCCAGCGTGTTCCGCTCCCGTTCACCCACAACGGCGTCGTGGCCCAAGACCAGCGCGACGAGGGGAACTAGCAGGCTCGTCAGCGTCACCAGGCTGGGGCCGGTGAGCTGTGTACCGACCTCGTCCGCGCTCTTCCCGTAGAGCGTCACTGCCGAACACAGGAGTGCGAACAAGGCGCTGATGGTCAACACCCAGCGGTCGCGCGCTCGATCCCAGAACTCCTGAACCAACAATGCGACACCCACGCGTCCCATGTCTCTAGCCCGCCCTTCTGAGTAATTCGTCGTAGACTAGGTCGAGACCCGGTTCGACGACACGCACTTGAGCTACCGCCCCAGGCACCGCGCCCAGGAGGTTAATCGTTTCCAAGAGGCGCTCTGCCGGCACTTGCATGCTGGCGGTGTTCGCTCGAAGCTGCATCGACGGATTGGCGGACTCAGCCCTGGAGAGGAACGCGCGTTGCAGAGCCGAGTCAGCGACGAGCTCAAAGTCGACTCGCACCGGTATCGCTGCAGCGTGCCGTAGGGAAACCGGAGATCCATGCGTGATGAGTCGCCCGGCCTTCAGCAAGTACATCTGGTCGACTCGGTGTTCCATCAAGCTGAGGTCGTGAGTCGATATCAGCACCATTCGGCCACGTTCACGCCACTCCGTGAGCACGCTCCACAGAACCCCCAGTCCTTCGAGATCCAAGCCGCCGGTCGGCTCGTCCAAGATCAGCAGCTCGGGCTCCGAGATCATGGCAGCACCAAGCCCCAGGCGCTGTCGCATCCCCCGTGAGTAGCCGCGCACTGCGCGGCCCGCGGCGGAGCTCAAGCCAACGCGTTTCAACACCTCGAGTACGCGTGCTCTTGACGACCCACGAGCTCTGGCGAAGAAGCGCAGAACCTGATCACCGGACAGGTTCTCAGGGAAGGCTACGGCTTCAGGCAGGTAGCCGACTTGCTGTTTGAAAGTGTTGTCTGCCCGAGTTGCTGTGCCATCTACGATCAGTTGGCCACTCGAGCGCACAAGGCCCAGCAGCACCTTGAGTAGCGTCGACTTCCCGGCGCCATTCGGTCCCAGGAGCGTCACGGCTTGGCCGCGCTGAAGCGCGATGCTCACGCTATCCAGCGCGCTCACGCGTCCGAAGCGAACGCTGACCTTCCGAAGCTCGAGGGATTCCACTAGTCCTCCTCCAGCGCCGTTGACCTAGCAGAACTTCCTCGCGCTTCGGCTTGAACTTCTTTGATCGGGCTGGCGACCAGAGGGCTCTTGTCGATCAACGTTGGAACTCGGAACACCGGCATGCGTTGCTCTAGGTGCGACAACAGCTCGAGCGTCGGCGACCGGAGTAGGGCAGACGCCGCAGGGAAACGATGGATCAGATTCGTCGTGAAGCTGTCCAGTCGATACGGTCGGTCCCCTACGCCGTCGTTGTCCTGGTCCCAGCCTGTGTAGTCGCTCCAGTAGTTGCCAGTTCCCGCCTCACCCAGCACCAAGTCCTCAGACGACACATAAAACACCTGCGTGCGGTTGGCGACGAAGGCGTTTCCACTCACTTGGTTACGCAGGCTGCCAGCCCACAGCTTCACTCCGACATCGTTGTAGGCCACCCAGTTGTCGCTGATGTCGTTGCGGGTGCTGGAATAGATGAAGAAGCCCATGCCATTCCGCGCCAGTTTGTTGCCCCTTACCGTGCAGTGCTCGACATCACGCAGCAGGATCCCTCGCTCTTCGTTGTCTACCGCGATGTTGTCGATGGCCTTGATGTACTGACTGCCCATCAACGCGTAGCCGCTCGTGTTTCGGCGCCCGACGTTGGCTCTCAAGGTATTTCGGTACGAGTACATGTAGTGCACGCCGTAGCGACAGTCCTCGAATGTGTTGGCCTCAATCAGACTGTCTTCGACAGCTGACACGTAGATGCCGTCGCGTCCTCCGCTGATGGCGTTGCCGCGGATCACCAGGTGGCTGCCGTTGAACAGTTGAATGCCATTGCCTCGATTGGAGCGATGACCGCTCTGTGAACCGACGATGTGGTTGGCAATCAGCTGCGCCCCGTCGGTCTCGTTGATCCAGATCCCGAAGGCGCAGCTACCCAGAGTGTTGCCTTCAACGCGTGCGGCGCTTGCGGACTTCTCGACGAAAATGCATGCGTCCGGCGCACCGAGATCGGTGCCGCTCCCCCGCACGTTTAGGTCGAGCACCTGTACCTTCGCCGCTCGGATACGCAGTACCGTGCCCTCACCCCCACCATCCAAGATCCCACCACGGCCCTTCAACGCAATCGACTTGGCAACCGTGACTCGTTCGCGCCAGATCCCGCTGGGAACTTCGACGACATCGCCCGTTTCGGCTCGGTCGACGCACGCCTGGATCGTCGAGGCGTCCTTACCCGCTACCCATGTTTTGCCCGTCGCGGCCGTTGGGACAAGGCAACCGACACAGATGAGTAGGGGGGTGAGGGAGCGTCTCATGACTTCCTTGAGAGTTTTGGTGCGAAGCGCGAGGTCGGCTCTGCAACTCGCTGGAGTTGCTCCAAACGGTGCGCCGTCGCGGCGTCGAGCGAGCCGTCTCGCTTGGCGGTCAAACGAGCGATGCCGACCAAAGGTGGACAGACAGTTTCGTCACGGAAATTAGTCTCGCATTCCATACACGAGAGGCACTCCCGCGGATCGATGCGACCCCCGGCGTCGATGGCACGCGGCTCACAGCCTTTTGTGCATATCTTGCAGGAGTCACAGAACTGTCGGCGGTAAGGTTCCGAGAGGCGAAAGCTGCTCACGAGCGCCAAGCCCCCGCCGAGCGGGCACACGTAGCGGCAGAACGGGCGGAACCACACCACGCTCAGTACCAGCAGCAATCCCCACCAGGCGATGAACCCAGCTGAACGTGTCCAGGGTGCGACGAAGAACGTGGTCTTGAACGGTTCGACTTCCGCAAGCCGTTCGCCGAGCTCGCTGCTGTACAGAAAGCTGCCAACCAAGGCGGCCAGCACGATGTAGCGCAGGTGGCGTAGCCTCAGATGCAAGCGATCGGGGAGTTCAATGGCCGGAAGGCGCAGCACGCGACCGACCTTGAACAGCAGTTCGCTGAGGGCACCAAAGGGACACACCCAACCGCAGAAAACGCCACGCCCCCAAATCACCGTCACGACGGCGATGAAAATCCAGCTGACGAAGAGTAGAGGTTCCGTGAGGAATAGGCTCCAGTGCCACTCACCAACTGCGGACCCTACGAGGGTTAGGAGTTGTGTCACTGAAGGTTGGGCGTGAAGTACGAAACCCAGCACGACGGCGCTCATGACGAGAGCCAGAGTGTGGATGCGTTTCAGTCTGCGCATAGACGCGGTGAGGTGGCGACGCAGGGAGAAGGTCAGCACCATCAGACATAGGTAGACCGCGAGCAGGATGACTTTTGGGCGGCTATTGCGCCAGGACGCGCGCCAGATGGCGGAGCCTGCATCAGGTTGTTCAGCGACGAAGTACACGCTCGGCGGGAGTCGAAAGGTGACCGTCTCCGTGTGGAAGTCTCGGCTGAAACCGCCTTTCTGGTTGTAGCGACTGCCGAGGAACACAAGGTCGAAGGCTGCTCCGGGATCGAGCTTGCCGGCGCGTGCAACGAACAACGCTCCCTCCTTGAACTCCGGTGCACCCACGGCTTCCACGCGACCCAAGTTGTGGTAGTCGCGATCGGTGAAGATGATCGAGGTGAGGCCTTGCTCGAGCCGCACACGGTCAAACATGCCGCCTCGCACGAAACCGGACCCCTTGAAGGAGCTGGAGCCGTTCCCGAGCACGGCGAGCAGGTGCTCGCCCGGTTTCAGCTGCTTCTTCTGCCACTCGTACTCTCTTTCCCCGAGGATGGCCTTGCCGACCTGGGGAGCGTCGAGGAGCGTGAAGTAGAGATCGATGAACGTCTCGCTCGAGCCTGGCAGGCCCATCTGCGACTCGCTGAGCTCAAGGTGACCGAGCACCTCGCGATCGAGCATGTCCTGCCAGGACCAGACCTCGCTGGTCTCGACGAAGTGTCCCTCCGCCGCTCCAGCCCTCTTCACCACACCCACCGTGGAGCCGACGCTACGCACCGTGGTCAGGATGGTCTCGTTCTCTGCCAGTGCGGTCACTGTCGCACCGGAGATAAGATCGACGCTTAGGGTGCTTGCATCCGCGGATTGCCCGACAGTGATCTTCGCGGCAGCCGGCTTGCCCGCGTAGAAGCTTACGAACTCGTGGAGCTTCCGCTCCGGGATCCCCACCAAAAGGATGGGCTCGGAGTGATGCAGCACCTTTGCGCCACCGATGTTCCCGTCCTTCGTTAGACCCACCAGCGTCACCAGAGGCTTACCGGAGTAGCCCTTGATGGCCACGACGTCGGTCGACAGGGCAACCCAGCCTACGGATTGCCCCGTGGCATCGAAGCCCTCAAAGAAGGGTGCTCTGGGGGGCTGCTTGAACGAGGACGCACCTGGCAGCACCTCGAGGCAAGGCATCTTCTCGCAGTCGAGCTTTGGCTCGGCGTGACCTGGCCACACCCAAAGCAGCACGATCGCTGCGATGCATGCGGCCAGCCAATGGTTTGAGCGCGGTAGGCTCATGGGGGCTCCGGTATCTCAGGCGGTCACGATCATGCGCCCGCGCATTTCCAGGTGCAGTGCGTGACAGAACCACGGACAGTAGTACCAATACACGCCGGGTTTCCCTGCGGTAAACGTAACGCTGTTGGTGTCGTTGCAGTTCACGAGCATGCAAACGTCGTGTAGTCCCAGACAGAAGCCGTGGGAGAGGTCCTCGACTTGATCCTGGTTGGTGAGGATGATTTGCACCTCGTCCCCGGTCTTCACCGTGAACTCGGTGGTCGCGAACTTGGGGGCGAGGCTGGTCATGTAGATACGGACCCGCTTACCGTCGCGGATGATCTTGTTGTCCCGCTTCAGGTCGACGCCGTCTGCGTTCGCCCAGTCTTCGTAGAGCTTGAAACGGTCAGTCTTTCGGGGCTGGATCTTCTCTGGATGAATCAGATCCTTGCGCACGATCACGCAGTCGTGCGGCTCGGAGTAGGTGGGGCCATCGTGGACGAGGCGCATCTTCTGACCTGAGATATCGACCAGTTGATCGTTCTCGGGGTGAAGGGGGCCCACGTTCAAGAAGCGATCTTTGGAAAACTTGCACAGCGCGACGAGCCACTTTCCGTCCGCTTCCTTCGTCTCACTCATCGAGGCGTTCGTGTGGCCAACTTGGTAGTGCACGTCGAGCTTCTGGATCAGCGGATCGATCTTCTCTCCATCCTTCGCCGTGTACGCTTCGATGGCTTTTGCGATGCTCCACTTCGTGATCACCGAATCGATGAAGATCGAGGTATAGGCGTTGCCTCGGCCGTCGAAAGCCGTGTGAAGAGGTCCCAAACCGACTTCGGGTTCCGCCACGACCGCGTCCCTTGGCTTGAGCTTTCCTGCGAAGACTTCTGCGAGCTTCTCGATGTCGACGACGCTCACGGTTGGACTTAATTTGCCGGACACGACAGCGTATTTCCCGGAAGGATCGATGTTCACGCCGTGGGGACTCTTGGGCACCGGGATGCGTTGGACGTATGCGCTGTTCTCGCCCCGGGCATCGACCACCGGCACGTCGCTTTCGCCTAGCTTGATAGTTTTCCCGGCGGCAACAGCTTTCGCGATCTCGACCAGGTTGAACACGTAGAGGTGATCCCGATCAGAGGCCATCATGCCTTCCAACGTGGTCCCGCCCTCGGAGTTGTAGCAGGTGGCGAACGAGTACAGGCCTTTGTAGTCCGTGGCCGCCAGGTCCATGTTGGACTCGACCAGGACCTGCCACTTGACCTCCATCGTCTCGCCGTCGATCGCGGTGTGGAGCGCGCCATAGGTCTTCGCGTCGGTCGGGTCGCCGGAGCCGTCGTTGGGCAACGGGGTCCTGAATTCCGCGTTGCAAACCACCAAGCCAGTCTTGTGCCGTTGCGGGAAGATCCCATGAGTCCCCTGGGAGTTTGGGATGTCGACGATTTTGTCGACCTCCATCGTTTGGATGTCCACCCGAGCGAGTCGCGCTCCGGCCTTGTCGTTCACGAAGACGTAGCGTCCGTCGTAGGTGCCATCGGTGTAGGACAGGTGAACGTGGTGAGTATCCCCACCGGCCCGACCCTTGAGCAGGTCTTTGGAAAAGTCGGTTTGCCCCCAACCGGTGGCCGCATCGCGATTGAAGACGGGAATGCGTTTGAGTTCGCGCATCGAGGGCACGCCCATGATGCGGATTTCCCCTGACTGTCCACCGCTCCAGAAGCCGTAGTACTCGTCGAGTTGGCCCGGCTTAACTTCCGAGATCAGACGGCCTTCGCCGTCGGGGGTCGCCGAACCTCCCGGGGCTGCGGAACCGTTCCCGCGGGTTGCTGGCTGATCTTCACACGCTGCGAGCGCGGCAGCGGCTCCCAGCGCGAGCCCTGTTGTAAGGAATTCTCGACGATCCCCTGGCCTTGAGTGCTGTTTGCCTTGCCCCGAAGTTGACTTGGTCATGCTTCCTCACTTTTCCACGTGGGATCTACTTCTTGAAGCCTCGGATGATTGCGACCAATGCCTTGACCTCCTCCGGTTTCCCTTTCAGTTCAGGGTTTCCCGGCATGATCGCGCTCTTCCCCACGGCGGCTCCGCCACCGATGATGGTCTTCGACAGCTGCTCGTCGCTTACTCCCTTCTGCCACTCTGCGTCGGTGAAGTTGCGAGGCTTCGGGTCCAAGGCGGCTGAACCAGGTCCGTCGCCCTGTCCGCTCTCGCCATGGCACACCAGGCACTTCTTCTTGAAGATGTCCTTCGCCTCGATTTGCGCCGTGAGCGCCTTGTCTTCTTCCGTTTCCACCTTGGGTGTTGTCGCAGCTGTATTCACTGCAGCTTGTTGGGGTGCCTGTTCCTTATTTCCGCACGCAATTGGTGCCAGGAGTGCAAGTCCCCAGACGAGTCTTCGAATTCGCATGATCACCTTTCTTCGCGAGCGCTCGTTGCGGCACCTGGAATGGTGGGAACGGCGCGTCCGTCGGGCCCGGACGCCAGTCGGCGTTGGCGATCTTGCGTAGTGCAACCTACGTGCCGCGGCGCTGAGTGTTTGGGTGGGGTTGCCGCGAGGGACGAACTGTCGCAGCGAGAACCCGCGATTCCTGCGCCTAACGCCGAGCGCGAGCCCTGCCTACTGCGCGCCTTGCGCATCCCTAAGATTTCTGCACGGCTATGCAAGATAGTGCCGCGACATCTCGCTCGCGGGGCGTTGAACCGGGTCAGGCTGGGTGCTCCACCTGTTCCCTTTTGGAACGACGGGTTATCGCTCGTCGTAGTCACCGCGCGCGGTGAACGCTTCCAGCAACGCCTGCTTGGCTGGTTCAGACAGCACCTGCTCGGCCATTACGAACAGGGCGTTATTTTCCTTGCGGATGTGCGCTCGCATCAGCTCCACGAAGCCTGTGGCTGCAGCTGCAAAGGACTCGCCATCAACCAGGTTCCCCGCAGCGCTATCAACCATGTTCTTGACCAACCTGCGACCTACTTCGTGTTCATGGAGCATCGCGGGGATTGGTCCCGCCGTCGCCAGCATTCCAGCTGCAACTAGGGCAGGGAAGAGCAGTTGCTCTTCCTTCTGATGATGGAAGTCGTCGACGTAGGTAGTCAGAAAGCTCACGAGCATAGAAGCTTGCTCTGGAGGGACGTCGTCCCCGGCCATCACGTGACCGGCGAGCGCTTCGAGCTCGTCGAGCGCATCGAGGATGGTCGCGTGTTCGCGGCGGAGGATCTCAGTGGGTTGTGCAGGCATCGTGTTTCTCCTGAGGGAGACCAGCACGATCCGAGCCAAAGGCTCGCATCGCCACTTGCCGACTCAGGTGAGACAGCCACACGTTCCAGCGTGGAACGGCCGGAACAGTTCTCGACCTAACTCCGCCTGTAGTGGTGCTTTCATGCGATCGTCCGCAGCGCCACATCGGCGAACGCTCGGGCGTCAGCGCCTGGCCCAGCAGCGAACACCTCACCCCAGCCGTTGCCAAGATCGAGTCCGAGCCAGGCATCGCACGGGTCGACGACGCGCAGTAGGGTCCAGGTTCCCGAGCCTGGGTGCGCGTAGCGGTTCGACGACCGTGCCAGTCGATGTCCAATGACGCGTGCCGTGAGTGTGGTTGCCTCGCGCGCGGCAAGGGGTTCTAGTCCCCGATCTAGCGCTCGAATCTTCGTCGAGCGGGAATTTGTCTGAAAAGCCCGGTGTTGTTGGGGTTGCCACACCAAACAACCACACCGGGGGTCCCTTTTCAGGTGAAGAAGACGCTAGCCATATGGGTTTCGCGAGGAAAGAGAAAATACGCTGCGCGGCTCCGCGCGCTTCACGGTGGTGCTCGGCCCCGCCTCGAGCGGCCTGAGTTCGCCACAGATCGGCCGCGCTACGAAGCGAGCCAACGCGTCGAGGCGATCCCCTGCGGCGGCATCGGCGTCATGCATCAGCTCGCGCACGCTGTCGGTTTGCCCCGTGCCATCGATCGCGAGTTGAAGATCCTGTATCGCCACCGGCCCTACCGCGAGTCCGACCATGTTCTCAACATCGCGTACAACCTGCCGTGCGGCGGCCAGGTGCTGGATGACATCGAGCTGCGACGCAACGACATCGCGTTCCTCCGCGCACTCGGGGCGCGGGCCATCCCGACCCCACGACGGCTGGCGACTTCTGCCGCCGCTTCGCGGAGGCAGACATCCAGCAGCTCATGGACATCGTGAATCGTATCCGCGTGGCAGTGTGGAAGCGAGCGCACCTGCGTCGCGAAAACACCGCTCGGATCGACGTTGACGGGACCATCCTGAGCACGACGGGGGTGTGCAAGGAGGATGGACGTCTCCTACAAAGGTGTGTGGGGCTACCATCCGCTGCTCGTCTCCCTCGCCAACACGCAGGAGCCGCTGTTCATCATCAACCGACCTGGCAACCGACCCTCACAGACGGCGCAGCTGCCTACCTGGATCGCGCCATCGATCTGGTACGTCAAGCGGGCTTCAGCGACGTGCTCCTGCGAGGCGACACGGACTTCACGCAAACCGCGCACCTCGATCGCTGGCACGAAGACGGCGTCCGCTTCGTCTTTGGCTACGATGCCAGCCGCAGTTCGTCGAACGAGCAGAAAACATAGAGCTTTGCGACTACGCGGACCTCGCGCGAAAGGCGGACCAAGCATTTATCCGCAAGGAATCACGCGCGAAGCAGCCACGAGTGAAGCAAGCGATCGTCACAGAGCGCGGGTACCTCAACAAGCGCCTCGAGGCAGAAGACACCGCGGAGTTTCTGCACAAACCCGCGAAGGCGAAGCGTGAGTACCGCGTCGTCGTGCTGCGCAAGATGATCACCGAGGAGCGCGGGCAGCTCTCGCTCAGCACGGACTTCAAGTACTTTTTCTACGTCACCAACGACCTGGAGATGACTCAGGCCGAAGTCGTTACCGAGTCAAATTGCGTTGCCAGCAGGAAAACATCATCAGCCAGCTCAAGACGGGCGTACGAGCGCTCCACGCACCGCTCAACACCCTCAACGCAAACTGGGCGTACATGGTGATCGCTTCCCTGGCTTGGTCGCTCAAGGCGTGGTTCGGGTTGCTCCAGCCCTCACGATCATCGAAGAAGGCGCAAGCCACGACACAACGGATCCTCACGATGGCGTTCCGATCCTTCGTCAATCGCTTGATCCTCATCCCCGCGCAGATCTTGGTGCACGGGCGCTCCCGAGTTTTTCGCTTGCTCGGGTGGCGTCCGGATGTCGCCGCGCTGCTGCAGGTCCAAGACAGCCTGTGACCGAACTCCAAGGCTGACGCGATGGTGCCCAGCCTTGGATCCTTGGCCCGAACACCCAACCATACGGAAACACATGAACCTCCACAACCAAGCCATCGGCAGCCCGTCCGGCTGCGGCGGCAAGCTGCGCCCACCGCACGCCGGCTTGGACCGAGCGCCGGCGAGCCCAATTTCGTGTCATGCAAGCGCTTGATTCGGGTCTAGTGGCGCTCCGAAGATTCGCAGGACTTCCGCTTGAACGCTTGGATGAGAGTCTCCGATCGGTTCGAGCACAATCCAGGTAGGTGGTGCGTCGTCAGCCGCCTGCTGGGGGTTGGCGACTGGATCCTGGTAGTAGAGCTCTTCCGCTCCAAACGGAGGAAGTACAAGCGCTAGTCCGAAGCAGGAGCTCGGCTCCGGTAGCAAGGGGTTCAGCGTATTCGATACGCTCGCTACGTATCGCGCCACTCGTTCCTCCGAATCTCCGGACGAAGGGGCTACGGTGAGCCGAAACGGCAATGAAGCGCGATTGCCATCCGGGTGCACCGCAAACTCCAAGCCTGCGGGCGCGAAGTTCAACGAGCGAACTAGTCGCAGCGCGACGGAGAGTTCCTCAAGCCTGTGATCGATTGTGGTGGTGACACTCGTCATAGCAGGCGCATGGTAGGTAGCTCGGCTGCCCTCGTCGAGCAGACGCCGCATATGCGAGCGGCGGAAGACCGACGACCGCGGGACACGCAAGATTACCGCAAGGAATCAAGCTGGGTGGGCTATGGGCCCTGCACTTGATCGTCCACCTCGACACCGCGCGCGCGTAGTGCCTCTATCGCGGCTCGATAGCTCGCGAACGCCTGACTATCGAGCATGACCCCGAACGCCACTAGTTTTTCGAGCGCGGGTATCCGCGTCAGCGGCTCGTAGTCTTTGCTCCTCACCGACAAACCTGAGAGCCGTTTCAACTTGGTCAGCTGGGTGAGGGGCTCCAAGCTACACGCCGGCGCGAGCAGGCTGGCGTTGAGCTCCTCGAGGTTCGGCAGCGACGCGAGGCCTTCGAGCGAGTCTACGGTGGTCACGCCGTCCTCGAAGTCCCAGTACGGGCACACCAGTGTCTCGTATGCGGAGTTGCCTGCCTCCAGCCCGAGGTAGCGAAGCGTCGTCGCTGCGGCGTCCGAAACGTCAAGCGTGAGCAAGAAGTCGGCGACGCCGGGGATCTCTTCGTAGCCGTCTTCATCAGGGTCTACGTCGCGTCCGGTGGCGGCTCGATAGAACTCCTCGAACGGGGCTTCGCCGAAACTCCAGTCGGCGATGGAGAACTCGTCGTCTTCCGTGCGCAGGGCTTCGATGATGTAGAGCTTCAGCTTCGGATCCATGTCTTTGCTCTCTCCCCCCCAGCAAGTCACCAGGGTCGTTCCGCCTAGTACGCAAGGTGGTGTCCTCTTGTTCCTCTAGACTGGACGGGAGCAAAAACGCCGCACTAGGCAAACGACTGCGCGAGCAGATCCAGGTACTCGAGGGTCTTGACCTTTTGAATCTGAGTCACGACCTCCTTGCCACCGAGGGGAAGTGCCGGGACGAATCCATAGCTCTCGTCCGGGCCGAGCGGACCGTGCTGCTTGAGCGCCTGCTGGAAGAGGCGCTTCTTGAAGTTTTTTCGTTGAAACGAGGCATCCGTGAGCTGGAACGTGAAGAAGTATTTCACCGCGTCCCCGCCAGCGAAGCTGTAGCTCTCGTTGTGCGAGGTATAGAGAATGCGGCACTCGAATCCATCGAAGTAGAAGAGATCCGCAAAGGCGTTCTTGAGCAGGACGAGGCTGTCCGAAGGCAGTCCGAACTCCTTGAGGACTCCCTTGTACTGCTTGGTGTCGACGGTGGTGAAGAGACCATCTGCGTACGAGCACAGACCTTCTGCCTTCATCATTTCCGCGAACTCAGCGGATACTCGCTTTCTGTACAAGGTCAGCAGCGCCGCCGATGTGGCCGCGTATCGGGTTTTCTTCTTTTTGAAGTCGTCGGTGAACAGTGCGTAGGAAAGACTGTCGAGGCTCATAGTGAGACGCCTTAGGTGGTGTTCTAGCCTGTAGGCGAAATCGCGTCCATGCCGGAGCAGCCATCGCGTTGCCGAGTGTCTACTCGTGGGGCCCGTCGCAATAGATTCGTGTTCATGGCGGGTTCCTGTTTCCGGGCTCGGGCGCCAAGGCGTGACGCAACGACACGGTGCGAACGGCAGCAGGGGAAGCTTGACCTGGTTGGACGGGGGAACGAGAACCGGAACGATGAAGAAGGAACTACTGGGATGCACGATCCTCACACTGGTTGCCGTGGGGCCATTGCTGGCTTGTAAGCAGGAAGAGGCCGAGACCCATGAGGAAGAACCCGCTGTGGCAGCGACGCCGTCCACGGCCGACGCGCCCGTCGTTCCAACCCCTCCCTCCGCTGAGTTACCAAGCGGAAATGATTTAGGGGACACTTCGAAAAAGAAGAAGTACACCCCAGCTGAAGACGCGGCCTTCTGGGATGCGTTCTGTACCCTCTGGGAGCCAAAGAACGCGGACGCCGAAGAGGCGACTCTCTTCCAGCAGGTGGCTCGGCGCCATCGCATGAAGGCCTCGGCGGTTCAGGCGCTGTACCTAGCGCGGCAAGACGAGACCACTCACTTGCTAGGTTCGACCGAGCAGCGAAGTGAGCCTGCCCCGCTTTGGTGGACACCCCGCAAGGGATTACTCTCCTCGGAGGTCCACCAATGCCACAAAGAAGATCACGTCCAGATTCGTTCAAGAAAGACGCCGTCCGCCGCTTGCTAGCTCGCGGCTCGAAGACCATCGCCGAAGTCGCCAGAGAGCTCGGTGTGAGCCAGAGCATGCTCCATCGCTGGCGTGAGCGCTTTGAGCCCGAGCTCACCGGAGGCATCCAAGCTAGCGAGGGAGAGCGCGAGGAGGTAGAGCGCCTGCGGCGTGAGCTACGGGACCTGCAGGCTGAGAACGCGCTGCTAAAAAAAGCCGCGGCCCTCTTCGCCAAGGACGTGAAGTAGCCGTGTACGGGCTGATTCACGCGGAGAGGGGGAACATCCCAGTGGCTCGAGCGTGCCGTGTTCTGCAGGTCTCACGCAGCGGCTACTATCAATGGCTGCATGCGAAGCCCAGCGCCCGCTCGATTGATGACGCGGTACTGGGCGCCGAGGTCGCCGAAATCTTCCACCAGCATGGAGGGCGCTACGGTGCACCCCGAATCCACCGTGCCATCAGACCGCGCGGAAAGCGACCGAGCAAGAAGCGGGTTGCGCGAGTCATGCGCTCGCTTGGTCTTCGCGGCCACACGCCTCGGCGCTTTCGAAAGACCACAGATTCGCGGCACACGAAGCGCATCGCGCCGAATCTCTTGGAGCGCGATTTCAGCTCTTCGGCCCCCAACCAGGTGCTCGCGGGCGACATCACGTACATCTCGACCACGGACGGGTGGCTGTACCTCGCTGTCCTGTTGGACCTGTACTCGCGGCGTGTCGTGGGTTGGGCCATGTCGGACCACATCGACACGGAGCTGGCTCTCGCTGCTCTGAACAGAGCGGCGTCTACGCGGGCACTCGAGCCAAACTGGATCCACCACACCGACCGAGACTGCAGGTACGGTAGCGACGACTACCTGGCGGCGCTCGAACAGCTTGGAGCGCGCCCGAGCATGAGCCGCAAGGGAGACTGTTGGGACAATGCCGTGTCCGAGTCGTTCTTCGCGACTCTGGAAAAAGAACTGCTCGCGCTCCAGCCGCTCCGAAGTCGAAGCACCACACGGAAACAAGTGGCCGACTACATCGACAACTACTACAATCTCATCAGACTCCACTCGCACCTCGACTACGCATCGCCCATCGAGTTCGAGACCAACGCGCCACGCTGATTCAGTCAGTCAAAGTCGTCCGCCAGATCGGGGCACGCGGAAACCGGAATCATACCGCCCGGAAACACATGACCAACTGATTTAAGCAGTCAAATCTGTCCGCGAAATCGGGGCAACTCCAGACCCGCTAAGTGATCTACTTTGCTCCATTATCTCGCTGCGCTTTCCATCGTGGCGAGGATCTGGCAGCCATGAGGTCGTGGAGCGCGACTGGCAAAGCGAGCTGGATGCACGGGATCGCGAGATCGCTGAGCTCAAGGCCCAGCTCGCCGCGGCGCTAGCGCGCATCGCGGAGCTGGAGCGACTGCTAGCTGCCAACTCGATCAACTCCGGCAAGCCGCCATCGACGGACGACGCGGCGACGCGAGAGGAGCGACGGAAGAAGCGCAACCGACTCAAGAGCGAGCGCAAGCGCGGAGCCAGGCCGGGCCACAAGGCGAAGTTCCGCGCGTTAGTACCCCCAGAGCGAGTGACGCGTCGTCACGAGCATTTCCCCAAGGAGTGTGGGAGGTGCAACCATCACTTGCCGAAGCAGCCGAGCGGGGATCCGTCGAGACACCAGGTTGCAGAGATCCCGGAGATCCATCCGGACGTCGACGAGCACCTGCTGCACCAGGTGCAGTGCCCATGCTGCGGTGAAGTGACTCGTGCGAAGCTCCCGAAGCGGGTTCCGCGAGGTGTATTCGGTCCACGTTTGATGGCGTTCGTGGCGCTGTTGACGGGCGTCTACCATCTGAGTCGTCGCGACACCGCATCCTTTCTGAAGCAAGCGCTCGACCTCGATGTCTCGCTCGGAGGTATCAGCGGAATCGAGCGACGCGTCTCCGACGCCCTCGCCCCGGCGACCAAAGAGGCGACCGAGCACGCACTCGATGCATGTGCCAAGCATGTCGACGCAACGGGCTGGCGCAACGCAGGTCGTTATCGCAACCTCTGGACGATCGCCACGGAGGCGGTGACCGTGTTCGGGATCACGCTGGATGGCAGTCGCAAGGCGCTACGCAAGCTCTTGTCGCGTGCCCATGGCGTGCTCGTCTCCGATCGAGCCGGGCAGTTCAACTTCTGGGCGATGCAGGATCGTCAGATCTGTTGGGCCCACCTGCTCCGCAAGTTCGTGGAGTACTCGGAGCGCGGCGGCGAAGCTGGTGAGCTTGGCAGGGGGCTCGTGTTACTCACCCAGACGTTGTTCCACGCGATCCACAAGGTGCGAGACGGAACGATCTCCGAGACGGAGTTCCGTCATCTCATGGCGAATCTCGGGCCGCACATCGAGGCGAAGCTCGAACGCACTGCTGCGCTCAAAATCCGAGGTGTAAGCCGCTCGTGCACGAACATCCTCGAACACCGCGAGGCGCTGTGGACCTTCGTCGACAATCCCGACGTGGAGCCCACCAACAACCACGCAGAGCGAGAGCTCCGACGCTTCGTTCTGTGGCGCAAGAGGAGCTTCGGCTCCCAGAGCGAACGCGGCGAGCGCTACGCCGAGCGGATCATGACCGTCGCACACACCCTGCGGAAGCAGAAGCGTAGTCTGCTCGCGTTCCTGACTGACACGCTCAAGGCTCAACTACGCCGCAAGCCGCATCCGTCGCTCTTGCCCGCCCGAGCATGATCGCGACTTGGTCCGTGAACGGTTACGGTGTTGTGAGCCCCTGACGTGGCGACGGCGGGACTCCCTGGCTGATCGGTGCGAACACACGCGAGGCATCTCGCCTACAGACAACTCTGAATGTTGGCGCGTGGCCCTCCTCGACTCGGACGTCTAGGAGTACGTCGTGACTTGCAAACGGCCCTGCAACTTGGGGCGCGGGAATGTCGCCATCCAGGAACCAGCGCTCGTTGAGGAGCCACGGAGTTTCCGTGCCGAATGGTCGCGCCGGAGTTGTTCCGCGAGGCAGTTGACGCAGTAGGACATCGGCTTGCCGAGTGCGCAACGAGTACGTCAACGTGAAGCCTCGGCTCATCGCAGCCTCGAGTTTCGGAGCAAGCTCGGTTTTGGCCCCTTCTCTAGCTACGTCGCTGGCGTGGTCGTCGAGCAGGCCAAGCGAGAGGAGACTGAAGGCCCCGGTGAGGAAGTTGTCGGGTTTGGGGGAGAACACTCCACGCGGGCGCCCGTCAGCATGCGGTCGGAGTCGAGGAGTGAACCAAACCGTGGCTATCTGCGACGTGGGTTCGTAGGCAAAGGCAAACGTACCGCCAACGCAAACGGAAGCCTGAAAGTAGACGTACTGCTTCAGGCGGAATCCAGACTGAGTTCGGTCGACCCATTTCCAACCGGAACCGCCAAGGTGCAAGGTAACCAGCGAACCCATACGGCTCGCGTAGCATTGCGTGATCCACCAGCGACCCGTGACGGGTCGGTTCCCATCACCAACGCCGCCGGTCGGAGCTTCATCTCGAAGCGGCACGAACGTGTCTTGCAACCGATCGCAGAATCGATCGGCGACCAGGTCCGCCAGGAACCGGGTGACATCGGCGTGCGTCGCCGCGGATTCGACCGGGGGTGGGGGTAGTTCTTGCTGGGGCCTGGGTGGCGGCGGAGCACCGCAGCTCAACAGCATCGCAGGGCAGAGGAGGGCGAGATGGCGCACCACATCGCAAGGATGCACCGGATTGCCGCGCGTTTCCTAGTCGCACTGCAGCGCCGTTTGCGCGAGTGGTCCTGCACGCGACGAACCTGCTAGCTTTCCAGCTCGGCGCGCTAGCAGCGCCGCGATCTTTGACTCACCCAACAACAGCGAGTGGACCGACGTACCACTACTGCACGAGCACGCGCTCGTGCCCACGAGGTGACTCATGGGACGTCGGAACACAGGGTCGGTGACGTACCTCGCCAGCCGAGACAAGTGGCAGGTGAGGGTCACAGATCCAACCACACGGAAACGCAAGTCAGTTACCGTCGATACGGAGGACGAGGCGAACGCGATACTCGAGGAGGTTCGAGTTCGATTCAGAAGCATTCCAAAGCAGCTCGGCGGCATGACACTGGGGAAGTACATCCCGAGATGGCTTGCCGAGCACGAAGGTGACTACGCTAGGTCGAGCTGGAGAGGCACCTGCTTTCGTCTCCGAAGACACGTGCTCGGAGACGTGATTGCCCAGCAGGACCTTGGAGAGCTCGATGCTCCATCGCTGCACCGCCTGATCAACCAGCGGCTCAAGTCCCAGCTCTCCTGGAACACGAGGCGCAACCTGCGATCGGATCTGAGCGCGGTGTTCAGGTCGGCCATCAAAGAGGGCCTGCTCCGAGGCAACCCGATCCGAGATGTCGACGTTGAGGGCCGCACGCAGACACGTTTCTACAAGTTCAACGAGCGGGATCTGTTGCTGCTGTTCAACAGCTCAAAGGTGCCAAGGTACCGCAGGCTCAAGTACCAGGTGGTTTTCTATCTGGGACAGAGAGCCGATGATGTCTGGGGACTGAAGCTCGAGGACATCGACCTCGAGGGCGCGCAGGTGACCATCTGGTGCTCGAAGCAGCAGGCGCAGATCACCTATCCGCTCCTGCCTCCGGCCGTCGACGCGATTGCCGCGTGGAAGAAGCACCTGCGACAACGCAGCAGGAACCCGCTTGGGCTTCTCTTCCCATCCAAGCAGACCGGTCTCAGACGCAAGTCGGACTCGGGGAACCCCATCAGGCAGCTTCGTGCGGACTGCAAGGTGCTGGGCATCAAGCCCGCACCGAACACGCGCATTACCTGGCACTCATGGCGCGGCTCGCTCTCAACGGCGCTCCAGTCTGGCCTACTCGGCGAACGCTGGACGGCCGAAGAGGCAGCACGCATCCTCGGTCACAGGTCGGTGCAGACGACGCGGCGCCACTACACCGAACACGAGTACGTCTACCCAGCCGCCCACATGGCGGAGAAGGCGCGCGCTGTCTCAGCCCCCGCTCTCAAGCCCATTGCGAGAGGCAGCAAGGTGGCCAGGTAGAACAGGAGCCTGGCTCGGAGTAACGGCAACAATCGGCAACAGCGGGGCCAAGCAAGGGGTCCCCGATCACCAAACCCCTTGTTTTTCGGCACAGCAGTCGTGCCTTCTGCGCGAACCCGATCGTGTAGAGAGCGACAAAGAGTGACCGATTAGATGCGAATTTTCGGGTGTCGACCGTCAAGCGCTCTGCGTATGGGGTCTTGGTTTCCCCGGCCAGCAGTCATCCGATCCACAGCACATCGTTGGGTTGTCGTCGTGGACCCGCAGCTTCGGTTCATCGGGGCCGATGATCACCGTACGCGCGTGGTTCCAAGATCATCCGTGTGTCGCTGCCCCTTGCGCCGCAGCGGAATCGCTGCCGACCGGTTCTTGACCACCGCTTGGGGGCGTGTGTTGCTCCTTTCGGTAGACGAAGGCGTAGACGGTCGGCAGGACGAACAAGGTCAAGAACGTCGCGCTTACGAGGCCGCCGATGACCACGGTCGCCAGCGGCCGCTGCACCTCTGCGCCCGCGCTGGACGAGAGCGCCATGGGGATGAAGCCCAGCGCCGCGACGGTCGCTGTCATTACGACAGCGCGCAGTCGAGCCTCGGCGCCCTCGCGCGCCGCGTCGAGCGGGGACCTTCCTTGTTCCCGCAACTTTTTGATGGTCGTCAGGAGCACCACGCCGTTGAGCACCGCCACGCCGAACAGCGCGATGAAACCGATCGCCGCGCTGATCGAGAACGGCATCCCCCGCAAGGCCAACAGGAACACGCCGCCTACGGCTGCGAAGGGCACGTTGAGGTAGATGAGCAGCGCAGGCTTGAGCTGCCCGAACGCCATGTAGAGCAGGATGAAGATGAGGCCGAGCGCGACAGGCACCGCCACTGCGAGCCGCTCGGACGCGGCGCTGAGGTTCTCAAACTGTCCACCCCATTGCACGACGTAGCCCGGCGGCATCTGCACCTGGTCGTGCACGCGCGTTTGCGCTTCGCTCACAAAGGAAGCGAGGTCACGACCCCGCACGTTGGCTTCCACGTTCGTGCGGCGACGAACCGCCTCACGGCTTACGCTCGCAGGCGAGTCCACGATCTGAATGCTCGCGATCTGCCCCAGCGGCACCAGTGGGCCGGTCTGACCGCTCACCGGAAGGTTCCGCACCTGGTCGATGTCGTCGCGCAGGCCTGAAGGCACGCGCACCTGAAGTCTGAAGCGACGCTCTCCCTCGTAGACCTCGCCGACGTTCCGACCGCCAAGCGCCTCGATGGCTTCGAGCGCATCACGCACCGAGATCCCGTAGCGCGATGCAACGGCCCGATGGACCGTCACCTCAAGGGTCGGGAGCCCTGCGAGTTGCTCTCCCCGCACGTCGGACGCGCCGGGGATGCCGCGGACGACGCCTTGTACCTGCAAGCTGAGTCGCTCGAGCGTCGCTAGATCGTCGCCATAGATCGTGATCGCGACGTCGGAGCGCGTGCCGCTGATCAGCTCGGCCATGCGCAGCTCGATGGGCTGCGAGAACGAGAAGCCGAGCCCCGGCAGCGCTTCAGCGAAGCGCGCGGACATCCGCTGAATCAGCTCCTCGCGCGTGTGTGCCGTCGTCCACTGATCCTGGGGTTTGAGGGCAACGATGCAATCCGACAGCTCGACGCCCATCGGGTCTGTGGCGATCTCAGCGCGCCCCGTCTTCGAGACCACGGTCACCACCTCGGGAAACTCGCGGATGACCCGCTCGAAACGCGTCGAGCTCTGCACGCTCTCCTCCAGGGAGACACTCGGCAGCCGGAGGATCTGAATCGCCATGGCCCCTTCATCCAGGCGCGGCACGAACTCCGCACCCATGCGCGAGGCAACGACGCCACTCACCGCGAGCAGGACAAGCGAAACGGCGATGACTCTTTTCGGCGCCGTCAACAGCGGGCCGAGGAGTCGGGGGTACACCCGGTGGAGAAGCCGCACGATGAACGGCTCCTTCTCTTCGGTGTGTTGGCGCAGAAACGTGGCCACCAGCACCGGGACGAAGGTGAGCGATGCTACGAATGCGCCGAGCAACGCGAACAGCACCGTGATGGCCATCGGCCTGAACATCTTTCCTTCGACTCCCGCGAGCGTGAGGATGGGGATGTAAACGATGACGATAATGGCCTCTCCGAATGTTGCGGCCTTTCGCACGTCAAGGGTGGAGTTGAGGACCACGTTGGCGGCTTCCTGGTAGGACATCGGACGTTGCCGTCCGCGAGCGGCCGCAGCGAGGTGAACGACCGCGTTCTCCACGACGATAATCGAGCCGTCAACGACGATACCGAAGTCGATAGCGCCGAGACTCATCAGGTTACCCGACAGCCCGAGTGCCTTCATCGCGGTGAAGGCCACCAACATCGCGAATGGGATGGCGGCGGCGACGATGAACCCGCCGCGGATGCTGCCAAGGAGCAAAAACAGCACCGCGATGACAAACAGCGCACCCTCGGCGAGGTTCTTCGCCACGGTGTGAATGGTGCGGTTCACGAGCTCGGCCCGGTCATAGAAGACGTCGATGCGCACACCCGGCGGCAGCGAGGGCGCTATCTGAGCGATCTTCGCCTTCACGTTCTCGACGACCTCTCGGCCATTGGCTCCGACGAGCATCATCACGATGCCCGTCACTACCTCGCCGCGGCCATCCCTTGTCACTGCGCCCTGACGTATCATCGGCGCCAAGTGGACGCGGGCGACGTCGCGCACACGCACGGGCACGCCATCCTCGCGCGTCTCGATCAGCACGTCGCCGATCTCGTCGAGGCTCTGGATGCGCCCCTCGCCCCGCACCAGGAGCTGCTCGCCGGAACGAACGAGGTAGCCGCCCCCCGCCGTGGCATTGTTGCGTTCGATCGCCTCGAAGAGGTCGCTTAGCGAGACGTTCAGCGCGCGAAGGCGGTCCGGGAGTACTTCGACCTCGTAGGTCTTCAGCTCGCCGCCGAAGGAGTTGACCTCGACGACGCCGGGCACGGAGCGGAGCTCGTAGGCCACGAACCAGTCAAGCACGGACCGCAGCTCCATCGGTGTGTAGCACTTTTCGGTGTCGGGCTGACCGGCGGCGCACATGTTCTCGGCGCGCACCTCGAACTGCAGGATCTCGCCGAGACCGGTGCTGAGCGGACCGAGCTCCGGGGAGGCGCCGGCGGGGAGCCGTTCACGTGCCTGGACGAGTCGCTCGGAGATGAGCTGCCGCGCCCGGAGGAGGTCTGTTCCTTCCTCGAAGACGATCGTCACTGCCGAGAGCCCGAAGCGCGAGACGCTGCGGATCTCCTCGATGCCAGGGAGACCGCTCATCGAGGACTCGACGGGGAATGTGATGGTGCGTTCAACGTCGACGGGCCCAAGCGCTGGCACGTTCGTCAGGACCTGAACCTGGACGTTGGTGATGTCGGGGACGGCATCGATGGGCAGCTCTTGCACGCTCCGAACGCCCGCCGCCGCGACGATGGCGACGAAGGCGACGACGAGCAAACGCCACTTCAGGCAAAGTTCAAGAAGCTTCTTCATATTGTCCCTCAGTGCTCGTGGCCCTCAGAGAGCTCGCTGCTGCGCAGTGCGCTCTTCAGCGTGAAGGCACCGCTGACGGCGAAGCGCCCCCCCTGATCCAGGCCCGAGCGCACCTCGAAGAAGGCGCCTGCACGCCGCCCGAGCGCGACCGGCTGAGGGCGGAAGCTATTCGGTTCGTCGGCGGGAACGAACACCACCGTCTGGCCATCGAGGGTCGCAACGGCGTCGGCCGGGACAACGAGCACGCGTTCGTCTGCGCTTCCGCCAACCAGCTCGATGCTCCCGAAGAGACCGCTCCGGAGGCGGGAGTCCGGAGCCTGAAGCGTCACGCGAATAGGCAATGAGCGTGTAAGTTCGTCCAGGGCCGGCGCGATGTACGTGATGGTGCCATGCATCGTGACATCCGGAAACGCATGGAGGCGAACGATGACCGTCGAGTTCGGTTGAACACGAGCCAGCTCGAGTTCCGGGACGCTGCCACGAACCCAGACCTTCGTGGGGTCGGTGATGACGAACGCGGCCCGGTCCGGTGTCGCGGTTTCGCCGAGGGTCCCATGTACCGCGACCACCACCCCTTCTATGGGAGCCGTCAACTTAAGCTCACCCGCGCTTCCAGAGCCGAAGACAGAGAGCTGACGCCGCAAGCCCTTTACCTCGGCTCGTAGCTCACCTACCCGCGCTTCGGCATCGATTAGCGACCGCGCAGCTCCGATGCCTTCCGTCGAGAGCTGCTGCTGGCGCTGCAACGTAGACTTGGCGGCGGCGAGCCTCGCGCGAGCCTGGTCGAGCATCGAACGAGCCGTTGAAACGTCGCTGGACGCGACGACGGCGAGCAGCTGGTCACGGCGCACGTGATCGCCGAGCGCTACCGAGACGCGGGTGATGCGTCCAGGGACGAGTGGGCTGACGTGCGCTGTGCTGCTTGGCTCGAACTGCACCTCCGCTGGGATGGCGACGCCGCCCGTCAGTGCGCGACGCTCAGCGGCAGCGACACGAATGCCCGCGCGCTCAATCGCTTCAGCGGTGAAGTGTACCTCGTTGTCATGTTCGTCTTCACGATGCTCAGCAACTTCGGCGTGGCTGCCTTCCTCCGAGTGTCCATCGTTGTCGCCGCCACGGTCGCACGCGGAGGTTAGCAATACGAGTAGGACGTAAGTCAGATGCATGCGGTTCATGGGGTGCTCTCCCCCTGGTGGTCATCGCGCCAAAGTTCAACACCTACAACCCGCTCCAGTCCAGCCAAGGCGAGGAAGTAGTCCTGTTGCGCGCCGAGGGCGTCGCTCTGAATGCGTAGGAAACGTTCACGCCCCGTGGAGAGCGCGAGGATGTCGATCTCGCCGAGTTCGAACGACCGCTGCAGAAGCGTGAGGTTCTCCTCAAAGCGAGGGAGGATCTCGGTCCCATAGGCGCGCGTGCGGGCCGCGGCAGCTACAACCTCGCTGCGGGCTTCGGCGATCTGTCCGTCGAGCACGCGTAGTGCCGCATCCAGCTCGGCCTTTGCAATCGTGACATCCGCGCGTGCCATCGCGTGTTCTCCCTGGTTGCGTTGGAACGTGGGGATGGGGATCGAGACGACGCCCATCACAATATTGGACGGACCCTCTGCGATCGTACCTTCGTGTCGGTACTGCGCGCCAAGCGAAGGACGCGGCCAGGCCTTGCGGTCGGCGAGCGCCGACCGCGCCTCTGCCTCTTGTATCCGTGCGGCACTAGCTCGGAGACTCGGTAGGTACCTTCGAGCAATTGCGCTGAGGCGGTCGAGCGGAGGCGGGTCTCGGGGCCTGTCCAGGGCGCCGGACGGGTTCGGCGGCGTCGCGACGGGCCACCCGGACAGCTGCGCGAGGCGAAGTCGTGAGGCGAAGAAGGCTTGGCGAGCGGCCATAGCGACCTGCTTCGCTTGGGCCACCTCGGCCTGTGCCAGGCGAAGCGCGAGCGGGGCTGTCTCCCCCGCCGAGATCTGGCGTTGGACCACACGCAAAACCTCATGCTGAAAGGTTGCCACACGCTCGGCGAGCCGAGCGCGCTCCTTTTCAACCAGCGCTCGATGGAACGCGGCGTGTACGTCGCAATGGACCGCCCAGCGCATCTGCTCAATTTCGGCGTTGGTAAGGTCCCGAAGGGCGTCTGCGACGTCGAGCCGCAGGCCTCGCTCGCCCGCAATCTGGATCTGCTGCATCACAGTCACATCGACGTCAATGCCCGTACCAGAACGGCTGAAGCGCGGGCCAGCTGCGACAGACACCTCGGGGTTCGTGGGCGATAGGATCGACGCAGCGACGCGAGCGGCTTCGGCGCGTGAGCGCGTGCTTCGAGCAACGGTCAGGACCGGTGAGCGCTGATCAGCGAATGCTAGGATCCCGCCGAGCGAGACCTCGCTCTCGGCTGCGGGGTTGGGGACCGGATCGCTGCGTTCGAGGCGCCGGAGATCCGAACCAGGATCCGCGGGGTCGCGTAGATGGGGAGGTGGCGCCTCCCGAACTTCGGCCCCGCTCCGCACCGGCGAGGCGTGTGTGCACGCGCTGACCAGTACAGCGAACGCGACCGTCGACGCGATCTTACTATGAACGATAGTAGTTAAAGAAGAAGGTGTACCGTCTGATCGAGTCATTGAGTCCCTCAGCGCCAGAAGTAGATGAGTGCGTGCTCCGCGCTCGTGTGAAGCACATCGAGCGCGTCCGTGCCGGAGTGGTGCGGCAGGAGCAGCACGATGAGCAGGAGGCCCAACGCCACCGGGAAGGTCGATGGACCTCGGTGACCACGGGCTGGAGCGCGCTCCGAGAACGCAAGCAGCATTCCGATACGAAACTTGAGGACTTCCGTGTCCGGCGCGCCGAGCGCCACGATCTCACGAGCGGGTCGCGCCGCCCGCACGATCGCCTCCGCGAGGGGTAGCGGAGCCGCTCCCAGGATGACCGCCTCGCGATCGCAGTGGGCCTCGCGCGCGGCCTGCCATCTCGCAGCGTGTGGCTCAAGCAGGAACCGCCCGAACGGGTTCATGCTGAGCGCCAGGTGAATTAGCAGGTAGCGGAGCGGATCGAGCGCCCGGACATGTTCAGCCTCGTGCCCTAGTGCGCTTGCCAGCATCTCGTCGGAGAGCTGCGCAGCGAACGTGATCCCAACAAAGACTCGCGGCTTCAGCAACCCATGGGTACCGAGGGCGAAGCCATTGCGGTCGGTCACGACAACACGATCACGAAGGCCGGTGAGCATGGGGTCGCTCGAGATGATGCGAGCGAGACGTCCCAGGAGCGCGTCGTTTGAAGCGACTGGTGCTCCTTCTCGATGCCTCAGTATCACGCGGATGGACGAAGCAAGAATCGTGAGCGCTAGCACGAGGGCGAAGAATCCTGGCTCGAAACATAGTTCGGACGTGGCGTCATCGAACAGGCACGCGAGCCCGGACGTTCCGGTCTCTGCCTGATGCAGGCCTGCCGAGAGAAGCCAGGCGATGGGAAGCACACTTGACCCGGTCAGGAGCACGTAGCGAAGGGTGAGACCGCGAAGCGGCCCTCCCGCTTCGTCGCGCTCTAGGAGCACAAGACCCAGCTTCGCGAGCAACGCGAACCCGGGGAGCACGATGAGTACGACGAACGTCACACCAAACAGCGGGAAGGTCGCTTCGATCACCCGTCGAGCTCCTCTCGTCGCTTCTGGATAAGTGCTTCGAGGTCGTCGAGTTCACCGGCCGAGGCTTCGGAGACCTTCTCCGCGAGCATGGCCATCGCTTGGTGGCCACCGACCGCCGCGTCCAGTACCTCACGCGCCGTTGACTGCAGAAACTCCTCGCGCGTGAGCTTCGGAGAGTAGAGGTAGCGCTTGCCGTCGCGCTCGCGCTCAAGGATCCCCTTCTCGTAGAGCCGCGTCACGGTCGTCATCACCGTTGTGTAGGCGATGCTCCGCTGCTTCTGGAGGATGCCCAGCACGTCGCCAACCGCGAAGGACGAGAGACGCTTGCCCCAAACCATGTCCATGATAGTTGCCTCAAGGTCGTAAAGGCGGAGTCCAAGGCCCCTCTTCCCAAAGCGAAGGCGGAACGTCACGGCTGGCTTCTCTGGTGGCTTGGCATCTACTAACTGCTATAGTAGTTGCACGGTTTGCGGATGTCGAGCGCGACTTGTCCGCGGCCAGATCGGAGCCATGGAAACCACCGCCCCAACCGCGCCCTGCGGATGCCACACGGCCTGCGCTGCACCAGAACCCGGTCTCCGGCCGGAGTCGGTGCACCGCGCGCTGCGCCTCGAGTACCTCACCGTTGGCTGGAACGTCGTCGAAGGGATCGTCGCGGTGACCGCGGCTCTGCTCGTCGGCAGCGTGGCGATCCTCGGGTTCGGCATCGACAGCTTCGTGGAGTGCGCGTCGGCGCTCGTGATGATCTGGCGCCTGCGCGCACAGCGCGACCACCGGATGAGTGGCGAGCGGCTCGAGGCTATCGAGCACCGCGCGCGACGGCTCGTCGCGGGATCACTGTTCCTCCTCGGAGCGTACATCACGTTCGATGCTGGGCAGACCCTGTGGACCGGAGACAAGCCCTCGTTCAGCCCGGTCGGCGCCGCTCTCCTCGCGCTCTCGATCGCCGTGATGCTCTGGCTCGCGCGCGCGAAACGACGGCTTGCTTACCAGCTCGGGAGCGAAGCCCTCGAGGCCGACGCGTTCCAGACGACAGCGTGCTGGTGGCTGTCCGTCGCCGCCCTCGTCGGCGTGGGGCTCAACGGCTTGCTCGGCTGGTGGTGGGCCGACCCCGTCGCAGCGCTCGTCATCGCCACCCTCGTTGTGCGCGAAGGACGCGAGGCGTGGAACGGTAAGGCCTGCTGCTGACCTCGTTGGGGACCACCCTGCGATTGCAGTTGCTTCACAGATCGTCAGAGCCGCCATTGATGCTGCCCAAGATCGCCCGTGGAGTTGCTCCCCGGAAGCGATCTCTTCTAACCCACGGTTCGTCGTACCGGCTCCCCGTTGCGGCGGACCACGAAGGGATGGGGCGAAGAACTTGAGGTCGAGGGCTCTGTGGGACTCCCGGGACTGAGACCGCGCTCGCCTGTTCGCGATCCAAGGTTACCTTCCCCGCTCGCTGGAGCCGATCGAGCACGGCGACGACTGCCTCTCTGGGTAGCGTAGATGCCACAGCTAACGTCCGGATGGAGACTGGGCGTTGCGCTTCCTCCAGGATACGAAGCACCCGTCGACCGCTGTCTGTGAGCGGCGACTCGGGTGGGGGTGCTGAAGGCGATTCGAGCGGCTGCGGGGCCATGGGAGCCGGTGTGGGAGCCAGCGCGTAGTGTCCTGGCGTCGGGCTGACCACCCTGCCTTTGGCGCCAAGCGCCAAGAGCGTCTGGTAGGTGGTCGAATGGAGGAGGCCAGCTTCGTCCACCAGCTGCTTCCAGTGTTGGGGTTCGGAGCCCAGCGCTCCCAGCAGTCGATCTGCAGCAGTTGGCTGCGGCCTGCCTGCGGATTTATGCTCGCCCTTGCCCGGCGCTTTCCTGCCCTGAAACGGAGGCGGTGTGGCATTGCTCATCTGTGGAGCCTTGCGAGGCTTCTTGTGTGCCGACGATTTACGCCCGTTGACAGCGTTCACCTGCGAGGAGCGCGCGAGCTCGTCGTACCCTCTTGCTGGCGAACGGATTCGGCCGTCTGCCTTGAGTTCGTACAGGCTGATTTGAACCGACTTGGGTGAGCCTCCTACTTGCTTGGCTAGCGCCTTCCAGTGCTCGCTTCCCTCAAGGGCGTTCAGAATCTGGTACAGTCGCTCCTTGATGGTGCCGTTACGCTTGCCGTGAATCCCTGCGGAATGGACGGTTGAGCTGGGACGAGGCTGCGGAGCAACGGTGCGTCGGGGGCAGTCGGGGTCGACCTCCGCAGTCTGCTGGCCTCGCACCAACTCCGCGAACGCCGCTTGAGCCAGCCGATGCTCGGTCTCGAACTCCTCCAGACGCGCACGCACCTTTGCGATCTCGGCTTGCTGCTCCCGCAGAGCGACGCCCGCGTCTATGATCTTGTCCTGCCAGCTCATCTCCCGAATCCCGTCTGCTTGCGTCCACGACCCGGCGGAAGGCTATCACAGTACTCAGGCCGCTTGGAATCGTAGAGGGTCCGACCGGGTCCGACCTGACATGAACACTGCGACCCACGAACCGAGCCACCCGCCGTCGAAGAGCTGACGTCGCACTGGGACAGCGTCGTCATCATCAAAGCCCCGGGGCAACACTCCCGAAGAGGCTTCGTTGGCAGAGAGCGTTCCGCGCGCGGCGCGGCGAGGGTGTCATTCCAGCCGTCCTCAGCTGGGGTCTATTCGATGTCAACGACCGAGCTTCTGATGGCCGCGACCGGTTGGACCCTCGCGAAGCGGCCGCACTACACGCCGCCGGACCGGCTAGGCGAGGCAGCGCTCGTCCAACTCGCGCAGCCGGTCAATCGATTCCCCGACTACGTGCGGGAGCTGGTCCGCAGCCTGAAGCACACCGTGCCCTGGATGGGCCGGCAGCGCCTGGCGGATACGCTTGCTCGCGAAGGGCTCGTGCTGGCGGCTTCGACGGTCCGGAGGATGGCTCGCGAGATGCCACCGAAGATCGAAGAGCCCGACCCGAGTCACTCCGACGAAGCCGGCGACTCGCATCCGCTCGCCAACTCCACGCCGCCTGCCCCAAAGCGCAAGCTGCCTGAGGGCATTACCGCGCGGTACTTTGGTCACGTCTGGCACTGTGACTTGACCGTCGTCCCGACCGCTCTCGGGTTCTGGCTGCCGTGGTTTCCTTTCTGTGTCTGGCTCGGCTGGCCGTTTGCCTACTGGGTCGTCGGCGTGGTCGATCAGCACACCAGGACGCCGATCAAGCTGAAGGCCTTCAAGCAGCAGCCGAGTAGCCGCGATGTACGTCGCTTCCTGCAGTCTGCCGTCAAAGAGGCGGGGAAGGCTCCCAAGCACCTCATTACCGACCGCGGTGTCCAATTCCAGGCGGATTATCGAGCCTGGTGCAAGCGCTTTGACATCAAGCCCCGCTGGGGCGCCGTCGCGAGCCACAAGTCCATCGCCATCATCGAGCGTTTCTGGCGCAGCATGAAGGGGGAGTGCTGCGGGCGAGCCTTCATGCCGCTGCGCCTTCCGGCTGTCCAGGCCGAGCTCGACTGCTACGCGGCTTGGTTTCGGCTCCATCGTCCTCACCAGGCTTTGCAGGGTATCACGCCCGAGGAGCGGCGTGCGGACGAACTACCCAACGTCGTGAGGCTTGAGCCCAGGCCGAAGATGCCAATCCGTGGGGATCCGATCAGCGTCCGCCGCGTGGCGTCGGTCGAGCTCAGCGTCGAGCGCTTCGCTGGCAGAGAGCATCTGCCGGTGATCCATCTCGAGGCGGCTTGAACTGAGCAGCGTGCGAGTGATCGTGCTGAGGCGGAGGTGCGTCTGGTGATCGGCGTTTTGTCGCTGGATTCCGGTGTAGATGGATCTGCGGGGAGCGGGTCACGGGTGGCCATTCGGCCGGAGTGGCATATGTTGCCGTGCGGATACTGCAATGCGGCTTTCAAACCTTGCTGGACATGTACACCCGCCCCCGCTTGGTTGCTACACAGAATTCCGGGTCGGAGCTGTCTCAGGCTTCATTGACACGGGGGGTGCGTCTGGTGATCGGGGTTTCGTGGCTGGATTCCGGTCTCAGTGGATGAGGGGGAATGAGGTAGGCTGCCGGCCGGAGAGTCGGGGTCGAGCCATTTGCCGCGCGGATACGCCTACGTGGCTTTCAAACCTTGCTGGACGGTTACAGGGACTAGACTAGTTGGGCGCCCATATGACCTCGCCGTCCAGGACCACTTTTGCTCGCAACGGTCGAGCGAGCCCTCGAAGCACGTCCCAGAAGGGATGCGAGCGGTCGTCGAGGTCTACGCGGCCAGGAACGCGGATGACACCTCCCGAATAGTAGAAGTCCCACAACTGACCGCTGAGCTCAAGGTAGGCGTCACCATTGGTTTTCGTCGTCAGACCGGCGTCACTTGCGACGGCCTGCCACGTCGCCTTTGGGATCGGGTCTTCGGCCTCGATGTCTACCGTCAGCGACATGAGTCCCGCGCGCCGGGGATCCGCCGCTGGTGCCTCAAGACCCGTCGTGCGAGCCGGTCCTGGCGTGTCCTCAAGTGGGAAGAGCGCCGCTCGAAGTTGCTGTTGCAACTTCGACGGTGCACTAAATGGCTCTCGCTGAAACACGACTCGTGTCAGGCCGGAGGCAACCTCGCGTTGTTCCAACGAAAGCGACACTACCGCACCTCGATCGGACTCGGCCCGCTTGAATAGCTCCTCACTTATCCACATTATGTGGCCAATCCCTGCGACGTAACCGTTGTGATAAGTCACCCGACAGGCATTGTCGCTAATCTTCGCAACGGTTTCCCCAAAAGCGTTGGTCGTCGTCACAACAAGAGAAGTGTCCACACCGAGCTTTCGGAGTTCGTCTAGACTGGAGGTCATCTGAAGATGCTGAAAGTTTGAGTCGATGACCCTTCCAGACACAACGGCAGTTGTTGAAATCAGCCGTTGCACCAAGTTGTCAGTAAGGCTGGTGGCGGCAGTGAAGTCACGAGGATGATTTTCAATCCAGATGATCTGACCGCTCTCGTTCCCATGAATGGATACGCTTGAAATCTCTCCGTACAGCTCAATCTCCGAGTCTGGAGTTGCCCTCTTGCCAATGCGCTTGGCAACCTGAGCTAGGGCGGTGGGACGTGCATCCTCGTCATCTACAGCGTATCTCTCCTCCAGCCAGCCCACTCCGCCCATTGCCGCCGCCACCAAGGGCCAAACGGAGGCCGGACTGGCTTCATGACCTACTACTACCTCAACACAGACAGACATTAGAACTCCGTGACACGAACTTCTACGTTTCGTTTGGTACCATACTTCTGCAGTCCCCGATCTAGCGCTCGAATCTTCGTCGAGCGGGAATTTGTCTGAAAAGCCCGGTGTTGTTGGGGTTGCCACACCAAACAACCACACCGGGGGTCCCTTTTCAGGTGAAGAAGACGCTAGCCATATGGGTTTCGCGAGGAAAGAGAAAAATCGCTGCGCGGCTCCGCGCGCTTCACGGTGGTGCTCGGCCCCGCCTCGAGCGGCCTGAGTTCGCCACAGATCGGCCGCGCTACGAAGCGAGCCAACGCGTCGAGGCGATCCCCTGCGGCGGCATCGGCGTCATGCATCAGCTCGCGCACGCTGTCGGTTTGCCCCGTGCCATCGATCGCGAGTTGAAGATCCTGTATCGCCACCGGCCCTACCGCGAGTCCGACCATGTTCTCAACATCGCGTACAACCTGCTGTGCGGCGGCCAGGTGCTGGATGACATCGAGCTGCGACGCAACGACATCGCGTTCCTCCGCGCACTCGGGGCGCGGGCCATCCCGGACCCCACGACGGCTGGCGACTTCTGCCGCCGCTTCGCGGAGGCAGACATCCAGCAGCTCATGGACATCGTGAATCGTATCCGCGTGGCAGTGTGGAAGCGAGCGCACCTGCGTCGCGAAAACACCGCTCGGATCGACGTTGACGGGACCATCCTGAGCACGACGGGGGTGTGCAAGGAGGGGATGGACGTCTCCTACAAAGGTGTGTGGGGCTACCATCCGCTGCTCGTCTCCCTCGCCAACACGCAGGAGCCGCTGTTCATCATCAACCGACCTGGCAACCGACCCTCACACGACGGCGCAGCTGCCTACCTGGATCGCGCCATCGATCTGGTACGTCAAGCGGGCTTCAGCGACGTGCTCCTGCGAGGCGACACGGACTTCACGCAAACCGCGCACCTCGATCGCTGGCACGAAGACGGCGTCCGCTTCGTCTTTGGCTACGATGCCAGCCCGCAGTTCGTCGAACGAGCAGAAAACATAGAGCTTTGCGACTACGCGGACCTCGCGCGAAAGGCGGACCAAGCATTTATCCGCAAGGAATCACGCGCGAAGCAGCCACGAGTGAAGCAAGCGATCGTCACAGAGCGCGGGTACCTCAACAAGCGCCTCGAGGCAGAAGACACCGCGGAGTTTCTGCACAAACCCGCGAAGGCGAAGCGTGAGTACCGCGTCGTCGTGCTGCGCAAGATGATCACCGAGGAGCGCGGGCAGCTCTCGCTCAGCACGGACTTCAAGTACTTTTTCTACGTCACCAACGACCTGGAGATGACTCAGGCCGAAGTCGTTACCGAGTCAAATTTGCGTTGCCAGCAGGAAAACATCATCAGCCAGCTCAAGACGGGCGTACGAGCGCTCCACGCACCGCTCAACACCCTCAACGCAAACTGGGCGTACATGGTGATCGCTTCCCTGGCTTGGTCGCTCAAGGCGTGGTTCGGGTTGCTCCAGCCCTCACGATCATCGAAGAAGGCGCAAGCCACGACACAACGGATCCTCACGATGGCGTTCCGATCCTTCGTCAATCGCTTGATCCTCATCCCCGCGCAGATCTTGGTGCACGGGCGCTCCCGAGTTTTTCGCTTGCTCGGGTGGCGTCCGGATGTCGCCGCGCTGCTGCAGGTCCAAGACAGCCTGTGACCGAACTCCAAGGCTGACGCGATGGTGCCCAGCCTTGGATCCTTGGCCCGAACACCCAACCATACGGAAACACATGAACCTCCACAACCAAGCCATCGGCAGCCCGTCCGGCTGCGGCGGCAAGCTGCGCCCACCGCACGCCGGCTTGGACCGAGCGCCGGCGAGCCCAATTTCGTGTCATGCAAGCGCTTGATTCGGGACTAGACCTAATTACAATAGACAGCGCCGGGAACAGAAGGGCGGTTCGCGTCCAACCTCCCGCTACTGGGGTACAGGACCTCGGCCAATGTCTGGGAGAGTAACCATCCCAAGGTGGCTGTACCTTCTGCCGCTGCTGATGCCCCTTACACAGTGCGCCTCCGGAGGATGTGCCGGGGATGATCAGCACCCCCCCGGTGTGGTTGCGGGTGCTGGAGGCCAGGGCGCTGGCAATATGCCAAGCGGTGGCCACGCGGGCGGGACGGTGGTGGACGGGAGCGACGGCGGCGGGGCAGCAGGTGCAGGCTTCGGCGGGACTGCTGGCGAAGGTGGCGCCCCCACGGTCTGGCAGTCCTTCACGACCCTGGGGAGTTGTACGCTTGAACGGTCCACAGGTGGAGCACTGCTTCGCTGGGAACCATGTGGGTGGGCCGCGGACTGCGAGGTTGCAGAGCTGGCCACCGAGGGTTTGGGTTCGGGCAAGGCACGAGTCACGAACCATTCTGCCCTGCTCGACTTTGCCAAGCCGCAGTTCGCGCTGACGTTTGCGGTCGGGGGCACCACCTACGCAGGCTTCGTTGCAGACGACGGCGAGGCAGTTGAGATTTTCCGTGCGGCAGCGAAGAGCCAGTGCACTGTCGTGGGAGCCGGCTCCACGCCGTCAGAGCATGCGGTCGTCGTCACCATCCCTTTACCAACCGGCGGTAGCCGATATGCGATCGCACGGAGCGAGTTGGACTCTGGTGGTTCGCGCAGCTTTCGAGAAGTGGACGGCCTCCACGACTACGCCATCCTGACGTTGAAGCCGAACAAGCTCGACGACCAACGATGGGTCGTTAATCAGGTTGCTGGTGATGTGTGGGCGATCGATGAAGACAATACTGCTCGCGAGTTGCTCGCAAAACCCGGGACGGGTGTTCTTGGCCGGTCTCGTCCGGTTGTGCTGCCGGACCGACGCATCGTAGTTGCAGAGTTGAGGGTGGCTGGCGCGACCACGTTCTGGGCCACAAGTCTGCTTGAGGAGGCTTCCGGACAGCTGACTGACTTGCTTGGCGTGGTGGGGGAGAACTGGGCCAGCCCGCGCTGGACCGGGTCGGGCTTGGCTGTTGTTCGAGGCTACGGAGCGTCAGGGGACAGCCTGTCGCGGACCGAAGTCTGGGCTGGTCCGTTCGGTGCGGGAGTCAACCAGTTCGCTCCGATCACGCTTGGGAGCCTCGTGAATAGTGGCACCGCGCTTGCCGACTTAGGGGACCTGGCGGTGGGCGGACACGACTACTACGTTACAGCATTAGCGCCGACCGATGCAATAAGGGATCTAGCGATTTGGAACATAAGCACTCATCGGAGAAGCGACGTGCATGTCGAGTCTTCAGGCGGTCTCTTCGGATTCCTGGGGATTACACCTGAGTTCGTTTATCTATTGGCTGGCGAGGACACTATTGCGAATAGAATTATACGAATTCGTCTGGAGCGAGAGTGAGATATGAGACTCGCGGCTACATTGATTCTCCTCGGGGCTATGGTTGCACTACTCTTGAGCAAGGTAACCAGCGGCGGTGAATCTCGCCGCGGTTCTAGCCCAGCGTCGATGTCCGCGGCTTCCGCGAGTACGCCAGCCCCGATCCCACTCCCAGCAGAATTCATGGGCAAGTGGCACCCGGTAGTGGGTTCATCCTACCTAGCGCGGATGCGACAGGAGTATTCACAAAGCCGGTTGCCCGGAACTCCGAGCTTCGACAAGCTTGTTCCTCAACTGAAAGCCTCCCAAGCGGCGATATGGGACTTCTCGCAGACTGAGATCATCGCCAGTTTCGGCGGCGACGAAGAGCGGCGCCAGTTTCGTGTTAGTACAGCGCACGATGCTGAAGCAACTCTGGAGTTGGTGACCACGGCGCGACCGCTCGAGATAAGGCTTCGGCTGGTTGGGCAGGACGCTTTGGAGCTGTCTTTCCCGAGGACGAATGCGGTACCCGCGCTGCGAATGGAACGGGTGCGACCATAGCAACGGCACGGAACCAGCGCATGTCAAGGCACCGCATGCTTCGTACTTCAGTCGTACTGTTGCTGAGCGTTCTTGGTATGCCTGCTTGCGGACCAAGCTGCTTTGACGACCTTGACTACCACGAGGTCGACTTGGTTCAGTGGTGTAGTGATCACCCGGTGTGTGAGCGAGAGGGCACAGCATGTCCAAGCGCGGGCTGCGATCCCAGGTTCGTCGCAGAGAATGACCGAACCGTTGTGAGCGTGCCCTTTTCCCAGGTCGACAGTCGGGTTGATCTTGAGTCCGTCTACTTCGTGATATCACGCTTGGAGCCAGCGCCCAGCTACAGTCTCTATGTTTACGCGGACGAGGTTCCTGTGTGTCAGATTCCGGTTGATGCCGACGTGGTCACCGCCACCTGTGCGGTGTCGGCCGGAACGTCTGTCCTTGTTATTGAAGCGCCACTAAAGCATCCAAGCTTCTACGTCGACATCTGGGCGCGAGAGCGAACCCCCACCAAGCGGATTGAAGTGTGTGGCGGGTGATCCACTCGCATTCACGGCTGCAAACCTCCGTAGGAGAGTCCAACGCCCGTTCAGTCTTCCGAATCCAGCTGGGACGACAACGCGCCGGGTGTGGAACGAGCGCTTCCGCGCGCGGGTGTTGATGGTCTGCGTGACGGGAGCCCTGGCCGGTGGCTGTGCCCTCGGCCCCTGGTACCCGGAGCGCGTGGAGAGCGATGTCAGGTACACTGAACGCCGGGGACCGGCGAAGGAGGGGCAGTGGGAGGCGACCGTTGCACGTCGCAGCGGACAGCTTCGGGTCCATCTGGTTGCGCCGGTTCGATGCGAGGTTGAAGGTGAGGCGACCCGAAGCGAGCGCGTCTTCGAAACCAGAGACTACAACGGGATGCTTGCCTTCGAGGGAACACTCGCCGTGATGGGCACCGTCATTCCGTTCCTGATCCCGTCGACCGGCAGCCAACGTCTCATTGGATTGACGCTACTTGGGCTGCCTCCGACTACCGTGTTTACTGTTGAACTTCTTCGGCCGACCCATCGCGTGGCATACTTGGAGTCAGAACCCAGGCATTACACCTACCTTCGTCGGTGCCCGTCGCGCGTGATCCCGTCCGTCCTAGTCGAGCTCGAATCACCAGACGGAAACAGGCAGAGCGCCCGCACCGACGCGGACGGAGTCGCCCGCTTCACGGTGGATCCGACGCAGAGCGTGACGGTGCGAGTCGAGGGTGTGGCCGACCAAGTGTCGCCCGCCGAGGCGCCTGCTGAGGAGCCATCGGAGTAGCGGTTCACATCCCAACCGCACAGCACAAACCAAAACGAACTCCTGACCCACGGATTAAGGGACGCAGCCCCCAATAGTCAGTTTCTGCGACTAAGCGTTGCTCGTCACCCCCAAAAACCTCGCAAATCGTGAGGTGAATATTCCGCGCGGAATATATCCGGACCAGCGTCCGAGACCAAAAGTCTAACCCGCGGATTAGACTTTCGGCCCTCTGAGAGCCCTGAACGCTCTCAGAGACCCCCCAGGCGGGCCACCCGTCGCTCTTTGTTCCGCGCGGCGATGACGCACACAAAGAGTGGGCAGAGACGGAGCAGCTTGAAAAATGCGCGAACGTCGCGTGAGGCGCCGCGACGGAAGTCTAACCGGTGGGTCGCTTCCGTTGCGGGGCTGGGGGTGAGTGGCACGCCAGGAGGGATTCGAACCCCCGACCAGAGGATTAGAAATCCTCCGCTCTATCCTACTGAGCTACTGGCGCTTGATGGCCGGGGAATTTAGCCAATTCTTGGCGACCGGCGAGGACGAAGTGGAGTTTTTGGCTCGGTGGTGAGGGAGCTGCTCGTCTCAGCGCAACGCGGCGGCGCGTAGGCGCTCCTGGAGCGCGGGCGGTGGGGTCAGCTGGTAGTGCGCCGGTTGCTCGCCAAACACGCGAAACAAGGCGCGTTCTGGGTTGATGTCGAGGATGGCGAAGGTCTTCGCAGGTCGCCCCGGGGCGTCGGCGTCGAGGTTCTCGATGGGGCTCTGGAGGGTGACGTAGGGGATCCCCGCGATCAGGTCGAAGTGGTTCCAGTGAGCGTGCCCGTTCACCACCAGCAGCACCTTGCCACTGGCTTCGATGACCCTGCGGAACGCCTTGCGCTCCGCGACGCGGCAGATGTTCGGCGCCCGAGAGAACCAGCGGTTGCCGTCGAGGACGCAGTCGCTGAGCGGATGGTGGACGCAGACCACGCTGCAGAGGTCGGTCGCCTCGAGGTCTGCTTCGAGCCACTCCAATTGTTCCGCGGGGATGCGGACGTCGATATCCTTGGTCTCGCGGGTGGCGAGCACGCTGAAGTGCACGCCGGCGACGTCTCTGGAGTAGTGCAGGGCGTCGGCCTCGAGTCCCGTCACCTGCCACAGCTCTCGTAGCTGGAGATCACTGAGGTGGATACGATCGTGGTTGCCCGCGACGTGGAGGGCCGGGCAGGGAAGGCGCGTCAGCTCGGCGACGAACTCTCCATAGCGGGCGAAGTCGGCCTCGGGGGACTCGTCTTCGAGGACGTCGCCCAGGTTGATCAGCACATCGAGCGGCGCTGGGGCCCGGGGGTGCTCCCGGGGCAGGTTCGGCCCCGAGAGGTAGCCCACCAGCTCGCGCAGGAACGGAGCTGCCTGATCGCTGAGCTTGCGAAGCTTGCCTTCGAAGGTGGCTCTTGGCCCGAGGTGTAGATCCGTGAGGAAAGCCGCACGCATGGCGAGTAGCGTAGCCCGCGCCCTTGTCGGGCGCGAGCGGTGATCACTTCGCGCCTTCGATGACCGCCTTGCCGAGCTTCGTCACCTTGCCGTCGATCTTGGCCCCTTCGACCGTGATCTTGCAGTTGCCGATCGCCTTGAGCGCCGCGGTCTTGCCCTTCACGGAGCCGCCCTTGATCGTGATGTTCGAGTTGCCCAACGCAGACACGCCGGTGGGCGCTTCGATGTTCGAGTCTTCGATCACCAACGTACAGTTCGCGCCGGCGCTGATCGCGGTCCCCGACGTGAGCTTGGCGGTCACGCCCTTGATCTTGTAGGCGTCGTTCCCGCCGCAGGTGAACGGCGTCTTGCCGTCCCAGTCGGCGTCCTTGAGATCCGAGGCCGCAGCAGCTGCGCCTCCCGGCGTCGCCGGGGTCACCGTCGACTTCTTGGCTTCCGCGTAGATGTACCAAGCCAAGCCGATGATTCCGATCAGTACGATGAAGCCGATGACCGCGGCGATGACGCAGCCAATGAGCTTGCTCTTTGCCTTGTCCACGGCTTGCTTCTTCAAGCCGTCCGTGTCGAGGCCATCCTCCGAACTCATCCCGACCTTGAAGCCGCCGATGTTGAGCTTGGCTTTGACCTCGTAGTTGCTCGGGTCGAGGGCGTTCTGAGCCTTCTCCTGGAAGGAGTTCTGCATCGCCTGCATCGGCGTTGGTGGCATCTGCGCCGGGGCCAGCGGTTGCGGCGCTGGAGCCTGCTCCGGATTGATCTGGATCTCGATGTGGCTGACCTGGACGCCCTGCATCTGAGCCTGCGCGGCCTGGGCGATCTCGGGAGCCAGGGCGGCCGCGCTCATGCTGAGCGTCGGCACCGCGAGCTGGTTCGATGCAAGCTTCTGAGCGATCAGCTGCTCGGCTGCCTTGGATACGGCCTGCTTCACGTAGTCGCCGTACTGAGCAGGATCGCCGTTCAAGCTGTAGGTGACGGTGCCGAAGATGTTGGTCTGAACCGGCTGCTGTGTGCTGGGATCACGAAGCGTTGCGCGGCTGCCGAACTGTACTTGACCTTGCTGCATGCTGTTCCTTGTGGCGAGCAGATTCCTGCTCGCGGGACAGGCGGTCAAGCGCATTCCCGCAGACGCTGCAAAATCGTCCGGCGCCGCCCCAGGTGAATCCGACGACCGCAAGGGCGTAGCGGGTTTGGGGGGTGAGAACTACCCTGTGGAAACGCGGCTCAGTCTTCCACGACGGGCGTGCCGCTCTTGGGGGCCGCGCCATACTCGTGAAGCTTGTACTGGATCTTTCGCGGGCTGATGCCCAAGGTCGCGGCGGCCTTGCTGGTCGAGCCTCCCACCGCGGCCAACGTCTCCAGGATCGCAAAGCGCTCGATGTCCGATAGCGTGGAGCCAGGTATCTTGATACCGAAGTCACGCTCGTCGGCCTTGACTTCGGGGGGGAGGTGGTCCGCCTCGATGGCGTCGCCTTCCGCCATCACCACGGCGCGCTCCACGACGTTCTCGAGCTCGCGCACGTTGCCTGGCCAGTTGTAGCGAGTGAGGCGGGCGAGGGCGGCGTCGGCGATCCGCGTCACGCTCTTGCCGTTGTCGGTCGAGTACTTGTTCAGGAAGAAGGTGGCGAGGGCGGGGATGTCGCTGTCCCGCTCACGCAGCGCCGGGAGCTTCAGGTTGATCACGTTGAGGCGGTAGAATAAATCCTCGCGGAAGTTACCCTTGGCGACCTCTTCCTTGAGGTTACGGTTGGTGGCGGCGATCACCCGCACGTCGGCTTGGATGGTCTGGTCGCCGCCGACGCGCTCGAACTCGCGTTCCTGAAGCACCCGGAGGAGCTTCACCTGAGTCGCGAGCGGGATCTCCCCGATCTCGTCCAGGAACAGCGTACCCCCGTGCGCGCGCTCGAAGCGTCCTTCGCGTCGCCGATCCGCGCCCGTGAAGGATCCCCGCTCGTGGCCGAACAGCTCACTCTCGAGCAGGCTCTCGGCCAGCGCCGCGCAGTGCACGCGCACGAAGGGACCACTCGACCTGGGCGAGTGCTGATGAATCGCGGCGGCCACCAGCTCCTTGCCGGTACCGGACTCGCCAGTGAGCAACACCGAGGCCTTGCTCGGCGCCACTTGCGCGATGGTCTTGAAGACCTGCTGCATCTCCGGGGAAGAGCCGATGATGTTGTCGAAGCTGTAGCGCTCCGCGAGGCGCACGCGGAGGTCGCCCGCCTCCTTGCGTAGGCGACGGCGCTCCAGGGCACGCTCCAAGACCAGCACCAGCTCGTCCATGTTGAGCGGCTTCGTGAGGTAGTCGGTGGCACCCGAGCGCATGGCCTGGACTGCAGTGTCCACGGCGCCGAAGGCCGTCATCACCACGACCTCCACATCGGGATCGCTCTGCCTGACCTTCTCCAGGAGCTCGACACCGTCCATCCCGGGCATCTTGAGGTCCGTGAGGATCAGATCCGGATGCCCCTCCTCGAACTTGGAGAGCGCCTTGAAGCCGTCCGCGGCGGTCTCCACGGAGTAGCCCTCCTCCTTGAGTAGCTCGGCGAGCGCCGTTCGCGCGTTGGCTTCGTCATCGACTACGAGGATGCGTTCCTTGCTCATGCTCAGTCCCAATCCGGTGGAAACCCAGGAATCCGCGGGGCAGGTCACCCGCTCGCTACGCCCGCCCCTTTGCAGCATGCGTGCCGAAACGCATTCTTAGCGTCTGGCGCAGAATTCGCGCTGCGAGCCGATGGCGGCGGCGCGCATGCAGTGCAACCGCTACTTCTGGTCCAGAAATTTTTGCGCACAGTCACACGACCCGGCCGGCGCCTGGGGAAGGCGGATGGTGAAGCAGGTGTTGCCCGGCTCGGAGGTCGCGGAGATCCGCCCATCGTGGGCAGTCACCAGACTGTGAACGATGGAAAGCCCCAGACCGGTGCCGGAATCCTTCGTGGTGTAGAAGGCGTCGAAGACCGCGGCGTCAGGCGGAAAGCCAGGCCCGTCGTCCTGCACCTCGAGCACCGCTTCGGTGTCCGCGGCGATCACTCGGAGGGTCACCTGCCCGTTGCGACCGCTGGCCTCGACGGCGTTTCGGATCAGGTTGAGCAGCACCTGGCGGAAGCGCTCCGGGTCGAGGGGAACGCACAGCGGCTGCTGTGTCTCCTCCAGATTGAGGCGAGTGCCCGCGGCTCTGGCTTCCGGAGCGACGAGCGCGACCACGCCGCGAGCGACCTCGTTGATGTCGTGGGGCGCCAGCTCCACGCGGGTGGGACGCGCGAACGCCAGGAAGTCGGCGACCAGGCGCTCGAGGCGACGGATCTCGTCCTTAACGACTTGCACGACTGGGGCTAGCTCCGGTGTCGAGGTCTTGCCCTTCGCGATGCGTCGTTCGAGCACCTGTAGCTGCAGCAGCGCCGAGTTCAGGGGGTTGCGCACTTCGTGAGCCAAGCCGGCCGCCAGTGTGCCAACCGCGGCCAGGCGCTCGGTGCGCATCGTGCGTTGGAGCATCTCGCGCTCGTCTGTGACGTCGACGCCCATGGCGTAGGTCAAGCGGCTCTTGGGCGAGGAAGCGACGACTGCTCGCTGCCAGCGCACGAGTCGGTGTCCGCCGCTCTTGATGGGCAAGGGGGCGTCCCCCTCACCCCCGACGAAGCGTTCCCCCAGCTGTCCCAGCATCTCCTCGCGCTCGAAGCCGGTTACTTCCTCAAGGAAATGATTCCAGAGCACGATCTCTCCGCGCTCGTTCAACGCGAGCACGAATGCCGGGACGTTCTCGACCAGGTTCCGGTGTTTGGCCTCGGACGCCTCGAGCTCTTGGCGTAGATCCTGGCGCTCCTTGAGCAGGGTGACCTGGCGCAGCGCCAGGCTGGCCTTCTCCAGCAGCTGTACCGGAGGAAACGGCTTGACGATGTAGCTGAAGGCGCCGCCTTCCACCGCTGCGATCGCCGTCTCGATCGTGGCGTCTCCGGTGATCACGATCACCTGGGCGTGTTCCGAACTCTGACGGATGTCCGAGAGCAGCGCGGTACCCTTGTCATCAGGCAGATGCACGTCGACCAGCGCCAGGGCGACGTCTTGGTCCGAGGCGAAGGCGCGAGCCGCTTCGGCGCTTTGAAGAGCCGTGCACTTCACCTCGAAACCGTCGAGGTCCTCGAGGATGTCTGCGAGGTTCTCGGCGAACGCGGCGTTGTCGTCGACGATCAGGATGTTGAATGGTGCGCTTTGACGCTCAGGGCTCATTTAGGCGTGGCGCTTCCAACGCGCTTGAGCAGGTCGTTCGCAGCCACGGGCTTCGGGAGCGCGGAGACCACGCCCGGCAGCTTCTCCACCTTGTCCATCATATCCGGGTCGAGGTGCCCGGATACGATCAGGATGTGAATGGTCGGATCCCGGGCGAAGAGCTGCTTCGCGATGTCCACGCCGTTGCCGTCCGGAAGCATGAGGTCAAGCACCGCGACCCGCGGCAGGTCGCGGCGTTCCAGCGCGCTCCGAGCACTGCCGGAGGTGCTGACCTTGAAACCGGCTTCGCTGAGGATCTCCTGGAGGTTCTCGGCAAAGCGGCTGTCGTCGTCCACGATCAGCACCTCACCATCCTTCTTGTCGAAGGCCTGGACCAGGCGGCTCAGCTGGTTGAAATCGACGGGCTTGGCGAGCACGTCGAGCGCGCCTGCCTCCTGCGCCTTGCGGATCACGTCATCCGCTGCGAAGCCGCTGATCAGGATCACTGGCGTGGTGACGCCGCGTTCGCGCAGCTCGGAGATCAAATCCAGCCCGCTGTGCCCTGGCAGACGGTAGTCCGTGATCACGCCAGAGTAGGTGCCGGTATCCAGCGCCTCGAGGGCGGCCTCGGCGGTCTCTACGATTCGGCAGGTGTGACCAAAGTCCTCGAGGATCTCCGCCAGGTTCTCGGCGAGCTCGAGGTGGTCATCGACGATCAGCAAGGGGTTCTCGGTCATGAGTCGCTCTTGGCGCTAGTGGGGCCGTCTTCGTGATCGGGGAGCCAAATCCTGAAGATGGTCCCGGCCTCGGATGGAACGATACCAATCTCCCCGCGATGCGCTTCGAGGATACGCCGACACAGGCTCAAGCCAAGCCCCGTACCCTTCGCTCGGGTGGTAAAAAGCGCGTCGAAGACTCGAGAGCGGATGTCGGATGGGATCCCGGGGCCGTCGTCTGCGACGTCGATTTCGTGGCCTCCTGGGACCGAGCGCGCGCTGACGCGGATGGTGACATCGGGGCGCGCTTGGACTGCGTTGTGGAACAGGTTGATGAGCACCTGGCGCAGCTGGTCTGCGTCCGCGAGGACCTCGAAGGCCTGAGGGATGTCCAGTTCCACCCTGGACTCCGGGCCGAGCGGGGCGTACTCGATGGCGATCTCCATCAGCTGGAGCAGGTTCCGCCAGGCGCGCGTCGGAGGTCTGCTCCGCGCGAGCTCCAGGAGCTGCGTGATGGTGCTGTTGCAGACGCGTACCTGGGTGGCGATGCGGCCGAGGTGCTTCTCGACCTTGGGGTCGGAAGCGGCGAGATCCGCCACCCGGTTACGGAGCAGGTAGAGAGATGACTCGATGATGCCAAGGGGGTTTCGGAGTTCGTGACCGACGCTCGCGGCCAGCTGCCCGATGGTGGCTAGGCGTTCATGGGCGCGCATGCGCTCGGTCAGGTCCTCGCGATAGGTGTCGAGCATCAGCGCGAGTTCGAGGTCCAGGATCTGGCCTACGGCCTGGATGGTGCGCGCGCACGTATCGTGATCCTCGCGGTAACTCTCGATGATGATGCGAGTCAACGCGGTTCGGATGCGGTTCATGGCGGTGAACATGAACTCCTGCGGCAGCGCGATGCGCACGTGCACGCGGCCAATGCGGGCGTGGGTCGCGACGTACTCCTCGTCGTGGGGCCCGAGCAGCACCGACTCCACCCAGCGAACCAGCGTTCGCTTGAGGCGCTGGATTTGCGCGTCGCCGCCGGTGATGGCCTGATGTGCGTCGGGATGGCGCTGAATCGCTTCGTAGAAGTCGTCCACGATGCGCTCGTAGTGCGGCTCGGCCAGCGGGTGGAGCTCGCGCAGGAGGCGCGCGGCCTCTTCGCCGAACCCCACGTACTCCTTCACGCTCTCGAAATCGAGTTGCTTCATCGAGGTATCAGGGTGGTGTAAGAGGACGCTGAGCACGGTTCAAGACCTCCGGCAGACGCACGTCCGCTCACACCAGCCGGCTCATGAGCTGGGACTGCGATCGCCAAAGCGGCTCTGGGCAGCCACATCCAGCAGCGACGAGCAGTGTCGCGACGACGCAGAGCCCTGTTTTTTGGCTTCGGCGATGCGAAGCTGGTCACTCGACACGCGCGGGCAACCCCACGAGTTCGAGCGAATTGTCGCACGCAGTCCATGCAGGGTGACCAGATGGGGGCGCTGGATTTGCGCGAAACCCGGTGGGCTCCTCCCACGTGGTCTCGGGCTGGTTGTGCCTGGTTGAGGCTCGGGAAGTCAGACCTGCGCGTGGTGGCACGCCAGCTGCACCGTTTGCGCCGCGTACGGGTGGAGTCCAGCTGGATTCACTCCCTCACCCCCTGATTCAGCAGCGTAAGCAAGGAGCCAAGTGCGATGAGCTCGGAAGAAGTTGGCCACTACACCGTGGTCGTTGGCATCGACTACTCGAAGCTGGGAGACCTTGCCCTGGAGCGGGCCTTTCAGCTCGTTTCGGACAAGCAAGACGCCGAGGTCCACGTCGTCAACGTGGCTCATGGTTACGGTCCGATGGTGAGCGTCGAGCTGGGGGAAGGCACCGAGACGTTCAGTCTCGACGAAGCTGCCGCGACGCTGAAGAAGCACGTCGAGGCGCGAATCGACGCCTGGGAAGCCGATCACGGCATCCTCGAGCTTTCCCACCTCGTAACGCATCTTCGCGTCGGATCGCCCGCTCACGAAATCGCCCAGCTCGCCACCGATCTCGAAGCGGAGGAGGTCGTGGTCGGGACCCATGGACGGCGAGGTGTCTCGCGCTTGTTGCTTGGCTCGGTCGCCGAGGGCGTGGTGCGCTTCGCTCCCTGTTCGGTCAGCGTCGTGCGGCCGAAGAGCGCACCGACGGAGCCCAAGATCGAGCCGGCTTGCCCCGACTGCGTCAAGGTTCGCAAGGAGTCTGGCGGAAAGCAGCTCTGGTGCGCCCGGCACATGGAGCATCACGGTCGACGCCACACGTATCACTACTCCGCCCGAGCATGGGGAGGCGGCTCGCGACACAGCGAGATTCCCTGAGGAAATTGATCGCCTGCGTGCCGCCTCGGTCTTGGGCGGCGCGGGCGCTCGGAGGTTCCGCGCCGTGGCGAGGCGCCTCCACCTGACCACGGCGCCACACCGACGCCCAGAGCTTCGGGCGTCCTCCGGGCGCCTGAAGGCACCTGGCGGTTTGCCAGCTCCTCAGGGGGAGCCGCAGGTGTCGATCGGGGGTAGGGCCTCGCATTCGAAGGGATGCGAGGCCCTTTTTTGTAGCTCTATGCCGCTTCCTGCTTGGGGCCTCGAAGCGTCAGCACGGGGCAGGCGGCTCCACGCACCACGCGCTCCGCCACGCTGCCCATGAGGAGGTGGGAGAGTCCGGTGCGACCGTGAGTCCCGACGACGATCAGGTCATACAAGCCCGCGTTCGATTCCTCGAGGATGGTCTCGACGGGGCGCCTTCCTCCACTCGCCACTTCACCCCGCTCGGATCACCGAGGGTGGTGCGGAGCGCCTCCAGCTCCGCCGTGGCGTCGTCCTGAGCGATCTCGCGCAGCGGGCGGTGTTCCCCGGCGTAGGTCCAGCCAACCAGGTCGGGGCGCACGTACTGCGAGCCCTCGAAGCAGTGCAGCACCGTGAGCTCGGCGTCGAAGCGTTTCGCCAGCTTCAGCGCCTCATCGAGGGCGCTCCTCGAGCAGTCGGAGAAATCGACGGGGCATAGGATCTTCTTCAGCTGGACCATGCAGGGGTTCCTCGCTTTCAGTGTCGCCCCCTGCGAACCTCAGGCCAACCCCCTGCCAACGTCTCATTCAGGTGCTGGCGTCGAGATGGATCGAACGGCGCGAGGAGTGGACCTTTGCCCAGCCAGGCTCTGGACTCGCAAAACGCGCAATCGCTGCGTAGCGCGCAACCTGCAGCGAAACCCATGCGTCGGGCAGGACTGGGACCGGTTGTCTATGCTCCCGTTTCGGGGGAAAAAGTGCCCGGACTCCTGGCACGTCGCTTGAAGCGTCTGACTCCAGGAACCGAAATCAGGAGAACTCGATGTCTGTACTCACTCCGCTCTTCGACGAACACCGCCTCATCTTGCGAGTGACGGACGCGTTCGAGAACTACCTGAAGCAGCTGCCCACCGACTCAGCAGAGGTGCGGCAGGACCTGCACCGCTTCGTCACGTTCTACCGAGAGTTCGTCGATCTCGTGCACCACGAGAAGGAAGAGGCGGTGCTGATGCCCGCGATGGTGAAGGCGGGCTGCGACTGGGACAGTGCTGACTTCGAGCACCTGCGCAAGGATCACAACCAAGAGCGCTACTTGATGCGGGTGATCCGTCAGGCGGCGGCGCAGCGAGGGCTGTGGACCGGCGAAGATCTGCGCCACTTGAAGAGCGTCGGCCAGGAGCTGGTCGACTTCATGCGTGCCCACGTCGATCTGGAGAACTCCAAGATCTACCCTGTCGCCATGGAGCTCCTGCAAGGCGAGCGCGGCGAGCAACTCACCGAGGCGTTCCAGGACTTCGAGCGGGCGCGTCGCTCCCACGGCCACGACGGCTTCCTGAACGAGCTGGCTGAGGAGTTGGTGCGCGACTACTCAGGAGAGCAGGTCGCATGAACGAGCCGAAAAAGCTGCTGGTTCCCGTCGATTTTTCGCCCTGTTCGGCCCACGCACTGCGCTACGCAGCTTTCCTTGCGGAATCATGGGGCGCCGAGGTGGGGGTCGTCTATGTGTGGGAACCGCCGCTCACGCCGTCTCAAGATCCGACCGCCGACGTGCCCTACACGGCGCAGGAGTTCCAGTCTCAGGCAGCGCAGCGCCTGGACGCGGATCTGGTAGCGTTCATCGAACACGCCCAGTTCCCCGAGTCCGTCACCGTCACGCGCAAGACGCTGCGCGGCGATCCGAAGAAGCGCATCGTCGAAGAAGCCGTGGACGCTGACTACGATCTCGTGCTGCTCGGCACTCACGGTCGCAAGGGTCTCGAGCGGCTATTGCTCGGCAGCGTCGCCGAGTGGGTGGTGCGCCACGCCGACGTACCCGTGATGGTGGTGCCGCCGGAGCGAGGCAAGGAGCTCGCTGCCATCTCCGAGAGCCTCCCGGTGATCCCCGTCTGAACTGGTCCGAGGTACGGCGCAAGAGAGCCCCGCGGCCATGCTTGGCGGCGGGGCTCTTTGCTGTGTGGTGTCGCCTGCGGCCCTGGTCAGTTGACCTCCTCGGAGGGATCTTCCCAGTCCTCGTACTGCAGGATACCAAGGTCGGCGAAGCGTTCGCGTTGCCTCGAGGAAAGGAGGCCGATGCGCTTCACGGCGGGCACGATCTTGGCGAACAGGAGCTGGCGGAACTGCTTCTGCGCCTCGTTCTCGAAGGTGATGCGCATGCACTCCTCGACGGGCATGCCCATCTTCTCCCAGACCTCCTGGAACAGGAAGCGATCACGCATCAAGCGCGCGCCCTCGTAGACGAAGTCCTCGCGCTCGCGCACCTCGGACTCCTGCATGCCCTTGTAGTAGTCCGTGAGGGAGAGCACGCCGTAGGCGACGTGGCGCGCCTCGTCGCGGATGACGTGCTCGGTGAGATCCTTGAGCAGCGGCTCGAGCACGTTGTTTCGCGTCACTCCGAACGCGGCCAGCGCCAGACCTTCGACCATGACCTGCATGCCGAGCAGCTTCATGTCCCAGCGGCTGTCGGTGAGGATCAGATCGAGCAGCGTGCGCAGGTGTGGGTTGATCTCGTAGGAGAAGCCGACCTTTTCGTGCAGGTACTTGTCGAAGACCTCGACGTGGCGCGCCTCGTCAACCACCTGAGTCGCTGCGTACAGCTTGCTGTCCGTGTCAGGGACACAGTCGACCAGCTGAGCGGCCGCCAGCATCGCGCCCTGCTCTCCGTGCAGGAACTGGGACTGGGTCCAGGCGGTGAGCTCGGCTTGCAGGCGCTTCTTCTCCGTCTCGGTGAGCCTGTCGTAGAGCGACGAGCCGAAGAGCGGGTGCATGAACTCGGGCAGGTTCTGCGCCTCGAGATCGACGTCGATGGTCCAGTCGAGGTCGGACTCCCCGTTCCACTGCGAGACGAGGGCCTTGCGGTAGAGGCGCCCGAGCTCGGGGCGACCGTGCTCGTAGGTCCAGTTGAAGCTGATGGGCAACGACGCTTGCAGCGTCTCGAGTTCCAGGGGGCGGTTCATGCGTCACCTCACGGTTGATCGAGTTGTCTTGTGAGCGGAGACGGCGCTGCAAAAACCGGGCGCAAGGCCAAGATTGAGTTCCTCACCCCCGAACCCGGGCGAGTACTCCGGAAGATCGCTGAGGTTTCTCGAGGCGAGGTGCCATGCGCAGCAAACTCGGGTTCCTGCGGAGTACGCAGCGCTTGCCGGCTGTCGTCGCCTCTCGGAAGGGCCTGCGGGATCGTCGCGCGAAGGCTTCCAAAAGCATTCGACAAGCGTGATGTGGAGCTGACCAAACGCTGACATGTGCTCGCTAGATGTAGCGACATGTCCCAAGCCTCCCCGAGCGCAGCTCCGGCTCTGTCTGACAACGAGCGGGTCGACTGGGTGAAGTCGATCCCCTTCGCCATCATGCACCTGATGCCCCTCGGCATCTTCTACTTCGGGTTCAACTGGCGAGACTTCGCGCTGTGCATCGCGCTGTACGTGGTGCGGATGTTCTTCATCACGGGCGCTTACCACCGCTACTTCTCACATCGCAGCTACAAGGTCGGGCGCTTCATGCAGTTCCTGCTGGCGTTCGGTGGCGCGACTGCGGCTCAGAAGGGACCCCTGTGGTGGGCTTCGCATCATCGCGTGCACCACAAGTACTCGGACACGCCCCAGGACGTGCATCCACCGTCTCGCGGCTTCTGGTGGGCCCACGTGGGCTGGATCCTGTGCCGCAAGTACGAGGACACCGATCTCAGCCGCGTGAAGGATCTCGCGAAGTACCCTGAGCTGGTCTGGCTGGATAAGCACTATCTGGTGCCGCCGACGATCTTGGCGGTGAGCGTGTTCCTGCTCGGCGGTTGGAGTGCATTGTTTACCGGCTTCTTCCTGTCGACGGTGTTGCTCTACCACGGCACCTTCACCATCAACTCCCTCACGCACCGCTTCGGAAGGCGCCGCTACGCGACCTCCGACACCAGCAAGAACTCCTTCTTGCTCGCGCTGATCACCCTCGGCGAGGGCTGGCACAACAACCACCACTACTACCAGGGCAGCGCGAATCAGGGCTTCTTCTGGTGGGAGATCGACATCAGCTACTACACGCTAGTCGTGCTGTCGTGGTTCGGACTGGTGCGAGATCTGCGCAAGCCGCCTCAGAAGGTCTTGACCAGCAACCTGGTCAAGGGGTCCGCGGATGGCGCATCCAGCGCGCGGAACAAGAACGGCACGGAAGCTGCTTTGGGTACACCAGAAGGAGGTCGTATCCATGAGCGTCCCGCTACGAATCACGTTTCGCAACCTGCCACACTCTGACGCCATCGAGGCTCGCATCCGCGAGAAAGCCCAGAAGCTCGATCGCTACAAGGAGCTCGTGACGGATGTGCACGTGGTGGTCGACTCGCCCCACAACCATCATCACAAAGGCCGCATCTACACCGTCTCCCTAGAGTTGCACGCGGAGGGTCACGACTTCAACGTCAATCGCGACAGCGGCAAGAACCACGGGAGGGAAGACGTCTATGTGGCCGTGCGAGACGCCTTCGAGGCGGCAGTGCGACAGCTAGACTCCCACGCAAACAAAGTGCGCACGCAGCAGCGCGCGAGGGTCGGCTGATGGATCCTCTTCCCCACGTCTATCACGCCGCCGCGCAGGGTCGGGGCGAGGGGCTGGTTCGCCTGTCGTCGCCTGGAGTGCCTGATCTCGCCAGCGCCGGTCCCAAGGAGTTCGGCGGTCCGGGCGATCACTGGTCGCCGGAGACGCTGCTGCTGGCGGCGGTGAGTGACTGTTTCATCCTCACGTTTCGCGCCATCGCGGCGGCGAACAAGCTCGAGTGGGAGAGCCTGGAGTGCAACGCTACGGGCACCCTCGACAAGGTGGAGCGGGAGATCCGCGTCTCTCAGATCGAGCTCGACGTGAAGCTCGTCGTAGGCGACGAGTCGGTGGTCGAGCGGGCGCAGCGCCTCCTGGAGAAATCGGAGAAGCACTGCTTGATCAGCAGCTCGCTGCGCTGCGATACGAAGGTGCACGCCGAGATCCAGGTCGCGGACGTCGCGGCAGCCTGACTCGCCTTGACCGCGCGGAAATGGCCCTCCTCCCGAAACGGACGAGGGCCGCTGCTTTTTGTCGCGCGACCGTTTTTGGAGTTGCCCGATTCTGTGCGGGTGAATCCTTCGCCCGACGTGCTTCCGGGCGGCACGAAGTGCGCGAACGCGTTGCGCCGGTGGGTCGACCTCTTGGTGCCGGGGTGACGGGGTCGTCGACACGGGCGGCGCTCGCGAGGCGCTTTGACAAGGTCGGATTCCGCAGTTCTTACGGCTCGCGAGAGGCATCCACGGGTCGCTGGTCGCTCTATGAGTTCGTGTCCAGCGTCAAATCTTTGACTTTCCCCGAGGATTCGTAGTTTCGAGAGCCATCATCGGGGATCCGCATCTCGTTCGCGAGGCACCGCTCGAGCGGAAAGGATTGCGCGTGTTGAGGTCGGCCTCGGGGGGGGAGAGGCGGCGCTCCGGGTCAGCCTCGACGATACAGCCCAACCAACTCCGCAAATCCAGAGGCTTCCGTGCGGAGATTGCGACCAAGTGCCGCAGGCCTACGGGCTTGGCGCGCATCTTGAAGAACGCCGCGCGTGATGACCACTCGTGTCGAACGTTTTACGTACGATGACGCAATCGTCCGCAAGTTTGCCTTCGCCTGCATCATCTGGGGTTTGGTTGCGACGCTCGCGGGGCTGACGCTCGCCCTGCAGCTCGTGCTGCCTCAGTTGAACGTGGGTCCTTGGCTAACGTTCGGACGCCTGCGTCCCCTGCATACCAACGCGGCGATCTTTGCGTTCGCCGGGAACGCCATCTTTGCGGCGGTCTACTACTCGTCGCAGCGCCTGCTCAAGGCGCGCATGTTCAGCGACAGGCTGAGCCAGTTCCACTTCTGGGGCTGGCAGGCGATCATCGTGTCCGCCGCGATCACGCTTCCCCTCGGGATCACCCAGAGCCGTGAATACGCGGAACTCGAGTGGCCAATCGACATCGCCATCGCCGTGGTGTGGGTCGCCTTCGCGATCAACTTCTTCGGCACGATAGCGAAGCGTCGCGAGCGCCACCTGTACGTTGCGATCTGGTTCTACATCGCGACGATCATCACGGTGGCGATCCTGCACATCTTCAACAACCTGGTGATCCCCGCCGGGCTGTTCAAGAGCTACTCGATCTACGCGGGTGTTCAGGATGCCTTCATGCAGTGGTGGTACGGCCACAACGCGGTGGCGTTCGTCCTGACGACGCCCTTCCTCGGCCTGATGTACTACTTCTTGCCGAAGGCCGCCGAGCGACCCGTCTTCAGCTACAAGCTGTCGATCCTGCACTTCTGGTCGCTGGTGTTTATCTACATCTGGGCCGGTCCACACCACCTGCACTACACAGCGCTCCCCGAGTGGGCGAGCACCTTGGGTATGGTGTTCAGCGTCATGCTGTGGATGCCCAGCTGGGGAGGCATGATCAACGGGCTGTTGACCTTGCGTGGCGCCTGGAACCGAGTCGCTAGCGACCCGGTGCTCAAGTTCTTCGTGGTGGGGATCACGTTCTACGGCATGGCGACGTTCGAAGGCCCGATGCTCAGCATCAAGAGCGTCAATACGCTGAGCCACTATACCGACTGGACCATCGCCCACGTCCACAGCGGCGCCCTGGGGTGGAACGGCTTCATGACCTTCGGGATGCTCTACTGGCTCGCCCCGCGCCTGTTCCAGACCAAGCTATGGTCAAAGAAGCTCGCGGAGTATCACTTCTGGATCGGTACCCTGGGGATCCTGTTCTACATCATCGCGATCTACGCCGCGGGGGTGACCCAAGGACTGATGTGGCGCGCCTTCGACGAGACCGGGCGTCTCGCCTACCCGGATTTCATCGAGAGCGTCGTCCGCGTGCTGCCCATGTACTGGGTGCGGGCGCTGGGTGGTCTGATGTTCGTTTCCGGTGTGGTGATGTGCCTGGTGAACCTGGCCATGACCTGGAAGCACAGACCCAAGGAGTACGAGGAGCTCGTGCAAGAGGCTCCGGCCCTCGTCGGAGAGTACGAAGGACCCTCGCCGAAGCTGGTGATTCCGCCTCACGCGCCGGTGCTCGAGTTCGCTCATAAACTGAACTACTTCACTCAGGCAGCTTGGCACCGTGTCTGGGAGCGGAAGCCTGCCAAATTCACGGTGCTGGTCACCGTGGCCGTGGCCATCGCGTCGCTCTTCGAGATCATCCCGACGTTCCTCATCAAGTCGAACGTGCCCACCATCGCCTCGGTCAAGCCGTACACGCCCCTCGAGCTTTATGGACGGGATCTGTACATCGAAGAGGGGTGTTACAACTGTCACTCGCAGATGGTGCGGCCGATGCGCGCGGAAACCGAGCGCTACGGCGAGTACTCCAAGCCCGGGGAGTTCGTCTACGATCACCCCTTCCAGTGGGGTTCACGCCGCATCGGCCCTGACCTTCACCGCGTCGGTGGCAAGTACCCGCACCTCTGGCACGTGCGCCACATGGAGGACCCGCGCAGCACGACTCCCCAGTCGATCATGCCAGCATATGAGTCCATGCTGCGCGACGAGATCGATTTCAGCGTGATCCAACATCGGGTGGACGTGATGGTGATGCTCGGGGTGCCGTACGGAGACTCCGTGAACAAGGCAGAGGCCCAGGCGCGAGAGCAGGCGAAGGAAATCGCGTACGAGGTCGCTTCCCAGGGTGGCCCGAAGGGACTGGGTGACAAGCAGGTGATCGCTCTGATTGCCTATCTTCAGCGCCTCGGCACCGACATCAAGACCGCCCCACAACCAGCGAGCGATCAAGGAGCTCCCAACGCGGCGGCCGGCGCGCCGAACGACACCCTCACTTCCGCACAAGGAGCCCAGTGACATGAAACTCAGCGAAATCATGAGCAACATGGGGCTCACTAGCTACGCGGAAATTGGCCTGTTGATCTTCTTTGCCGTCTTCATTGCCGTGGTGTTCCGGGTCTACAGCAAGAAGCACCAGAGCGAGTACGAAGCCGCGCGCCTCATGCCCCTGGACGACGAGTTGCTGCGCACCCCACGCGACGCAGCAGGAGAAGAACGATGAGCATCGGCGATTCCAAGCGATCAGCTCCCGGCGGTGTCACCGACGAGCTGCTGGAGCATGAGTACGATGGGATTCGTGAGTACGATAACCC
>JAWKRF010000042.1:0-52632 GCA_041389745.1 Polyangiaceae bacterium
ATCGTACACAGCGACACCGCCCGTGAGATGGTGACCTCGCGCGCCGCGCTGGGACGGATTGGGGTGCCCGGCGAACTCGCGGGTGCTGCGCTGTTCCTGGCTAGCGACGCCGCTAGCTACGTCACGGGGCACAACCTGGTGGTCGACGGCGGACTCACCATCGTCTGACGCGCGCTACGACATGTACGGGTAGCGCCAGTCGACCGGCGGGCTCAGCGTCTCCTTCACCGTCCGAGGACTCACCCAGCGCGCGAGGTTCTGGGCGCTGCCGGCCTTGTCGTTGGTGCCGGACAGCCGCGACCCGCCGAACGGCTGCTGTCCGACCACCGCACCAGTCGGCTTGTCGTTGACGTAGAAATTCCCCGCGGCGAAGCGCAGTCGGCTGGCAGCGGACACGATCGCCTGGCGATCACGTGCGAACACGGCACCGGTCAAGGCATAGCCGCTGGTCGAGTCGACGAGATCCAGGGCTTCTTCCAGGCGTGCGTCGTCGTACACCCAGAGCGTCACCACGGGGCCGAAGATCTCCTCCTGCATCAGACGGTGCTTGGGGTCTTCCACCTCGAACAGCGTTGGGTCGACGAAGTAGCCCACGTCGCGGTTGCCGCCGCCCCCGGCGACGCAGCGCACCTTCGGGTCGGCCTTGCCGAGCTCCTGGTACCCGGAGATCTTCTCGAAGGCCTGGGCGCTGATCACCGCACCCATGAAGTTCGAGAAGTCAGCAGGATCACCCACCTGGATCTGCGCGATCGTCTCCTCGAGGATCTTCTTCAGCTCTGGCCACAGGCTCCTCGGCACGTAGACGCGAGAGGCAGCGGAGCACTTCTGGCCCTGGAACTCGTAGCCACCGCGGACGATGGCCACGGCGAGCTGTCGCACGTCCGCACTCGGATGCGCAAAGATGAAGTCCTTGCCACCCGTCTCCCCCACGATGCGTGGGTAGCTGCGGTACTTGGGCAGGTTGTTCGCGATCTGCGCCCACAGCGACTGGAACACGGAGGTCGAGCCCGTGTAGTGAAGCCCCGCGAAGTCGGGCGCCGCGAGGACTCGTGACGTGATGGCGACCGGGTCGCCGTTGACCAGGTTGATCACGCCGGGCGGCAAGCCCGCCTCGTTGAACAGCTCCATCACCCGCTGGGCGGCCAGCATGGCGTTGGGTGATGGCTTCCAGATCACGGTGTTGCCCATCAGCGCAGGGGCGCTCGGCAAGTTGCCCGCGATGGCGGTGAAGTTGAACGGCGTGATGGCATACACGAAGCCGTCCAGCGGACGCTGCTCCAGGCGGTTCCAGATCCCGGCTGAAGAGCTTGGCTGGTCTTCGGCGAGCTTGTCTGCGTAGTGCGCGTTGAAGCGCAGGAAGTCGATCAGCTCGCAGGCGGAGTCGATCTCGGCCTGATGAGGGGTCTTGCTCTGTCCGAGCAAAGTCGCTGCGTTGACCTTCTGGCGCCAGGGACCGGACAGGAGCTCGGCGGCGCGCAGGAACACCGACGCACGGTCGGACTGGGAGAGCGACGCCCAAGCGCCCTTGGCCTGCCTGGCGGCGTCGAGGGCCTTCGCCAGCTCGGGCTCTCCCGCCAGGCTCGCGGCGCCGAGCTTGCGTTGGTGCGCGTGCGGGGAGCTGAACGTCTGCTGCTGGTCCGTGCGGATCGCCTCACCCCCGATCCAGAGCGGAAGGGACTCCGACTGATATGCCTCGACTTCCGCGCGCAATGCCTCGCGCTCGGGGCTGCCCGGGGCGTAGCTCAGGACGGGTTCGTTGCGGGGCTCGGGCGCCTGAATCATGCTGCAGATCCTCCAACGCGGGGTGCTGTATGTTCCCGCTCGTGGAGGCTACACCTCCACGCGGGGCCGACGCCACCCGTCTCACCCCGCACGCGGCTCCAGTGCAGGTTCAGTCGCGGCTGAGGATGTACGAGATCTTGGTTTCGACTTCGATGTCGCCCAGATCCAGCTCCAGCATGCGTTTCCGGACCTCATCGCCCCGATAGCCATAGGCGGCGGCACGCACGTCGCCCACCGCGTCCACCCCGCCATCGGGGCGGGTCAACTGGAACCTTCGGTCATCCGGCCCGTCCTCGAGCACGCCCTGGACGCCCGAGTACTGGCTGTAGGCGTAACCGCCTCCGTGCGGTAACAGGTTCACGGTCTCGAGACGCTGCAACAAGCCGTGGCGCTCCGCGCGCTCGCCAAGCCCCGTTTGCTCGAGGACGCGTGACTGGAAGCTCGGCTTGGGGCGCACCAGATACGCTGGGAGGTCGGGTGCCAGGGTCAGAGGAAAGCGCTGGCCGCTGTCGAGGTCCTCCTGGCTGAAGTGGTAGCAGCCGAGGATCGCATCGTTGATCGCCCCCAAGCCCTGATGGGTCCGGTTGCAGATCACCCGCAAACCGCCAACCAGCTCCCGGGCCAGCAGCTCTCGCCGACGCAAGCTGAAGTCCTGGCACCAGCTGTAGATCTCGTACCAATCCTGGGCGGCCTGTCCGCGCAGGATGTGCAGGGTGCCCCAGGGCGTTTGGCGGGGCTCCAGCATCGCGGCGAGCTCCTCACTGGCGTCGAAGTAGATCCCGGGTCCTTGGGGGGAGCGCTCGCGAAACTCGTGTCCGCTGGTGTGGATGATCACGTACTGATCGGCGTCTGCCTGGGCGCCATCGAACGTCTGCACCACGTCGCAGACGTCGACGAAATGGTTGCCTTCACCCAGATCGAAGTCGACCGTGTGGCCGTCGAGCTTCGGCGGGTCGCGCTGCAGGCGCTTCGCGTTCGCTTCCAGGGCTTCGATGTCGACGGGACTATCGGGGGCGACGACGATCATGCCGCAACAGTTGCTCTTGATGTCGAGCACGGCGAAGTCGCCAGTCCACTGGATGCGGCCGCCATAGCCAAAGCCCTGTCCCCAGCGCTTGGTGTTGCGGGTGACGGTCGCGTCCGTCGCGCCGATGAACGACGCATCCGCCGGCAGCCCCAGCTCTCGCTGCACGTGGTGGATCTTCGCGAGGCCAAAGGCCATGTTCGCCTCACACAGCGACTCGCCCACGTCGCCGACTCCGGACATGAAACAGTGCTCTCGGGCGCGGGCTAGGACTTGGTCGGGACTCGGCATGGGGTGCACGCTAGTGGTTGCTCGTAGCGGTCGCAAACCTGGTACGTCAGCGACTCGGGAATGTCTTTCGCTCCGCGGACCTGATCCGCCCTTGCGAGTGAGGCGTCCACGCCAGACCCACACCACCGCACAGCGCTCGTGCTGCCGCGTTTTGTGGTCTCGCTCGGCTCGATACCGCCCGCGGCCCCGCGGCGGGCACGTCGCGCGCCGGAGCGGCTGCTCGTGTTTTCTTTCTCCACAGTTCGCCGTGGCGACCGTTCTTCGAACCATGCTAGCCGGTGGCTCCTGGTCGCCGCTATCTTGTTCCTGCGCGCTCGGGTTGCGCCCGCCCACGCCCTCAGTAGTAATCTAGAAGACTGAATGCGCCTTCGACCGAATCCCGTGGAGGCCCTGAACACGCTTCCGCGGGTTGGGGACGCTGACGAGCGCCGAGCGAGCTGGCGCCAGGCCGTGGCCGCGCTTGGGCGGGCCCAGCGCATCGATGGTCCCCCTCCCCTCGATGGCATCGAGGTCTCGGAGCTGGTCAGCGCTGCGCGGGTCGCCCTCGATCGAGGCCTGGCGGACGATCTCGACTGGATCGCACCCAGCTCACGGGCGGTCGCGCTCTACGAGATCTCGGCTGCGTTACCTCCGGGCAACGAACGCAGGGAGTTCGGCCGCCGGGCGTTCACGCATCTCTATGGCGGCACCGCGAGCACCTTCGCCGCAGTGGCGCATCGCATGGCGCTGGGAAACGCGAAGCCACTGGACACCGCCACTCTGCGCGCGCGCGTGAGCTTGGTTACGGACCTGTCGATTGGCGCGTCGGTCAACTCGGATCCCCTGGCCTTCGCCCTGGTCGCCCGCCGTGAGTTGTTCGATCGCTGGGTGGCTCAGCCCTCCAGCGGAGCGCTCCCTGCGCGGCGTCTCGCGGCGCGGCTGCTCGAGCGCGCGGCGCGTGAGGCGGTGACTCGCAGCCATCAAGGCGATCCGTTCCCGAGGCAGCTGCTGCGCAGCCCCGGTGTCCGCCCGGTGTTCGACCGACTGCTCCACGATCGGGAGCCGCTGGTCTGGCGCCACGCGGCGGTGGCGCGCGGCTTGCTCTCGGGAGTCGAACCAGAACTCCGCGAGGAAATCGAGCTGGCGTTGGACCCGGCGCTATCTCCCACCGAGTGGCGCCGCGCGGCGGTGAGCCTGGTGGCGTGCATGTCCGGAGACGCGGACACCGCGATGAAGCAGTGCCGCAGTCTACTGAAGGGCCCCATCGCCGACCGCGACCCAGGGATCGCCGCGACCATGACCTGGGGTCTGCCCGTCGTGATCGAGACGGAGCCTGATGCCGCCGAAGATCTGCTGGACTGGCTCACGGCGACGCTGCGGCTCGACGTGGCCGAGGCGACGGTGGAGCTGCTGCGGGACGTGACGAACCCCGGCTTCGGCATGCGCGCGCAGGAGATCGTGCGCGACGTGCTCGACGATCAGATGCGCGGCGCGGATCCGGTGACCGGGTACATCGCTCACCGAGCGCTCAACGACCTCTCTCAGGACGTCGAGAGCGAGGGCGGCCTGCTGCAGAGCGTGCGACGCGCGCTGATAGCCTTCGAGTCGAAGGGCGCGCGCATGGCTCACGAACTGGCGCTGGAGACGGCGGCCCGGGCGAGCTCAGCGATGGATCGCATCCTGCGTCTCGCGCCGGATGGCGAAGTGGTCGCCGAGACGTTCCCCCCGCTGCTGACGCTGGACGCCGGAGCGCTCGAGCGCTCCCGACTCAGCGACCTGCTGTTGCTCGGAAGGCGCCCAGGGGACACGGATGCGTCGGTTCCCGAGCTGGACCAGCTCTACGAGCGCCTGGGGCGTTGGTTGATCGATGGAGAGCGCGTGAGCGAGCCCGACGGGGGTAACCGCGCGCAAGTCGTGGGCACCGGACGGCGTCTGAAGACGCTGCTCCACCTCGTGGACCTCGAAACTGCTGGCCGAGACACCGCCGAGGAGGCCGCCACACGGGTCAGGAACCGCGTGATCGACATCATTCGCCTGATGCTCGAGCGGCTCAAGACCTGTCCCCGCAGCCTGCATCGCGTCACCTGCGCTACCCTGGCCCGCTCGTTCGACGCGGCGGTGCGTGAAGGCGTCGCCGACCCCAGCGACATCTTCCTGGTCCTCGCCCGGGAGCTGGACGACGCGCGCAGCGTGTCTGCGATCGCAGAGGCGTCGACGAGCGACGACGTGAGCGCGCCCGCCGCGGCCTGGGCAGGCTTCCTGGCCAGCGGCAGTCGCGGCGCCCTGGACTCGATCGCTGACGGGAACCTCGACTCGCTCCCGCCGCCGGATACCGACGGCAAGGAAGCGGCGCTCGCCACGGCGACCGTCGAGCTGAGCCGTCGAGTCTCCTCCACAGGCTCTTACCGCGGGGAAGCGCTGCGGCAGGTGGTGCTGCGAATCGGCCGAGCTCTGGAGACCATCGCGGCCGCGCGTGGGCTCAGCGAGATCGTCGACACCGCCGGCGGCAACAACGCGATCGCCGACCTGGAGTACGCGGTGGATGCGCTGAGACGCCTGAGCTCTGCTGCGAGCCGGCGTCTCCTCGCCAGCGGCGGTAGCAGCGCAAGCATCATGATCATCGCGGACGTGCCCCCGCTGTCAGCGCTGATCGAGCGCGCCGTGACGGCTGGGGTGCCTGCCAACCGGGATCAAATGGCCATGGCGATCGGGGAGCTGGCGGCGGATCTGCCGCCAGCCCTGGCCGCGGCGATCGCCTCCGTGACGGCGCGCATCGCGTCGCTGCCAGCCAGCCCGCCCAGCGACGTCTACGCCATTCCCCTGCAGAAGCGCCGCGAAGCGCTACCCGATTGGCTGCTGCCCCGGCGGACCATCGGCGGCTTCTATGTGGTGCGAGCGCTGGGCGCCGGCGGCGTCAGCTCCGTGTTCGTGGCGCGGCGCGTCGAGGAACGGCACTCGAACAAGGCCGAACTGTTTGCCCTCAAGGTGCCACAGTACGACCCGACGATGGCTCGGTCCATCTCGGAGCAGGAGTTCCTCCAGCTATTCCGTGAGGAAGCGGGCGCGTTGCTCGGGCTGCCCCAGCACCCGAACCTCGCGCGCTTCGTGACCTTCGACCTCGCCTCGCGGCCGAAGCCGATTCTGGTGATGGAGCTGATCCGCGGCTTCAGCCTGGACCGCCTGATCCGCAGCCGTTCGCTGACGACGGAGCGCGTCCTGGGCTACCTGGACGGCATCCTTGCGGGACTCGAGGCCATGCACGCGGTTGGCGTCGGGCACCTCGACGTGAAGCCCGGCAACGTGATCCTGCGAGACGGGAGCGAGCCGGTGCTCGTGGATTTCGGGCTCAGCGGGCGGCAGCTGCGCCCAGGCTGTGGGACCCTGGAGTACTGCGCACCAGAGATCCTGGGTGTCGTTCCGGCGGACCTCACCCCCGAACCCCAGGCCGCCGACATGTACGCATTCGCCTGCACCGCCTACGAGATGCTCACCGCGAACACGTTGTTCGACGGCGACGACGAGATGACCCTGGCGTCCAGTCACGTGGGCCACGACGGTTGGCCCGAGCACATCGCGGAGCTTGGCCGCTTCACGGAGCTGACGCCGCTGATGACTATCCTGGCGGCTTGTCTGCGGCGGGACCCACGCCATCGCCCCAGCGCCACGGAGACCCGCAAAGCCCTTGCCTCCCTCTCCGAGCAGCTGCGCGAGCTGGCCTGGCCGATCACGCCGCCGAAGACCGCAGCCACGGCCTGAGGCGACGAATTCCCGGGATCGAGCCTCGGCTCTTGCCCTCGGGCGGCCTTGTGTGCGGATCTGCGCCCATGGATCGATGCTCCATCGTCGAATCACGTCTCACGGCGCTGATGCTGTGCGCGGCGCTGACCGGCGTGGTGGGCTGCGAGGAGAAGCAGGTCGCGCCGATCGAGGTCGACGTCGGCAGCGGGCAGCCGATCCAGTTCAAGCCGAAGGCCGCGTTCGCCGAGTACGTCGAGCTGCCCGGGCTGCGCAACGAGTTGCGCATCACGCTCGCCGACTACGAGGCGTCCTGCGAGCGATTCGTGCCACCACCTGCTGGTAAGGCCCTGGTCACCATCGTGGTCGTCACGCCACCCGACATGACGCTGCAAGCGGGGAGCTACGCCTGGGCTGGTCCTGAGCTGCGCGGCATGGCTGCCGGTGTCCAGTCGCACCCGGTCGCCGAGCCCACGGTGCGGATCGGGGAGAAGGGCTACCTGTTTGGCGCCGGCGGAGGCGTCCAGCTCCGCGCCTTGAACCTCGACGAGTACGGCGAAGTGGACGGCGTGCTTGGCTTCGAGGCCGCCGCGGCCGAAGGTCGGGGTCCGACTCGGATCCGTGGGAGTTTCCGCGCGAAAATATGTCGCAGCAACCGCGCACCGGCGCCTCAATGAACTCGCCGGGGTGGCGCCCATGAGCGGCCCAGCCTCTTTGCACACCCAAGGTGCGCGGCGCCTCGGCTTGTTGCTTGCCAGCGCTCAGGCGGGAGAGACCGCGCTCGACGCGCTGATGCTCGCGCGGTTCGTCGAACAGATCGGCGCCACCGCCCTACCCCTGGCGCTCGCGATGCGGGCCGGAGTCGACGCGGTCGGTTCCGTGCTCGCGGAGCGCCTGCTTGGCCGATTCCCTGCGGCGCGACGCATTGCAGCCATGATGGCGCTGGGCGGTGCCCTGTGCGTGCTGAGCCTGGTCGTGCGAGAGGCCTGGGCCATCTACGTCGGCTTCGTGGGCTGTTCGTTGGTGACCCGTCAGCGGTCCATCGACTTCGGCGTGTTGACCCTGGAGCGCCTCCCCCGGGGGCGAAGGGAGCATCACCTGCCGGGCGTCTACGCCCTGGGCAGGGTCGGTGCGCTGCTGAGCGGCGGCGTGTTGCTCATCGCGGGCGCTCACGCGGTGGTGGCGCTCCTGGCGGCCTTTGGTTTCCTCGCGGCGACGGTCGCCGCGGGGGGAGCAGCAGGGGCTGACTCGCCCGATCCGGCTGCTCCGGCGAGCGTGACCGAATCCCAGGGCTCGCACGGCATGCTGACTGCGCTGATGCTGGGCGCACTCGCCCTGGCCGCAGGACGCGTGGCCTTGATCACCCAGAGCGGCGGGATCCTCGAACGGGCCTTCGACGAGCACACCTTGGTGCGGGTGCTGGGTGGCTACAGCGTGGTCACCGCGCTGGTGTCTTTGCTGCTCCAGATCTCCTTCTTGCGACGCTGGCTGTCCGGCGGACAGCTCGAGTGGGTCAACGGGATCTGGGGGTTAGGCTACCTGCTGGGCCAGCTCGGACTGGCGTTGACCAGCGGCGTGAGTCCCGGTCTGGCGGTGCCTTTGGCGCTCGGCGCGCGCTGGGTGGATGGCGAGCTGCGGGCGGCTCTGCGGGGTCCGGTGACGAACCTGCTCTACGAGGTGATGCCCGCCAGGGACCGCCGCCGGGCCCGCACCTGGGTGATCGGCGTGACGGTTCCCCTCGGTGGTCTGGTGGCTGGCCTGGCCCTGAACCAGGTTGGTTCGTCGCCGGTGCTCGCGTGGACCGGAGGCGTCGCGGGATTGTGCGTGGGTATATCCACGCTGATTCAGGGCCGACTATGGGCTCGCTCACGTGTTGGTTTGTCAATTGGGCGCGACCAGAGTTAGCGTCCGAGGTCGCATGGGCTGGGCGATGTTGAGCGTGCGCGGGAAGATCATGGGGACGATCGTCTTCGTGTCCGCGGTGGTGTTGGCCTTGGGAGCTTGGACCGCGTACGACGCGCTCAAGTCTCAAGGCCGGGGGCTTTACCTGAAGACGCACTTCCAGCGCTTCCAGCGCGACCTGCGCCAAGCCGGCACGTCGGAGTACGCGGCGACCGGTGTGGTGGCGAAGGACCCGGCGCTGGTGACCGCGCTCACGAACGGCGAGCCTGCACAAGCGCTCGAAGCCATCAAGCGCCTCTCGGAGGTGCTGTCGGGCACCCTGGCGCCAGAGATCGTCACCTTCAGCGATGCCTCGGGGAAAGTCATTCAAGCGCCGGGCTTCGAAGCGGTGCCCGACTACCGGGGGACGCGCCTGTTTCAGGACTTGAAGGCGGGCAAGGGGATCCGCAGCGAGCTGGCGGTAATCGACGGGGACGTGTATCGCGTCGCCGGAGTACCGATCCAGAGCCCTGCGGGCAGCGTCGTCGGGACGCTGCTCATCGGCCAACGCCTGACGCGTTTCCTCAAAGACTTCGCGGCGAACTCAGGTTCGAACGAGCCCGGGAAGCAGCACCGCATTGCGCTCGTCTCCGGAGACCGAGTGCTCGCGAGTGCCCTGCCATCCAAGCAGAGCCAGCAGCTGCTACATGCCATCGGCAAGCCACGCAGCATCTGGGAGACGGTCGACGGCGAAGAGGTCGAGGTTCCCGTGCTCGACTTCGACGCCGACGACACCTTCGATTTCTACAAGGGCGACGCCAAGGGCTATCTCGGCCCCGAGAGCGACGCCAAGCTGGGCACGCTGTACCTGGTGCGGACTCGCGGCCACACCACCGACGAGCTCCGAGAACATACCGTGAAGATCGCGGCCATCTTCGCCATCGCCGCGGCGATCGCGCTGCTCGTCGGGTATTTCCTCGCGGCACAGATAACGCGACCACTGCGCAAGTACATCGAGGTCACGGGGCAACTCGCGCGCGGCGACGCCGACCTGACGACTCGCCTCGAGGTGCGGACCCGTGATGAGCTGGGCGTCCTCGCGGGGAACCTCAACCAGGTGTTCAGTCAGATCCACGACCTGGCCGGGAGCGTCCAGCGCTCTGCCTTCCAGGTGGGTGCCAGCTCCGGCGAGATCTCCGCCATCAGCAAGCAGATGCTCGATGGCGCGCGCCATCAGGCACAGAAGATCAGCGGTTCCACCGCTGCGGTCACCGAGCTCTCCTCCTCGATTCAGCAGGTCGCCGAGAACGCGGCGAGCGCCTCTCGGAGCGCCAAGCAGTCGGGCGAAGCCGTGCACAACGCGATCGGCCGGCTGGCGGAGATCCGCAAGACGGTGGAAGACGCTGCAGGTCGAATCGAGACCCTGGGTGAGAGCGGCAAGCGCATCGCGAACATCGTGGACGTGATCCGACAGATCAGTGAGCAGACCACGATGCTGGCGCTGAATGCAGCCATCGAGGCCGCTCACGCCGGCGAGCATGGTCGCGGCTTTGCGGTGGTCGCGGACGAGGTGAGCAGTCTGGCCAAGCGGGTCGGCCAGAGCGCCAAGGACATCGAGGATCTGATCGGGACGATCCGGGATCAGACCGGAGAAGCGGTCCGTGTGATGCAGGACGGATCGCGAGAAGTGGAGCAAGGCACCGATCTCGTGAGCAGCACGCTGGGTGATCTGCAGTCGCTGATCAAGGTCATTGACGACACCGCCCTCGCGGTGCAAGAGCAGGCCATCGCCTCGGACGAAATCGCTCGCAACATGGACGCCGTCCAGCAGATCGCGGAGCAGGTACTGGACTCGAGCCACGCTGCGGTCGCCACTGGCGAGAAGCTCCACAGCCTGGCAGGTTCCCTCGAAGACAGCGTTCAGGGCTTCAAGATCGACCGCGAAGCCGGAGAAAGCGCCGAGCGGATGCTGAGCACCGCCAAGCAGGCCGAGCTCCCCGCAAAGAAATCATGACTCAGACTCCAGCCCTCCGCCTTCAGCGTTTCCGTAAGGTAGTCCGCCGAGCCGGCTCTCTCTTGCCAGCCGCCGCGCTGCTCTACGCGTGCAGCAGCGAATCCACGGAGCCCAGCTCCACGTCAGTGCCGCCGAGTCTCAGCCTCATCCGCATCACACCCGTGGGCGCGCCGGCTTGGGAACCGGGAGACAGCTGCGTCGAGCGTGGTCACGACAGCGATGGCTCCGTGGCGGTGCAGGTCCGCTTGACAGATGGTGAGCTGCGCGCCCCGGGCGCCTGTGGCAGTCGCAGTGCCTGTGGGCACCTGCAGTTCTCCATTGCGGGCGCTGACTTCAGTCAGAGCGCCCGCGGCAGCAGCGCCTCTCAGACGTTCTCGCTCGCCGACGCCCCGCTCGGCGTTCAGTACACCTTCAGCGTGACGCTGGCAGACGACGATGGCGTTGCGCTCGAGGGCGCAGACGGCGAACCGCTCTCGGTCAGCGCAGAAGTGGAGCTGGCGGCGCCTGGAAGCTGCGGAGGAAACCCGCTGCCCCAGGATGCCGGTGCGGACTCCGGGAGCGACTCGGGAACTGACGCGGGCGTCGACTCGGGAACTGACGCGGCCGTCGACTCGGGAACTGACGCGGGCGTCGACTCGGGAACTGACGCAGGCGTCGACTCGGGCGCCGCTGACTCGGCTTCCGCCGACGCCGACGCGGAAGCCGGCTGACGCTCGCGTCCTGCGCTGGCTGGCTCAGGAGTCAGGGGTGCACGAAGATGATCGTGCCCTTCAGCGGCAGTAGCGCGCCGTGCCAGCCGCGGGGGACGTGAGGCTCCGTCCAGTAGAAGATCCTCCGCGCGTCCTCCGGGGCCAGGTTGATGCAGCCATGACTCTTCGGTGTTCCGAAGCGATCGTGCCAGTACGCCGCGTGCAGGGCATAGCCTTCCTCGAAGTACTGCACGTAAGGCACGTCCCGCAGCTCGAACTCCTCGCCCACCTCGTCCGAGCTCATCGTGGTCGTGATGTGCTTGGTGTGGATGCGGAAGATTCCGCGCTTGGTCGCGGTGCTGGTCTTGTGGTCTTCGAGCCCCGCTTCACCGCTGCTGATCAACGTCGCGAAGACGGGCTTGGTGCCTTCGTACAGCACGAGGCGCTGGAGCGTCAGGTTCACGTCGATCCACTTGCTGCCTTCGCTGCCCCACCTGGGCATCTTCTTGGCGGGTTCGATGCGAGACGCCTCGCGATCGCTCAGCCAGTAGCCGTCCTTGGTCTCGTAGTGCAGCACCTTGTTGAAGAAGCGCTGCTTGCCCGTCAGCTTCACAGCGCCGCCATACGGCGCCTTCTCGTACTTCACCAGGCGACCGTTCTCCTTCTTGAAGAGATAGAAGTGAGCGAACGGTTTGCGCACCAGCGCGAACGGGAAGTCGATATCCTCGGGGATCCGCACTCCATGCAAGTCGGAGCCTTGGATCGGGCGCAGGCGGTCGGTGGGCATCACCCGGAGGCCGGTGGTCACGCCGTAGCGGCGTCCCTCCCAGAAGAACGTACGGAGGAATGAGTAGCCGACCTTGGGCCGCATGTGCTCGATGCTGAGCGCGCTCAGATCGCCCTTGAAGTGAAGCAGGTTGGGCGCCATCCCGCCGTTCCTGAGGTACTCCGGCACGGAGTCCGTCAGCTTGTCTTCCCAGGCCTTGGCGGGGTCTGGGACTTCCCCCTCGCCCCCTAGCCAGACGTCCTGGGCGTAGGAAGCGCCGATTTCCCCATCGGCCTCCAGCCAGGCCTTCATGCGATCATCGACGTCCGACTCTGCCTTGCGCAGCTCCTCGCCGCTCGGCAAGCGACGGTAGATCGGGCCGGGGCGGCGTACGGTGCCGTAGATGTACGGCAGCTTTCGCATGTGATCCGGTCGGTACTCCTGGGTGGCCAGCACGATCGGGTCCTTGCCGTCCAGCGTGGCCCGGCGACCGACGCAGACGAAGCCGCCAGGTTCCACGGGGAACCAGCCCTTGGCGCAGTCGTCGTGCCCGGCGGGTTCGGCGCTGGTTGGCGAGGAGGCGCCTGCGCGCAGGTAACCGAGGCGCCGGCTCTTGCGGGTTGGCTTCTGGTAGACCCAGACGCGCATCGCCTTGGCGTATACCCGAGGGCCCGGACGGACGACGCTGAGCGCGGCGGGCCGAGCGACGCCCGCCAGGTCGACGAGCGGCGCTTCCTCGGGCTGCTCGGCGATGGGGTCGGGCTCCTCAGCCGGCTCGAGCCCCTCGCTGCTCGACGCTGCCGAGGGGGCGCTCGACGGACGCGGGGCGGCTGCGGAGAGCCTGGTCGCTTCGTCCTCGTCTGCCTTGTCTCTGGAACATCCAAGCACCAGCGTGAGCGCGCTGAGACAGACGAGGGACCTGAAGGAGCTACCCATGGTCCCTCGCATGACATAAGTGGGCCCCGCGTCGCAAAAATTCGCGGTTTCCTCGGCAACACTCAGCGGACGATGCCTGGTCGAGCGCCGCTCACCGACGCCCTCTCCCCCCCGAACCCGCTGGCGTGCGCCCCCGACGACGCAGCCCCGAACTCCGTGGTCAGGTGCGATTCGTGCACCTAAGCCCGGCTATCCGGGTGCCGAAGAAAATACGCGGACAATCCTCAGCGAAATGGGACTAATACCCGCCCAGACCATGCGCCTGGCACGCCTCGACAACGACCGGTTGGTCTTCGAGAGTCGGACCCCAGTACGAGGTGGACTCGGCGTGGGCGCGCTGTTCTTGGTGGCGGCGCTGTTGCCGTTCTTCGGGGAGGAACTCACGCTCCCTCACTGGCTGACCTTCGCCGTGCTGGCGGCGATCGGCGGCGGACTGATTGGTGTGAGCTGGCCGCGGCGCAAGCGCCTCGTGCTGCAGCTCCGGGAGCGACGACTGGAGGGCGCGGGCAATCCCATCGCGCTCGATGACATCCAGGGCCTGGAGCTCGGCGGAACCACCGAGAACCCAGACGAGGTGCCGACCATCCGCTACGAAGTGCGATTGAGGGCCCGGGCGGGGCGGGAGCTGGTGCTGCTCAGCGCCAAGGACCCCGCGGCTGTCAGTCGCGATCTCGGCAGGCTGCTCGAGGTGTGCCCGCTCCCGGTGCGCACCGGCTGGGGGCTGCCGAAGGGGGCCACCCCCTGGAGAGCGGCGGAGGTCGCAGCAGACGCGGAGCGACCGAGCGCGGTGCCACGGGAGATCGTGCTCGAGCCCCATGACCCGCCTTTACCGGGAGGAATCACGGTGTTGATCGGCGGCGTTGGCGTCGGGCTGATGTGGGGCATCGACATCTATCGCCGCGCACAGACGGGGCTGCCGCTGTCAGCCTTGAGCATCGCCCTCGCGGTGTTCTTCTCCCTGTTGCTCAGCGCAGTCGGTCTGATGCTGGTTTCAAGCCGTCTAGTCCTGCGCACGGGGCCCAGCGGGTTGATCCTCGAGGCGCGTACGCTGGGACTACGGCGAGAGCGCTTTCGCGTTCCCCCGGAGACGCTGGGGAGGGTCCACGCGGTGAGCCCCGACGGAGAAGACGCCTGGCATCTGCTGCTGGAGACGACGCTCGGCGCTTTCAGCGTGCCGTGTCGGCCGAGCAGCGCCAGCGAGCTGCTCCAGGAGCTCCGGCGCACGAACTGAGAGCGGTGGGCCGATGCACAAACGACTTCAGGCTGCCCTCTCGAGCAGCCTGAAGCCTGGGCGTCCGCCGAGGCGGAGCCCCGTCGAGCGTCAGCTCACTGCGCGTAGGCGTCGCAGGTGTCGCTCGGCAGGCCGGTGCAGGAGACCAGCTTGTCGTAGGCGCCTGTCTCGCACAAGCAGGCGGTACAGCAGCTGAGGTCGCCGTTCGGGCCACACTCGTTCTTGTCGGAGAGGCACTTGGTGACGCAGTCGGTCGCTCCGGCCTCGACGGTGATCACGACGCAGCGGGAGCAGTCGTTCGCGGCGATTGCGTCGTTCGTGGCAGTGTCGATGCACTCCTGGACGCACGGGGCGAAGGCATCGCTTCCCAGGTCGCCGATGCAGCTGTTGCGACCGCAGTCGGTGGCGATGTCCGCGATCGTCTTGCCGTCGTACTCCGCCTCGTACTCGGTCTGGAGATCGACGCAGGCGTCCATCGGAAGCGTGGTTCCGCCGCCGGAACCGCCAGTGGCGCCGCTGCCACCGCTGCCACCTCCAGTGCCACCGTTGCCGGTGCCGCCGGATCCAGCGTTGCCAGTGCCGCCGCTGCCACCACCGTCGTCGTCGCTGCTGCACGCGACCGTGCTGGCGCTAAGAGCCAAAATCGAAGTGAGGATCAAGAGCCGAGTCTTCATGAGGGAAAGGTTCGCACGCGGATATGCTTCCGGCAATTGAATTGCATCCCCGAGGTTTCGGCTTGGGGGCCAGGGTGTAGCCAGGCTGGATTCGAGTCTCGGATCGGGGTACGTCGCCCCGCATGCGCTCAACCCCACCTCGTCTGTGCCTCGACTCGAATGGCGGCCATTCGGTCGCGCGCCCGCGGCGCTTCCGCGCTGCCTGGATCCTGGGTCTGGTTGCCCTCGGCTGCGGGAACGCCCCACCGGCGCAGCCACCAGCACCGCCGACACCGACGACGAACCCGGTGGCGTCGACGCCGACCCCTGCGAGCGCTGCCTCCAGCGCGGCCGCGACGGCGAGCGCCCCCGAGCCTCCGCCGAAGCCAGCGCCGGATCGTCCGCTCAACGTGCTCTTGATACTCGTCGACAGCATGCGCGCCGACATGCCCTGGGCTGGCTATGACAAGCCCATCGCGCCAAACCTCACGGAACTCGAGAAGCACAGCGTCAGCTACACGCGTGCTCACTCGATCTCGAGCTACACGGCGAAGAGCGTCGGCGGTCTGCTCGCCGGCAAGTATCCCTCGGCGCTCCGACGCAGCGGCTTCTTCTTCACCAAGTATTCCGATGCCGACACCTTCTTCCCGGAGCTCCTGCAGGCTGCGGGGGTCCACACCATGGCCGGTCACGCCCACATGTACATGAAGCGCGGAAACAAGATGGATCAAGGCTTCGACGACTGGCGTGTGGTGGAGGGTATCGATTTCGACGCACAGACGGACAACCACGTCACGAGTCAGAAGTTGACGCCGATGGCGATCGACCAGCTCGGCGCCGTGAAGGCTGACAAACCGTTCTTCATGTATCTCCACTACATGGATCCTCACGACGTCTACACGACCCACAAGGAGTCTCCCGACTTCGGCAAGAGCGCGCGCGGGCGATACGACTCCGAGATCTTCTATACGGACCTCTGGATCGGAAAGCTCCTCGACTACTGCAAGCAGCAGCCCTGGTGGTCCAAGACGGCGGTCATCGTCAGCGCCGATCACGGTGAGGCGTTCGGAGAGCACCACCAGTACCGTCACGCTTTTTCCCTCTGGGAAATGCTGACTCACGTCCCTCTGTTCGTGCACCTGCCGGATCGCGACGAAGGGCGCCGCATCGACACCCCGAGAGGTGCGATCGACGTCGCCCCCACGGTCCTCGACCTGATGGGAGTCGACGCCCCAGAGGGCGAGTTCGCGGGCAAGAGCCTGGTCGAGGAGCTGTATGGTCGGGAAGAGCCAGCCGAGCGACCAGTGATCATGGATCTCCCTGCAGACAGCAACAATCCGCGAGTGCGCGCCATGATCCTCGGGGACTACAAGCTCATCGTCTACGACAACGGCTGGCGCAAGGATCTCTTCAACCTGAAGGACGATCCAGGCGAGAAGAAGGACCTGGCCAAGGTCGAACCCGAGAAATTCAAGCAGATGGTCGAGCTCTTCGAGACCGAGTGGGGCAAGGTCAAGGAGGTCAAGCCCTACGGCGGAAACAAGCTCAAGGACGGCAGCGTCGCCAACGGCCCCAGCTGACTTCGTCCCACGCGGCAGCTCTCCGAAATCGTTGCCGCGTGGATATGGCCGCTGGGCTCCGTTCAGCGGACGACCGAGCCGAGATCCTGGTCCAGCTGCTCGGCCGTGGTGCGGATCACGCTGGCGAACCAGCGCGTGTGATCGGTGCGGACGAGGTACTCCACCTTGGCGTCCTCTCCCTCCCCTTCCGCCTTCTCCCGCACCAGCATCAGCTCTCCGATGCGCTTGCTGCCCTCGAAGTACTCCACCGCGAAGACCGGCGTGGAGCCAGGATCGGGCTTCTCTCCAACGTAGCGATTGGGTCGCAGGCGCCCGAGCTTGACCATCCAGTTCGTGGCCGTCTCGTCCTCTTGCCTGGGTGACTCGGCGTCCGCCCAGGCGCTCTGATTACCCGCCATCGGGACCAGCTCTCGTGTCTGATCGCCGGCAGTGATGCGCACCCGGGTGATCTGCTCGGGCTCGAAGCCGTTGAGGTTGCGCTCGGTCAGGCGGGAGTCGGCGTTCTCCAGATCTCGCGTGATGCTGCCGAGGATCGCGTAGGCCACCCCGCTGTCGACGTCGCGGACGTAGCGATCGGCGCCACCTGGAGTCGTACCTCCGAGCTGGAGCGCGTGGGTGGCTCCGCCCAGGGTCACCCGCAAGGTCCCTTCGGGCTTGTCGAAGCCGAAGTCGGCCAGCTGGGCGTCGGCGATCTTACCCAGTGATCGGTAGGCGCCGAGGGGTGCGAGCTGCTCGGTCAGCTTCTCGATGCTGCTCGCCGCGATGAAGCGGACGGTCTCACTCTCCGGCTTGGCGGCAGGCGCTTGGCCTGCGCCAGCGTCCGCCTTCGACGGCGGCGGAGTGCGCTTCTCCCGCGTGAGCTCACCCACGAAGTAGCGCCCATCTCGGTCCTTCTTCGCTTCGAGGGTTACCTTTCGGCCCTCCATCTCCAGCTCGATCTTGCTCAGCTGGTCGGGCTTGCCCGACCACACCTGCACCTGGAGATGCTGACTTCCGGGGGGCGGCGCGCTCTTGGTGAACCCGGAGTAGGCGAGCGCGCTCGCTGCGAGCAACAGACCTCCGTGGAGGAACAGGCTTCGGTTCGCCTTCATGACTTCTCCTCCGCTTCGTGCTCGTCGTCCGTTTCGTGCTCGTCGTCTGCTTCGTGCTCGTCGTCTGCTTCGTGCTCGTCGTCTGCTTCGTGCTCGTCGTCTGCTTCGTGCTCGTCGTCTGCTTCGGCGGTGTCCCCGGCGTCTCGCGGACTCCCCGGCGCTTCGGCCTTTTCCTCGGGGTTTGGGGGTGAGGAACTCTCCCCCCCTGCCCGAGCTGCCTTGCTCTGCGGACGCCTGCTCAGCAACAGCCCGAGACCGAGCACCAGCAGCGGGACGCCCAGGATCGTGCTGTAGAACCAGAGCGTGTCGCCCTTCTTGGTGTGCTCGATCGGACGATCTTCCTCGCTGGAGATCTCCCCGGCGAAGCTCTCTTCGCCTCCCAGCCAACGCACCACGTCGACGAACATCAGCTGATTCGTGGGAGACTTCGCCATGACGAAATCGCTCACTGCATCCGCGTCGGAGATCACGAAGGCTCGCATCTCCTCGGGTAGCAGCTCGTCTTGCAGCGGCTTGCCCTTGGCGTCTGGCTTCGCGTTGGCGTCCGGCTTCTTCGCAGGCTTGCCGCCACTCGTCACCGCTGCGGCGAAGTTGTAGACCTTGCGGACCTCTCCGGGATCGAACTCGTAGTTGCGATTGAGGTCCGCGAACGTACCCGAGAGCGAGCGGATCGCGAAATCGACCTGAGTCTTTCCCTGGGGAGACTTGACCAGGCTCCCGGCGCCGTTGACGACGATGGCTGCTCGGGCAGAGTTGCGGCTCAGCGTCGAGACAGCCGCGTGGGAGGAGAACTTGTTCGTGGGTAGCAAGCCGCGATCCGAGGCGTTGAAGCGCATTCGCAGATGCTTGGCTGGCGAGTCGTTGACCAGGATGCCTGGCTCGAGATCGACCCCCACCACCTCCGCCAGGCCATTCAGCCCCGCCAGCGCTTCCGCGTCGGCAGGCGCCGGGCCTGGTGCTTCAGCCCCGGGCTTGGCGCTCGCAGCAGGCCTGGCGCTCGCAGCAGGCCTGGCGCTCGCAGCAGGCCTGGCGCTCGCAGCAGGCCTGGCGCTCGCGGCAGGCTTGGCGCTCGCGGCAGGCTTGGCGCTCGCAGCAGGCGTGCCGTCGCGGGTCGCCGCCGCCGCGGCATCGGGCTGTTCGGGGGTGTCGTCCCCAGTCAGGGTCGCCGTGGGCGACACCGCATCGGGATCCAGGGCGACGAACAGCTTGCCACCGTGGTCCGCGTAGGCCTTCAGCGTCGTCAGCTCCTCGGGCGCGAAGGGCTCCGTGGGGCCGAGCACCATCACCAGCGTCGCGTCCCCCGGGACCTCGCTGCCGAGACCCTGCGCCAGACCGAGAGTCTTCACCAGGTAGTTCTGGGCCTCGAGCTGGCGCTTCAGGATGGACGCCGAGCGATCCTTGGGCGCTTCACCCGTGACCGGCTTATCGTTGATCTCCCCGTGGCCGACGGTCAGGTAGGCCACCCGGCGCTTGCGCACCACCTTGAGCAGCTTCTCCTGGAAGTCGCTGTCCAGCGTCTTCAGCTTCTTTTTGGCGCCGCTCATCTCGGTGCCGATGCGAAGGCTCTCGTTGACGCTGTCCTTGGCGAGCACGATCACCCCGTCCTGCGTGACCCTCAGCTCCCGAGCGAGCGCCGGCGCCATCAGCCGATCTTGAATTTCCACCTGGAGTCGAGGGTTGGCCCGAGCGAGCTCGTCCAGGTAGCCCTTGACCTCGTTGCGTGCCTCGTTGACATCGGGGAAGAAGGCGACGACGCGCACCGGCTCCCCCAGGCTCTCGACGATCTTCTTGGTCGAGTCGCTCGGGCGTGACGTGCGGAAATAAGAGAAGTCGAGCTTCCACTCCAGCGTCCCCGCCGCGAATACGAACAGGCTACAGTAGACCGCCGCCGCTGCGAGTGAGAAGCCCGCTGTCGCGGCGGCGAGGACCCGCCGCCGCTCGCTCCGGGGAGAGCGGCGCATGGGCCACAAGGCCGCCTCGGCGAAGATCTGCGGCAAGGTGCCGAGCATCAGCAGCGCGGCCCAGACCACGCGCAGGATATCCGCCGTGCGCTCGCGATCCTTCGCTGGCCCCGTATCCAGGCCGAACGCGCGGAGGCCAGCGTCCGTGCTCACGAAGTATGCCGCGACGCCGGCGAGGGCTATCAGGCCCAGCACCTGCATGATGCGAGCGATCCCCCGCGTCTCGCCTCGCTCCTGGAAGGCGGGGACGAAGCGCCCCAGAGTACCGAAGCCGATCAGCACCAGCGCGGGGCCAGTCGCCATCCAGCGGCCGCTGTCCATCCCGGCCAGAACGCGCTCACCCAGCAACAATAGCAGCAGCCCCACGAGGTAGGCGGGCAGCAACCACTGCGCGAGGCGCTTGGTGTCTTGCGTCGTATCGCTCATCGCCAGCGCCTCGCTTCCAGCACCTTCGTGGCGGCCAACAGGAAGAACCCTGTTACCGCGAGGTAATATGCAACGGCGTCCAGCTTCAGCACTCCGTCCATGAAGGGCTTGAAGTTTTCGTGGTGCAAGGAGAGCGCACCCAGAAACGTGTTCAGCGGCGGGTCAGTGACCTTCGCGAGCATCCAGAGGGTCACCATCGGCCCCAGGATCAGCGCACAGATCACCACCGCCACCACCTGTGAACGGGCGAGAGTCGAGGCGAAGAGGCCAACGCTCATCGACGCCGCACCGAGTAGCAGCAGGCCCAAGTACCCGACCAGGATGTGTCCCACGCTGACCTTCCCGTTCACGAAGATCAGCGCCGGCATGTAGGCGGTGAGCAGCGTCGCGAGGCTGATCACGCACAGCGCGGAGAGGAACTTGCCCATCACGATCTGAGCGTCGGTGATCGGCGCCGTGTTGAGCAGCGTCAGCGTACCTGTCTGCCGCTCCTCGGCCACGAGGCGCATCGAGAGCAGTGGGCAAGCGATCATCAGAGGGCCGCTGGCGTTGTAGAAGAACTGCCGCAACACCTCCGCGCTGAGCAGGCGCTCCGCGCTCAGCCCGAAGATGTAGAACAGGATCCCGCTCATCAGCAGCATCCCGCAGACCACGATGGCTCCGAGCGGCGAGCGCCGATATGCGCGGAGCTCCCGGCCAGCGATCAACCCGACGTTGGCGAGGGCGGCCATCAGTGGACCCCACCGCTGTTCGGCGCTGCGTACGCGCTCCCTTCGGCGAGCCGCATGAAGACGCTCTCGAGCTCATGCTCACTGCGCCCGAGCTCGAGCAGCTCGGCTCCGGCGTCGACGACCAGTCTGGAGATGGTGGCTCGCCGATCGGAGGCCGTTCGGAGTTCGGCGCGCAGCGCCTCCCCGTCGCTGGAGAGCTCGAGCACCTCCACGTCGGCGAGTTGCTCGAGCATCGATCTCAACTCGGCTCGCTGCAGGCCGCCCACCAGCAAGGAGAGCCGCATGCCTCCGAGGGTGCGATTGACGATGGCCGCCTCGCTGTCGTCAGCGACGATGCAACCGTCGCGGATCACCAGCAAGCGATCGCAGGTCTGGCTGATTTCCGACAGGATATGGCTTGAGATGAGCACGGTATGGTCGCCCGCCAGCCCGCGGATCAGGTGGCGCATCTCGACGATCTGCCGAGGGTCGAGGCCGCTGATCGGCTCGTCCAGGACCACGAACTTCGGCTGATGCACGATCGCCTGGGCGATCCCGACCCGCTGCTGATAGCCATGACTGAGGGTACCGATCACCTGGTCGAGACGCGGCCCAATCCCGGTCTGGTCTGCTACGTCCGCGACGCGCCGCGCCAGCTTGGCCTTGACGACGCCCTTGAGCCGCGCGGCAAAGCTCAGGAACTCGCGGACGGTCATCTCGGGATAGAGCGGGGGCTTGTCAGGCAAGTACCCGACTCTCGCCCTCACCTCATCCGGGTGATCGACCACATCGAAACCATCGACCATCACCTGGCCCGCGGAGGGCAGGAGATCGCAGGCCAAGACCCGCAGGGTGGTGGTCTTGCCGGCACCGTTCTCCCCGAGCAAACCGACGACTTGACCGGCCTGGACCTCGACGTCGATGGGCCCCACCGCGCGGCTCGCACCGTAGTACTTGTAGAGACCTCGGATCTGAATCACTGGCAAAGAAGCTCCCGTTCGACCTGTTGGCGCTCGCGAACCAGTACGACCGGTCCGGAGTCGGCGTCTCGCCCGACGCTCACGCCCGAAGGGCGCAAAGGCGGCCGTTCAGACCAGCGCGCCGGGCCGCTTATTCCCCAAAGGTTCCGCCGTTGCAAGCGCAGGCCCTGCTCACGCCCTGGATTCGTCGCGACGCTGGGCGCTGGTGACGACCCTGCTAGGGTCTCTGCAGCCGTGTCTCAGCCCTCCACCGAGCTCCCCGCGGGCGCGCGTGTACATCTCCCGCGCGATGGCGCCAGGCAGCGCGACCCGGCCCAGGTCGTGGCCGAGCTATGGCGAGCCGCGCCAGCGCTTGGTCTGAGTCAGATCGCGGTTACCACGGCAGACCCGCTCACGGTCGCCGAGGCCCGCTGGCGAACCTGGCTCGGCGCAGGCCACCACGGCGAGATGCAGTATCTGGCCGAAGGAGAGCGTCACGATCCCCGAGCGCTGCTGCCCCAGGCCAAGAGCGTCATCTGTGTGGCGATGCCCTACGCGACCAACACCGCGTTCGTCCCCCTCGGTCGGCTCTCGGATCCCGCAGCGTCGCGGGAACCGCTCGGGGAGATCGCTGGCTACGCGCAAGGCCGCGACTACCACCCGCTGCTCTGGAATCGATTGATTGCGCTCGGTGATATCCTCGCGGATCTCGTGGGACGACCGCTCGTCAGCCGTCCCTGCGTCGACACCGCTCCCATCCTCGAGCGAGGGCTCGCAGCGCGTGCCGGGCTGGGCTTCATCGGCAAGAACGGCCTGCTGATCGCGCCCGGAGGGAGCAGCCTGCTCGTCCTGGGTGAACTCCTCGTGGATCTCGACTTGCCCACGGGTGAGGCGATGAAGGAGCGGTGTGGGGAGTGCACGAGCTGCCTCACCGCTTGCCCCACGGCAGCGTTCGTTGGGCCCTACGAGCTCGACGCTCGACGTTGCATCGCCTACCTCACGATCGAGCTCCAGGGCGCCATTCCCCGGGATCTCCGACCCCTGATCGGCACCCGTGTCTTTGGCTGTGACGTGTGTCAGAGCGTCTGCCCGTTCAACGGTCCCACCGCCCAGGCTCGCGTCGGCGCTGCGCCAGAGCTGGCGTCCACACGCCGTGTCCTCTCCCTGATAGAGCTATTGCAGCTGGGCGCCTCACGCTATCGAAGCGTGGTTCGACGCACCGCCTTGCGCCGCGTCAATCGGGTCCAGCTCGCACGAAATGCGGCGGTCGCGCTGGGGAATCTCGGTGATCCGCAACATATCGCCGCGCTCTGGCGCGCGGCGATCGAGCATTCCAGCGAGCTCGTGCGGGAGCACGCCACCTGGGCCCTGGGGCGGCTGGGCGCAAAAAGCGAGCTGGAGGCCCTGCTGGAGGAGCGACACCCGGAAGTCGTACGTGTGGAAGCGTGTCGCAGCCTGGCCGATCTCCTTGACCGCACCGCAAACGCCACGTAACTCAAGCGGACGATGCGAGGGAACGAGGGGGCCAAGCTCGACATGGGCCAGGGAGTGATGGACTGGCTTCGCGCACGAACCGGCGGTGTCATGCCCTGGCTGGCCGTGGGCACCCTGCTCGGGGTGCTCTTCGTCACCGCGCCCGCTGCCGCCGACTTGCCTTCTCCCGAGCAGGAGGCCAGCGCCGCGGCGGCTTCGTCGGCGCCCGCGGCGACGACGAGCCTCGCCGCTGAGGAGGCGCCAGTCGTGACGCCCGCCGGTCACAAGAAGCGCCCGGTGTTCCTTGCGCTCCTGGCCGTTGGGTTCCTGATCTTCGCCGGAGTCGTGGGCGCCAACGACAAGCCCCAGGGCGATGGCGCCAAACCCGCCAAGCCCGCCGTCTGAAGCACTCCGGAGCGCGCACGAGCCCCGCGCACGAGAGACGAAGCGGGGCTCTGTGTGTGCAGACTCCGAAGGTCAGCCGATCGTGCGCTTCAGGAAGTCCACCGCACGCTGCCAGGCCTGCTTCGCGCACCCCTCGTCGTAGACCTCTGGGCGCTTCTCGTTCATGAACGCGTGCTGCGCGTCGTAGCGGAAGAGCTCGTAGCTCACGCCGCCCGCCTTGAAATCCGCTTCCAGCGCGTTCACCGCTGTCGGGGTGCACCAATCGTCTTGCTCGGCGAAATGGCACTGTAGCGGGATCCGAATCGCCTTGGGGTCGGCCACGGCTGCAGGTGGAATTCCATAGAAGCACACACCCGCGTCCATGCCTTTCACCCGCACCGCGCTGAGGATGGTCAGCGCACCACCCATGCAGAAGCCGCTCACCGCGACCTTTCCTGATTTTTCCTTGAGGAAATTAACCGCGCCCTGGATGTCTTGCTCTGAGGCGTCGATGAAGTTCAGCTCTCCCATCATGTGATTGGCTTCGTCGCCATCCTTGGCGAGCTTTCCCCGGTACAGATCCGGCACCAAGGCACGGAAACCGGCCTCTGCCATGCGGTCCGCCAGGCCCTTCATCTGCTCGTTCAGGCCCCACCATTCCTGGATCAACACGACCCCCGGAGCCTCGCTCGGCCCCGTCAGGTAGCCGGGACAACTCTGCCCATCCGGACGCTTGAACTCCATCAGTTCACCCATGCCTCAGTCTCCTCCTTGTGTCTCGGCCCGCACTCGGACCGGAGCGGCAGCCTACACGCGGGCCCGTGGCGGTGACAGCCTGGCGTCATTCCCGGGAGCCCTGCGCCAGCTTGCCTCAGACATGAGCGGTGTTCCGCCTGCGCAGGGCGGCCCCATTCGGGCTAGACTTCGAGTCCAGGCATGAGCGATCTCACGAACCCGACAGCAACCGACCGCGTGCGCAGCGAGTGGCTGCGGCGTGTGGAGGCAGAGTACCGTTCGGCGGCGATCACCCAGCACCTCACGCTGTGGCTGATCCAGATCGGTGCCTCCCCCGACCTGATCAGTGATGGCTTGCGAATCGTCGAGGACGAGCTTGCCCACGCCGAGCTGAGCCATGAGGTCTATGTCGACGGCGGGGGGCAGGAGCCACCACACATCGTGCGCGAGTCCCTCGCGCTTCCCCGCTGCCCAGGTGATCCACTGGAGCTCGACGTATTGCGGGCCGGCGTCGATGTTTTTTGCCTCGGGGAAACGGTAGCCGTGCCCCTGTTCAAGGAACTGCGGGACAAGTGCAGCGTCGCGAGCGCCAAGAAGACCCTTGACCGTGTGCTCAGGGACGAGGTCCGCCACCGCGATTTCGGTTGGACCCTGCTCGCCTGGCTGATGGACTCCCCGCGGGAACCCGAATACCGGCGACTGATCGAGAACGAACTCCCGCGCATGTTCGGCCGCATTCGCCGCCTCTACGCTCCGAGCCGCGCTCAGCACGATCGCGAGATGGGCGACGAGGAGCGCGCGTGGGGGCTCATGCCGAGCGCCCGCTACGGGGAGATCCTCGAGCGAGCCCTCGAGCGTGACTACATTCCGCGCTTCAAGGAGCATGGGCTGGACGCTCAGGCAGCCTGGGACGCCTCCCAGACGCCCAGCTGACGCCCCACGCGAACAAGGCGTCTCCGTGAGCCGGCCCGCAGGCTGCAAGGCGACTCGGGAACGCTCGATTTGCCGCCATCTCGAGGCCAGGTAAAGTGAACTGCCTGCAATGACTCACTCACTTCGCTTCGTCAGCCTGTTGATCTTGGGGTTAGGGGTAGTCGTCAGCGCCTGCTCCGAGGAGGACTCGTCGGACGGCTCCGGGAGCAACGGCGGCTCCGCGGGGGACGCAGGCAGCGCAGGCGCCGCTGGAACAGCGACCGCGGGGGGTGGTAGCGGCGGGACCGCTGGTGCGGGGGCTTCAGGGGGCGGTGGGTCCGCCGGAGCCGCAGCCTACCCTGCGCGCCTCAGCGAGACGGGCCTGTACGCGGACGTCACCTCCGAGTCCCTGGCCGACGGTGTTCAGGCATTCGAGCCTCAGTTCAAGCTCTGGAGCGACGGCGCGACCAAGAGGCGCTGGGTCTACCTGCCAGACGGCGCCCAGATCGACACCAGCGACCACGACTACTGGGTATATCCCCAGGGCACCAAACTCTGGAAGGAGTTCACGCGCGACGGCGTACGCGTCGAGACCCGGATGCTCGAGAAGACCGCCCAGGGCTGGACGATGATCGCCTACCAGTGGCAGGCGGATCAGCAAGACGCGCTGCCGGTTCCCGATGGCGTCGAGAACGCTTCCGGGACGTCGCACGACATCCCGAGCGTCAGTCAGTGTCAGCAGTGCCACGACAATCTGCCCGATCGCTCACTTGGCTTCACCGAGGTCCAGCTGGCGCACTCCGGCGGTGGAGTGACCCTTCAGGGACTCATCGACTCGAATCGCCTGACGAGTCCTCCGAGCGTCTCGCCTCTCGTGCCCGGAGATGCAACGGCTCGGGCAGCGCTGGGCTACCTGCATGCCAACTGCGGCATGTGCCACAACCCCAAGTCGCAGACCTTCTTCCGTGTGGATATGAACCTCTGGCTGCAGACCGCAGCCCTCGACAGCGTACAGACCACTCCAGCCTACTTGACCACCGTCGGTGTGCCGCCCCTCGAAGGGATCCCCGCGGGGACGACGGCGCGCATCGCCCCACACGACCCCGAGCACAGCGCGGTGCTTGGCCGCATGAAGAGCCGCGAACTCTCGGTACTCATGCCACCGCTCGGCACGGAAGACGTCGACGAGTCGGGTTCCGACGCCGTCGAGGCGTGGATCAACGCCCTCTAGCGCGCCCGGGGCGAGTCACGTCCGGATCAAAGCGTGCCGCGAATGATGCGCCCACCAGACTTGGTCTGATCCGAGGTTGCGGTGGGCTTCGGCTCCGGCTTGGGCTTGGCGGCGGGCCGAGGAACGTAGGCCGGCGCTGCAACCTTCGGCTTGTCCTCGGGTTTTTCTTCGGTGGCCTCGGGCTTGTCCTCGGGTTTTTCTTCGGTGGCCTCGGGCTTGTCCTCGGGTTTTTCTTCGGTGGCCTCGGGCTTGTCCTCGGGTTTTTCCTCGGTGGCCTCGGGCTTGGTGTCTGTTGGTGTCTCCGGCTGTGTCGCCGCAGGCGGCGGATCGGTCGCCGCGGCGGCGTCTCCGCCCGACAGCTTCATCGCAAGCACCCCGCCGCCGCCGAGGAGCACCACCGCCGCGATCGCCGCGCCCACGATGAGCCCAGTGTTCGACTTCTTCGGTTGGCTCTCCCCAGCCCACGCGCCCTGGGTCCCTCCCAGCGCGGGGTTGGCGGGCGCCGCCGCAGCGTGCGCAAGGCTCGCCATCGCCGGTCGCGGACCGGTCATGTCAGCCTGAGGCATCGAGACTCGGCCGCTCGCCCAGCCTTCCATTGCCGCCTGGAATTCCTTGGCGGTCTGGAAGCGGTGTGCTGGCTCCCGAGCCATCGCACGACGGATGATCTCGGCGAAGCTGCGGTCGATGTCAGGCACCAGCTGCTCGAGGGGCGGTGGCTCCTCGAGCACGATCTTGAACAGCAGCTCGTTGAAGGTGTCCGCGTTGAACGGCACTTGACCGGTGGCGCACTCGTACAGGATCACGCCGACGGAATACAGATCGGCGCGCTGGTCCATGCCCTTGGCTCCCTTGGCCTGTTCGGGAGACATGTAGTACGGCGTGCCCATGACAGCGCCTGTGCGCGTCATGGAAAAGCCGCTCTCGTTGCCCAGGGCGCTGAACTTCGAGATGCCGAAGTCCAGGATCTTCACGAAGTCCGTCTGGCCAGCGTGAGACGTCAGCACGAAGACGTTGTCTGGCTTCAGGTCGCGGTGGATGATCCCTGCGGAATGGGCAGCCTGAAGTCCCTCCAGCAACTGGTACGCGATCGGGTAGATCTGCTCGGGCGTGAGCCTCCCGACCTTGCGGATGCGATCGCTGAGGCTATCGCCATCCATGAACTCCATGACCATGTAGCGATCGCCGTCGGGCAGATCGCCCAGGTCGAGCACCTCCACGATGTGCTGCGACCCGATGCGCCCAGCAGCCTGCGCCTCGCGCTCGAAGCGCTGGACAGCGTCGGCGTTCTCAGCGACGCCAGAGTGCAGCACCTTGATCGCCACTCGGCGGTGGATGCGGGTGTTCTCGCCTTCGTACACGGCGCCCATTCCGCCTTCGCCCAGAAGTCGAACGATGCGGTACTTGCCGTCAATGATGTCGCCGGTGCTTAGGGACATGGTTGCCTCGGTTCAAACGGTCGTTTCGCGCAAAGTTGGAGGCCGCGGCCGGACACGGCCGCCCGAGCTTGCTCTCCGTTACGAAACTCATGAAGTTTACGCTCCACTGGTCGTTGCACGCTAGCACGGTCCGTGGGGTCGAGCCCAGAGAGAGGCCTGGACGGCTGTGCGGTATCGTTTTCGAACACCCTGCCAGACTCCCGACGTTTCTGGAGGTGGAAGGGTCTGGTTTCTCGACAGCTTTTCCTGCTGTCCAGTCTCCCCTCCGGGTTCCAGCGAGCCTTGGATCGTGCTCACCCGAGCGCACCTGGTGCGTGAGACGCCCACTTGAGCGAGATGGCCCCGTGAGCGAGATGGCCCACTTGCGCGAGATGGCCCCGCGGTCCGGCCGCGGGTGAGCCGTCAGGGACAGAACTGCTTCGGAGGCGTCTCGACCTGCACCTGCTTGGGCTGGAGATCGCTCGGCGGGCTCCACGGAAGGTCGGAGGAGGAATCTCGCTCGGACAGCGTGGGGGCCATCGCGGTGCCGCCCAGCGCGAAGGCGCGCAGGCCGAAGTTCGTCGTGCTGTCCCGCGGCAAGAAGGCCGTCTGCGTGTACTGATCGAAGAAGACGAAGGAGACTGGTGGCGTGGTGATGCTCTGACGTGTAGTCGTGCCCGTGAAGGGCACGGCGAAGATCGCCGTATCGGAGAGCGTCTCCGTGGCCAGCACCGTCTTGCCGCACGGATCCCACGCGGCACCGCGGATCGAGGAGCCCTTCACGTCGAAATCGATCGTACCCACCGAGTTGTAGTTGGTCGGGTTGAAGCGCACGACCTGAGCCGTCGTGTTGGCATTGGACGCCTCCCACGCAGGATCCGGGAAGATCACGACGTCCTCCTCCGACGCTCGCACGGCGCCAATGCTACCGCCGCTCTGGCGGATCCGACCGATGGTCTTGGTGGCGGCGAATGAGGCCTTCGTCGATGCGGAAGTGACGCTCGCCAGGATACGGTCCACGTCGCACATCTCCACCGGAGAGCCGTTCTCCGTGACGTCCGGAGAGCAGTTGGCGGTTCTCACGAACAGGTTCACGGTCCCGCCGGGGTCCGTGCCGTTCGCGCGGGGGATCGCTGCGAGGGGGCTTCCAAAGCTCGGCACGTCTTGAATCGGGTTCGTCGGCACCGGCTGGCTGGCATTGTCGATGTTCAGCAGGGTGAAACCACTGCTGGAACTCGCGCCGTCCTTGTACAGGCTCCAATACAGCACGCGCTTGTTCAGCACGGCGATCACGCCGGTCGGCAAGGGCGCCGACGTGGTCCCCAGCTCCTTGAACTCGCGCGTGAGCCGATCGAACTGCCAAACGCGAAACGTGAACAGATCGCCGGGCTCGCCCTCCTGGGTCCAGACGTACCAGTAGTTGTCGATGGCGTCGTAGGCGATGAACCCGATCTTGTCCGCACCGAACTCACGCCGCGTGTACTCCTCGCCCGTGTATGGACTCAGTGCCGAGATGACCAGACCGCGCCCACCCGCTGCGAGATCTCCGTCGCCAGCGACCACGATCAAGCCCGGATCCACGGGCTGGCCCCCGCTGCCCCCGGTTCCCCCCGTACCACCAGTAGTGCCACCGCTTCCTCCGCCGCTGCTACCACCCTGCCCCGCGCTTCCAGCGTTTCCCGCCGAGCCGCCCACACCTGCGGTGCTCGCCTCCTTGAGGTCGTCGAACGAGTTGATGACGGAGCAGCCGGAGCTGACGAGCGCGCCCACGGCAAGTGCGGTCACACACACAAGACTGAAAGTTCGCATGGCTAAGCTGAATCTATCGAAGGTGGGGGCGAAGTCGGGAGAGATTCTCCGAATCCGCTCATTTTTTGCGCGCTCCGCATAGTACACCAAAGACGAAGCCCCCGGCAGGCGCCAGGGGCTTGGTCGCGGGGCTCGTGGCCGAGCCGGTGGGAGGCGACGCTCGAGGAGGGAGCGGAGCCTCAGTTGTCGAGAGCGCCCTGCTGGATCCAGGTAGCGATCGCCAGCTTCTCCTCATCGAGCAATGGAACGCCACCGGTGTCACGGGGCATCTGCTGCTGTTCGATGTCTCCCATCGGATCGACCTTGCGGTAGAGGTAGCTGTCTCGTGGATTGGTGGAGGAGCTGTCCACGCGCAGGATCGACTGCCCCCCCGGCTTCTCCACCGCGACCACGTCCACCAAGTTCTCGTAGGCGTAGCCCGGCGCCAGGGTCATGCCCTGCTGGGGGTTCGTCAAGCCGTGACAGCCTTCCTTGTTGCACTGCTGGTCGAAGATCGCCTTCTCGATGTCCTTGTTGAAGCTCACCTTGGTGGTGCGCGTCTCCTCGGTCGTGTTGTCGCTCTCGTTGCCAGCCTCGTCCCGGGCGCGGACCACCCAGTAGTACGCGGTGGAGGACTCGAGCCCGGTCAGGGTAATCCCCAGGGAACCAGGGCTCGATTGCGCGACCGGTGGGTTGTCCAGGGCCGTGCCGGCAACGGTCCCTTGATACACCACATAGACGATGTTCCCCTCCGCAGTCTGGTCGTCGCTCGCGGGATCCCAAGCGAGCTCGGCGGTGGTCGAGCCTTCGACGACGCTGGTGATGCCGCCAAACGTCGGCGGCGAGCCGTCGGTGAGTGTCGTCGCGGTACGGAAGGACAGATTCGCATCCTCGTTGCCCGCGGAATCGGCCGCACGACACACGAAGTAGTATGTCGTGTCGTTGGAGAGGCCAGTGACCTCTCCCTGGGTTCCGCCGACGAAGGAGCCCTGAGGCTCGCCGAACGGGGTCTCGGCGTCCGGCGGCTCGGTGAACGCGTAGACGTTGTAGGTCATGGTATCGACGGTCTCCACGTCGTCCCTCGCCGGATCCCAGCTCAACGTCGCCTTGGTCGCCCCAGGCGCCCCGATCCCGGTGCACCCACCAAACACGGGCGGCGTGGTGTCCTTCCCGGTGCTCCCCTCCTTCTCGAGCTCGTTGCTCTCGGAGTTTCCGGCAGCGTCCGACGCGCGGACGTTGAAGAAGAAGCTGGTCTCGGCGAGGGGCAGACCCTTCACGATCACACTGCTCGCACCAGGCACGCTCACCGCACCCACCTTGCCCGTCGCGGCTCCCCCAGACGTCGACGCCCATCGCACCGTGTAGGTGATCCCCTCGGCAGGCGTCTTGTCATCGGTCGCCGCGTCCCAGGACACCTTGACCTCGGTGGCACCGGCGGCCTCCGCACCGGTGATGCCGCCGAACGTCGGAGGCGCGTCGTCGGCTTCTGGGGTGCCCGACTGCTCGGCGGTGTTCTCGTCCATCGCCCCGGCTTCGTCCTGGGCACGGACCACGATGTGGTACTCGGTTCCCGCGGTGAGGCCTGCAACCAGCACGCTCTGCGCACCCGGCGGGCTGGTCACGGTGGGCGCACCGAAGTTCTGACCACCTGCGCTCGTGGCGACGTAGACGTTGTAGACGAGCGCTTCCGTTGCCGTGGCGTCGTCCGTCGCCGCGTTCCAGGTGACCTGCAGCGCCGTGTCGCCCGCAGGGGCCACGCTCCGGATCCCGTCGAAGGTCGGCGGCGCGTTCTCGGGGTTGCTGCCGGTTCCACCGCTACCCTCGGCGTTGGGAACGCACTCGGAGCCGTTCTTGTGAGTTCCCGACCCGCAGGTGATGTCCTCACCACCGCAGCTCGGGAGCAGGCCTGCGCTGAGGGACGCCCCGGTCAGCAAGACCAGAGCCGATGTCAGCGACGAGCGATTTGCGAGTTTGAAAGTCCCCATAGTCCTCAATCCTTGCCCTTAAGCCGCGGCTTGGTGGCAAAAGCCTCAGTTGGCGAACGCGCCCTGTTCAATCCATTCACGAATGAGCCCATCCTCGGCGCCGCTGAGCGGCGAGGAGGTCAGGCCGTTTCCGTCGCGTGGCTCCTGCAAGCCCTGGTAATCGTTGGGTTTGCTCGCGGAGAACGGCGCGGTGGTGAGTCCCTCCGGGTTGATTCGCCGATAGATCAGGCTATTTTCCGGCTGGAAAGGCAGGATCAGCGGCAAGCCGCTGGTGCTGCTCACGTCTGGATCCACGAAGCCACCTGGGACGTTCACCGTCGTGGAGTGCTGGAAGCTGTGGCAGCCGTTGCACTGGTCTCGCCACAGCGGGAGGATGTCGAAGCGATAGGAAACCGACGTCGTCACGGCGGTCGAGTGGTTCCCGGTCTCGAAGTTCCCTGACATGTCTTCGGCGCGTACGTACACGTTGTAGAGCGTGCGCGACGCGAGGTTCGTCAGGCGTGCGGTGGTCTCACCGAAGTTGGTGGTGGCGCGGATGTGATCGTCGAAGGCGGCGCCCTCGCAGTCCTTCGCGTCTTGCTCGGCGCACACGTGGTAACGGATCTCGCCGGCGGGGTGCGTGTCGTCAGTCGCCGCAGTCCAGGACACGTCGAGCGCTGCCAGGCTGGCGTTGACGGTCACGCTGGGCCCTGCGCTCCAGATCGGCGCGGTGGTGTCCGATGACGCGGCAAGCGTCGTGCCGCTCAGCTCCTTGCTGCTGACGTTCACGTTGCCGGCTTCATCCATGGCCCGAACCACCACGAAGCGCGTGGCGTTCGCGGGCAGGCCTGCCACGACGGTCGAGGTGATCCCCGCGGAAGTGACGAAGCTCGGGTTGTTGAAGTCGTGCACCCCAGCCACGTCCGAGACGAAGATCTGATAGCGGATCTTGTAGTCAGGCGTGCTGGTGTCGCTCGCAGCGCTCCAGCTGACCAGGAGCGTACTGGGACTGGATCCCACCACCGAGTCGACGCCATTGAACGAGGGCGCAGTGGTGTCCGTGTCTCCGCCCGTCGTGGCATTGACCTGGATGGTGTTGTTGTCGCGATTGCCGGCCGTATCTCGCGCCCGGACCACGTAGTAGTACTTGGTGTTTGGCTGGAGATTCGGCACCACGAAGGAAATCGCTCCCGGCGCCGAGGTGTAGCTCGGGCTCGAAAAATCCTGCTGCCGATCCGTGGTGGCCTCGTAGACGTCGTAGACGATGTTCGCCGGCTCCGTCACGTTGTCCGTCGCAGGAAACCAGTACAGCTTGATGTTCTGTCCCGTGGCGATTGCCTGCTTGGCGCCCGAGTAGCTTGGCGCAACGCCCTCTGGCGTTCGGGCAAAGCGCGTCAGGGTGTTCTCGTCCTCGTTCCCCGAGGCATCGACCGCGCGCACCACGACGGCGTAGTCCGTGAGTGGCGTCAGGCCCGAGAGCGTAACCGACGACTGACCAGGGTCCGAGACCGCCACCGGTTGCGTAAGGTCAACATCGAGGCCGGCCGGCCCGAGGTAGACGTTGTAGACCAGCTGACTCTGGTCGGTGCCCTTGTCGAAACCGGCCTTCCACTCCACCCGCAGCGTGCTGGATGTCTCGGCCTCCACGACGCTCACCCCTGCGAACTTCGGTGGCGACCCGTCTGGCGTGGCGTCCCCGACTTCGGCGGTGTTCTCCTCTTCGTTGCCCGCCTCGTCCACGGCTCGCACGACGAAGCGATAGTCGTGAGATGGGGAGAGACCGGTGATCGCTGCGCCGCTGGCGCCGGACGGAGTCGCCAGCCAAGGGCTCTCGAAATCGAAGTCCTCACCGCTCGCAGCGCCGTACACCCGGAACACGATGCGCGAAGACGCAGAGACGTTGTCCGAGGCCGTGGGCCAGGACAGATCGATGCGAGACTCGCTCACCACCGTCGCTGCGGAAGCTCCATCGAACGCCGGCGGCGTCGTGTCCGTATCGGTTCCCCCGCCAGCGGTATCATCACCGCCTCCGCAGCCCACGCTCAAGTAGGCCGCGGCACATAGGCCAAGCCAAAGTCGATGCCTCATCCCATCCTCCAAGGGAGCCCGCGAACTCCAATCGCTCCAGCGTAGCAAGCTGCGGGTCCTCGTAAACCCCTGTTCAGCAAACATCCGCGCCCAGGTTGCCTCTCACATTGATTCCGCACTGCTTCCCCAGTTCGCATGCCCGCGGTGCCCGTCGCTCCTCTCCCCCAAGAAAGAAACCCGGCGTCCTGTCTATCTCCGCGGCAGTGTCCTCGGCATCCTGTGTCCTCGGCATCCTGTGTCCGCGGCAGTGTCCGCGGCATCCTGTGTCCGCGGCGTCGCACGCTCGGGATTCTCCCCGGAAAGCCGAGCGTGGAGTCCCAGGTCAGGGCTCGCTGCCCAGCTTCGGACGGTCGAACGGCGCCTGCTCGTTCTTGACTCGCGGGTCGGTCAGGGCGTTCCGCATGAAATCGATGATGTCCGCGATATCCTGAGCATTGATCGGCAGCGGATCCGCGGGCCCTGCCGGACCACCCACCGTGCTGTCGATGTTGGGGGAGTTCGGGAACGGGATATTCTTGTAGGCCTCCATCACCGATTGCAGATCGGCGCCAGGTCCACTCCCGGTGTGGAGCAGGCCGCCTGCCTCTCGCAGGCCGACGTTTCGCAGCGTGGGAGTCTTGACCTTGAAGCGATCGGTGTCCTTCATCGTGACCTTCTCGCGACCATTGTCGAACGAAGCATCCTCCTCGATGAAGCCGAGGTTGTGGAACTCGATGTCGGTGCCACCCATCGCGAGCACGTCCGAGAACAGCGGCGGCGCGTGGCAGAGATTGCAGCGAGCGGTGGTCATGAACAGCGTGAAGCCTCGGATCTGCGCCTCGGTCATGGCCGTCGCGTCGCCAGCGTTCCAGCGATCCCACGGGGTCTGATTGGAGGTCAGACGACGCTCGTGGGTCGCGATGGCGAAGGCGATGCGCTTGGTGTTGATCTCCTGAGTGCCATACACCGCCTCGAACATCTGCGGGTACGTCGGGTACTTGGCGATGAACTGCTTCATATCCGCAGGGATATCATGAGCGAGAGCGAGCGGCTGAGCCGTCGTCAGCTTGGCATGAATCGAGGGCCAAGCGCGGTTCTCGCAGGCCATCTCGGCGTCAGCGAGAGGCGGTCCGACGGACTGGCTCTCCAGCGCTCCACCGGCTGCGATCGCGACGGCGCCAGTGTCCGGGTCGATGAACTGGGAGCGCGCGCGCCCGTCCCAGAAGTTGTCGCGGTTGAACATCGCGTCCAGGTAGGTCGGCGGCTTGCGACCCGTGACCTGGCGAGTGGCGCCGAAAACCGGGTCGTTCTTGTAGGTGATCACCCCGCCGCTGTCCGTGCAGCGCTTGATGCCTTGTGCACCACGGCGGTCGTCGGCGGTGCCGATGGTGCCGTCGGGGCCCGGGTGGATCGCGCCGGCTTGCGACGCTCGTGGATCGGAGCCGCCTGCAGCCGCGCGGTGGCAGGTACCGCACGCCATGGTGTCGTCGCTGCTGACCTGCTCCTCCCAGAACAGGATCTTGCCGAGCAACTCCTTGTCTTCCGTGGGCTGGTTCTCGGGGGGGTAGGGGACCTCCGGATAGGCCATGTACTGAGACCCACCGCTGCCGCCGGTGGTCTGCCCCGCAGTTCCTCCCGTGGCGCCCCCGCTGCCCCCGCTGCCGCCAGCCCCGGCGCTGCTTCCACCCGTGCCAGCCGTCGCTGAGCCGCCGCTGCCGGCGCTCCCTGCGGTGCCTGCGTTGCCGCCAGCGCCCCCTTCGTTTCCCGTGTTCGGGTCCGTACCGTCGCTGCACGCCACCGCCACGGCGGAGAGCAGCGAGACCATGAGTAATGCGTTCGTTCGCAGCATCCGAGAAAGCTCCAGAGGGGTTTGGCCTCACGACGCAGTCGAGCGATCGTGCGGTTAGCACGGGATGCTAGCGCAGGACTCCAGAGGGCACCAACTCGCTTGAGTTGGCTGCGGCTGCTTGACGCTCCCAGCTTGGCGCGCTTGGCCGGTTCGCCTTCCGCCGAACGCCCTCGGGGCCCGTCAGGAAGTGAGCGAACGTCGCGTCACTTCCTGTCAGCCAGCTCCGAGATCCACGGGGCTCTGGGCGGGCGAGACCACGCACGCCGAACTCTTGATGACGACGTGAAGCTCGAGACCAGGTTCCAGGCCGAGCTCTTCGATCGCGCTGTGACTGAGCTCGACCAGCAGGCCTGGCGTCGCACCGTTCCCGCGCGAGGTGTCTCCGCTGTCTGCGACGACCTGCGGCTGCAGTTCCACCTCCACGACGCCGCTCGGATCGACCTGTCGGACCTGCCCGAGCAGGACATTGCGCGCTGAAATGCGCTCGGGTTTGCAGCGCGCCAGGATCACGTCGCGAGCGGCGATGCTCACCAGGGCATGCGCCCGCCGATCGGGCCCCACGTTCTCGCGCAGACCCCGGCAGTGCAGCTCCACGCCCCCGGCCGTTCGCACCAGGCAGCGCTCTGCGCTTGCGTGGACGATCTCGCATGGAAAAGTGGACTCGAGTTCGTCCGTTCCCAGCAACAACGCGAGCGTGTTGCTGGTGGAGGGTCGTCCAATGCTCCCCTTGCCCAGCAACACGTCCTCGGGGCGGCCTCTCGCCACGACCCGACCGGTGTCGAAACCGACGACCTCGTCGCACAGGGCTTGCACCTCCCCGGGGCTGTGGCTCACGAGCAGCATCGGAATGGCGAATTCTTCGCGAACCTGGCGCAGGAAGGGCAAGAGCCGGCGCTTGAGCGCGAGGTCCAGAGCACCGAGCGGCTCGTCGAGCACCAGGAGCTCGGGCGCCGAGCAGAGCGCGCGACCCAGGGCCACGCGCTGGCGCTCCCCGCCCGACAGGGTGCTGGGGAGGCGTTCCCACAGTGCTTCTAGCTGCAACACTCGGCTCACCTGCTCGAGACGGTTTCTCGCCTGATCACGAGACTGGCGGTGCGCGCCGCAGAGCAGGTTCTCTCGTGTATTCAGATGCGGAAACAACAGTCCGTCCTGGGGCACGTAGCCGATACGCCGCTGCTCGGGTCGCACCACGACCCCGCGTTCGGAGTCCAGCCACGTCGAGCCGTTGAAGCAAACCCGCCCCCGCGCGCCCCGCCGCAGGCCGACCACGCACTCGAGCAGGCTCGTCTTTCCCGCCCCCGAAGGCCCAAACAGGGCGGTCACCCGTGCCTCCAGCTGGAGCTCGACCTGGAGTTCGAAGCGATCCAGCGGGAGTCTGAGCTCGAGATCCAGGCTCACCCTCGCCTCCCCCGCCCCAGGTACTCCGCGACGAGCACGGCGCCAAGGCCCGCGATCAAGGCGACGCCGAGCAACACGCGGGCCTCCGCGTCCCGGCCAGCCTGATCTGCGCTGAAGATCGCCAGCGCCAACGTCTGGGTGCGCCCCGGGATGTTGCCAGCGATCATCACGGTCGCCCCGAACTCACCCATCCCACGCATGAAGCCGAGGATGGCCGCTGCGCTCAGACCACGCAGACCAAGCGGGAGCGTGACGAGGCGAAACGTCGCGAGTCTGCCGTGACCCAGCGTGCGAGCCATGGCCTCCAGGCGAGGATCGATGCCGTCGAACGTGACCTTTACCGTACGGATCACGATGGGGAACGACATGGTGGCCGCAGCCAGAACACCGGCCTTCCAGGTGAGCAAGACATCCGGGTCGAAGCCCAGCGTCTGCCGGCCCAAGGGCCCCGCGTCCGCCAGGAGCGACAGCAGCAAATAGCCCACGGCGGTCGGTGGCAGGACCATCGGCAGTACCAGGAACGCGTTCAGCCACAGCTTGCCCGGGAACTGTCTGCGACTCAGGAGATAGCCCAGTGGGACCGCGAACAGCAGCACGATCAACGTGGCGCAGCCGGAGATTTTGAACGTCAGCCAGAGCGCGCTGCTTGTCGACTCCATGAGTGCACCGAGGGTCCCGACCGGCGACCGTCAGCTGCCCTTCTGCTCCGCGAGTCTGAAGCCGTAGCGCTCGAACACCGCCTTCGCCTGATTGCCGCGGAGGTAGCTGTATAGCTGGTCGACGAGCGGCAGCCCCACCGCGGGGCTGCCCGCGATCTTCGCCATCGGATAGCGGATGGGGTCGCTCTCGCTCTCGGGGACCTCGAACAGCACCCTCACCTTCTTCGAGAGCGCGGCGTCCGTCTTGTAGACGAAGCCGATCGCGCCGCCCCGCTGTTCGATCTGTACCAGGGCGGCACGGACGTCCGGCATCGGCACGACGCGCTTCTCCACGGCCTGCCACACGCTACCGTCCTCCACCTTCAGGCTCTCGAGGTACCTCTTGGCGTAGATCCCTGCGGGAACGGCGTCAGGGTTGCCGAGCACCAGCTCTTCGAAGCGCGGATCGCTCAGCTCGCGCGGGTGCGACAGCACGAGGTTCGACCGCGCGTTGCACACCAGAACCAGCTGGTTCTTCAGCAGGTCCTGCCGGCTGTCTGGGACGAGGCGCCCCGCCTTCTCGACGGCGTCCATCCACTGCTCGCTGGCCGACAAGAACACGTCGGCCTTCGGCGCGGCGATGAGCTGTCGCGCCAGCGCGTTGGAGCCAGCGAAACTCACGGCGATCTTGGCGCCAGGGTGGGACTTCTCGAACTCCGACTGGAGCTCGGTGACGGCGTCTCGCAGACTGGCCGCAGCAAACACGGTGACTTCCTTGGGCCCAGATGCCGGGCCGCTCGACGACTTCTCGCAAGCTCCGAGCAGCAAGCTGGTGCCTAACCACTGCAGCAGCTCTCGCCGTTGGATCGTCATCGACGCGAAGCGTTACATCGAGGCGCCTTCCGAGGCAACCGATGTGCGCAGCGCCAACCGTCAGGCGTCTCTCTTCGGGGCGCGCACGATGGTGCCCACATGCTCCCCCGCCAGCGCTCGGGCCACGAGGTCCGGTCTCAGGCCGTTGACGATCTGGAAGCTGGTGAGCAAGCGGGCATTGTCCAGCAGATCGAGCAGCACCCGATCGAAGGGCAACGTGGGGAGATCCATCTCGCGCAGCGCCGCGGAGTCCACGTCCAGGAGCATCTTCGCGTCAGGGTGCTGCTTGGGATCACGATCGTACAGGCCATCCACATCCTTCACCAACACCAGCCCAGCACAGCCGAAAGTTTCCGCGAGCAAAAAGGCGCCGGCGTCGCTGCGATGTGGAGGGATGCGTCCGACTCCCGGCGGATGTTCCCACAGCGAGTACGGCGGGACGCCATGGAAGATGATGCCTGGCGCCGCGTTCAGGAACAGCGGCATCAGATGTCCCAGGATCTCCGGTGGGATGGCCACCACACCGTGAGGCGCCAGCAACGTGCCGAGGATGTGGGCGTTGCCCAGACCATCTGCGGCGGCAAGCTGGGCGAGCACCCCCGTGGGGAGCCCGAGGTCGATGCCGATGGAGAACAAGTGCCGTGTGCGAGAGCCACCGCCGGTGCTGATCACCAGGCGTTGCTGCTTCAGCGCGGCCCCCAGCACCTCGACCAGAGGTACCACGGCGTCGCGGCCAGCCTCCAGGATCGATCCTGCGCCCACCTTCACGACTTGCACGTCGGGCAGCATGCGCACGACTGGGGACTCGGTGGAGCGCATGACCTGCTTGTCGAGCAAGCTCTCACGCATCAACAGGGACTGAAGGTGGTGGCGGCGGTCGTCGCTTGTCATGCTGTGACTCCGTGCGGAGATAGGCCGGAGGACCTCTCCCCCCCAAGAAAAAGAAGAAGCGTTGCGAGACCCGATGGTCTCCGCAGGCTTGGGTCAGTCGGCGTGGATGATGGTGCCTACGTGCTCTCCATCGAGGGCACGACGCAGGTTGCCCGGCTTGAGGCCATTGACGATCTGGATGCTCCTACGGTGCTGGGCGTCGAGCATGAACTCCAGCACGGGTCGCTCCACGACCACGTCGTCGAAGTCCTGTTCGAGTAGCTCCCGAGCGCTGATCTTGGGGATGAACTTGGCGCCCTTGTCCTTCTTCGGATCGGCGGTGTACAGGCCATCCTCGTCCTTCACGTAGATCATCGAGCGCGTCCCGAACACCTCACTGATCAGGTAGGAGCCTGTATCCGTGCGGTGTGGGGGAATTCGACCAACGCTCGGATTGCGATGCCAGAACGTATACGGCGGCATGCCGAAGAAGATCGCCGCGCGTCTTTCCGCGAGGTAAAGTGGAAGCTGGGGAAACTGTACCGGTTCGATGAAAGGAATGCCGTGCTTCGCGAGCAAATAGTGGAGCATTCTGGCGTTCTGCATGCTCACGAAGGTGCCCAGGACGCTCAGCACACCGGTGGGCACACCCAGCTCGATGCCCATGCTGTACGCATGGCGCGCGCGAGTGCCCGCCCCGGTGCCGATGATCATGATGTGGTGCGGCAGCGCCTCGACGATCTCCTCGATCACCGGGAAAACCGCGCTGCGTCCCCGATCGATGATGCTCTGGCCTCCCACCTTGATCACGTTCGCCTCGGGCAGGATGGCGAAGCTCGGGCTCTCACCGGTCGAGCGCAGCAACTCGTCGTCCGTGAGGGAACCGCTGACCAGGCGCTTGCCCAGCTCGCTGAGGAGTTCGTCTTTGTTCGAGTCGTTCACGAGGTTCCTGGTGGTTGACGCGGCTTCGGCCCCGCGATGGGGCCGAACCGAGACGCCAGACGGATCGGGAACGGGGCGCCAAGCACAGGCTCCCCGGAGGCGCCATCCGGCACCCGTTGAACACCTTCTAGCGCATAGTGTTCGTGGCACGCCAGGGCCGTCTCCAGCGCACCGAAGTGTTCTCTGGCGCGTTCTGCGACTTGGTCCAGTACCTGGAGACGCTCGTCTGGCTCGAGCTCCAGCCCAGCCAGGCTCGGCTTCTCGCGCCAGCCCTGGAGGATGGGTCCGGGGGCGGCGTCGAACCGCCACTCGAGCACGGACTGGCGGGGGATCCAGCGCGTCTCTGGCGCTTCACGCACGATCTCGAACAGCAGTTCACTGCCGCGTCGTGGTCCGTCCTTTGGAGTCCTGGCGCGGGCGAGCAACGTCCGATGCAGCTCACGCCGAAGCCAGCGCCTCGGGTGATCGAGGCTGCGCACGACCCTGCCAAGGAGCAAACACGCGCCTGGTCGGCTCACCCGCAGAAACTCGTCGCGAACGTGGGCGGCGTCCAGCCAGTGCGCGCTGCGGGAGGCGAAGACCAGGTCGACGCTCGCTGCCGCGACCGGCCACTCGAGATCTGCATCGCGCACCACGAGTTCGCTCGCGGCGCGGGGTGTCGGGGTCTCGCGACGGAAGCGCTCACGCCAGCGCTCGGCCATCCCGGCGCTGGACTCGAGGGCCACGTAGAACGAGGCGTGTCGCGCCAGCGCGACGCCGATCTCTCCCGTCCCAGCGCCCAGCTCGAGCACTCTCCCAGGACTCACTCCCAGGAGTCTCACCGCTGCCCGTGCGATCCACTCGGGTGCACCTTCTGCGAGACCGCGCTGTGCATCGAACTGCGAGGCCTGACTGCCATACAGCCGCTCGGAGCGATCTTCAGGTGAGCTGGCCATGGTGTGAGACCGACCAGGTGCGCAGAACTCGCCGGCCCGCGACCCAGGGCGACATCCGATTCCGGGGGGAGACGCACACAGCGAGGAGACCCACGCGCGACGTCAGAAGCGCTTGCCCAGGGCGGCGCCGGCAAACCCCGGCGCGACTGCGGGCGAGAAGCTGACCCCGGTGTCCATGGTCGCGACCGGCTTCTCGGGGCGCGTGAGGTAGAACACCGCGGTCAGCGCGCCCGCGACGACCCCCACACCCAGCGCCACGTCAGCGAACAGGTTCAGCTGCTCACCGGAGTCCTTCAAGTCCTTCGCTCCGGTCGGGTCCGTTCCGTCGTTGGCCTTGTCGTAGTCGCTCTTCTTGCCGCTCGCGAGAGCACCGAGCACGCCGAAGCCGATGAAGCCCGCGACCGCGACGCCACCCGTGATGTAGACCGTCACGGGGACCGGGCGCTCCGTCTGCACCTGATCGGGCCCGGTGGGTCCGGTCGGCCCGGTGGGTCCGGTCGGACCACTGGGGCCAGTCGGACCAGTGGGCTTGACGACCTCGGGCTTCTTCAATTCGAAGGTGTGGTCCAGCGTCGCGCTCGACGGCGCGTCGAACTCCCACACCGCGTCTTCGTAGCCCGGCACGGAGACGGTGATCTTGTGATGCCCCGGCCTGATGCCGAGCTTCATCTCCTCCTCGCCGAGGGTGTAGCGGTTGTAGACTGGCTCCCCGCGCACTGGAGTACGGACGTCGACCATGGTGCCGTTCGGCTGGTCCGCCTTGACGGTGATCCACGCGACGGCGGCCTTCAGCGTGCTCAGGTCGCGGGTGTACTGACGCCGCTCCGCCTCGTCGATCTGGTCCTTCCCCTCCTCGAGGTACTTGGAGTAGGCGTCGATGGCCTCGCCGTCGCGCTCGAGCTTCATCGCAGCGAGCCCGAGGTTGCCCAGGATCTTCCACGAAGGGCACTCGGCGTACGCGACCTTGAACTCTCGATACGCGTCCTCGTAGCGAGCCCCGTCGGGGTCGGTGAGGAAGTTGACGCCGGCGCCGAAATGATTGCGGCAGGAGTCGGTGATGGTCACCTCCGCGGCGCTGGCGCGGGGAGCAGCCAGGACGAGACCGGAAAGCAAGCAGGCAGGAACCAAGACGTGACGTAGAGCCATGGGATCTCGATGTTTTCAGACCTCAGGCTCAGGCGGCAACTTCAATCTTGCGCGTTTGGAGCGACACCTCGACCATCGCCTCCAGTTCGATCCCCGATGGGCTTGAAATATGACCGATTTCTCCTGTTCCGAGCGCCAGTCTCGCCGCGTGGTGATCCATCGACCTGGCGGCTACGAACAACTGCGCCTCGAGCGCGGACCCCTGCCCCGCCCTGCGGCGGGTGAGCAGCTGGTGGCGACTCGAGCGATCGGCGTCAACTACGCTGACTGCGTCGTGCGCATGGGCCTCTACGCCTCGGCCCGGAAATACGTGGGCTGGCCCATCACCCCTGGCTTCGAGCTGGTTGGACGGCCCCACGACGACCTCACCCAGGCGCCGGTCATCGCCTTGACCCGCTTCAACGCCTACGCCACCCACGTCGCGGTCGACGAGCGACTGCTTTTTCCCTTGCCTCGAGGATACACCGAAGAGCAGGCAGCAGGCTTCGCCACCACTGCCCTGACCGCCTGGTACGCCATGCGTCGCCTGTGCAGCGTGTCGCCCGGCATGCGCGCCCTGGTGCACAGCGCTGCCGGCGGCGTTGGACTGCGCTTGCTCCAGATGTGCCGCCTGCTGGGGGTGGAGGCGGTTGGCCTCGTGGGCGCTCCGCACAAGGCGGGCGCGGTCGAGGCCAGCGGCGCCCGGGTGATCGTGAAGGCAGCGAGCGGAGCCCGCCGCGGGCCCGCCTGGTGGGACGAGGCCCGCCGCATTTCGCCTCGCGGATACGACGTCGTGCTGGACGCGACCGGCGTCGAGACGCTGGCGCGCAGCTACGAGTTGCTGGCGCCCATGGGGCGCCTCGTGATCTACGGGTTCCACAGCATGTTGCCGAGGAGCGGCCAGGGCCACGGCAGCGCCTTCGCTCCACGAGCTCTGGTGCGCCTGGTTCGAGGTTACCTCGAGACTCCCCGCTTCAACCCGCTGTCGCTGACCGGGGACAACAAGAGCGTGCTGGGCTTCAACCTCAGCTACCTCTTCGACGAGGTGACGCTAGCCCAGCACGGAATGCGGGAGGTCCTGGCGTGGGCAAGTCTCGGCAAGCTGCCGCCGTTGCCAACGGAGGTCTTCGCCTTCGAGGACGTCGCGCGCGCCCACGAACGCCTCGAGTCGGGCCAGACCACTGGAAAACTCGTGCTGCGCGTCGATCCCTAGCGGTAGCAGGCTTTACGCGGCGTCCGCCGGGTGCCATGTCCTGCGCCCGTGATCTCCGAAGTCAGCTCCGCCTGGAGCGAGCCGCCCGTCGCCGCTCCACCACCGACCTCTCGCCGGGTGCGTCTCGCCACCGGGCTCGAGTATCACCTGCTGGAGTGGAACGCCGACAGCAAGAGCGAGCACAGCGTGTTCCTGATCCACGGCTTCCTCGATCTCGGACGCAGCTGGCAGCCGGTGGTCGAATCGGGCCTCGGCGCCGGGCTGCACCTAGTCGCGCCCGACATGCGAGGTCATGGGCTGAGTGACCGCGTGGGCAGCGGCGGCTACTACCACTTCATGGATTACCTCGCGGATCTAGCCTCCCTGGTGGAGCAACTGGGGCGCGAGCGAGTGAGCCTCGTCGGCCACTCCATGGGCGGCAGCATCACCAGCTACTTCGCCGGCGCCTATCCGGAACGCATCGGGCGTCTCGCGCTGCTCGAGGGCCTGGGGCCGCCGGAAGACACCACCTCGGTGCCCGAGCGCGTCGGCAGCTGGATTACCGCTTGGAAACGCCAGGCGCACAGCGACTTGAAGCGCTACGCCGACGTCGAGGCCGCCGCGAAGCGGCTCCAGCGCCTGGACAACCTGCTGGACGACCGCATGGCTCGCTGGCTGGTCGCCCACAGCACGCGGGAGCTGCCGGACGGCGGCTTGAGCTTCCTCCACGACCCGCTGCACTTGACCACGGGTCCCTACCCCTTCCGCCTCGAGGTCGCAGAGACCTTCTGGCGCCGGGTGAACTGTCCGACGCTGTTCGTCGACGGCGCGGAGTCGTTCCTCCGCCACAACGAGGCCGAGGGGGCGCGACGCAAGGCGCAGTTCAAGGCCGGGCGGAGCGTCACCCTCGAGAACGCCGGCCACATGATGATGCGCCACGTTCCGAGGGAGCTCGCCGGGTTGCTCCAGGCCTTTCTCACCGAGTGAGCGACGCCTCCTGGGAGGATCGGCGGTTGAACGCCGCGGCGCCTTGGCAGCGCTGGCCGCCGGGGGTACACCAGCGGGCGCAAGTCATGCGCGATCCATTCATCGGAGCCGACCGGGAGACTGTCTCCCCCCGCGAGCCGTCGTTCAAGATGTCGATCGGCCAGCTGGGGATGCTGTTCTTCCTGGCGTCGATCGCGATGATCTTCGGAGCGACGATCATCGCCTACCTGGTGACCCGCGCGAACAACGCGGTGTGGCGCACCGCCGAGATGCCCGGGCTGCCGCTCGGCCTCCTGGGGACCACGGCGCTGATGTTCGCCCAGGCCGGCTGCATGAGCTGGGCGCTGAAGGCCGTGCGGGCGAACAGGCTCACCACCCTCGAGCGAGCCCTGTGGTGGTCGCTCGGGCTCGGGGTCGCGTTCATCGTGGGCCAGAGCATCAACTGGTACGAGCTGCAGAGCGCGCACATGACCGTCAGCGCTCGGAACCTGTACGTCTTCACCTTCTACATGCTCACCGGAGTGCACGCGCTGCACGTCCTTGGAGGCGTGGTTCCGCTCGGAGTCGTGATCCACCGCACGCGACAGCGGGAGTACTCGAGCTCACGCTACGAGGGAGTGAAGTTCTGCGTGCAGTACTGGCACTTCCTCGGCGTGGTCTGGCTGATTCTGCTCGGCGTGCTCTACTTCGCCACCTGAGCGCTATTTCTGAGCCGTCTTGATCGGCTTCGTTTCGCTCCCCGACTCCTCGTCAGCCGCCTTCTCCGCGGTCTTCGCACCGACCTGGAACTTGGTGCGGCCGATCTCCTGACCCTCGCTGGACTTCACGATGGCCTCCCACTCACCGGCCTGTTTGATGTTCTGAGTGCGGCCCCAGGTGCGCCAGCGGCGCTGCTTGGCCGGGATGTGCAGCTCCACGAGTCCGACCTTCTTCCCGGAGCTGTGCTCGAAGGTCAGCATCACGTCTCGATCCTCGTCGCCGGGGTTCTCGAGCTCCATGAAGGCGTAGATCGGACCGCTGCTCGCCTCGAAGCTGGAGACCTCGACCGGTTCGCGCTTGTCGATCTCGGTGGTCACCACCAGGCGCTTGATCTTCAGCGGTGCCGAGCCGACGGCCTTCACGTCCGCGCGCTTGGTCTCCCCCGACGCGCTAGCTGTTCCGTCGACGTCGTTGCCTTCTTCGCTGGCCGCCTTGGGCTGCGTCTCGGATGCCTGCTCAGCGACGGGTTCGGCGACGATCGCCGTGTTCTCCGCTTCATCCTTGTTTTCCTGCGGAATCGCCAGCGGCTTCTTCAGGCCTGGCTGTCCTGGCTCGACCTCCACGGTCACCTTCGCCGGATCCGGCTCGGCGTGAGTCGTGTCCCGTCCACAACCAGCCAGCGATCCCAGCAGGGCGCACAGGCTCAGGCCGAGCACGCCACGCTGCAGCAGGCTCACGACGGGGTTGTTTCGGCTCACACGGGTCATCGTCAATTCCACCTTTCCGTCGGACGGTCTGGCTTGGATGCCGCCCGTCCTCGACGACGAACCTAAGGGGCAAGCTTCGAACCAACCAAGTTTCTTGCAGGCAAAATCGGGTCTTTTTGCGGGTTTTTCGGGGGTGAGGAGCGCCGCAGGGCGTCACCACCGACGCACGCCAGCGTGTGTCTCGACCAACGTGGCGTGTCTTCGCAGACTCACCCTCAGCTGGAGCGGAGCTCGCTCCGGGCGGCGCGATACGCCTCGGCGAGGTGCACCAGCGCCGCGCTGATGGCGGTGCAGAGCTCGTAGCGGGGCCAGCCTTCTGCGCTGGCGCCCTCACCGTGAGGCTGGAATACGAGGTAGTCCCGCGGCTCCACGTCGAACCACGTGCGGTGCCGCAGGCGTTTCAGTAAGCCCTCAGTGAAGTGGAGGCGAGTGTCGCCGGAGGCTGAGCGCGCCTCACCCCCAACCCCGCTCGCGACATCGAAGACCTGGCCGTAGCGCTCGAAGACTCGAGCTACGCTTCCGGGAGGTAACGGGAGCGGCGCCCCGTCCTCGACCTGGATCGCGGCCCCGTCAGGCTGCGCCACGAGCCAGGTGTGCTCGCGCTTCCCCGGAGCCAGCTCACGCTCGAAGATGCACAGCCGAGGGACGTCCGGCACTCAGGCCCCGGCCGCCTTGGTCATCAGCGCGGTCAGGCGCTTCGCCAGCGCCGCCGGATCCTCCAGCGGGCTACCCTCGGCGAGCAGCGCTTGATCGTAGAGCACCTCGATCCACTCGCTCACCTCCCCCACGTCGTTCGCCTCGCTGTTGAGGGCGTCGAGGCGCTGGATCAGCGGGTGATCCGGGTTGATCTCGAGCACGCGCTTCTGAGGCGGCATGCCGAGCTTCTGGGCGCGCATCAGGCGTTCGATGTGCGGCGCGAGGCCGCCGTCGGGGATCACCAGGCAGACCGGGCTGTCGTCGAGGCGAGTCGACGTGCGGACCTGACTCACCCGATCCGAGAGCACGCGCTCGAAGCGCTCCCGGATGTCCTTCAGCGCTTCGTCGCGAGCTTCACGCGCCTTCTCCCCGGCCTCGCCGTCGCCATCCAGATCGAGCTTCTCGCTCATCGCGTTCACCAGCTTGTGGCCGTCGTACTCGGTGAACTGAGTGACCACGAACGGATCGACCGGATCGGTCATGAACAGCACCTCGTACCCGCGCTTCTTCAGCGCCTCGAGGTGCGGGCTCGTTTCCACGAGGCGACGCTCCGCGCCGGTGACGTAGTAGATGTCCTTCTGCCCCTCGGCCATGCGGGAGACGTAGTCCTTCAGGCTGTAGAGGTCCCCGCTCGAGTGGGTGCTCTCGTAGCGCACCAGCTCCTGGAGCTTGTCGCTTTGCTCCGGCTCGAAGTGCAGGCCCTCCTTGAGCACGGCGCCAAACTCACGGAAGAAGCTCGCGTAGTCTTCTGGGCGTTCTTCGGCCAGCTCTGAGAGCATGCTCAGCGTCTGGCTCACCACCTGCTTTCGCATGATGCGTACGGCCTTCGAGTCCTGGAGGATCTCGCGGGAGACGTTCAGCGGCAGATCCTCGCTGTCCAGCACGCCGCGCACGAAGCGCAGCCATTTGGGCAGCACCTCTTCGCAGTCGTTCATCACGAACACGCGCTTCACGTGCAGGCGAATGCCCTTCTTCGCCTCGGGATCGAAGAGGTCGAACGGCGCCTTCTTCGGGACGAAGAGCAGGCCCGTGAACATCTGGGTGCCTTCCACCTGGAAATGCTTGCGAGCCAGCGGCGCCTCGAAGTCGTGGCTCAGGTGCTTGTAGAACTCGGCGTACTGCTCGTCGCTGATGTCCTTTGGGCTGCGCTGCCAGAGGGCGCTGCCGCGATTGATGCGCTCGTAGCTCGGAGCGGCATCCTCGGCGTTCTCCGCGTCTTCCGGTTCCTTCGCCAGCTCGATGGGGTGGCTCACGTAGTCCGAGTAGCGAGTCACCAGTTGCCGAATACGCCAGCCGTCGAGGTACTGCTTGGCGTCTTCCTTCAGCTTCAGCACCACGTCGGTACCGCGCTCCCCGCGCTCCGTCGCCTCGATGGCGAAGCTCTCCTTGGCCTCGGAGGTCCAGGCGAAGGCTTCCTCGCTGCCCGCCCGGCGACTCACCACTCGGACCTCGTCGGCCACCAGAAACGCCGAGTAGAAGCCGACGCCAAACTGGCCGATCAGCTGCAGCGCATCTTTCCCTGCGGATTGTGCTTCGGCGAGGCGCTCCATCAGCTGCCGCGAACCCGAATGAGCGATGGTGCCCAGGTTCTTCACCAGCTCGTCGTGAGACATGCCGATGCCGTTGTCGCTGATCGTCAGCGTGCCGGCTCCGGCGTCGGGAGTGATACGAATGCGAAGCTCCGAGTCGTCCCCGAGCAGCGCTGGGTCGGCGATCGCCTCGAAGCGCAGCTTGTCCAGCGCGTCCGAGGCGTTGCTCACCAGCTCGCGCAGGAAGATCTCGGGATTCGAGTAGAGCGAACCCACGACGAGACGCAGGACCTGACTGACTTCGGCTTGGAATGAGTGGACTTCAGACATGTCGGGGCGCAGGAATGGCCACGGGGAGGGAGGGTGTCAAGGACAGTGGCGGGGGCAGGGACAGCGGCAGGGACAGCGGCAGGGACAGCGGCAGCGGCAGCGGCAGGGTTGATCGCGGCGCGCTTCGCGCGGCCGCTGCGGTGGGTTTGGGGTTTGGGTTTGGGTGACCGCGGCGCGCTTCGCGCGGCCGCTTTCGGCAGCGAGTGGTCTGCTGGGTTCGGTTGATCGCGGCGCGCTTCGCGCGGCCGCTTCGGTGGGCTGCGGGGATGGGGCGATCGCGGCGCGCTTTGCGCGGCCGCTTTGGGCAGCGGGTGGTCTGCTGAGCTTGGGTGATCGCGGCGCGCTTCGCGCGGCCGCTGCGGTGCAGTCTGGGCTTGGGTGATCGCGGCGCGCTTCGCGCGGCCGCTGCGGTGCAGTTCGGGCTTGGGCGATGCGGCGCGCTTCGCGCGGCCGCTTTGATCAGCCGGTGATCTGCTGAGCTTGGGCGATCGCGGCGCGCTTCGCGCGGCCGCTTTGGGCAGCGGGTGGTGGTGGATCGTTTGAGCTTCGCAACCGCGTGCCAGGCTTCGCCTGTCACTGCGCTTGCGGCGCCGATCTTGTTCAGCGCGCTGCCGCTGACCCCGACGCTGCCGCTGACCCCGACGCTGCCGCTGACCCCGACGCTGCCGCTGACCCCGACGCTGCCGCTGACCCCGACGCTGCCGCTGACCCCGACGCTGCCGCGGCGGCTGACGCGGATTCCTTTCTGCCCGCTCCGGCGGGGGCTCGGGGGTGAGCCCCGCCTCCGCGGGCAGAAAGGAACCCAATCGCTATGCCGCCGCTTCACGTTCACGTCACCGCCATCGAGACCATCCGGCTTCTCCGACCGCTGCTACGACGCATCAATCGCTTCGATGTCGCTCTTGCCAAGCAAATCACCCGGGCAGCCTCCAGCATCGCGCTCAACATCGGTGAGGGGCAGCACTCCCAAGGGGGAACTCGCCGGCAGCGCTACCTGAGCGCAGCCGGCTCAGCGGGCGAAACCCGCAGCGCGCTACAGGTCGCCGAGGCCTGGGGTTACGCCTCGCAACCCGAGTGTGAGAAAGTGCTTGGCAACCTGGATCAAATCGTCGCGATGCTCTGGAAGCTGACGCACCCTTGAGCCGTTACCCCGCGGTAACACTACGGCGAACTCAGAACCTCGCCCAGACGCCGAGGCCTCCGCCCTGGGGCGCGGCTTGGGGGATCAAGGCGACGTTCGGCTGCTCCGCTTCGTCGTGGCTCAGCACGAGGTAGGCGCCGGCGGCCAGGAACACCGTGCCGGCGATGATGCCGGTGGCGCTGATGGCGCCGAGGGTCCGGCCCGACTCGACGGCGTCGTAGCCCTCGGAGTCGCAGCGCTGGTTCGGGCAGTGATCGTCGGCGGTGCTCTTCTTGGAGAGCGTCATGAAGCCGGTCACGCCGCCGACCACGAGCCCGAGGATCCCGACGCCGCCAAGGACGTAGCCCAGGGTCGGTGGGCTGTCGGCCGTCGAGAACCCAGCGGACGCCGCCGCCGCGCCAGCGCCGATCTGCAGATCCTTCTGCTCCCCTTCCCCGATCGTCACGCGGAACTCGTTGGGCTCGTGTCCCGGAGCCTCCACCCGAACCACGACCTCGCCGGGGTCGACCGGCAGCGGTGCGCCGAAGCTGGCTCGAGTCAGCTCGACGCCATCCCGGGTGACTCTGGATCCCTGGGGAAGTGCTTCGCTCACCTGGATGGTCAGCTTGGGCAAGCGGGGCTCGAGCGCTGCGGCGCGCTGGGCGGCCAGTGCGCGGCGTTCGTCGCTCGGCGGTAGCTTCTGCGCCACCTCCTGGAAATGCGTCCAGGCGGTGGCCACGCGCCCGAGCTTCTCCTCGCAGTCCGCGATGTTCAGCAACGTGCCGTCCGCGGGGTCGAGGCGGTTGCTCTCCCGGAACTTCTCACATGCCGTGCGGTAATCTCCCGCGTCCGCTGCAGCGCGCCCCTGGCGAAAGAGCGCCTCCGCCGCGGCGGGATCGCTCTGGGCGTGGGCCGGGGCAGCCGCTCCCAGCGTGGCCATCAGCCCGAGCACCATCCAGAGCTTGCGCGTCATGATTGCCCGAGCCTAGCGAAGAACTGCGAGGCTTGCGAGCCGGCTCAGTGGCGGCGATCGAAAGGGTTCGAGGTGGGCGCCGTGGTTGGCGGCTTGGCGGTCGCGGGAGGCTTGACCGTAGTTGGCGGCTTGGCAGTGACGGGAGGCTTCGCAGTCACTGGAAGCTTCGCCGTGCTCGCGGGCTGGGTCGTGGCTGCCGGCAGCGGCTTGGAGATGGGCACGGAATGCGCCGTCGCCTTGGTCGGCGCTTTCACCGCGGGGCTCTTCTCCGGCGTGTCCACGTCGACCGGCGGATCGGCTTGAGCCACTGGTCGCTCGAGTTCCGGCTCCGCCGTCTTCGGCGCATCCGGAGGTGCTTCGGGACGAGGGTCTTCGGGCGCGGCGATGGGCGCCTTTCCGGCAGTCGTCTCGGGTTGCTCTGCGGAAACTCCGGAGCCGAGGCTGAGCCCAAGGATCACGCCCACGCCGATCAGCACCGCGACGCCAGCGCCGATCACCGCGCCCCAGCGCTTGCGCGGAGCCGGGGCACTCGACGAGCGCACCAGGGCGTCCCCCGTCGTGGTCAGCGCGGGCACCGACTCGATCCCGTCGACGCTGACGGCTTCGGGCGGCCTGGAGACGATGTCCACACCAGAGCTCAACGAGGGCGCTGTCATGGTGGGCGGCGCGCCGCCGGCCACCGAAGGCCGCGGCAAGCTGAGTGGGCCGGACAGCTCCAGCGACTCCTGCGCCTCACGCAGGCCACCCTGCATGGCCCGAGCGTCGTCCCAGCGATCCGCCTTCTTGAAGGCCAGCGCGCGATCCACTAGCCGCACCACGGGTACCGGCAACGTCGGGCAGAACTGCGCGACGCTGGGCGCGTCGTTCGTTGCCGCGAGGATCAGCTGCTCGTTGATGGTGTCCGCTTCGTGGACGTAGCGTCCGGTCAGCAGCGTGAAGAGCGTCGCGCCGACTGCCCACAGATCCGTGCGTTGATCCACCTCTTCGAGGCGCCCGAGCGCCTGCTCCGGGGCCATGAACGCCGGGGTCCCGAGGAGCGAGCCCACCTTGGTCGTCGCGCCTGTTTGCTTGGAGAGCTCGCGCAGCCGCGCGATGCCGAAGTCGAGCACCTTGAGCCGCCCGTCCTTGGTCAAGAACAGGTTCTCAGGCTTCAAATCTCGGTGGATCACGCCCTTTGCGTGAGCCGACGCGAGCACGTCGAGCAGCTGATCGACGACGGGTAGCACCTCGCTCACCGGCAGCTGATGGCCCTTGCGCTCCCAGCGAGACTCCAGCGTCTCCCCCTCGAGCAACTCCATGACCAGGAACGCGGCGCCGTCCTCGGTCACGTCGTCGTCGAAGACCTGCACCGTGCCGGGGTGGTCCACCGTGTTCGCGACGTAGCCCTCCCGCAGGAAGCGAGCGGTCACCTCCGCGTCCAGCGCCACCTCGGGGTGCAACATCTTGATCGCCACGCGACTCTGGTTGCGGTGCGTCGCGGCGTACACCGTCGCCATCCCACCTACACCGAGGACTCCGTCCAGCGTCCACTTCCCCTTCAGGGTGGTGTTCACTCGATGGCGGGCTCGGTCCGAGATGTCTTCGCGCAAAGCCATGCGGCTTCTTCCGGGGAGTGTTGGCGCTCCGGCTTCAGCGGAGGGCGGCAAAACGAGTTCGTGCTCCGCGGCCAGTGTGGGCTGGGAGGCAGCTGGGAGGACTTGTGCCTGGCAGCGTACCTCGGGTGTGACGGGTGACGCCAGCCCGGCCGTATGGCTGAAACGTACGTTTGTCTCGTCGCTTGTCTTCCCCGATTTCACTTCGCTTCTCCCAGGCGGCTTCGGAGGCGCGCTTTGCGGCAACGCGCGCAGGCGCTTGCCAGAGCTCGGCAGGCGCGATCCCGCGTCGCTGGGTGGTGGCTGGCGAAATGGCTGAGGCATGGTGGCTCGGAGTTCGGTGTGCGGAGCCCTGCGGCGATCAGGAGCGGCAGTGGGCACGAACGGGAGCGATCGGTGCGGAGAACGCGCGGCTTTCTGCCGCCTTACACCCCGCGATC
>JAWKRF010000043.1:0-43490 GCA_041389745.1 Polyangiaceae bacterium
GGATGTTGCAGTTCGCATTGCTGGTACAGGGACCAGGCTGACAAGCCCCTACGGCCTCCCCGTCCTCGTTGGCGAAGCCCGTGGTGCAGAGCTCCCCCTCCTGGCAGGTCGAGTGGGCTTCACAGGTGTGGAGGCAGCGCTTCCCGTCGCCGCTTGGCAGGCACTGCCAGCCACGCCGCGTATCGCAGTCCTTGTCGCTGGCGCACGCCTCGTCCTGTCCGGACTTCCCCCCGAGCATCGCCACGCAGTAGCGCGCCCTGCCGTCCGGGAAATTGACGTCCACGCAGTTGGTGCCAACGTCGCAGTCGTCCTGGATCCCACACGGAGGGACGCAGGACGGGACCTTCGTGGTCACGTCGGGTACGCAGCGGTTGCCCTCGACGCACTGGTCGTCCTTGCACTCCGCGTAACACTGGCCGTCGATCTCGATCCCCGCACACTGGTCGTCGCCGGAGCAGCCGGAGGCGAGACCCACCGCGCTCGCGAACGCGGCGAGGGCGGTGAACTTGAGAGACGATGCCAAGCGGGAGAGCGAGTGCTGCATGTTTTCCTCTGGAGGGACAGGTTCCCGGAGGGAACGCGGGACCAAGCGGTTCGCGGTACTACCGCGAGACGAGCGACATACCAAGCGTCAAGCGCCGAGTCGGTGACAGCGCTCGATGGGAAAGCTTGATAGCTAAACGACCCGGGAGCTTGGGGTTTCGCAGTGGTTTCCCGCCATCCCGCACGCGCCTCCGCTCGGCGTGGGGGGAAATCCCACATGCAATTCGAGCCATTGCGTCCCCGCCTCGATGGGTTTGGGGGGGAGGGGAGCGGCGTCTGAGACACTGTGAAACACTGACGCTGCGCCGTCTTCGGCGCGCCCACTGCTTCGCAAGTCGGCTATTCTACGGCTGCGGGCCTCGCTTGACGGCCCGTCGTCCCTGAGTACTGTGCTTGCAGGCTTGGTAACCCACTCATCGTTTGGAGTGTCTCGATGCGCACGATTGGACTTCTGGTTTCGACTCTTCTCGTAGGCGGCTTGCTGGCGGCCTGCAGTGGCGAAGACATCGACGGCAAGGACTTCGACAAGGGACGACCGGGTCAAATCACGGAGGCCACCGGAGGCGCTGGAGCCGGCGGTGCGGCGAGCGAAGTGCCCGATTACCTCGCGGATTATCCCCCGGGACCGTATGGGACGGAGCTCCACTCCATCATCCCCAACTACCGCTTCATGGGTTGGAACAACCCGCAGGCCGCCGAGTACGACACGGAGCAGATGGAGCCCGTGCAGCTCGCCGATTTCTATGATCCCGACGGAAGCAAGGGCATCAAGATCCTGTTGATCAACTCCTCGGCCCAGTGGTGCGCGCCCTGCAAGCAGGAGTACAGCCACTTCAAGAAGAACGGCACCTTCGCCCAGTACCGAGAGCAGGGTGTGATGTTCCTGGGGTCGCTGATGGAGAACACGGATGGCGATCCGCCCGCGCCCGCGAACGGAGCGGCCTGGGTGAAGAGCTTCGAGGTCGGGTTCCCGTTCGTGGTGGACACCTCCTTCAAGCTCGGTGGCCTGTTCTCCATCGACGCCATCCCGAACAACACGCTGGTCGACGCGCGCACCATGGAGATCATCCAGCTATTGCCGGGCGGAGACACCGCAGGCTTGCTCAAGGCGATCGACAACCAGCTCAAAAAGCTCTGATCGGGCCGCTGGTTCTCACCTGTCTCCGGGTCTGCGTGAGCGAGCTCGTGGTGGTGCAGTTGCTCCGCCGGCTCGCTGCTACATGACCTTGTCGCGCCGCCACCTTGTCGCGCCGCCACCTTGTCGCGCCGCCACCTTGTCTCCCGGGACCTGGTGGCGGTCTGCATTTGACCGAGTCGCGACGGGTCGCAGCGATGGTGCGTGGATACGGCCGCTCGGGCGAGCTGGCGGGGTGCCTCACCCCCCGATCGAACCGCCCTACGCAGCGCACGACGGAGCCCGATGCGCCCGAGGTACAAGATCGCTGCTAGCGGCTGGCGATGTGGTAAGCCGTGCAGGGCACAAGGAGTTCGTGATGAATGAGCGCTGGATTGGGGGATTGAGCTTTGGGCTGTTGGTGGCGGCGTGCGGAGGCGCTCAGCCGGCACCGACGACGGCTGCGGGAGAGCCGGCCGCAAGCGCGTCCACCGCAAGCGCCTCGGACGGTAGTGCGGAGGAGCCCGCGGCCCCGCCCGAGCCTACGGGGGCCAAGCCGCCGGACTTCGAGCTGGAGACGCTCGATGGAGGGAGCGTTCGCCTGAGCGATCACCTCGGCAAGGACGTGATCCTGGTCGACTTCTGGGCGACCTTTTGTGACCCCTGCATGGCGGCCATGCCCCATCTCGACGAGCTGTACAAGAAGTACAAGGACAAGGGGTTCGTCGTACTCGGGGTCTCCATCGACGGCCCTGATGGTCTCGCGCAAGTTCGCACCGAGGTCCGGAAGATGGGGGTCTCGTTTCCCATCTTGCTCGACAAGGAGACGCGAGTCGTCTCCCTCTACAACCCGAAGACGAGCGCCCCGTACAGCGTGTTGATCGGCCGGGACGGCCGCATCATCACGAAGAAGGAAGGCTACGTGACGGGGGATGCCAACGCGCTCGAGCGAGACATCGAAGCGGCGGTAGGCCGCTAACCGCCGCTCGCCGCCACCACGCCCACAGGACCCGGAGTGCTCTGCGTGCGGACCCGGAGTGCTCTGCGTGCGGACCCGGAGTGCTCTGCGTGTGGACCCGGAGTGCTCTGCGTGCCGTGCGGTCTCAGAAGCGGAGGGTGGCGTCGAGCCGGGCTCCCTCGAAGGGAGGAAACACGCGACACACTCCGCCAACACAACGCAGGCTGCCTCTGCGCTGCCCGACGAACAGGCTGACGCTCGACGCGGAGTCGATGCGGTAGGTCGCCTGGCCGTTGAAGTACAGCGTCACATCGGACAGCTCACTGGGGCTTGCGGTGTCCGAGGCGGCGAATAGCTCGTTCGAGTTGTACTCGACGCCGAACGCTAGCGAAACGTGCGGAGCCCATTCGAAGCCGGTCAGGTGTTGCCCTTCCCACCACCCGCCCTCGGGCCCGCCGAGTGTCTGTCTCCGCCGCCGGTGCCAGCCTTGGAACTGAAGCGAATAGGGCCCGTCGATCCAGCGAATCACGTCGTAGCGAACGTAGCCCTCCTGGTACGCGATGTCGGTCTGCTCGCCTCCGGCTGTCTGCAGCTCGCGATCTGCGACATCGTTGCGTCCACCCAGCGTGATGCTCGCACGGCTCTTTCGCTGCTGACTGGTGAGTTCTGCGCCCACGGCGGCGTCCAGAACCCGATTGCGCTTGTCGTCGGCGATGTCGCACTGGTCGTTGCTCGCCGACTCACTCCAAGTGTTGTAGTAGCCGAGCCACACGAACAGATCTTCGTCCTTACCTGCGTGGAAATCGGTCTTCGCCCGCCCACCCGAAACGCAGACGTTGAAGGTCTCGAACTGGGTGTCGTTGTAGAAGACCTCCGTCGTTGGCGGTGCGTTGTACTGCACTAGGTTGAACTCTCGCGCGTGGTTCAAGTCGACATTGGCGCTCAGCGGGAAGAACCGGCGGTAGTGCTTGCCTTCGAGCAAGATCGTCACCGGATCCGCGAAGATGTTGAATGAGGCGTAGAGGGCGTGACCCGCGTCGATGTTCGCCGGGCCGTCGAGGCTCTGGACGGCCGCCTCGATGTACGCCGCTCCAAAGTCGCCGACCCGAGGGATATCCAGGGACTGAGAGCCTACGAAGACATGCTTCGCCGTTCGTACGGTGTCGGAGTTGAGTGGATCTTGGCGGAAGAGAACCACTCCCTGGGTGCCGAGCGTGAACTGCTTCGGTCCAGCTTCGACTTGCGCTCCGACGATGCGATCTGGGGCGTACGTTGGGTTCGCGCTGGGTATGAAGTCCGTCTCGACCTGGTGCGGCATTCCCGCCTCGGTGATCGCCAGGAACCCCGGAGTGACGTCGCTGGTCACGCCGAGATAGCGTCCGCTTGCCTCATCCAGTCGGAGGGGGTTCATCTCTCCCCCCAGCAAGGTGAGCTTCAGCTTTGCATCGTCGACGTCCAGGTGGCTCGTCGCGCGAGCGCCGCGAATCGTGATGTCGCTGGATAGCTCATCCAACTTGCGGACGCTGAGGACGAGTCCCCGTCCGAACTGCGCGTAGAAATCACCCAGCGTGAGCTCGACGTCTCTCGACGTGTAGCCAACGTAGTACTTCGCTGGATAGGTCCAGTTGATGTAGCGGTTGGAGAGTTCTCCTCCCGCCTCGTAGAAGCGTTGCCTGAAGTAGTCTGGAGGGGCCAGGGAGCCTGGGGCCAGGGGGCGAGGGCGCGCTCGTTCGAGCTCGGTGGCGATGTCGACGGCGTTGGGGCTGGTGTAGAACCAAGCCGTGTCGAGGCGCAGTCCAAGTTGCCATTTCCCGGTGCTCGCCTGCAGATTCAGACGGTTGTAGAGCAAGCCCCAGTCATCGTTCGCCGCTCGCGTCACGTCGTTTGGTCGGGAGTCGCGATTGTTGGCGTTGTAGAGCACGCTGGTCGCGTTCGTGACGTCGAGTTGAACGGGCTCATCGATCGTGCTCGCATCGAAGGCGTTGGCGCCGGGGCTCAGCGTGAGCCCTGTGGAAATGCTCAGGATGAGCACACACTTGGCGCGCAGTCTCATGGTCATCCTGCGAGGCCATCGGCCGCGAGCCGTGAGGGTTTCGTCCACGAGTGGCCAGATGACGGACCCGCCCTCACCCGTGATCTTCTTCAGGATCTTCATGGTGCGGAGGTCGATCACCAGGTTGAGGGGAGCCGTCTCTGCGCGCGCAAATGCGCCCATCTGATACTCGGGTCGAGGAAGAATGGGAACCCGACTCGAACTGCTTGGCCCATAGCTGGAGATGGACGGGCTGTGCGGGATTGCTTTGAGCGTCCTGGAATAGGGTGCTCACGATCACGAGACCGCGCGGCCCGAACTCCGCCAGCTTCGTGTCGAGTTCCTCGTGCTCAATCCTGCACGCTTGGCACCAGAGGGCGGCGGTGTTGAGTAACATGACCTCCGGCAGCGCTGGGTTGCTCTCCGGGTTGAAGAAATCGGAGAGGCGCAGCGGCGCGGCGTCGAGCTTTTCGAGGTCGTAGCCCACCGACTCCGGGTTGCTCCAGCCGACGGCGAAGCTGAGATTCTGGATAGCAGATCCTTCTTCGCTTCCGTACGGTCCCGCGGGTAGGTCGCCGTCCCGGAGTCTCCGCTCCCCCCGTCCGTCAGGTATTCGGCGGGATCAGGGTGTTGGAGCCGCAGGCCAAGGGCAGCGGGACGAATGCGCAGACGAGGAGCAAGCGAACGACGCGTTTCATGGCTTCAGGCGGACTCCGATCACACTCAAGTGCGGGATGCCCTCGTCCGGGTTCGTCGCCACCTTGGTCCCATCGGATGACACCTTGCCGTTCGACACCTTCGCCCAACCGGCATATGGCGCCCATTCTTCTTCGATGGACACGCCATGGACGAAGAACTCGACCTCCGCGTCGGCGACCAGCCCTTGCTATTGGGAAAGGTGAGGGTCGCGGCCGGGCAGAACTCGGTTTCGATCGGTGTGGTTCCGACGAGCAGTTCCAAGTTGAGGGCTGGATCCAGCGCCTCGGGGATCTGTCGGGTCGAAGATCACAGCGCGGAATTGCTTCTCTTCGTCAGTTACGTACGTGAGTTCGTCGAAGGTCACCTTAGCTTCGGCCGCCAAGGACAGCTCGACCCCGTTCGAGACAGCAGTGGTTCCCGGAGTGATCGGCTGACCGGATCCGGGCGGATCTTATCGAGGAGATGATTTTGAGGGTCCCGAGGTCGAACCGAGGCGTGCTCCTGCGCCGGCGGTACCCGAACTTCACGTACGTCAGGCCATCATCCCCGTACTTCATCGCTGGTTGGGTCATGTTCTGCCCTGGAGCAACTCCGGGAGTACAAACTGGGCCACCATTACTGCAGGTGACGAGTTCCCCATTCGCGTTCGTGGTGCCGTTCACGCAGAAGTCGGTGCCACACACCTGGATGAACACACCCTCGGCGGGTGCCCCAGCGGGATCGATGATCGTTCCCGTCACCTGGTCGACTCGGACCGGGGCGGGATTTGTCGCATATCCAGGGCCATCGGCACATTGAGGACCCGTTCCGCCGCTTCCAGCGGCTCCTCCAGCGCTGGTACCTCCTACCGAGCCTCCAGAACCACCCGCGTTCGACCCGGCCGAGCCTCCAGAAGCGGCGGAGCCAGCACTTCCGCCGTTCGACGCGTTGCTGTCATCGCTCGAGCAACCTGCAAGCAACCCAGCGAGCCCAACCAAGACGGTGATGCGGTTCATAATCCTCCAATCAAGAGCAAGCCGCGTCCTGGCGTGCTTGCCGGTGTTCGCGGATTCGCTCCCGCCATACTCAGGTCCACGCTTCGGGTCGAGGCCGTTTGGCGAGTCACTGATGGCGAGCGCGTCCAGTTTGACTCAGAGAACCCCGCCAATCGTACGATTTCGGCTCTCTGCGGTTACACTCCGGGTCCTCCTAGCGAGGGAAAGCGGCAGGATTTCCGCCATCTACCGTGATGACGGTGCCGGTAGTGGCCTCTGCGGAACAAAGCCATACGAACGCTTCGGCCACGTCGCGCGCCTCCGTCTCGCGCCCCAACAGGTTCTGCCTGAAGTACGCGTCAGCCGTCAGACCACGCGCTGCTGCGCGCTGTTCGAGCACGCCTCCCCCAAACAACCCGGTGCGAACTCTGTCTGCGTTCACCGCGTTCGCTCGAATCCCCAAGCGTCCGAGGTCGATGGCGTACTGCCTCATGAGCCCGATGAGCGCCGTCTTTGCGACCGTGTAGGGACCGAACTCCGGTCCCGGAGCGAAGGCGGCTTTGGATGCGTTGAAGACCAGACACCCGCCACTGCCCTGCTCGATGAGCCAGCGTGCCGAGGCGCTGGCCACGTGCTGATGACCCATGAGATTGACCCGGAGTGATGCTTCAAGGCTCCTCTGGCCGTCTGGGTTGTGCAGCACTCCGGTTGGTGCGACCCCCGCATTGCTGATTACGTAGTCCAGCCCACCGAATGCCGAAATGCATCGCTCAATCAGTGCATCCACGTCGTTCAACGAGCACACGTCACAAGGATACGCCGCGACACGCTCCGCAAACCTGTCCCGGAGTGCCTGGGTAGCACTCTCGAGGGCCGTCTCGTCGACGTCGGAGATGAAGACGTGGCACCCTCGTGCGAGCATTGCCTGGGCGGTTTCCAGGCCGATTCCACCGGCAGCTCCTGTGACGAGGGCAACGCGGCCTTGCATCGGCGCAAGAGCCCCCTTGCCGAGCTTTGCTTGCTCGAGGCTCCAGTACTCGAGCTCGAAGAGGTCGCTCTCGCCCACGGGTTCGAACACGGTTTCGGTCGTGACATCCAGCAGCACCTGAGCGGTGTGCCCGAAGATGTCTGCGGTAATCTCGGCATCCCGGAGAGTAGTGCCAAAGCAGCAGGCTCCGAGTCCGGGGACCAACACTACCCGCGGCGCTGATGGAAGTTGTTTGAGCGGCCTACCGTTCACATGGCGATCGAAGTAGGCCTTGTAGCGGGTCGAGTACTCTCGCACGGCGGTGTCGCACTGTGAGCGAAGCGACTTCGTGTCATGCGCTCGGAGCCATAGCGGCCACGGCTTCGTCCTGATCACGTGGTCTGGTGTGATGGGCCCTGCCGTCAGGCTCGGACCGTTGGGATTGGTGGATAGGGCGAGCGTGTGCTCATCGGCTGCCCACGTGCTCACCATCGACCCGGAGTGTTCGCGTTGGATTGCTCCGCGAAGCGCGATCGCCACCGGGCCCCGCATGCCGAGACTCCGAAGGGGCAACGAAGCTGTGCTCGGCAAGCGTGATCGAGTCACGGCCAGTCGACGCTCCGCCCGCGACACGGCTTCAACCATTCGTTCGTAGCTCGCCCGGGCGGTGCCGTCCCAGGTGAAGATGCCGTGCTTGTCCAGTATCAAGCACCCGGCGTCTGGTAGGCCCTGCTGGTCCCGGAGTGCATGCACCGAACGCGCGAGGATGAATCCAGGCATTACGTAGGGGAGGATCAGGGATTCCTCTCCCCAGACTTCTCGCGCCAGGTCGCGACCTTCTGGACGGTCGAGAATAGCGACGGCAGCGTCGGCATGGGTGTGGTCAACGAACTTCCCAGGAATCAGTGCATGAAGCAGCGCCTCGACGCTCGGGGTTGGGCTACCAGGGTCAAGCATCTGAGAGCGGAGGCCTTTCACCATGTCGGTGTCAGACAGCTCCTCCAGGTCGCAGAGCTCGAGCAGTGCCTGCAGCCGGCAGGCTGGGAAGCCAGCAGGTTCGATTGTCGCAAGATCCCACCCGCTGCCTTTCACGAACAGGACGTCGCACTCCCGGCCAGCGATCTCACGCGCGCGCGACTTCACGCTCGTATTGCCGCCCCCGTGCAGCACAAGATCGCTGCGTCGGCCCAGCAGCTGAGACGTGTAGACCCGGGCGCCCAGCTCGGCAGGATAGCCGGCTTCCACGCAGCGCTTAGTGTAGGTGGCTTCTTCGTGTTCGTTCCACAGGGACTCCATCGCTGTCATCCTGCCGAACGCAGGATGGCCCGTCACATGGAATCGAACGGGACTTCGCACAAACCACGCCGAACACCCAACGCATCTGGAACGTGCCGCTCGGGAAACACACATTTCGCTCTCCCGCGCGGAAACGTGAGAGCGCCTCGGCGTAGCGGATGCGAAACGTTCGGTAGTCGTCTCGCACCCGTTTCCGCATGCTTGCGCTCCCCCCCAGCACCGAGAACGCGGGCTTGAAGTCCGTTCGGCTCTCGGGGCTCCGCGAGCGGGACGTGTGCCGGAGCTTCAGGCACTCCTCAGGTGTGAGGAACCTGCCATCGCTTCGGGCCACGCGCCGTCGGTTGCGGCGCTCCGCACGTTCGAGGGCTGCGAGTAGTCTGCGTCTGACGCCCTGCGAATCGCCTGCGTCTGCGAGCGACGCTGGCACGGAGATTCTCAGCTCAGCGCTGGGCGGAAACCGGCCCTTCTTTGAGAACGCAGCCGGACGCAGCTCGTTTGAGCTCAAACTGTGACCTACCCCCGACCACAACCCTGGCCATTTCGATGCCTTGGAGACACCACCGGTTTCCACGGGGTTCGCCAGTGTATAAGCGATCTTGTCGATGATTGCGCGTGCGGTGAGTAGGCGTAGCTGAAACGGTCGCTGGTCGAAGACTCCACCTTGCCACCCGTGGAGTTTCTGAACGAGGAGGGCCACACCTCGATGAAAATCCCTGAGGAAATAGGGGCCGCGCGCCGCACGGTCTTTGTATACCAGGTGGAGATGCGAGCTCATCACACAGGCCGCATAGAGTTCGATGTCGTGCTTCTTGGCGTAGTGGGCGAGAAGGAAACGAATCCCGTCGGTGAGCCGCGGGCTGGGCTTCAGAAGGAATCGGCGTTGTACGCAGCGCGCGGAAACGAATACGACGTCTCCCGCCTCAACGAGCCTTGGCTGGGTCATGGACGTCGCGCCCATCAAGCACCATGCCAGCGACGAACGACGGGGAGCTGATGCCTTGCGGCCCTGGCGGCCACTGGCGTGTGGTGTCGACCTGTAGCGTGCACGAATCCCGGAGTGCCAAGGCCAGCGCTCACGAACCCGGAGTGCCGGGGTCACCAGAGTGCCGGGGTCACCACCCGGAGTGCCGAAGCGAAGCTGGCGCTCACGGACCCGGAGTGCTGAGGCCACCACTCCGGCCGCGGCAGGCTCCGATCGTTCAGCAGGCTGCGGAATGTTCCACGCTACGAGAGATAGCTACTGCAGCAGCGAGCTTACTTGGGCCCGGAGCGTCTCTTCGTCGCCGCTGTTGAACCCCACATGGACGTAACGAACGATGCCGTTGCGGTCGAGGATGTAGCTGGTCGGCATCGTCGCGGGCTCGTATTGTGCGGCGACCCGTTGCCCTTCATCCCATGCCACGGGGAAGGTCACGCCCGTCTCTGACACGAACGCTCCAATTCCGTCAGGACTCTCATCCTCACTCAATGCGATGACCACCACCTCACCCGCGTGCTCCTTCGCGATCGCCTCGTAGGCGGGGAACGACTCCTTGCAGGGAGCGCACCAAGTGGCCCAGAAGTCCACGATCGTGACCTTCCCTCGCGACGCTGCCGGGCTCACGTTCTCGCCATGGTCATAGCGCTTGAGTTCAAACGCCGGCGCCTGAGTTCCGAGCAACGGGTGATCGGCGGAAGCGGTCTCGGCGCCAGCGCCACCCTTCGTGCAGCCATTGATGCCCGTAGCAAGTATGACCAAGAAGAACGCTTGGTATTTCATGGCGATAGCCTACAGGGAACTCAGCTCTGGTGCGACCCGGAGTGTTCTACTGGTCGCGACTTCGAGTGTGGCGGTCGGAGGACCCGGAGTGCGAGTATCGTGACTTCGAGTGTGCGTGGGTGGTGGTTGGAGGACCCGGAGTGTGAGTGTCGTTCTCCGGGATCCGGAGCTGACTACTCCTACTACCTCTTCTTCTTCTTCCCCTTGCTCTCCTCGACTTCATCGGGACAGCCGTCCTCGTCCTTGTAGCCGTTCTTGGTCTCGGGCTGGTCGATGCACTCGTCCGCGTTGTCGGGAACCCCATCTCCGTCGTTGTCTGGGTCCGGGCAGCCATCGGTATCCTGGAAGCCGTCGGTGTCCTCGGGTTCGGAGGGGCATTTGTCCTTCGTGTCGGGCACGCCGTCGTTGTCCGTGTCCGGAACGTCTGGGCAGCCGTCCTCGTCCTTATAGCCGTTCTTGGTCTCTGGCTGCAGGGGACAGCGGTCCGCGTCATCCCGGATCCCGTCCTTGTCGTTGTCTTCCTCGGGACAGCCATCCGTATCCTCGAAGCCATCCGGATCTTCTGGTTCCGTGGGGCACTTGTCCTGGGCGTCAGCAATCGTGTCACCGTCGTTGTCGCCGTCCGGGCAGCCGTCCCCGTCTTCCTTGCCATCTTTGTCTTCAGGCACGGTCGGGCACTGATCGTCCTCGTCGCGGATCCCATCGCCGTCCTTGTCGCTCTTCTCCTGTATGAACATGAAGCCAAGGAATCCGCGCACCGCGGGCACGCCGATTCCCTGGATGACCCCAGTCCCGGCACCCGCAGAGATCGCAATGTTCGAGGACAGCGGCGTCACCTGGATCCCGCCGTCCACCTCGAGGGAGTTCGTCCCATTCTTGGCGCTGAACTTCGTGCCGCCGAAGCCATCCAACACCACCCGGAGCACCGGGCTCACGCGGAATCCCCCCGCAACGCCGTAGCGGAACTCGGGTCCCAGTTCCGTTGAACCGACGCGCCCCGTGCCTCGGTAGACGGCCGCGAGATTCCCCCCGAACGAGAACGGGCCCTCGGAGCCGTCGAAGATCCCGCGTAACCCGACCGTGGGGGTGTTGTCCCCGATGTAGTTGCCTTCGGCGGTAATACTTCCCGTATTTACCGTGCCGAAAAGCGCAGCACCCACGACGAACGGATCCTTGAGTTCACCGTACGCCCTGGCCTTGGCCTCGATCTCGAGGTCTCCCATTCCGACCGCGCTCAACCCATCAGGGGCGCCGCCTCCGTTCTCGCTGATGCCCTGACCCTTGACGTACGTGACCGGCGCGCGCAGTCCCAGCTGAAGTCTGGGGATGGGGGTGAGGGTACCCATGAAGTCCGCGGTGAACAGATTCTCGACCACCTTCACATCGTCGCCCACGACCGCATTGGGCGCGTCGCAGTCCGTTTCACTGCGGCAACTGCGGACCACGAACGGCTGGTAGGCGTAGTTGGCAAATAGCCCAGCACTCCAGGCCATCTCACCTTCGACGCGGGCGCCCCGGGTGGTGAAGTAATTTCGCGGTCCAGGTGCAGGATTGAAACGCTGGATCGAGAACTCCCCATCGGTGGCCTGGGCCCTCGCGGGGCTCGAGGCGAGGGTGCTCGCGCAGACCAGCGCGCCCGCCAGGACGGCTTGCGATGTGCGTTTCACGACAACGGGGAGATGGGCGGCGGGGGGAGCTGGGAGCAGGTCACGCATGTTCTCGGGATTCCGGCCAGAGGATATGATTCTAGTTAGAGACTAGGCTAGGCCAGTCCTCCATCGACTAGCAACGCTCTTCTGCGTTGATTCGACCCCACGCTCATCTCGCTCGCTTCAGTAGCTCCCGCCCTGGGGCTTGGGCAGGCTACTCGCGAGGGCATCAACCCGTTATCGTACGAGGCGTGGCGGTCTGCGCGCGGTGTCGGAGTGTGGTGGATGGCAACGGCCAGTTCTGCCCACACTGTGGTCTCGCGCTGACGAAGCCTGACACCTCAGGCAGGATCTCGAACGGCACCGAGCTGGATCTTGGTTGGGCGAAGGTCATCGTGGGTGATCGCCTCGGCGAGGGAGGGATGGGTGTCGTCCACCGCGGCTGGCTCTACTACAACCCAGAGGGACCCCAGGGTGGTTCTCACCCCCATCCGGTCGCGGTCAAGGCACTGCACCCCATGCTCCGAGGCAGAGATCGTCCGCGGCAGCTTTTCCTCGGGGAGGCGTTGGCACTGGAGCGCCTGAACCACCCGAACATCGTCCACTTCTTTGGCTTGGTCGATGATGGACAGCAGCTCGCGATCGTGATCGAGCTGGTCGAAGGACAAGCACTGAGCGAGATCATCGCGCGCCGAGCTGGCCGGGAGCGTTCGTCACGGCTCCCCTGTCTGCCGTTCGCGCGCGCGTGGCACTATTTCTCGCAGCTGCTGGGCGCCCTGGCGAGCATCCACGCGATGGGCATCATCCATCGCGACGTCAAGCCAGCCAACGTCTTGATCCGGCGGGACGGCATGGTGAAGCTGACTGACTTTGGGATTGCCCGGGTGCCAGCAGACCAGGCGCGCAAGACCGGCGGGATGGCGCCAGGCACCGGGGCGTACATGTCGCCGGAGCAGGTGACCGCCGGTGACATCGACGCGCGCAGCGACCTCTACAGCGCGGCCATCGTGCTCTACGAAATGCTGACGGGGACCACACCGTTCGACCGTCCTGAGCGAAACGAGATCATGATCCGCACGGCTCAGCTGGATGAGATCCCCGCACCTGTCAGCCACCACGTGACTTCCGCACCTCCAGTACTCGACGTGCTCATGGCTCGCGCTTTGGCGAAGGACAAGGCGCTGCGCTTCCCATCCGCGATCGAACTCGGCGAAGCGTTTCGTGCCGCCCTCAGCCTGGAAACGGCCGGCTGGGAGGTTCAGCAAGACTTCGCGCGTCACGCGCGTGCCCTGAGTAAGCAGCTCGAAGCGACACCCGAGCAGCGACCCTCGAAGGCAGCTTCCCCGGACGTCAAAGAAGCTGGTGAATCCCGCGGAGGTATGGGGACTCAGCGACTCCCCCAGATCGCATCCGACCAGAGCGACCAATTGCGAACCGCCATGTTCGCCGCTTACGGCACCCCGGAGGGGCGGGGGGAAGAGCCCCCGCTGGAGTCGTGAGAGACCGACCCGGAGTGCATGCTGCGGTGGTGCATTGCGGGCGTCCCGCTCGAGATCCGGCGTGGGCTTTCAGGGGCCTCGTCGCCGCCCCGCCCGAAAGCCTTGGCGCAAAGGAGACCCGGAGTGTTCGTGTGCGGGATGCGTTGACACTCTGAGACTGTGCGTGCGATAGCCAGCTCCACCTTTTTTCCTGGAGATCCGCGTTGATGCACGTCCCGACGCACAGAGGTTCCCGATTCGCCAAGGCTTCGGTCGTTGCTCTTGCCGCAGCCGTTGGTTGGTTAGCGCTCGAAGCCACCACACCTGGTGTTGCATTCGCACAACCCAAACCGCCCGCGGCGGCGGATGATGACGATGCGGAGTCCAGTGATGATGCGGGGGACACCGAGGGCACTGACGCAAAGGGTACCGATGCAAAGGGTACCGACGCGGAGGATACGGACGAGGGGGAAGGCGATACCGCCGCCGAAGGGGACGGGGAACCAGCTCCAGCGCCAGGGTCACCGTTGTCGGTCTTCCCACGGCCGCAGGGCGATGCCACTGCCTTGAGGGCGCAAGGCGCTCAGCGTCCAGTCGAGAAGCCTGAGAAGAAGAAGCAAGGCGCCGGCCCTGACGGGGAGCAGGTCTACGCCGAAGATTGGTGGTCCCACGCAAGACCCGTGCTCGAATTGCATGGCTACTATCGTTTACGCGCGGAACTGTTCCACAACTTCAGCTTGGGGCGGATCGATCAACCCAACTTCGCGATGTGGCCCATGCCCATCGACAACCACTACGTTACGGCCTCGAATGAATACGGCCCGTCACTGTGCACCGCCGACGAGTCCCCTGAAAGCTCCGGGGGGACGAGTACCGACGCCACCTATCCTTGCAAGAACAAGACGCAGGCTGGGGCGAACATGCGCTTCCGCCTGAACCCTGAACTCCACATCTCGGACAACCTTCGAATCATGAGCCAGATCGACATGCTCGATAATCTGGTCCTGGGTTCGACGCCGAATGGCTACGCCGTGGACTCGACCGGTGGCGTGTACCAGCGCAGTGGGTACGCACCGCTTGGCGCATTCGACAACACGCAGGAGCCACCTTCCGCAGGCGTGAACAGCCTGCGCGATTCCATCCGTGTGAAGCGTGTCTGGGGCGAGTACCTCACCCCCGTGGGCATGCTGCGCTTCGGTCGCATGCCCAGCCACTGGGGTCTGGGAATCATGGCCAACGCCGGGGATGGTTACGACGACGACTATCAGTCGACCGCCGACCGCATCATGTTCCTCACGGGATTGAAGTCGATCGACCTGTACCTTGCTGGTGCGTGGGACTTCACGAACGAAGGCGCCACCAGCGAGACGCTGGGGAACCCCCAGGGCCAGCCCTACGATCTCGGGCAGCTGGATGACGTCGATCAGTACGTCTTCGTCCTGGTGCGAAAGACGAATCCAGAGCTTCAAAAGCTCCAGCTCGCACAAGGCAAGTTGGTACTGAACGGTGGTGCGTACGTGGTGCACCGCCGCCAACTTCTCGCCAATGACCTGTCGGGGACGACCCCAAACGTCAACGGCTTGGACCGCTCGGCCGATGAGCGCGCCAACAGCGGCTACGTGCGGCGCGGTGCGATCACATGGATCCCGGACTTCTGGGTCCAGTTGCTCTACAAGAAATTCCGCTTCGAGTGGGAGCTAGTCACGATCCAGGGTGACATCGATAGCAACCAGGCGGCCGATGGTGGCTCTCCGCAGTCGATCAACATGTGGGGTCTGGCGACCGAACTCGAGCAGCGCCTGGTCGAGGATCGCCTTCGCCTTCAGTTCAAGTTTGGATGGGCGAGTGGAGATCCTGACGTGAAGGGGATCAGCCCCATCGCGAAGGGACTACAACCACAGTTCGGCGACGATACGATCAGCACTTTCCGTTTCCACCCCAACTACAAGATCGACCTGATCCTGAACCGCAACATCCTGAGCCGGGTGCAGGGTAGCTACTACTTCCGACCGAGCGTCGACTACGACTTCATGCGCAAGCCGAGCGGTCAGAAGCTCGGCGGTGGAGCTGCGGTCATCTGGACCCGCGCGTCGGAGTTCGTTCAGACTCCGGGACACGCGCGGGACCTTGGCGTGGAACTGGATCTGCGTCTCTACTTCCAGTCGAAGGACGGCGCCCTCAACGACGACCCGGAGAAGATGGGCGGCTTTTACACGATGCTCGAGTGGGGCGTGCTGTTTCCCCTCGCCGGCCTTGGCTACCAGGAGCTCGAGGCAGATACACTCCGGGACAGCCTCCAGGACTCCGGCGCCGCCGACACCAGCACCGCTCAAGCCCTCCGTTGGTACATGGGCATCATGTTCTGAGACTTTCGAGGGGGGGGAGGGTGAGCCCAAAGCCCGGGGCTGACACCCTACACTCCGGGACGCCGTTTTGGGGGGCGATGACCGCGCGGGCGCGAGTTTCGTGCGGAAACGGCCGTCAGGAGCCCCTGTAGGTCTTGCGGAAACTGAAGCCGGCTCAGGCCGATCCGTCGTGGGTCCTGGTGTACGAGAGTAGTGCAGCTGTGGGAGAAACTTGACCTGAGCGAGGGGAAATTGCCTCGGGATTTGGGCAGGCTCAGCTTAGGCTTACGTAACCTGGGCTGAACCCGACGGCGGGACATGCCGTTCATCCCACGTGAGTCATTCAGGCATCCCTCACCCCCCGACCTTCGTGAAGCTACTTCGACTGATCGCACCCTTCCTCATGATCCTGTCGCTGAGCTTGTCGGCGCTGGCGGATAGCGACGTCGACCGGCTTGCGGAGCGTCTTCACAACGGGAGCGACTTCCGTGTTCGCGTTCAAGCGGCGCTGGAACTCGGGAAGACCAAGAAGACGGCTGCTCGGCCGCACTTGGAGGAGGCGCTAGACGACGGCAACGCTGCCGTACGCGCCGCAGCGGCTGCGGCACTCAAGGTGTTGGGCGACCCCGAGGCCATTCCGACCCTGAGGAAGCATCAGAAGGACAAGTCCGCCGCGGTTCGTAGCGCGATCAAGACCGCGATCGACGCACTCCGGGACGCCAGCAAAGCACGGCGTGAGAAACCGAAACTGCTGGTCACTATCGGGAAGATGACCAACGGGAGCTCGGTTCGATCTCGCTCGGTGATGAAGCAGCTCGATGCGACGAGTCGGGAAAAGCTTGCAGCTCTTCCCGGAGTGCTTCTGAGTGACGAGGGTGAGGCTTCTTCGAAGAAGCTGCCCCTGGTCTTGGTCAGTGGGCGCCTTGCGACTTTGAAGAAGCACAAGGAGGGCTCTCAAGTCGTGATCACCATCAAGGTCGAGTACATCGTGCACACGATGCCCGGTAGGTCGATTCGTGGAAAGATCTCGGGCAGTGCGACTGCGCGTGCGGCGGCGAGCGAACTGAAGGGGAAGCGAGCGATGGCCCGCTTCCGTAGAGAGGTGTTGGTTGCGGCGATTCAGAGCGCGATGCGACGAGCTCCCGAGGCCTTAATGGCAGCCGCGAACGACTAGGAGGTCGACGCCACGGGGTCTCCGCGCTTGGAGTGCTTCGCGTTCGCCGCTAGAAAGACCCGTGCCTCGCGTCCTCTTCGTTTCCAAGCCGATCGTGCCCCCATTCCATGACGGGACGAAGTGCCTCGTTCGCGATGTCTCCGGCCAGCTGACTCGTTTTGAGCCTTTGGTCATGGGGCAGGCTGGCGGTTTCGAACGTCCCGGAGTGCAAACCGTCCCAGTCTATCGCGGTGCCGGAGCGTTCTCGCCCCCACTCGCCGACAACGCCCGCGCGGCGCTTCACTTGCTGACCCGGAGTGCGGCCGATGTTTGGCATTTCGTGTTCGCACCAAACCCGGCGAGCAGTGGGGTGGGGCGGCTCGCCAAGCGACTCCGGGGGACGCCCACCGTACAGACCATTGCGTCGCCACCGCAGCGCTTCCGCGGAGCAGCGCGCTGGCTATTTGGCGATATCGTCATCGCCCAATCCCAGTGGACGGCCGACCGCTTGGGTGAGCAGCCGGGCGCTCCGCCAATTGAGGTCATTCCTCCCTGCGTCGGTGATCTTGCGAGTGTTCCGGTTGCTGCACAGGAAGACATGAGGCGCGCCTTGGACGTCCCGTCAGGCGCTCCCCTCTTCGTTTACCCGGGCGACTGGGAGACTAGCAGTGGCGCGGAGGTCGTCGCCGAGGCCGTCGACGGGATGACCCGGAGTGTTCCAGAGGCCTACGTGGTCTTTGCCTGCCGCCAGAAGTCACTGGCCGCCGCTCGCATACAAAGCGCGATGGAGCGGCGCCTACGAACACTCCGGGTGCGCTTTGCCGGGGAGCTGAAGTCGATCCTGCCTCTGATCGCAACCAGCACCGCGGTCCTGTTCCCCGTTGACGACCTGCGGGGCAAGGTGGACCTGCCAATCGTCTTGCTCGAGGCGATGAAGCTTGGCGTTCCAGTGGTTGTGGCCGAAGGCGGACCGCTCGACGACCTTGGGAGTGTGCATCGAGTTCCTGCGCGTGATCCCGCGGCGTTGGTCGAAGCGGCCATCGCAATCGCTACACTCCGGGTCCATCGAGAGCGGCTGATTCGAGGCGCGAAGGCGGAGGTCGAAGAGCGCTTTTCCGCTACTCGAGTGGCTCAAAGCTATGAGGCGGTCTACGAGCGCGCACTCCGCTTGACGACCTGAGTCGGCGGAATAGGGTCGTACGAGATGAGTGATGAGGGTGCCCCGGAGAGTCTGCATGGCGCGCCTGCGTCCGTGCCCGACTCAGGCGAAGCAGCGATCGAGAGCTTTCGCGGCTCGCTGACATCGTTCGACTCCGAGCCGGACGCGCAGCTGCTCATCGGCTCCATCGTCGCCGAGCGCTACCGTATCAAGAAGCTGCTTGGGGAAGGGGGCATGGGGACCGTCTACCTCGCCGAGCACGTCCACATGAAGAAGCCGTTCGCGGTGAAGGTGCTGCACCGCGACCTAACGGTGATCTCCGAAGTCGTGGCTCGCTTCGAGCGTGAGGCGGTGGCGGCGGGATTGATCGACCACCCGAACGTCGCCAAGGCGACCGACTTCGGTCGCCTCGTCGATGGCAGCTTCTTCCTGGTGCTCGAGTACGTCGAGGGCCAGAGCTTGTCGAGGGCCCTCGAGTTGCAGCGCCCGTTCCCTCAGGAGCGGGCGCTCATCGTGGCCAGGCAAATCGTCGATGCGCTGTGCGCCGCTCACAACGCGGGGATCGTCCATCGGGATTTGAAGCCGGACAACGTGATGTTGATCGACCGCGGGACAGGGTTCGACTCGGTCAAAGTGCTGGACTTCGGTATCGCGAAGCTCGACACGGGCAGCGCCGGTCCGGCGCTCACTCAGCTGGGAACGGTCTTCGGGACGCCTCAGTACATGGCGCCGGAACAGGCCGCGGGGCAGCCAGTGGATCGTCGTGCGGACCTCTACACGGTTGGGATGATGCTCTACGAAATGCTGAGCGGGACCCTGCCGTTCGACGGGGACGAGATCGGCGCCGTGCTCGCCAAGCAGATCACCGTGGTGCCCGATCCCCTGCCGGAGCACATCGACCCTCAGCTGCGCGCGCTGGTGGCGCGACAACTCGAGAAGAATGCCGATGACCGACTTCAAACCGCGGAAGAAGTGCTGGCCGAGATTGATTCCATCCTTGCGCGGGTGATGCTGGAGCCCGGATCGGCCCTCGCGGCCGCACCCCCTTTGTCTGCTTCGTTCTCGCTCATCCCGCCCTCCAACGTCGCCGCTCAAACCTCCGCCCAGACCGTACTCAACCACCCCGTCGATCGCCCGCTGACGTTCGTGGAACGGGTCCGTGGAATGCCCGGAGTGCGTGTCCCCTTCGTCGTCCTGGGGGGGGGAGGGTTAGGGCTGCTCTTTCTGGGCGCCTTCCTCGCGAGTCTCGTGTTTCTCGCCGTACGGCCCTCAGGAGCGTCCACGGTCGGCGGAAGCGCCGACACCGATGCCGATGCGGGCGCCGCATCGGCCACTCCTGCGGTGGCCCCAGACGTCAAGGCGCTACTCGCCAGCGCATCGACCGGGGACGCAGCCGCCATCAAGCGTCTGGAACAACGTCCGGCTGAGCAGCGATCTGCGCAGGAGTGGCTCGCACTGGGACAAGGCTACACCGCCACGAATCGGGCGAAGCAGGGCTTGGAGGCCTACGACCAAGCTCTCAAGCTCGACTCGAAGCTGGCCAAGAACCGCTCGATCCTGGGTCATGTCCGCGCGGCAGCGAACCATGCGGAGACCGGAAATCTGGCGATCTCGATCGCGGAGCGCCACCTGGGCAGCATCGGCGCGGACATGCTCTACGACATCTGGGTAGCCACCAAGGCGAAGAACGAGCAGACGACACTAGCCAAATCGCTGCTGGAGTCACCGGAGATGAAAGCCAAGTTCTCGCCAGCGTTGCGTGTCGCGATGGCGCTGCGTGATGCGCGCTCTTGCACCGACTACAAGAAGCTCCTTCCCGAGGCCACGCTGCACGGGGACACGCGCTCCACCCGCGTACTGCAGAAGCTCACCGTCCGTAAGGGCTGCGGCTTCTTGAAGCTGGGTGACTGCTACTCCTGTTTGCGTACGGGAAACGACCTCTCGGACGCGCTTCAGTCCGTGCAGAAGCGCCCAGAGCCCCGCTTCTAGAGCGACAATCGTTTAGATTGGTCTGCGAGAAGGGCATGGGCAACTCGAGGTCGAGTACGGCGTAGCTTCGCGCGCGACGTTTAGGTGTGGCCGGTGAGGCACTCGATGCCCCAATCCTTGACACGTCCATCGAGCGCCCTGCGATGCACGCGACCTCGCGGAGCAAGACTCGCACCGCCTGGGCGAGCAGGTTGAAGGCATCTTCAACCCGCCTTGACGTCTCGAGTGGACGAGAGTCGATCGCGACCCGCAGTCCTGTCGATCCCTGCCCGCAAGTGATTGGAGTGATCCACCATTCGAGGGCGGCAAACGATGTCGCTCTGGTTGCAGTGTGTCCTGGCTAATGGGTCGGGGGGGGGAGCTCATGAACCACTGCTCCGTGTCCTGTCAACGCGCCGCGAAGACGTGCGAAGTCTTCAGAGAGGTAGAACGTGATCAGCGCTGCGATCCGCACCGCCAGATCCTGATAGGCCATGCTGCCGTCCTCGGTGCGTCTGCCCAGGACCTCTGCCAGTCCGCGCTGCTCCACGCTGTTCAACTCGGCGCGAAAATCGGGCCTCACGAGGAACATGGCTCGCAACGCTGCTTTCAGGTCGCCTGCGAGGACGAGCCCTGCGCGATCCGCCGTCAGCTGCATCACACGATGTGCCGCAACCAACGCCTCGTTGGGCGCTGTGATGACGGACTTGTCGATCTCCGGTTCGACAGGGGGTGTTCTGCCCGTGACGTACGAGCTTCGAAGGCGATCGACGGCGCGCGCACCGGTGATCACCTTCTGGACGTCCTCCATCTGCAACCGCTTCGCCAGCTGTCCGATCCGACCTGCCATCCCGACGCCGCGCAGAAACGGCAAGACGCCCAGCGCTAGGTCGAGGCTCTGCCTTCCGGCGTCGAGAGCGCCTGCCCAGAGCTCGCTCGACGTCACGCGGGTGTGTTCGTAGCGAAGATGCGCTACCTCGGCGCCGAGCGCGAACCGGAGCTCCAATGGCGAAAGCTGGAAGGTCGGATCTGCCTCGAGGTGTCGACCGCCGACCAGGACGAACGAGGGCTTCCCCTCATAGGCTCGGGTTCCGATGCTCTTCTTCCCGCGTGAGATGTAGCCCTCGACGCCCGCCAACCCCAGTGCCGTCGAAGCTGCCTGCAGGGCTCGCGCAGCGTCGCTCTCCTTCGCGCTAATGCGTTCACAGTAGTCCCGGAGTACACCGAGGTCAGGGACCTCCACCTGGGCTAGCAGCGACTGGAGCCTGCTGACCAGGGCACTTCCAGCTCGGGCCAGGGGGTGAGGGAGCACGCCTTCGACCAGATGTCTCGGTAGAGCTAGCACCTCTGAAGTCGCCGCTCGGTCTCCCATCGTGAGTCCACCGGGGCCGAGGCAGGCGAGAGCGTCGCGGGCGCGTACTGACAATGCTGGCGAAGCGACATCGGCAAGCGCTGAGAGCCGGGCGGGCACCAGGGGTTGAAGTCGAGCGAGCTCCGCGATCGCCTCGGTCGCTCCCACGGCGCCGTCCCTTGCCCGGACGAGCAGCTCATACAGCTGGATATGTACTGTCTGCCCTCCGGCACCGCGCGTTAGATCGGCATCGGGCGCTGGCAGCAGGTCGTCGAGTTCCTCGCTGGGAAGGCGCTCCAGGCGTCTGGTGAGCAAGGCCTCGGCTTCCCGCTGCTCGCCCGCGTCGAGCAAGTGTTGTGCGAGTAGGACGTCAGCAAGGGCTGCCTGCTCCTGATCGTCTCGGGATCTCGCGTCTTGCAGCAGAGCGCGATGAACCTCTCGGTGAAGTGCCAGGGCCCACGGTGCCAGGCGATCCGCCGTCAGGTCCAGCTGCGTGAGCAGGGCTCGCGCCGACTCGACCCCTAACCCCCAACCCTTCCAAATCCGTGCGGCAAGCTCGAACTCCTCGGGGGTTCCCGTGAGGCTGGCGGCCAGGGGTCTGACGCACGGGCTCCGGCCCAAGGCAAGGTCGATGAAGCAACTCGCGACACGCGCTTCGAGCGCGATCAGCGGATCCGTGCTGTGGGTCGCCAGGTGGTCGAGGAGTGCTTCGCAGCGTGGCGCTCTAGTCTGCCCAGCGAGCTCCCACTCGATTCTCGCAACGTGGAAGACCCGTCGATCGCCGACGGACTGTAGCGCGCGCTCGAGGGCCGCGAACTGAGCCCTGTTGGCGTTCGCGACGTTCCATTCGTTGTGTGGGGCCCGCAGGGTCGCTTCGCGTCCTCTCTCGACTAGTTCGAAGCGACCACGCTCGACGGTTTCAAGCTTCACGTCCCCCACCGCCGAGAGCGCCAGCAGGGCGGCACGCTGTTCCGTGAGCAGGAAGTAGGCAGTACCCTCGGCTTCCTCGAGGATCGGTGAGCGTATGGCGATAGTCGTTGCCGTGGGGACCCACGCTAGGAGTTGTTCCCCAGGCTCGAGGCGGCTGAGTAGCGCGAGGCGTTGTTCCTCGGTCACGCCGTGTACGAGCTGGCCTGGCGTGAGGTCCAGCTGGTCGCATTCTGCGTAGTCCGCCTCTCGCGTGAGGCGAGCCAGGCGGATCTGTTCGCGAGTATCGGCGCCCCGTCCCGAGGGAATGCGGAACGCGAGACCACCGAGATCCAGATAGTCCGCCACTCGACCCACCCGGTAGCTCAGTGGGCTGTGGGCGAGGACATCCAGGAAGCGGCCTTCGTGGCGTGATGTGGCGGAGACCAGCCACAGCCCCTTCGTCGTGCGACACAAGACGACGCGCTTGGCGGACTGGTTCGGGGCGAGCTTGCCCTTCAGCTCGATCCGGCCCAGCGGTCGCCCAAGCTCTTGCTCATCCAGGTAGGCCGCGACGACGTCCGCCATGCCCCACCTTAGCCCACCAAAACACGACCCGGAGTGTAAGAAGTGCCCGGAGTTCCGACGCTTTGCGCCTCGCACGCGGCTCAACGGATGTGCGATCCGATCGAACCCGGAGTGTTCGAGGCTCGGAGTGTTCGAGGCTCGGAACGAACCCGGCGTGCTCGTAGGCGGAGGGAACCCGGAGTGCTCGTTGGCATGATTGACGGATGATGTAGGAGCAGGTAGGAGCCCCACCCCACGCGACCCCCGCGCGAGAAAAGAGAGAGATGTCATGAGCCGTGCTGTGATCTGGCTGATTCCCCTGATGGCGATGTCCGGTGCCTGCTCCGAGAGCGATTCCAGTGGAGTCAGCACCGCCACAGGAGCTGCGGGAGGCGTAGGGGGTGGCTCGGCACACGGCGGCACTGGAGTCGGTGTGGGCGGCGGGGCCGGGTCGTCCTCGGGCGGCGGGGCCGGTTCATCTGTAGGTGGTGTCGGCGCAGGCGGGGGGGCGGGCGCCGGCGGAACGCCCACCGCCGCGGGCGGCACCAGCGTGGGCGGCGCCGCTTCGGGCGGAGCAGCAGGGGGTGGAGCGGGTGGCTCTCCCGCGGGCGCAGGTGGCTCGGGATTCGATCCAGGAACGCGTCCGGCTGGTCAGTGCGCCAAGGACTCCGACTGCCCTGGCAAGATCTGCAATCACAACGTGCCTGGTGGACAGTGTCTCGGCGGAGGCTGTCCCGAGGGTTCAGTCGTTGAGCCAGGCATCGGCTGCATCATTGAGTGCACTGGAGACGACGACTGCCCGTGGGGGATGGAGTGCGCCCTGGGCACGGGACGCTGTCGCACGGTTGAATGTGTCGGGGGGATGTGTCCGCTCTCGTTCTTCGCGTGTGGTCCCACCAACGCGTGTGCGCGTCAGGAGTGCTCGATACAAAGCGAATGCCCAGCGGAGACCACCTGCGTTGGTGGCCACTGCGTTGAAGACTGGGCGCTCTGACGGGGGCCGACGAGGCTTGGCGGCCGGCGGCGGTCGCCATGAAGATGGAGACCCGGAGTGTTAACGCTGGGTGCTTCGGTCTGCGGTTGCGTGCTAGAGAAGCCGCCCCATGTCGCAGACAGCCAACGAGATCCGGCGAGCGTTTTTGGACTTCTTCGCTGCGCGCGAGCACCGCGTCATCGAGAGCGGCCCCTTGGTGCCTCCGAACGACCCGTCGCTGATGTTCGCCAACGCCGGGATGGTGCAGTTCAAGGATCTCTTCACCGGCAAGGAGACACGGGAGTACGCCCGGGCCACGAGTGCTCAGAAGTGCATCCGAATCAGCGGCAAGCACAACGACCTCGAGGCGGTCGGGCCGTCACCACGCCACCACACCTTCTTCGAGATGCTCGGGAACTTCAGCTTCGGAGACTATTTCAAGGAGGAGGCCATCGTCTACGCCTGGGACTTCCTCACCGGGACGCTCGGGCTCCCGAAGGAGCGCCTCGTCTGCACCTACTTCGGGGGTGAGGACGGGATCCCTGCGGATACAGAGGCGCGTGACCTCTGGAAGAAGCTCACCGGCTTCGGCGACGAGCGCATCATCGGACTGGGCAAGTCCGACAACTTCTGGCAGGCGGGCGACACTGGCCCCTGCGGTCCGTCCAGCGAGATCCACATCTACAACGGGGGAAGCGGAGACATCGACTTCAGCACGTTCGGCGACGAGCAGACGCCCGAGGGCGTCGGCTGGATGGAGCTCTGGAACCTCGTCTTCATGCAGTATGACCGCCCCTCACGGGAGGCCGACCTGCAGCCGTTGCCCAAGCCGAGCATCGATACCGGCGCGGGGCTCGAGCGCCTCGCCTGTGTCATGCAGGGCAAGACGAACAACTACGAAATCGATCTGCTGCGCGAGCTGGTGGAGTGCGCGGCAACGATCGCGAACAAGCCCTACGGACACAGCATGGCTCCCGACGACGTGAGCATGCGCGTCATCGCCGACCACTCGCGACTCACCGCGTTCCTCATCTCCGAGGGGATCCTGCCTGACCGTGACGGACGTCCGTACGTGCTGCGTCGGGTGATGCGCAGAGCGATCCGTCACGGTCACCGCCTCGGCATCGAGCGCCCGTTCCTGCACGAGGTGGCGCTCAAGGTCGCGGAGCTGATGGCTGAGCAGTACCCACAGCTCAACGAGCGCCGTGACCTCATCGCGAGTGTCGCGGAGCAAGAAGAGGTACGCTTCCGCCGCACGATCCAGCGCGGCTTGGGTCTCTTGGACGAGCGCTTCGCGGCGCTCGACGAGGCACAGGAGAGGACCCTGGCAGGTGACGACGCGTTCAGGCTCTACGACACGTTTGGTTTCCCCCTGGATTTGACCGAAGTGATCTGCGCCGAGCGGGGCTACGAAGTCGACAAGCCAGGCTACGAAGCTGCCTTGCAGAAAGCGAAGGAGCAGAGCCAGTGGGCCGGTCAGGAGAAGGCCATCACCGACGTCTACCGTGACGCGGCTGCAAAGCTCCCGGAGGGCGGGGTGAGGTTCACTGGCTACGAGCGCACCGAGGAGAGCTCCAAGCTGATCGCGATCCTCAAAGAAGGCGAACTGATCAGCGAAGTCAGCGCAGTCTCGGAGCCCGTCGACGGCGTGGAGCTCGTCTTCGAGAGCACGCCCTTCTACGCCGAGAGTGGTGGACAGGCCGGTGATAGTGGCGTGATCGTTGCCGACGGTGCGCGCTTCGTCGCGCGAGACACGCAGCGCCCGATGCCGGGCCTGGTCGTTCACAGGGGTGCGCTCGAGCAAGGCGCGATGCGTGTCGGCGAAGAAGCGGAGCTGCGGGTCGACTGCGCGAAGCGCGACGCCACGCGCAAGAACCACTCGGCGACGCATCTGCTGCACCTCGCGCTGCGACGCGTGCTTGGAGAGCACGCGCAACAGAAGGGCTCCCTGGTTGGCCCGGACCGCTTGCGTTTCGACTTCACTCATGGGGAGCCGCTGAGCCTGGAGCAGATCCGAGAGATCGAGGACATCGTCAACGAGCGGGTGCAGTGGAGCGCACCCATCCAGACGGAAGTGCTGAGCATGGAGCAGGCCAAGGAGCGCGGCGCCATGATGATCTTCGAGGAGAAGTACGGCGACACGGTCCGCCTGCTCAGCATCGCGGACAGCCTCGAGCTCTGTGGGGGGACCCACGCGAAAAACACCGGGGACATCGGTCTGTTCAAGATCCTCAGTGAAACTGGAGTCGCCGCAGGGGTTCGGCGCATCGAGGCGGCGACCGGTATGAACGCCGTTGCACACGTGCGTTCCCTCGAGGATCAGCTGAGCCGTGCTGCGAAGATCGCGAAGAGTGGCGGCGGTGACCTCGCGGAAAAGATCGAGCGTATCCTCGCCCACGACAAGCTACTCGAGAAGAAGATCGACGAACTGCAGCGCAAGTTGATGGAGGGGGGCGGCGCGGGCGGCATCGATACCTTGCTCGCGAGCGCCCGTGACGTCGGTGGTGCCAAGGTGCTCAGCGTGGAGACCGAGATCACAGACCGTGGTGCCCTACGCGAGCTGGCGGAGAAGCTGCGCGACCGCCTCGGCGACAGCGTGGTCCTTGTCGGCAGCGCGGCCGAAGGAAAGGCCCAGCTAGTGCTGACCGTATCGAAGAGCCTCACGTCCCGTTTCCAGGCGGGAAACCTGATCAAGAGCGTGGCCCAGAAGGTCGGCGGGTCCGGTGGTGGGCGTCCAGACATGGCTCAGGCGGGCGGAACCGACGTCGCTCAGCTCGGTGCCGCGATCGAGAGCCTGTACAGCGTCGTGGAACAGACCGCGTCCTGAGCCAGAGGTCATCGACCAATCGCTCACCGCGCGTGGTTCCAAGCTCCCTGCTGGTGCCTACAGCCTGGGCAAGCCGTCTTCGAGGACGTCGAAACCCCAGAAGACCGGCTCTGGAATGAGCCGAACACCCCAGACTCGCTCGACCTCACCGCGCACCCGCCAGGCGAAGCGCACGACGTCCTCCGCGGTCGCCTCATCGTGGGCGACGAGCGCCAAGGCGTGCCTGGACGATAGGCCGACGGCGCCTTGGCGCGTGCCTTTGCTCAAGCCGGCGCGTTCGATGAGCCAGCCCGCCGACAGCTTGCTCATTCCATTACCCTGAGGAAAAGATGGTGGGCTACCGAGACCGCGTGCACTTGCGGCGCTCGCCACTCTGGCGGCGACCGCATCGGTCACGACTGGATTCGTGAAGAAGGAGCCGCAGCTCCTGCGGTTCGGATCTGTGGGGTCGAGCACCATCGACTTGCCCCGTCGCAGCTGGATCACGAGATCGCGCACGGCACTCAGCGAACGCGATGGGAGCGCTTCGGCCGCTCGCTGAAGCTCCGAGTAGTTCAGGGTTGGTTCCCCACCGCGCTTCAACTCGAAGGCAACCCGGGTGACCACCCAGCGGCCAGCCTCACGATGCTTGAAGCGGCTAGAACGATAAGCGAACTCGCACGCCTCCGCGGGGATATGCTCCAGACGCTGTCGCTCGAGATCGAAGGCCTCGACCCAGCGAATGGTCTCTGCGACCTCCTGCCCATAGGCTCCTACGTTCTGAATCGGTGTCGCTCCCACGGACCCCGGGATCCCGCTCAGGCACTCGACGCCTGCCAGATCTTCCTGGCAGGCTCGCGCAACGAAGTCGTCCCAGACTTCCCCTGCGCCAGCGATGAGCGTTTCCGTGGGGGGCTCTTCTCCGCCTCGGCCAGGGGGTGAGGCGCTACGGGTCACGCCGCGGATGCGCATGTCCAAGACGCAGCCCGGCACCCCTGCGTCGGCCACGACCAGGTTGCTGCCGCCGCCAAGCACGAACAGCGGGAGGCCTTGCGCATTCGCGTCTCGTACCGCGTGCTCGAGCTCCTGGATGCCAGTCACCACGATGTCGCGGCGGGCGGGGCCACCGACGCCCAGGGTGGTGCGGTCAGCGAGAGGTCCGGTCACGAGTCTGCCTAGCACGAGCGAAGCAGTGCATGTGCGCTGACGGTCAGCGGGGGGGAGTCTTGCGCGCCTTGGGTGGCTCCACGCCCGATGCGCACGTGCGGATCCCTGGCTTGCCGCGCTTGCGCGGTATCGGTGGCTGCATGAACTCGATCACGGGGACTCGGTGGTGCCCCCCGGCTTTGCGTTGGCGGCCCGCTCTGCGCACCAGGTGCCAGGCCGCGCTACCCATGGCGATCGGAGCCTCAGCGTAGCGGCTCAGCACCGCTGCGACGGTGTGAGCCCGCTCGTAGCTGGGTGCGCCTCGATCGAGGAGAATGATCTGCTTTCCGCGCACCCGGCAGAGCGCTCCGGAAACCGGGCCGGCGCTCTCGAAGCGCTCACTCCGTACCTCGAGTCCGAGCAGCCGGGCGACCTCGACGAGTTCCATCAGCAGCACCTCGTGCTCGTCCGGCTCGGGGGTCGACGCGGCGCTCACACTCCGAAGTCTACAGCCGAACCACCCACTCCGGGTCCTGTTTCGCGGCCGGCCTCGGGAACGGCAGAGAAGTGCTAAGTGGCTGAAATTCAAGGATACGTGAGCACTCCCCCTCCAGCACAGGGTCCATTGGAAGGGGCTAGGCATGCTTTGTGCGCGCCGCGACGGGACGGCTGTGCTACCCCGCTGCGGAGAAGGACTATGTCGTCCACTCGAGCTGCAAGTCGGTGCGTTGAGGCTCTCACATCAAGCTTCACAGCACCGCCGAGCGGTCTCGACTCGGAGCCAACCAAGCAATCGCTCCCGACAAGGCCCTCTACGGGATTCATTCACAACTCTGCTTCTCGCTTCTGCGCGCCCACGCCCCATGCTTGAGTCACTGCCACCCGTCTGGCTTCGCCGCGCTTCGGCGCAGGAGAGCCCTGCGGAAACGCCCCGCGGCGAACAGCTCGCGCGGCTGGTGGAGTGCTCAGCACCGGCCGTTGGCGTTGAGCGGAGGCTGGCAGACGTCGAACTCATCAGTTCAGGTCGCCCCTGGATTGGACGTCTAGGGTCGCGGGTGCCTCGTGCGCCGCGCCTGGACTCAAGCTCATCAGTAGTCAGCCATTCGTACCCCCACTCGAGCCACGAGCCTCGTGTGGGACCCCAGCTCCGACCGTCTCCATCCGGAGTGGCGGCGGCTGTCAGGTCCCCGCGCGTGCGACGGACCGGGGGAGGTGGCGTCTTGCGCTGGCGACCGCAGGCAGCCCGACTGAAGTTCGAACCAAGTGACGAGTCCCGGATCCACACGGAGACCCCTGAGTCTCGATTCGGCTGCGCTGAACCGGCGCGGCGGAGGAATGCATCCGATGACTTTCACAGAAGCCGCAGCCCAGGTGCTGCGCCTAGTTGGCAAGCCGCTCCACTACAAGGAAATCACTGACGTCGCGATCGAGAAGAACCTCCTGAGCCACGTGGGCAAGAGCCCCGAGGTGACGATGGGAGCGCGCCTCGCGGCGGTCGTGAAGAAGGAAGACGAGAGCACCCCGCTCGTGCGGGTGAAGCCTGGCGTCTTCGCCTTGCGCGACTGGGATCAGGCGACCATCGACCGCGGCCTCGCCGATCGCACGCCGGCGCTCGAGTATCTCTCCAAGCGAGAGTCGAACGGCGAAGCCGACGACGACTCCGAGACGGTGCTGGCCTCGAGCCCCGTCGCGGTGTCCGAGGAGGACGCCCCCCGCGACGCCGCCGAGCTTCAGCGCGCGGAGATGGCGGCACATGCCCGAGAGTTCTTCGACGTCGAGGAGGACGACGACGAGCCGATCTTCGGCTCCGATGAAGAGTCGGACGAAGCCCCCGAGTCGGATGAGGACTCGCGTGGGGGGCGCGGTCGTCGTCGCCGCCGTCGCCGCAACAACAACAAGGGTTCGGACAGCAATGGCGGCGACGACCTGCCCAGCTACACGGTGTCCGACGCTCCGCTGGATCTCGACCTGGGTGGCGACGACGAGGACGAGCCGCGGGAGTCGCGTTCGAAGGAGCGAGAGCGCGGCGACCGAGAGCGCGGCGATCGCGACCGAGAGCGCGGCGATCGCGACCGAGAGCGCGGCGATCGCGACCGAGACAAAGGGCGCGATCGCGATCGAGGTGATCGTGACCGTGATCGGGGTGATCGCGACCGTGATCGGGGTGATCGCGACCGTGACCGCGATCGTGGCGATCGGGACCGTGACCGCGGTGGCCGCGATCGCGATCGAGGTGACCGGGATCGCGATCGCGATCGTGGCGATCGCGACAAGCGCCCTGACGCCGAGGGAGATGTGGCCGACGTCCTCGCGTCGATCATCTTCGGCATCGATCGCCGCGGCGGCTTCGTTGCCATCAAGCAGGTGGCGGAGACTGCCTCCCGGAAACACAACTTGGCGCAAGACGTCGGGCAGGCCATGGGGCTGGTCAATGCGGCGCTGCGCGCCGACAATCTCAAGCGAGCCGCCCGCGGCGAGCGTCAGCGTTTCCGTTTCGCCGGAGGACGCGTGAGCTGCACTGACGGCAGTCTCGATGGCGAGTTGCGCCGTCTGGAGGAGGAGATCCAGGGCAAGGTTCAGCGCTACCAGGAGCAGACGCGACGTCAGCTGCTGCGGCGCTTCCAGGACCTGCCCCAGCGCGCGCTGGCCGATCTGATCGCGCTACTGTTCGAGCGCCTGGGCTACACCAACGTGGCCCACGTGCGCCGTCCCGGAGGCAACGAGCTGCACTTCTCCGCCAAGTCACCCGACTACGCGGGAGGCGTTCAGACCGCGATCGTGGTGCGCAAGGACGGCAAGGAAGTCGGTCGCGAGCGAGTCACGGAGCTGCGAGGCTCGCTGCATCACTACGGCCCTGCCTACGCGGGTTTCATGCTCACCACGGGTCAGGTCCTGAGCGGGGCGCGTGAGGAGGCTCAGGTCGCGGGCGCGGCGCCGGTGATGTTGCTGGACGGCTTCGGCCTCGCCACGCTGTGTGAGCAGCAGGGCGTTGGAGTTCAGCACACCCGCGTCGTCCTGCCCGTACTCGACGTCGAGCTCTTCGATGCGTTGAAGGGAAGCTGAGGTGCGGGCGGTGAGCCGACTCCGCCGTCTACGCGTTGGTGCATTGCCGTGCGGATCCGTTGGGATCGGCACGGCGCTGCTCGCCGTCGCCTGTGGTGGTCCACCGCCCTCGCAGTTTCCCAGCGCCAGTGCGGCGCTGGAGCGCATGCGCGCGACTCAGGGCTGCAGCCGTGGGGTGCGCGCAGACGCCAAGATCGACTACTTTGGTGACGAAGGTCGAGTGCGCACCAGCGCGCTGTTCTTCGCCGTGCGTCCTGAGAGCCTGCGCTTCGACGTGCTCGCACCGAGCAACCTTGGCATGGCGCTGATCCTCACCTCCGACGGCGAGCGCTTTGCCCTGGCGGACAAGCTGAACGGGGTGTTCCTCCATGGCCCGGCGCGCACCTGCAACGTGGAGCGCTTCACCCAGGTGCCAGTGCCTCCCCACGCGCTCGTGACCCTGCTCGGCGGGGAAGCCCCGGTGCTGGTCCATCGACCTGCTGACGCGAGCATCGAGTGGGACGGCGCGTTCCTCAGCGGAGGCGCCTACGAGATCAGCATTCGGTCCAAGCACGAGGCCACTCAAGTCATTCGTCTCGAGCCCTACGACGACGACTGGAACAAGCCCTGGAAGGACCAGCGGCTGCGTGTCGTGCAGGTCAAGGTGCAACAACGGGACTACGTGCTCTACGAGGCCTTCCTCAAGGACTACGAACCCGCGCACACCGCCAAGCCCTTCGTCGACCCGGATGGCCTCAGCGGCGACATCCCGCCGAGCGGTCCCAGGTGCGACGCCGAGCTTCCCCGCAGTGTCCGCATCGAGGTGCCTGAGCAGGACAAGGACCTGACCATGCGGGTGAAGTCAGTCGAGCACAACCCGCCACTGCTCGAGGGGACGTTCATTCAGACCCCGTCTGGCGGCATGAGAGTTCAGCAGTCCTACTGCGACGACCGCTAGTCCGCCTGGCTGCTCGCTTGGGGGTGAGGCGCGCCGGTCACCGCCGCAACCCGCGAGACTCACTCGCTCAAGCTCGAGCGCAACGACCCTGGGCAGTCGCTGATGATGGCATCGACCCCCGCATCGCTGAGCCGTCTGGCTTCGGCGCCGTCGTTCACGGTCCACACGTTCACGACGCAGCCCTGAGCATGCCATTCCCCCACCAGGTCTGCCGTGGCCAGCTTTCCCTGGGGATGCACGGCATCGAGCCTCAGTGCGCCGCGCGCGGCGCGGTTGCGCGTGGCTCTCAGCATGCGTGGCTGACCTTCGTGCACCAACCAGGCCGCGGGTACGTGGGGCACCAGCCGGCGGAGCGCGCCCACCAGCAGCGGGTTGAAGCTGGAGAACAGCACGAAATCTCCGGGATCCGTCAGCTCGCGCATCAGCGCCGCACAGCCCTGGACCAGTCGGAGTTGCTGCGCGGCTTGGGTTCGCAGGTCCGGGTGCAGATCGCTCTTCAGCTCCACGTTCACCCGCAGCGAGTGCCGGTGGCAGAAGGCGAGGACCCGCCGAAGATCCGGGACGTGCTCGCCGCCTCCGACGTCGATGGCGTCGAGGTCCGCGCGGCTCAGGCGATCCACGCGGCGTGTGTCTCGCCCATCGGAAACGCGCTCCAGGGTGGCGTCGTGCACGACGATCACCTCGCCGTCGCGACTCAGCCGCACGTCCAGTTCGATACCGTCGGCGCCCTCGGCGCGCGCCAGCTCGAACGCGGCGAGCGTGTTCTCGGGCGCCGCGTGCCGCGCGCCGCGATGTCCCAGGATCAGCGGGGGACAGCCGATGGTACGTCGCCAGCAAGCGTAGATGTCCAGGTTGGGTCCGCTCATGCCAGCTCCTCGGCGATGGCCCGCGCCACCGCTCGAGCCCGTTCGACCTCCTTGGGGGAGAACGCGATGCCACCGACCACCGGATGACCCCCGCCGCCGAAGCGCGCACAGATCTTCGAGATGTCAGTGTCGAGGCGCCGGCCCGACCAAGGGTTGTAGCCCACGGAGATCTTCACACCCGTCTTGAGCAATCCGACCACCACCGAGTAGGTCGAGTCGGGGAACAGCGCGTAGGTCACGAACTTGCCGATCACCTCGAGGGGCTTGTCGGTCAAGTCCACCAGGACCACTCTGCCGCGTCGCTCCGCGCGATGCTTCACGCGCGCTCGAAAGTCCTGATGCCGCGAGGCAATGGGAGCGTGGAGGCGCTGGATGTCGGGGCTCGTAGCGACCTCGTTCAGCGGCTCTGCGAGGAGCCGTGGCACCAGGCGCTTCAGCATGCGGTCGTCCCCGTAGTGCTCTACGACGCCAACCAACTGCATGATCGGGCTCGACGGATCGACCGCCTGCTCCGGCGACTCGAAGGCGGCGGTGTCGACGCGATCGGCCCACTCGATCAGCGGCTCGAGGTGAGTCAGATCGAGACCGAAGCGTTGGGTGGCGACGTCCGCGATCAGGCGTGAACAAGAGCCGGCGCCAGGATCGTAGAACAGGCGCTGGTCCACGCCGGAGTCGAGCCGCCGCTCGTAGTCTCGGCGCGCGTCGACCGACTCGAAGGCGGTTGGGTGGTGATCGAAGAACCACGTCAAGCGCTCCGAGGGGCTGTAGCGGTAGTCGAGGATGGCGCTGATGTCCGCCCCTGCGAGCGCGGCCTCGGGGCGACGCTGCGCGTGGCCGTAGCCGCAGGCCAGGTAGCTGAAGCGCAGCCCTGCACCCTCCAGCGCCGACAGCAGGTGGGTGAACAGCGCCGCGCTCGCCAGGCCGTCGAAGCAGTGACCGTGGGTCGCGACCAGGACCTTGGGGGAGAGGCCAGCCACTTCGCTTGCTGTAGCACGATGTCGCACATTGACGCACGTGCGGTGTGGAGGGGACCTGCTCGCTTCAACTAGCCCCGGATCCGCCTGACTCAAAACACTCCGGGTCTCGTCAGAGCCAGGATGGCGATGGGCAGGGAATCCCATGCCCGCTATAGGCAGGTTCCGCGAGGCGAGTGTAAGCTCGCGTACGTTCTTCGGTTTCTAAGGACCCCAGCGGGTCGCGGTCGCCAAGGCGGCGACGCGCATCCGCAAACCGGGGGGAGGCAAGACGATGCGTCGGACAACGGTATTCTTGGTGGCAGCGGTTGCGGTTTCTCTGGTTCAGATTGGGTGCCGCAAGAAGGAAGAAGAGCAGGACCCACAGCTCGCTGGCTATCAGCAGCAGCAGCCCTACGGTCAACAGCCGTACGGTCAGCAGCCCACGGCCCAGCCCTCCGCCACCGCGACGCCGCAGCAGACCAACCCGCTAGGCGCCATCTTCAGCGATCCCAACGCACTGCAAGGCATCATCTCAGGCGCCCTCGCCGGTAGTCAGGCCACGCTGGGTGCGGTGACCGGCGGCGAGCTCGGGCCAATCCAGAGCGGCATCCAGATGAACGCCGGAAACGTCGCCAAGGGGGCGCGCCCCGAAGGCGAGCTGATGAGCGCCAAGCTGCAGCAGGACGGACACGCGCAGGCCACGATCACGCTCCAGCCAGGCAAGTGCTACACCGTCATCGGCTTCGGCGGCCTCGGTGTCTTCGAGTACCAGATCAACATCACGACGGCTCCACCCCTGCCGCCTCAGGTGCTCGCGCAGAGCGCCCCGGGAGGCGGCAACCAGCCCGTGGTCGGACCCAACGAGCAGTGCTTGCGCAGCCCGAGCCCGATCGCCATGCCGGTCACCGTGGACATGCACGTCGTGAAGGGTCAGGGCATGGTCGGTGCCCAGGCCTACTCCAAGTGACAGGACCATGAGCCAACGTCTCGAATCCTCGGCTCCCCGGCTTCTTCACTTCCGTAGGGCAAAGCAACTCCTGAGCATCGGCGCCTGGTTGGGTGTAGGTGCGCTCGTGGTGGTCGGCTGTCGCAAGAAGGAAGAGGTGGAGTATCCGCCTCCGAACCCCAGCGCGAGCGCGACACAGACAGCGACGGCGCCGCCCACCAGCACCGTTCCCTCCGCCACCGCGACTCCCGATGCTGGGCCGCCTCCGCCCCCGCAGCCCGTCGAGCTCGACCCGTTGACGCTCGAAGACATGGGCAAGCTGATCAAGAAGCGCGTGTTCAAGCAGGCGCCATACCCGATGAAGGCCGTCGACAAGCCGTTCGGCGCTGTCCTCCAGGAAGGGCAAACCTACGAGGTTCCGCTGATGGTCGCGGGGGGCAAATGCTATTCGGTGATCGCCCAGGGGGGCACCGGGATCGTGGAGCTGGATATCGAGATCAAGCTCGAGCCAATCCCCAACCTGCCTCTGCCCATCAACCCCACCTTCGCCGTGGACAGCACGGGTGGCCCTGAAGCCGCGATCACGCCTTGCGTGAAGAACGTCTTGCCCAGCGGGATCCCGGGCAAGGTCGTGCTGAAGGCGACGCGCGGCTCCGGTCCCGTGGCCGCGCAGGTCTTCATGAAGTAGCTCGTCCGCGAAGAAAGCACGCAACCGCCCGCTGTCGAAACCGAGAGCGGGCGGTGACGCGTCGCCCACCTGCAACCCGTGCACCTGCATCCCGCGAGCTGACTGGTGCTCGGCTACCGCCGCGCCTCTGCGACCTCGAGGATCCGCCTGATACCTTGTGGCTGCGGGGGGAGCTCCCAGCCGGCCCCGCGGTGGCCGTGGTTGGGACGCGTCACCCAACGGCGCAGGGGCGGGAGTTCGCGTTGCGGCTGGTGCGGGACCTGGCTCGACGCGGGGTGATCATCCTCAGCGGGGGTGCGGTCGGCATCGATCGAGCCGCGCACGAGGCAGCGCTCGAAGCCGCTGGGCAAACCGTGGTGATCGCTCCCGCCAGCTTCGAGCGGCCGTACCCCGAGCAGCACGCGCCCCTGTTTCAACGCGTGCTGAGCAGCGGGGGCGGCTATCTGAGCGTGGTGCCGGACGGAAACGTTGCAGAGCCGTGGGGCTTCTTCCGGCGCAACTCCGTGATGGCCGCGCTGGCTCACGTCGTCGTCGCCGTCGAGTCCACGGTGCGTAGCGGCACCCGCAACACCACGGCGCGGGCCCGCAAGCTGGGTCGACCGGTGTTCTGGCCACCAGCGTCTCCGTGGGACAAGAAGCGCGGCGGCTTTGGTGCTGAGTACCGCCTGGGCGGGGTCACGCCGCTCTTCGACGCTCGCGACGTTCTGCGGTGCCTGGAGGCGCAGCGGCTTCACGGGTTGCCCGGCGACGCTGCTGCTCAGCTCGACCTCGAGAGCCTCTGGGATCTGGCGGAACCCGGCGCTGCGATCTCACCCCCAAATGCGGTGGCCGATGCGTCCTTGGTCGGGGGTGAGGTACCGATGGAGTCGGTGGTTCGCCCCCTCTCTCGCGCTGCCGGCGGCCCTCGGCCAGGTCCTTCGCGGGTTCTGGGCGCGCTGGCAGCGGGACCTCGGAGCGGAAGCGAGCTGGTCGAGGCTCTGGCGTGGTCCCGGGACGAAGTCGAGCGGGTGCTGGTTCAGCTGACCCTCGAGGGCCGAGTCGAGCGCGACCGCCATGGGCGCTTTCGGTTGCTCTGAGCCGAACCCCGGAGCCCCGCGTTGGCTCTCACCTTCCGTCACCCACTCGGGTGGCAGGAGGACGGAGCGATGGAAGGCTTCTTTTCGCGCAATGAGCACGCCGTCGATCGGGCGGTGCGGGTGGTCCTGGGGCTGGTGCTCCTGAGCCTGGTGTTCGTCGGACCCCAGGCGACCTGGGGCTGGATCGGCGTGGTTCCGCTGCTGACTGGTCTGGCCGGCCATTGCCCGCTGTATCGACTGCTCGGCGTCTCGACCTGCAAGGTGCGACCCTCGGGGGCCGCTCAGCTGAAGGGCTAGCACAGCATTCGCGCACGACCTGCGCGCCTGACTTGCGAGCGCCGGGTTCGAGTGCGATAGCCAGCGGCGAACATGGCGGAAGTCACCATCATCGGCGCAGGACTGGCAGGATCTGAGGCTGCGCTGCAGCTCGCTCACCGAGGCTTCTCCGTGCGGCTGCTCGAGCAGAAGCCTCGGAAGCGCACGCCCGCGCAGAGCAGCGACTCGCTGTGCGAGCTGGTGTGCTCGAACTCGTTTCGCGGTGCGCACCTGACCAACGCCGTCGGTCTGCTCAAGGAGGAGATGCGCCGCCTCGGCTCCCAGGTCATGCAGGCGGCGGAGCTGTCGAAGGTGCCGGCAGGCGGTGCGCTCGCAGTCGACCGAGAAAAATTCTCTGCGGAAATGACGAGAAGGCTCCAGGCCGAGCCGAAGATAGAGATCGTTCATGGTGAGGTGGAGAACTTGCCCGCGGATCGGCCCCTGATCATCGCTACCGGGCCGCTGACCAGCGACTCCCTGGCGGCCTCCCTCGAGGCGTTGCTCGGTGAGGGGAGCCTCGCCTACTACGACGCCATCGCGCCGATCGTCAGCGCCGACAGCATCGACTGGGAGAAGGTCTTCATCGCCTCGCGCTGGGACAAGGGAGACACCGAGGCGGATCAGAAGGCTTATGTGAACTGCCCCTTCGACAAGCAGCAGTACGAGGCCTTCGTCAGCGAGATCCTTGCCGCGCGGAAGGTAGAGCCGAAGCAGTTCGAGAAGGTGCGCTACTTCGAGGGTTGCCTACCCATCGAGGTGATGGCGGAGCGCGGGCTGAAGACGCTGGCGTTCGGTCCGATGAAGCCCGCCGGGCTCACCGATCCGAAGACCGGGCGCTGGCCCTACGCGGTCGTGCAGCTACGCAAGGAAGACGAGGCGGGCAGCGCCTACAACCTGGTCGGCTTTCAGTCTCGCATGGCCTGGCCGGAGCAGCAGCGTGTCTTCCGCATGATCCCGGGGCTCGAGCAGGCGGAGTTTCAGCGCTTCGGCGCTGTTCATCGCAACACCTTCATCTGCGCGCCACGTTTCCTCGATGAAACGATGCAGCTCCGGGGGCAGGCTGGTGTCTACTTCGCCGGGCAGATCAGCGGCACCGAGGGCTACGTGGAGAGCGCGGCGGGAGGCTGGCTGGCGGCGCACTTCATCGCAGAGCGGCTGCAGGGGCGGGAGCCGACCCTGCCGCCGGAGACGACCGCGCACGCGGGGCTCTTGACCCAGCTGCGGCGCAACCCCGAGGACTATCAGCCCTCGAACATCACCTTCAGCCACTTCGCGGCTTTCGAGGGGCGTGACGCCAAGGGCCGCCGCCTGAAGAAGCGAGAGCGCTATCAAGCGATGGCTGAGCGCGCCCTGGAGGATCTCCAGGCGTTCGCTCGAGCACACGCGGCTCGCTGATGGCTCGGGCCCTGATGCTCCAGGGCACCGGCTCGGACGTCGGCAAGTCCCTGCTCGTCGCAGGACTTTGCCGCGCGGCAAGCAATCGCGGGATAGCGGTGGCGCCGTTCAAGCCCCAGAACATGTCGAACAACGCCGCGGTGTGCGCCGGGGGCGGCGAGATCGGCCGCGCTCAGGCGCTCCAGGCGCGCGCGGCGCGGGTCGAGAGCCACGTCGACATGAACCCCGTGTTGCTCAAGCCGCAGTCTGACGTGGGCGCACAAGTCGTGGTCCAGGGCAGGGTGCTGGGAAACGCCGCCGCCAGCGGATACCAGAACCTGAAGCCGCGCCTCTTGGGGGCGGTCATCGAGTCCTTCGAGCGACTGTGTGGCGAGCACGAGCTGGTGATCGTCGAAGGCGCGGGATCGCCGGCGGAGATCAACCTGCGCGCCGGGGACATCGCGAACATGGGCTTCGCGCTACCCCTCGGGGTGCCGGTGGCTCTGGTCGGCGACATCGACCGCGGCGGGGTAATCGCGTCCCTCGTCGGCACGCACCAGCTGCTTCCCGCGGAGGAGCGGCGACTGGTGATCGGCTTCATCATCAACAAGTTCCGCGGGGATGTGAGCCTGTTCGAGGGCGGACTGCGCGCCATCGAGGCGCGAACTGGCTGGCAGAGCTTCGGAGTCCTGCCCTGGCTGCAGCAAGCGTCACGCTTGCCGGCCGAAGACGCGGTGGCGCTCGAGCGCACGCGAAGCCGGGGCCGAGGGCTGAAGATCGCGGTGCCGATGCTGAGCCGCATCTCGAACTTCGACGACTTCGATCCCTTGGGTCAGGATCCAGAAGTCGATCTGGTGATGGTGCCGCCGGGTCAGGCGTTGCCCGGCGACGCGCGCCTGGTGATCGTCCCGGGTACCAAGGCGACGCTCGCGGACCTGGCCTTCTTCGAGGCTCAGGGCTGGCATGTCGACCTCGAGGCGCACCTGCGACGCGGCGGCGAGGTGCTGGGGATCTGCGGGGGCTATCAGTTACTCGGGACCCACGTGGCAGATCCTCACGGCATCGAGGGACCGCCCGACGACCGCCGTGGACTCGGGTGGCTCGATGTGTCCACCGAGCTGCTGCCGGGCAAGAGCCTGCGCGCGGTGCGTGGGACGCACCTCGGGAGTGGAGAGGCGATTGCTGGCTTCGAGATGCACGTGGGGCGCACCACGGGTCCGGACACCGACTCGCCCCTGCTGAGCCTGCATGAGCCAGCGTCGGGACTCGAGCGCTTCGACGGTGCGCGCTCGCGAGTTCATCGTGTGAGTGGCTGCTACGTCCACGGGCTGTTCGCCAGCGACGCTTTTCGTGGGCGTTTCCTCGCCGAACTCGGGGCTGGGGGTGAGGGGTTCGCCTACGAGAACCAGGTCGAGCAGGCCCTCGATGACGTTGCCGCACGCCTCGAGCTGCACCTCGATGTCGACGCGTTGCTCGACAGCGCTGCGTCGATGCGCTGATCGTCGTGCTCGCACTTTTGCCGCGGGGATACAGGAGAGGGCCGTTGGGGCGGGGTCTCTCCGGGGGTGGAAAATTCCGCCGGTCGACGGAATCCTGTTCGTTGCGCGCTTCGCTCCCCGACGTTGCGGTTTTCGAGATGGACCTGGCACACGCTCCTAGGTAGCTATCCACTACGCGATACCTCCGGCCGCGTTCGTCCCCGTACGAGGCCCCGTCGAGATGCCGTACGACGCCCATGTGCGGCTGTAGCGCGCGCTTGCTCAGGTGTATACCAGCATTGTCGCGTGGAAATGTGTGGCGATGCGTTGACCGACGCGTCCTGGCCGGAGGTTTGCGTCCTGCGCGCGCTAGACGCGCGGAGGGACAACCGTTCGCAGAAAGGTAACCCCACCGTGAGACTCAGAAACGCATCCCTGGTGACCTGGCTCCCCCCGAAGCACGCCGCAACGGCGTGCTGCCTGATACTCACAGCGTGCTCCGCCCACCCCGACTCGGAGCGACCCGAGGCGCTCGGCGACACCAACCAGGGTACGAGCTTCGAGGAGTTCCTGGCAGGCACCAATCACGAGGACTTCGAGGGCGGCGTGTACATCGTCAATGGGGACACGCCGATCGAGAACGAGAAGCTCCTGAGGGAGTTCTGGGAAGATCATGTCGCCTCCGGGGAGCGGCTGATCGTGCAGCGCAGTGGGTCAACCGACGCCAAGTGGAACAACACCCAGAAGCTGAACATCACCTACTGCGTCAGTGACAGCTTCGGTTCGCGCAAGGGTCAGGTGGTCAGCGCGATGGATCAGGCTACGGGAGCATGGGAGGGCGTCGCAGACGTCGACTTCAAGTACGTCTCGAGTCAGGACTCGAACTGCACGGGGGGCAACGGCAACGTCGTCTTCGACGTGCGCCCGGTGAGCGGACAAGGCTACCTCGCTCGCGCGTTCTTCCCGAACCAGAGCCGGGCTTCGAGGAACGTCTTGATCGACAGCAGCACGTGGAGCTCGGGGGTGAGCGCCGCGGGGGTGCTGCGTCACGAGCTGGGCCACGCTCTGGGGTTCAGGCATGAGCACACCCGCCCCGAAGCGGGGACCTGCTACGAGGACAGCAACTGGCGTGAGCTCACACCCTACGACCGCAAGAGCGTCATGCACTACCCTCAGTGCAACGGTGTCAACACCGGCTTCGTGCTCACCAGCTACGACGCTCAGGGCGCAGTCGCGCTCTATGGTGCGCCTGGCACCGGGCCCTCGACGCCGCCGAGCGGCGACCAGCAGACTGACTCCCAGAGCGGCAGCCTCACGCAAGGCGCGAGCGATGTGTTCGGGCCCTACGACGTGACGCCGGGCTCGCGCTTCGACGCCAGCATCGCCGGGACTGGAGACGCCGATCTCTACGTACGCTTCGGCGCTCAGCCAAGCACGAGTGCCTACGACTGCAGGCCGTATCTCAACGGCTCCAGCGAGAACTGCTCGCTCGACGTGCCGGGCGGGGCGAGCCAGGCGTACGTGATGGTCCGAGGCTATCGAGCGTCGACGTACGAGCTCAGCGTCTCCTGGACCAGCCCCACGAGCAGCGGCGGAGGCAGCGGCGGCTCTGGAGGCAGCAGCGGCGGAGGCAGCGGCGGCTCTGGAGGCAGCAGCGGCGGTGGCTCGACGCCCACGGTGGGTCAGGTAAACGGTTCCGTGGGGCAAGGCCAGTCTCAGGCCTACCAGTTGCTGCCCGTCGCCGAAGGCTCACGCTTCCTGGTGGAGCTCACCGGTAGCGGGGACGCCGATCTGTACGTGCGCTGGGACGCGTCTCCCACCTTGACTCAGTACGCCTGTCGCCCGTACCTGGATGGCTCTGCGGAGATGTGCGACCTGACCGTACCCCCAGGGGTGAGCCAGGCAGGGATCCTCGTGTACGGCTACGCTTCTGCGAGTTACTCGCTGAAGGTGACCTACTTCACGCCCTGAGTGCGCCTCGAGCAGCTCGGCCTGACCAGTCAGCATCCGCTGAGGCGCTCGAGCCCCGGTTGACCTGCGAGGTTGATGTAGGGGTTCGAGCGCCGAGCGGCTCGAGCAAACTCCTGACGGATGGCCCCGAGCACGACGCTCACGGCGCCCCTCTCCGGCGTCGGCTCTTGTTTCCGTGGGGTGGGGCGAGGCACGCTCGGGCGGGTGCTGCTCGGCGGTTCGCTCCTGGTGCGCTGACGCGCCAGCTCGCTCGACGAAGCGCGCTGCACGGCGTAGAGAGGCGTGGGTTCGCAGAGTTCGAGCGGAATGCGATGGAGGCTCCCTGGCCCGGAGTAGACCTGAGCTACCAGGTCTGGCAGGAGGCTCAGGAGTTCGCCGTCGGCGCAGATGCGCAGGGCGAGGTCGACCCGCTGGGTACGCATGGCGATGTGTCGTTGGTGGTGCTGGGGCCAGTGCTCCTCGCTTGGATTGCTCGGCGCCACGAAGCCGTACTCGACCAGCTTCTCCAGCGTCGGTTCGAGATCACTGTACAGCGGGTGAGCTTCCCCACAGTAGACGCCGCGGGTGATCACTCCCAGGCAGGTGACGTGCAGCCCCGGCTCGTGCTCCGTGGCGTCGAGGATTGCCAGGTCCAACGACCCGCTGAGCAACGCCTCACGGGTGGCCGCGCTATCGAGCTCGATCAGATCTGGCACCAGCCTAGGGTGTTGCTCTCTGACCCTGTTCAGCGCAGGAAGCACGAAGGTCGCCATCAACGGACTCGGCGCGGAGACGCGCAGCGTGCCCGAGTAGCAGTCGTCGGTCGCGAGGCGAACCCCCTCCTCGACCCGGAGCATGGCCTCGCGCACCGCCCGCAGTAGATCCTCGCCGGCTGGGCTGAGCACCAGAGCGCGCCCAACCCGCTTGAACAGCTCCACGCCGAGCTCGTCCTCCAGCTGCTTCACTGAGCGCGACAGCGCCGAGGGGCTGAGGTGAGCCGCAGTGCTGGCGCTCGGGAGGTGCTGAGTTTCGGCCACGGCGCGGAATGCAGGGAGCCAGTTCCAGAGCTGAGTGACTCGAGCAGGACGCTGCATGCGATGACTATCCGGCCCGCTATCCACTCGGACAAGCCGCGCCTCGGATGATTCGCGCGCGAGAACGCTCGCAGCGGAACCCGGCGTCGAAGCCTGGAAATGGGACCACCCCGGAGCGCACCGGGCTTGTCTCAAGTTGTTTCGAACGACGTCGCTTCGAGTCACGGCGTGTCAGCGCCGGGCTGGCGTTTCCCTGAGAAAGCGTACACGCAGTGCCAAACGACCAGCCGTCGAGGGTGCCTGCCGCGAGCCGCTTCATCCCGCGTCAGACGGCAACGCTACCGACTGGTCACTCGGGCCAATCGATGGGCTCGACGCGCACCGAGACTGACAACCTCTCGCCAGCGCCACCCTTGTAGAGGGTGCCTGACGTCGGGGTCGCATCGCGGTAGTTGCGCCCGCATGCGACACGGATGTGGTCCGTGCCTGCCAGGATGCCGTTGGTGGGATCGAAGCCACGCCAACCGGTCCAGGGCAGGTACAGCTCGACCCAGGCGTGGGATGCCTCCGACTGGACCTGGTTGGCGTAGTCGGCGCCAGTGTAGATGTAGCCGACGCGGTACCGTGCGGCAATGTTCAGCAGGCGCGCGAGGCAGATGAACAGGTTCGCGAAGTCCTGACAGACTCCGCGACGCTTGGTGTAGACATCGAACGGCGTGCTCTCGATGCTGGTCGAGCCGGGGACATAGGCGAAATCGCGGTAGATCGTCTGATTCATGTCGACGAGCGTCTCGACCAGATCGAAGTCCTGGCGCTCGGCGAAGCTCATCGCGAACTCCGAGAGCTCCCGCAGCTGGGTCTCCGGTAGCTCCATCGGCAGCAGATACGGCAGCATCATCTGGCGCTGCCAGGGCATCCACACCAGCGGGATGGTCATGCGCCGCTGAGGCGAGTGGAGCACCGG
>JAWKRF010000044.1:0-39572 GCA_041389745.1 Polyangiaceae bacterium
GTTCGACGCATGCGAACGAAGGGCGAGGCGTAGCGGATCATCTCCTCGACCGCGGTCGCGACGGCGTCGGAGTCATCCAGGTTCTCCGACAGCCACCCCAGCTGATCCGGGTGCTTCATCAGCTGCCAGAGGCCGATGGAAATCGCGTTGCGAGTGGTCTCGCTGCCGCCGACGAGGAGCAGGTTGTGCTCGAACATCAGCATGTCTTCGCTGAGCTTCTCGCCGTCGAGCTCGGCGTCCAGCCAGACGCTGATCAGGTCGTCGCCGCGCTGCTGCTTGCGCTGCTCGAGAATTTCTTCGTGGAATTCGACGAAGTTGGCGAACGCCTCCTGGACCTCTTCGGTGATGTGCTCGGGTCCGGAGCCCGCGTCCACGTAGACGTCGGTCCAGTCGAGCACCTCGTCCATGCGATCCCGGGGATAGCCGAGCATCTCTCCGATGATGTACATCGGCAACGGGCGCGCGTACTGCTTGACGAGGTCCGCTTCGCCCTGATCGATGAAGCCGTCGATCAGCTCGTTGACGATGGCGATCGCGCGGTCCGCCATGCAGCTCACGCGCCGGGGCGTGAAGCCCTTGCTCACCAGGCCGCGCTGCTTGGTGTGAGCGTCGCCGTCCTTGTTGATCATGGCCTCTTCGGGCCAGTCATCCAGGGTGAGCTTGGGCACGACGCCCTGCCCCGAGCAGAAAAGCTGGGGGTTCTTCGAGACGAAGATCACGTCCTCGTAGCGCGCGACGGACCACAGCTCGTTGATCGGATCCCAGTAGAGGGGCGTCTGCTCGCGGTGCCACTCGTAGAAGGGCTCCGGGTCGTCCGTGTGGGTTGCGGTGGCCAGCAGATCCGTGTTCTCGAAGCTCATTCTTCCCTCGTGCGTTGCGCCAGCGAGCTCCCGCGGAGCTCCATCCTCAGGGAACGAAGGGTGAAACAATCCCCGCGAGATGTGGAAGGAATACTTTCGGTTTGTTCAGTCGTCGCGCACTGGAATGGCGTGCGTCGACGGGCGCTGCGCATTCCCACCCGCAAACCGCTCGCAGCCAGTGACGGCCCGCCGAACCCGGCTCAGATCGCCACCAGCACGTAGGCGATCGCGAGCCCGATCTGCATCAGCGCGAACGGCAGCGCGAGGCGCACGAAGCGCGCGAAGCCGACGCCCAGCTCGTAGCGAGTCATGATCGTCACCGCCACGACGGTGGACGCCGATCCGATGGGGGTGAGGTTGCCCCCGAGGTTGGCGCCGAAGACGACCGCCCACCACTGGCTCATCGGCGCTTCACCGGACGCCCCGAGGATCTTCGCCAGCATCGCCGCCAGCGGGATGTTGTCGGTGACCGCGCTGGCGGCGGCCGACGATGCGAGCAATCCAGCTCCACCGAGTTTCGGCCCGAGCCCCGTGATCGCCTCGAGCCCCTTGCCGATGCCCTCGAGCACCCGGGCGTGCTCCATCACGTTGATCACCACGAACAGGAACGCGAAGAACAAGAGCAAGTCCCAGTCCAGGGCCTTGTAGAATTTCCCTGCGGTAGCCTTGTAACGGATCAGCGTGATCACGGCGAAGGCCATCGCGACGTAGCCCATGTCCAGGTCCTTGATCACTGGCAGGACGCTGGTCGTCGCCAGGGTGAGGATGAAGGCGACGAACATCACGGTCGAGAACCAGAAGAAGCCCTGGCTCTCGATGCCGTCGTTCTCGTCGAAGCTACCCACCAGCCGCGCGGCCTCGGCCTTCTCCGCTTCGGTCTGCAGGCGCGGGATCTCGAACAGCCTGGACGCCATCAGCAACGTCAGCGCCGTCGCGACGACGACGTAGGGCGCTGCCTTGAGGAAGAACTCCATGAAGCCGATCTTCGCGGCGTTGCCCACGATGATGTTGGGCACGCTGCTGATCAGCGTCAACAGGCCCCCCACGTTGGTGAGCAGGCCCTCGACCAGCAGGAAGCCCAGCAGCAGGTCGCTCTTCTTCAGCTTCTTCAGCGAGACGGCGGTGAGGGAGCCGATGATCAGCATCGCCGTCACGTTGTTCAGCACGGCGGAGAACACCACCGTCAAGACACCGTAGTAGATCATGAGCTTCAGCGGGTCACCGCCGGACGCCTTGGTGAGCTTGATGGCGATCCACGAGAACAGTCCGCTCTTGCTGGTCACGTCGACGAACAGGCTCGCGCCGAGGATGATCGCGATCACACCCCAGTCGATGGCCGGGATGTAGACGGGCAAGTTGATGCGCTCGCCGAGCGGGTTGTCCATCCAGAAGTGGCCATCGGCGTCCAGCGGTAGCACCCCCAATGCATCCCCGAGGAACAGGCTGATGATCGCGAAGAAGCCGACGATCACCGACTTCTTCGCGTGCAGCTTCTCCTCCAGCGCCAAGCAGAGGATCATTGCCGTGAGGATTCCAGCAAAGAGCAGCGTGACGCCCGTGGAAGGCGAGTGGTGGGGGTGAGCCTCGGCGTGGGCGAGGAGCGGTGAGTAAGGCATCGGTCTCGTGAGGTGTTGCTCGAGTGGCTTCGGTTGACGTCAGAGCAGCAGCAGCGGGATGTCCCTGAGCTCGATGGCCAGGGGGTAGGCCAAGCCATGCATCGCCAGTTGCTCCTCGTCCTTGGTGTTCATCACGATCAGGTCGACGTCGTTCGCCTGCGCCAGCTCCCGGCAGTCGGCGACGTGGTGTCCCATGCGGACCTCTTCCTGAACCTGAAGGTCCAGCTGGTCCTGACCCAGTAGTTCCTCGCGGCAGCTCGAGATGTAGTCGTGGGGCTCCTTCAGCAGCTGGCGCTTGATCGCCTGCTCCGCCTCGTCGGTGTCGATGCCTGGGATCTTGGAGATCACGTCGATGTAGCGCTTGAAGGTCGCGTCGTCCTCGAGGTGCGCGAGCACCAGGGTTCCGCCGCGCGGCGTCAGGGCGAGGCCGTAGTTGACGAGCCGTGCGGAGCCCGTCAGGTGATCCGTCAGCACCATCACCCGCTGGATTCGTTGACACTCCGCGGCGAGGCGCCCCTCGTCGCTCGGCGCGGGGACCAGCATCACGGGCGTCGAGGTGGCCTGGGTGAGCACGTCGATATGGGAGCCCAGGCTGAAGGGAAAATTGCGGGCCCGGCCGTGGAGGTTTCGGTAGGAGACGATCAGGTCCGGGCGCAGCTGCTCGACGATGTCGAGCAGCGACCCGACGTCACCGAAGCGTTCCCCGGAGACCGTCGCCACCTCCACCTCGCCCAGGCAGCCCAAGAACTGCTCGACGTCTCGCCCGAACAGACGAGCCTGTTCTTCGGGCAGATCCGTGAACACCGCGACGCGCCCGATGGGCACGACGGAGAACTCGAAGCGCTCCTTGGCCGCTGACTTGAACACGCTCTCGAACTCGTCCAGCTTGAGCATGAGCCCATCTTCATCATGGCCCCAGCGTGGTCGCAACCCGGCCGCCCCGACCACGTCGGTGCTCAGCCCCCGTCTCGGTGCGCGGGAGATCTCCGAGGCGCGCGACGTATGTGGGTCAGGTCTCGGGGCGCGGCGGGGAGCCCGGCGTGTTCGGCGCGGAGGCCGGTGAATCAGCTCCAATACGCCGCTCTGCAGCGGAAAAACCCAGGACTTCGCGCAGCCCGGCTGGAGCTCGGGCCGCACACCACGGCGGGCGGCTGTCATTTGTTCGCGCCGACCTGGGCGCGATTGGAGTAGGGTTAGCGAGGAGCGAGTCGCGAAGGTCATGGCGGTTGGAGTTCAGTTCTGGGGGGTGCGCGGCAGCATCGCGTGCCCCTCGCCACAGCACGTCGTGTTCGGAGGGAACACCAGCTGCATCGAAGTGTTCTGTGGCGAGCACCGCCTCGTGCTGGACGCAGGAACCGGCATCCGCTGCCTTGGTCGGGCGTTCATGGAGAGCAACGTCAAGCGCGCTCACATCCTGCTGACCCACACCCACTGGGATCACATCAACGGCTTCCCGTTCTTCGAGCCTGGTTTCCAGGCCGGACGCCACTTCGAGATCATGGCTGGTCATCTGGGGCCTGGCGGTCTGCGTGAGGTGTTCGCCGGACAGATGGCGCAGCCCACCTTCCCCGTGCCGCTCGACGCCATGAAGGCGACTCTGGCCTTCTCGGACTTCCGCGCGGGTGAGACCTTCACCCTCGAGAACGATCTCAAGATCCGCACGGTACCGTTGAACCACCCGAACGGCGCCACCGGCTATCGCATCGAGGGAAACGGCAAGAGCGTGTGCTACGTGACCGACACCGAGCACATCCCTGGCCAGCCGGATCAGAACGTGCTGGGCCTGATCGAGGGCGCCGACCTGGTGATCTACGACTCCACGTACACGGATGACGAGTTCCCGGAGAAGGTCGGCTGGGGGCACTCCACGTGGCAAGAGGCGGTGCGCCTGTGTACCCAGGCCGACGTGAAGAAGCTCGCCATCTTCCACCACGATCCCGAGCACGAAGACGACTTCATGCGTCGGGTGGAAGCCGACGCCCGCGCGATGTGGGAAGGCGCGACCGTGGCCCGCGAGGGCATGCGTCTCACCTTCGGCTAGCGGCGCGAGTTCTTCCGGGGGTGAGGCGCTCCAGCCTGGCGCCGGTGTCCGGATCCGCGGCATCGTTCACGTCTGCGGCGTCGCTGCAGGAGCAGCACGGTGAGCAGCCCAGCGAGGCTCACCCCCTGCGCTGGCTGATTCCCCGAGGCAACACGACAGCCGCACCCGGAGTCCTCAGGCGTGTCACTCGTCGCTCGGGGCTCCTCGACGGACTGGTCCAGCTCTCTGAGGAACTGAGCCAGCTCCGCGCGTTCGCCCTCGCTCAGGCTGGCGACGTCTCCGTGCTTGCCGCTCTTGGCGGCGCGCTCCAGGACCTCGTCGAGGGTCGCGGCGCTGCCGTCATGCAGGTAGGGCGCGGTCGCCCACAGCCCGAGCAGCGTCGGCGTGTCGATGCCGCTCAGCGTGTCTCCCAGGCGGAGCCCGCTCGAGGGGCTCAGCGTGCCCACGTCGTAGAGCGTGTCGTCTGCGCTGTTGGTGTAGGCGTCTCCCCCGTGACACGAGCCGCACTCCAGGCGGTCGAAGAGCTGCTGGCCGCGCCTGGCCGCTGCGCTCATTTCCCCATACTCCGTGCGGAAAGGGCTGTCGGGGACGCGGTCGAGGCTCTGGAGGTAGCTCGCGAGCTGATCGAGCTCCTTGCTGACTCCCGCCTTCTTTGCGCCGAGGGGCGTGTCACGGCCGGCCTCGAAGTCGGCCTGGGCCATGAAGCCGAGGCCGCCGAAGGCGTTGCGGATGTCGTGCTCGAAGTCCTGCACCTCGTCGAAGTTGCCGCTCCAGTGCAGCCGCCCCTGGCCGCCCCGCTTGCCGCGCAGGGTCGTGGTGTTGCGCAGGCCCTCGCCGCGGCTCGTGAAGTCCCAGACGCGGCCGTCCTGTTCGCCGTCCAGGTGACAGCTGGCGCAGCTCAGGTAGTTGTCGCGGCTCATCCGCACGTCGCTGGAGTCGTAGAAGATGCGCTTCCCGGCCAGGACGTCGGGCTCGAGCACCTCGGAGCTGGTCGTCGGGATCTCGGTGATCAGTTCCGCGCGGTTACTTCCCGAGCCGATCAGCAGGCTCACGTCGTAGACGGCGACGCTGCGGCTCAGGAAGCCCTGGACGTAGAGCCGCTCGCCGCCGTCGTCGAGCCACAGGCCTTCCGGCGCTGCGGTGGCGCGATCGATGGAGCTGATGCGGCGGCCGGAGTAAGCGTCCAGGACCTCGACGGTGTTCGAGCCCTCGGTGGCCACGAAGGCGATGTCCCCCAGGGGACTCAGCTCGACGGCGCTCGGCAGGTTGCGGTCGTCGAGGTCCAGGCGTCGCGCGACGTCCTCCTCCAGCGTGCTGGCGCTGACCCGCAGCGCGACGGCACGCACCGTGGACTCGTGAGTCAACGCCTCGCCGTCCTGCCACCACCCGCGACTGGTGTTGTCCTTCTTGCCGACGATCCACAGGTCGTTGCGGTCCGGACTCAGGGTCAGCGCGCGCAGATAGTTGGGCACGCCTCGGCTGCTGCTCTCGGTGTCGGGACCCGGGTCTTCGATCAGGTCGAGGGTCTTCATCAGGCTGAAGTCGGGCAGCTGGATCACGCTGAGCAGGCCGCGATCCTTGGGCGAGACGAAGTGGGAGACGAACAGCCGCTGGTTCTCCGGGTCGAGGGCGAGCCCGAAAGGCTCCGGGGCGATCTCGATTTCGCCGGCAATCTGGTGGGTCTGACGGTCGATGCTGACGACGCGCCCGGTTCCACGCAGCGTCACGAAGCCCGGGCCGCTCTCGGGCAGCAGCACGCCGCTCGGGCGGGATCCCCAGGGAAATTGCAGCTGAGCGATTGGCGCCAGGCTGTCGGCGTCGAAGACTTGCAGGCTCCTGCCGGCATCGCTGACCACCCACAGCTCCCGCGTCGTTTCGTCCGCGCCCATCCCGAGGCTGAGCGCCCGCGGTTCGGCGGCGACGGACAGCTCCTGCACCAGCGCGCCGTCCTCGGTGTTCAAGACGCTGACGCTGCCGTGGTCCCGGTTGACCGTCCACAGCCGCCTGGTCTGCTCGTCGAGCAGCAGCGTGCTGCTCTTCGGTGCGCGGCCCAGCACCGGGCGATGCACGGTTTGAGTCAGCGTGCAGGTGGTACGCAGCGCGCCCCCCTCGTAGGCGTAGGCGATCACGCTGTAGTGACCGGGGTCGCTGAAGCGATGGCTGGCGGATTTGCTCGCGGAGGGAGCCGTGACGCCGCTGCCATCACCGAAATCCCAGGCGAAGCTGTCGCCCAGCGCGTCGAGCTGGAAGTCCGTATCCGCGCCGAGCTCCGTCGGCCCCCCCGCGCTCAGCTTGCAGCCGGGGTTCTCCGTGAGTTTTCCTGTGGAAAAAATTGCAACCACCGGCTCCGCGATGGGGTTCCCGGCGACGTCCCGTACGCCGCCTGCAGGCACCTCGATCTCGTAGGTCGTGTCGGGGGTGAGGGGCTGCTTTGGGCCGAAATTCAGGACGCCGGCTTGATAGCTGAAGTAGCCGGGCACGGCCGCGCCACCCGCGACTCGCAGCTTCACCGTCGTCTCGTCGACGCTCTGGAAGTCGATGGCGTCGCTGAAGGTCATGCCCACGCGCAGGTCGAGAGACTGCCCCACGGCGCCGTTCGCCGGGCTCAAGAAGTTGACCCTGGGCGGCGTGGTGTCTGGCGCGGTGTCGTGAGGGATGATGAACGAGCCGTTGCCGTGATCGTCGCTGACGATGGTGAGGTTGCCGAACGTGGTGGCGAAGTCCTCGTCGCGCCCGTCGACTCCGCTGGTCGCGTCGAGCAGGATCTTCGGATCCTTCGGGTCATTGAAGTCGACCACCACGAAATGCTGCGATTCGCCAGCGTGCACCTTGCCGTCCTGGACGCTGAGGTAGCCTCCGCGGTCGCTCACCTCCGGAGAGATCGCGTAGTCGAGGATCTTGAGTGGATCGCGGACGTCGTGGACGGTGACGTGGTTCTGGGTGCCCGCCCCGTAGAGGAAGCCGCCGTTGAAGAGCCCGGAGTAGATCGAGTCTTGATTGCGCCGTGTGGCGAGCAGCAGCGGCTGCTCCGGGTGCGCGATGTCCAGCGTCGAGTAGCCTGGCTGGTCCATGCCGGTGATCGTCAGCAGGTTCCCCGCGGCATAGACCGGGCCCGTCTTGAAGTCGCCGAGGAGCGTCGGCGGGATGGGGTTCGGCAGCTCGCCCCGATCGACCAAGAACGGTTGAGTCGGGTCGTGGATGTCCACGATGTACAGGCCGTTGCTGCTTCCGCCGAGGTACAGATACGGCCACTGCGGGAAGACGAACCACGCGCCGGTGCCGTAGTCCGAGTCGGTGATCCCCGGGAGCTCGAGGTAGGTGACCCGCGAAGGCGCCGTCACGTCGGTGAAGTCCCAGACCTGCAGACCGAAGCTCGCCTGCATGAAGAACAGGTCGCGACCCTCGTAGCGCACGACGCCGAAGCCGTGAGCCTCGCGGATGTCTTCCGTCTCCTCGTCGTCCTTCGCGAACACCAGCTTGGGCGCCCGGGGGTCGGAGATGTCGAAGAACGCAAAGCCGCCATCGCCCTTGCCCGAGTCGCGGCTGAAGATCACGGTGACGTAGCCGCGGTGGAGCATCAGGTTGCCGTGCCCACGAGGCGCGCCCAGGCTCGAGTCGATGCGCGAGAGCACCGTGCCCACCTCGCCGGGAGAGTAGGTCAGGTTCGGGATCCCTTGCGCGGCCAGGGGCGCGCTGGCGAGTGCCACGCCGAGGGCGCTGAGGGCGCCGACGCGGCGGGTCATGGAGCGGAGAGTGCGTGAGGGAGCCACGGCCGAAAAACTACCAGTCTTGCCACCAAACGGACAGTTGGTCGGTGTGTTTTCGATTGCCGCGCTCCGGGGGGTCTCAGTAGCTTCACCCGCCATGCGGTTGGTGCTGGAAGGAGGCGGGGTGCGCGCGGCCTACGCCGCGGGCTTGCTGCAGGAACTCGAGCGAGCCGCGGTGCCCGTGGACGCCGTGATTGGCTCCTCATCGGGGGCCATCAACGCTGCGTTCTTCGCCGCCCACCAGATGGACACCTGCGTGGACCTGTGGACCGATCACGTGCCGAGCTCGCGCTTCATCAGCTGGCGGCGCCAGTTCACGCCCTGGGGGCCGCCGGGGCTCGGCGTGGACGACATGCTCGACAACGTGATCATGCCGAGCAAGCTGCTCGACCTCGAGCGCGCGACCCAGGGCGACCCGGCGCTGTTCCTCACGGTAACGGACGTCGCCGACGCCCGCATGCGTCTGGTGCGCCCCCAGGAAGACACCCTGGTGGAGTGGCTGCGCGCGGCGCTCGCGCTGCCCGTGGGTTACAACCGCATCGTCGAGGTGGAGGGCCGCGGCTACATCGACGGCGGCGTGAGCTGTCCCGCTTGCTTCGAGGAACCCATCGACGTGGACGTCAACGGCCCGGTGGTCGTGGTGCTCACTCGCCCCATGCAAACCTCCAAGCCGCCGCCCGTGCTGTGGGAGCGGCTCGCGGTGCGGCTGATCGTGCCCGAGTCGATCCGCGACCTCTCGCTGAACCAGCACCACCTGCACAACGGTGTGATGCGTCGCTTGCGGGAGGCCGTGGACGCCGGCGAAGTCATCCTGGTGGATCCGCCGAAAGGCATGCCCCTGTCGCGACTCACGCGTGATCCAGGGAAGGTGCGCGAAGGCGTGGCGATGGGACGCGACCGCGCCCGCTGGCTGATGGATCAGCTCGGCTAGTCTCGCTGCGCGTTCGGGCAGACTGCACTGCGCCGGGGAACTCCGCGATCCGGACGGGCCCTCAGTGAGCCGCGAGGAAACGCTCGAGCTCGGCGTTGATCAGCTCGGGCTCCTCGACGGTGCTCGTGTGTCCGCCCCGGGGGAGCAGCACGAACTCGGAGCCCGCGATGCCAGCGTGGAGGCGCTCGGCGCGCTCCCGCACGATGGCGCGGTCCTCCGCGCCGTGGACGATCAACGTCGGCACCTCGATCTTCGAGAGATCCTGGGAGAAGTCCTCCCTGGAGATCACCCCGTTCACGGCCTTGTAGATGCTGCGGCGGTTGCTCTTGAGCTGGCGGGTCCAGTGGGCGCGCAGCTGCTTGCGCTCTGGATCCTGGAGGAAACTGTCACCGAACATGATGGGCATGACCTGGCCCGCCAGCAGGCCGAGTCCGCCGTAGCGCGCCACGGTGTTGAGCGCCGTGTACTTCGGCAGGTTGGCCTTGGGCTCGGGATCGGCGGCGGTCTCCAGCAACACCAGCGAACGCAACAGATCCGGGCGCCGCGCGGCGATGCGCTGGCCGACGAAGCCGCCCATGGACAGGCCGACGAAGTGACAGGGTCCGAGCTCCAAGGCCTCGAGCAACGCGACGGCATCCAGGTACACCTGCTCGATGCTGATGCCGTGGCCGCTCAGAATGTCGCCGCGCGGGCTCTCGCTGCGACCCTGGCCGCGATGGTCATAGGCGATGCAACGATAGCGACCCGCCAGGGCATTGATCTGCGCGGCGTACATCCGCGCCGACCACAGCAGGCCATGGGAGAAGACGACGGGCACGCCGCGCCCGGTGTCCTGAACGTACAGCTCGCAACCGTTGATGCGCATGGGCTCCTGTATATCGGTTCCGCCGCGTAGCAGCGAGGGTGCGGCGCTTGACGGCGCGTCAACCGGGGGGAGCGGCGAGCCGGCGCTCGAGGGTCGCGTCGAAGCGCTGGTCGAAGGCGATGAACAGCGCCTGGAGCTCGTCGCCTTGCAGGGCGCGGTCGAGCTCGGCGACGTCGGCGTCGAGCTCCGGCTCGGACTCGAGCAGGCTCTCCGGTGCTTCGACGTCGCGGTCCTGGCGGCGCACCTTGCGGAGCAACCGCTGAGCCAGGCGAGGAGCGCCGGTCTTGCGCAGCACTCCCTGGAGTGTGCGTCGGAGCAGCTCGAGATCGGTGCCCGCCAGAGCCTCGAAATGAGCGAGGCGCACGGCGCGCGCCTCGTGGCCGAGTCGATCCGAGGGCGCGCCGTCGTTCATCAAGGGGCGCTCGAGGCTGCGATCGATGCAGCGCGCGAGTAGCAGCGTATCGGCGACGTCCTTGGAGAAGCCTCGGATCGCCTTCACGATCCCCCAGAGTTTGCGTATGGGAAAAAGCAGGATGGCGAGCGGCAACTCGACCAGCAGCGAGAGGCAGCCGGCGACGCAGCCCTGCGGGTCTTCGTACAGCGGAGCGACCTGGTGGCGGTCCAGAGCGCGCCCGTGGCGCTTCAAGGCGGTGGCCACGAGATGACGCTGGATGCGCCCGATGATGAAGTCGTCGAGGAACGGTAACGGCGCGAAGCGCGCCGCAGCAGACAGCAACGCGCAAACCCAGACACTGCGCGGAATGACGCGGGGAGCGGAGCTGGCGGTGCTTGGCTCCGCCGGGGCGAGCGCGTTGGTGTTCTCCACGTGTGCCTGCGTACACGAGGAGCACGCCGAACGGTAGAGGGAGCGGCGCGCAGAGTCGGCCCGATTGGTTGCCGCTCCAGGGGTGAGCGTTCAATCCCTCGTGTCGATTTTCGAGATCGCCGTTCTCCTTGTTTTCCCGGGCTTTCGTGCGTGAACGGCGGTCGCTGGCGGAGGTGTGACGCGCGGTTCGCGGGGCCGGTCGACGGGGTAGAGTTTCCGCGCTGGAAGTCGCACAGCCCCGCCCGGCACACGGCTTGCTCTTACGCGACTCGACGGATGTCGGCGAGCAAGGCCGAGCGGTGGCCCGGAGCTCGGGCGAGGAGGATGTGATGAGACGACTGGCGGCGATGTGCGTGGTTGGTGGGTTGGTGGCAGCGACGGAGGTGGCGTCGGCGCAGAGCGCCCCGCAGGAGGCGCCCGCGGCCAAGGACACCGCCGCCGAGAGCGAAGCCTACCCCGGTGGTTTTCTGCGACCGGGCTTCGGGGCGCGCGTCGGTGGCTACGGCTTCCGCCACGCCGACGGTGAGGGGGTCTGGGACAACTGCCGCATGAACGGCGTTGGAGTGTTCGGCACTCTGGATCTCGACAAGCACGTGTTCGGGGAGGTTGGCCTGGACTTCTACAGCGCGGCCCCAGAGACGAACGAGCAAGGCCTCGACCGCGTGTCGACCCACGGCACCGTCGGCGTCGGCTTCCGCATGCTGCCGGACTTCATCGTGAGTCCTTATGCCGAGCTCGGAGGCGGCGTCGAGTGGACGCGCATCGAGGCGCTGCAGGACGGAGAGACGCTGCTCGCCGACGAGGGAGCGTATCCGGTCGGATACATTGGCTTCGGGCTGGAGCTCAACGCGACTGACAACCTCAAGCTCGGGGGCGCCTTCCGCATGCTCGCGACGGTGCTGCCCAAGTACGGCGAGGCCCAGGGCGACGGTAGCTGGAAGTGGAACGACACCACGGCGAGCGGCGAGGGACGCATCGAGACCGAGTCCGACTTCGCGGCCCAGGCCCAGTTCTTCCTGCGCTACGCGCTCTGAGCCTCGCAAGCCGAGCAGCGTCACCCCTGGGGCGGGATGCTCTCGGTGGGCTCGGTGACATCGCGACCCCAGGGCTGCGCCTGCAGCAGCGCTTCGGCGTCCACCTCGAGGCGCTGATCGAGCTGCCCTTGGCTAGCGTCGCGCAGCGCGGCGGCGAACAGCGTCGCGCTGGAGAAGCGCCGCGCCGGGTCTTTCGCCAGCGCCAGAGCCAGCACCAGGTTGATGGCTCGTTCCTGCTCGGGAGTGCCGAGGCGGATCACGTCCGAGGGCTTCACCGGCTGGACGTGCACCACGTTGTAGAGCGTCGCCATCATGTCGGGACCAGTGAACGCGGGGCGTCCCGTCAGCGCGCGGTACACGTTCACGCCGAGCGCGAAGATGTCCGCGCGGTGATCGACCTCGCGGCCGCGAGCTTGCTCCGGAGCCATGTAGCTCGGCGTCCCGATGGTCGAGCCGCGGGTCAGCGTCGCGTTGGAGCCCTGGAGCTTCGAGACGCCGAAGTCGAGCACCTTCCAGAGCGCGCCGCCGGGCTCTTCCGAGCGGAACAGGTTCTGAGGCTTGAGGTCGCGGTGCACCACGCCCTGGGCGCGAGCGACGTTCAGCGCCTCGGCGACGTGCTCGGTCAGCTCCAGGGTCTGCTTCAGGCTCAGGCGCCGAGTCTCCCGGAGCAGCTCCCCCAGATCCCGACCCCTGAGTAGTTCCATCACCAGATAGGGCGTGCCATCGCGGGCCCTGCCAGAGCCCAGCACGCGGACGATGTGCTTGGAGTCCATGTTGCGGGTGATCGCGCACTCCCGCATCAGACGCTCCACGTGGGCCGGCTCCGCCGCGGCGAACGCGTGGAGCACCTTGAAGGCCACTGGCTCCGAGCCATCGAGGGGTTCCGCGCGGTAAACCTCACCCATGCCTCCGCGACCGATCACGTCGCCCAGCAAGTAGCCGTCGATCGCTTCCCCGCTGAAGCGCCCGAGCTTCGCGTGCTCCAGGGCGCGCCCGAGGTCTGCGCGCACCTCGTTGAGCAGCGCCTCACGACCTCGCAGCTGACGCTGGGCGCGCTCGACTCGTGCCATGGCTTCCAGCGTCGCCACGCGCGTGCGCCGCGCGAGCCACAGCGTCAGCCCGAGGAAGCCGACGATCACCACCGCGATGCTGCCCGCCGTCAGGCTTGGCGGTTCGCGCAGCGACAGCACCGCGTCCGATGGATTGAGCACGCCGAGCAGCGTGAGCACGACGAGCAAGCTGTAGCCGCCGGCCCCGACCCCGAACACCGCCCAACCATCGCGGTGCGCGTCGGTCATGCCGAAGTAGTAGGTGCCGACGAACAGCGGGACGACCGCCAGGGAGAACACGCCGATGTGGACTATGAGCGCAAGGATCGCGATGGTCGCAAGGAGCCCCATCGCGAGCAGTCGCCGCGGACCGATCGCATGACCCATGCGGTCCATCACGAAGCCGCTGCCGGCGCCGATGGCGGTCACGGCGAGCCAGCCGATGGCCACCCACAGCGAAGGCGACGAGGTGTCGCCGATCAGCAGCGCGATGATCGTGGCGAGGGCACCGGCGCCAGCGACGACGCTGAGCGCTCGAGCGCGCTCGGCCTCCTCACGGCGCCGCACCAGCGTCGAGGTGAGCGTCGACTGCGTGCTGACGCTGGGCGGTTCGCTGAGCGGGCGCGGATGGTCACTGAGCGGGCGAGGGGGATCGCTGCGCGGCAGCCCGAGGGTGTCCACGGTGGGATCGCTCCCGAGCTCACGCTCCGCCGGGAACGCCGGCACGGACTCGCCCAGCTCGTCTGGGCGGCTCGTGTAGCGCGGTCTCGGCTCCGCGAGGGTCTCCTCGTCGTGGTCCATCGTTCCCTGAGTCGTGTCTCGCTGGCTTTTTTTCCGCGCGCCAAAGTCGTCGAACGATCTCGGGTGCTTGCGGAGGCTAGCGGTGCGCCCCGACCGGAGCTTACTTGCGAGCACGAGCTCGCGCCGGGGGAGATCTGATTGCTTTAGACGTAAAACACCGATCCCATCCGGAACGTAGCTGTAACATCCGGATATCACGTGGTTTTTGTGCCTGTCGGCCGTTGCGTCGAGGGTCGAGTTCGGGGAGTATGCGCGGCGTCGAGGGCACCCGGGGTGGTGTCGTTCGCCTCGCGGAGATCGGTCCGCGCCGCGTCGAGGATGAGCTCCGGGGGCAACGGCGGCGACGCGGGCTCGGGCACTGGCGGTTCCTCGGGGATGGGGACCGGGGGGGAGCGCCACCGGCGGCTCTGGCTACACCACCATCGAGACCTGCAGCTCGTTCTGCGACGTGCCCAGCGCGACCTGCGCGGTCGCGGCGCTCGAGATCACTGGCAACGAAGACTTCGATGGCACGCTGGTCGTCGACGGTGCGCTCGTCGTGCGACCCGGGGCGACGCTCAACTCGCCGAGCGGTGACCTGACGATCATCGCGGATCAGATCGTGGTGGAGAACAAGCTTAGTGCCACCGGGCAGAACGGGAGTTCGGCTGGTGCGTACGACGAGGGCGGCGGCGGTGGTGGCTTCTGCCTCCGCTGACGCTTACCAGCGCTTCTCACCCCAATCCCGACCTGATCTACAACGACGACTTCCCCGAGGCCTACGTCACCTGGAATCGGCCTTTCCCGTCGGCCCTCGGCTACTACGAGCTGACCAACAAGACGGCGACGACGGTGCCCTCGCCGTCGAACGCGAACTTCCTCGACACCGAGAGCATCACGCTGGACCGCAACGCGTTCGGTCAAGGCTCAAACTATTTCCATGTGGTAACTGTGGATGGCAACTCTGCTCCGAGTGACGTGCAGTCCTGGTTCCAGATCCAGGTCAACACCACACCGCCGTCGATGGCCTCCTCGAGTCACCCGAACCAGACCAGCTGGTCCACCAACCCAACGGCGTTCTACTCCTGGACGTTCCCCGTCGCCGACAGCAACCTCGTCGGCGCGTACTGGGTGCGCGACGTCTACGCCGACACCGTGCCGACCAGCGCCGACAACTTCCTGCCGGTGACGAACAAGCAGCTGATCCAGTCGAACCTGCCCGATGGGATCCACTTCTTCCACGTGGTCAGCGTCGACACCCAGGGCTACCTGACCAAGCAGGCTGGGCACTACCAGGTGCGCATCGGCGCGAACCCCGGCGCTGGCGTGTTGCTCGGCCAGGTAGTCGACGATCAGTCCCAGCCCGTCAACGGCGCAACGGTGCAGATCAACCGCGGCCTCGCGGAGCAGACCACCACGGGCACCGGCAACTACAACTTCAACGCCGCCATCGCCGGCACGGGCTGGGAAGTGCGGGTGCGGAAGGCGGGCTACCAGGACGCCGTGGCCACGGTGAACGTCAGCGACGGCGGCTCGACGACGCGGAACTTCGTGCTCGTCCCGCTGCCCTGAGCCCACGGTTGCCCCGGAATGGCTTTCTGGCTATTCCGGGGCCGTGATCATCAAAGTCCTGTGCGTCGCGGGCGCCCGCCCGAACTTCCCCAAGATCGCCCCGCTGATGCGTGCGTTCAACGCACGCCCGGAGCAGTTTCAGGTGAAGCTGGTCAACACCGGGCAGCACTACGACGAGAAGCTCGCGAAGGTCTTCTTCGAGGATCTCGCGATCCCCAGGCCCGACATGAACCTCGAGGTGGGCTCCGCGTCTCATGCCGTGCAGACGGCGGAGATCATGAAGCGCTTCGAGACGGTGATCCAGGCAGAGAACCCCCACGTCGTGATCGTCGTGGGCGACGTCAACTCCACCGCGGGCTGTGCGCTGGTCACCGCCAAGCATTTCCTTCCGAAGGAGTTTCGTTTCCGTGGGAAAATGCGCAAGCGCCCGGTGATGGTCCACGTCGAGGCTGGGCTCCGCTCCTTCGACGACGACATGCCCGAGGAGACCAATCGCAAGGTCACCGACGTCTTGAGCGACGTGCTCTACGTCTCGGACCCCGCAGGCATGACGAACCTGAAGGCAGAAGGCGTCGCCGACGAGCGCGTCGAGTACGTCGGCAACGTGATGATCGACACTCTGCTCTATGCCAAAGAGAAGGCGATGCAGTCGGACATCATGCAGCGCCTCGATCTCACCGAGCGCGGCTACGGCCTCGTCACGCTGCATCGGCCGAGCAACGTCGATGAGCCCGAGCAGCTGAAGCACCTGCTGGGCGTGCTCGACGAGGTCTCCCACGACCAGCCGCTGGTCTTCCCGGTGCACCCGCGCACCCGCGCGCGTCTCAAGGACATGGGCTTCGAGCTGGATGCTGCGCGCTGGCGGCTGGTCGAGCCCCTCGGCTACCTGGACTTCTTGCGCCTGATGGCCTCCGCCAAGGTGGTGCTGAGTGACTCCGGAGGGATCCAGGAGGAAACGACCGTCCTCGGCACGCCCTGCGTGACCCTGCGGGAGAACACCGAGCGCCCATGCACCATCGAAGAGGGCACCAATGTGCTCGCCGGCAGCCGCCGCGAGACCATCCTGCCCGCCTACAACGAGGTCATGAGCCGCAAGCTGGAAGGCCGCATCCCGAAGTACTGGGATGGAAAGACCGCAGAGCGCATCGCCGAGAGCCTGCTCAGCGCGTTCTCTTGAGCCAAGGTCAGGCATGCGGCTTCACGCTGCCTGCTTGCTTGTTGGGGTATCGACGTTTCTTCCCAGCGCGGCGCGCCGGGGAGTGAGCGCCCACTGGAGTGCCCGTTCCGTTCGGGCAAGCGACCGCTGGAGTAGCGGCTCCAGTCGCGTGATGTGTTTCCCATGGCGACGTGCCGAGGGGCGAAGACCGCACGGTCGTTCCCTGCGTTGCGTTCCCGCATGCGCAGAGTTTCAGTCGTGAAACGCGTCGGACGTTTCGGCGGGAAATCTCTGCTGAGAGAGCGACCGCATGGCAACGTCAAGAAAACGAACCCGCCGAGACGATTTCGTGTTGCCGTCGCACTTCGGGATCCTGTACATCGTTGGCGTACGGTCGCGTCTTGGGTGCGCTTCCGTGCGAAAATGAAGGCCGCGGGGCAGCGCTAGGCAGCGCGAGCCCCGCGGTGATGCACGGTCTTCTCTTTGGCTCTGTTCTCCCCTCAACGGAGCGCCCCACCTACATCGACCGCCCGGTCGCATTGCGCGGAATCCTTCGCGCAACGAAGCAGAACAGCGGCCGAAGTGGCTCTGTCTTGCAGCCGAACCCCCTCCCGTCTAGCGAGTCGTTCATGACGAACTCCCGCAAAGCTCAACGCTCCAAAGCCTCGTTCAAGCTCGCCGCCGCCGGTGTTTCACTGATGTTACTATCGGCGCCCGGCTGCGGCTCCAGTGACCCGCTCCCCGCCGGGAAGGTCGTCTGTGATCCCGGCCGCACCGAGTCCTGTGCGTGCCCCGACGGCTCGACCGGTGCTCAGACCTGCAACAGCTCCGGAACTGCCTTTGGTGAGTGTCAGTGTGCAGGGGGCAACGGTGGGACTGGCGGTGATGGGGGTGCGGGCGTTGGCGGGAATGGCGCAGCGGGAGGCTCGACCGGCACTGGAGCTTCTAGTGGCAGTGGAGGCGTTGGTGGTGCGGCTGGCTCGGGCGGATCCTCTGGAGTCGGTGCCGTCGGGGGGAGCTCCGGCACGGCGGGCAGCGGAGGGGCGACTGGCGGTGCGGCTGGTGCTGTGAACTGCCCTGACAACCTCGTGGTGGACTGCAGTGGTGAGTGTCTTACGCCAGCCGCAGAGTGTCCCGTTGGGTGTGATCAGGCCAGTTCGATATCCGTACGTGGGGAACTGCCCATGCGGGTGCGGTTACCTGCACCGAGCAATGCGAGCGGTTGCTGTGACCCAATCACGCAACTTGTAATCATTCGGCACAACGAGGTGGGCGCGGTCCGCTTCAGCGTGGACCCACCGTGGCGGATCATTGGTTTCGAGGACGGCGAGGTGACCGAAGGCCACTACTGTGCGCACAACTCTGCCCAATGCGTCGTGCGAAACTTCTATCCCGACACCGTGGTGGTCTTCACCGATGACCCGAATGCCCCGATCGCAGACGTGGTCTTGGAGGCAGCAGCTAGCTGCCCATAGCTAGGAGCAACTAAGTGCTACGAACTCGAAGTCAGCTCAGGAACCTCGCTCTGTTGATGAGCGTGATACTAAGTGGTTGTGGCGATGATGCCTCGCGCGGTGGCGGTGGAGGGACTGAGCCTGGGATCGTATCTGCGGGAGCCTCCAACTACGGAATCGAGGCTGTCGTCGGAAAGAAGCGCTTTCGGTTCCTACCCCAAGAAGTAGCTTCTTTGGCTGGTGGTCAGGGCAACGCCGTTCGGGCGCAGAGCATCTCGGTCCCGGATGGAGACGGAACACGTGAAGCCATTCCCGACGAGGTGAATGGGGTTAGCGTCGTTGGCTACTTCCTTACGGTGCTGGCCGCGAATGAATGCGGTATCCATGCGGGAGATGGTGGGATGAACCGCCGGTTTCGCGACGCGGCGAGGGGAGCCAGGGGGGCGTGGGATCCAGACGCCTGGTACCTGTTCGAGGGAAAGAAGAACCCTTCATCTGGGGCTACGGCTTTCGCCTCTTGCGACGATATCCTGTTTCACGAGGAAGCCCTCCTCTGCACGGCGTCAAAGCTCGAAGAAGTTGCGTCCGCCGTCGAGCCCATTGTCTGGGAGAGTGTCTACGGGCGTCCCCCGTGGGTTGGTCCAGATATCCAGAACAATCCCGTAATTTTGCCTCCGCAAAGCCAGAAAAACCGCTTTATAGTCAGGGACTTAGCTCTGAACGTCCTGGCGCATCTGGGCAGGCTCGACCTCGAGAAACCCTCAGCGATCACCGAAACGACCTGCGCACAAGCCTACGCTTCCGCGGCCGCGAGTCCAGGCTCTGCGAGCGCCGTCAATTTGTTCGGAGCGGCTTCAGGCCAGCGTGCCCCGTACTTCCTCCCATACGACCTGAATATCAACGAGATGACCGAGCCGGCCTACAAGACGGACTACGAGAAGGGTGTCTTTTGGGGCCCGAAGATCGATTCCTCTACCATACCCGTGATGGCCGGCAAGCGCTTGGAGCACCAGGCCAAGGTCCTCAGGGAAGCGGGCGTGCTGCTGAAGCGATTGATCAAGGACTCCGTCTACGCAGACGCGGCCGGCGCAACGGAGCTACGGGGTAACGCCGCCGATCCAAAGCTCGGCGCGGAGTTGTACTGGGGTGTGAGGACGCCGGACAACAAGCTTCTCCCCTACAACTCCATGGCGCACGTGGCTCGCACACTCTTTGGGCGAGTGGAGTACACGGCCATCGCGACCGCGGCCACAATGGATCCCAACAACGCGCCGTACCCTTACGCAGATCCACGGTGCTCGACCTACGGCAAGGACGAAGTCCTCGTCGGCAGCGCCATCCTGGGCCTGGACCCCGCGGTCGGAGTGGACTGGAAGGCGCGCTGGGAAGGTGCACCGATGGACTCGCCGGAGAAGCTCCGCGCGTCGCGCCTCATGGACTCCATGGGCATCGTGCTGCCCAACGACGTGGTTCGTCAGGACGACCTGAGTGGTGTGCGAGCGGCGGTGACGGAACAAGCGCAGCTCCAGGCAGCTCGGGTGCTCGGCATCACCAGCACGACGGCTCCGGAGTTCGCCGCCTTTCAGGCCTCGACCACGGGCCAGATCGTGGCCGAGCAGATCGGCAGTCTGAGAGATACCGATTTGCGCTTTGGTCTGGACCGCTCTCGCGGCGCGTTCGAACAGCTCACGGCCACCCGAGCGACCAGCACCGTGACGCTGACTGCAGGTCTGCCTGCGAACACGGCCGTCTCTAGCTCGCTGGCGTCCTTGGGCGTCGTCGTGAACAACGGCTTGCCTCGAGCCGACGCGACGACAGACATCATGTCGCGTCTGGCTGGCGCCCAGGCGGCTTCGCAGTGCCAGGAGTATGGGCTCGCTCCGACGGGTACTCCGCCGCCGACCGCTGAGTCTCAGAAGGTGGCGGCGTTTCAGAGCCCCTTTGTACTAGGTGACGTCTTCAGACAGCGTCTGAGCTCGATGCGTGATCTGGTCGAGAGCGAGGGCATCGGCTCCACGACGAAGGCAGGCAAGCTGGCCAGCATTGGCGCCGCCGAGATGCGCACCTGGGTAGGCCCAGGTCGCATCTACACGGGCAGAGTTGCGTCACCTGAAGGGGGCGAAGAACAGCAGTTCCTGCTGGAAGGCTTCCTTCCCAAGGACTTTGGCGTGAAGACAGCCTCTGAGATCTCCGGGCGGTTGGCGTTCGTGTATGGCGAGCCCTGGGTTGCGGACTGTGCCGCGGGGATCCGTGCGAACTGCCCCGCCGACTTCCAGAACAGCTACGTTGCGGGTGGGCTATCCTTCACGGACCTGAATGGCGACTCTCAGCTAACGGGCTCTGACGGGCGAGCGCTCGCCGTCAACGTGCCAATCGGCGGCTTGACGAACCCCCAGTTCGACTACCAGCCAGTCGCAATCGGGTCTGCTGCGACCAAGTTCGTGTACGTCGTTGCGACGAGCGGACCGAACGGTGTCGGACGAGTCCTCGCGGCCTTCAAGCCGCAGCCGTTGAACGTTATCTCGACTGAGGTCGTGAGTGACCTCCAGCGCAAGCTCGCCAACGAGCTGCTCGGTGTGGATCATGCGTTTGGCAAGGATTTCAAACGCTATAGCGAAATCCTGACGCTGTCCCCGAACTACTGCATCGAGGGCGTTCCTCACGACTTCTTTGTCCCGCTGGAGAATGAACTAACCAGCGATTCCGACCAGTTCGAGGATAGCTGGAAGCACTACCTGGACCTCGCGGAACTCGCGGCACGCGAAGCCGATGCGCTTGGGCTCGAGTTGATCAACCGGAAGTTGGAAGCCGACAAGCAGAAGCAAGCTGCGCGCGAAACGATAGGGAAACTTTGTGGTAGCTACGCCGCGATCGATCAAGTCGAACTGTCGGATAGCGAGAAGGGCACACTGAGGCCCCCGGATGATAACTCGAATCTCGAGAGCTGCTTCGACGAGCCGTCGACCGACGTCGTGTTCCTGACGAACGATCCGTTTGAGGGGAACGCAAACGACGCCTTCGTGACGTCCGAACTCAAGGAGCTCCTGGGCTGTAGTGGGCCGGAGCCACGATCCGAGCTCTGCGGCCGGGCAACGCTAAGCCACGCGGGTCTGAACAAGGGTATCTGGACTGATCCGCGGAAGCTCGCAGAGGAGGTCGGCCCTAAGGACTACGATTGCAGCGGAGCATTCGAGTTGGTGGACGATGCGAACGCAGGGGCTCTCTCTGGAGCGAAGGTTAGCCAAGTAGCCAGTGCTGAATGGGCCAGTCCAGCACGACTCGCTGGGCTGCTGTCGCTCATCAGCCTCGAAACCGAGCCCTTCAGCGATCTGAGTTGGACGCTGAAAGTGGGCGGGTCTTCTGCTCTGACGTGCGTCGTTCCTGGTTGCGCACAGCCGGAGACACCCGACTACCTTTACGCCTTTGAATCCGATCCCGTCGAGAGCCTTCGAACTCGCAATCGGATCGAGGGCGATCTGTGGGGAATCGCTGCGATGGCTGGGGTGATGCCGGGGGGGGTCCTCAACATGCCGGTCCCTGCGGTGAACTTCAACTTTGCGGGAGTCGGTGCGGACTTGGACCCGATCTCGGTGGTCGACAACGATCGCGTGCCGTTCGCCACAGTTTACGGTGCTGGAAGGTTCTCCGGAACCAACCTGGAAGACCCGGTGGACGGCCACGGCACAGTCTTCAATCAGGACATCGAAATGCTCCGCGATCTAGTGGGGCCCATTCACCTCGGATACGCGGAAGCAGTCCGTGACAATACGGATATGCCCGCATGGATACGAAACGTGTATGCGCGAGCGGCACTGACTACGGGCAGCGATCGGTTCCTGCACATCGCGGCTTCGAATAGTCGACGCGAGTATCCCAGCGTTCCAAACTCAACGCCTGGCCGACTCAAGCTTCTCGCAGATAGCTTGAGCAACACGTGCCGATCAAGCGCAAGCGCCGTGTCCGACAAGTACAGCAAATTTCGCTATCCCACCGGAGGAGGATCCGACGTAGGCAAGCTGTGTTCTCGCCCGAATGGTCGCCCGATCATGGAAGACCACGTTGGAGCGGCGGCCTATCTCTTCAACAAGTTCAAACGGCTCGAAGAGGAGAATGGCGACAATGACAAACGTGAATGGATTCCTCTGTATACGTCCAAGAACGTGTGGGGGCACTTCGAGAAGACGTTCACGCAAGCCGACAGCGAGATGCCTACTGTCGATGGCTATGACGTCGTCGACGGTCGCGTGACGCCCGAGGGGGACGACAAGTTCGAGCATTGGACCCGTCGCATGCTGCTCCCACAGGTATGCAGTCCTGGCGACCGGCTACAGCTATTCACGAACGCTCACTTCAACGAGACCGCCTGCGATCAAGCCAAGAGCCTCGCAAGGAGTTTGGCGCTTGCTTGCTCACTTCAGAAGGGACGCTCTGGAATTTCCGGTTCTCTCGCGCCCCCTCAGCTCACCGGGGTCGAGGACTTGTACAAGCTCGACCTCTGGCTGGCGCGGCTCGAGACCGACTTCAGGAAGCTTTCGAGTGCGCTCATCGTGCCCAACGTGCCGGACCGAGCGCTTGGTGACCAAGCGACCGGGAAGGTGGGAACCGGCCTCATCGCGGGAACTCACGGGGACACGATTCTACAGATGGAGAAGGCGCTCAGCGCGATCGCTGGGACCATGGCGAGCATCGCTGGTGAATTCAAGAGCATCCGAGACAACATGAGTAGCGCTCAGATCGGACTAGAGGCAGCGAAAATCCGCAAAGACTCGGAGTTGGAGCGCCTAGCGATCGAGAAGATCAACAACACTGCTAGACAGATTGCTGCAATGGCGGCCACCGCTGCATCCGCCGCGGGCTCGATTGGGGCTCTCGCACAGTTGAACATCGCGAGTGCGATTTCAGGCGGGATTCAAGCAGGGGTCGACGCTTACAACTATTACGCGACGAAGCAGATTGGCGACTCGATACACCGACTCGAAGAACTGGCAGGCGACGCGCACGCGAACACTGTTGCCGAGATCCTGCAAAACCTCGACTCAGCCAACGGGCAACGCTTCACGACGCTTCAGAACCTGACCGAGTCGCTGCGCAGCAATACTGCGTCTGCTCAGCAGGCATCGAACGCACTCAAGCAGAATGAGCGTGATGCTCAGTACGCCGCCGCCGCTGGTCTGGGCGCTGACTACTACAAGGAAGATGGTGTTGGCTCGGCCATCATGTTCCCAGTGAACACCGTGAACCGACGGTTGACGGATGTTGCTGAGTTGCGTTACCGAGAGGCGTTGAGGAACGCGAAGTACCTCACCTACATGGCGCGCCTCGCCATCGAACAGCGGATTGGCGAGCGTCTCCAGACTATCAAGGAGCCGGTTGGCGCGCTCGAAGCTCCAGCGACCTGGGAACACCTCCTGTGCGATCTCGAGGGGATCGACTACTCCAAGCTTTCGACCTTCAAAATACCGGTTGAGCCAGCGTCAGGCGGCACCGGGGGTGCTGGTGGAGCAGGAGGTTCCGGAGGCACCAGCGGTGCCGATACCGTCGAGGTTGAGGTCCAGGAGTTCGCGAACCAGTACATTGGCGACTACGTCACCAAGCTAAAGAACTTCGTCGAGTACTACAACATCGAGTACCCCTCGCACGAGTCGGACGACACGGCGGTCCTTTCGCTTCGCGATGACCTCATTCAGTCTTCCGGGCAGTGCTTTGCGCCATCGCGGAACCTGTTGCTGTTTTCCTCGAACCTTGCGGGTACTCACGACGTGAGTGGCAGCGGGGCAGGCTGGGTGCAGACTCCTTGTTACGAGGGGGATCCGACGTGCTCGGTAGTTGCGGTCCAGGAAGTCGTACGGGACCAGAATGATATGGATGTTCCACCACCGCTCGAGTGCCCGAATGGCGGCGTTACCGTTCTCGAGGACGTACCCGAAAGCCAACTGGACGACCCCGCGAATCCGAGTGCTGTCCGCCCCTCTAGTGGTCTTCCCTCTCATTCGGCGGCCCAGGCGGTATGGCTAGAGGCGGGTACGAGCTATTCGCTGTCTTGGTACGCCTACGATCTGCTCAGCGCCGGGATCCCGTACGAGGTCCACGTACTCGATGACCAGCTTGCGCCTGTGGTCAGCCCCTTCGTTGGTCCGGCACAGGTCGCTTGGGAGCGGAAGAACCTGACCTTCGCTCCGTCGGCTTCTGGGTACTACTGGATTGCGTTCGCTTCATCGAGCTTCGACTCGCCCGCGAACCGTATCGCCATTGCCAACACTCAGCTCGAGGTGACGCCTTCCAACGGACTGCCGAGCGCGTACCAGGACATCGCCGAATCGCGCACGGTGCTAAGCAGCAACTGCACGGTCGGTTCGCCAGCCGCTTTCCGAAACGCCTTCGAGTACCTCTGCGATAGCCAGAGTTGCTTCTACGAGTTGAAGAACCCTGTGCATATCGACATGGCGGCGGTGGTCGCTGGTCAATCGAGTCTGAGCACCAAGCTCGCGCGAGGGAACTTCAACTTCCGGCACTTGACCATGGCACTCAACGTCGTGGGGACAGGAGTGCTCGATTGCGGCAACTCGGAGTCTTCAAGCTGCTACGGCACCGGGGTGCTCGACTACGACTTGACCCATGATGCCTTCGAGCAGCCGGTGCTCAGCTGGCGAAGTGACGAGGACCTGGGTGACGGGTCAGCCAACGTCTTCAGCTTCGGCTCTGCCTCGATCTTCAACGGCAAGGCGCTTACCGCGGAGCGCTTCATCACGCTCCCGATCAGCGGAGCGGACCAGAGCCTCTTGAATCAGCCTCAGACCACCAAAGCCGAGTTCCGCGGACGCCCCCTGAGTGGTTCCTATACCCTGCGGATCTACGACACCCCAGCGCTCGCCTGGAACCGCGTCGAAGACGTACAGCTGGTGCTGAACTACCGGTACTGGTCGAAGATCCGCCGCGAACAGTAGCTGCTAGCCGAGCCCCGCTGCACACCACGCAGCGGGGCTCTCGGCGTTCCATCCGTTTCTGCGTTCAGGCGCTGCCTGACTCCCTGGGGCGCGTCTCCCCCGCGCCATGTGTCGACCTGTAGCTGAAAGCCGGCGAATATGCGCATCTTCCGCCACAATCGTTACCGCGCTCCGATCACTCTGGTGACGTTCGCGACCTTCTGGGCGAGCTTGATGGCTCCGCTCAGCGCCGCGGCGCAAGCCGCAGACCGCGCGGAATCAGCGGCCGAGGCGGCGCGCCAGATCGATCTGGAGGTCGAGGAAGCTCCGCTTGCGAGCGACTCGGCCTCGGAGCCTCGCGAGGCCGACCTGGGCGCCGGGAAGCTTCAAGCCAGCGACGCCGTGGAGGACACGGAGGCCCAGGGGGTCGACGCCGAGGACATCAAGAACGCCGTGCCCGATCCCAAGGCCGAGCCGCTGGACGCGGCGTCGCTGCCCTCAGGCGACGACAAGAGCGGCGTCACCAGCAAGAGCATCAGTGTGCCGAAGGGCTCTGGAACGGTGAAGGGCATGGGAGAGTCCTTTTCCGCGCAGCTATCCACGGGCATCGCGACCTACTCGGTGCCCTTCGCGTTGCCCAGCGCGCGCGGCGGGGTGCAGCCCTCGCTCGGGCTCTCGTACTCTTCGTCTGGAGGACATGGCAGCGCTGGCGTGGGCTGGAATGTCGGGAGCGCATTCATCGCGCGGCAGACCGACCGGGGTTTGCCGAGCTATGACGATCGGGAGACGTGGCACCCGAATCAGGATCGCTTCGTGTTCAACGGCGGTCAGGAGCTGGTGCCGATCTGCGACATCGGGGACGATCTGAGCTGTGCCGGGAGCCTGCCGGCGGAGCAAATGCCGGCCTGGGGTGCGGGCTGGCAGTACCACCGCGCGCGGGTCGAGGGCGGCTTCATGCGCTTCTTCTGGTCGCCGGACCGTCTGACCTGGCGCGTGCAGTCGAAGAGCGGGCAGGTCCTGGAGCTCGGCGTGCCCCTGGACGGATCGAACTATGGGGGCGCGGTTGAAAGCAACGCGTCTCACCCCCAGGAAATCTACCGCTGGTACGTGAGCCGGGAGTACGACACGTACACGGATACCGGCGCGTCGGATGGCGCACCGCTGAACGTCGTTCACTATCGGTACCTCGAGGATGGCGGCTCGAAATACCTTGCGGATATTTACGACACGACGCCCGTCGACGAGCCGACGACGCGGGATTTCAGCCGCTTCGCGCACCACACGCACCTGACCTGGGAGGTTCGCGAGGACAAGAGCCACAGCTATCGCAGCGGCTGGCGCATGGAGCAGAACCTGCGCCTCGGGCGGGTCGATGTCTCGAGCGCGTCTGAAGGCGCGGAGGAGCGCGGGTTGGTGCGGCGCTACGTGCTGCAGTACGACCCGCAGTACCACGTCTCGCTGCTGGAGAGCGTGCAGGTGTTCGGGCGCTGCGCGGAGACCAAGCTCGAGGGCGCCGATGGACAACTCCCCGCGGATCTAGCCTGCCAGGGCGAAGGCTTGCCGCCGATGACGTTCGGGTACAGCCACGTCGGCGCGCCCACGAACGACGGCTGGGAGCCCTTCGCGGCAGAGGTGCGTTCGCTGACTCACAGCCCACCGCACTCGCTGGACGAGGCGCAGACGGATCTGTTCGACGTCAACTCCGACGGGTTGCCGGATGTGCTGGTGACGGCGCCCGGCTACTACGGCGGCGGCTACGGTTGGTTCGAGAACGGCGGCAACGGCGCGCTCGAAGACTTCAGCGACGTGCAGAAGATCGCGCTGAAGGGCGTGCTCGGCGCGAACGCAAGCACGCTGAAGCTGAGCAACCTGAACCTGGTGCCGCTGGACCTCGACGGTGATGGGCACGTGAACTTCCTGCACATGCCGAAGACGAAGACCTACTCGGTCTACGACTTCGTGAAGGTGGGCGACGCCTACCAGTTGCAGGGGCGCGTCATCGACGCGGCGAAGGGTCAGAGCCCAAAGATCGACTTCGGAAAGGACACCCTCGACACCCAGGTGATGGACGTCAACTTCGACGGTCTGGTGGACGTCGTGGTCACGACGGGCACTCAGGTGCAGACGTTCTTCTCGCTGGGTCGGCTTCCGGGAGGAGATGGTCAGTTCGGCGTCGGCAAGTTCAAGACAGCGGCCACGGCGGAGCTGTCGGTGAGCCCCGAGGCGCGCTGCGTCCCACACAGCGGCCTTCCGATCCGCTTCAGCGACTCGGAGACGCGGGTCGCGGACATGAACGCGGACGGGATCCCGGACATCGTGCGCCTGCAGAGCGGTGCCGTGCGGTATTGGCCCGGGCGAGGAAACGGATTCTGGGGCACGGGCGAGCGCGACGATTGCCCGAAGGACACCTTCGCGCAGCATCGGCATGTGCTGATGGCGGACTCGCCGACGACCTTCGGCGAGGGCCTGCGTCTCGACGACGTCAACGGCGACGGCTATCCAGATCTGGTCAACATTCGCTTCAACGAGATCGACGTCTGGCTGAACGTCAACGGCGAGGGCTGGACGAAGCGCAAGATCGTGGAGGGCACGCCGCCGACGCCGGACTTCTTGAACCGCGTGCGGCTCGTCGACGTCGACGGCAGCGGGACGCGGGACGTCCTGTGGGGCAACGGCAACAAGTACCAGTACATCGATCTGCAGGGCGGCACGCGGCCCTGGATCCTGACGGAAGTGAACAACGGGCTCGGGAAGACCACGAACCTCGAGTACACCTCGAGCGCCGACGAGATGCTGGCGGCGCGGGCCGACGGCAAGCCGTGGGACAGCACGGTGCCGATGGTGATGCACCTGGTCAAGCGCATGACCGAGACGGACAACCTGAACGTCTTTGGTCACGGACCCCGGAGGTACGTCACCGAGTACAGCTACCGCGATCCGGTCTACGACGGGCGCCAGCGGGAGTTTCGAGGTTTCCGCGAGGCGACGAGCACCACCTTCGGTGACGACAACAGCCCGACCAGCCATGCCCGCTCGGAGTTCTTGCTGGGCGAGTGCGCGTATGAAGACGGCAGCGCCTGCGCGGTGTCGGATCAGAGCTTCGACAATCCGAACGAGGCGTTGAAGGGCCTGCCCGTGGTGAGCGAGAGCTACGACGACGGCGGCGTCTACCTCTCGACCTCGCACACCCACTACACCCTGCGGAAACTCTACGGAGGCCTCGACGGTCGCGGCGTGGTCTACGCCTTCGCTCAGAGCAACACCGCCTGGGCTTACGACACGTCGAATCCGGCTGCGTTTAGCTCGCCGAGCCAAGTGACGCTGGAGACGGTGACTCCAGAAGCCTCGACGTCGGGGTTGGGGGTGAGCGCGCCCCAGCTCGACCTGCCCGTCACCGTTCGAGCGACCGCTGGCACCGTGCGCACGGAAGGCTTCAGCGAGGTCGACGATTTCGGCAACGCCCTGCGCGGCGTGAGCAAGGGCTGCGTCGCCGGGTGCCCCAGCGGGAGCACCGACGACGAGATCGAGCAAGTCACCGATCCGGTGCTGCTGCCCCACGACAGCGGCTGGCTCTGGCGCACGGCGAGCAGCTACACCACGAGCCGGGACTTCCCGGCGCGCCGTGGGGAAACGAGCACCAGCTACACAGCCGAGGGCGCGCCCGATCTGGTGACCGCCGTCTTGACGGGCACGGAGGCGCTGCAGCGCTTCCACGAGTCACCGGGCGGGGTCGTCGCGCCGACTCCGGGGGACGCCGTCGCTGACAGCCCGGCGCTCTTCGTGAGTGAGACCGAGTACGACCAGTTCGGCAACGCCATCCGCAGCTACGCACCCGGCGGGCGCTGCGCCGACGTGTTCCTCGATGAGCTCTACGCCCAGCTCGCGACGACCGAGATGATGTATCCGAGCGGGTGCCCCGCCGCGCGGGATCTGAACAATCCTCCGGCGGACGCGCTGTACACCGCGGCGTCCTACGATCGCGGCCTCGAGCTAGTTAATACGGTGATCGACGTCTCTCACCAGGTGACCCAGGTGGAGTACGACGGCTTCGGAAGGCTCACGAAGCTGTTCCGCTCGGAACCCGGTTCCGCCACGGTCGGCAGCGTCCCGGCGGTCGAGATCGAGTACGATCTGGCTACGCCGAGCCGCCCGTACTCCGTCATCTACACCAGGAGCCAGGACGGTGCGACCACGGGCGACGCCGACTACATGGAGAGCTACGGCTACGTGGACGGCATGGGTCGCGCGCTGGTGGGGATCAGCGAGGCGGATCCGAGCGCGAACGACGAGGGCGACTGGATCGTCGGCGGCTTCGTCGACTACGACAAGAAGGGCGCAGTGAGCCGGAAGTACCTGCCGAAGTACTGGACCGGAACACCGACGGCATTTCCGCTCGAGGCCGCGCCAGGGACGCCCTACGGCCGAGTGGAGTACGACGCCTTCGGTCGCGAGCTGCGCCTCTACGATCTCGACGGAACCCAGACGTTGCTCAACGTCTATCACGCACTCTCCAGCGACGCCTGGGACGCGGCGGATGATCCTCAGAGCGGTAGCCCACACGTGGGCACCTACGTGACCAGCGTCAGCGACGGTCACGGCCGCGGGGTGCTGGGCATCGAGCGCTTCAAGGAGAACGGGTCACTCATCGAACGCCGCACGGAAACGCTGTTCTTGCCGACGGGTGAGCCCCTGAGCATCACGCGCTCCTCGGTCCACGGTTCGACGACGCGCTGGCTCCGCTACGACTCCCTCGGGCGGATGGTGCTCAACGTCGAGCCTCACACGTCGACGAACTTCAACCCCGATCCGTTCGCCGACGCGACGAACATCAAGGCCTGGCGTTACCTCTACAACGCCAGCGGCGAGCTGGTCGGCACGAGCGACGCTCGGGGCTGCGGCGTGAACTTCGCCTACGACGGCGTGGGGCGCTTGCAGTACGAGGACTACTCGCCTTGCAAGGCGGGGCATCAGGCATACAGCCCGCCGTCCCCGGACACCGCTTCTGGCTTCGAAGTTTACTACCTCTACGACCAGGCGCCCCCGCCGGAAGTCGGTGTCATCGAGGTGCCCAACGGATCGGGTTCGACGGACGTGTTCACGCCGCTTCAGGGCGGCGACTTCCTGCGCGGCAAGCTCGTGGCAGTGTTCGATCGGTCGAAGGTCAGCGTCACCAACTACGATGGTCGCTCCCGCGCCTTCGAGAGCTGGGTCAGGCTGGCTGCTCCCGGCGAGCCCAGCGACACGATGGGCGACCGCTTCTCTGGCCGCTGGTACCGCAAGCAGGTGGCCTTCGACGGCGCCGACCGCGTCGTTTCGGAGACGACCGGCGCCCAGAGCCCGGAGCTGATGGGGAGCGACGGACAAAGCCGCGTGGATATCGACTACTCCCGGCGCGGCACGGTGAAGCAGGTGGGCGGCTCGTACGGTGCGCTGGTGACGGACATCAAGCGCACGGCGGACGGGCTGCACGAACACATCGAGTACGGCGATCTGGCGAGGACGCGGACTCAGTTTGCGTACGACCCGCGGCGACGGCTCTCGACGGTGCAGACCTACCGCGGTCCCCCGGCGGCCTGGGCGGATCCTTCGAGTAGCTACAGCCACGCCGGGACCGGCAGCGACACCTTTCAGAAGGTGCTGCAAGACGATCACTACAGCTACGACGTCGTGGGCAACCCGCTGGTCATTCAAGATCTGCGCAATCCCGATGAGTGGCCCGCGGGGGCGAAGCCCGTCACCCGCACGATGCAGTACGACGATCTGTATCGCGTGAATCGGGTCGAGTACGGCTACAGGCAGGGCGATGAAAGCATCTCCAAGCCGGAGGTCACACCCGCGCCGTTCGGTGTGGGACCGGCGGGTGCACTCACTCGCGCGACTCCCCGAATCAGCGCCGCCCATCTGAATGACATTCAGCGCAGCACGGGGCAGCGTCCGGACCTCAGCCAGATCCAGAAGGCCTCGCCGCCCAAGGTCACCACGGCCCAGCTCGAGAAGCCCAAGGCGGAGGCGGTCCAGGTCGAGCCGCCCAAGCCCGAACCGAAGCCGCCCGGCGGCGCCGCTGCACCTCAGCCTCCTCTGCGGGAAGCCGCCCTGGCAACGCAAAGTTCGAAACTCGTGACGACCAAGGGCCTCGCCAAGGTTGCGCCGCAGGTGGGGCCGAGCAGCTCCGAGAGTAAGCCCACCGGGCTCACCTTCGGCAAGGTGATCACCACCGCGCCGACGAGCTATTCTGGACCCACGCGACCGACCTACTACTGGAATCGGGTCGGCAGCGCGACCTCCTACCGCATCGAGACCATCGACTCGAACGGCTTCCAGCACGAGTTCGTGGCGTCGGCCTCTGCGGCCCACTGCAGCAGCAGCGGCAGTAACTGCTGGTACTACCCGCCAACAGGCAGCGGTATCACCAACCCGTACCTGCCGACGGGGGCCGCACGCTTCCGTGTGGTACCAAGTACGTCTAGCCTACCGACCACCCTGCCCAGCGACTGGCGCTTCTTTGGGGTAGGCAACGCGAACTCACCGGTAGCAGGAGAGTTGCTGCTTCCAGCGGCGATCACGGGTCCAACGCCCGAGGCGATCTTGACGCGCGGAACGAACGTCAGCCGCCTCCGCCTCTACATCCGCAACTCGAGCGGGACCGTAATCCATGACAGCTCGGACTACCCGGCCTACGACGTCTGCTACGATGGCCGCTGCGGGATCGACCTGCCGACACTGAGTAGCGGCAACTACACGGTCTGGGTCCAGTTCCAGAACGAGCACGGAGGGGGCACGTCGGGCGCTTGGTCTTCCGGGATCTCCTTCAACGTACACCCCGACGTGCCGTCACCACTGAGTCCGGTGGGAGCCGTCTCGAACCCACCGTGGGCTACCTTCCGTGCGGTGAGCGGCGCCACTGAATACCGCATGGAATTCAGTGGTCCGAGTGGCGACGTCGAGACCATCGACTGGCCAAGCAGCGTGTGCAGCGGCGGGAGCACGTGCGGCGGGCCGCGACCAGCAGTCGCCTCCGGCGCCTGGCGCTGGCGCGTGATGGCGCTGGTCAACGGCACCTACCGCCAACCGTCGAGCTGGGTAAAATTCAGCTACGGCTACATTCCGACGGTCACTACTCCAACCCTCTCGACACCCATTGGAAGTGTCACCGCTCCGGTACAGTTCAACTGGAACCAAGGTTCCGGAACCAGTCGCTTCAGCGTCGAGATCCGCAACAGCAGCGGCAACCTCGCCGTGCCCACGACGACTCTGCCAAAGAGCACCTTTGGCTGCCTCATCCCCGGTTCTTACTGCACCTACTACGGGCCGGCGCTTCCAGTCGGAAACTACACGTGGCGTGTTGCAGCCCTGAACGAGCACGACACCACCGTTTGGTCCAACTCCCAGAGCTTCAGCGTCACCGGCTCTGTGATCACTCAGATCGAACCGCAAGGTTCCATCTCGACATCCCGCCCGACGTATCGCTGGACGGGCCCCTCGGACGTCTCGACCTACGAGATTGGCATCATCGATGGCAGCGGCCGCACCTTCTACCAGAGCTACTCTCCGAGCGCGCTCGGTTGCAACGCGGACACGCTGTGCGAGCTGGCGCCCGCTTTCGACATCTCCAACAACACCTCCAGTCGCTGGTGGATCAAGGCGCACGGCGGGTCGATTGATGGCGCCTTCTCTGGCTACGCGACCTTCTCGCGGGGGACGCCGTCGTCGAGCGTGGGTGACGCAGCCAACCTGCAGCCGACGACGATCGTCGGCTCACCGCTACAGTTGACCTGGACTCCGGGATCCAACTCGAGCACTCACTACGTCCAGGTCTTCAATTCCGCTGGCACGATGGTGCTCAATACCGTACGGCAACGGGACAACACCGGTTGCGTCGGTAGCGGAACGACCTGCACGCTGCCCTACGCCAGCTTGCCTTCTGGGGACTACACCTTTCGCATTCGCGCCCGAAGCGAGACCGACTACGCGAACTGGGCTGGACCTGTCGCATTCACGATCGACAAGGAAGGGCCTTCTCCCCTCACCCCCAACACGAACTTCGAGAGCCCGAGTCCGGTCTTCACGTTTACCGCGCGGCAATATGCTACCGAGTACCAGCTGTTGATCGTGGACGCCTATGGCGTCTACCGCTACTACACCGTCACTCCGGCGGGAGCCGGCTGCACCGATGGTGGTCAGTGTAGCTATCCAATCGGCTTGAACCTCCCGAACGGTGCGTCGCGCTGGGGCGTGCGCGCGACCGCGGGCGTCACGACGTCCTTCAAGTACCAGAACTTCGCTGTCGGAAGCGTGCTCCCCGTGCACGCTCCCACGATCCTCACCCCGAGCGGCCTGGTCGGCTCACCGTTCATGGCAACCTGGCAAGGGGACCCGGGCTCGAGCAGTTACGAGTTCGAGTTCACCAACACTAGCGGGCAGGTCATCGAGAGCGACGAGCTCCGCGCCTACGACGATCTGAACTGCCAGCCGGGGACGACGCAGACCTGCGAGCTGTCGATGAACAGCTTGCCCGGCGGAAACTACACGCTGCGGGTCCGCGGCTACAACACCCATGGCACGGTCTCACCGTGGTCGACTAGCGTCGCGTTCACCGTAGACAGCAACCCGCCGACACCCATGGAACCGAGCGGATCCATCTCGGGTCCGATGCCGGTCTACTCCTTCACCGCGACCGCGACCGCGACCAGCTACCGCATCTGGCTGAGTGACATGGACGGCCTGCACTACCGTGACTTCGCGCCCGCGAGTCTCGACTGCAGCACCGGTACCTGCTTCGCGCACCCCGGCGACCTCCCGGTCGCTCCCGGCGCCGCTCAATGGGGGATTTCCGCGCTAGTCAGCGGCAGCTGGACCACTACCAAGTGGCTCGAGATCAGCTACGGCAGCGTTGCGCCCCTCGGCACGAGCACCGGGCTGAATCCTCAAGGCAACGTGCTCTCGCCGGTAGGCTTCCAGTGGACCGCCGACGTCGGCGCCAGCAAGTATGCCGTGCGGATCTTCGACTCAGGCGGTGGCACCGTGGCGACCCATCCCGTCGACCGCGTCAGCGCCGGCTGCGGCGCCGGCACGGGTACCTGCACCCTCGACACGAGCGTCGTGCTAGCACCGGGTGACTACACCTGGTCGGTGCAGACTCAAAGCCCACAGGAGCTGGGGGCCTGGTCGGCACCGCTGGCTTTCCGTGTGGGAGAGCTGCCCAGTGCGCCGACCGTGCTCGCGCCCATTGGCAACCTCAAGGACACGCTTCCCGTCTACGCATGGACCGCTCAGCCCGGAGTGACTGGCTACGAGCTGCGTGTCGACGGCCCGAGCGGAACGATCATCAATCAGACCTTGTCGCCGTCGACGACGAGCTGCAACGGGGGGACCACCGACTGCAGCTTCACGGCGTCCGCGGTTCTGAGTCCGGGCGGTCACACGGTGTGGGTGCGGGCAACCAACCCCTTCGGGAGCGGTGACTGGAGCACGCCGGAGCAGTTCAACGTCGTGGCCCCCCTCGTCGACCAAGACGACAGCTGGGACGACCCGAACTTCGACGACGCCAACGACCCCCGCCGCGCGGAACCAAGCCCGTACGTCGAGTTCGACAACCGCATCCGCTACCAGACGTGGAACTACGATTGGCTCGGAAACACCACGGAGACCGACGACGACGCCAAGGGCTTCTATGACCGAAGTCTCGGCGACATCCAGAATGGATCGTTGGGGGGTGAGGCCTACCAGCTCAAAGCCGCAAGCAACCGGAGTAGCGGCAGTACTCGCCAAGGCGATCTGAGGGCGAGCTACGATGTCACGGGCAACCTGACAGAGCTGCGCGTGGACCGCGACGGCACGTGCAGCGCGGGAGTCGGTTGCAGTCAGATCTTCAGATACGAATGGGACGAAGTCGGGCGTCTGGTGACGGCGCGGCGCTGGGATGCGCAGAGCATCGACGTCAACAGCGTGGCCGAGCCGGTTGGCGACGAGGCGGTGGAGCTGCACTACGCGTACGACGCGAGCGACATGCGCGTTAGCAAGCGCGCGGTCGACACGAACGACATCGAGAGCCACACGCTGTACATCTTCGGCAGCCTGGAGCTCCGGCGCACGACGTGGGACGTCGCCAACCAAGACTACGACCTGGATGCGCAAACGGAGGTCGCGTACCTGTTTGCCAACGGCGTGCGCCTGGCGCGCCTGGCGTATGAGCCCCAGCTCGGGGACGTGCCGAGCCTGAGCGGCGAGCAGCTGCACGTCTTCTTCGAGCTGGGAGACCACCTCGGCAGCACGTCGGTCGTCCTCGACAAGGCTACGAGCGAGCTCGTCGAGCGCAGCACCTACCAAGCCTACGGCGGCACCGAGAGCGACTACCGCCCCGAGCGCTGGAAACATTTCCGGGAGGATTATCGGTTTACCGGCAAGGAAGAAGACGTAGAAGTCGGCCTGATCTACTTCGGCAAGCGGTTCCTCAATCCGCTCTTGAACCGCTGGGTTTCAGCGGACCCGCTGGCTGTGCATGGGCTTGGGGCTGACCCGAACTTGTATGCGTATGTCAGCGGGCGGGTGTTGCAGAGCGTGGATCCGTTGGGGTTGGAGGGGATGTCGGACGATGAGATGAACGCGGAGTTCGACCCAGACGGAGAGTCCCCACGCAGTCAGCCCAATCTGCACGATACCGGGGAGGGAGGAACGTGGGATCCACCGAAGCAAGCACCGGATCGCACGGTTGTGTTCAACCAGGAGCACATCCTGTCGAGGCCGAAGCCCATCGCTCAGAAGCGAGCGGAGCGATACGAGGCCGCCAAGGACGGCACCGCAGACGGGTTGATGGAGTTTACAGAGACAACCCTTGGCGGCGGTCCGTTGATGTTGGGCAAGAAGCTTGAGCTCGTTCCGCCGCGCCTGATTGAAGGTCCCGCGGCGCCAGAGGACAAGGATCTCGCTCAGCACTACGACTTCGCGAAGAAGGGCGCGATGGCGGAGGCTGCGGGCTTGACCGCGGTGGCTACTCCGGTAGCCTTGGAAGCGGCAACGTCTCGCTTGTTTGGTGGCTATGCGGCGAGCTATGCCGATGATCTAGCCGCGTACTCAGACGATGTTGCTCGACTTGCTCTCAAAACGGACGTCCCGGCCGCAAGGGGCGTAGTTGACCCAGCCAAGTTCCGCTACCTGTTCGGCGAGGCGGGCGGAAACGCGCACAACGTAGCGCGGACTGCTCAGAACGCGGGTCAGATGGCGCGAGTGGGCGTCTACAACACCGCCGAGGGGCGTGCCCTGCTTCAGTCGCACTTCGAGAGCATCGTGACGAACCCGTCGAACATCACGCGATCCTTCACCAATCAGTACGGAACGTTCCAGGTGCGCGAGTCGCTCTTCGCGGGGCCAGGCGGCTTCGTGAAGTTCGAGTCGACGTGGCAGGTGCTCGAGGGAGGCGGATTCCGCTTCACGACGGCGATTCCGTTCGGAGGCCCGTGATGGCGGACGACGCGTTCTTGGTCCCGGACGAGTTCGAGCTCGTCGAGTTCTTCGGCGCGGAGCCCGTTGAGCGCTCCGTCGACGACGGATACTGGTGCTACGAGATGGTCGACGCTCGCAACGTCCGCCTGCGCTTCTCCTTCAACATCTTCGAGCAGTCGGTCCAGACGGCGCTTCAGGTCGCGAACTCGCCACTCGTTACCCTCGTCCACGAGGGAGCCCGAGCGATGAAGATCGAGGACCAATCGCTGACCTGCAGCTTCTCGTACGTGGGCAGCACCGCAACCCTCGTGCTACGGGTCGCCGGAGCGATCAGCCTGGAATGGGCGAGCCTTCGAAAGGCATAGCCTCACTCCCACCCCCTGTATCCGTTGTATGTGTCCAGCGAGGTTTGGGAGTCACTTGCTGAATGCCGTAGGGAAACAATGAGTGGTTCCGTTGAGCGTTCCGGCTCCGCTTCGTTGCACCAGGCTCCAGTCCCAGCGGAATCCAGCTCTCGGTCGTCGGCTCCGAGACGCACCTCGGCCTTCACGCGGGGCAGCTCGCGCAGACGGAGTCGGGTCAGGCTGCTTCGACTTCGACTACCGGCAAGTGCTCCTTGCCGGCAAACGGAGTGACTCGCAGCTCGACGGAGGACACGCAGCGGACGCTTTCTGGATCCCCGCGGATGGGCATTCTCGGTCTCGGTTCGAATCGCACCACGTTGCGTGGCTCGTCCGCCGCTCGCTCATTGGGCGTGGTACCCTGCAGTGCTTCGATGAGGACGGTGGAGCCGAAACCGCTGCGTAGCAGTCGAGTTCGGCTTTGCATGGCGCTTGGCTGGAGTGGGATCAGGATGCTGTTGCAGCACTCGTCCTTCATGCTGCGCCAGAATCGCTCGATGATGGCGATGGACTTGTGGCTCCAACGGCGCCCCAGCGGGGCGTGATCCCGAGCCGCTTGCACCACGTTCGGTAATCCTCGCGGAAAAAACTGCACGCCGCGGTCGGTGATGAGGTGCTTGGGTGCGGCGCCGGCGGCGCGGATGGCCGCATTCAGAAGCGGCGCGTCGCGTCCGGTGGGCTGCTTCTTGAAGTGCCTCATGACCGCGTCCGACGCACGCTCGTCGTCCTGGCGGATCTCGAAGTCGTCCGCATCCTCGATGGGCAGGACGTGGTGGCGCAGCACACCCGCAGCTGGGACCGCGGCCAGCTGTATGTGTCCAGCGAGGCTTGGAGGCTGCTTTATGCTTGCCGCGGGGAAACAATATGTGGTTCCGTTGAGGGTTCCGGCTCCGCTTCGTTGTACCAGGCTCCAGTCCCAGCGGAATCCAGCTCTCGTTCGTCGGCTCCACGACGCACCTCGGCCTCCACGCGAGGCAGCTCGCGCGGACGGAGTCGGGTCAGGCTGCTTCGACTTCGACTACCGGCAAGTGCTCCTTGCCGGCGAACGGAGTGACTCGCAGCTCGACGGACGACACGCGGCGGACGGTTTCTGGATCCCCACGGATGGGCATTCTCGGTCTCGGTTCGAGTCGCACCACCTTGCGTGGCTCGTCTGCCGCTCGCTCAAGGGGCGTGGTACCATCGAGGGCTCGATGGGGACGGTGGAGGCGAAACCAGGCAGCGTAGCAGTCGAGCTCGGCTTGCATGGCGCTTGGCTGGAGTGGGATCAGGATCCTGTTGCAGCACTCGTCCTTCATGCTGCGCCAGAATCGCTCGATGATGGCGATGGACTTGTGGCTCCCGACAGCGCCCCAGCGGGGTTTGATTTCCAGCCGCTTGCACCACGCTCGGTAATCCTCGCGGAACTGCAAGCCGCGGTCGGTGATGAGGTGCTTGGGCGCGGTGCCGGCAGCGCGGATGGCCGCATTCAAGAAGCGGCGCACGTCGCGTCCGGTGGGCTGCTTCTTGAAGGCTTTGAGCTTGATGGGAGCGCGGGAGTACTGGTCGACAACGCCAGCGACCCAGTAGAGGAAGGGCCATCCGAGCCAGACGCAGAAGGGAAACCAGGGGAGCCAAAGCCCGAGCGCGGTTGGGACGACGGTGAGGTCGCAGTGCCAGACGTGGTTGATGTGCCGCGCGGTAATGCCTTTGGGGTTGGCGTTGGCGTTGCGAGCTGCAGGCGGCTTCTCGGTGGTGGTCTCTTCAGGACGCGGCGCGGGCATGGTGGACGGCTCGGCGGCCATGCGTCGGACGGTGGAGGCGGCGAGCACGAGTCCTGTGCGAGCGAGGGTATCGGCGATGCGTTGGCGACCGGCGGTCGGAATGGCCCGACTGAGACCACGGACGAGCTCTCGGACGTAGTCGGGGAAGCGATTGACGGGTTCGGGCGTCTGGACCAGAGCGGCCTCGCCGTGCTCATCGAGGCGCTTCTTCCAGTTGGCGACGGTCTGCGCACTGATGAGAAACCGTCCAGCCGTTTCCGCGAGGGTCCATCCCGCCTCAGCCTGCAGAAGCAGGATCCGGAGTCGGTCCATCGGGGAATAGTGCGGCCGCTTCGCGGGGGCGAGCTGCGCCATGCGGCGATCTTTGATGGCGATCTCGGCTTCGAGCTGAGCGACCCGCTGCTTCAAGCGCTGGACCTCGGAGAACAGTCGAGCCTTCGGCGCGCGCCCGTTCTCGAAACCGGACAGGACTTGGATCAGCGCGAGTCGCGCGAGGGCGACGGCGTGCATCAGGCCGCTTTTGGCGACCTGCGGCCACTCGGGTGGAATCGCGATCTCTGGGTCTTCGTTCACGGGCCAAACGCTGTCATGTCCGCGCAGCGGACAAGCGCTCTTTGACAACCGAAGCCAAACCGAGCCCAGAACGGCTGCAGCGCGGCACTAGATCCGTGAGGATCTGGCCCCACCCGAGGCATCGCGCCGATACACGGGGCCAGTCAGGGTCTGATAGCTCCACCCCCTCCGCCCGCGCGCGCGAGCGGAGCGAGTCGCAGCCGGCGCCGGGAGGGGGCGGTTCGGCGAGCAGCCCGATGCCGTGCGGATACTCATCGGGTCCGCTCAACGGTTGGGTGCCGCCGGACCGGGGGGAGGCAACATGGGAATGGGACGAAGTCGGGCGTCTGGTGACAGCGCGGCGGTGGGATGCCCAGAGCATCGACGTCAACAGCGTGGCCGAGCCGGTTGGCGCCGAGGCAGTGGAGCTGCACTACGCGTACGACGCGAGCGACATGCGCGTGAGCAAGCGCGCGGTCGACACGAACGACAGCGAGAGCCACACGCTGTACATCTTCGGCAGCCTGGAGCTGCGTCGCACGG
>JAWKRF010000045.1:0-33839 GCA_041389745.1 Polyangiaceae bacterium
GCGCTGGAGCGCAACCTGACGCTGGAGGCGCTGTTCGACGCGCCGCGGCTGACCCTGCAGCGCGGCGGAGAGCGCTTCGACCTCAAACGCGATGCCAGGGGACACTACGTCCACGACGACGGCGCGCTGAAGGGCCAGGACGCGAAGCTGCTCTTCCTCGATCGGGTCAGTGACGCGAGCGTGCCCCTGGGCCCACCCCTTCACTTCGACCTCGGCGAAGCGCAGCAGCGCCTCGGCTTCGAAGCCGCGCGGGTGCTCGAGCAGAGCTCGAGCCGCGTGGTGGCCGAGCTTGGCTATCGCGGCGCCGACCAGGAACTGGTGTGGGAGAAGAGCCTCCTGGCGGGTCAGACCCCGGACGTGGAGCTCGTGTGCGGCACGCGCGCCGATGGCAAGCTGAGCGAGGCACGAGAGCTGGCGCTACGTCGAGTTGTCGTGTGGAAACGCCTGGAGCGAGTGATCCGGCAACAGATCGCCGAGGAGCTACCCTTCGACGAGCCGGACAACGAGTGGGGGCAGCAAGACGGCCACCTGCGCCAGCGCTGGCGGGAGGCGTACCTGGCGGGCGAAGAGCGCTATGAGCTGAATTTCCAGTTCTACCCGGTGTTCACGGCGAGCGGTGCGCCCCGGGCGCCGCAGGTCTGCATCGACTTCATCAGCGAGACCCTGGAGCGGGCGTCGGGCACGCGCTACCGGGGCCGTGGCGAGGTCCCGGGGCGCGTGATCGGGAGGCTGGACTTCGACGCCTTGCTCGGTGAGCAGCGCCGATCGGTGCAACCCTTCGTCGAGTACGCGAAGCGCGAACCCGGCATCGAGGTCGAGGACTTCACCGGCAGCCAGCGGGTGCCGTACCAGTTTCGCGGGCGCTTCTTCGCGCTACTCGAGGCGCACGCGGGGCTGCGCCAGGGCGACATCGTCGTGATCCGCGGCTACGCGCCCTGGGACATGAACCACACCGAGCACAGTCACTCGTTCTTCATTTTCCGCACGGATCCTGTGACCGGTGTGCCGATCCGGTTGATCGGTAACGCAGGTCACCCAGAGCTGCGCGGCTGGGATCGAGAGATGGGGCGCGCGCCACGGCGCAGCCTTCGCCACCGCCTGCGCCCGAGCCTCGAGTGGCTCGAACGCGTCACCCAGCCCGCGCCAGGGGCGGCTCAGGCCGGGTGATGCTCGAGCGTTTCCGTGGACTAGCGAACTACAGGCACTGATCGGTGGTGGGACAGCCCGAGCCGTTGGCGAAGGGACAGCAGATCCAGACGCAGTCGGAGCTTCCGCTCACGGTGACCACCGCGGCGCTCGACTGGTTCGCTCCGCTACCGCTCAGCGTGCCTTGTTCGCCCGAGCCGCTGTCACCGTCGGTGTTGTGCCACGGGGCGCTGCCGAGGATGAAGCCGCTCAGGGCCGTGGCGCTGAGGTTCACCGCGCCCTCCGGCACGCACACGGTCTGCTCGGCGTCCGTGGAAGCCGACTCGCCAGCGACCGAGACGGAGCACCACTTGAGGTAGTTCTTCACCGTCAACGCCACGGGGGTCGAGCCGCTGCAGGCGGTCGAGCTGCCGCCGGTGCCGCCGGTGCCGGTCCCCGCGGTGCCGCCGGCGCCGGTCCCCGCCGTGCCGCCGGTGCCGGTGCCCGCAATTGCCGCAGACATACGGTCCCCGCAGTGCCGCGGGTGCGGTCCCGCAGTGCCGGCGGAACCGCCGCTACCCGACGTTCCGCCGTTGCTCATGCCCCGCCGACCCGCCGTCGCCGCCAGACCCACCGTTGCCCGCCCGCTGCGCCGGTGCGCCATTGCTCGTGCCCGCCGGAGCCGCCGTCTCCCGAGCTTCCGCCGCTACCATCGGAACTCTCGTCGTCGCTACAGCCGCCGAGCGTCAGCAAGGCAAACGAAGCGCACCAAACCCAGTGAAGTGTTCGCATGCCTGCATGGTCGCGCTTCGGCGCGCGACCGTCCACGTTTCGCCATGGTTATTTACCGAGTTTAACCGCTGAGCCCGGGATCGGACTCGCTGACGGGAGCGCGCGCTTGCGTCGCCTCACTCGCGGGGCGCCTCGAGGTCTGCGTCCTTCGCGTCCGGTCCGAGCAACGTGCCGCACATCGTCTTGCACAGCGTATCCGAGGGCTTGCAGCTGCACTTGCCCTGCGCCTTGAGCTCGAGCTTCTGCTTCATCTCGTCCGTCGTGAAGCGCGCGAGTCGCTCGACGCGATCGAACTTCCAGCCATCGCGGATCTGATGTGGCGTCCGCGGGTCGTTGGCCTTGCCGTCGGGCGCGGCGCAGCAGCGGAAGCCCAGGTAGTAGTAATAGAAGCCTTCGTCGTGGGTGTAGATCTTGGGACGACACTGGTTGCGCACACCCTTGTACCAGGGCCCGCCGGTGTTGACGCTGCTGTACTTGTCCTTCCAGCCGCCGTTGTGCTCGTTGGACACGACCTCGTCGTTGTTCGCCGGGAGGTCGGCCACCCCGTAGTCGCTGATGCACTCGGGTTGAGAGCCCGACGGGACGCCCTTCCAGAGCCGCGCCAGCTCCTTCGGGTCGCGCTTGGCGACCTTGCTCATGTCAGGGCCGTCCCACTTGTGGTCACCGTTGCACTTCGTGGGGTCTCGCTTGTAACCGTAGGGAAACGGCTTCATCTCTGGGCCCTCGCAGGCCATCGTCCACTCGCTCTCGGTGCACATGCGCTTGCCCATGGCCGCACACTTCACCTGAGCCTGATAGAAGTTGTTCATGACCTCCGGACGCTCGCCCTTGACGTTGGGCCAGGAGTACATGTCGATGCAGAAGCGCTTCTTGATCTTCTGACCGACGCAGGTGGTCTTCGGCTCGAACTCTTCGCAGACCTTCTTCTTGTTCGACTTGTCGAACCAGCTCTTCAGGCACTTTTGCTCGACGTCGGTGCAGTAGTCCCCTTCGACCAGCACCATGCCATCGGCGCAGTGCTCGGGGCCCGCGGCGGCGCTCGCGTCGCCTGCGCTGGCGTCCTCCACGGGCTGAATGGTGGAGGCGTCGAACGCGCCGCTGTCCGTTTCCGTGCCCGCGTCCGGCGTCGGCTCCGCCGTCTCGACGGGGGCTGCGCTCTGCGCGCTCGGCGGCGCCATCGGCTCGGGCGTCGCTCCACTACACGCTATGCCCGTGGCCAGGGGCAGCGCCAACATCAACCCTGCAATCACTCGTCGCATGGCGAGGGGCGTAGACGATCGGCCGCCGCTTGCCAAGGGGAGGTACAGGCAGGGTCGGGCCGCTTCCGTGTTCAAGCGCGATCGAGAGGCGGCTCGAGCCCGGCCTCCCGACGGTAGCCGTGGCACTGCTTGCTGCCCTTCTCGAAGGTCCGACAGGTAGTCCCGCGCTCGGCGTAGATCGAGCACGCGTGGGGGCTCTCGGGCGTCCCAAGGTAGACGCAGGCTCCGTCCGCTCTGGACGGAAACGCCTGCTGGCTGAAGTGCCCCTCGACCAAGCCGTCGATCAGGTCCTGGCGCCCGGTGTGCTTCCAGCGCACCAGGTCTTCCGGCGGAACCAGGATGTGCCCGGGCCCCGCCATGCGACAGCACGCAGAGCACTCGAGGCAGTCGAGGTCGCTGTCGTCGATCTCATCGCTCACTCACGACCTCGTAGCACATAGAAGAAGTCTCGTGGCTCCGCCTTGGCTACGTAGCCCGTCTTGCGGTGCTTCATCTTGGGCAGCAGCGTTTCCGTGACCTGGAGCTGTCCGTCCTTCGCTCCGAACCAGAAGAAGCGGGTGTACGACCAGTTGATGTCGAGCTGCGCGGCGTTGGGTACACCCAGCACTTCCATCGCCTTGGCCATCAGCTCCGGGGTCTGTTCCTCACCGACCGCGTAGTAGAGCGTGCCTCCGTCGGCGCTCACCCCGACCGCGGAGCGACGGATCTCCAGCTTCCCTTCTGCGCTCATCCCGTACTTGCGGCGCTGGCCGTTCCTCACGTTGGGGTTCACCTCGCCCTTCTCGAGCAGGCACCAGGGGCCCTGCCGCCAGGCACGGAAACGCGCCTTGTCGCCGCTGATCTCGGACCAGGTGCCGATCCGCACGTGGCCGTCGTCGAGGAGCGCGACCGTGCAGAGCTCGTCCCTCGCCGGCAACAGGTCGACGTCTCCGACTCCCATGCCATGTCCGCCGTGCTTGGTCATGAAACCGCCGTTGAAGACCGCGGCCAGCCGCGGTTGAACCGCCTGCGGGACGAGCCCGGTGCGTTGATCCTCGGGCAGCGCCTTGGTGTCTGGCTCCCGGGTCCCCGGGACCAGGTTTATTTCCGTGCGGCTCAAATCGATGGCCACCACGTTGACGTACGCGAAGCGCTTGAACGGATGCGGCCTCAGGCTGGTTCGAAACATGATGGGCTTGCCGGCCACTTCCCCGGCTTCGCCCACCGGCTCCCAGTGGCCGTCTCCTGGCTGTCCGCTGCGCTCGAAAGGTGGCTCGAAATCCCCGGGCGGAAACTGGCTGCCCGCGAATGGATCCGGTGCTGGCGGTGGCTTGGTCTCGGCGGGCGCTGGCGGGGGTTCAGGGGGTGAGTCGCGCTGCTTGGGCTCCGCAGGTGCCGGCGGAGCAGTGTTCATCGAAGAGGCGATGGGCGCCGATCCTGGTTCGGAGTGACTCGCGGCTGCACAGCCCGCGCACAGCGCGAGCAAGGAAAGAACTGAGGCGCGCTTCATGGGCTGGGCAGCATACTCGAGGAATCGTCGAGTCAAAGCGCAGCCCCCGTGCTAAATCCGTGATCCGTGGGAGGATCGGCGCTGGTGCAGCGATTGGGGCTCAGGCCGCTGCGCCGTCAGCGCGCCCACGAGACGACCGTGAACGGTCACGCGGAGCCTGCGTTCGTCGGAGTGCGCGACGCGCTGTGGCGGCAACTCGAGCGCACCGGAGGCGGCGCCGCCGTGAGCGTCTACCATCAGGGTGAGTGCGTGGTGGATGTGTGGGGCGGCGTGCGGGACGAGACCGGACGCCCCTGGGAGCGCGACACGCTCAGCGTGTCCTTCTCCACCACCAAGGGCGTCGCCTCGACGGCGCTGCACATGCTCGTGGATCGTGGCCTGGTGGACTACGATGCGCCGGTAGCGCGCTACTGGCCGGAGTTCGCCCAGGCCGGCAAGGCTGCAATTACCGTGCGGCAACTCATGAGTCACCAGGCCGGACTGTACGGTCTCAGTGAGCTGGCCGATCACGCCGAGGACCTGCTCGACTGGGAGCTGATGGTGTCGCGTCTGGCGAAGGCGGCGCCTGCCCATCGTCCGGGGAGCCACAGCGCGTACCACGCGCTGACCTATGGTTTCCTGGTGGGGGAGATCGTGCGCCGGGTGTCGGGCCAACCGCTGTCGGAGTTCATTCGCACGGAGATCGCAGAGCCGCTGCAGCTGGATGGGCTCTACATCGGCGCCCCGGAAGCAGCGCTGGAGCGCGCGGCGCGGCTCATGCGGTTGCCCGGCGGGGAGCGCGCTGCGATCAGCCAGCAGCTGCCTGCGGAGGTGCGTCGACGTCGGCGTGCCCAGCGCGCCAAGCGCCGTGAACGCGCGGCGTGGCTGTTGGAGCGCGGACTGCGCGCGCTGGGGGTGCCGGCGGACCTGACTCAAGCGCGCCGGGCGTTCATTACCCCGGGGATCGGGCGGCTCGATTTCAGCGATCCGCGAGTCCTGCGCGCGAGTATCCCGGCGGCGAATGGCCTCTTCACCGCGCGGTCCCTGGCCAAGCTGTACGCGGCGCTCGCGGGGGGCGGGACGCTCGACGGAGTGCGGTTGCTGTCGCCGGAGACCTTGAGACGCGCCACCCAGGTGCAGACGTCGGGGTCCGATCGCGTGGTGCTGTTTCCGATGCGCTGGCGTCTTGGCTATCACCTGGTGGGGACCTCCCAAGGCGTTCCGAGGCAGGCATTCGGACACTTTGGCTTTGGCGGCTCGGGCGCCTGGGCGGATCCGGCGCGCAACCTGAGCTTCGCGATGGTGCTGAACAGCGGCGTCGGAACGCCGTTCGGTGACCTGCGCACGTTCTGGCTGAGCGGTGAGGCCTTGCGCGGCGCCGATCGCGTGTATCGTGATCAGCGCCGTCGCTGATGCCCTCGTCTCCGTTCGTCGTTCCTCACCCCCAGACCCGCGCGCAGGGTCTGCCGAAGCCCATGCGCCAGCCGCGCGCGGCGCGAGGGACGGTGCTCGCGGTGGCGCTGCTCGTGGGCTGTTCTGGCAAGCCGCCTCAGGGGCCGAGGGACTTCGCGCTGAGCGTGCGGCTGCCCGAACTCGATATTTCCTCAGGGCAAATACAGGGCGACTGCGTGGTCGAGACCCAGGCGCCACACCGCGCCTGGGGGGGGACGGCTCCGCTGAGCTTGCGGGCTGCTGGTCCGCCATTCGCCGAGGTGTCTCGAGCGCCGGCGCGGCTCCACGTGCGCGACGATGGAGTGGCGACGCTGCTCGTCGACGACGGACTGCTCAGCTTGCGGGGCTACACGCAGCTGAGCCAGGTGCGGCTGTTTCCCAAGGGGCCGGTCTACGACGGCGCCGTGTATCTCGCGCCCCCGGCCAGCCTGGAGCCCGTGCGTCGCACCGCGAACATGCTCGATCTCCGGCATCGCATCCGCGGACCGCTGCGCCTGCCAGGGGACGCTCCCCAGGCGCTGCAGTTGAGCTGTTCTCAGCTCAGCCTCAGCCAAGGCGACTTCGATCCAAGGATTTCCGCAAAGCTAATTAGCCGGGTCGGCTATGCCTATGCTCGGTCGGGGCAGCAGCTCGACTTCTGGCCGACCCCCGACGCGGGGAGCGGGATGAGGCTCCAGGTCTTCCTGCCCGAGGCTGAGTGGATCGAACTCACGGTGCACGAGCACGCGGGGAGCGGAGCCACTGAGCGGTGGCGCGTGAGCTATCAGCAAGGAACCGAGCTGGTGGTCGGGTGGGTGCCGCGCAGCGAGCTGGAGACGGCGCCTCAGCGGCTCGGTGTCGTCTCGTATGCCGCCGGGGTGCGCTTCCTGGTGCCGGAGAACGCTGGTAGGCAGAGCTGCAAGCGGGAGCTCGCCGTGGGGGTGATGAGCCGGGGCGCGGCGACTCGAATCGGTACGCTGCGCGCGGGAGCAACCTGGGATTTCGCCGAGCCCGACGACGCCGAGCGGCTCCAGCAAGAGCCCGAGGAGCGCCGCCTCGTACCCATCAGACTGCCCTTTGCGGTCTGGTTGAAGCTCGAGCCGGAGCACTCGCTCGTCGTGCGGGCGAGCGAGCTGCGACGCTGCGACGAAGCGCCCGACTGAACGCGGGCGCCTCGATGGCCGTGGGGGCTACTGGATGCTGCAGTAGTCCGGGAAGACGCTGGGCAGCGAGTCGGAGTACGCGGGCGCCGAGCCCAGCGTATGATCCGTGAGGAACCGCATCGCCCAGGGGAGATACGACGCCTCGATGTGGTGCCCCTGGTTGTGGTTGCAGAGCACCACGAAATGGCCTTCCGTCTTCAGCTCGCTGACCATGTCGTTGGCGAGCTTCTCGAAGTCCTGCTGGAACGCCATGTCCGTCGGTCCTCCGTAGCTGGCGAGCACCGGTGGCTGGTTGTCGGTCTTGACGTAGGGCAGGGAGATACCGCCCGAGAAGGGCGCCGCGGCGGCGATCACGTCCGAGCGGGTGGCGATCAGCGTGCCGGTCATCAGACCTCCGTTGCTCATGCCGGTGACGTAGATGCGCTGGTCGTCGACGCTGAACGACTCGCTGATGCACTTCAACATGTCGTCGAAGAGCGCGACGTCGACGTTCTGTGGTGCGGCGGTGGCGATGTTCCAGGCGGCTCCGTTTCCGGACTCGAGGCCCTTGGGCGCGGCCAGGATCACATCGTCCTCGTCGGCGCGAGCGCGGAAGCCGACCCCGTCCAGCATGTCCGTCGGCTTGCCGCCGAAGCCGTGGTAGACGAAGACGAGGGGATAGCTCTTCCCCGCGTCGTAGGTCGAGGGCAACACGAGCTCGAATTCCCTGGGTTCGTCGCCGCTCGGAAAGCCGGTGTTGTTGCCCTCGCTGACGGTCGGGCACTGGTCGATGCGCGGGATCTCTGCCGCGGCGCCGTCGCATGAGGTGGGCGCTTCCGCGTCTGCCGAGTAGGTGACGGCGCCGAAGGTGCTGCCCGCGAGATCCAGATCGAAGGTCACGATCTTGCCGGTGATGTCGCCGCAGAAGGCATCGTTGCCCTGGAGCTTGCCGTTGACCACCAGCTCCACGTCCACGTCGCTCTTCGTCGGCGTGTAGGCGCCGGGCATGGTGAACCCGCCGAAGTCGATGCTGAAGGTGCCGTCCTCGGCGGGCACGACGCCATCTGCCTGCGCCAGCAGGTCGCTCACGGTTCCATCGTTCGCGATCGCCCGAAGCTCCACGTGCGCGTCACTGATATCCACACGGTAAGGCAGCACCAGGCCCGAGAGCGGCGCCAGGGACACACCCATCAGGAACTGGCCCTGGGGCAGGCCGTCTTCGGTCTGCGCTCGTTCCGTGGTGTCGTCACTGGAACAGCCGGGCAGCGCGCCCGAGACGGGCAGCAGCAGCGCCAGCCCCAGCGCGAAGCTGGCTCCGAAACGCCGTATGCGGCGCTCACGCGTTGAAGTTTCGCGGTGTTCGAGCGTGGACCAAGACATGTACCGAGCCTCCCGCATCCGTTCTGCGGCAGAAGTGTCACAAACACCAGCGTGTTGCGCCGCGGATACGGGCGGTTTGCCAAGCGTGCCGCGATGCGCAACGCTACGCGCGGTGAGCTGGCGCAGGTCTTTGGCGGTGGCGGCGGTGGGCTGCGGGGTCTTGGGGGGTGTTTGCCTGCTGGTACCTGGTTCCGCAGCCGCGGAAGAGCCGAGTGGCTCACCCCCAAAAAACGAGGCGCCTGCTGAGCCGGACGAAGAGCCGGCGGAGGCTTCCAAGGACGAGGCCTGGTGTCACTCGGAGCTGGAGACGCTGGATCACCACGTGTGCGCGTTCGTAGCCTCGAAGGACGAGCCCTCGGACGCGCTGGTGGTCTTCCTGCATGGCGTGGTGAAGTCCGAGAGCGGCTGGCAATACAACCAGCAGCGGGCGCTCGTGCGCGCCGCGAAGGTGAACCACTTCGATCTGCTCGCTCCTCGCGGCCGGCGCGGCATCGGTCCCAAGGACATGGAAGACTGGTGGACCTGGCCGACCCGCACTTCCGCGCAGAAGTCCCTGGAGCCGGAGCTCTTCGAGGAGTGGCGCTCGGCGCAAGCGACCCTCGAGCAGCGGCGAGGCAAGAAGTACGACAAGTTGATCGTCGTCGGCTTCTCCAATGGCGCGTACTACGCGAGCAGCCTGGTGTTGCGGAACGCGTTCGAAGCCGACGGCTACGCGACGCTGGCGGGCGGTGGCGCGAACTACCTCGAGTCCACCGCCAAGCGCATCAAGCACCGCCCGCCGGTGTACGTGGGCTGGGGCTTGCGGGACAAGAGCGCCAAGAAGGATGCTGCGGGCTTCGCCAGGCTCCTGAAGCGCCTCGGCTGGAAGCATCGGTCCAAGGCGCGCCCGAAGGTCGGCCACAGCATGACCGACGCGCAGCTGAAGGAAGCCCTCGGCTACCTGCGCGGCAACGCGAAGTAGGCGCTGGCAGACGGGCTGGTGTAAAAGCAGGCGGTGACCGCCAATCGCAAGCTGCGTCGCGCGCAACAGGCGCGGAAACAACGAGCACCTCAGAACGCGGCCGCGGGCGCGCGCCAGCCGCTGCACCTCGACAAGGAAGAGCTGCGCCGCCAGTCCTCCGCCGAGCGCTTCGCGCGGGAGGGCTCCGAGCTGCTGTGGGTGCGCTTGCTGGGCTGGGAAGGGGAGCGCCTCCGTCGGGCGCGCTTGCTCGACGCGATCCATGACGGCGCGCTGTGGAAGCAGGCGGCCGCGAGCGCCGAGAGCAGCGTTCCGCCGTACCGGCCGAGCGGCGCGCTGGGACCGCTCGCGACTCGCGAGCAGGGGCTGGCGGCGAAGCTGACCGCCGAGAAGCTGGACGCGGCGGTCGACGTGTGGCTGCGCTCGGGGGACGACTACCACCCCAAGCAGCCGGCGCCCAAGTGGCAGTTCCTTGCGGAACTGTGTGCCGAGCTGGGTCTGGGTGAGGTGACCCCGCTCCAGCTGCAAGACGACTGGGAGCTCTGGGTCAGTCTGGCGTTCGCGTCGGAGCCCCGCGTCGCGGCGATGGAAGCGCTGCGCGCGGCCGAGAACCAGCTGGCGAGCCTCGGCGAGATCACCCAGGGCGAGCACCTGAAGGCTGCCGCCAACGCCGTGCGCGCCATCTGGTCGGCGCTGGCCTACGCTGACGACACGACCTTCAAGCGCGTGCGCTCCTGGTCCGACGACTGGCTCGGCGCGCTGGCGGAGCGCAGCGGATCCTCTGGGTCGGGTTCCGACGGCGGGGACCACTGATCGAAGTCCTCGGGTAGTGGTCCGGGGAGCATGGGCTGCCTCGTGCGCTCGAAGATCTGGAAGTCGTGACGCGCTGCGAGGTGTAGCGGCAGGTTCTGCACCGGGCCGCCCTGGGTGAGCCACATGCGCAGCGCCTCGGCGTTCTGGGCGACGACGAAGTGCTGCGGATCCGTGCGGATAGCCTTGCGCAGGTGCTCCTGGAGGCTCTGCAGGTCGCGGCGGTCCGCCGCCATGCAGGCGAGGTAGTTGTACGCGAGGCCTGGCAGTGGGTAGCCGAGCTCCAGCGCCTTCAGGATGTGCTCCTCTGCCAGCTTGAACTGTCGCTCACGGTAGTAAGCGCCAGCCAGGTCCATGTGTGCCGCGTGGTGGTCGCCCAGCTCTGCCAGGATGGCTCTGCACTCCTCGACGCCCTCTCGATAGAAGTCTCTGAGCCCGCAGTTCTGCGCGAACCATTCGTTCATCACCCGGGTGGTCTCGGCGTCCGCGTCGTACGGCACCTTCAGCTCCTGGAACGTCTCCTCGAAGTAGCGCTTGCGGTCCAGCCAGGTCCGCTCCGCGTCCTGGAAATCGCGCGTGCCGGGGTAGATCGAGAGGCAAGAGAAGATGTACTGATGCGGGCGGGCGCGCTCGAGGAACTCCAGCGTCTCCTTGAAGGTCTCGACTGTTTCCCCGCGGTTGCCGAGCATCATGTAGAAGCGCACCTGGATGCCGTACTTCTTCGCCAGGTTGGCGCTCTCGATGATCTTCTCGACGGTGATCTTCTTGTCGATCTGCTTGAGGATGCTCGCCGAGCCGGACTCCACCCCGAGGCTCAGGCGCTGACAACCTGCGAGGCGCATCTCCCGCAGCAGCTCGTCGCTCAGCACGTCCACCCGGGTGTCGCAGCTCCATAGGAACTGAAGGCCCCGCGCTCGGATCCCCCTGCAGAGCTCGATCACTCGCTTCTTGTTGGTGGTGAAGGTGTCGTCCTTGATCTGGAGGAGCTTCACCGGTAGCCGGCTGACGGCTTGCTCCAGCGCATCGAGCACGTAGTCGACCGACTGGGCGCGGAATCCTCGGCCCCAGCTCGTCTCGGCCCCGCAGAAGGTGCAGGCCCAGGGGCAGCCCCGGGAGGTCATGAAGATGTGTGTGTCGAAGAGCGCGTGGGGCGACGCGAGCGTGTCGAGGTCTTCTATCGATGGCCGGGGCGGTCCCTGCTCGATGCTTCCATTTGCCGCGCGGAACCAGGTTCCGGCGATGTTGGTGGTCGGTTCGCCGCGCTGCAGGCGGCCGCACAGCTCCAGGAACTGCAGCTCACTCTCGCCTTCGCTGACGGTGTCGATCGGCGGGTGATACTCCAGCATCTCCCTGGCGAGCGGCGTCGCGTGGGGACCGCCGACGATGATGTGCGTCTGTGGGTGGAGACGCTTGATCAGCGCCGCGGTGTAGCCCACGCCGCGACGGTTCGCCGTCCAGCAGCTCATGCCCCAGAGGTCGGCCTCGAGGCTCTTCACGATCCTCTCGACCTCTTCCCATGGGTAGGCTGACAGGTTCAGCAGCTTGACCTGGTGTCCCGCGCGCGTGGCCTGCGCGGCCAGGGAGTACAGCCCGTAGGGCGTCTGCCAGAAGTCGGGGTCGAGATCCCCTTCTCGGTAGTCGGCTGGCGGCCCCCCTTGCTCGGGGCTCAGGCGCGCGGCTTCGTTACCGAGCTCGGCGGCAGCCGAGAGCTTCCAAGGAGGCGGGTAGAGCAAGACGACGCGCACCCCAAAACCATAGCCGACCAGCGCTCGACCGGGCAACGCTCCCCGACTGCTCTTGGCACCTGCGCAGGAAAACGCCGGGGCCGCGGCACGCCGGTCGCTACCTGGGAGCCAGCCGCATGCGGTTGGCGCACGCCTTGTCGCCTCGCGCTGCGCACTCGGTCTCGATCACGTCGATGACGCGACGGCCCATTGCCGTGTGGATAATGCGCATGGCCTCGCGATTCATGCGGCAGATGAAGCAATGGTAGCCGCGCCAGCCGGTCGCGCGGCTGCACACCTCGTCGTCTCGAACCGCGCTCACCATCTGTCCCGAGTCGAAGAAGCGGTTCCAGAGCGGCTGGCTGTAGCGGGCATAGCGCTCGGGCGTGACCAGCAGCCTGAAGAACAGCTTGTGGATGCCGTGGAGCGTGGCGTCCATCACGGCGCCTTCGGCCTCCACGGCGAGCCGCTGAACCTCAGCCTCGGTCAGTCCACTGGTGAGGCCGTCGAGCAGTTCGTGCACCAGCGCGCTGGGATACCAGGCGCTCGCCAGGATCCCTGCGCCCGGTCGATCCACGTCCAGCTGAGCCCGGTGTTCGGGGCGCATGTTCGACACGACCCAGCGCAGCGTCTCGGGATCCCGCTGTTGCTGGTACCACTGCACGAGAGCTGCGATGGCGACGCCCTTGATGCGATCGTGGGGCGCTGGATCCCCGGGAAAACGATTGAGGTGGACGCGGCCCTCGACGTCGCGTTCGGAGAGACGTTCGCTCGGCGGGAACTGGTCGACCTGCGTCAGCTCAGCGGCCTGCGGGTTCGAGCCCGGGAGCTCCGTCGAGTCCATCAACTCGTCGAGCTCCGACGCCGAGAAGGGATGGGAAGGAGTGCGAGACAAGCGGGCAGGAGTCTCGCACGCTACCCATCCGCTTGCGAGCGTGGAGGCTCAGGGGTTCCGCTGGCCGTTTTGGCCACCTGGAAAGACGCTGGGATCACACCCACTCGCTGCAGAAGTCGCAGCGTGGCGCGCTTGCGATCTTCGCTGAACGAGTCTCCCGGAGCGTCGCTCGTGTGCAGCGTCGCGAAGAAATACGGCCCTGCATGCGTCTCCAGGTAACCGACGAACCAGCCGTAGTCACGCCCGTCGACCATCCCAGTGCGCCCCGTCTTCACGTGGAGCGGAAGCTCCGGGTAGTCGACGCTGCGCATGATGCGCTTCACCATGCGCTGGTGTTCCTTCGACGCAGGCAACGCCTCTTCGTACAGCCGCTGCACGAAGTCGACCTGCTGCAGCGGGGTGATGCGCATGCCTCCGTCGAGCCAGAAGCGGTCCACGGCGGGGCTGATGTCCCGGTTCCCGTAGCCGAGCCGATCGACCCAGCTCTGCATGCGCTCTCGCCCAACCTCGCGGGCGACGCGCTGATAGTACCACACGGCCGAGGCCTGGAAGGCGCTGGTCAAGGTGTGATCCTGATTCCATGCGGCAACTGGTCGGTTGACGCCGTCCCACTCGAAGAGGTGATCGGGACCGCTGACCACCCCGGTCTCGAGCGCGATCAGGCTGTTGGGGATCTTGAACGTCGAGGCGGGGAGGTAGCCTGTCTGGCAACGGTCGGCGTGTAGCAGGACGTCCGGTCCCTCGGGCGGTCTCAGCACGAACGCTGACTGGTAGCCATAGGAGTCGAGGAGCTGCGTGAGCTCGCCAACGTCCGCTGGCTGAGCTGGAGGCTCGGGCGGTTGGGGGGGAGGGGCCGCCGCAGGGCGCTGCTGGGCGTTCGCCGAGGTGTCGGGTCGAGGCGTCGGCGCGCTCGCGCAGGCGATCGCGGCACAGAGGCCGAGCAGGGTGGCCACGGTCGTGGTCGCCGCGCGGCAGGGTCTGATTCTCATGAGGCAGCCCAACGCTGCGAGATAATAGCGCATTCCGTGCGTCGGTGAGCTTTGTGAAGAGGTTGGAGCTGTGGCAGTACCGATGTAGATGCAATAGGGTTGCATTTGTTCTCGGCACACGTAGGCTTGCGAATTGAAATTGCATCTCAGTTGCGATAACGAGGCGCGGTGCTGATCCCCCTGGCCGCCGCCGTTGGCTCCGTCGTGCTCGGAGTCTTGCTGGCTTTCGTGCCAGGGCGGCAGGAGTCCATGCTCGGGCCCATTCGCAGCTTCGCCCTCACGGCGTCGCTGGCGGTCGTGTTCATGCACCTCCTGCCCGAGGCGTACGAAGTCCTGGGCGCGCTGACGTTCTTGGTCTTCCTGGCAGGACTGTTCCTGCCGAGCCTGCTCGGCGCCGTGGCGAGTCGTCTGGGCCGCGCGTCGCGGCAACGCGCTGGTCTGGAAGTGGGCTACGTCGGCCTCTTGCTGCACCACGTGGGCGATGGCCTGTCCATGGGTGCGCTGAGCGAGCACGATCACGGAGGCCACGGTCACTCGGACGTGGTGGTGGCGCTGGCGGCTCACACGGTGCCGGTCGCGGCGATGGTGGTTCTGGCGTTCGGCGGTGCCTCGAGGAAAAAAGAAGCTGGCTTGCGGGCTCTGGGGTTGGCTGTCAGCGGCGCTTCCGGGGTCGTGCTCGGCCACGTCGTGAGCGCTGGCTTCGTGGCGGTCACGGCGTGGGTGGCCGCGCTCACCGCCGGCATGGTGCTCCACGTCGTCGCTCACGACCTGAAGCAACACGCCCCGACTGGCAGCTGGGGGCGCACGCTGGACTTCGTCGGCGCGGGGTTCGGCCTGGGGCTGGGTGCGGTGGGCGCCTCGGGGCACGGCGCGGCGGAGCACGCGGTGTTCCTCGAGCGACTGGTCGACTTCACCTTCGACACCGCGCCCGTGCTGCTGGTGGCGCTGCTGCTCGCCGCGCTGGTTCAGGCCAACGTCGAGCTGATGCCGCCGCGGGTGCCTGCTCAGGCGCGGCGCGCGAGGGCAGCGGCGTTCGGAGTCGCGCACGCCGTGTCCCGTCCACTGGCAGGCAGTGGAGTGCTCACGGTTGGCCGCAAGATCGAGCATCCAGCCCAGATGCTCGGGTTGATGCTCGCCGCGCCGGTGCTGAGCATCGACTTCGCATTGATTTCCCTGCGGTTTTTGGGGGTGAGATTGACCCTGGCGGTGCTCGTTGCCGCTGCGCTGCTGGCGTGGGCGCTCGCAGCGTTGCTCGGCGGTCGGTGGTCGGCGCCGGGCCTCGGTCCAGATAGCGGCCGCGTGCAGGTTGGGTTGGGGCATGGTTTCTGGCTGCGCTTCCAGCGAGCGTTCGAGGGCCTGCTCGACCACCTGGGGATCTGGATGGTGCTGGGCTTGCTGAGCGCGGCCTTCGTGGAGGTCTACGTTCCGAGCGGCGCGCTGGACCCGCAGCATCCCTGGTTGGCGCTGTGCGTGATCAGCGCGGTCGCGCTGCCGAGCTACCTCAGCGCTCCGTCCGCCGTGCCCGTCGTGGCGGTGGCGATCGCGAAGGGGCTTCCTCCGGGCGTGGCGGTGGCGGGCCTGGTGCTGGGCGCGAGCTTCAACCTGCGTGCGCTCGTCTTCTTTCGTTCGCGCATCGGCACCGCGAGGAGCCTGGTGCTGGCGTTGGGGATCGTCGCGGGCTGCTGGGCGCTGGCCTGGGTCGGGCAGGGGATCCCTGCGGTGGGAGAGCACACGCTGAGCGTGGTCGCACCCCATGCGCCAGGCATCGTGGGCAGACTCGCGACCTTGGTGCTGCTCCTGCTCTTGCTCCGCCGAGTGTGGTTCCACGGCGTGCGCGCCTGGGTCGCAGAGCTCGTGGGGAGCTACGCCCACGAGCACCACATCGCTCAGCCTGCCCCACGCGAGGTGAACTGAAGCCGTTCAACCGTGCGCCGCTCAGCGGGTCAAGATCATCAGGATCACGAACAGGAACATCAGCCCAATGAAGCCGAGCAACGCGCCGATGATGATCAAGTTCATCTTGATGGCGTGACCGTCTTTCCGCGGGGGAGGGAGCGGCGCCCCGGTCTGCAGCGAGTGCACGTGCTGGTCGATACGCTCCTGGAACAGCTTGCACACGTTGGGCAGGAAGCTGAACGGATCTGCCAGCGCAAGGATGCTGGCGTTCAGCTGGATCTGGGAGGCGGCGTCATTGGTCGCCCAGACTCCGGCGTTGATGTCCACGGGGTTGGTCCAGCCGAAGCCACGACTGAACAGGATCGTGTAGCCCTGGGGGTCTTCGCGGACGAGCTTGAAGCCGGGGATCTCGCTGCCCGCGTTGCGCAGCACCATGTACGCCTGATTCGCCGGGAGGTTGAGCTGGATGTTGTGCGTATAGCTGGCCACGATGCAAGTGTGTCCTCGGTTCCGAGACGCCGGCAAGCAGGCGTAACGCCTTCTACGCCGCGACCGCGGCGCATGTTCCCACCAGCAAGATTCCTCGGTCTGGAGGGCAAGCTGAGCTCGTGCGAGGTTGGTGCGGACCGTTTCTCTTGCTAAGCCGCGGCCATGACGAGGGGCTGGATCGCCGGGCTGGGGGTTGGACTTGGGCTGCTGGTGCTGGGCTGCGGAAGCTCCGACGACGCTGGCGGAAGCGGAGGGACCGGAGGCTTCGATGAGGACGCGGGGGCCGATGCGTCCCATGCCGGGGGCTCCGGTGCGTTCGGCGGTGCGGGTCAAGGTGGCGTTGGTGGTTCCGCGGGGCAAGGTGGTCAGGCGACGGGCGGCAGCGCTGGCGGTGGCATGGCCGGCGCGGGAACGGGCGGCGCGGCGACTGGAGGCAGCGCGGGTGCCGCCGTGGGGGGCACGGGGGCGAGCAGCGGCGCAGCTGGAACCGCGGGCACCGGTGGCACTTCGGCATCACCGCGCTGCGGCGATGGGGTGAAGAACCAGAGCTGGGAGCAGTGCGATGGGGCGGATCTCGGCGGCGCGACCTGCACATCGCAGCTCGGTTCGAACTACTCGGGGAGCTTGTCCTGTACGAGTAACTGCGGCCTCTCGACCGCCGCCTGTCAGTGCAACCCGGACTGTAGCGGCGGCCGGAACTGCGGGAGCAATGGCTGCGGCGGAGTCTGCGGGACGTGCTCTGGCAACTCGAGCTGCAGCGGCGGGCACTGCACGTGCACGCCGAGCTGCGCCGGTAAGCAGTGCGGGGACAATGGCTGCGGCGGCGACTGCGGTCCGTGCACGGGTGGGGCGACCTGCCAGAACAATCAGTGTCGTCTGCCTGGGGGCTGTGCGCCAGCGACCAGCTGTCCGATGGAGACGCCGAAGGCATCCGACGCGCAGTACTGCCTGGGCTATGACACCTATACGCAGTGCGTTCAGTGTCCAGCCAACTGCGGCTTGCCGCACTACGGCTACAACTGCACCTCCAGCGGGGGACCGCCTGGAGTCAACGGCTGCGTGAAGGTCGGCAGCAGTGGGAGCACCTGGTGTTGCCCCACGGCAGCGTGCATGCGCGCAACGCCCTGGGATGGCAACTGCACCAGTGGCGGCTTGCCGCCGGTCTCCTACACGTGTCACCCGGACGCCGCGGTGCCCGCGGGGTGCGTGCAGCGCACCGGCCAGTATTACTGTTGCCCCAGCTAGCGGCGCGCCCTGGCCTTCGCCCGAGGCTTTCAGGCCAGCGCTTCAGGACTCCTTCAGATCATGGCGCTGCAAGAGGCGATGCAGGTACATGCGGTCCAGCTGCGCCTTGCGCGCGGCCTTGCTGACGTTGCCTTCGGCCCAGGCCATCAGCTCCTTCAGGTACGCCTTCTCGTACTCCGCGGTGAGCTGCTCCTTGCCAGTCTTGAAGGGCACCTCGATGTTGGCCAGCGCGCCCTGGACCATCTGCTGAGCCGTCATGTCGGGCGGCAACGTCGACTGGCGGCGCTGACTGGCGGGACCGGCGACGTCCATCACGATGGCGCGCTCCACGTAGTTGCGAAGCTCGCGCACGTTGCCTGGCCAGTCGTGTTTCGCCATCTCGGCTCGCACGCTGTCGGTGAACAGGTGCTCCGCATCCATCGCATTCAGGGACTGCAGCAAGGCGCGGATGAGGATGTCCAGGTCCTCGATGCGCTTGCGCAGCGGCGGGATGCGGATCGCGACGACGGAGAGCCGGAAATATAAATCCTCGCGGAACCGGCCACGGTTGACCTCGCGCTCCAGGTTGCGGTTGGTCGCCGCGATCACCCGCACGTTGATGCGCCGCGCCTGGTTCTCACCGACCCGGCGGATCTCCTTCGCCTCCAGCGCCCGCAGTAATTTCGGCTGCATGTCGAGGGGCATCTCGCCGATCTCATCGAGGAAGATCGTGCCGCCGCTGGCCGCTTCGAAGGCGCCGACGCGCACGCGGTCTGCGCCGGTGAACGCGCCCTTCGCGTGCCCGAACAGCTCGCTCTCGATCACGCTCGGCGAGATGGAGCTGCAGTCCACGACCAGGAATGGAGCTCCGGCGCGCGGTCCGCGGTGATACAGCTCGGTCGCGGCGAGCTCCTTGCCGGTTCCGCTCTCGCCCTCGAGCAGCACCGTCGCGTCGCTGTTGGCCGCTCGCTCGAGCATGCCGAAGACCTGGCGCATCGCCGCGGACTCGCCGTACAGCTCGCCGAAGCTCGGCGTCTCGGGGATCTGCTCCACGCCGCTGTCGGCGCACTCCCTCACCCGAACGATCGAGTCGCCGAGGTGGAGCTCACAGCCCATGCGCGGCAGGTCCACCTCGCGGATGCGTAGCCCGGAGACATAGGTGCCGTTCAGCGAGCCGCTGTCGCTGAGGGACCAGGCGGACTCGCTGCGCGCGAAGGAGCAGTGGAAGCGCGAGACGGCGTGGTCGACGAGCACGAGCTCGTTCGAGAGGTGGGAGCCCAGGCGAATGCGCTCCCCTTCGAGGGTCACGCGGCGGTCAGCTGGGTTGCCGGCTTCGCGCACCACGTGGAACTCCAGGCGCGGCACGGCCACGGCGGTCGCCATGCGGCGCACCGTGGGCAGGTGAAAGCCGCCAATGTTCGTCGGGCGATCGAAGTCGCTCACTCGACGCAGTGTAGGCCAGCTGTCAGCAGACCTGATGCCTGAAGGCAGCAATCGAGCCTTCCAGGCAGCAGCCTCGGGGTCGCACCTACATGGGAACCCGATCTGAACTCGCGCAATTTCAGCCATTTAGCGCCGGATCGAGCTTGGTACGCGGCTTGTAATAGGAGCGGCCATGAACAACATCCTGTCGGCTCTGGTGATGAGTGTGGTGCTGCTCGGAGGCAGCGAGCAGACTCAGCCGAGCGATCTCCCCCCGCAGGACACCACCCCCAGCGCGCCCGCCCCGACGCTGCTCCCCCCGGTCGCAGTCCAGGCCAGCGCGGCTCTGCCGTGGCTGAACCAGTCCACCGAGCGCGGCGTGCTGGCCGACGCGGCCGAGGCTCGCGAGGGCCGCAAGCTCTACCTGCTGCCCCAGGACTGCAGCGAGCGCTCCGACGTGGACGTCGTCATCCATTTCCACGGCAGCCCGAAGACCATGACCAAGGCCTTCCGCTCCTCGCACCTCGACGCGGTCGCGGTGATCGTGAACCTGGGTGCGCTCAGCGGGCCCTACGAGCATCACTTCGAGCAGCGCGGATCCTTCGTTAATTTCCTGGCGGGAATCGACAAGGACCTGGCGAAGCACTGCCCTGGCGCCAAGCGTCGCCGTCTCGCCATCTCGTCCTGGAGCGGTGGCTACGGCGCGGCGTATCGGATCCTGGTCGAGGAGAGCAACCTCCAGTTGATCGATGCCATCCTGCTCTCCGATGGACTTCACTCGGCGATGGCGAACAAGTTCACTCGCGAGGTCAAGCCGGACGGTCTGGCCCCCTTCGAGCGCTTCGCGGCGCTGGCTGCCAGGGGTGAGAAGCTGTTCGCCATGGCGCACTCGAGCATCGTTCCTCCCGGATACTCGAGCACCACCGAGACCGCGACCTATCTGCTCGAGTCCCAGGGCGCCAAGCGCGTCGAGGCGGACGCTCAGGGCCCGCGGGAGTCGATGCACCTGACCTCGAAGGGCTCCGTCGGCAGCCTCACGGTGCTCGGTTTCGAGGGCAACGACACCCACGCCCACTGCGATCACCTCTACGCCATCAACGACACGCTGTTCACTCAGCTCGAGCGCCGCTGGGCGAACTGAGCGAGCGCCCCGAGATCGATCCCCAGAGCCCCGCGTGAGACCCTCTCTCACGTGGGGCGTTCTTATTTGGGGGTGAGGGGCGCGCCTCAGACCGGCGAGGCGATCACCAGGGACAGCGGTCCGGCGGTGGCTTCGACCGCCTCCAGCCGGAAATCGGCGCCGCGGAGTAGCGCAGCGTACTCGCTCTCGGTGCGCTCGCGGCCGCCGCCGTGCACCACCATCTCGAGGTCGAGCAGCTTGGCGAAATGGGGCTTGCCTGCCGGCGTCACCACCGTCTCGCACAGCATCAGCTTGGCACCGCTGGAACCTATTGCCTTGCGGATTCGATCCAGGATCTGCGTGGCCTGCTCGTCTTGCCAGTCGTGGATCACGGACTTTGCCACGTACAGATCCGCTCCGGCGGGAACGCTGTCGAAGAAGGAGCCGCCCAGGGTTTCGACGCGGCTCCTCACCCCCAGACGCTCGAGCAGGGGCGCGGCGCCTTCCACCACCGCCGGTTGATCGAAGAGCGTGCCTCGCGCTTCCGGGGCGGTCCTGAGCAGCTCCGCGAGCAGCCGACCTTGACCGCCACCCACGTCGGTGATGTGGGCGTAGCGGGTGAAATCATGGGCTGCGGCGATGGCTGCGCAGGCGACGTTGCTCACGGCCGTCATCGCGCGATTGAAGCACTCCAGCACCTCGGGCTCTCCAGTGAGCCAGTCGAAGGGCTGCTTGCCCGTGCGTAGCTCGATCGCGCTCTTTCCCGTACGGATACAGTCTGGGAGCAGCGGCCAGTTCTGGCTGCCGTAGCGCCCCATGAAGATGATGAAGTCGACGAACGACGCCTCGGGGGACTTGCACATGGCTTGTCCCATCGAGGTCAGCTTGAAGCGCTTGCCCGGGTGCTCCTCGAGCAGGCCGATCTGCGACGCGGCGCGCAGGGTGCGGTAGAGCGTGTCTGCATCCAGGGACAGTTCTCCGGCGACTCGTTCGCTCGAGGCAGGCTCGGGTCCAGCGTCGCGGATGGCGTCGCACACCTCGAGCTCGGCGAGCGCGAATGCGATGTGGAAGCTCCAGAGATCTCCGATGAAGTCCAGCAGCGCGATGGGTGGTGGCACCATCTTGCGCTTCAAGCTGGTCAGGCCCGAGCGCGCGCGCTCCGAGAGCGCGACGATGCGTGGTGGTGGCATCCGACTCATTCTTCCCTCCCTGTCGAGTCGCGGCGTGCTTCGACTCGCCGACCCGGCAGCATAACCGAGGCGGGGCTCGAGCTGCAGGCCGCGCGGTAGGAGCGGCCTCGAACGCGCGTTCCGAGGGATCCGGCGCCCGGATCGGTGCTCGGCGGGTGTGGGTTCCGGTGCGATTTCTGGGGCTCGAGCGAACCGTGTGTCGCTCTACTGTCGGCGCTGGAGTAGGCTGACTTGGGTTGCCGTTGGCGCATGGCAGCAAGCCCGCGGGTGTCTCATCCGGGCGAGCGCGCTGACGAACTCGAGCGAAGCACCGTGCCGTCCAAGAGCCCTTCAGACAAGTCTTCTGGTGAGAAGCCGACCGTCGTGGACGGCGGCTCGAGCAAGCCGAACGCTTCCGACGGTCCGCTGTCCGCTCCGGTGCCATCCGCGGGCCTCGAGGCGAAGGCCGCGGTCGCCTACCAGAGCTTCGACTCCTACGACAGCGAAGAAGTCGAGATGCTCGACGAGCTGCTCGGGGCGACGCTCCACGACACCTACCGCCTGGTCGGCCTGCTCGGCGAGGGCGGCATGAGCCGGGTCTACGAAGGTCAGCACACGCGCATCGAGGGCAAGCGCTACGCGATCAAGGTGCTGCGCTCCGACATGGTGAGCCACGGGGAGGTCGCTCGTCGTTTCCGTAGAGAAGCAAAGGCGGTGGCCAGCGTCAGCCACCCCAACGTGCTGGACATCTACGACATCGGCGAGACCCCCGATGGTCGCCCCTACCTGGTCACGGAGTTCCTGACGGGGGAGAGCCTCGGCGACCGCCTGGACCGCGAGCGCGTGTTGACGGTGTCCATGGCGGCTCACGTCGTGCGCTCCGTGTGTGCTGGAGTGGCCGCGGCTCACGAGGTCGGCGTGATCCATCGCGACCTGAAGCCGGACAACGTCTTCCTCGTCGGCGACCCGAACAACCCCCAGGTGAAGGTCCTCGATTTCGGTCTCGCGCGCCTCCGCGACACCGACGACAGCAACCTCACCCGCACCGGCGTGGTGATGGGTACGCCGGGATACATGTCACCGGAGCAAGCGCGAGGCGAGCGCGTCGATTTCCGAACGGATATTTATGGCGTCGGCGCGATCCTCTACGCCTCGCTGACGGGTCGAGCGCCCTACGAGCGTGAGACCTTCCAGATGACCGTGCTGGCGGTGATGAACGGCGACCCGCTGCGCCCGCGCGCCATCGACCCCAACATCCCGGCGACGCTCGAGGTGATGATCCAGAAGGCGATGGCGCGGGATCCCGCCGAGCGCTACGCGAACCTCGAGGAGTTCAGCATGGCCCTCGAGCGCTTCGACGAGACGGCGTTCAACACCGCGATGACGGCGCTGGCGCCGGCTCGAGCGCCGCAGATCTCCGAGCTCGCGCTGGCGGAGCAGTCGACCGAGGCCGAGTCGGCGCGGGTGCAGCTGACGCTGCTGTCGTTGCTCGGCCTGGTGCTGGTCAACGCCACGCTGGTGACCGCGGTGATCAGCGCCCTCGAGCTGTTCGTGTTCAAGCGCTCCGCGACGGGAGTCGAGCTCGGCCTGGTGATCGGCGCCATCGTCGGCACCACGGCCACCCCCGCCATCCTGGCCTACGCCCGGGTGCGCAAGAACGTCTGGAACAACAGCGCCCGGGTGATCGAGCTACTGGGCACGGTGCGCGCGGTCCTGGTCGCGGGCGGCGCAGCGTATGGGCTGGCAGCGATCGTGGTGCGCATCTACGACGGCCTGATCTCCATCGGGCAGCCGTCGCTCGGTCGCGCCGTCGCCACGGGCTGGGCCGGCTGGAGCAGCGTGTTCTTCGTGGTGGCTGCGCTGGCTGGCGGCGCTGCGCTGCTTCGGCGCCTGCTGCTGCGCTCCAAGGCCGGGCGGGTGCGCAAGTTCCTGGTGGGGCCGCTGCTGGTGCTGCTGACGCTGGCGGGGATGGGTGCGGTGCTGCGCCTGGGCTTCCACAGCGGTGGCGTCGCTTCCCAGCGGATGCTCGCCGAGCTCGAGGCGCCCGGGGTGGCGCCCGGACCGGCGGTGAGCAGTGAAGTTCCTGCGCCGGCCCCCAGCGTCGCCGACGCCGCCGATGCGGGAGTCGCTCAGGCGCCCAGGTCCAGGACCGCGACCGCGGCCGAGCTGGGCGCGGCGAAGGCCAAGGGACTGGCGGGGCTCCTGCCGCTGCGCCAGCGTTACCCTGAGGATCCAGATGTCCTGCGGCCGCTCGCGGTCGCGTTTGGCGAAGACCCGCGCACCTACAACGACGCCATCGCCACACTGAAGCAGCTGTTCAAGCTGGTTCCGAAGGACGCGACCGACCGTCAGCTGCGCACCCTCGTGATCAAGATCGCCGCCACCGGCAAGAGCGCGACGGAGCCCGCGCTGGAGCTGATGAGCAAGGGCATGGGCACCGCAGGCCCGGACATCCTCTACGACCTCTACCTGACGAGCAACCAGCTGCGTCCGCGCATCCAGCGTATCCTCGAGGACAAGGACGTGCGCGCGGTCGCTTCTCCAGCCATGCTCATCGCCTACGACCTGCGCAGCGCGGACTCCTGCGCCGCTCGCGTGCCGCTGCTCGAGCGCGCCAAGAAGGACGGCGACGAGCGCAGCGTCGCGACGCTGCAGATGCTCAGCAGCCGCACGAAGAAGGGCTGCGGCTACCGCAAGCGCAAGCCGTGCCCCGCTCCCTGCGGCGCCCAGGTGAAGCAGTTCGTCTCGGCTGTCGGCGAGATGCAGAAGCGGATGGAAGCCGAGGAGAAGGCCGTCGAGCGAGGCTCGGACGCAGGCGAAGACGCCAGCGGCGGCTGAGCGCGACCCTCGACCACCCTGCGAGGCGTAGACAGGCGTTCACCTTGTGTTTCCACTCGGGATCGGGGACCCTTGAGCGTTTCCGAGGGGATTATGGCCGCTGGTGTCGAGACACTCGACGTCGAGTCCAACGAGCGCTGCTTCAACGGCTGGTCCGCGTGAGTCCATCACTCCTCGGCGACGGGTCGACACTCGTGGAGACGACTAGTATCCACCTGGAAATGGGGTAGCGACTGCCCCGAAGTTGGCCAGATCCAGGTTTGCCAGAGATCGACCCGGGAGAAGCGCGGGTCGCTGGCCTGGTCCTTCAGCACCTGGAAGGGCGTGCCTCGGCGCACGACGCCGACCTCGACGGGAGCCTCACCCGCTTCGACGAACAGGCGCAGGTCGTCGGGGCAGGCGACGAAGTCCACGTTGAGCGGCACGCGACCGTAGGCTCGCCCGCCGCCGCCGATCCCGCGCAGCCCGAAGCCGCCGTAGTCTTCTCCTTCACTCACGAAGCGACTTGGAACCCAGCCCGTGAGCATCGCCTCGTTCATATCAGCCGCGGCGATCCGCACGAAGTCGCCGGAGCGCTCGAGCTCGACGCAGGTGATCGGTTCGTCTCCGGGAGGCAACGTGAGCACGGGCGGCGTCCCTGCAGAAGCGCTCACCGGTGTCGCGTCCTCGAGCGTGCAGGGCTCTCCGTCGGGATCCCAGTCCATGGGGAAGTCCGCAAGGTTGAGGCCCAGCGCGTCGCAGGCGACCTCGGCCTCGAGCGCGGCTCCGTGCAGGGCCTCCGTTGCGGTGTAGCGAACGAGCTCCAAGCCTCCGCGTTGCTCCACCCACTCGACGCTGGCTCCAGGGGCAAGGGTGAGGACCTCTGCGAGGGCCACGGGACGCTGGAAACGCAGCGGGTGCTCCGCGCGGTCGTACGGCGTCCAGAGCACCACACCGCCCTTCGAGAGCTCGAGTCGCGGGGAGGACTCGGTCAGCTCGAGGTGTGCGGCGGCGTCGACCAGCTCCGCGAGCACGGTGCCCTTCGGCCTGGTGCGGAAGCGGACGACGTCGTTCAGCGAAGCCTCACGGATCGTGCAGGGACGGGACGCGCGCGCCGGGCGCTCTGGTGCGTCGCGGTCGGGCGCTTGCTGTGGGGAAATCACCAGCGGCCGAGCCGGCGGGCGCTCCGCAGGCGCGCAGGCGGTGTGGCTGAAGGCGAAGGCGAAGGCGAACGCCGCCCAGGGGCGGGGAGCTCGCAGAGTCGAGTGGCTGGACATGGGCATGGGGTCGCTCGCGGCTACGTTACGGTACTCCTCACCCCCTGATTCGCGAAACCCCTGCGCGGCAGACCGATCGGCGCCAGGGCGGTCTCCGGGGGCGGATTGACGACGTCGGGGGGGAGGGACTAGCCGAGGGGTGGCTCCGAACCAGGAGGACTCTCGATGTTGCTGGTCAAGCACCCTGCCGATCGCCGAACGCTGCTCTGGACCTTCGTCTTCACCCCCGGTCTGTTGGTCGCCCACTACCTGCGCCCGGACCTGCAGTGGTGGCTGTTCCCCGCGAGCATGTACTTCGCGGTCAGCTGCGCGGTGATCGCGCACAACCACATGCACCGGCCCACGTTGAAGACGAAGGGGCTGAATCGCTTCTTCTCGCACTGGATATCCATCTTCTACGGTTACCCGGTCTTTGCCTGGACCCCGACTCACAACCTCAACCACCATCGCTACCTGAACAAGCACGGCGACGCGACCATCACCTGGCGCTTCACCAACAAGCACAACGCGCTGGTGGCGAGCACCTACTTCTTCGTCTCGGCCTACTACCAGGGTTTCTGGATCAAGGACTTCATCCGTCAGGCGAAGGAGAAGAACCCGGCGCTCTACCGCCGCATCATCACGCAGTACGTGGTGACCTACGGCGCTCACCTGGTGCTGGCAGGCGTGGCGATCGGGCTGTTCGGCGTTGCCGCGGGGCTAAAGAGCTACGCCCTGGCGGCGGGGATCCCCGCCTTCTTCGCGCTGTGGACCGTGATGCTGTTCAACTACACGCAGCACGTCCACACCGACCCCTGGTCGGAGACGAACCACTCGCGCAACTTCACGGGCAAGCTGCTCAACTTCATGCTCTTCGGCAACGGCTACCACACCGTGCATCACAACAAGGCGAACCTGCACTGGGCAGACGCGGCGGAAGCCCACGCGAGGATCCAGGATCAGATCGATCCGCGGCTCTGCCACCGCAGCATGTGGTGGTTCTTCTTCCAGCAGCACGTGCTGGCGCTGTTCATTCCGAGCCTCGGCACCGTGCAGGTGGGGCGGGCGCCGTTCGATTGCCCCGAGGAAGAGCGCAGGGCAGACGCGCCGGAGCTGGTCGATGTCAGTCCCGGCGGCGAGGCGACCGCCGGTGGGCAGATCTGAAGTTCAGTGCCTGATCTTCGCCGGTCCGCAAACGCGGTGAGCAAAAAGCAAAAGTTTCGGCTTCAACGGGCAGCCACGCGGTTGGTGCGAAGCGGTCGACGCAGCGTCCCGCGTGCCTCGAGTCATTGGTCGTCGTCGCGCTCCCAGCGCAGAGGTGAGTTACATGGGCCTGTTCGAGTTCACTGACGAGTTTCAGCGCACCATCGATCGCTGGGATGGGACGATCGGTCCTCCCAGCGCCGAGAACCGCAAGATCAACCGCATCCGCGTGTACCGGAACGGCTTCGTCGAGCACGTGCTCGCCAGCTCCCATCCCATCATGCCCGGCGTCTGGTTTGGCTGGGCGGTGGCCTACGGAGCGGCGTTGGTGCTCGCCAGCGAGTCAGGGCGCTGGGGGCGCGTGGCGCTGTTCGGCGCTGGAGTGCTCGGCTTCACCTTGCTCGAGTACCTGCTGCATCGCTTCGCGTTTCACTGGGATCCCGGTACGGACCGCCAGGCGAAGATCCGCCTGTTCTTGATGCATGGCTTGCACCACGAGTTTCCCAACGACAAGCGTCGCCTGGTCGCGCCCCCGCTCATGAGCTGGCCCATCGCCCTGGTGCTGTTCACGACCTACTGGTTGTTGCTGGATCGAAACAGTGCGTTCGTGCTCTTCGGCGGCACCTGCTGCGGCTACCTGCTGTACGACTGGACCCACTACTACACGCATCATTTCCGCAGCCCGAAGACGCGCCTCGGAAAGCTCCTGCGGCGGGCCCACGCGGTGCACCACTTCAAGCTCCCGCAGCTGAACATGGGCATCAGCTCACCGCTCTGGGACTGGGTGTTCGGCACCTTCGCCTGGTCCGAGGAGACGATGCGCGCGGCGCTGCGCGAGACGCGCGCCGTCGAGGCGGAGAGCGACGCCGCCGAGGGCCGGAAGCTCCCTGGGGCGGGGCAGCGACGGACCGGTTGAGGCGCGGGCGCACGGCGGAGCGCGAAAAGTCGCGGCGCGGGCAGCTTCCGTTGGGAGGCCGGGGTCGCGCGTGTATGCTGCTCGGATGGGTCGACTCTGGGGTGGTCTGTTTCTGCTGATGATCGGCTGCGGGGGGAGCAGCAGCGGCCCGGCCAGCGCCGAGGACGTCAAGCAACCGTCGGCGCAGGAGTCTGCCGAAGCCGAGCGGATCTACCAGCAGCTGACCTCCTGCGCGGCGGCGGTCAGTACCTCGGGGATCACGCTGCGCTGCGATGGGTTCGCCATTCAGCTCGGGACCGTGGTGATCGAGGATCAGATCACCGACGACCTGCTGCGCGAGACGGAGAGCATCGCGATCGGCGGCGTGGAGAAGTCGTGGGGGATCCCGGTCGAGCGGGAAGCCGTGGATCTCGGGGGCATTCCGGGGACGCAGTTCCCACCGCCGGATGACCGTCACCCTGGCGGGGTCGCCGTGTCCACCGCGGTCTCCGCCTCGAAGGTGCTGATCACCGTGTGTCTGGGCCCGCCGTGCTCGCGCTTGATGGGCACCGCCCAGCCGTTCTTCAGGGCGGTGGATCGCTTCCTCGACGAGCACCCGCCGCGGACCGCCGGGACGGCGCCCAGCTGAGCCTCAGCCCACCATGGCGTAGAGCAGGACCTGGCCCTCGGCGAGCAGCGGTCCGTTCGCGCTCTGCAGCTCCTTCCAGGTCTTGAGCTCGTCGGGAGCGTCGTCGGGCAGCGGCAGGAAGCGTTGCGTCAGGAAGTAGGCCTTCGAGGTGGGGGAGTCGGACCAGGCGCGCACCGCCAGGTACTTGATGCCCGCCTCACGCGCTTCCTCGCGGATCTTCTCCAGGAGCGCCGCGCCCACGCCGTGGGGCTGATAGTCGGGGTGCACCGCCAGCTCTTCGACGTAGCCGACTCCCGGCTCTTCGTCGCGCCAGGCCGCGAAGCCAGCCACGTGATCATCCGCCTCCGCCACACGCACGTTGTGCTTGCGCGGGAGCTGAGCGATGTCGCGCAGCTGCCGCGTGGGTAGCGCTGCTTCGCTCACACCGTGGTTGTGGTGCTGCGCTTTGCACAGCTGTTCGATCTCCAACACGTTGTCGAGGTGGATGTCCTGGAGTCCGACGACCCGGATCTTGGAAGGTGCAGGCGCTTCGTGCATGGCGAGGAGTAAACCAGAGCCGGCAGGGGAGTGGAATCGAGAAACCAGCGCGCCTCACCCCCAGACCTGGGGGAGCGCCCTCGATCCTGCGCAAGCACTGCGTCGACGCAGCTGGTGCTTGCGACGAGACCGGCTTTCTACGCACAGTGCGTCCCATGGCGACTCTCGATGTCGGCTTCTGCCGCCGACAGTTTCCCGCCCTGGGTAGCGACTGGGCGCTCCTCGACAACGCGGGGGGCAGCGTGACACCCCGGCAGGTCACCGCTCGGATCACCGAGCACCTCGAGCGCCGCATGGTGCAGCTCGGGGCCAGCTATCCTCTGAGCGAGGAGTCCACCGAACGGGTGCTACAGGGTCGCGAGGCCGTCGCGGCGTTGATGAACGCGACTCGCGACGAGGTCGTGCTCGGCGCTTCGACCACGCAGAACCTCGGGCTCCTGGCTCGGGCGCTGCGCCTGGCGCCGGGGGACGAGGTCGTCGTCAGCAACCTCGATCACGAGTCCAACGTCGGTTGCTGGAGGCAGCTCGAAGCTCGCGGCGTCGTGGTGCGTGAGTGGCGCGCGGCAGGCTCTGCAGAGGATCCGGGCTCGGTCGAGCTGCGCTTCGAGGAGCTGGAGCCGCTGCTCGGCTCGCGCACGCGCTGGGTGTGCTTCTCCCATTGCTCGAACCTCGTGGGCGCGGTGCACGACGTGGCGACGCTGACTCGGCAGATCCAGCGATCGGGCGCTCGGGTGTGCGTCGATGGCGTGGCCTACGCACCCCACCGAGCGATCGACGTCCGCGCCTGGGGAGTCGACGCCTACGCGTTCAGTCTCTACAAGACCTACGGTCCGCACCTCGGCGCGCTGTTCCTGAAGCGCGAGCTGCAGGAGGAGCTGACTCCCCAGAATCACTTCTTCATCGACGACGGGGACCCCGCATATCGCTTCATGCCCGGCGGCGTCAGTCACGAGCTGGCGGCGGGCCTGCCAGGGATCCTCGAGTACCTCGATGCCGTGCACGCCCATCATTTCCCCGAGGGAACAGGTTCGGGGGTGAGGGAGCGCCTCCAGGCGGTGTTCGAGCTGTTTGGCGCCCATGAAGCCCGGCTCTCGGCGGCGCTGCTCGAGATCCTGGCGAGCTTGCCCGAGGTGCGGGTGCTCGGGCCTGCCAGCGCCTCGGACCCGAGGCGCGCTCCCACCATCGGCTTCTGGCGCCCTGGACTCCACAGCAGTCGGGTGCCCGAGGCGCTGGACGCGCGGCACGTCGCGGTGCGCTGGGGCCATTTCTACGCGCACCGACTGGTTGGCGCCCTGGGCTTGCACGAGCAGGGCGGCGTCGTACGCGCGAGCTTCGTGCACTACAACACGCTGGAGGAGGCGGCGCGGCTCGGCGCAGCCCTCGTCGAGGTCCTCGGATGAGCGAATCCCTACACGCTGAGCTGGGACACCTGTTGAGCCATGCCATTGCCGAGCGGCAACGCCTCCGGCAGCTGGCGTCGCAGCACGAGGAGGCGCGGCGCGTCGCTCCAGAGCTGACGCAGGAGCTGGCGGAGCTGGGCGCGTTTCGCCTCCTGGTGCCGCAGCCGCTGGGCGGCGCGGAGGCGAGGCCTTCGGGCTTCGTGCGGCTGCTCGAGGAGCTGGCGCGCGGTGACTCGGCGACGGCCTGGTGCGTGATGACCGGCGCCACGACGGGGTTGCTCAGCGCGTACATGCCAAAGCCGGGCGCCGAGGAGATCTGGCAGCAGGGAACGGTGACCGCCGGGGTTTTCGCGCCGATGGGCCAGGCCACGCCGGTCGATGGCGGCTATCGCGTCACGGGGCGCTGGCCGTTCGCGAGCGGCTGCGAGAACGCGACGTGGTGGATGGCGGGCGCGCGCTGCATCACGGACTCCGGCACCGATCTGATCAGCGTCTTTTTTCCTCCGGGAGACGCCGTCCGTCATGACACGTGGTCCACACTTGGCCTTCGGGGCACCGGGAGCCACGACATCGAGCTGACGGATGTCTTCGTCCCCGAGCGGCGAGTCGCTCGAGTGCTCGCTTCGGAGCCGCGGTACGACGCGCCGCTGTTCAGCTTTCCGCTGTTCGGGCTGCTGGCCGCTGGCGTCGCCGCCGTGGGCCTCGGCATCGGACGCGCGGCGCTGGACGACTTCAAGCGCTACGTCACGCAGAAGCGCTTGCCCGGCGGGCGAAGAGCCAGCAGTCAGGGCCACCTGCAGCTCGAGTTCGCGCGCGCGGAGGGCGAGCTCGAGGCGGGCAGGGCGCTGCTCTACCAGACGTGCGACCAGCTGTATGCCGAGGCGCTGAAGCTGGATTCCACGCGGCAAGAGAAGTTGATCTCGCCGGTGAAGCGCGCGCATCTGCGGCTTGCTGCCAACCAGGCCGTACGCGGAGCGGTGCGCGCGGTCGACGCGCTGCACGAGGCAGCAGGTGGCGCCGCGGTGTACACGCGCTCACCGTTCGAGAAGCACCTGCGCGACATCCACACCCTCACGCAACACGTCATGGTGCAAGCCGGCACTCTGCGTCACGTCGGCGCGGTCTTGCTCGACGAGGACGTGGACAGCTCCCAGCTATAGGCATAGTGGCCGCATTGGACCTCGTGGAAAACCTGGGAGTTTTTCCGGCATTCGACGCACCCGTCGCCGCGGAGCGTGGCGGAATTGCCATACCTTCGACGGGCATGTCAGCTGGACTGACCTGTGGTCAACTCCGATCACGCACACCGTCCAGCGGTTACCGCATAGAAACGATGGCCAGAATGGACGCCCCCGTCGAGGCTCGCCACGGCAGCCGGTCCGGACGGAAACAACCACACGGATCTGAGTTCGCGTCCCACATGCACCCAGCAAACTGAGGCGGTCGCCTAGTCAAACAAGCAGCGGCCGCTATGCTCTCGAGAGGTGCGAGTGTGGCGCGTGCGCTGCTGGTGACGAGTCGTCCGATTCTCGGGAGGCTCGCGGACGTCAGCGCATCACGCTGGGAGAGTGAACGCAGGTTGGAGCCGCTGGCAGTCATCGAGCGCTACGCGATCTACGACAGCATTGGTCGCGGGGGCATGGCCACCATTCATCTGGCGCGCCAGCTCGGCGGCGCGGGCTTCAGTCGTACCGTCGCCGTCAAGCGCTTGCACCCCCACGTCGCTGCTCAGGAGCAGTTCGTGCGCATGATGCTGGACGAAGCGCACCTGGCTTCCCGCGTCGAGCACCCCAACGTGGTCCGTGTGCTCGACGTCGTCGAAGGCGAGAACGAGCTGTTCATGGTGCAGGAGTATGCCCACGCCTTGCCCGTATCGACGCTGGCAGCGAACGCCATCCGGTCCGGAGATGGGGTTCCGCCAGCGATCGCTCTGCATGTGCTGATCGGCGTGCTCCGGGGCTTGCACGCAGCGCACATCGCGAGCGGCTCCCTGGGCGAACCGCTGAACATCGTCCATCGAGACGTCTCACCGCAGAACGTGTTGCTCGGGCCTCACGGGGTGCCGCAGGTGGTCGACTTCGGCGTCGCCAAGGCCAGCCGGCGCCTGCACACCACGCAGCAAGGCGAGATCAAGGGCAAGCTGCGCTACATGGCTCCCGAGCAGCTGCTCTGCAAGCCTGTCACGGCGCAGGCCGACGTGTACTCGGCGGCGGTGATGCTGTGGGAGCTGCTGGCGGGCAAGCGGCTGTTCGACGCCGACTCCCCGACGGACATCAGCTACCAGAAGCTCCAGGCCGAGGTGCCAGCGCCCAGCTCTCTGCGGCCGATTCTTCCGCCGGCGCTCGACGCGGTGGTGCTCAAGGGGCTCGAGCGGGATCCGGAGAAACGTTACCGTACGGCAAAACAAATGGCAGACGCGCTCCAGGCTTTCGTGGCCAAGCGTCCCAGCCTGGGCGTGACGCCGGAGCAGGTGGGGGCCTGGGCGGTGCGCTGGGGTGGGGAGGCATTTGCCGAGCGCGAGCGCCTGCTGCGGGCCATCGAAGGCGCCCCGGCGCCGCAACTCCGCAATCCGCCGTCCTCGGCGAAGATCGCCTTCGAGCGCGACTCCTTGCCCGACGAGAGCGAGGTCCTTGCGTCCGCGCAGGAACCGAAGCCCGACGCCGAGCCCAGCCAGACCATGCGTGGTACCTCCGCTCCCGGCACGCTGCGCGTCCCACCTCGAGTCGCGCGGCGCATGCTGCCGCGTTTCCTCGCGGGAGCAGCGGTGCTGCTGATGGGTCTGGGCCTGGTGAGCCGCCTGGAGCGCGGCGGAGAGCCTGCGCCCGAGGTGCTGGCGGCGGCGCCCTCTGCGCCCGAGGTCGTGGCCGCGGTCGAGCAGCCGAGTTGCCCTGCGGGGATGCTCGAGGTCCGCGGTAGCAAGCTCTTCCTCGGTTGGGGAGGCAAGGACGCGACCGAGACCGAGCGTCCCCAGCGGCAGGTCGACGTCGCTACGTTCTGCATCGATCGCACCGAGGTCAGCGTCGCGGCATACAAGCGCTGCTCGGATCGTGGGGAGTGCTCGAGGGTGTTTCCCGAGCCGGAGATCGAAGGCGCGAGCAAGCGGGAGCGCATCTTGCTCGGCAAGCTGTGCAACACCGAGCGCTCCGAGGACGTGAACCACCCGATCAGCTGCGTGGACTGGTCTCAGGCGTCGGGGTTCTGCAAGGCTCATGGCAAGCGCCTGCCTTCGAGCGCGGAGTGGGAGTACGCCGCTCGTGGCTCGGACGGTCGCGCGTATCCGTGGGGGGATGAACTCGGGGAACGCAGAGCGAACGCCTGCGGCGCCGAGTGCTTCGCCTGGTCGCGCACCCAGGGCCTGCGTCTGCCCATGGCCTACGCCGCCGACGATGGTCACGTGAGGACCGCCCCCGTCGACGCCTTCGCGGACCAGGCAGCGCCCAGCGGGGCGCTCAACATGGTCGGCAACGTCGCCGAGTGGGTCGAGGACTGGTACGCGCCTCGGGGCGACCACGCCGCGGGCGACGAGGCCGAGGGCGACAGGGTCGAGGGCGACGGCCCGCGGAAGCGCGAGGTACGTGGGGGGCACTTCCTGAGCCCGGCTGGGGAGCTCCGCGCGTCGGTGCGCGACGCCAAGCCTGCGAGTGAGCGTAGCCCGACGCTGGGCTTTCGGTGCGCCGCGGATCTGAAGCCCCCGGGCGACTAGCTTCCGTTAATGCCGTGCGGAAAGTGGCCTGGTGCTCCGCGTATCGGTGCACTGCGCATCAAAGCACTGCGCATTGGGGCACTGCG
>JAWKRF010000046.1:0-27655 GCA_041389745.1 Polyangiaceae bacterium
CGGCAGGCGCCCCCGAAGCCCCCCACCCGGCGGCCGCGCCCCACGCGCCGCGCGCGCCGCGCGGGGTCCGGGTCGTCAGCTGGGAAGACTGGAAGCGCCTCGACCAACACGAGCAAGATCAAGGCAAGCAGGCCGGCAAGGTGCGGGAAAAACTGATCGATGTCGAGGAAGCGCTGCGCCAGATCAGCTGACGCGGCGTCTTGCGCGATTCCACGCGTGATGTCTCCTTCACGCGGCAGTCGTGACGTCTCAGCGCCGCCACCTGCGGCTCTGGGCTACACGACCAGCTTCCCGGCCGCATCGAGCTCCGCTGCGGGAGCTCGATGCAACTACGCTTTGCATCGGCATGGGTCCTGCTTTGGGGGGCCAACATGCGAGGAACCGATATGAAGCGATGGGTGCAGGCTGGGCTGCTGGGGGCGGGACTGTGTGGGGTGGCCTGCGGAAGCTCCAGCGGTGCTGACCTGGGCGACGGCGCGAGCGGCGGCAGCGGCGGCAGCGTCAGTCAGACCGAGCTGGAGATCGTGATCAGCGCCACTGACGCGAATTTTCCACACCAGGATCAGCTGGCGTCTCAGACCCCGTCGCATATCCGTGCGGGAGTGCGCAGCTTGCAGCTGGAAGACGACCGCGGTGAGCTGTTCACTCTCTTCGAGTCGCAGACTGCGGTGCAGGTGAGCTATGACGATGGCGCGAGCATGATCCTCACGGCGCTGGCGCCGGAGACCGTGCGTCCGGGCCACTTCGTCAAGGCCAGACTGGTACAGGACTGGTCGCGCTTCGATATCCAGGCGGTGCTGCATGACGGCAATCAAGCACTCCAGGGTACGCTGAACATCCTGCAGATCACGTCGGATGGCGTCTCTCTCGACGGGGAGAGCTTCGACTCCGGCGACTTCGTCGACCAGTGGAGCGGCGGCGGCGGGCAGCAGGAGTTCAGCGGTGTCCTGCCGATCCCCGACGAGAGCCACACCGCGGGCGCCTCCGCGTTTCTCGAGGAAGGCACCTGGGCTGTTTATTTCCCGGTGGATCTGACCCTCAGCGAGGGCCAGGTCGGGCGTCTCGAGTTCCGCGCCAACCTGGACCACGCCTTCCGCTGGACGGACGAGGATCGAGCTGGCTACGCTGCTCAGACCTACGATTTCGCCCCACCCCTGTCCTACGAGACCGTGAGCCAGTTCGGCGCGAACCGCTTCGACGTCGTCGTGCGCTGAGCGGCGTTCGCTTCCGCTCAGCGCCCGTAACGAGACGGACCCAGCGCAGGGCCCGCCGTGCCCCTGAACAAAAGGGTGCCAAGCAACAGGGGGCATGGCAGTCTCCAGACGATGTCGAGGAGACTGCTGACGCTGTTGGTGCTGTGGGCCGCGCTGTGCTGCGTGAGCACTGCCTTCGCCGATCAGTCCCACGCCGGCGCGCCCGCTCCGAGCGCCATCGACGACGCGGAGTACGTGCCCGGGGCCAAGCGTCTGGAGCAGCGTCTGCTCGCGCCGTGTTGCTGGGATACCAGCAAGCAGACGCTGGACGTCCATGACTCACCAATCGCCATCGACCTGCGTCGCGAGATCAAGCGTCGCCTCAAGGCCGGAGAGACCCCCGACGCCGTCGAGGCCGACCTGGTGAATCGCTACGGAGAGAAGATCCGCGCGGTTCCGGAGGGAAACCCGCTCAAGGGCTTCGCGCTGATCCTCTCGATCCTCGGGGGCGCCGCGTTCTTTGGCCTGGCTTACATGCTCTACGGCTGGCAGAAGCGCTCGAAGGAGGAGCAGAAGCCGCCGCCGCCGGATGCCCCGCGAGACGAGTGGGACGAGGCGCTGGATCGCGAACTCGCAGATTCGTAGCTGCTCGTCGCGCGCGCCAGACCCAGCCGACCCACCTTGGCAAGACCAAGATCCGCGTCGCGTCCGGCGCCAGGGAGCGAGGCAGGCCGCCGGTCGCGCCCCAGGCCTTGGGGGGAGGCAGCTACTGACAGTTCGATCCGGTGATCGACAGCGACCAAGCGGCGCACGAGCTGCCGCCGACGTAGCGCACCTCGAGGTAGTAGTCCTGGGTGTCACTGATGGCGAGGCTCTCCTTCGTGATGGTGCCGAGCACGCTCTCGTCGGTGCCGGTGCCGTTCGTGGAGGACGCGACCAGGGTGTTGCAGCTCGACCACAGGAACAGGTCGTAGTTCACGCCTGCCGGGACCGTCAGCTTGGCTTCGCCGATCAGATCGGCGGGGCAGTTGGAGCACTCCTGAGCCTCGAGCACGAACCACTCGCTGGTGGTGCCGGTGGCCATGCCCTCGTTCACGGCGCCAGCAACGGGGCACAAGGTGCCGCAGTTGGTGTCGGCGCAGTGCCCGCCGAGATCCGACGCAGTCGCGCAGGTGTTCGCGGCCATGCTGTTGTCGCAGGAGGTCGAACCGCCGGTGCCTCCACTGCCGCTCGAGCCGCTCGAGCCTCCGCTGCCGCTCGAGCCGCTGGAACCTCCACTGCCACTCGAACCGCTCGAACCTCCGTTGCCGCCGACCCCGCCTGTTCCCGGCTCGCCCGCGGTACCCCCGGAGCTTGCGTTGCCCACGCCCGCGCTGCCGCCGTTGCCGACATCGCCGCCGTTGCCGCCCTCGCTCGTGCCGCCGTTGCCGCCGTTGCCCGTGCCGCCGTTGCCCCCGTTGATGGTGCTCGAGCCGCCGTTGCCGACGCCACCGCTGCTCGCCCCGGCGCTCTCGCTACCGCCGCTGCCGCCGTTGTCGGAGGTGATCCCGCCTTCGTCTAGCTCACCACCCGACGCACAGGCGGCCAGCACGAATCCAGTGGTCAAACCCAGGGGCGCGAGCCAGGGCCGGCGACGAAGCAAAGAAACCATCACTCTGCCTTATAGCGCAGTTACGAAACCGCGCAGACGCATTCTGGACTCGCACTCCAACTGGCCCGGCGCCGCGCACCCTTGGGCCAGCGAGCGGGGCCCTTCACGCTCAGGGGCGACACAGCGCCACGGTGAAGCCCGGCACTTGCTGGCAGGTCATGTTGGAGGGGCAGAGGACGTCATCGGTGCACAGCCGCGTGCACACGCCCGTCGCGTCGCACAGGCCAGAGTCGCACTCGCGACCGGAGGCGCAGGCCTGACCGAGGGCTTTGCTCCCGGCGCGCGCGCAAATCAGGATGATCGAGCTGCCGTCGACGTCTGGAGCGCAACCGAGTCCGGGGCCGCAGCCACCTTCCTGAGTACATGCTTGAGTGCACATCGCGCTTGGCAACGCCGCGTCGTTGCAGGCGCCAGAGCGGCAGGTGACGGTCCCGCTGGCATTGCAGGCGGCGCCGATGGGATCAGAGCCCATGATGTCGTTGGGCGGGATGCACACCGGTCCGCTACCTCCTCCCTGCGGAACCGCGCAGGTGTAGGGGGGGAGATTGAAATAGCCCAGGCGCCCAGGGCAGTCCGCCGCCGTGACGCAGTTCGCGGTGCAGCCAGAGCCGGGGAAGGAGAGCCCGGTCGGACAGCTCGTCGCCGAGCGCTCGATGTCGACGCAGACCTTGGTGCCGGAGATCGGCTCGCAGGCGAAGCCTGCAGGACACTCGCCAGCGTTGGTGCATTCCCGGGTGCAGTGGGCGGGGCCGGCGGACAAGCCGATGCACAAGCCCAGGGCGCACGCGCCCGCGTTCGAGGTGCTGCACAGGGCCCCCGTGTCGTCGGGATGACACAGTTTGTCGGGACCACACACGTGCTCGCTGGCGCAGTCGCTGTGGGCCTTGCAGGGGATGGTGCACATCTTCGTGCCATTGACGTCGTCGACACATTTCCCTGTGGAGCAGTCGTTGTCGCTCGTGCAGCGGTCGAGGTAGCGGGCGCTCCCCAGGGCCCCGCCCGAACCCCCGCTGCCGCCCGGGCCCGAGCTGCCTCCGCTTGCGCCCGCGCCTGCCGCTCCGGCGCTGCCCGCACTCCCGGCGCTGCCCGCACTCCCGGCGCTGCCCGCCGTGCCCGCTCCTCCCATCGAGGAGCCTCCCATCGAGGAGCCGCCCGTGCCGCTACCAGCGGACCCGCCGCTCGCGTCCATCCCGGCGCTCCCGCTATTCCCTGCGGTACCGCCGGTGCCGGCGGCGCCGCCGGTGTTGTCGGTGATGATCAGCAGTCCGGGGGAGTCCTGCGCGCAGCCCACGCAGACCAGACCGAGCAAGCCAAGCAGACCCACAGCCTTCAACGAGGTCCTCATGTCCCACCTGGATAACAGGAACTCGGCGCGACGTCCCGGGGAACGGTGCGCGCAGTGGAGAGATCCCACCTGGGAATGCTGGCGCCCCGACCGAGCGCCGCCGGCGGGACCAGTGTCCTGTCTCCGCTAGCGCCGGGGCTCGACGTCAGCGCGCGCGGCCTCGATGAACCGCTCGGCAGAGCGCTCGGAGGTGATGTCCCAGCCGAGGATGCGCATCGTGCCGCGCACGACCGCGTCCCGCTCGGAGGTCTGGCTACGCAGGTCGCTGACCATCTGAGCTAGAAACGTCGGCGACACCCAGCGCGCGACCGCTGGCGGGAGCTCCTTGAACAGGGCATGCGCCGCCTGAGCGACCACCGACGCGGTATCTGAAGACGGACGCATGATCGCGCGATAGGTGCGCTGTACCGAGTTGGCGACGCTGGCGACGGCCTGGTTGTCGAAGCCCCCTCCCGCCCAGCTGTCGTAGGCGCGGTCCACCGCAGCGATCACGCTCGGACCGGGCTCTTCGTCGTTCAGGGCCAAGACGATGCTCGCCTCCAAGGTGCTCGCCAACTCGCGCGCCCGTCGCATCCAGGGCGGCGCGTTGGAGGGCAGCGACGCGGGGCGTGCGATGGGCTCGGCCGAGCGTACCGTGCTGTCGGGGCTTGGCCCCACTGCGCTCAGATCGCGATCATCGGGCTGGTGGTGCTGCTTCGGGCTCTGGAGCGTGCTTCCCAGGCTTTCGTTTCCTGGAGGCACCGCTTGCGGTCGCACCGGCGAGTAGGCGATCGCTTCCATGGTGCGACGGCGGCTGTGCGGTGTGAGCCCGTCCTGGATGGTGGTCGCTCCGGGGATCATCGGAGCCGGGGCCTCGCTGTCGCGAAGCGTGGGCGGGGAACCGGATGTGGCGAGCTGCTCGTGTTCAATCAGCGGGAGCGTGGCCTTCAGGTTGCGCACTGGGTGCGCTTCGATCACGGGGTAGTCTTCGGTGGGAGGCGGAGACGGATCCGTGGTGCTGCGCGCCTCATCCAGCTCGTCCAGGGAGTTCATGGTGGGGACGTCCGGGCGTCGCTGCATCGCCGCTCATCTTGCCACGTCGCGCCGAGAACGCACACCTCCTCCACCAGTGACCGCCAGCTCGCCAGTGACGCCAACGTAGACTCGCTGGTTTCTCGGTGGATCAGCGGGATCTACCGGGAGCCGAGCCTGGGTAGGACGCCCACGCCATAGTGGAAGCGGAGCTGCGCGGTGTCGTAACGGTACTCTCGACCGACTGGGCACGCGTCCCGCACTGCGAGCCAGGCGTCGACGTGGGCGGTCACCCTCGCTCGCTGGGTGGGCTCATCGCGGCTGGCTGACAGGGCTGCGCGGAACGCGGGGACGCAGGGCGCCGAACAACCCGCGCAGCGGGAAGGCGGGCGCGCCGTCCCCGAGACCCCTGTCGCTGGCAGCTCTCGGTGCAGGAGGTTGCCGCGGGGAACCAGAAGCAGGCCACGCAAGGCGAACCACGGACCGTACGTCGGGTGAACTGCGAGCTCTGCTGGTCCGAGCTCGCAGAGACCTAGCGCCGCCGCCAGGCGAGGGAAGGGGAGCGTCGGCCGCAGCTGGTGGGCGAACCACAGTCGTGCGCCGGGGAGCCAGCGCTCGGCGGCGGCGCGATGGATGCGTTCGCTGTAGGTGTCCAGGGGATCTTCGCAGGGCAAGCTGGGCGCGGCGTCGAGCAACGGTCGCCAGAGCGCCCGGGTGTTGCCCGTGATCAGGACGAAGTCGGTGTCCGGCGTTCCTCCCCCCCAATCCGAGAAGACGCTGCGCAGAGCCCCCTGCAAATCCTCGGGGAGGCACCGGGGGTCGCCGCTCGCACCGAGATCGAAGCCGTGGCGAGTCAGCTCCTCGAAGAAGGTTGCGAGGCGGTCCGGGGTGTTCACGCTGTGGAGCTTGCTGGGCCGTGGGGCGCTTTGCCAGGGATCCGCGGCGAAACTTGACGTTGAGGTCTTCGCGCGGGATCTACAGTGCCATGGATCAGCCCGTGTTCGATGGTCAGCCCTACGAATTGCCCACGCTGCGCGTCAGCGGCAGCGCTCGCGAGATGGGGCGAGCCCACGGCGAGGCGTATCGGCAGCAGATCGTCGCGTTCGTTGCCCAGCGCCTGGATGCTGCGAGCGAGTACATGGCGGAGCGCATGCCAGGGGTTGAGTTCCAGCAGTTCCTGGAGCTCGGCAAGGAGTGCCTGGGGATCGCGGCAAAATGGGATCCCGAGGGAACCGAGGAGCATGAGGGGATCGCCGAGGGAGCCGGCGTGGACAGCGCGCGGCTCTACACCGTCGCCAACATGACCGACATCCGTGACGTGCTGCTCTTGCCCCCGCCCGGGGACGACGAGGGCTGCACCAGCTTTCTGCTCCCCCCGGAGCTCACCCAGGGCGGGCAGGTACTGGCCGGTCAGACCTGGGACCTGAACCCGCAGGACCTGGACTACGTGCTCGCCGTGCATCGCGTGCCAGATGAGGGCCCCGAGACCTGGTCGGTGGGCTGCGTCGGCTGCCTCACGCTGGTCGGTATGAACCAGTACGGTGTGTCCGTGGGCACGACCAACATCAAGGTGCGGGGCAGTCGACCAGGCATCGGCTACCTGAGCCTGCTCCACCGCATGATCCGCGCGAAAACGCGAGAGGAGGCGGGAAGGATCGTGGAGACGGCTCCGCGCTCCGCCGCACACACCTACTGGGCGGCGGACGCCGGTGGGGCCCTGGAGTACGAGGTGAGCGCTCAGGACTTCGTCAAGCGCCAGGCCAAGCTCGAGCCCATCGCGCGCACGAACCATTGCCTGGCGCCCCAGCATGTTCCGCTCCAGGGCGAGCCCACCAACAGCTCGAGCAAGGCTCGCCTCGACCGCATGGGGCAGATCCTGAGCAAGGGCGCTCATGACGTCGACTCTCTGCGCCGGGCGTTCGCCGATCGGAGCGATGGGGTCGATAGCATTGCGCGTTTCCCTGAGGATAATCAGGGGACCGCGACCAACTCCTGCATCATCACGCGGCCCGCGGCGCGGGAGATCTGGGCCTGCAAGGGCCCGAGCCAGCGCGGCGCCTGGCGGCGCTTGCAATTCGAGCGCGACTAGGGTCACCTCGGTGCTCGGGTGGGGCCGAGGCCCCGCGCTTCGGCAGCATGGTACGGACCACACACAGTCGATTCCCGTCTCACTTCGGGCTGCGTCTCCTGGGCGTCGCGGCGATCTGGATAGGCGTCGAGCGGCTGCTTGCGCTCCAGGCCTATCGCGTCGTGCCGGCGGGCCTCGGCTCGCTGCTGAGCCTGGCCTCGTGGATGGCGATCGTCGAGTGCCTGGCGACGCTGTTCGGCCTCGGTTTGAGCCTGGCGCTGCTGCGCTCTCCGGGGAAGCTCACGCTGCCGAGGGCGGCGCTCGGCTGCCTGCTTCCTGAGCGCTTGACCTGGCTCCACGCGCTGTTCCTGGCGCCGCTGGTCTACGTGACGGCGATCTACCTCGGTCAGCAAGCCGCGCTCGAGACGCTGCTGCAAGAGATCCGTCAGGGAGGACGCCAGCAAGCGCAGGCGGGGCTCGGTGACTTTGGAGCCGGGCTCGCGGTCTCGTCGCTGCTCGCGACGCTGGTGTGGGTGGGGCTCATGGCGCCGATCAGCGAAGAGCTGATGTTTCGCGGAGCGCTGTGGGGGGCGATCCAGCGCGGCGTGGACTCGCTGCGACCGTCCAAGCGCAAGAACCTCGGGGATACGCTGCTGAGCGACGCGCCGCCGCCGAGCAGCGTCGCGGTGCTGTCTCGGTCCGTGATCAGCGACCCTGGGTGGTTCAAGGTCCTGAAGGCGGTGGGGCGGGTGTTCCTGGATGGCTTCATCGCCACCCTGGTCGTGCTCGTTCTGTTCAGCGCAATGCACGCGGATTTCGACACCGGGCTCGGTATCATCCGCGTCGTCTCGGCGCTGGTGCTGGGCCTGTTCTGCGGGATCTTCCGCCAGTGGTCCGGCGGCGTGCTGGCGCCCATCCTGCTGCATGCGAGCTTCAACTGGCTGAGCGTTGCCACCGACAAGCGCTGGGTGGTCAGCGCGAGCTTTCCAAAGTGGAAACTCGTACCGTCGCTCCTGGTCTACGTGGGGATCGCAGGCCTGGTGCTCAGCGGGATCGTGCTGGTTGTGCAGTGGCAGCTGCGGCGCGACCGACAGAGCGGCTGACGGCGGTTCGGGTCCTCGAGCGAGGAAGCGGCGAGGCTGCGGCGGGGATCAGGCTGCGGCGGGGATCAGGCTGCGGCGGGCTCGGGCGGCACGAACATCGCCTGCATGATGAACGGCTTGGCGAGCACCACCAGGTTCTGGTTCTCGTCGAGCGCGGTGCCCAGACCCGCTAGCAGACTGAAGGTGCGGCCGTAGAGCACGAGGTCGTTCGGGATGTGGATGTTGTCGATCTTCTGGATCAGGCCCTGCACATCCTCGCGGATCCGTTCGAAGTCGAGCTCGCGCGCCTCCGCCGGGGTGAGCTCGTAGTACTGCTCGAAGAACTCGCGCAGCAGCGGCTTGGCCTTCTCCACGTCCGCCTCGCTGAGGATCCCCATCGCCACCACGGTGGGTGCGTAGGCCTCGACGTCTCGGGTGAGGAACGCCATCACGGAGTTGACGAGCTGGCGGTGGAAGCTCCTGGGCAGGATCTTCACCTGTCCGAAGTCGATCACGCACAGCGTGGTACGTCCGTCGATCACGTTGAAGAGCAGGTTCCCGGGGTGCGGATCGCTCTGAAACACCCCGTCCTGGTACATCATCTTGGTCCACGTATTCAGCACCAGCTCGAGCAGCTCCGTGGGCTTGACCCCGAGCTCATCCATCTTCTGCTTGTCCGTGACGCGGAAGCCTTCGAAGAACGTGGTCGCGATCACGCTGTCGGTCGTGTACTCGTCGAGCACCTCCGGGATCACCACGTCTCCTCCGCCTGCGGCATTGTCGATGCGCGGGGAGAAGTTCTTGAAGTTGTCGTGGATGGTGCGCGTGTAGGCGGCTTCCTGGCGGTAATCCAGCTCGGTCTCCAGGGCGAGGCGCATCTCCCGGTAGATCACCTTCAGATCCACCTTGGGCACGAAGATGTTGAACAGCGGCACCGCGATCCCGAACAGCGTCATGTCGACCTCGAGCTTCGCCTCGATGTTCGGGTAGCGGATCTTGAGCGCGATCTCCTGGCCATCTCTGGTGGTCGCGCGATGCACCTGTCCGAAGCTCGCCGCGGCGATGCTCTTCTCCTCGATGTGCGCGAAGACTTGCTGCGGTGGGAGACCGTACTCGTGGGTGAGGTGTTCCTCGATGCCGCTCCAGGGAGTCGGATCGACGCGATCCTGGAGCTTCGACAGCTCCTCGACCCAGACTCGCGGCATGATGTCCACGCGGGCGCTGATCAGCTGTCCGACCTTGATCATGCCGCCGCGCATGCGCACAGCCAGCCGATAGAAGGCCCGAGCGTTCTTGCGATGCACCGCGTTCCAGTGGTCCTTCTCGATCTCATGGCCGAGCTTCTTCCAGCGGATCCACAGCCAGAGGTAGGAGACATAGATCGGCAGCAGGGTCCAGGCCGAGATCGAGAAGCGCACCAGCGCGTAGCCGAATTTCCGCGCGGTATCGAGTTCGCTCGGGCGCTCGTCTCTGGGGCAGGGCGCGGGGGGCTGAGGCTTCGGGGGCGGACCGTTGGGCGTCGCGCGCGTCTCGGCGGTGTCTTGCATCGGCTTTTGCTCTCCTGGGACCCGCTGCGTGCTTCGGCCATTCCCGAACAGCGGAAAATGGCTCGAGCGCCGCCAGAGTCGCCCCAGCAGAGCCTGCGTTAGCACTGGCCGCTCAGCGTTCCAAGCTCGGGGCTACCAGGGCAGCTCTTCGCCGTTGGCGTGCATGAAGCGGCCGCTGCTCGCCAGCGTCAACTCGTCGATCCTGGCGATCAGGCCCTTGGCCGCCTCGTCGGGGCCGATGTTCCCGTTCCCACCGGTCATGTCCGTCTTGACGTAGCCGGGGTGCAGGATCACCACCGCCACGCCTTCGGGCTGGAGCTCCTGGGCGAGGCTCTTGCCAGCGGCGTTCGCCGCGGCCTTGCTCATGCGGTAGCCGTACATGCGCCCGGAGGTGTTGTCCGCGATGGAGCCCATGCGGCTCGAGACGACGGCGACCTTGCTGCCCTTCGTGAGCTTCGACTGAAGCGCGGCGGTCACTCGCACGGGGGCCAGGGAGTTGACCTCGAACTGCCGTCGAATCGAATCCGCGTCGATGTTCCCCAGGGCGTCGACCTCCAGCAGACCCGCGTTGTTCAGCAACAGATCGATCGTGTGCTCGCCGACGCGCCGCGGGAGCTCCGCGATGCCTTCGTCAGTCGTGACGTCGATGCCAGGCTCGACGCGGACGCCCTTCACGGCGTCGAGCTCCGCAGAGCTCTTGCGACAGATCGCCACCACGTCCGCGCCGCGCGCCGCCAGCTGACGCGTCAGCTCCAGTCCAATGCCTCGATTTGCTCCAGTGATCACGACGACGCCCATGCTGCTGCCTCTCCTCCGTTCCATCACCTGCGACAGTTCGCGGGGCGCCGCAACCCCGCGCTCCCGAATTCAGGGCACGGAGGCTCGTGGGGACGCTCAGTCGAGATCCAGGGCGCCGCTCAACACGTCCAGCGCGCGGCGCAGGCGTTCTTCATCGCTGCTCGGCTCGGGCGTCACCGCAGGCGGTGCCGTGGGGACCGGGTGAGCTGGCATCACCTCTGCTTGGCGCGAGGCCTGGCGTTCTCGGGGCGCGCTCCGGGGGGCGGCGCTCGACGGCTCGGAGCCGGGGTCGGGGGTGAGGTGCGTCGAGTCGGGCGCGGGGACGCGCTCCACGACGGCGTCTGGCCTCGAAGCCTGAGGTGTCGTCGGCGCGCTCGAGTCGAAGTGCCGCGGGGAAACGCTGGGCGTGGAGGTCGGATCGAACGGGTTGCCCCGAGCGGGGCGCTTCGAGGGGCCTCGGGAAGAGCGCAGCGGCGCGCTGGGTTTTGCTGCCGGCTTGCTGACCACCGAGCGGGCGAGCTCCGCCGGCTCTGGCGGAAGCGAGGACAGCCCCTGGTCGACGGCGTCATCGAGACTCGCCAGGGCGGCGAGGGCCGCCCGCTGTTTCGGATCCGCGTCGCCGGTGCTCGCGCCGGGGCGCAGGGAAATCGTGCTGCCCTCGAAGCCGTCCTGGACGGGGCCCAGCGCGGGCCCGCTGAGACCCTCGGCGAGGGCACGGGGCAGGGCGCCCGGAGTGCTCGTCGACGTCGGGGCGCTGCGCGGGTGCGTCGTCGCAGCCGTCTCCGGGGGTACGCTCGCTCGCTGGGGGCGCTTGCCGCTCTTCTTCTGGGCCTTCTTGTTCTTCTCGTCTTCCTTCTTGGCGGCGAACGCTGCCGCTTGCTCGAACATCGCCCTCGCGGCCTCGGCGGCGCGATTGGCGCGCTCCGTCTCCCCCCGCATCTCCATGATGAAGCGGCTGGGTATCGAGGCGCGCAGCTTGCCCCACTTCATGCGGCCCTTGCAGAAGGTCAGGGTCAGGGTGTCCTGGGCTCGGGTGACACCGACGTAGGCGAGGCGACGCTCCTCGTCGACGCTCTTGTTCTCCAGCACCGAGCGCTGGTGGGGCAGGATCCCTTCCTCCATGCCCACCATGTAGACGTGGGGGAACTCGAGACCCTTGGCCGAGTGCAGGGTCATCAGCGTGACGGCTTCCTTCTTCTTCTTGTCGTCGTTGTCCTTCAGATCGTCGCGCGTCGACAGAGCCATCTCCTCGAGGAAACCTCGAAGGCTCGGCGCCTCGGCGCGAGAGACGTACGAGCCAAGAGCGTTGACCACCTCCTCTATGGCGTTGAGGCGCGATTCCACGTCGGCCGGGTTGTCGTACAGACGCTGGAGCTCCGCCTTGTAGTCGATCTGTTGCAGCAGCTCGCGCACCGTCTCCACCAGGTCGCTGCCCTCCCGCTCACACTCATCCTTGTAGTGCTCGATCAGCCTGCGGAAGCCGTCGACGCGGTCGATCACCACCGAAGTCAGCTCCTGGTTCTGGCGCACCTCCCCGAGCACCTCCCAGAGCGGACGGCCCGAGTCCACGGCCGACTGCACCAGGTTCTTCACCGTACCGCTCCCGATGCCGCGTGCCGGCGTGTTGATGATGCGCAGCAGCGAGACCTCGTCGCGCGGAAAGGCGAGCACCTTGAGGTACGCCAGCACGTCGCGCACCTCCTTGCGGTCGTAGAACGACTGTCCGCCGACCAGGACGTAGGGCACCTGGTGACGCCGTAGCTCGACCTCGAAGGCCCGGGGCTGCTCGTTGGTGCGGAACAGGATCGCGAAGTCGCTGGGATAGACGCGCTTGTCCGAGGGCGGGTTGTCCAGGCGCGCACGGATCTCCCGCACCACGGCGTGGGCCTCGGTGGTCTCGTCCTCGAAGCGGATGAAGCGCGGAGGCTCTCCGCCCTTGCGGTAGGGCTTCAGGACCTTGTCGTGGCGCGTGGAGTTGTGGGCGATCAGTGTGTTGGCGAGCTTCAGGATCGCCTCTCGGCTGCGGTAGTTGCTCTCGAGCCGGACGACCGTGGCCTCGGGCCAGTCGTTCTTGAAGTTCAGGATGTGCTCCACCTCGGCGCCGCGCCAGCCGTAGATCGACTGGTCGTCGTCGCCCACGACGCACAGGTTGCGGTGTCGCTCCGCAAGCCGTCGGACGATGCGGTACTGCAGGCCGTTGGTGTCCTGGTACTCGTCGATCAACAGGTGATCGAAGCGCCCGCTCTCCTTGACTCTTACCTCGGGGAAGCGATCGAGGACCTCCTCGGTGAGCAGCAGCAGGTCGTCGAAATCGACGGCGCCAGCCGCTCGCAGGTTGTCCTGGTACTTCGAGTAGGCGAGAGCAGCCAGCAGCTCCTTGTCGCTCTTGGCGTGCTCGGAGGCGTGCTCGGGGCGCACCGACTGGGACTTCCAGCCACCGATCAGATGCAGCAGATCGCCAGGGCGCAGGCGGTCGTGCCCGACGCGAATGTCGCGCAGCGCCGCGCGCGCGAGGCTCTCCTGATCGCTGCGGTCGTAGATCGGGAACTCGCTCGGATAGCCCAGCTGATCGATGTTCCGGCGCAGGATGCGCACGCACAGCGAGTGGAAGGTGCTGATCTCCGGCGCCTTGTCGCTCTTCTTGCGACGCTTGCCGAGCAGGCCCACGGCGCGCTCTCGCATCTCCTTGGCGGCCTTGTTGGTGAAGGTCACCGCCAGGATGCGCTCGGGTCGGATCCCGTTCTGGATCAGCTTCGCGATGCGGAAGGTGATGACCCGGGTCTTCCCGCTTCCCGCGCCGGCGAGCACCAGCATCGGACCCTTCAGGGTGTTCACCGCTTGGTGCTGTGCTGGGTTGAGATCGGGGGCGGACATCTGGACCTGGCGTGTTTCGACGAACGGCAGGCTTTAGAAACCCGCAGCGCGCCCGTCAACCCCGGAGCGTCACGGATCTGCGACCAGCGGCCCCAGCCCCAGAAATACGCCGAAGTAGCCGATGCGCGCCTGGCCCAGCGCCTCGGGATCCTGGGGTGCGTCGTAGAGCCGCGCGCGAAAGCAGATCGAGGGACGTCCGAGCTCGCCACACGCCGTGGCACGCACGACGTGCGCGACGCCATCACGATTCCACACGGCAAAACGCTGATAGGTCAGGTCGAAGTGCACTTCGGGCGTGGCGAAGGTGATCGCCGCTCCGTGCTCGACGGTGCCACCCAGCTTGTGCTGCCCGTCCTTGTCCGAGAGCTTCACCCGCCCGGTCCAGGCGGGCGCGACGAACAGGTAACCCTCGAGCAGGCGTGAGCTGTCGTGGGAGTGGTAGCCGACCTCCAGTCTCGGCAGCGTGATCCACGAGGAATAGAAGTGCCGATTGCCCATCAGCTCGGCGGAGAAGCCTCCCCTGACGAAGCTACCTTCACCTGGAACCATCTCGAAGAGCGGCCCAGCGCTGATCTCACCCCCGATCCCGCCCTCGACCCCCGAGCTTCCGCCGCCGAGCATGCCAAAGGTGCGCGAGCGTTGCACCCAGCCAAGACGCGTGGAGTCGAGGCTGCCGAACTGCCCCACGACTGCGGCCACGCCACGCTCACGCGTGCTCTCGCTCGAGGCTTGCGAGAACGAAGCCCCCAGGGAGAGCTGGCGGTCGACGAACAGCGCGGCGTCTGGATCCGGTGCAGCGCCAGGACGCTGCTCTCCGAGCTGCAACGTGAAGGGCTGCGCCAGGGCGACACGTGGCAACAGGCAGGCGCCGAACGCGGCGCACGCGAGGAGTCTGGGGGTGAGGGGAGTCCGCTGGGTCAAGGCTTCGAAGAAGGCGGTTCGGTGCGCTATAGAGAGACGCATGTTGCGCATTCGGAGTGTGGTCGGCAACTCACAACGCCTCGACGGAGGTGCGATGTTCGGTAACGTTCCGCGCGCTCTGTGGAGTCGCTGGTGTCCACCGGACGACGCAGGCCGCATCGCCTTGGCCTGCCGTGGGCTGCTGATCGAGGACGGTGAGCGTCGGATCCTGCTCGAGACGGGGATTGGCAGCTTCTTCGAGCCCAAGTTGCGCGAGCGCTTCGGTGTCGTCGAAGCAGAGCACGTGCTGTGCCAGCAGCTCGAGGCGCTGGGAGCGCCCCACGACAGCATTGACGCCGTGGTGCTCAGTCACCTGCACTTCGATCACGCGGGCGGCCTGCTCGCGCCGTATCGCGAGGGCGAGGCTCCTGAGCTGCTGTTCCCCAAGGCGCGCTTCATCGTGGGTGAGGAGGCCCTGGATCGCGCGAGGCGGCCACATCCACGGGATCGAGCCTCGTTCATCCCGGAGCTGGTCGGCCTCCTGGAGGCGAGCGGTCGCCTGGAGGTCCTGAGCGGCGAGCGCGACGAGCAACTGGAGTCGGAGTTCCTTGGCCGAGCCTTCAGCTTCGTCCGCAGCTCGGGGCACACTCCCGGGATGCTCCACACGCTGGTGCGCGGCGAGCAGGCTGAAGTATTTTTCTGTGCGGATTTGGTGCCGGGTGTGCCCTGGGTGCACCTGCCGGTCACCATGGGCTACGATCGCTTCCCGGAGCAGCTCATCGACGAGAAATCCCGGGTCTTCTCGAGACTCCTGGCGCGAAACGCATGGCTCTGCTTCACCCACGACACGCGTGTGGCCGCGGCCCGCCTGAGCCTCGAGAAGGCTCGCTACTCGACCACCAGCGAACTCACGGATGCGGAGTTGGATCTCGATCTGGACGCGGCCTGAGCGTCACCAGCTCATGCAGGTCTCGTAGATGCGCAGCACGTCCTGTGCTTCGGGACGGCGTGGGGTCGTGATCATCAACGGATCGGCGAAGGCGTCTTCAACCAGCGTCGGCAGCAGCTCGGCCGTCACGCCCAGATCCGCGAGGCAAAGGTCGGTCTTGACCTGGGCACGCAGGTGCTCGATCGCGTTGATGCCGAGCTGCGCGTTGTCGTGGTTGTCGAGATCGGGCTCGGCGACACCGAGCGCGATGGCCACCTGGGCGTACTTGTTCTCGCTCACCAGGCAGTTGAACCGCATCACCTCGGGGAGCAGCGTCGACAGCGTCTGTCCGTGGGCTGCGTTGAGCCGTGCGGAAAGTGGGTGGCCCATGGCGTGGCAGATGCCGAGCCCTGAGCTCGCGAACGCAATGCCCGCCAGGTGGGAGGCGAACATCAGCTGGCTGCGGGCCTCGATGTTGGTACCGTCGTCGAAGGCGATGGGCAGGTGATGGCCCGCCATCGCGATGGCGCGCAAGGCGACGGCTTCGCTGAAGGGGTTCGGGCGGCTGGAGCTCAGCGCTTCGATGGCGTGGGTGAGCACATCCATGCCGCAGGTCGCCGTGACCCCCGGCGGGCAGCCCACGGTGAGCTCGGGGTCCAGCACGCTGGCTTTGGGCTGCACGCTGAGGTGTCCGATCAGGATCTTGCGACCACGCTCTGGATCGGTGATCACGGCGAACATGTTGGTCTCCGCGCCGGTGCCCGAGGTCGTCGGGACCGCGACGAGGGGGTGACCAGGGTGTTTCGGTTTGCACCCAGGGACGTAGTCCGAGAGCTCGCCGCCGTTGGGCGCCCAGAGCGCGATGGCCTTCGCCGCATCGAGCACCGAGCCGCCGCCGACGGGCACCACCGCGGCGTCTCCGAACTCGCGGGCCGCCTCGCAGCCGAGAGATACATCCTCCGTGGTTGGGTTCGGACGCACCTCCGAGAAGGTCTGCGTCTCGATGCCTTCGGCGCTCAGGGCTTCGGCAACCCGCGCGGCGACACCGGCTTTCAACAGTCCGGGGTCGGTAATGATCAACGCGCGCTGCTTGCCCACGCTCTTCACGTGCTTGCCGAGCTTGCTGATACACCCAACTCCGAACTGCGCGCGATTGACGGGTTGGATCTGGAACCCTGCTTCCGAAAGCATGGCGGCACCATACAGCGAGCTTCGAGCCCATGAAAGGTGGCCATTGGGCGCGTTCCGAAACCGTCGCGAGGGTGCGGGAGATTTGGAAACACGCGCTGGATACGCTTAGGATCCAGCTGGAGGTTGCATGAAGATCCGAAAAGGCGATGGTTCTCTCTCCAAGACTCCGGGCATGAGCCGCAAGGAGTTCATCCGGGGTGCGCTCTGGGCCGCGGGTGCACTCGTGGTGCTGCCGGGCTGCGGCTCCGACGACGACGGCGGTGGCTCTGGTGGCACGGGCAACGGTGGCTCTGGTGGCACGGGCAACGGTGGCTCTGGTGGCACGGGCAACGGTGGCTCTGGTGGCACGGGCAACGGTGGCTCGGGCGGCACGGGCAACGGCGGCTCCGGTGGTGCCACCGGGGGCAGCGGCGGGACCGGCAGCACGGGCTGCGGCGTGACCTTCGCGACGAACCACGGCCACGTGCTGATGGTCAGCCAGGCCGACGTCGATGCCGCAGCGGACAAGACCTACGACATCATGGGTAGCTCCATGCACACCCACTCGGTGACCCTGACGGCGGCCGACTTCGGGACGCTCGCTGGTGGCGGCAGTGTCACCGTCACCAGCACGACGGCGGTAGGCCACGAGCACAGCATCACCATCCTGTGCGCCTGAGCCATGGCCCGTAGTGAACGGTCAGAGAGCGTTGCCTTGCGGCAACGCTCTCTGCGTTGACAACGAGTTCGTGCAGGCACAAAAAGCCACGAGCCCCGAGACGTGAGTCTCGAGGCTCGCAGTGCTGGCTTGGATCCGATCAGGCGTTCGCGATGACCGCGGTCACCACGTTCAGGATGATCGAGATGACCAGCAACACCCAGCCGATGATGATGCAGATCTTGGTGATCTTGATCTTGTCCAGCGCGAGCTGAGCATTCCCTTGCTCCGCTGCCGTCTTGGCCTGGAAGGCAAACAAGATCGGGACGATGGCCAGGATACCGCAGCCACAGATGATGGAGACGAACGAGAGGATCATCCAGGTCTGGACGGTCTTCTTGACCTCTTCGATGTTTCCGCCGCCCATTCCGCCGCCGCCAGGCATACCACCGGGCATCATTCCGCCGCCGGGGGGAGCCATCGGAGCGCCTCCAGGCGGGGGAGCTCCATAACCACCGGGGGCGCCCATGCCGCCGCCGGGCGGCATTCCGCCGGGAGGGGGCCCGTATCCGCCACCCGCTGCTTGGATGCTCTCAGGCTGGTGATTCATCATCTTTCAGTGCTCCTCTTCCGCTTTGCTTTTTCAGCTCAGTTGATACGCCCTCGTGGATTCGGCTCGCCCAAGACGAGGCATCTCCCTCGCTGGCTTTGGCGGAGGGCAGCACGAGGATCCCCCACGCTCCCTCCAGGCCGCCTCACCACCCAAGCCGAGGTTAATACTCCACTTGGCTAGCGTTGCTAAGGCATTTTTCGACTCAGATGTGGCGAGCCGGCGCAATTTTCCTGCAGCTTCCCACTCCCTCGATTGCGTGTGTCGATTGCGTGGACCCGGCGTTCGCTTCTTCTGGGCGTCGACCCTCGAGTACCAACGCCACTCGCCTCCAGCGCGCCGAGCCTCGTTGTACGCTGAGAGCCCCGCATGCTCCCCTCTCGAAACCCACTCTCAGAAGCCGCCCGCAGGTCACGGGCGCTGCGGCGTCATGTCGGCGGCGTGTGGTTGACGCTGAGCCTGCTGGCAACGGCCTCCGGGTGTCGCTGCAACGAGGACGCGCCGCCGTCACCGAGGCCCGCTATCGCCGCCGCTCCGGCGGTGCAGCGCGGTGATCAGGTCCTGGTGGAGCCCAGTGCAGGAGTGTTCTTCGAGGCGCGGGTGCTGGCGCTGGAGAACAACGCTGGCACCCCCGCGCTCAAGCTGCAGCGCAGCGACGGCGAGCTGCTCAGCGTGGATGCTGCCGACGTCTATCGACTGCCGGGTTCGGAGACCACGAGCCCACCGAGCGAAGCTGACCCGCTGCCTGCTGGACGACTGGCCGTCTGCGAACTCCGGGGCCATCAGTGGGTGGGCTGCCGGGTGAAGTCGCGTCTCGATGCGGGTTATCGCGTCGAGGACTACGGGGGGGAGGAGCGCAGCATTACTGCCGGGAAAATCATCGTCCCCAGCGAGCTCACGCGCATGAACCTCGATCAGCGCTTCAGGCTCGCCGACGCTCGACGTGGGTTCGACAAGGCGGCCGCCGCTGCAGGGCAACCAGCGGCTCCCAAGGGCTTCAACCCCGGCTACAAGGAACGCGTGGTCGCGAGGCGCGGCGACGAGTGGTTCTCCGCACACATCGTGCGATTCCACGACGACGGCGCGTTCCGGGTCCGCTGGATGTCGGACAATCGAGAGAACGACGTTCAGAAGTCGGACGTCATTCCCGAGCCGCCCTATCCGAAGCCGCCGAAGCGCGGGGGCTTCGTCCTGCTCAAGCCGCACGTCCAGAGTCTGCCGTGGGCGAGGTGGAGGGTCGTCTCCGTTCGGCCTCAGCTGGTGCTCGAGGATGGGAACGGCGTGCAGACCACCTCCGATCGCAGGCAGGTCGTGCCGCTCTCGCAGTAGAGCGTGGTGCCGAGGGGCTGAAGCAGTCCCCGGTCGCCGTCTGTGCACCCATCAAGGCTCCGGTGACAGCACCTGCCAGCCAATCAGCGCCTCTCCCTCTCCCCCCCGAGAGAGCAACTCGAGGTCCAGCCGGAGCGGCCCGTGCCCCTCGAGGTTGCACTGGCGCACGGCGACCGCTCGTGGACCGCGCGCGACGCCGAGCACGGCTGGGACAGCGCCTTCGCCGCCGCGGCCATGCAGGGTCAGCTCGAGGGATCCGATGTCCGCGCTGGCTCCGAGTCCAATGTCCAGGCAGCGCCCGGGGGGCACGTCCAGTTGCTCTCGCACGAGCTGGGTCTCGCTCAGCCGAACGGACTTCACGCCACCCAGCTGTCGACCGCGGGTCACGCCGCGACTCGTCAGCAAGCCCAGCAGACGACCCGCGGCGAGGGGCGCCTGGCGCAACGGGAGCGTGGCCTTGGGGTCGGGGCTGGAGAACAGCGCGAACGGACCTGGCCGCACGGCTGCCTCGACATCCAAGCGGTACCTTCCTGCCTTGCCGCACGCGAACAGGCGCGCGCTGGGGTCACCGGACGTCTCCGCGACCAGCTGTCCGTCGCTGCTCCACAGCTTTGCGGACACCCCGCGTGCCGGCTTGCCCAGCACCAAGTCGAGGCGTGTGCAGCCGGCGCCGAGATCGATGTCGACACTCGTGCTGTGTCCAGTCGGCGCCGACCCCTCTCTGAGCTTCTTGCCCAGCGGGAGCCCGAGACGCTTGCTCAGGCCGCTGGCGGTCGCAATCGCTGCCGGGAGCTCCTGATTCGTTTCCGTGAGGTAGCGAATGGTCGCGGTGTCTGGGTTGAGTTCGCTGGCAGCGGCTTGAGAGATCAAGAGCGCGACCAGTCCGCGTCCCAGGTGCGGGCGAACCTCGAGCGTCAGCTCCGCGGGGTGCCCGGCGCAGACCTGCAGGTTGCGGTTGCGGCCCTGGCTCGTGCCGCGACCGAGCGTGCGCCCGTCCGCGTCCAGCAAGGCCACGTCCAGGTGGGAGACCTCGGAAGAGGGGGTCACGAACACATCGACACACTGTCCGGCTTCGAAGCTCAGGCTGGCCAGCGTGGGAGCGCTCACCTCGACAGGGAGCGCCGCGCGCCGCAGATCCCGCCAGGGGCTGCCGAGTTCATCGCGGTGGATGGCGAGCTCGGCCTCGAAATGGCTCCAGACGTTGGTCTCCGGGGTTGGCTGATGGTGGCCAAGGGCCCGCGCGGCGACTTCGGCCTTCTCCGGGCTCACCAGCTGCCCGCCCACCGCGACCAAGCCGTGCCCCGAGGCAACGCGAGCGACCACGTAGATGCGCTTCGGGTGAGGGGGGCACACCAGGAGGCTTGGCTGCTTGTCCGGGCGCTCGTCGGTTCCAAGCACCCGGCCATCGTCCGCGTAGGCGAACAGGTCGACGTCATCGATGCTGTCGCTCACGCGGGCCAGGAGCAGCACGCAGCGGTCGGCCGGGACGATGAGCGTGCCGCTGACTCGATCGCCAGGTGTGGCCGCTTCGACGGCGATGACCTGCGTTTCGCCAGCGCCTTCTGCGGTCGCACGGGCGGCGTCCGCTGCGAGCAACGGCTTGCCATCCGGCGGAGCGCCTTGCTTCAGTCGCTCGGGCCCGTGCGCGGGGGGGGGAGGCGAGGCGCAACCCACGAGCAGCGCCAGCACGCCCAAGCAACCTGCAAGCGCATGGCGAAGCCGCAGCCCCCTCATTCGACCCCCGGCGGGAGCTCGCCGCTGTGGTAGGCGATCATGCGCCAGATCAGCGCGCTGCCCTGGGCCTCCACCTCGAGCCGCGCGTGGCCGCTCTGCTTGGCGCAGAACTTGACGAAGGTGGCGCGCCCCGGCGCGCTGCTCTGGTTTTCCACGTGGATTCGGCCCTGGCGCGCGACCAGGGCAAAGCCGCTGGGTACGCCGGAGCTAGCCGCCACCACGACGGTGTAACACGCTCCGGCTCGTGTGGGCAGCGTGGCGCGGGTGACGCCCGCCACACCGAGCCATTCCCGGCGCCGCCGTGCGTCCTCGAAGCTGGTGGCTGGCAGTCGCTTCTGGCGCAGGAGCAACGCGAGCTGGTTCTTGGTCGCGTCGGTCCAGTGGCGAGGGAAGTCGCGAGGAAACGCGAAGCGGCTCACCAGGCCGAGCAGGGGGACATGTGGAAATCCGCCGGAGTACCCGAGCCGCACCCGTCCGAGGGTCGCCGTGCACAGCTCCACGTGGCCGTCCAGCGCCTCTCCGCGATCGCTCACCACGAGGGCTCCGTCGGGCAAGCGGCGGACGTCGACGTCGACGTCTGCGCTGCTGTGCCAGCCCTCGGGCGCCTGGGCAGAGAGCACATCCACGCGGTAACAACCCGGAACCAGCTCGAGATCCTTGAAGCCAGTCCCGCGACCGTCCGCCGTCAACCCCACCCGCTGCTGTGCCGTGGCGCCCTCGCGCCACGCGGCGGCGCGGATGGCCGCGACTCGAGCCGTCAGGGTCTCTGCGCGCGCTGGCGGTCCGATGGGATGGGCTTCATCCACCGGTCCTGGATCTCGCGCGTCGAGCAGGCGGCGCGCCGCGGGCAGAGGCGCGTCCGCTGCGGCGTACAGCACCTCGAACACTCCGCGTGGCGAACGCATCTCGACCACCAGCCGCCCGAGCTGCGCGCGGCGCTCGCCGCAGCGGACGAGCTGCACCAGCCCCGCGACGCTGGGTTCGGGCGCCTCAGGTGTCTCTCCGCGATCAGGTACCAGGCGCAACACGAAGCTCACGCTCGGCGCGCTGAGCACGACCACGCTGGTGCATTCCTCTCGCTTCGTCAGAAAGCGCTCGGGCAGGCTGAGCGGCAGCTGGTCGCCACGCTCGAGCAGCTTTGGCGGCAGCGAACCCTGGGCCTTGGTCTTCGCCCAGGACGTTTTCAAGGCGGAAACATCATCCACGAGCTCGGCTCGGGACGCGCTCGTGGAGACCCCCAGGGCCAGGACGAGTCCGCAGAAGAGCGACCGGCTACCCTTCATCGATGCTGAACGGAGCCTCCACGAAGCTCTTGCTCGCCGCGTCCCAGACGAACAGGCGATGCGCGGTCACTTCGCCCTGGTCCACGGCGGTCACCAGGTACGCGAGTTCATGAGTCGGCGCCTCTCCGGCGCCCATCGTCATGCTCGCCGCGTCCTCCTCCGAGAAGTAGGCGCCGCAGTCGAGGTGAGAGTGGAAGAACACCTTGACGGGTCGCCCCGCGCTGCGTCCCTGTTCGATCGCGCGCTCGAACTTCAGCGCGTTGATCTTGAAGTACTCGCGACCGGTCCGGGGGTGATTCTCGGGATCCACCTGGTGGTACTTGTTCGCCAGGTTCTCCAGCTCCACTGCTTCGTCGGCGAAGCGGGGACGGTCCGAGGGTCCAGCGAGGTAGCCACACGCTTCCTCGTCGCGCGCGTACGCTTCACGTGCGGCTCGCTCCACGCGCGCGATGATGGCGCGGGTGAAGGTGAGATCTCCTTGGGTCCACTCGGGCTTGCTCATGGGCTCCTCGTTCCTCGGCCTGGCTCGCGTCGCGCGTGCAGCCTACCAGACGTAGCGCTTCTCCCACTTCATGGGCGCGAAGTAGCGGTCGCTGCGGTCGCAGGCGATGGTCACGACGCAGCCTCCGCCCTGACTGGCCTGCAGTTGCTCTGCCAGCTTCACGGCAGCGAAGATGTTCGCTCCGGTCGAGTGGCCCACGAACAGGCCTTCCTCCGCAGCCACTCGCTCGGCCATGTCCCAGCCGTCCTCGGTGCCGACGGGCATGATCTCGTCCGGCAGCGACGGGTCGTAGATGTTCGGCACGATGCTGCTCGCCATGTGCTTCAGACCTTCGAGGCCGTGCAAGGCTTCCGCTGGCTCGACGGCGACGCAGCGAATGCTCCGTCCACCAGGCTCCTTCGCGAAATCCTTGAGGCGCCGCGTGGTGCCCATGCAGGTACCGCTGGTGCCCAGCGCGGTCACGAACACACTCAGGCGATCGCCGAGCACCTCGAGGATCTCGGTGCCGGTACCGTGGTAGTGGGCGAGGGGGTTCGACGGATTCGAGTACTGATCGGGGTAGAAATACCTGTCGGGGTGTCTCTCCACCAACTCCCGAACCAGTCGGATCGCACCGTCGGAGCCCTCCATGGGCGAGGAGTGGATGAGCTCCGCTCCATAGGCCTGGGTGATGTCCTTGCGCGCCTTGCTGACGTTCTTCGGCATCACGAGGTTCACGCGAAAGCCCAGGGCCGCACCCATCAGCGAGTAGGCCACGCCGGTGTTCCCACTGGTCGCGTCGATCAGGATCTTGTCGTCGGTGAGCCGACCGTCGGCGATGGCGTCCTCGACCATGCGCTTGGCGGGTCGGTCCTTGACAGAGCCCCCAGGGTTGCAGAACTCGAGCTTGACGAACACCTCGACATCGGGCGCGGTGCTGGCGACGCGCTTCAGACGCAGCAGGGGTGTGTTCCCCACGGCATCGATTACGTTGCGTAGACGTCGGGAGCGGACGAAGCGATTGGCTTTCACGAGGGGTCTCTGGGGTCCGGGGAAGGGGGTTCTGCTCTGGCGTCCGAGGTGTCGGAAATCAGAGCCTGCTGGATCTGCCGCAGCGCCCCCCAAGCGCCGAGCGCCACGCGGCTTGGCCCTTCGTGGCTGAACTGGGCGCCGTGAGGCCAAGCGCGAGGCGGGCCGCTGCGCAGCTCGAGCCGGGCGACCCCGGCGCGTTCGAGATAGGCGAGCTCGATCAAGGCTTCAGGACCGCCGCGCACCACCGCGCGGCGTGCTTCGATTCGCTCCTGGCCGAGCTTGCCCACCTCGGGAAGCTTGCGCTGGCGGCAATAGCGGTCCTGAAACGGGAGCACGCTCAACCTCCCGCGATGGCTGGGACGATGCTGACCTCTTCCTTGCCGTCGAGGGCCGTGTCGAGGCCATCCAGGAAGCGGATGTCCTCGTCTCCCACGTAGATGTTGACGAAGCGGCGCACGCCCTTGTCGTCCAGCAGACGCTCGCGCATACCGGGGTGGTTCGACTCCAGGTTGTCGATCAGCTCTCGGACGTTCGCGCCTTCGATGCTGACGGCTTCTTCGCCGCCGGTGAGGGTGCGCAGGGGGGTGGGGATGCGAACTGTAGTTGCCATGTGTTGTTCCTTCGGTGGCCGCGAACGGCCGTCAAGGGGCGTCAGGAGACGCCGACTACCTGAGCACCGCTCGTCTGGCAGGAGCCTGCGAGCGGATCGAGATATCGAGCCTCAGCGGTATCGTGAATGGTAGCCGCGGACCCGCAGAGCGCGCACTCCGGGCGCGAGGCGACGGGCACCTCGCGCAGGCGATCCGTCAGCCCATCGTAGGTCCAGAGGGAGCCCGCGACGTCGGCCTCTCCGGCGAGCCAGCGCAGGCCAAGCTCGGCCATCAAGGCGCCCGCGAGGCCGACCACCGGCCCCATCACGCCAGCGCTGTCGCAGTTCTGCTGCGCGCCGCGGGGCAGGTCCTCGAACAGGCAGCGGTAACAGGGCTTGCCCCGGGGGGAGACGAGCCACGCCGTCGCCCGCCAGCGAATCGCCGCCCCGTGCACGACGGGCACACCCGCGAGGAAACAGGCATCCGCTGCCAGGAACTTGGTCGCGAAGTTGTCCGAGCCCTCCAGCACCAGGTCCACGTCCCTGAGGACGCTGGCTGAGTTTTCCGGGAGGAAACGCGTGTTCAGGAGCGTCAGGCGGTCGGGCGCCACGCCCCGGCGCACCAACGCGTCCCGAGCCGCCTCGAGCTTGGGACGCCCCACGTCGCGCTCCTCGTAGAGCACCTGGCGATGCAGGTTGGTGAGCTCGACTTCATCGTCATCGAGCAGCACCAGATCCACGTCGGCGTCGGTGAGGGCGAGGGCCGCCGGACAGCCGAGGCCGCCCATCCCGATCAGCGCGACCCGCGGGCGCGTCCTTCGCTGGTCAGTCATCGAAATACTCGTCCAAGCTGAAGTAGCGCTCGCCGGTGTCGCAGAGGACGGTGACCACGGTCTTGCCAGGCCCGAGCTCGCGGGCGACCTCGAGCGCGACCGCCACGTTCGCCCCGGCGCTGATCCCCACCAGCAGCCCTTCGCGCTGGCTCAGCGCGCGCTTGATCTCGTACGCGCGTCGATCGGCCACGGTGCGAATTTCCGTGGGGATCTCTGCGTCGTAGTTGCGTGGCACGAAGCCTGCGGCGATGCCCTGGATCTTCGAGGGGCCCCGCTCGCCGCGCGAGATCGTGGCGCAGGTCTCGGGTTCGACGGCGATCACCCGACACTCGGGGTAGCGCTCGCGCAGCGCCCTGCCCACGCCGCTCACGGTCCCTCCGGTGCCCACCGCTGCGACGAAGGCATCCACCACGCAGTCGCCCAGCGCGTGGAAGATTTCCTGCGCCGTGGACTCGTAGTGCACGCTGGGGTTCGCCTGGTTGTCGAACTGTTGCGGCATGAAGGCGCCCGGGGTGGTCTCCGCGATCTCCCGTGCCTTGGCGATGGCGCCCTCCATCTGCTCAGCCTCCGGCGTCAGCACCAGCTCCGCGCCCATGCTCTCCAGCAGCTGGCGGCGCTCGAGGCTCATGCTCTCGGGCATCGTCAGCACGCAGCGGTATCCGCGCCGTGCGGAAACGAGCGCCAGGCCGATGCCCGTGTTGCCACTGGTCGGCTCCACCACGACACCCCCGGGCGCCAGCAAGCCCTGTGCCTCCGCCTGGAGGATCATCGACAGGCAGATGCGGTCCTTGATCGACCCACCTGGGTTCTGACTCTCGAGCTTGCCGAGCACCGTGGCACGCGGCACGTCGGACTCGAGCCGCTGGATCTCGATCAGCGGGGTGTCGGTGATGAGGTCCAGGATGTCCTCGTAGATCCGTGGGTGCCGGGCCTGGGGGTGAGGTGCGTTGGATGTCATGTGCGACTCAGATCACGTAGACGTAGCGCCGAGCGCCGGGGCGGGGGAGACCGAGCTCATCGGCTCGGGTGCAGATATCGCTGACGCTGACCGCTGCAAAGCACTCCTCGACGCGCTGCGAGAGGTCACCGAAGACGCTCTCCGTGACCCGCCGCACCTCGTCGTTCTCCTGGCCCTTGTCAGCGGCCTTCTCGCCCAGGGTGATCGGCCCTTCGAGGGCGCGGATCACCTCGTTCAGCTTCACCTGGGCCGGGGGCCGCGCCAGCGAGTAGCCGCCCTGGGGACCGCGCTTGGACGCGACGATGCCCGCGCGCTTGAGGTCCTGGAAGATCTGCTCGAGGAAGCGCGGCGGGATCGACTGACGCTCGGCGATGTCCTTGACCTGCGTTGGGCGCCCCTCGTTGTAGAAGGCGATGTCGAACAGCGCCCGGACCGCGTAGCGGCCTTTGTTCGAGAGCTTCACCGGGGGTGATCTGCTTTTGCACATCGGGTTTGTCAAGATTGGCGGTGCCAGCGGCGCGCTTTTGGCTTTCGAGCCTCCAGCGCCCGCTCCAGAATCGCGCCATGTGCGACACTTTCGTGGCCCTGGGAGACGCCACGCCGAGCGGCGCGCCGCTGTTCGGCAAGAACAGCGACCGAGAGCCGTTCGAGGCCCAGGGCGTGGAGTGGATCCCCGCTCAGCGACATGCGGCGGACGCGCGCGTCCACACCACGTCCCTGGAGCTGCCCCAAGTCCCTCGGACGCACGCCGTGTTGCTCAGTCGGCCCTACTGGATGTGGGGCGCCGAGATGGGGGTGAACGAGCATGGCGTCGTTGCGGGGAATGAGGCCGTGTTCACGCGGATCGCCGCCGAGCGGCGCAGGCGGCGGGCGAGGGGAGAGACCATCGAGCCGGGTCTGCTCGGCATGGACGTGCTGCGCCTGTGCCTGGAGCGGGCGGACACCGCCCAGGCCGCCGCCGAGCTTGCCAGCGAGCTGATCGAAGTCTGGGGACAGGGCGGAGAGGCGGGGCATCGGGTTCGGAATTTCGACTACGACAACAGCTTCCTCTTCGCAGACCGCACCAGCGCGTGGACGGTGGAGAGCGCAGGATCCGCCTGGGTGCGGCGGCAAGTCGCGGGGATCTACGCCATCTCGAACCGCCTGAGGGTGCGCGACGACTGGCAGTTCGCCAGCGCGCACATCAACGCCTACGCGAGGGATCGTGGCTTGGCGCCTGGACGTGGACGTCTGGACTTCGCCCGTACCTTTCGCGATCGGTTGTTCAGCGCAGCCGCGATGGGGCACACGCGTCAGGCCCGCGTCGAGTGCTTGCTGGCCGCTGGGCGCGGCGCGCTCACCGCGGGGTTCGGCCTGGGGGTGCTGAGGGATCACGCTGGACGAGGGCCGGATCCCAGACGCGCTCAGGTCTGCGCCCACGGTGGCTGGTTACCCCAGCGGCGAGCGGCCCAGACCACGGCTTCCCTGGTCGTCGACTTCGGTCAGAGCACCGACGACCTGAGCGGCTTACCGGTGTGGCTGACCGGCACCAGCGCGCCCTGTTCGAGCCTCTTCAAGCCAGGGTGGCTGAGCGCCGAGCGT
>JAWKRF010000047.1:0-27474 GCA_041389745.1 Polyangiaceae bacterium
CGCCGCTCGTGGTGTGCTGGATGACGACCTCGACGGCCCCCGCAGGCTTTGCGAGCACCGCGTCTCCCCGAGCGTCCACCTCGATCTGCCCGCTGGCGTCGACCTTGGGCTCGATGCGATCGAGCAGGAGTTGCTGGAAGCTCACGAGCTGAGGATCGCTCTGGGAACACCCTTGCACGAACTGGCGCACGGGGTTCGTTGGGTCATCCATCGTGGTGGAGTCACACAGGTCGTCTGTGTTGTTGAACAGCACCCCGGAGCTGCCAACCAATTGCCCGGCGGAATCGACGATGCGCACCTCGACGAACATCTGGCGCACGAAGGCGAAGCCGCTCGGCAGGTTGTGCCCGGTACCGGTGTTGCTGATGGTCACGTTGAAGGCGACGCTGGAGCCGAGGTTCTGCACGCCGCTCAGGCTGAGCGTGCCGGCGCTGGCCAGGAGCGCGAGGCGCTTGTCGCGGTGCGGATCCTCGCTCGGGCTGACGTTGATCGGGTAATCGACTCCGACGAAGGAGTGGTCTCGTACCGCGCGCTTCGGCAGCAAGCCGTCCGCTTCGAAGATCGGCCAGGCGTTGCTCGCTGCGCGGTGCGAGCCGGAGAACGGCATGTGACAGCTCACGCAGGTGTCGGGGTTGCCTGCGGCTTGATAGTCCGTCCACTCGTCGAACAGCTGCTGCAGCACCAGGTCTTGCCCCTTCGTGATGCGGCCGTCTCCGGAGGTGTCGTAGGCGACCACGTGGCAGTTGCGGCAGAGCTGGTCAGGGTTGTCGAAGAGGGGGATCTTCTCGCTGGAGTGGTACGCGTTCCCCACGGCATCGTCTCGGGGACCGAAGAAGGTGCTGCCGGGCTTCAGGCCCTTGGCCCACTGGGCGAGGCCGCCGCCCCCGGTCACCGGGGTTCCGTTCCACTGATGGCAGACCGAGCAAGTGATGCCCTCGTTCAGGTAGTCGGAGTCTCCGAGGGGGAACCCGCTGAAGGGTAGCTCGGTCTGGGAGTTGAGGTTCGAGCCGATGGGGCCGTGGCAGTTCACACAGATCTTCTTGGGATCGGGGGAGGGAGCGTCCTTGAGGATCAGCGCGGCCACCTGATTGTTCTGTACGACCATCACCGGGCTGGTCATGCCGTGGGCGTGCATCGAGTGCCGCCACTGCTGGACGATTTCCTTGTGGCATTGCACGCAGTCGTCGGCCGAGTGCAGCCCGCCCAGGGTAGCGTTCGGTACGGCGCCCACGGGAAGGACCTTCGAGGGCATGTCACAGGCGCCACAGACGTGCAGCGGGATCAGCACCACGAGGATCAGCCCCAGCGGCACGTGAGTCGCGCGCCACATCTGCAGGCGTTCGGTGAACTTTGCCTGCTTCTTCAGCTTCGCCAGTTCCGCGCGTCTAGCCCGATCGATCAGCGACGCGACTTCGACGAAGACGGTTCGCTCGGCTTCCTGGCAGCTCGGCGGCTACTCTGGAGCGTTCCTGCTCGGCGAAACCGCGTCCTTCGAGCAGCTTTCCAGGCTTGACGTCTCAAGCGTCGCCTCAGCCAGCCGACAGCTTCTCGATCTCCGTCAGCAGCTCGGCAGCGCGGTCTTCGGTCGCCGCTCGGTTGTAGTTGCCGACCTGCTTCGCCGCCTGTGGAGGTACGCGAGGTAGGGCGAGGCGCCAGACGACGCCGCTCACCACCACGAACGCCATCACGCCGAACAGTGTCTTTCCTGTCGACGCGTTGAAGCTGAAGACGCCGTTGCCGGCGTGCGCCCAGGCGACCAGCAGCGCGAGCAAGCCCAGCCAGACGTGGGAGGACATCCACGCCATCATCGTGCCGCGCCCGAAGACCTTGCTCTCCTGCAGCGTGCGCTTGCGCAGCGAGAAGAAGAAGGTGGAGAAGAAGAGCGCCGTCGCCAGCAAGCCGAGCAGCACCCCAAGGAAGGTGTAGCCGCGCACCACGCCGGCGATGGTCTTGTAGGCCTGGGTGAGGCTGCAGCTCGCCAGCGCAGTCACCAGGAAGAGGACGAGCCACCAGACGTTCGACTCGAGGCCTCTCGGCTTGCGCAGCCGCTTAGACATGGCCAGGGCCTCCTTCCTTCAGCAGGTCGGCGAAGGCGACGGCCGGGTCCACGCGACACGCCGCGCCCACTGGGCAGGCCTTGACGCACGCGTAGTCGGAGTAGCCGGAGCACAGATCGCATTTGACGGCGATGCGCTGGTTCTTGACTTCGAGCTCCTGTTTCGCCCGGCGCTCCCTCTCCCCCCCTGCGATGAAGTCCATCAAGCGCGGCCACAGGCCCGGCTTCTCCTCGGCGACCGCGTGCATGCTTATGTTTCCGTACGGACAGCGTGAAGCGCATGCGCCGCAGCCGATGCAGTTGTCTTCGATGATGCGGATCTCGCCGCTCGGCAGGCGCACGATCCCGCTCACGCTGCACATCAAGCAGGCGGGGTCGTCGCAGTGGCGACAGGCGGTGGGGAAGAGGTACTGATCGATCTGCAGGCCGCGCAGCTGGAGCCGACTGTAGCCGTGGCGGCGTCCGCAAGCGTCGATGCAGTTCTGACAGTTCGTGCACAGGTTCTGGTCGACCACCAGCACCTCGCGCCCCTTGGCCAGCCCTTCCTCGACCAAGACGTGCAGGCTGGGCCCCGCGTCACCGTGGGCGGCGACTCCGCCCCAGCCGATGTTTGGCGAGCGCGCCAGGCGGTCGCTGTCGAAGCTGCCGCGGAGCAGCGCGCTCTGCGCGTCGGGGTACTCCGCCAGCACTTCCCGGATCGCGGAGCCTGGGATGCGAATCACTTCCGCGCGGCTAGCGCCCTCGGTGGAATAGAGGCGGACTCCGCTGTTCTCCACGAAGTCGAGCAGGCCGAAGACGTCGCCTTCGCGGAAGTAGACGAGCAGGCGTTCGCCCCTCTCCGTGCGCTGCTTGGCGCGCAGGAAGCCGCTACGCACCAGGAAGGCGTCCGCGGGGGGCGTGCCCTGCGCAAACAAGGTCTCGCCAGCTGCCACGAGCTGCAGCTTGGCGTTCGCGAATAGATCTTCGACTGCCGCCTCGGGCAGCACCCCGAGGGCTCCGGGGTTGCTCGCATAACTCCAGAGCGCGCGCTTCTGATACAGGTGCTCGAGGGTCTGCTTGAAGCTCGGGGCGTGTCGCGTGAGCCGGAGCACGCTGACCTTTGGTACCTCGACCACGATGCAGCGCTCCAGCGCGTGCACGGTGTAGGGCTCGGGAGCGTCGGCGAGCACGCCCATTTCCCCAAAGAAAGACCCTGGAGAGAGCACGAGGATGCGGATGTGCTCGCCGCGCAGGCCACGGTTGCTCTGCTCCAGCGAGCCTTCGAGTACCACGAACAGGCGCTCGTGGAAGCTGCCCTCCCAGCACAGAACCTCGCCCGGCTGGAGGAACCGCAGCGTGCTCTGCAGCACCATGCGTCGCAGATCCCTCGGGCTCGCGCCGCTGAACAAGGGCAACTCGGTCAGCTGCTCCGAGAGCTCGTCCAGGGACCAGCCCGACGGCGTGGCGCCCTGCGCCGTCTGCAACAGGAGGTCGTAGTCGGGGACGTCGTCCTCCACCTTCATCTTGTTGTAGAGCACCATGTTGGCCCGGCTCAGATCCGCGGGGCAAGCTGGTACGCACTGGCCACACTGCGTGCACGCGGTCACGAAATCGGCGACGCGAGGGTCGCTGATCGTCGGCAGGTGCACCGCGGCGTTCAGCTCCGCGATGGTCACGTTGCGCGACTGAGAGATCGGACAAGCCAACATGCAGTCGTTGCAGCCGATGCAGGCCATGGCCTGGCTCAGCGCGAGCTCGGCGACCTCTTCGGAGTAATCTTCGGCCTGCAAGGTGTCGAGATGGCTCATGGCACCTCCTCGAAGCGCAGCATCGCGCCGCCAACCATCAGCACCTCCTGATGGCGAAGCGGCACGGCCTGGGCACCGATCGGGACGCCGCCCTTGCTGCTGCCGCCGCCGCTGGAAGGGTCGCGCACGAAGAAGTCGCCTTGCAGTCGCGTGATCTCCAGGGCCACCGACGCGACGCCGGGATCCGCAAGCACCAGACCGCACTCGCCGTGGGTCCCTACATACAACCGGTCGCCGATGCGCACCGTGTGGCCGAGGGATCGTCCCGCGATCACGGCCAGCTGTGCGCTGCCGTCCAGGAGACTCCCTCGCGCGACCAAGGGAGCCTCGGTGTAGACGGCGAGGACCTCTCCCAGTCGCACCTCGGCGCCCTCGCTCAGGGCGACCTCCTGACGTGGGGTCAGGCGCTGCCCTGCGAGAGTGGTCCCCGACGCCGCCCCCAGGTCCATGACGTATGCCCGACCGTTCACGTAGCGCAAGGCGATGTGCTGAGGCCCGACGCTCATGTCTGCCACGCGGAAATGGCAGCGAGGATCGCTGCCGATCGTCACCGGATGGCTCCCGAGGGCCACGCTGAGACCGAAGGAGTGCCCCGAGCGGAACTCCAGGCGCGGGGCGCGAGGTCCGCTCGCCGCCTGGGAGCTGGGCGCCTGGGGCATGCGGGTTTCGGCGTTGGCGGGCAACCTCGGGCAGTCGAGCACGAGCCGGGTGTTGCCGATCTCGATGCGATCGCCGTGGCTCAGGGGGTGAACGTGCGTCAACGGTTGGCCATTGACTCTCGTGCCACTGTGGCTGCCGAGATCGCGCAGGTAGAGCCTCTCGCCATGCTGCACGATCTGTGCATGGATCACGGCGGCGTGGGGGTCGGTGAGCTTCACCTCGCAGGTGGAGTCCGTGCCGATGTTCAGCGGCTGTGCCGGAATCTGCCAGCGCTGGCCGGCGCCCTGAACGGTCTCGAGATAGAGGCTCGCGTCGAGTCCACTCGGCTCAGCGCCAACGGCTGGCATCGTCGATGTTGCCGCGCGGAGACCGATGCTGAGCTGGACGGGCGCGGGGCTGGCCTGCTCGCGTCGTTGCTCCACCTCTTCGGCGGCGCGCTTCGCGACTTCGCCCAATGACGCCAGCGTCTTCTTCTCGGTGTCTTCCTTGGCGGGGGGGGTGAGGGAGGCTGCGGCGATGGTCATCGTGGCCCGGTAGCCGGGCGTTGCGCCGGGCGGAGGCAACGTCCCTCCGGATTGCTTCTGCACGAGACGGTTCGAGTGGAGGAACGCCTTGACGTCGAAGCCCGGATCGAGGAGCCGGTGCTTCACGTCGCTGACGTCGATGCCCGCATCGACCAGGCGCTTCAAAGCTCGCCCCGTCACGCGCACGCGGGCGCTTCGCTCACCGACCATCAGCGCGCCGACCAGCTTGCCCTGCTTGACTACTAGCCGACGATAGCTGATGCTGCCGGTGCCTCGCGGAAAATCAACAAGGTCCTCGCCCCCTTCCTGGTCCTGCACGTTGCCCACAGCTGCGAAATCCAGATCGAACAATCGCGTGGCGAAGTAGTGCTCGCCGACGCTGTAGCGCTCGTCGACACCAGACATGTTGAGTCCAGCGATGCGCCCCTGTGCACGCGCCGGCTCCCACAGGGCGAGCGCCTGCCCGTTGAACATCGCGCAATCCCCAGCCGCGTAGACCCCCGGGATGTTGGTCTGCATGCGGTCGTTGACCAGAATGGCGCCTCGCGAATGCAGCTCGACTCCGCTGCCCTTCAGGAACTCCGAGTTCGGGATCACGCCGATCGCGGCCGCGACCATCTGCACCTCGAGGATGCGGCCCTGTTTGGTCGTCACGCGGGCGAGGTGACCATCGGGGCCAGCGTGAGCCTGCTCCACCACGTCACCCAGGAACACGTCGATACCCGCCTTGCGTAGGCGTGCAGCGAGCAGATCCGAGGCGACGGGGTCGAGCGAGCGCGGCAAGAGCCGCGGCGCGAACTCGAGCAGGGTCACCTTCACGCCGTGCTCGAGCATGCCGTGAGCCCACTCGAGCCCGAGGGCACCTCCGCCGAGCACGACGGCATGTTTCACCCGGCCGGCGCGCACCGAGTCGAGGACGGCGCGCACGTCCTGCACCGTGCGCAGGGTCATCACACCGGGTAGCTGAGAGCCCGGGAAGTCGGGGTGTCGAGCCCGCGCTCCGCTCGCGAGCAACAGCTGATCGTAGGCTTCGCTGCTGCCGTTGCTCAGGTTGATGCGCTGCTGCTTGGGGTCCAGGCCAACCACGCGGGTGAAGATGCGATGGATGTGCGCCGCCTCGTAGTAGTCCGGAGGTACCGCCCAGATCTGGTCTTCCCTCAGTTCCCCCAGGAGGAAGTTAGTCAAAGCCGCGCGGAAATAGGCAGGGTTGGGATCGTCGGTGAGGATCCCGATCGAAGCGGCGGAGTCTTCGGCGCGAATGGTCTCGGCAGCGGTGATGCCTGCGCCGCCATCACCGATGATCAGATAGCGAGTTCGCGCCACGATCCGAGACCATATCAAGGGCGGACGCCGCCAACCCACGATCTGGATATCAGCGACTGATATTCGAGCCGTCGAGCGTGTGCAGGTGTGGGTCATCCGACCCAGCGCGCTGGTCAGGGCGGTGGGTCGGGATGGAGGCTCTGTTGGTGGGACAGGTCGTCGTGTAGCATCGGAGCGTGGGCTCTCCAGCTGCTCTCGCCACGGGCGCGACCTTCGAGGATTACCGGGTGCTCGGCATGCTCGCGACCGGGCACATGGGAGCCATCTACAACGTCGAGGAGCTGGAGTCCGGACGTCAGCGTGCGCTCAAGCTGATCCACTCCCACGTGATCGCCCCTGGGTTCGATCCGGCGGAGTTCGATCGCGTGCTGCGGTCCGGGAGGGAGCTCGACCGCGAGCACTATGTGGAGGTGTTTCGCACGGGGGTGCGTGCTGCGGATGCGACCCCGTGGTTCGTCATGCAGCTCTTGCGCGGGGAGAACGGTAGCGCGCGGGTGCGGAGCAAGGGACCGCTGTCCGCTCCCCACGTGATCGAGCTGTTCGATCAGAGCTGTCGGGCGCTTCAGAAGGCGCATCAGAGGCGTGAGGCACACGGGGACCTGAAGCCTGAGAACTTCTTCTTCGCCTCGGCTCGTCGCGTGGGCATGGCCTTCTCGATCAACCTGCTCGACTTCGGCGTGGCGCGCTTCGTCGACACGGGTGAGAAGCTCTGGAAGGCCCCCGAGCAGTCCGCCGGGCGAGGGCAGGATCCGCGCATCGATGTCTGGGCGCTCGGCCTCGTCGGCTTCTTCATGCTGACTGGGCGCAGCTTCTGGGATGCTCCGGACGCAACGGATCCCACCCACGGCGCCGCGGTGATCCCACCTGCGGGCCACGCAGCCGCGACCCTCGACGCCGCGTTGCCGTATCCCCAGGCTTTCGACGCCTGGTTCTCCAAGTGCGTGCACGTCGATCCCGACGCGCGCTTCGAGAACGCGGCGGCGGTGCTCAAGGGGCTGCGCAAGGTGTTGGCGGGCGTGCCCCTGGATGCTGCCGCCAGACGCGTGCATTCGATCCTCGGAGCCCAGAGCCAGGCGGTCACGGTTCCAGAGCCCGAACGCGCCGCCCCTGGTCGTCCGAGCTTTCCGGGTAGCGTTCCCGCAAGCGTGGCACAGGGACCCTCGACCCTGTCAGCCCCGAGTGGTGTGCCCACGCAAGCTGACAGTCTGGCGGCGCCGACCCAGCTTCCGGCAACCCAGATCCCCTCGACCGAGATCCCGGAGACGCGAGCCGCCGCTACCCAGCAGGTCGTCGGCACGAGCAGCAAGGGGACGCAGGCGATGGGCGTCTTCGACCCCGCGCTCGCGCAGACGGAGCTTGGCGGATCCGCCGTCCAGGGCACAGCGTTGATCCCTGCGGTAATGGATGTGGCCCCGCCCCGCCCGCCTTCCCCGAGCGCTGCCGAGCTCGCCGCAACCGTGGCCGCGCAGCCGTCTTTCGCGGGCGCCGCAGGGTCGCATTCCGCGACGGGCTCGCCGGGCTCTGCGCCGCCGTCGAGTTCTCAGGCGGTCAGCGCTCCGAGCGTCGTTCGGGGCGGGTCCAGCGCGATGGCGAAGGGCGCCCTCGGTGGCTGCGCGATCGGCGCGCTCGGCATCGCCGTTGGTGGTGGCTTGGTGCTGGTGGTCCTGGTGGTCGTCATCGTCGTCGTCGCGAGCAGCGACGGTTCGAACACCGTGGCGGCGACGGGCGGTGCTCTGCGCACGCCAGTCATCGGAGACCAGGCGGAGATCCGCGAGGAGCTGAAGATCGACCTCGAGGCCAACGGCAAGCAAGTGAAGCTCGCCAGCTCCTCTCAGCGTCGAGTCCAGGTGCTGAGCGTCGAGGGCAACACGCCGAGTCGGATGCAAGTCGAGTACGTCATCGAGCGCAACGAGACCAACGGGAAGGCCGAGACCAGCGCAGCTCAGGGCCAGACCTTCATCGTCGACGTCAGTCGCGGTCAGAAGGAGATCGTCACCGCCGCTGGCCAGGCGCCCAGCGCTGCCCAGCTCAAGGACGTCAAGGACGACGACCTCGGCGTTGGCCCGGTGTCGTTTCTGCCCGACTCCGAGTTCAAGGTGGGGCAGTCGTTGCCGATGCCGGCTAGCCTCGTCCCCACGGGGGCGCAGCTGGAACGCGGCACACTGACCTATACCGGCACCAAGGACCAGGGCGGCTCGAAGGTGGCGACCTTCGACCTCAGCCTCGATATGCGGGATGAACGGGACGTGGTGAAGATTGCCTCGAAGCTGAGCGGAACGATGGAACTCGACGTGAGCACCTCCAGGCTACTGCTGGTCACCATGAAGGGCCCGCTGAGCGCCTCTGGCGGAGGCAGCGGCAGCGGCTTCATGACCTACACCGCCCGCTACTCCTACACCGATCGCTGAGGGGCTTGGTCGGAGCGCCGCCGAACGCTTCCCTGGGGAGACGCCCGGCGCGCCTGGCTCGGCCTACTCTTCGTCTCCGCGCAGCTTGGCTATCACCGACAGGTCTTCCAGCGTGGACATGTCCCCCTGAGTCTCGCGGCCGGCCGCGACGTCCTTGAGCAGCCGACGCATGATCTTGCCGCTACGGGTCTTTGGCAGAGCGTCGGCGAAGCGCACCTCTGCGGGGCGGGCGAACTTGCCGATTTCTTCGCCGACGTGTGCCTTGAGCTGCGTCCCGAGCTCGGCGCTCGGGGTGAAGCCTGGCTTCAGGGTCACGAAGACCACGAGGGCCTGCCCGGTCAGGTCATCGGGGCGCGCGACCGCGGCGGCTTCGGCGACCGACGCGTGGCTCACCAGCGCGCTCTCGATCTCCGCCGTTCCGATGCGGTGACCCGACACGTTGAGCACGTCGTCGATGCGGCCGATCACCGTGAAGTAGTTGTCCTGATCGCGGTTTGCGCCGTCGCCAGTGAAGTAGCAGCCCTGGATGTCGCTCCAGTACTGCTTCTCGTAGCGCTCGTCGTCGCCCCAGACGGTGCGCAGCATGCTCGGCCACGGACGGCGAACTACCAGGAGCCCCGAGCTACCTGCGGGCACGTCCTCGTTCTCGCGGGTGACCACCGCGGGCTCGACGCCGAAGAACGGGAGCCCACATGACCCGGGCTGTGCCGCGGCGGCGCCTGGTAGCGTGGTCATCATGATGCCGCCAGTCTCCGTTTGCCACCAGGTGTCGATGATCGGGCAGCGCTCCTTGCCCACTTCCCTGTGGTACCAAATCCAGGCCTCGGGATTGATCGGTTCGCCGACGGTTCCGAGCAACCGCAAGCTGTCGAGCTTCGCCTTGCGCACCCACTCGTCGCCTGCCTTGATGAAGGCGCGGATCGCCGTCGGGGCGGTGTAGAGGATGCTCACCTGGTGCTTGTCGATCAGCTCCCAGAAGCGTCCCCAGTCAGGATGATTCGGGGCGCCCTCATACATCACGCAGGTCGCGCCGTTGGAGAGCGGGCCGTAGACGATGTAGCTGTGACCGGTGATCCACCCCACGTCGGCGGTGCACCAGTAGACGTCGTCTTCCTGCAAGTCGAAGGCGTACTTCGTGGTCACGTGGGTGCCGACCAGATATCCCGCCGTGGTGTGAAGCACACCCTTGGGCTTTCCCGTGGAACCAGACGTGTAGAGGATGAACAGCGGATGCTCGGCTTCGACCTCCGTCGCCTCGGCGGCGCTCTCCGGGTCGGCGGCGTCGATCGCTTCGTACCAGTCGACATCCCGCCCCTCGAGCATCTCGATCTCGCAGCGTTCCGGGAGACGTCGATAGACCACGACGTGCTCCACGGAGGGCGTCTGGTGCACCGCGTGGTCCACCGTCTCCTTGAGGGGAACCACGTGGCCGCGGCGCAAGGCGCCGTCCTGGGTGAGCACGACCTTGGCGCCGCAGTCGTTGATGCGGTCGCGCAGCGCGTCCGCCGCAAAGCCACCGAAGACGACGCTGTGGGGCGCACCAATGCGAGCGCACGCCAGCATACCGACGACGACCTCGGGCACCATGCCCATGTAGATGGCGACCCGATCGCCCTTCTCCACGCCCAGCTTCTTCAGCGCTGCGGCGAAGGCCAGCACCTGCTGGTGCAGCTCCGCGTAGCTGATGCGCTTGGTCTCACCGGGCTCGCTCTCCCAGATCAGTGCCGTCTTGTCTTTCCTCGGGGAATTCAGATGGCGATCCAGGCAGCTCTCGGTGATGTTCAGCGTTCCGTCAGAGAACCACCTGGCGAACGGCACCTCCCACTCGAGGAGCTTCGTCCACGGCTTCTTGAAGACCAACTCCGAGGTCTCGCGGCGCCAGAACTTCTCGGGCTCGTCGAGGCTCTCGCGATAGAGCCGCTGGTACTCCTCGAGGGATCCTACCCGCGCCGATTTCCTGAATCCCTCCGGCGGTTCGAAGCGCCGGCTCTCTCCGGAGAACTTACCAATCGCGTCACTCATTCTGCGGATGGTACCCGAGTTTCCACCGCGTTTCGTGCCTGCCATGGTCCGCCCCCGAACAATGCCCGGGCATGTCGCGATATCGGACAAGTGGCTGTTTCAGCGCGCTTCAGCGGGGTTCCCACACGCTCCAGCCCACACGAACGCCGATGCCGGCGGTGATCAGGCCGTTCTGCTCGTAGACCTTCTCGCCATTGATGGTCTCGTCGTTGATGCCGTTGGTGCCGTTGAAGTAGCCCAGGGCGGCGAGTCCGAACAGCCAATGACCCGCGTTGTACTGGGCGCCGAGCTCGATCATGAAGTACGAGTCGAAGCCGCTCGCGCTGCCGCCATTGAAGCCCGTGGCCTCCTTCAGCTCCACCGCTTGCCTCACGACACCGAAGCCGAGCGCTCCCGAGAAGCGCAGCTTCTGGCCGCTGCTGAACAGGCGCAGGTTGGTTCCTAGGCGAGCGGAGGTGAGGGAGTACTCGCGGGCATCGGGGTTGTCGTCCCCGGAGCAGTCGCTCACGTCCTTGACGCAGGTGGTGACGTCGTGGCGCGCGACCTCGAACAAGCCCTCGATGCCAATGGGACTCCACAGGCGATAGCCGCCGTGAATGCCGAACGAGCCGCCTCCGGCGTCGTCGGTGTTCGAGTCGTAGATCGAGGGATTGGCGTTCACGCCGAGCGCGTTGAGGCTCGCGAGACCGTACCAGCCACGCTGTTCAGGCGGCGGGGTCTTGCTTGGGGGGGCGCCAGGCACGCGGTCGACGATCACGTCCTTCGTGCCGCTATCGCCAGAGCCGATGTCCGCGTCGATCCGTACGGTGCGCCCGACCTCGACGTCCACGTACCTCTCGTAGGGTTTGTGCCCCTCCTTGTAGACCTGGATCAGCCTCTTCCCGGGCTCTACCGGGCCGCTCCAGCGCTTGTAGGCCATGGCCTGACCGTCGATAGCGATGGCCGCGCCGGCGTCGCTTGCCACGATCTCTACGAAGCCCTTCACCGCGCGTAGCTCCAGGTTGAACGGCTTCGGCGCGTCGCCGCTCGCGATGCGCACGGTCTGGTCGACCGGGGCGTAGCCGGGAGCTTCCGCACGGATACGGTGTTCGCCAACGTTGAGGCGGATGGGCTCCGACAGCTGGTCCGCGCTGAAGGCACGCCCGTCGACGCTGACCTTGGCCGAGGCGGGGACCACGGTGATGGATACGCGACCGACCAGGCCCTCGAGCTCCTCCATGGTCTGACGGACGGCGGTCTTCTCCGACTCGTCGAGTTCCGAGCCGTGGAGCTTCAACAAGTCGGAGAGGGTCTCTGCCGCCTCGGCGTAGCGGAACAGCTGCTTCTGGCAAAGCGCGATGTTCTGCAGGGTCGAGCCGGCTGGCTTCAACCTGTACGAGGCCTGGAACTCTGCGAGCGCGCCGACGAAATTGCCGTCCTGGAACAGCTTGATGGCCTTGCGAAAGTGGACGCGCGAGGCCTCACGATCACTGTCCGAGACGGCTTTGTCTTTGGGGGCAGCGAGAGCCAGGCCGGGCGCCGCGCAGGCAGCCAGCAAACTGAGGACGACGAGCTTGCGACGCATCACGAAAGCAGGTCGCTTCGTACCATGCGTTCAGCTCCGGTAATACCTCGGGATTGCAGCGCTCAGGGCTCTTCAGGGTTCAGCTTCAATCCCGAGGCGACGCCGGTCGTACCTTTCGGCGGGGCAGTGGCGGGTTTGGTACCCCGAACCGCCGTTGAACGTGGCTTCGCAGCCCCACCCGGGCGCTGCGTTTCCGCTGGGCTGGCGGACTCCGTGGGGCGCGCCGAGGGATCTGCAGCTGGCTCAGCGGGCGCTGAGGCGCTCTCGGCGGGCTCTGGCTGAGGCGTCACCTGCGGGGCGGGGACTGCGGACGCGGCGGCCGGCAGCGTCGAACCAGGAGCGGGTCTCGCCGGTTCGGCGTCCGCGCCGGGCTTGGTGCGCGCCATCAACAGCACGGTCAGCGCGAACGCACCCAGCGCCGCGACCAGAGCAGCGACCCACGTGCGGCGGCTCGCGCGATCGCGACCAGTGGTGGGGACGGTGGTCCCGCCGGCCGTGACGACCGCGGTTTGGCCTGGCGCGGCCTCGTTGGGCCGCGAGCTGCGTAGGACCACGGGGCCGCTGCGCACGAGATCTGGACACGCGTCGATCAGTGCGTCCAGGAACTCCCGGGCGTCTTGATAGCGATCGGCGCGATCCCGAGCCAGCGCCTTGGCCACGACCTTGGCGAAAGCCTCGCTCGTCTCCGGCGCTTTGCCGCGCACGTCGGGGGCGTCTTGAGTGCATGCCTTGACTAGGATGGCTTCGTAGCTTCCCGCGCCGTGGGGGGCTTCCCCCGTCAGGGCTTCGTAGCAGATGGCGCCCAGGCTATAGAGGTCGGCGCGCCCGTCGATGTCGGGGAAGGCCTGCGCCTGCTCCGGTGACATGTAGTAGGCGGTGCCGAGCACGGTGCCACGTCGGGTCAGCGTGTTGTTGGTGGCGGCGCGCGTCTGCGTGACCTTGGAGATCCCGAAGTCGACCACCTTCACGAACAGCGGATCGTCGTCGCGAGAGTCGAGGAACAGGTTGTCCGGCTTCAGATCGCGGTGGACGATGCCAGCCTCGTGGGCGCGCACCAGAGCCCGAAGCGTTTGCATCGCGATGTGGATCACGTCGCTCTCGGGCAGCTTGCCGACCCGCTTGAGTCGCGCTCGCAGGTCCTCGCCCCGCAACAGCTCCATCACCAGGTAGGGGCGATCATCCGCGGTCGTCCCAGAGTCGAAGATCTGGACGATGTGTCCGCTCTCCACGGCGCTGGCCGCCTCGGCCTCGCGCTGAAAACGCACCACGGCGTCGCGATCGGCGGGGCCGTCGCTGACCTCGAGGAACTTGAGCGCCACCCGCTTGCCGATGGCGACGTTGGTCGCCTCGTAGACCGCACCCATGCCGCCACGCCCGATGCAGCGCTCGATGCGGTATTTCTGGTCGATCAGGGCCCCGACCAGCGAGTCAGGGGGTGTGTCGTTCGCATTCATGCGGCGCGTCTGAGTCTGAACTCGATGGGGCCTCAGCGTAGCACGGTCGAGGAAGCCCCACCGAAATGGCTGGATGTTTGCCGCCGGTGACGGGCTGACGACACGGTTTGCCATGCACCTCCATGCGTCGCCACGAGCTGGAGCGGTGGTTTTTCCCCTCGTTCCCCCGGTGCTCGGGCCATAGCGCCAGAAGGGCGCTCGGGGTAGCGGCAGACGCCGAGCTTCGTGCCCGGTCCGGGGTGGGGCGTTCAAAGTTCGTCGAGTGAGGCGTCTCCAGGTTGCGGGGGGCGCCGACGGAGTGATCAGCCCGCGTGGCGTCGTCTTGGACGCTGGAGGTCCCGAGTTGGCAGCTCGCGTTCGTACCGCTGTGGCTGGAACTCGCGGGGGCTTGGGGGGGAGAAGGGGAACGCAGCGCTGCCGTCCAAGTAGCCGGGGCTCGGTAGCAATAACCGTGCGGATATCTACAAGGTCGTCGCTGGACACCTGACTCGGGCGGATGTGTCGCACGCTCGGCGCGCCTCACCCCCAAACGGCCGGAATGCTCGGGCTTCCAAACGAAAAAAAGCCGACCCCATCACAGGGTCGGCGATCTCAAGGGACGCTAGCGCTGGATCAGCCGAGCTTCGCCAGCTGAGACTGCAGGCGGCTCGTCGTGCGCGAGGCGTTCTTGAGGTGAATGATCCCCTTGCTCGCAGCGCGAGCCAGGAAGCTGCTCGCCGCCATCACCAGGGGCTTGGCCTCTTCAGGCTGACCGCCCTCGAGGGCCGTGCGCGCCTTCTTCAGCGAGGTGCGGAGCGCGCTGCGGAGCGCCTTGTTGCGCTCGGTGCGCTTGACGGTCTGACGGTTGCGCTTTGCGGCGGATGCGTGATTTGCCATCTAGAGCCTCACTCGGACTTGGCCGGCTTCGCATCCGGCGCCTTGGGGTCGTAACCCTCGGGGTGTACGGGGAACGCGGGGGTGCCGTGCTTCGCGCGCAGCTTGGCGGTCTTGTTGCCAGCCCTGCGAGCCCGGATGGAGCGTCGACGCTCGGTCTGCTGAGTCGCTGAAACCATTGTTACTTTCCTAGATATCGCTGCCCAAGACCCCAGGCCGGGCGCGAAGGGGCCGGGAATATGGGCGAAGAGTCGGGCCTTGTCAACGCGCCGCTTGCAATTGCGGGCGTTTCAGGGGGAGAGGGAGGGGCGTTCAAGGACGGATCGGCACGCGCACCGTGAAGGTGGGTTTGGCGAAGGGCGCGACCCGCGCCCCGGACAGGGCGCTGCGGATGCAGGACTCCGCTGCGGTTCCTGCCGCAGGACCGCTGATCGCCACCGACTGCACCTTGCCGTTGGACCCGAAGGCTATCGTGGCGTTGCTCGGAGCCGAGTGCCCGGCGACGCAGGCCTTTGCTCCGCCCATCACTCGGCCGACGGCAGCCAGGGCGGCGCCGGTCGAGGGCTCCAGCGCGACGTTGTCCGCCTGAGCGGCGGGGACCAGGCGCGGATCGTCGGGCTCCTCGGGTTGCTTGGCTGGCGCGGCGCTGAGGGCTGCGGTCGGCATCGCGGCGGGCTTCGAGGGCACGATCGCCAATCTGGGTCCCTGACTGCCTGGCGCTTCGGGCTTCAGCTCTTCGACGGTGAGCGAGGGCGGCGCAACGGTGCCACGCGGTTCGGCGACTGCTTCGCCCTGTGTCTTCTCGGGTTGGGGCGTGGCGCCGCTCGAAGTTGCCGCAGGGATACTCGACTGGTGCGCGCCGGCGGTTGCCTCGGCTTGCTGGCGTCCAGGCCGCAGCACCAGAATTGCCGCTGCCGCGGCGATGCCCAGCACTGCCATTGCCAGCCCCCAACGACCCCCGCCGCCCGGGCGCTTCGCCTCCAGGGCGACCACCTCGGCCTTCGGCTCGATGGGTGTTGGTGGACGAGGCGTCGCGCGGATCTCGCTCGTCCGCGGCACGTCGGGGTACGACGGACGGCTCACCCGTTCACGGCTCGCGTGACTGAAGGCGAGCGTCGCCAGTTCTCGGGTCTCTTCGGGGTCGTCGTCTTCCAGGCTCGCCTTCGCGATGTCGGTCAGGCTGAGTTCCTGATCGTCGACGGCCGGCACCGCAGCCAGCCGAGGCTTGCTGGGTTCGCCGTCTTCGGGGTCCAGCGGTGGCGCGTCGAGCAGGTCGTCGGCGACGGGGTGATCATCGGCGAACGCGTGAGTCACCGTCGCGTCTGCGAAGGCTTCCCAGTCGAGTTCGGGTCGGTGCGCCACTGGCCAGGCGCTGAGCAGTGCTTCCATGGGATCCGGGAGTTTGGCGTCGTCGGACATCACTCCGCCTCCCGGGTGTGACCCCGTTTCTCGAGAAACGTTTGCAGCTTCTTGCGCGCTTCGTGGACTCGCCACGCCACGGTGCCTTCGGGGCAGCCCAGGATCTCCGACGCCTCGGCGTGACTCAGGCCGTCGATGGTCACGAGGATCAGCGTCGTGCGCAGCGTCTCACTGAGGCTGTCGAGGCCCTCCGCCAGCATGCGCGCCGCCTGACGATCGGCAGTGAGCTCCGCTGGGTTGCCGATGGTCACACGGGTCTCGACCATCGCGCCCTCGACGCGCGGGTCATCCACGCTGGGCCCGGTGCGCCGCGTCTTGCGTGAGCGAATGGTGTTCAGCGAGAGGTTCACGGCGATGCGGTAGAGCCACGTGAAGGGCTCACTGCGACCGTCGAAACGGTCCAACGCCCGATAGGCGCGAACGAACGCATCTTGCGTGACGTCCTCCGCCTCCGCAGCGTCTCGCAGCATGTGAGCTGCCAGACGATAGATGCGTTTCTGATGTCGCCGAACGAAGGTGCCGAACGCTTCTGCGTCGCCCTCTCTGGCTGCGTCGACGAGCTCGCGATCCGTCCTTTGGGGCATGCGTTTGTGCGCGAGATACATGCACGGTCACCGGCAAAGTTACAGGTTGAGCCGGGCCGAATGGACCAGCTGGTCCTCGCTCGCGGCGCTGAGGAGCGAGACGAGCGAGAGGCGTTCCGCACTTGGCGACGATGGCCGCAGGGCTTGAGTGGCCCCTTTCGTGGCCTCCCAACGGGTTGCGGCTGACGATAGTTGAGCACCAGGCGATTGGACAGTCGGCGCGCGCGAACCTTGGGTGCCTTCTTCGCCCTGGCGAGCGCTCCGCCTTGCCGAGCACTCCGGGTGCGCCGTGGAAACACCGCGCAGGTTGCTTCCAGCGTGCACCCGGAGTGCTTGCTAGTACAAGAATTTCGGAGGTTTACGCGGGGGAGGGCGCGCTCGGGCTCCGGCAAGGGGAACACTCCGGGTCCGATCTGAGTTCGCCGCTCGTTGGGCTGGGGTGGGGGCGTTTCGTGGAACACGAGCAAATACGAAGACGACCGGGGAGAAGAGCCCGAGCCCAGCGAGACGGTGGGCGTGGGGCGCAGGATGACCTAGCTATGGAGCCGGGCCGCCACGGCCACGATTGGAATGACGATGAGTGTGAGTGAAACGACCGAGCCCCGCGCCGCGGCGGGGGGCACCGCGCAGCCGACGGAGTCCGAGGCAGCCGGCGGCACCGTGGACGAGACAGTGCGCGAGCTGGAGCGGGAGCTGCGAGCTCAGGGCGTCCAGCGCTGGTTGCGGCGGGGCCTGCTGGTGCTCGGCGCGGTGGCGCTGTTCGTCGCCTTCCGGGTCTACAAGTCCGTCGGCGCTCCTCCCCCCAAACCCCGTTTCGAGCTCAAGGCCCTGGAGAAGCGCGATGTCATCGAGCAGGTGCAGTCGACGGGCAACGTCAAGCCGCTCACCGAGGTCCAGGTTGGAGCGCAGGTGTCGGGGCGCGTGGTCAAGGTGCTGGTCGACTTCAACTCCAAGGTCGAGAAGGGTGATCTCCTTGCGGAAATCGATCCGCAGCTGTACGGCGCGCAGGTCAGTCAGAGCGGCGCTCAGCTGAAGGCGTCGAAGGCCGCGCTGCAGCGCGCGAAGGCCAGCCTCGCCACCGCCGACGCCAACCTCCAGCGCGCGCAGAAGCTGTTCGATTCTGGCCTCTCGTCCCAGGCCGAGCTCGACCAAGTGAAAGGTACGCGAGACGTGGCCAAGGCAGACGTGGCCGCGGCCAACGCGCAGATCGGTCAGATCCGCGCACAACTCAGCAGCGCCCGCACGACCCTCGCCTACTCGAAGATCTACTCGCCCATCGACGGCGTGGTGATCAATCGCTCGGTGGACCCCGGGCAAACCGTGGCTGCCAGCTTCTCCGCGCCGGTGCTCTTCGTGATCGCGCAGGACCTGCGCAAGATGCAGGTCCTCGCAGAGATCGACGAGGCCGACGTCGGACGTCTGGAGGAGAAGATGAAGGCGGAGGTCGTCGTTGATGCTTTCCCTGGGGAAAAATTCGGCGGGCAGGTCAGTCAGGTGCGCTACAGCCCGAACAACGTTCAGGGCGTCGTGACGTACTCCGCGGTGATCGACGTCGACAACCCAGAGCTCAAGCTCCGACCGGGCATGACGGCGACGGTGACCATTCGCACCCGAGAGGCGCTGGGGGCCGTGGCGATACCCAACGCCGCCTTGCGCTTTCGTCCCCTGGAAGCGGGCGAGCCGGGGCAACCCCCGAAGCCCGTGGTGCCGAAGACGACGCTCGAAGCCAAGCAGGGAAGGGTCTACGTCGTGGACTCCCAGACCCCCGTCGGGCAGGAGACCTTCAAGGAGCTGATCGTCGACATCGGGATCACGGATGGTGTGTGGACGGTGCTCGAGTCCGACCAGCTCGCTCCCGGCGCCGAGGTGATCGTCGAACAACGCGACGCCAAGCAGGAGAAGGGCTTCAAGCTCTTCTGAACAGCGATGGCTCTGATCGACATCCGAGGCGTCAGCAAGGACTACGCTACGGGCCCCGAGGTGGTGCGGGCGCTGGACGGCGTCGACCTCAGCATCGGCGCCGGAGAGTTCGTGGCGATCATCGGCGCGAGCGGTTCCGGCAAGAGCACGCTGATGAACATCCTCGGCTGCCTCGACCGTCCCACCCGGGGCACCTACACGCTCGCCGGAGTCGACGTCGGGCAGCGTTCTCCGGATGCGCGCGCCATCGTGCGCAACCGGCTGATCGGCTTCGTCTTCCAAGGCTTCAACCTGCTGCCGCGCACCACGGCGCTCGAGAACGTGGAGCTGCCGCTGGTCTATCGAGGTATTTCCGCAAGGGAACGGAAGAGGCGCGCCATCGGCGCCCTGGCCAAGGTCGGCCTCGCGGATCGCCTGACTCACACCCCGGCTCAGCTCTCGGGCGGCCAGCAACAGCGTGTGGCCATCGCCCGCGCGCTGGTCACCGACCCTCCGCTGCTCCTGGCGGACGAGCCCACTGGCAACCTGGATACCCGCACGAGCTACGAAGTGCTCGCGCTGCTCCAGGAGCTGGTCAGCGTGCGCGGCTTGACCGTCGTCCTGGTAACCCACGAGCCCGACATCGCGGCTTGCGCCGGACGCGTGGTGACGGTGCGCGATGGCCGCATTCAGCTGGACGAACGTAGCCTCGAGCCCGCGCGCGCGGCGCGCATGCTCGCACGCCTGAACTCCGCCGATCCCGAGTCGGCGGCGCAGGCCGAGTCGGGGGACTGATGCTGCGCGCTTCGGTGAAGATCGCCTTCTCGGCGCTGTCTCGCAGCTGGCTTCGCTCGCTGCTCACGACGCTCGGCGTGCTGATCGGTGTCGCGTCCGTGGTGGTGGTCACGGCGCTCGGACGCGGGGCCCGTGAGCGGGTCGGCGATCAGATCGAGAGCCTGGGGTCGAACTTGCTGTTCGTCTGGAGCCAGCCCGTCGCGAAGAGCGGTGTGCGGACGGCGCCCATCGGACTCACCGACGCAGATGCGTTGGCGATCAGCCGCGAGGCGACGGCAGTGGAGCTGGTCACGGTCTACTCCGACGCCAAGGCTCAGGTCATCAGCCCCTACGGCAACGACCAGATCCAAGTCTGCGGAGTCGACACCAACTACCTCGGCGCGCGCAAGTTCGAGGTCCTCCAGGGCCGCATGTGGAATGCCAACGAGGAGCTGGTCAAGGCCAAGGTGGTGTTGATCGGGCAGACGGCGGTCGACAAGCTGTTTCCGGGGCAAGATCCCATCGGCCACTACATCCGCATCGGCAAGCACCCGTTCCGGATCATCGGTACGCTCAAACCCAAGGGTCAGTCGCCCTTCGAGGATCAGGACGATCGCATCCTGATGCCCATCGGCTCCTGGCGGGCCCGGGTGAACCCGACGCTCGGCAATCGGGTGCAGTTGATCATGGCCACCGCCAAGAGTGAGGCGCACACGGAGGCTGCGGTGCGCCAGGTCGAGGCGATCCTCCGTCAGCGCCACCGCATCGCTGAAGACGAGGAGAACGACTTCCAGGTTCGCACCCAGGACGCGTTCAAGCAGGGCCAGGAGGCGATCTACGGCGTACTCACGCTGCTCTTGCTGACGGTGGCGGGCGTCAGTCTGTTCGTCGGTGGTGTGGGCGTGATGAACATCATGCTGGTGAGCGTCACCGAGCGCACCCGTGAGATCGGTATCCGGATGGCGATCGGTGCGCGGCGCGCCGATATCCAGATACAATTCCTTGCGGAATCTATTGCGCTGACCCTGCTCGGCGGTGTCGCGGGCATCGGCCTCGCGGTGGGCGTGATCGAGCTGATGAAGCGCAGCCTCGGCTGGACGATGGTGCTGAGCGGAGACGCGGTGATGACCGCGATCTTGACCAGCCTGGTGATCGGGGTGGTGTTCGGGTTCTTGCCGGCGCGGCGCGCGGCTCACCTGGACCCCATCGAGGCGCTGCGTCATGAGTAGCGCGGGCCGTGGGAGGGGCAGGGGGTGAGGGGGCTGCGCTACCTGCTGACGACGTTCAGCCTCGCGGTCGGTGCGGTGCGCAAGAGCGGCCTGCGCGCCATCCTCACGGCGATCGGCATCCTGATCGGGGTGGCCGCGGTTACCATCGTCGTGGCGCTCGGGGAGGGCGCCACGCGCGCCGTCAGCGGGGCCATCGATAGCCTGGGGGAGAATGCCTTTGCGGTGATCCCCAGGGAAACTGCCCAGAGCGGCGCGCGAGGCAATTCGCTGCCACCGCTGACCGAGGACGACGGCGAGGCGCTGGTGCGCGAAGCGAGCAGCGTCGTCTACTCCGCGCCGCTGCTCTCGAGCTTCAACCAGGTCAGCTTTCGTGACAACAACACCGCGGCGCAGGTGATCGGCACCAACCAGAGCTTCTTCACGGTGCGCGCCTGGAAGGTCGCCGACGGCGCGCTCTGGCCCCCCGAAGCGGACTCCATCGGAGGCAATCTGTGCCTGATCGGCAGCACGACGGCGAAGGAGCTGTTCGCCGACGGCGATCCCATTGGTCAAGTGATCCGGCTCGGGCGCACGCCGCTGCGCATCGCGGGGGTGCTGGAGTCCAAGGGACAGAGCCCGTTCGGGCAAGACCAGGACAACGTCGTGGTCCTGCCCATAGCGACGATGCGAGCGAAGTTCCTGCCGACCCCGCCCGGGCAGGTGCAGCGCCTGCTGATCGGCGCCGAGCCTGGCGCCAACCCCGATCGGGTCAAGCGCGAGGCCACGGCGATCCTGCGTCAGCGTCATCGCCTGCAAGAAGGCGCCGAGAACGACTTCCGCATCCGCAGCCAGGAAGAGTTCCGCGAGATGCAGCAGAAGGTGTTCGGTGTTCTGGAGGTGCTCTTGCTCAGCGTGGCCGCCGTGAGCCTGTTGGTCGGCGGAATTGGCGTGATGAACATCATGCTGGTGTCCGTCGCCGAACGCACTCGAGAGATCGGCATCCGGATGGCCATCGGCGCTCGTGAGCTGGACATCCTGATCCAGTTCCTGATCGAGGCAGTGCTGTTGTGCTTGCTCGGCGGCCTCGCGGGCGCCCTCCTCGCCTCGTTCGCGGTGTCCGCTGCTGGGCGCGCCCTCGACTGGGACATGCACGTCTCGCCGCGCGCGCTCCTGATCGCCCTCGGGACGAGCAGCGTGGTCGGAGTGTTCTTCGGTTTCTTGCCGGCGCGGCGCGCTGCGCGCCTCGATCCGATCCAGGCGCTGCGCCGCGAGTAGTCAGCCGACGCTGGCGCGGTCAGCGCAGCACCACCAGGCGCACCTCGCCTCGCATGGGGTCGTCGGTGTTCTTGTCTCGCATGCTTGCCTGGACCTTGAGGCTACCCCAGATGGTGAAATCGCCGAGGTGGTGATCACCGTTCGTGAAGCGGACGTGGAAGCCCTGGATGACGCGTTGGGCCTTGAAGCGAGGCGTGTGCTCCCGCTGCTTGTCCGTCGTCGTGTAGGTCTCGAGCGCGCGTACGGCGTCCTTCGGCAGCAGCAGGTACTGCACCCGCGCGGTGAAGTCGAAGCCCGAGTCGTCGCTGAACGTCACCTTGATGCGCCCGGCGTGGAGCTCGGGCACGATGCCCACTTCGCGAACGTTCCGATCTTCACCGCGACGATTGGCGAGGTCGAATCCCGCGAGGACGAACACCTTGTCCTTTTCCGCGTGGATGGGGAGTGAGCAGGTGATGCGGCAATCGTTGCGTGAAGCCTCATGCAGGACGTTCGCGGCAACGCGCTTGAAGTGGGCTCCCATGACGAACTTGTCACCGCCATCTCGATCCGAGAAGCTGTAGTGCAAGCGGCTCGGAGCCTGCCAGAGTCCGATGCGCTTGATCTCGTGGTCGTCGCCTCTGAAGTAGAGGTTCACGCCGGACAGTGCGACGGGACTGGAGAGCTCGCGGCTGGAGGTGGAGCCCGAGCCTCGGGCGCTGCCGCCGATGGTGAAGCTCTTGGACAGCCCGCTCGCGGCGGTGGCGCCCAACACGAGGATCAGGAGGAGGGGACTTGCGATGAGCCAGGGCCTGGCGCGTTGGTACCGGTCGTTCGACATCGTGCTGCTCTCTCCGCTTCCCGCGTCGGCGGCTGACGCTTGCTGCCTGGAGCATGCGTGCGCAGGTCCGGGGTTGCTTGAGCGGGGCTTGAGCAAAGCCTGAAGGGCGCGCGGCGGCGGACGCCCGGGCACCGTACGGCGCGCCTCACCCCCAGACCGTGAGGATCCGTCGAGCTGAGCTGGACCAACGCAGAAGAGCCACCCCGGATGGGATGGCTCTCGAGGGTGTGCGCGGGAGCGCGGCTATTTCTGGTTGCCCAGGGCCTTCTGCAGCAAGTCGCCGAGGGTGCCGAACTTGCTCTCCGCGGCGACCTTCTTGCGGTAATCGCGGTGCGCTTGGCGCTCCTCGTCCTCGCTGAGCGCGCGGATGCTGAGCTTGGGTTCACCGCGCCGCGGGTCCAGGTCGATCACCTTGGTGCGGATCTTGGACTTGGCCGGGAAGGCCTTGCGCAGATCGGTGCCGCGCTCGGTGCCCGTGTGGCCGGCTGGGACGAAGCCGCGTGCCGCGCGACCGGTGACGCCGAGGACGCGCACCACCAGACCCGCCGACTCCGCCTTCACCACCTCGACGTCCAGCTTGGCGCCCTTGGTGATCTTCTGCGGCTGTTCATCGGCCTGTTCCGCGCTGGGCGCTGGATGTAGCCCGAGCTTCTTGTGGCGGCGATCGAAGTTGTGGATCACGACCTCGATGTCCTGACCCTCTTCGAGGACCTCCTTCGGATGGGAGACGCGAGTCAGCGACAGGTCGGCGACGTGGATCAGGCCCTCGACGCCGTCAGCGAGCTCGACGAAGGCGCCGAAGTCGGTCAGCTTGGTGACCTTGCCGGCGTGCTTGCTTCCGGGAGGAAACTTTTCCTTCGCCTCGGCCCAGGGGTCGCTGATCAGGGCCTTGCGCGACAGCCAGATCTTGCCCTTCTCGTCGATCTTCGTGATCTGGACGTCGACCTCGTCGCCGGCCTTGAGCAGCTCCTCCATGCGAGCGCGCGGATCGTGGCTCGCCTCGGAGATGTGGACCAGACCCTCGAGGTTCTCGGCCTCGGGCAGAGCCACGAACGCGCCCCACTCGACGACGGTGCGCACGACGCCCTTCATCACCTGACCCTCGGTCAGCGTCTCCAGCGCCTTCTTGCGACGCTCGTGAGCCTCTTGCTCGAGCATTGGCCGGCGAGTGACGACGACGTCACGCCCTCCCTTCTCGAACTGGACGATCTTGAAGTCGAGCACCTGACCCACGAGGCCGACGAAGTTGGCGCGGGTCGGGTGCAGGTCCATGCCGCTCGCCGGAGCGAAGGCGCGCAGACCGCCCAGGCTGACCTCGACGCCGCCCTTGATCACGCCGGTGATCAGGCCCTTGACCAGGTTGCCTTCCTTGGCGGCTGCCTCCAGGGAGGGCTTCACCTCTTCTTCCCGGAGCGGCTTGCGAGTCAGCACCACCAAGCCACCGCGGGAGCCGTCGTTGTGGACGCGCGCGACGAAGCGATCGCCGACCTCGGGCACCAGGTCGTCGGGCTCCATCTCCGAGCGATCGAAGATGGCGAGCGCCTTGCCCGAGAGATCGATCATGATGGCCGTCTCGAGCACGGCCGTGACCTTGCCGAAGACCTCCTCTCCCATGTGGAAAGGCGCGCGATCCGTCGCAGGACGCTGCGCGGCGTCGTTGCTCTCGGGCTTCTTCTTCTTCTTGCGGCGACGGCGGCGCTTCTTCTTGTCGCCTTCACCTTCGCCTTCTGCGGCGGTGGGCGAGCTGGCTTCCGCGGCAGCTGCTTCGGAGCCTTCGCTTGCCCGGGCACCACCCGCGCTTGCTGAGGGGGCTCGTTCAGGCGGCGCGGCTGCTGCGTCGCCGGGTGCCACCGCATCCAGCGTTTCCGTGGCCGGCGCTTCCGTGGCCGGCGCTTCCGTGGCCGGCGCTTCCGTGGCCGGCGCTGTCGATGCAGACGCTCCTGCGTCCGCACCCTCCACGGGCGCAGCTGCATCAGAGCCTTCAGCGACCGTTCCGGACGGCGGCGTGGCCTCGCTGCTCGAGTCTACGGTTTGCCCAGCGCTGCTCGTTGCATCGCTGGACGCGTCGGGAGCGCCAGCGTTCTGCTGCTGCTCCTGCTCTTGATTTGTTTCGTCGGACGCCATGGCGAACCCAAAGGTAGATGCCGCCTATATCGCGCCTCTTGGCAGCTGCCAATCAGCCGGCGCGCTTCACGGGATGGATGAACGCTTTTTTTTGTGACGACAGCGCCGCGCGGCGTCGGAGCGATCGCTTCCTCTAAGTAGCTCAGCGCGCGACGGGAAGGCGACGATTTTGACCACCGGAGCGATCAATCGTGAAGCCAGCGCCTGCGCGCCCTTCATGTGTGGCATCCACGGCCTTCGCCAGCTCTTCGGCAACCGCCTGAAAAGCTTTCGCGATCGAGGCGCCGGGTGACGCCTGCACCACGGGCGTCCCAGCGTCGCCCCACTCGCGAACGCTGGGCTCCATCGGGATCTGTCCGAGCAACGGCGCTTCGGCGTGGTCAGCGACCTTCTGTCCGCCTCCAGAGCCGAAGATCTCGTGACGCTTGTCGCAGCCGTCGCAGACGAAGTAGCTCTCGTTCTCGACCACGCCGAGCACCTTGATGCCGACCTTCTGCGCCATCGACACGCTCTTGTAGACGTCCATCAGCGCGACTTCTTGGGGCGTGGTCACGATCACCGCGCCGGTGGTGGAGACGCGCTGCGCCAACGTCAACGCCACGTCGCCAGTGCCGGGGGGCAGATCGAGCAGCAGGTAGTCCAGGTCGCCCCAAGCGACGTCTTTCAAGAACTGCAGCAAGGCTCCGTGGAGCATCGGGCCGCGCCAGACCACCGCGCTCTTCGGGTCGTCGAGCAGGAAGCCGATGCTCATCAGCTTCACGCCGAAGCGCTGCAGGGGCTCGATACGCTGTCCGTCGCTCTGAGGACGACCGTTGATGCCGAACATGGTGGGCACGCTCGGCCCGTAGATGTCCGCGTCGAGCAGGCCGACTCGCGCACCCATGCGCTTCAACGCCAGCGCGAGGTTCGCGGCGACGGTGCTCTTGCCAACGCCGCCCTTGCCGCTCATCACCAGGATCACGTTCTTCACACCTGGCACCGGGTCGTCGGCGCCGATCTCGCGCCCCTTGGCTTCGACCTGCCAGTCAATTTCCACGTGGGTAACCCCAGGCAGCTCCTCGAGCGCCTTGCGGATGGTCTCGGATAGCTGCTCCTTGCCCTCGTATGCGGGGTTCGAGAGCTTCAGCGGTACCGTCAAGCGACCGCCGTCGCTGCGCACACGCCCCAGCATCCCAAGCTCCGCCAAGCTCTTGTCGAGAGCCGGTTCCTTGATGGTGGCGAGCACTTGCAGGGCTTGTTCGTCGAGACTCGGCATGGCGCTGGGACCGTAGTGCCAGGGCCGAGGGAAGCAACCGAGAAGCGGGGTGTCTCGTTCGGTTTGTCGGGGGTGAGGCGCGACGAGGAGTTCCTACAGCTGACTGAGCAGCCAACCGAAGAGCGCACCCAGGGTGACTCCAGTCACCGCGATCCACGCCACTGGCGAGGGCCGCTTGCCTGGCGTGGGCACCCAGGTCGAAGCCTGGCGTTCCACGAGCTCTTGCTCGAAGTGGTCGCTGGTCAGCGGGAGTGCGTCCTCCACCAGCTGTGGCGTGGAAGGCGGTTTCGGGAAGCTCGGGTTCATCAGCTCGTAGTCGCTGAGATCACTCGCTCTGCCGCTGGGCACGGAGATGCGGACGCCGCTCTCGCGGGCGTTCGGCGCGTCGCGCTCCAGGGCGTCAGCCTCCACGGGTGCCTGGTGGCGGCGCACGAGGGGGATCGGGTTGGCGCTGCGGCTCGGAGCGAGGTCCGTGGACAGGGCGAGCCCCAGCCTCGCGAAGGGCTCCAGCTGACGCGCGAATTGCTCCGCCGTTGCCGGGCGATCGTCGGGGTTCTGGCTCAGCGCGCGCTCGATGCACGCGATCAACGTGGGATGGAGCTCGGGAGCGCGCAGTGAGAGCGGTACCCAGTCGGCCTGTGCGACACGCAGCATCAAGCCCCGCACGTCTGGCGCGCTGTAAGGAGCTTCACCGCAGAGCATCTCGTAGAGCACCACGGCTGCGGCGTAGATGTCAGCGCGGCCATCCACTTCGCGCCCCAGTGCCTGTTCGGGGGCCATGTAGAGGGGCGTGCCGAAGACGAGCCCACCCTCGCTTCGCAGGCTGGCGAGGGGGTTCACGCCTTGAGCAATACCGAAGTCGAGCACCTTCACCAGCGGGCGATCGGGTGCGGGATGAGTGACCAGGATGTTCGCGGGCTTGAGATCGCGGTGCACGATGCCTTCGCGGTGCGCGGCTCCAATCCCCGCGAGCACCTGGAGCATCAGCTCGCAAGCGTACGTGGGACTGAGGGCTCCGCGACTGGCAAGGATGTCCGACAGGCTCTCGCCGTGGAGCAGCTCCATCACCATGAAGGTGCTGCCGTCTTCCGTCGTGCCGAGGTCGTGGATGTCGACCACGTTGGGGTGGGCGATGCGGGCTGCCGCGCGCGCTTCGGAGACGAAGTGACTGCGCACGTCCGTTCGTCGGGAGAGGTCCGCGTGCAGCAGCTTCAGCGCCACGCGTTTGCCCACGAGCAGGTTCTCCGCCTCGAACACCTCGGCGGCGGCGCCGCTGCCCAAGCGCCGCAACAGGGCGAATTTGCCTTGGATCACACTCCTGGACCCCAGCTCCCCCAGGGACCCGGAGTGCTCCCGCTTGGCCCCCGAGTGCGGGCCAGGGACGGACCCGGAGTGTTCGATGGCGTGCTCACCCGACTCGACGACCGGACCTGCTGGGGAGCGAC
>JAWKRF010000048.1:0-26519 GCA_041389745.1 Polyangiaceae bacterium
GCGATGGAAAGTCGCCTGGACCCCAGGGTTACTTTCCCATCTTGGAGGACTTTCACGTCCCGTACTGTCCCGTCACGTCCAGTTGGTAGGAGCGCTTCGAACGGGTTTCGCAGGGAAATTTAGCTGAATCGTCTGGAGGTGGAGATGGGATTCGAACCCACGTATGACGGTTTTGCAAACCGTTGCCTAACCACTTGGCTACTCCACCGTTAGGCTGGCTCCGACGGGTCTCAAGGGACCGGCCGGGGCCCATTCGGGGGCGCCGCTGGGCGACGCTGGCTCGAATGAGTCGCGAACTCTGTTCAACAGACTGGGTCGAGTCAAGCGGGAAGCGCCCGGCTCGGGGCGATTTGTGGACGATATCGGGGGCTTGAGGACGGCCTTGGGGCGTCGATCGGGCCTTGTGGCGTGGATCAGCCCTCACCCCCAAAACCCGCGCTGATGCGTCGATGTGCTCTGGATCCGTGACCTGCGGCGTCTCGTGAGGCGTGCGCCGGGTCTGCCTCGGGCGCGTCGCTCGAACGTCGGGTTTCGAGGCGGAGTCGGGGGGAGACGGCACCGCGATTCACGCCTCCAGGGCTCCGTTTCGTCACTCGCCAGCCGAGCGCCCCAGTGTATGGTGCCTGGCCTTCGAACAGGCGGTGACGAAGCGGGGAACCGGCGCAGGGTGCGATGCTCACTCTGCCGATGAAACGATCGTGCTCCTCGTCGCAAAGTCCCTCGCTGCCCGGTCCCTCGCTGCCCGGTCCCTCGCTGCAGTCCCCGCCGCTCGCGTTTCCGTATCGAAAAGCCAATGAGTGGATCAGAGATCGCCGAGTTTAGCCACACCGCGGAGTTCCGCCGGCGCCGCTTCCTGAACTGGTTCCCGATGGGGCTCACGTACGCGTTCCTCTACATGGGGCGCTACAACCTCACGGTGGCCAAGGGCGCGCTCGGCGATCTGATGACGAAGGAAGACTTCGGGATCATCTTCGCCGCGGGGACCTTCGTCTACGCCTTCGCGTTCCTGCTCAACGGCCCGCTCGTCGATCGGCTGGGCGGGCGGCGTGGTATCCTCGCGGCAGCGATCGGAGCCTCGGCGGCGAACCTGTTGATGGGTGCGTACCTGTTCCACGTGACCTCGATGGGCAACCCGGAGGACGCGCCGCTCAGGCTGGTGTTCTCGATCCTCTACGCCCTGAACATGTACTTTCAGAGCTTCGGCGCCGTGAGCATCGTGAAGGTCAACGCGCACTGGTTTCATGTGCGCGAGCGTGGCGGCTTCAGCGGGATCTTCGGCACGATGATCTCGAGCGGCATCTTCCTGGCGTTCACCGCGAATCAGTGGTTCCTGGATCTGGCCAAGCACCTGTTCAAGAACGCGCCGTCGCAGTGGGTGGTCTTCCTGGTGCCAGGTCTGCTGTTGCTCCTGATGTTCTTCGTGGAGTTCGGCCTGCTGCGGGATCGCCCCGGACAGGCCGGACACGAGGACTTCGACACCGGCGACGCCTCGAGCGGCGACACCGACGACAAGCCGGTGCCAGCGATGCAGCTGATCAAGCGCATCCTCACCAACCCGATCATCCTGACCGTCGCGTTCATCGAGTTCTGCACCGGCGTGCTGCGCAACGGCGTGATGCACTGGTTTCCGATCTACGCCCAGGAGGTCTGGGCGCTGCCGGATCACCACATGCTGCGCTACGGCTCGTGGGAGAACCTCTGGGTGATCGGCGCGTGCTTCGGCGTCGCGGCGATCAGCGGCTTCATCGCCAGTCGCGCCAGCGGTGCTCGCCGGGGCTACCTGGTGATCTTCGCAGGGCTCGCCTTCCTGGCGCCGTTCGTCCAGGGCGGCTGGGGTGGTCTGCTTTTCATCGCCGGCGTGATCGGCGGCAACGTCGCCGGCTGGGTGAGTGATCTGTTCTTCCAGTCGCGCCGCGCGCCCGCTGCGGCCGGGATGTACGGGCTGCTGGCGCTCTTCACCATCGGCATGATCTTCACCCTCTCCCCCGCCCACAACACGGTCGGTAGCGCCGACGAGAAGACCACGTTGCGGGCCGGCGACGAGATCGTGAGCATCGGCGACCAGTCGGGCTTCGATGGCTGGGCCAAGGTGCAGCACGCCATCGCCTGCTATCGACCGGTGTGCGTGAAATCGAGCTGGGACGCGAAGACCTGCATGTGCACCACCAGCGCGAGCGCCAGCTCGGGGGACGCGCCGGAGTCGACCGGCGTGATCCCCATGGTGGTCAAGCGGGACGGCGCGGAAATGGGCTCCGGGTGCCGGATCCCAGGTCCAAGCAGCGCGCGAGGGGATCAGCGACGCATCAAGGCGAGTCGAAGCTGCCGATGTCGCCACATCTTCCCTCGGCGCCTTCATTGTTCTGCTCAGCCTGTGTGTGATCGGCGTGCACGGCTTGCTCTCGGGCACGGCGATGGACTACGTGGACGCAAGGAAGCGCCACATCGATGAGCGTGATCGACGGCTTCGTCTATCTGGGGACGCGCTGCGGTCGGTCAGTCTCGGCTTCATCACCAGCAAGGACTGGGCTTACTGGCCAGTCTTCCTGGTGCCGTTCGCGTTCATTGGCTTCTTCCTGTGCGCGGATCTGGAATGCAAAGCCGAAGAACGGCCAGCGCACTGACTTCCTTGCTCTAGGAACGCTGCGAAGCTGCTAGGCTTCCACGGTGGACGCGAGCCGGAGCCAGCCCAGCTGCCCTGAGTTCTTTGCGCGGCTGCGCGAGCGCTATCGAGGCGCAGCCGCTCCTGGGCGACGACACGAAGGCCGCATCTCGCCGGCACCGCCGTCGCGATCGCGCGCCATAGCCTGCGCGATTCTCGGTCGAACACATCCTGGAGGCGGCGGGCTTTCGGCGCACGTTCTGCAAGGCGTTTCGCTCAAGGACGCCGCGGTGGAGGCGCTGTTCCAGGGCTGCGCCGAGCTGCTGGTCGTTGCCGTGCGGCACTCGGTTGAGCGAGCCGACTCGCCCGCTGAGAAGGTGATCGCCGCGGTGGACTGCCTCGAGCTCCTCGGCTCGGCGGGCCAGTCTTGATCAGCCTGCAGGCGGAGGCGATCCGCCCCGACTCGGCTCTGGCCGTGCATCGGGAGTTCGTGTTTCAGGCGCTGGTGAGCCTGCTCGACCTCCACGTGCGCGCGAGCCTCGGCATGGCGGTGGACCCCTACGTCTTCCGTTGCCTGATGATGGGCATGGAGGCACGATCATCGAGGCGGAGCGGCGCGGGGAATTTACCGTGCGGGAACGGGAGCGGGTGCGCGCGGCGTTCTTGCCGGTGCTCCTGCGCACCTTGGCGGCTCGAAGGGCAAAGCTCGCGCGGTTGCCCAGGGCGCCGAGGTGGGTGGGTTCTCCGCTGTGCCAGACTGTGCACGAGACGGTGCAGCCGAATCCAGCTGGGATCACCTGGCACAGGACCTGCTTTGGACATCGTCATGCTGTCCAAGTTGATTCTGGGCTCTTCCCTGCTGGCTGCCGTCGCGCTGGGCGTCGGCTGTGGCGGCGACGCATCAGGCTCTGGATCGTCTCGGGGTTCAGGGGTGAGGGGCCGACCAGCAGCAAGGGCGGTGACGACGGACACAACTGGTCCGCGGGGGAAATAAGGCGGCGCCACGGGCGGTGCAGGTGGTGGATGGACCGTCGCCGGAGGTCCCGGAGTTGGCAGGAACGGTCCCAACTGCTTCGAGCAGCCTCCGAGTTGGGACACCTGGTGTGGGGACTCCTTCTGGGACGACGAAGCCTGCAGTTACCAGGTCTCGTGCGGCGGCGAGCCAGTCGGGCTGACGTACGTGTGTCGAGGCGCAGCGTTCGAGCTGCTCGGCACGCCGTGTTCGGCGCCCTTCCGAGTCGTGCGCGCAGTACGACTTGATCTGCGACGGGGTGTGGAAGTTCGCCTACACCAGGGATTGCCCTCAGGCCTTCGTTCAGCCTGGGGACGCGTGCAGCGCGAGCTACTCGTACGCGTGCGACGTCAGCTGTCCGAACGGCCCGAAGAGCCGCGCCTTCCGCTGCGTCGGTCCGGAAGGGCAACGCCGCTGGGAGACCGATGACGTCTGTGACTGAGCGAACGGATCCCCGGAGCCGGCGGCGCGAGTCGCGGATGTGTGCCAGCTGGCGCACGGCGCTCTGCGTTGGAGTAGGCTTTTCCGCACCCGAAACTGCCGTCGGGCGATGGCACGCATGCTGCTTCGGTCCGGGGTCATGGCTATGGGGACTCGAAACAGGGTGAGGGGGTACGTGCGCCGTTCGTGGTGACGACTGCTGGCGGTGGTGGCCTGCGGCGGGAGCGCGTTCGACGACACCGGAAACACCGGCGCTGGGCGGCGGAGGCACCGGTGGGAGCGCCGCCTCGGGGGGCAGCGGCGGCAGCGGAGCGACTGGCGGCAGCGGGCGACTGGCGGCAGCGGAGCGACCGGCGGCAGCGGAGCGACCGGCGGCAGCGCCGGGACGGCAGGGACAGGGGCTCTGCAGGTGCCCGGAGACACCGCCCTCCGCCTACGACACCTGCCCCGAAGGCATCAACGAAGCTGGCGGATGCCCTACACCGATGGCTGTCGAGCCGGACCTATCCGTTCACCTACAAGTGCACGGACTACGGCACCTGGACCATCGAGCGCTTCCTTGCTCGAACCCGTACGACTCGTGTCCCGGTACCGAGATCACCTGCTACGACGAGTACCGTTCTGGGAAGAATACCAACCCCCGCCTCCTTGCCCTGCGGAAAAGCCTGCTCGAGCAGCGCCTGCGACAACAACTGGGGCTTTGGTCCGGCGACCTGTGGCTACCCCTGCGAGAACGGCAAGGGCTGGACGGTGGGCACCTGCTACTACTGGAATGATCCCATCTGGGCCTTCGACGGCAGCTGCGACGGCGACTGCTCGCAGCACGACGCGGATCTGCTCGAATACGTGCAGCAGAACAAGAGCTGCACGACGGCGGACGACTGCAAGATCGTCTACACCAGCGGCTGTTCCGCGCGCACCGAGCACTGCACCGGAGCGTTCTACGTCAACAAGGCCACCTCGGAGCAAGAGCTCGGCAAGCTGGACCAGGCGCTCTCGAGCTGCATGAGCAGCGGCTGTGTGCTGTGCGATGGCATCCCGGCACCCGCAGCGTGCAACGGCGGCCTGTGCGGTCCAGCCCTCACCGACTAGCCGCACCGAGAGCGCCGCTGGTCGTCGGTTGTTCGCATCCGCGCGGACCGTGCTTGCGCCCTAGATCTCGAAGGCCATCGCCTCGAGGCGTGCTTGCTCGCGCGCTCGCAGGATCTCCCGCGACAGCTGGTTGAGGTCCGAGCGCATGGCGTTGCGCGTCACTTCGATGCGGCTCTCCACCAGGCTGCTCGCGGTGTCGAACTTGTCTTGTAGCGCCCCGACCAGCTCCTCGAGCTCGCGGTCCAGCTCGATCAGCTCCGCTTCGGTGCCGCTGATCAGCTGTTCCAAGGTCTGGGGCAAGACGTCGTCCAGCGGCGCCAGGACCTCTTCTGCGTCCAGCTCCGGGAACAAGCGCTTGTAGCCCTCCAGTGTGCCCCACAGCTCGAAGGCCTGCTCGGCGTGAGGGACTTCGCTCTGCAGATCGCTGAGCGTGGACTCGAGGTATTGCCACGCGGAACGGTAGCGCGCGAACTCTCGCTGGTAGTTCATCTCCTCGATGCGCGGCCAGAGGTTGTGGCGGAAGCTGTGGTTGTAGCTGGTGGCCGCGTCCTGGAGGCTGGTGCTCGCTTCGGGCAGCTTCTTGAAGATGCGCTTCGACAGCTCCTCGGCGCACACCAGCAACGTCTGAGGCACGATGCGCTGGCGCAGGCGATGAATCGCGCGGTCGGTCAGCATGCTGGCTTGGCTCACGGTGATGTCCGTCGCCTCGTCCAGCGTGTGAGCGAACTGGTCGACCCAGAGGCGCAGCTGAGTGAGATGGTGCTGGTAGATCTGCTCCCGCTGCTCCGCGGCGCCAGCGTTCAGCTGCTGCAGGTGCCGTACCGCCTGCTGGGACTTGGAGTACAGGAAGAGATACAGCCCGACGTAGACCAGCCCGTACGCCGCGAGCCAGAGCCCCAGGGCGATCAGGGTCGGCGCGTTGTCGTTGATGGTGTCGGTGAAGAAGCCGTGACCCGGGAGCTTGAAGCGGCCATGCATCCACAGGTCGACTTCGTGGATCAAGCGTCGCCGGGCGCCGAGGGCGATGTCGACCAAGACGACGCTCACGATCAACACGACGAGCGACAAGCGGCGTAGCAGCACGCCGAGGGGCATCTGAGCGTTCTGGCTCATCCGCGCGAGGTGCTGTGAGCTGTAGACCACGTCCGCGGCTCCGAGGAAGAACACCAGCGCACGCCGCAGGATGCCGTAGCGGGACCGCAGGGCCAGCTGGAAGTTGGTCTCGTCCGGCGCCGGTTCGCGCTCGAGGCGACCGAAGGCGGGCCGCAGGGACACGGCGTCGCGGCGTCCCTTGCGCTGCTTGATCGAGAGCGGCTCGATCTCCGGCGCCGGCTCGGCGTCGAACAGCCGCTCCACGAAATCTTTCCTTACGGATTTGGCGCGGATCGCCTCACGCAGCTGAACCAGCTCTTGCTCGACGCGCAGGGAGTACAGCTCGGCGTCCTGATCCTTCAGCTCGCCGCGCAGCTCGCGCCAGATCTTGGATGCCTTGCTCTTCCACTGGCTGCGGGCGCGGTGCGTGCGCTCCTGAGTCGCGGCGGCGGCCTCCTGCACCAAGCGCGCCTGCAGGCTGCGAAATCGCGTCAGCCAGAAGACCTTGTGCACGAAGTAGCCCAGGGCGAGGAAGGTCGCCCCATAGAAGGCCGTCGCAAGCAAGTCCCCGAAGCTCATGGTTCCGCTGGGCGGAAGCCATGCAACGCCGAGCGGGACTTTGCAAGGCCCGCCTCGGCACCACCGCCAACGCCGGCTTCCAGCCTAGCGCAGAACGAGTTTGTTTGGGGGGTGAGGCAAGCCTCGGGCCCGCCACGGCTCGCCTAGTTCAGCTGTTCCTGGTACTCGCTCACGTCGGAATAGGTCGTCTGGATCGCGCTCAGCGCTCCCGCGGCCGTCGGTGAGCAGAGCAACGTCTCCTCGAACGCTGCGGCCGTTGCGAAGTTGACCACCGCCGTCGCGTTCTCCTGAGAGAGCTGCCCGTCGGCGCAGCCATCCCAGAGCATGGTCGCCAGGTTGGCGTTCTGGATGTCGTACTGCTGCGCTACCTCGACCAGGTCCTGTCCCTTGTCGTTGGTGAGTCCGCAGAGGTCGCTGAACGCCAGGTGGCCTGCGTTGCCGAGGCCCACCAGGCGCTTCTTCGGAGAGGCTGCGTCGTACGCGTCGCTCTGCTTCGAGAAGGCGACCACTCCGTCGTCCAGAGCCCCCATGATCAGTGTGGACTCGGGCGCTGGGTCGACGCCGCCAGCGGCCATCGGGATCAACACCTTGACCCCCGCCGTGTTGCCGAACGCGGCGATCCCTCCGCCGCCCGCGCTGTGCCCGGCCATGCCGATGCGTGACATGTCGATCCGATCCCCGAGGAAATCAAGGCCGCTCGCCCCCGCGTCCAGCGCCGACAGCAGCGCCGAGGTGTCCCCCGGCAGATCCGCGCCGAAATTGAACTGCAGCAAGTCTCCCAGGTAGAGGCCCTTGTGGTCCTGACTCAGGACGACGAAGCCACGGCTTGCCCAGTGGATCATCTGGCTCAGGCTCTGGGTACGAAATGCCGCCGTGCCATGGATGAAGACGATCACGGGGTACGGCCCGCGCGCGGTATCCAAAGGTAGATCTCTGTAGCAGTCGCAAGGCTGCCAGGGATTGTCCGCATCAGGGATCTTGCCTTGCTCGGCGTCCGGGAGCCATTTGCGGATGTCGTAGACCAGCGTCTCTTGCCCGCGTTCGCTGCCAATTTCCGCAGGGTACCAGACTTCGGTGGTCACGCCGCCGACGTCCAGGGTCTTCGCGCCGACCGGCCAGGGGCCGCGCGCCGCCGGATCCTCTGGTGTCTCGAACAGCTTGGAGCCGCAGCGTTCCTCTTCCGGCGGCAGCTCGACGCTCCCGCCGCTGCCCCCGTTGCCGCCACTGGCACCGCTCCCGCCGGTCGCGCCGCTCCCGCCGGACGCGCCGCTCCCACCGCTCGCGCCGCTGCCCTGGTCCCCTCCAGAATCCGAGCTTCCGCAGCCCGAAATCATCAGCCCGATGGCGAACGCCACACCGCCCAACCCCACGCGTGTCATCCCGAGCAATCTGACGGACCGCCCGTCGAAGTGCAATGTGGTAAGTGTTACTTTTAGTTCCCGTTGCAGTTCGGCTGTGAGAGGCGAGGCTCGGCTGCAACGGGACTGGAGGCTAGACGGGGTCGATGACGACCTGGTTGCGTCCGCGGTTCTTGGCCTCGTACAGGCGCGCGTCGGCCAGCGCGATCAGCTCTTGAGCGGTCGGTGCCGTCACGCACTCGAGGGACGCACAGCCCGCGCTCAGCGTGGCGCTCAGCTGCTTGCCTTCATGGCTCACCGCCGTGCGCTCCAGCACGCTGCGGATGCGCTCGGCCGCGCAGAAGGCGCCGTTCAGGTCGACGTTGCGCACGATGATCAGGAACTCCTCGCCGCCGTAGCGCGCGAAGACGTCCTCGGTGCGCAGCTCTCGTCGCGCGAGGGTGGCCAGGTGCTTGAGCACCGCGTCGCCCGCCTGATGTCCGTGCTCGTCGTTGACGTGCTTGAAGTGATCGAGATCCACCAGGATCACGCTCAGCATCGACCGGTGCCGTACGGCGTAGGCGATCTCGGCAGCCAGTCGCTCCTCTCCGTGCCTGCGGTTGTGCGCGCCGGTCAGCGGATCGAGGATGCTGGAAGAGTAGAGCCGCTCCAGCATCGATTTCTGCTGGGTGTCCATCAGCGAGAAGCGAAAGCTCACTCGTGGCCCGAACTGGATGCAGTCCCCATCTCGCAGCTGGAGCTGCTTGACGTTGCGTCCGCCGACGTAGCTGCCGTTGCGCGACCCGAGGTCCTCCAGCCAGATCGCGTCCGAGCGCAGGTGAACATGGGCGTGCCTGCGGCTGACGCCCACGTCGTCGATCTGGATGTCGGCGGAGGGGCTGCGACCCAGCACCAGTCCGCCTGGCGGGATCGTCCGCACCGCGCCTGCGCCGTGGCCATCCATCCGCACCAGCACTGGCGTCTCTCGCGCCGGGGGAATGGACCCGCTGGCCTCTACCACCTCGAAGCGTCCCGTCTCACGCTCCTCTTCGGTGTCGAATGCTTCCTCGAGGATCTCTCCTCCGAGAGGACGGTAGGTCGAGCGAGGGCGCTCCAGCCGCCAGGTCGAGTCGACACGTGCGGTGGGTTGCTCTCCCACGGGCGGGCGCGTCGGCAGCCACGGTCGCTCCAGGCTCGGGACGCGCACGGCCGGCATCTCGGGCGCCGTCGGCTTCTGGGCGAACTGCACTGCACTGCTCGCGCACCGGCGCGCGCCGGACTCGCTGCGGGCGGGGCTCGGGACAGGTTCGCTCTGCGCCTTCACAGAGACTGCTAACGGCCGCGTGAGCTCGAGCTTGAGGAGATTCCCCTGCGGCGAGCGATGTCGCGCCTCACCCCCAGGAAAACTAGGGGAGGAGTCCGGGGCCTGGTGGCTCGTCCCGAGTCGAGGGAGGGCTTGGTTCCAGGGTCAGCGGATGCAACAGGTCGAAGAGCTCCCGACGCACCTCGGTGCGCTGAGCGGCATCCAAGCGCAGCTTCTGTAGGAGTTCCGGGTGTGCGTCCAGCTCGCGGCAGAGCACGATGCGGTCGTCCAGGAGCTGCTGCTTGTGGCGCTGCTTGAGGCTCGTGAGACAGGTGATGGGGAACGCCAGCTCGTCGGTGATGCGCTGCGCGAGGTTGCGCTGCGGTAGATCGAGCTCGACGGCGGCGGGCGGCGGCACGCTCTTGCGATCGTAGTCGTGGACGTTGATCGGCGGGCTCTTCGGGAGGTCCCAGCTGAGCAGGCCGAGATGCACGCTCTTCGCGTAGACCACCGCGTCCGCGGTGAAGCGCCCGTTCGTGACCAGCCAGAACTGGTCGCTGTTTCCGTGTAGATCGCCGAGCAGGTCCCGGGCACGCGCGGATACGTAGAGCGCGGTCTTCACGTCGCACTTGGCGTCGCCGCTCATCTTGTGCTTGCACTCGACCAGCAGACGATGGCTCTCGTCGCCGCTCGCATACTCGGCGAGCACGTCGATCTCGTGGTTCACGGCGCCCTGGAGGTTGACGCCGACCTCGGTGCGCCATCCCTCCTGGGAGAGGATGGCAGCGATCAGACGCTCGAAGGGGTAACCCGTCGGCCCCAGCTGCATCACCGCACGCTTGAGGCTGTAGCGTGCGGCGATGTGCCTACGCTCCTTGCGCAGCTGGCGGAAGGCCAGGCGATAGAGCTTTTCCGTGGGGATACCATTCTCGACCTTGCTGGCCACCCGCCTGGCGACGCGCTCCACCAGAGCCTCTGCAGCCCCAGAGCGCGCGAGGGAGTGCTTGAGCTTCGTCAGATCGAGGGGCTCGAGCTCGCCGTCGGCCTTGGTGACGTAGACGTCCTTGCCCATGTCTCGTCAGCGCGGGGGGAGCTCGAGGCTGTCGCCTTCACTGGCGATGGACAGCTCGCAGTCGGGCGCGAACTCCTGGAGCCAGGTCTCCGCGGCGGCGCCGATCGCATCCAGCGCGTCATCGGTGCGATCTGGATCGTGATGGAACAGCGCCAGGCGCTTGGGACGCGCCAGCTTGCCCAGCTCCAGCACGTCGTCGACCACCGAGTGTCCCCAGCCCACCTTGGCTGGCATGTCGCTCTTGATGTACTGCGAGTCGTGGATCAGGAGATCGCTGTCCGCGGCGAAGCGCGCCAGCTCGTCCAGCGGGGTGACGACACCAGTGGGCGCGGACAGCTCGTTATCCGTGAGGTAACACACGCTGCTTCCGTCATCGTCCACGATGCGGAAGCCCTGCGCACCACCCGGATGGTTGAGCAGCACTCGAGACACCTGGGCGGAACCGATCTGCCACACGTCGCCTGCAGGCTTCGTGAAGTCGATGGTCGAGGGGATGTCGTCGAGACCGATCGGGAAGTGGATCGGGTCGAACAGCGTTACCGTCTGGCGGAAGCGCTCCTGAGCCTCGCTGGCCAGCGGATAGACGACGATCTCCGTCTCCTTGCGCCACAGCGGACCGAAGAACGGTAGACCCAGCACGTGATCCCAGTGGGTATGCGAGAGCAGGAGGTGTACCCGAGTCGGTCCCGGCGCCATCTTCTTGCCGAGTTCACGGAGGCCCGTTCCCGCGTCCAACACCAAGCGTGAGCCGTCACCCAACTCGACCTCCACGCATGAGGTGTTCCCGCCATAGCGGGCGGTGTTCGGTCCTGGCGCTGGTACGGAACCCCGAACCCCGTGAAATGTGACGCGCATCTGCCGGCACTCTAGCAATGTCCGGGCAATCCACGGAACTAGGTGGCACTCACGACTTCAACAATCCCCGGCGGAGGCCAAAAGACGCGTGGAAAGTTATGAATTATTCGGCACTTGGCGGAGCGTTGCGAAAGCGCCGGGCTCAGTGATTCGCGGCATCGGTTGCCAACAGCGCTTGGCGCAGTGCCTTGGCCACTCGGTCGACCAGCCGTTGGACCTCGCCCACGCCGAAGCCGAAGCGCGCCCCCAGATCCAGCAGCCGGTCTGCCTCCGGCTCGGCCAGTTCCCGATCGGCGATCGCCGCCAGCGCGGCGAAGGACAGCGCGCGTTCTCGTTGCTCGAAGCCCGATAGCTCGGCCGCGATTCGGCTCAAGTTGTCTTCAATGCTGCGCCCGTCCAGCTCCGCTCGAAGCGTCTCGACCAGCTCGCCGACGGCGGGATCGCCGAGCACGTGCTCGAACAGGCTCTCGAGGGCGCTCTGCTCTTCCGCGGTGAGCCGATCCGCAGACGCAACCACGAGCGCGCACTCGAGGAGCGCGCGCTGGCTGCGTGCGTCGACCGAGTCCGGGTCGCGGCGTAACGCGTCTTGGCCTTCGCGCAGGTGCCCGAGGCTTGGCAAGCGACCGCTCACCGAGCGCACTCCAGCGGGTGCGGCGGCGTCGGACAGCGCGGCCTCGATCACGCGATCCAGCGCGCGCCGCAGCTCAGTGGGGGACTTGCGCGGCAAGGTAGGGAGAAGCAGCGCGGTCATGTGCCGAGCTTAAGGCTTCCCTACCCAGAGATCGACGACTCGATTTGAGCATCGCCCGCCTGGGTCCTAAGCTTCCCGCGATGCACACTCGGCCAGCGCAGGTGCGGGGTCGCTTCTATCCGGGCAACCCAGAGGAGATAGAGCGTCAAGCGCTCGCGTGTCTCGGCGCGTCGCAGATCGAGCAGCCAGCACTCGGCCTGGTGCTCCCGCATGCTGGCTGGACGTACAGCGGCGCGATCGCTGGCGCCGCGATCGCCGGCACGCGGATCCCAGAGCGCGTGATCGTGCTTTGCCCCAACCACACGGGACATGGGCGGCGGGCAGCGGTTTGGAGCCGCGGCGAGTGGGAGTGTGGCGTCGATCGAGTGCTCGTCGACGAGCCGTTGAGCGACGCGTTGCTCGCGCGCTGCGACTTCCTCGAGGCGGACGACGCAGCTCATTTCGGAGAACACGCCATCGAGGTGCTGTTGCCGCTGTTGCAGGCACGTCAACCGCGGCTGCGCGTGGCACCGATCTGTCTGGGCCCGCTCTCGCTCGAGGCGTGCTCGGAGCTTGGTCGAGGGATGGCAGCGGTGATCTCCGCGCTGCCCATCGACCAGCGTCCGCTGATCGTGGCGAGCACGGACATGTCGCACTTCCTCAGCGCCACGCAGGCCAAGCGTGCAGACGCGCCTGCGCTGGACGCGGTGAGTCATCTCGACCCAGTCGCGCTCTACCAGCGCGTCGTCTCTCAGGACATCAGCATGTGTGGCTTCTTGCCAACCTGCGCGACGCTGTTCGCGGTGCGTGCCCTCGGCGCCACCCGCGCGGAGCTGGTGCGCTACGGACACTCCGGGATGGTCACCGGAGACGACAGCCGCGTCGTCGCGTACGCGAGTTTCCGTTTGTCCTGAGTTCGAGGCGGCAGCAGAAGGGCGGCGCAAAACACCGACGGCCTGCCAGCTTTGGACAGTTCCGCCTGGGGGGAGTAGCGTGTGTCGGGTGACGTCGCTCGCGCCAGGCCTGTTGATCGCGGCTCCCCCGCTCGGTGATCCGAACTTCGACCGCTCCGTCGTGCTGCTGGCTCAGCACGGTGACGATGGCGCGTTCGGTTGGATCATCAACGGTCGCGACGTGATGACGCTCGAGGACCTGCTGGAGCGTGCCGAGATCGGGGATTCCCGTGTGGATACGGATGGCGCGGTGCGCATCGGCGGGCCGGTGTCCCAGGAGCAGGTCTGGCTGGTTTACCGTACGGAAGAACGGCTTGCGGACGTGGATGGGCAGTTCGAGGTCTGTGAAGGGGTCACGGCGACGGCCTCTCGCAAGGTGCTAGAGGCGGTCGCAGAGGGGAAGATGCCGCCGAGCTTGTTCGGGCTGGTGGGCTACGCGGGCTGGGCGCCTTCGCAGCTCGAAGAGGAGATCCGCGCGGGCGCCTGGTTGCCCACCGACGTGGACGCCGCGCTGGTCTTCGATGTTCCTCGAGAGGAACTCTGGACCAAGGCCTACGAGCGCATCGGAACCTCCGCGCTCGCGTTCACGACGCGTACCGTCGGCTCCGCCTGAGGGGAACCATGCACGTCGTCGAGGCGCGAATCCGCCGCCGGCCATGGATTTCTTGGGGGTTAGGCTGCGCCGGTCTGGCGGTGTGGCTCAGCGTCGAGCTGGCGTCGGGCGCTGTTGCTCGCGCGCAGGGGGTCAGGGGGGGAGAAGGCGTGCGCCGGATGCCTGGCGACGCGAAATCGGCTCCGCCCGCTTCGAGCGACGCCTCCGCAAGGCGCAGCCTGAAGCTCGCGCCGCGCAAACCGGCGGCGAAGCGCGACCGAGGTTGCCCCGAGGAAATGCAGCGCGTCGCGGACTTCTGCGTGGACCGCTGGGAGGTGCGCACCGAGACGCTGAACGGAGAGCCGCTCTCGCCGTTCTATCCCCCGGACTTCCGCATCTTGAACAAGATCCGCAAGGTCTGGATGCTGGAGCGGCCGCGAGTCGGACCAGAGCGTGCTCGAGCGTTGCCGCTGCCGCCGCTCCCCGTCTGGCAGAGGCAGCGCTTCAAGGTGCGTGCGGTTTCTCAGCCTGGCGTAATTCCTCAAGGATACATGAGCTACTACATGGCGAAGCGGGCCTGCGCGGCCGCCGGCAAGCGCCTGTGCAGCGACGACGAGTGGCAGCTGGCCTGCGAGGGTCAGGGCAAGACCAAGTTCCCTTATGGTCCGGACTACGTCGCCGGGCGCTGCAACGTCTTCCGCGAGTTTCATCCGGCGGACGTCCTGCACCTCGACGCGTCGAGCGGTCACCGCGATCCGCGGCTGAACCTGGTGCTCGAGAACGGCAACGACCCCGGGCTGCGGGACACCGGCGCCACCAAGAGCTGTGTGAGCGAGTGGTCCGGCGGCGGGATCTACGACATGGTCGGCAACCTCGACGAGTGGGTCGAGGACCCCAGGGGGCGGTTCCGTGGGGGGTTCTACTCCCGCAACACCCGCTCCGGGTGCGAGGCCAAGGTGGCGAGCCACCCAGCGGGTTACTTCGACTACTCGACGGGTGCGCGCTGCTGCGCCGACCCGCGCTAGGGACGCCCGTCCCCGCGCTCCGAGGTCAGGCTTCGCCAGCGCCCCGCAGCAGGTGCTTCAGGCGCTCCAGCGCGAGGTCCAGCTCGGCGACGATGGGCACGCTCGGCTGCGACTTGAGCGCAGCGTGCTCCCCAGCGTGGGGATCCGACTCCGGCTCCGCGTGCACCTGCCAGGTGCTCCACACCAGGGCGACGATGCGCTCATCGGCGGTGAAAGGTGAGGGCAACGTACGCAGGCTGAGCGTGCTGGCGTCTTCCTCCTCCCAGACCACGCTCACGTCACGTCCGGGCACGTGACACAGCACGCGGCCGCTCAGGCTGCGTTCGGCAAAGCGTAGCTCGGCACGCTCGCCCTCTTGCCGTACGGTACCGCTCCAGAGCCAGCGCGCGGAGAGCGCAGGCTCCGTCGCGAAGGCGTAGATGGTCTCGGCGCTGGCGCTCAGCGGCTGTGCCGCCCAGTGGCTGACGCGCTCGAGGCCCGGATGGCGCTCGAGGCCGTGAGCGAGCTGGCTCAGGGCCAGGTGCCAGGAGGAGGCCATGCCGTCGCGATCCGCGTCCTGCACCGAGTGATGGGTGAGGCGCACACCTCCGGCGATCACCTCGAGTTCGAGTTTGGTGTCGTTGTCTTGCAGCACCACCCTCCTGCCAGGCTCGAGCTCGCCGACCTCCAGCTCCAGGCTCACGCCCAGCGCGGGCCAGCCGAGCTCGACCACCGCACCCGCTCGTACTTCTCCCTTCACTTCATCGGCCTGCCAGAGGGCGAGGCCGCGCGCGGTGCTGAGCGCCCGCCACACCTCGAGGCTCGGCGCGACGATGCGCCGCTCGATCTGGATCTCGGTCATGGGTCAGCGCTGCTCTCCGGCGCGCGCGGGGGGATTCGGGGCAAGTCGCTTGGTGCGAGGGGGGAGCGGAGTTTCCATGTGATTTCGAGCCGGTCTGCCATATAGCGCGCTGCGCCGGCGTTGCCGAACGTCTCTCACCCCGCAGGCTGAGACAGCTTGAAACAGCGCGTGCAGTGAGTCTCTCCGCCCCGGTGGAAATGATCCAGCGACTGGAATTGGTGTTCCACCAGCCGTATGGTTCAGGCCTCTCCACCGCCACCCGGCGCTCCCCCCCCGAGCTACTGGAAGCTTCAAGTATCCCAGGTGGTGAGTTCGCGCGCTTGGGCGCGAGCGAAACCGATCCCCTTCACCGTCGTAGGCTGCCTCTTATGCGTCGACTCCTTCTCGCCGTCCCTCTCCTGTTTTCTGTCGTCGCCTGTTCTGCCGAGCAGGGCGAGCCGGTGGTGCTGAGCAAGAACATGCAGCCCATCGCGGGCGGCGTGAATGACTCGACACATACCTCCGTATTCGGGCTGGTGTTGCTGAGTCAGGGTGGCTTCGGCGAGTGCTCGGGCACGCTGATCGCGCCGAACCTGATCCTTACCGCGCGGCACTGCGTTGCGCCGACGACGGGTGAGTACGTGGTCTGCGGTCAGTCGCCGTTCGGGAACCCCTACAAGGCGTCGAGTCTGTACGCGACGTACGAAGACCGCATCTCTCAGAACGCGCAGTACTTCCAGGGCGCGGAGGTGTTCGTGCCTGAAGACGGGAACGACACCTGCGGCTTCGACGTCGGCCTGATCCGCCTGAGTCAGAACGTGCCCGGCTCGATCACGGAGCCTTACGTCCCGCGCGTCGACCAGATGGTGAGGCGCAACGAGATCTACACGGCGGTGGGCTTTGGCAACACCAGCGACTCCGGCGGCGCCGGCACGCGCCGCATGCGTGATGGACTGATCGTACAGTGCGATCAGGGCGGCAGCTGCGGCTTCGGGGTGAGCCCGAGCGAGTGGCGGGGCGAGACCGGGATCTGCAGCGGTGACTCGGGAGGCCCGGCACTGGACGATCAGGGCCGCGTCATCGGTGTGGTGTCTCGCGGTGGGCAGAACTGCAGCACGCCGGTCTACGGTGCGGTTCAGCACTGGGGCGACTGGATCCGGGAGATCGCGCTCGATGCCGCTGACAAGGGCGGCTACGAGCCGGCGAGCTGGGTGACCACCGGCTCGACCCAGAACGGCAGTGGTGGAAGTGGCGGCTCTGGGACCGCTGGCGCGGGTGGCGATGGCGGCAGCGGAGGTTCAGGGACTGCGGGAGCAAGCACCGGCGGTTCCTCCTCGGGCACCGGCGTACCCCAGGGCTTCCCCTGCGCCTCGAGCAGCGAGTGCTCGAGCGGCGCGTGTGGTCAGCTCTCCAGTGAGAGCCCCGCGGTGTGCACGAACAGCTGCGCGGAGTCCACGGAGTGCGGTGCGGGCTTCGCTTGCTCGGACTCGGGTTACTGCTTTCCAGAAGGTCAGTTCACCGCAGGTGACGCTGGCTCGAGCACGGCCTGCAGCTACTCGCCGCCGGAGAAGGATCCTGCGAAGCCGGTGCCGTGGGCCGTTGGAGCGCTGGGCCTGGCGATGTGGCTGCGCCGTCGTCGCTGCAGCAAGTGAGCCGTGGCAGTCTCGCCTGAGCTCCTCTGAGCGTCGCGACCCGCGTTTCCCCGCGGGTCGCGCTGTTTTGTGCGCCTGTGCGGGGCACTCCGGTCGAACGAGTCAGCGTTGCATCGTGCGGATGACGAATTTGGCTGCGTGAGGAGCGCCCAAGTGGGCATGCGTGTTGCGTCTGGCGGCGCATGACCAAAGCTCGCCGAAACACCAAACAGACCGACACTCGAGGCGAAGGCGACGAGCTCCATCAGCTGGCAGGTGGCAAGCACGCGTCGATGACCACCAATCAGGCGGTGGAGGTCCGGGACAACCAGAACTCGCTCAAGCACGCGGCCCGCGGATCGGTCCTGCTCGAAGACTTCGTGCTGCGCGAGAAGATCACTCACTTCGACCACGAGCGCATCCCGGAGCGCATCGTCCACGCGCGGGGCTCCGGGGCACACGGCTACTTTCAGCTCACGCGTTCGCTCTCCAAGTACACCACGGCGCGGGTGCTCTCCAAGGTGGGTGAGAAGGTTCCGGTCTTCGCTCGCTTCTCCACGGTGGCCGGTGGCGCAGGATCCGTCGACACGCCGCGAGACGTTCGGGGCTTCGCGGTGAAGTTCTACACCCAGGAGGGCAACTGGGACCTGGTCTCCAACAACATCCCGGTCTTCTTCATCCAGGATGCGATGAAGTTCCCCGACCTGATTCACGCGGTGAAGATGGAGCCGGATCGAGGATTCCCTCAGTCCGCGACCGCCCACGCGACTTTCTGGGACTTCATCTCGCTGACTCCCGAGTCGATGAACATGGTGATGTGGATCATGTCGGATCGCACGATCCCGCGCTCGCTGCGCATGATCGAGGGTTTCGGCATCCACTCGTTTCGACTCGTGGCCAAGGATGGGTCGTCGACCTTCGTCAAGTTCCACTGGCGCCCCAAGCTGGGGCTCCAGTCACACGTGTGGGATGAAGCCGTCAAGATCGCGGGCGCGGACCCCGACTTCCACCGTCGCGATCTCCACGACGCGATCGAGGCGGGACACTTCCCGGAGTGGGAGCTGGCGGTCCAGATCTTCAGCGCAGAACAGGCGGCGAGCTTTCCGTTCGATCACCTCGACTCGACGAAGCTGATCCCCGAAGAGCTTGTACCTCTCACGACCATCGGCCGCATGGTGCTCGACCACAATCCGCATAATTTCTTTGCAGAAACGGAGCAGGTGGCGTTCTGTCCGGCAAACATCGTTCCTGGCATGGACTTCAGCAACGACCCGCTGCTGCAAGGACGCCTGTTCTCCTACCTGGATACGCAAATCTCGCGGTTCGGCGGCGTCAACTTCCACGAGCTGCCCATCAACGCCCCGAAGTGCCCGTTCGCAAACCACCAGCGAGACGGCAAGATGCGCAGCAGGGTCAACAGGGGACGTGTGGCCTACGACCCGAGTTCCCTCGATCCGGCATCCGTTCGCGAGACACCCAGCGGCTTCCGTAGCGCAAACCAGCGAACGGACGATGGTGAGCGTGGGCGTATCCGTCCGGAATCTTTCGCTGACCACTACAGTCAGGCTCGGCAGTTCTACGTCAGCCAGTCGGAGATCGAGCAAACCCACATCGCCTCCGCCCTGGTGTTCGAACTATCGAAGGTCGATACCCCTCACGTACGCGCGGCGATGGTCGGTCACTTGAGGCACATCGACTCGGATCTGGCGAAACGGGTGGCCAAGGGGATCGGCATCGAGCTGCCGGAGGCGCCGAGGTGTCGGGTGAAGCCCCAGTCGCTGCCGGAGTCTCCCCCGTTGGGGCTGATCGAGAAGGGGGAGCCGACTCTGGACGGACGCGTCGTTGGGATCCTGTGCGACGACGGGAGCTCCCGGCGACTGGTGACGCACCTGAGGAAGGCCATCGAAGCGGAGGGCGCGCGTACCCTGCTCGTGGCTCCGCGAGTGCAGGGGCTGCGCTGGGATGGTCGAGGCGTCTTCGACGCTGACGGGCAGATTGCCGGCACACCCTCAGCGAACTTCGACGCCGTGGCGCTGGTCTTGAGCGAGGAGTCCGGCGAGCGGCTCGCGCAGGACGCCGCCACCGTGGACTTCGTCCGCGACGCGTTCGGACACCTCAAGACCATCGGCTTCACCGACGGCGCGACGGCCCTGCTGGAGGCCGCCGGTATCGAGCCGGATCACGGCATCATCCCGCTGGATGAGCTCGACCTGTTCATCGACTGGGCAAAGACTCGGGTGTGGGAGCGCGAGCACGAGGTGCGGATGCTGGCCTGACGCAACATCCTCAGGCGAGATCTGCTGCGGGATCCTGCTGATAGAAATCCGCGAGCTCGTCATACAGGTCGGGGTGTCTGCGCTGCAGTGCCCGGGGCTTCTCGAAGAACATCTCGGTGACCACGGCGAAGAACTCCGCGGGGTTCGTCGCGCCGTAGGGATCGATGTCGCTCCGGCGCCCCGTGTGGATCCGCTCGGAAAGCTCTGAGAACTCCTGGCCAAGCACGTGCGCCCAGGTGGTGTAGCGGGCGCGGGTGCCGAGATCCGGAGTTCCGTCCATGGCGCCGTCTTCGCCGTCCAGCTGGTGAGCGAACTCGTGGAGCACGACGTTCTGGCCATCCGCGGGTTGCGCGGCGCCAGCCATCACGTGGTCCCAGGCGAGGACCACGATACCACGTGTCCATGACTCACCAAGACGCGCTTGATGGCCCTCGAGCACGATGCCCCCTTCGCCGTGGCCCGCCGGAACCTTGTAGGCGCTGGGGTACACCAGGATGACGTCCAGGTCAGGGTAGATATCGGTGTCCCGGTGGAGCAGCAGGATGCAGGCCTGCGCCGCGATGGTCAGCTGGATCTCCGGGGTGATCTCGACGCCCGCGCAACCCTCGAAGACTTTTTCTGCGAGGAAAATCTGGATGAGCCCCCCGAGTTCGCGCCGGTCGGCGGCGCCGAGTCGCCGCAAGTAGGGCACGTTGCGCTCGAGGATCGCACGCTGCCCGGCGTCGAGCGGTGTCCGCATCAACGCTTCGCGACGCCGCCGCTTGAGGAAGTCGAACACCATCCGCCAGCTTATCAGGTGCGAAGGACGCGGCGGAGTCAGTAGCCACGTGCCGCCACCACGAAGCACACTCGGGCTGGCGGCGCGCCCGCGCACAAGATCGCCCGCGCACAAAAGAGCGACGCCCGGGCGACGGGCCCGGGCGAAGACTCGATTCGTGGAGCTGTGGGGGATCGAACCCCAGACCTCCGCATTGCGAACGCGGCGCTCTCCCAGCTGAGCTACAGCCCCTAAGCGGGTTAGGAGCGGGGAGGGTAGTCGCGGCGGGACTTCTGTCAACGCAAATCGCTTGGACCTCGCGGGGGCGAAATGGAGGTCTGCGCGACGACCAGCGCGCCTCACCCCCAACCCCGAGAGAACCAGCGGATCCACGCTTGGTGCGTGCCGTGTACGGCTCGACCCTTGCAAAGTCCCCGAGACAACCCAACTTCTGCGCTCGGGAAGCCGCCGCGATGCCTGAATGAAGTCAAGCGGTTGACCCCCTGGATCAGGTGGTTAGTTTGGCGACCCAGTTGACCCCTCGGGGAGCCACCCCGGGATCAACGAGGTTCAAGCGCGACGTCATCCGGAGCCCCTCGACGACGGACACGGCGCGCAAGGGCCTGAGCCACTGACCCACGGGGTCGGTGCTCCGGGTGAGGCCTTCGGTGCATCGCCACCGCAGCCCTGCTCTGCACGAAGTGGTTCAAGCCTCAAGGATTCTAGCTCGCGACAGCGAAAGCACGATTTAGGAGAGAACGATGGGCAAGATTATCGGAATCGACCTCGGCACCACCAACAGCGTCGTGTCGGTGATGGAAGGCAAGGAGCCGAAGGTCATCGTCAACGAGGAAGGTTCGCGTCTCACGCCATCCGTGGTCGCCTGGGACGACAAGGGAGAGATCCTGGTGGGTACGATCGCCAAGCGTCAGGCGGTGACCAACCCGGAGAACACCGTGTACTCGGCCAAGCGCTTCATCGGCCGCCGCTACGAAGAGGTGGTCGATGACCTGCACCGCGTGCCGTACAAGGTCGTGAAGGGACCCAACGGCGACGCGCGCGTCGAGGTTCGCGGCAAGCAGATGGCGCCGCCCGAGGTGAGCGCGAAGGTGCTGATGAAGCTGAAGCAGGCGGCCGAGGCCTATCTCGGCTCGACGGTCACCGAAGCGGTGATCACGGTGCCCGCGTACTTCAACGACTCCCAGCGTCAGGCGACGAAGGATGCTGGAAAGATCGCGGGCCTCGAGGTTCGACGCATCATCAACGAGCCGACGGCGGCTGCCCTGGCGTACGGTCTGGACTCGAAGAAGGACGAGCTGATCGCGGTCTACGACTTCGGCGGCGGTACCTTCGACATCTCGATCCTCGAGGTGGGCGACAACGTCGTGCAGGTCATCGCGACCGGTGGTGACACGCACCTTGGCGGTGACGACGTCGACGAGGCCGTGATGGAGTGGCTCGAGGCGGAGTTCAAGAAGGACACCGGTATCGACGTCAAGGGTGACAAGATGGTCATCCAGCGCCTGAAGGACGCCGCAGAGCAAGCGAAGATCGAGCTCTCCAGCAAGCAAGAGACCACCATCAACCTGCCCTTCCTCACGGCAGACGCATCGGGGCCGAAGCACCTGCAGAAGACCCTCACCCGCTCGAAGCTGGAGCAGATGATCCGCCCGCTGATCGAGCGCACGATGGAGCCGGTCAAGCAGGCGCTGGCTGACTCGAAGAAGCAGGCGAGCGACGTCGACGAGGTGGTCCTCGTCGGTGGTTCCACGCGGATTCCGCTGGTGCAGGAGACCGTCACCAAGTTCTTCGGCAAGGAGCCGCACAAGGGCGTCAACCCGGACGAGGTCGTGGCCATCGGCGCTGCGGTGCAGGGCGGTGTGCTGGGTGGCGACGTCCAAGACGTGGTCCTGCTCGACGTGACGCCCCTCAGCCTCGGGGTCGAGACCCTGGGTGGCGTGATGACGGTGATGATCCCGCGCAACACCACCATCCCCACGCAGAAGAAGGAGATCTACTCGACCGCCGCGGACAACCAGCCCTCGGTGGAGATCCACGTACTGCAGGGTGAGCGCGCCCAGGCGTCGCAGAACCGCACCCTCGGCAAGTTCCACCTCGACGGGATCCCCGCGGCACCGCGTGGCATGCCGAAGGTCGAGGTGACCTTCGACATCGATGCCAACGGCATCCTCTCGGTCGCCGCGCGTGACACGGCCACCGGCAAGGATCAGCGCATCACCATCGAGGCCAACAGCGGCCTCAACGACAGCGAGATCAGCAAGATGGTCGACGACGCGGCCAAGCACGAGGCCGAGGACAAGGCCCGCCGTGAACAGGTCGAGCGTCGCAACCAGCTGGACAACACCATCTACAACCTCGAGAAGCAGCTGGCTGACAACAAGGACAAGCTCGAAGGCTTCGACACCAGCAAGATCGAGGGGCTGATGCGCGATGGGCGAGAGGCGCTCGAGAAGCAGGACGACGAGAAGGTGCAGAGCGTGCTCACCGAGCTGCAGAGCGCAGCGCACGAGATGGCTGCCAAGCTCTACGAGGGTGCGGGTGGCCAACCCGGAGCTGCGGGCGTACCCGGCGCTGACGCGGGCGGCGACGCCAAGAAGAACAAGGGCGACGTCATCGACGCCGAGTTCGAAGAGACCAACTGAGTTCCTTCCACGTCCAGACGCAGAGCGGCTCGGAGCTTCGGCCCCGGGCCGTTCGGCGTTTTGTCAGTCCAGCTGGAGCACCAGTCTGCAGCGACTGAAGTCCAGCGCCGCGAGGTCCGCTTCCGAGATCAGCAGGATCAGGTAGCACTCGTCAGCGGTTCCGCCGCACCAGCCTGAATCCCTGCGGATTTGAAGTAGCGGGATGAGGCCTTCCTCGAGTGCGTCGCGCCCGCCGAACCCACGACGGTGACCGAGCAAGCAGTGGCCGTCCGTGGCGAACTCTGCGTAGAACGCGGCGTAGGAGTCCAGCAGCTCGGGGTCATCGCCAAGCAGCTCGATCAACGCTGGATCCTCGGGATGGGGCGAGGTGAGCTCCAGCCCTCCAACGAGGCTCCGTCTGGGAAGCTCGGGGCAACCGGGAGGCGCGCTGCGCGGCTCCGCGCCCATCGACGTGTAACGCACGGCGAATGCGGGGCTCGTGCGCTCGGGATCGATGAAGAGCGCAAGGGTCCCTTCCTTGGGCAGCCCCAGGTCGGTCCCCCCGACGTCGGCATCCAGCTCCGCCAGCTCCAGCTCGAGGAGCAGCGGAAGCGGCACGTCTCCGCCCGGCCAGGCTTGCTCGGCGTCCAGGCGCGGCGTGCCACCGAGGTGAGAGCTGCGCTGATTGGGTGTTTCCGTGAGGCTCACGCCGAGCCGACGTTGAGCGAGCCACGCTGCGTGGGAGTCACCCAGGACCGCGTCGGCCTCCCGGAAGTCGACTCCGTCGTGGGGACCGTCCAGGCGCGCGAGCTTCAGAATGGCGTCGTCTGGTTCGTCGAGCTGGCGCCGGGCGTCGGCCTCGTCGGTCGCGATCAGGTGGCCTTCCATCTCGCCCTCGAGCCAGCGAAAGTACGCCATGAACGGAGTGTAGCGACGACGGCTCCCATGGTGTAAGCCAGACCCGCTTGAAGCAGTTCGAAGTCGTGATCGTGGGTGGAGGCCCAGCCGGGATCTCCACGGCCCTCTTTCTCGCGCACCAGCGTCCGGATCTCACCGACCGCATCGCGGTGCTCGAGAAGGCGAAGTATCCGCGCGAAAAATTCTGCGCCGGTGGGGTTGGGGCTCGCGCCGACAAGCTGCTGAAGAGCATCGACGTCACGGTCGAGGTGCCCAGCGTGCCGTTTCATGGCATCGCGTTTCGTTGCGGCGAGGGGCAGCTGATCGGGCGCGAGCCGGACATCGGGCGCGTCGTGCGCCGCAAGCAGTTCGATCACGAACTCGCGCGGCAAGCCCGGGCTCGCGGAGTGTCGATCCTGGAGGGCTGCGCCCTGGGGGCGTTCTGGCGCACCCACGACGGCTTCGAGCTCGAGACCTCCGAGGGGCGACTGAGGGCTCGCGTGCTGGTTGGCGCGGACGGCGTGGGGAGCGTCGTACGCAAGCGTCTCGGATTCGTTGCCACGCGGTATCTGGCCCAGGCATTGGAGCTCGACACCGAGCACGTGGACGGCGATCTTCCGCGCGATCTGATCCTGTTCGACGTGACGCGGCGAGAGCTGCCGGGCTACTACTGGGATTTTCCGACCCTGGTCGACGGGCGCGAGATGATGTGTCGCGGCGTGTACTTGCTGAAGAAGGGCGGCGAGCCCAGCCCGGTCGACATCCAGGCCGTGCTGGCAGACGAGCTCGCGGCGCGGGGACTCAAGCTCAGGGATTACCGCCAGAAGCGCTTCGCTGAACGTGGCTTCGAGCCCCATCGCGCGATCAGCGGCGACCGCGTGCTGCTGGTCGGTGAAGCGGCGGGGATCGACCCGGTGAGCGGCGAAGGGATCGCTCAGGCGATCCAGTACGGCGCGACGGCCGGGGAGTATCTGGGGCAGCGCCTCGCCAGCGGTGAGCTGGGGTTCGAGGACTGGCCGGTTGCCGTGCGTGCTTCGAGCGTTGGTCGGGACCTGCGTGTGCGCACCGCGGGTGTGGATCTGTTCTACGGGCCACGGCGCCCCACCATCGAGCGCTTCGTGTTGCGTCACCCGGAGTTCTTGCAGGTCGGGATGCGACATTTCGGTGGCAAGCGCTGGGGCACCGAGACCGTGTTGCGAGCGGCGCGAGGTGCGATCTGGCACACGACCAAGGCACTCCTCGGCGCTGACGACGTAGAACGCTCCTAGCTGGCCGGGCCACTCCACGCTGCATCGGGGAACGAGCTGCGGGAACACGAGCGCGAAGCGCCGCTGGGTGTGCGCGCTTGCGCTTCCCGACGAGGCGGATAAGGTCTCGCGATGATTTCTAGCCGGGGAAAGTCGGTGCTCTTCGCGAGCATCGTGTGTGTGGCCTGTGGTGGCGGCGCGACTCCGCCGCCCGCTGGGCCTGGGGGAGCGGACAGCAGCCAGACAACGCCGATCGCTGATGGCGCCATCGAGGGTGCAGCGGCGCCGCCGCTCCAGCCGGTGAGCGCGCCGGAGCGGGTCTTCCTCGTGGGCCGTCTGAAGAACCCGGCGAAGGTCGCCGACACCGTTGAGAGCTGGGGCACGTTGCCGATGCCTTGGCGAGATGGGCTGCGCCGCGGACTGCCGGGGGCCGACAAGGTGATCGACCTGAACGCTCCCATCGACGTCGTGGTGAGCATGGACGACGGCGGCGCGATGCAGGAGCCGGAGTTCCGCGCGGTGTTCTCCGTCGGTCTCACCTCGCTGGATGACGCGCTGCGCTTTGCGAAGGAGCAGGGGGAACGCGCCGAGCGTGTCGCCCCTGGAGTGTATCGGGTGGACTCCGACTGCGTGGTGGCTCGCTCACTCGGGCAAGCCCCCGCGCGCCTGGTATGTGGTGATGGCAGAAAGTCGATCGGTGCGCTGCTCGACTTCGCGACTCGAGGTCTGCCGACCCAAGACCTGGGCGCGGAGGACATCAGCGTCGAGGTTCGAGCCGAGCCGTTTCGCAAGCGCTACGCCAAGGACCTCCCGAAGCTCCGGCGCCTGGCGATGCCGTTTATCCGTGAGGAACTGCAAAGTGGCTTCCAGCCCTTCGATCGCGCGGTGAGCGACGCCGCGACCGCGCTGCTCGATGAGGGCCTGGCGCTGGTGGACGATCTCGACGCGCTACGGCTGAAGGGCAGCCTCGAGTCAGCGCCCTCCCAGGCTCGCTTCAAGGTGGAGCTGGCTTTCCGCGGGAAGAAGTCGTGGCTGGCCCAACGGATCGACGACTCCGGGCGGCGCGCGAAGCCCGCACCGGCCATGTTCTGGGACTTGCCGCGTGACGCCAGCACCGCGACCTTCGGCATCGGAGGCGACGCTGCGGCGTTCGCCCCGATTCAGAAGTCGCTTTCCGAGCTTCTGGACACCTACCTCGCGTCGCAGAAGGTGGCCGCTGGCGCGCGCAAGAACCTCGTGGGGCTGGTGGACAAGCTCTGGGTGAACGAGGCCGGCAGCGTGTATGCCTCTGGGTCGATCGAGCCGGATCTGAAGGTCAAGCCTGGAACCGCGGACTTCAAGCGGGAGGTGATGCGCTCGCAGCTCGCGTGGCACCTCGTCGGGCTCCAAGAGGACTCCAAGCACACCATCGCCTACCTCGATCACCTGGTGAAGGTGAGCGCGGACCGCGGCCTGCGCGCCATGCTCAAGAAGGAGGTCGGCTCCGACATCGACAAGATCGGCGCGATCAAGCGCCGAGGTCCCCGAGGTCGATTGCCGCGCGGAAGTGTGGCCTATGAGGTCACCA
>JAWKRF010000049.1:0-25550 GCA_041389745.1 Polyangiaceae bacterium
TGGCTCTGGGGGTGGGATGCGGGGGGTGGGGCTTTGGCCCACCGCGCGGCCGTGCGTCTGGCCTTGAGCGATGCTTCGTGCGATCCTGGTGAGGATGTCTCGCCGCCTACTTCCGTGGACCATCGCGCTCTTGGGGATCGCAGTCGCTGCGCCGGGCGCCGCCGAAGAGAAGGTCACCAAGACCGAAGACGGCGGCTACAAGGTGGAGATCAAGCGGCCTCCGCAAGCGAAGGCAGACTCAGGCACGGACAAAGGCAGCGGGGATGCCGAGGCGAAGAAGCCCAGTCGCACCGGTGGCTATACCTGGACGGACAAGCCGCGCCGCCACTACCGTCGCACCAAGATCGATCCCAAATGGGCCATCGCGACGTTTCCCGGTTTCCGCATGCTGCAAGATGGCAGCAGCGAAGTCAGCGTATGGCTGAGCAAGAAGGTGAGCGTCGAGGTGAACAAGGGCGAGCGCAGCGTGACCCTGGTACTCAGCGACACCTACGTGCGCTGGACGACGAACACCTATCCGCTGATCACGACGCACTTCAACACGCCCCTGGCGAGCGCGCGGCTGAAGCGCGGCAAGAAGGGACAGACGCTGCTGGTGCTGAACCTGCGAGAGGCAGCGGACGTGAAGTCGCGGCTCGAGGTGGGGCCTCGAGGCACCTCGATCCTGAGGGTGAGCATCCCTGCGCCGCGCCAAGAGTACGTGAAGGCGGAGCAGCGGGTTCCATTGGCCGTGCTGCCGGCCCAGCGCCGTCAGTAGTCGAGTGCCCTGTGCGCGCCCCGTGTCGGCGCGCGGCCCGTGAGGGCGACTGAGTGGGCTTGCGACCGGTGCTCCGGTGGGCGGGGCTCAATCTGCTGGCGGGAAGCCTGAGCGGCAGCGCCATCGCTCAGACAGTAGAATTTACCGCGCGGAAAGCGGAGGTCGATCTGGAGCAGCGCTGTGCCGAGCTCGATGGCGACGTCGAGGTGAAGAGCGGTTCGCTCAGACTGCGGGCGCCCCGCTTGAAGATCGAGGAGACAGCGGACGGAGTGGGCGTCGAGGGGCCCGGGCGACTCAGCGGTTGCAGCTGTCCAGCACCGCCGCTCGAGCTTGGCTTCGAGCGCGCGGAGATCAGCCGAGACGGCGACGTCGATCTGAGCGGGCCAAGACTGACCAGCGGCGACACCACGCTGCTGTACCTCCCGCGCCTCATGCTCCGAGGCCCGAACAGTGCTGGCATGTTGCCACCCACGGTCGGATACTCAGGCCGCGATGGCGCCTTCCTGGGGGTAGCCGCCGAGCTGCCGCTCGTGAGTTCCGCGGGGCAAGAACGCCCCGGCACGACGCGCGTCCGATTGGGCGTGGGAGCCTATTCGCGCCTCGAACGAATTGCTGACGGCGCGCGCGTATCCCTCGACGTATCGGGGCCCAGCGGTCGCAGCGCCCTGGCGTGGGAGTCGCTCGACGGAGGCATGGTCGACATCGACGCCCACGGCGCGAGCGGCGTCGTGAGCTACCGAGCCGACGCGGCGAGGGGGCGTCGAGCCCTGGTTGGACCGCTGGCCTTCTCTCGTGTGATCGCGCCGCAGGACCGAGCACGCCTCGCGTTCGCCAGCTGGAGCCCAGCGGGCAGCGCGTACGCGCAGATCCGCGGGGATAGCGCGCGGGGCCTGCCGGGCATCGACGGCGCGGAGCTGGGCGCGAGCTCGGGGTATGCCGTCGATGTCTGGGGGACGGACGTCGCAGGCCTGAGCTGGGAGGGCGATCTGCTCGGCGTGGGGGGCGCGACGCAACCAGGCTTGGGCGTGTTTCGACAGGCGATGGCGCTCGACGCAGGCGGCGCCTTGGGCCCCTTTGCCGTCGCGGTGCGCGGTGAGGGCGTCCTCTGGACACGAAGCGGGCAGCTCGTCGGCGAAGCCCAAGTGCCCGGAGAGGGCAGTTCCTCGAGTGAGCCATCGGGGCAAGCCGAGGTCAGGCTCGGCCTGCCCCTCAGCCGCCGCTTCGCCGCGTGGCGGCACTGGGTCGAGCCGCGTCTCGCGGCGACCGCACAGCTGGGCCGGCAGCCCTGGGCACAGGGTGAGGTCGCCTTGGAGCAACGCTTCGGTGCGGCGATGGCCGGCGCCCCGGAGGCCAGCCTCGAACTCGCTGCAGGCAGCCTGCGTGGGGAGTTCGCGTCGGGTGTGGAGCTAGATTATATCCGCGCGGAGATAGCTGCGGGGGGCCGCTGGGCGTCTCTGGGAGCCTCGAGTGTTGCGCTGGTCGACGACGACCCCTGGAGCACCGAGGGCGCGCTCGCTCAGAGCATCCGCGCTCGTCTGGGAAGCGAGTCAGGTTTGCACCTTCGCGCGGCGCTCGATCAGGCTCTGGGTCACTCCTGGCGTGTGCTGCTCCCTGGCACGGACGCGCTGGGCGGCTCACGCCAGTCCGCTCCGAGCGCGGCACCCTGGGCGTCACCGTTCGCCGCCCTCGGCACCAGCGCGGGGGGGGAGCTGTGGCTGCCCCTGGGGCGAAGCTTCGCCACGAGTGTTACGAGCGTGTTCGATGTGAGCGCTGGTGCAGAGACACCCAGGTGGCTGTTCGCGGCCTGGGGCGGCGCCTACCGTCATCCATGCGGGTGCCTGTCACTGCAGACCCAGCTGTCACATCGCCTGGGACGGCACAGCGGCTTGAGAACGCCGCTGGAAGCGTTCGATGCATTCGTCGCTTTGGAGCTTTTCGACGTGTCATCCGGCGGCTGAAGCTCGGGCCCGCCCCGCCACCTGAACCCGGGGCGCGGCGAGCCGAGCGACGCTAGGCGTGGCCTCTCGGCTGGGAGGCTCGCTCCAGAAGGGCTGTGGGCAGGCGTTGCTGGTTCAGGTACGCTTGCCCTGGTGTCGAGGGATCCGACAGCGGGGGATGGGGCGGAGCGCGCGGCTGGCGTGGACCCCACCACCGCGGAAGCGCTGGTGGGGTCGCGCATCGTGGTGGCCGACGACGACCGCATCACGCGTGACCTGCTGGCGAGCATCCTCTCCTCCCATGGCTTCAACGTCGAGACCGTGGTCGATGGCCAGGAGGCGGTCGAGCGTGTGGCTCGAGGCGGCGTCGACTTGGTCCTGCTCGATATCATGATGCCCAGGCTGAGCGGCCTCGAAGCCTGCAGGCTGCTCAAGGGCATGACCACTGACACCTTCCTCCCCGTGGTGCTGGTCACGGTCAAGACCGACACGGCGAGCCGCGTGGAGGGGCTGAAGATCGGCGCTGACGACTACGTGTGCAAGCCGTTCGACGATCAGGAGTTGATCGCGCGGGTCGAGGCCATGTTGCGCATCAAGAAGCTCCACGACCACGTCGCCAAGGCGCGCGCCCGGCTGGCGGAGCTCTCCATCCACGATGAGCTGACCGGCCTCTACAATTACCGCTATCTGCATGAGCGCTTGAGCGAGGAGTTCAAGCGCGCGGAGCGCTACCACGATCCGCTGTCTTGCATCGTTCTGGACATCGATCGCCTGCAGAGCCTGAACGCCGTCGGTGGGCGCGCGCTCGGGGACACCATCATCCGCGGCGTGGCCAAGGCCATCACCAACTCCGTACGTGAGGTGGACGTCGTTTCTCGGTTTGGGGGTGAGGAGTTCTTGATCGTCCTCCCGAGCACCCACTTCGCTGGCGCCGTGACCGTTGCCGAACGGATATGGCGGGAGGTCGGCGCAGCCCGCTTCGAGGACTCGGCGCACCGGGCGACCATCTCCGTCGGTGTCGCGCTTTACCCATCCCGGGACGTGCGCACGAAGGACGCCCTGCTGAGGGCTGCGGATACTGCGCTGGCCCAGGCGAAGCGCGATGGCGGCAACCGGATCTGCGTGTTTCAGCAGGAGGGCTACCTGTACACGCCCGCGACGGGCGCGTCAGAGGCTCCCGCGCGAAGTGAGCGCACGACCGAGCGGGCCTCCGCGGAGAAGCATGACGGAGAGGCGTGATGAGTACGCTGGACGAACGAGCGCCCCGTGCGGCGAGCGGGAGCTTTCAGCGCGCCGAGTCCCATGAGCCGGCGACCGGCTCGAGCACTCGACCCACCAGTGTACTGGTCGCCGACGACGAACCCAGCTTGAGGCGCACCCTGGCGCGTATGCTGTCGGCGCGGGGCATGCAGGTACACACCGCCGAAGACGGTCAGGCGGCGCTGGCCGTCCTCCAGAGCCAGTCGATCGACGTGGCGCTGGTGGACCTGATGATGCCCAAGCTCGGTGGCTTCGAGTTGTTGAGCCAGCTTCAGAGCCAGGGCGTTCCTGCCGAGGTGATCATCATGACGGCCTACGGCGACGTCGAGACCGCGGTCAAGGCGGTCCAGGCGGGCGCCTACAACTTCCTGACCAAGCCGTTTCGTTCCAACGACGAGATCGCGCTCCAGATCGGCAAGGCGGCGGAGCGTCGCCGCTTGCTGGCTCGCGCCGCGACGCTCGAGAAGGCGCTGGAGGAGCGTGACAAGTTCGGCGGCTTGATCGGCAACTCCAGCGGGATGCGCGGGGTGTATCAGCTCGCGATGGGCGTCGCGAGCACGTCATCAACCGTGCTCATCCTTGGGGAAAGCGGAACCGGCAAGGAGCTCACGGCGCGCGCGATTCATCAGCACTCCGCGCGAGCCAATCGGCCCTTCGTTGCGCTGAACTGCTCGGCGATTCCGGAGAACCTGATCGAGAGCGAGCTCTTCGGACACGTGAAGGGGGCCTTCACTGGCGCCACGACCACGCGCCAGGGCCTGTTCGAGGCCGCAGATCGCGGCACTATCTTCCTGGACGAGATCGGCGACCTGCCGCTACTGGCCCAGGTCAAGCTGCTGCGCACCCTGCAGGAAGGCGAGATAAAGCCCGTGGGCTCCGACTCCACGCGCTCCGTCGACGTGCGCGTGGTCGCGGCGACCAACGTCGATTTGCGGTCGCTGATCTCCAAGGGACGGTTCCGTGAGGATCTGTATTATCGCCTGAACGTGATCGTGATCCAGCTGCCGGCGCTGCGCGAACGCATCGAGGACATCCCGTTGCTCGCGTATCACTTCCTGCGCAAGTCAGCGACCCGCATCGGGCGCGACGTGCGGCGCATCTCTCCGGAGGCCATCGAGGCCCTCTGCGCCCAGGCTTGGCCGGGCAACGTGCGCGAGCTGGAGAACGCCATCGAGCACGCGGTGGTGTTCTGCAAGGACGACACCGTGACGCCCGCCTGTCTGCCGTTCGCTCTTCAAGAGTCGCGATCGGTCTCCGCGCCGCCGCTGGCGTCGTCGAGCTTCGGGCTCGAGGCGCCGCCGAGCTTCTTCGAGCTGAGCTATCGAGATGCCAAGAGCCAGGCCCTGGAGCAGTTCGAGCGAGCCTATTTCAGCCATCTCCTGCAGCGCACCGGCGGGAACGTCTCTGAGGCGGCGCGGCAAGCCGGACTGGACCGCTCGAACTTTCGTCGCGCCGCCAAGCGCGCGGTGGGCAACCTGAAGTAGTGGCCGTCGCCCCCGGAGACGAGTGAGGTTGGGGTGGCCTAGACTCGGGCTTCGGCGTAGGGTCCCCGTCTTCGCGCCGCAGGTTCACTTTGGTCAGGATTCGCCGCACATCGCTGGTTGCCCACGGCTCGCTCAGGCGCCAACTCGCGCTCGCGCTGTCGCTGAGCACTGGACTGGTGGCGACGCCTGCTTCGGCCGAGCCGGGCCACGTGCCCAACGCCGCCAGTCGGTTCCAGCCGGCGGGCGCGAAGGCAGCGAAGAAGCGCACCTACAGCCTGAAGCGCTGCCTGGAGCTGGCCGAGCTCAACTATCCGAAGGTGGCTTCGGCGAAGGCCAAGCTGAAGAAGTACGAGGCGCAGCTCAGCGAGGCCCACAGCGCTCCGTTCAGTCAATGGACGGTGAAGGGGGGCGTCGCCCTGGCTCCAACGGTCGCCGGTACGCCGATCTACAGCCCGAACACCGACACGTCGCTCTCGGAGGACATGGGCCTGGCCTGGCAGATCGGGATCGAGGGCGTGATCCCGCTGTGGACGTTCGGAAAGATCACGAACCTCTGGGATGCGGCCGAGGCGCAGATCGACGTTGGTCGCCACGAGGTCCAGAAGGAGCGACAATCCGTACGGAAACTCGTCTACGAGGCCTACTTCGGTCTCAAGCTGGCGCGCGATAGCCTGGCATTGGTGCGGGACGCCGCGTCCCGAATCGACAAGTACATGGGACCCCTTCAGCAGAAGGTCGACGACGGCGAAGGGGACACCATCGAGCTGCTCAAGCTCAAGATGAACCGGGCCGATCTCGACGGTCGCGAGAGCGAGGCTGAGGAAAAGGTGCAGGAGGCGCTGAGCGCGCTGCGCTTCCTCACCGGGGTGCGGTCGCTGGATGTCGCGGACACGCCGCTCAAGCCGGTGGACCATCGCCTTGCGCCCTTGTCTCGCTACCTCTCTGCGGCCAGATTGTTCCGTCCGGAAATAAACATGGCGCGGGCTGGTGTGCGAGCGCGTCAGGCTCAGGTGCGCCTCCAGCAGGCGAAGTACTTCCCGGATCTGGGCCTCGGCTTATCCGCCAAGTACACCCGCGCTCCTGAGGTCACCGATCAGCAGAACCCCTTCGTGTACGACCCTGCGAACTCGCTGGCCTACGGCGCGGCGCTGGTCCTGCGCTGGAACCTGGACCTGCTGCCAAACCACGCACGCGTGGCGCAGACCGAAGCGGATCTCGAAGAGATGCGCGCGACCGAGCAGTACGCCATTGGCGGAGTGGCTCACGAGGTCGAGAAGGCCTACAACGGTGCTCGCGCCGCGTCGAAGCGGCTGGAAGCGTACTCCAAGGCCTCCTTGTACGCGAAGCAGTGGCTGATCCAGGTGCAGCAAGGCATCGACCTCGGCACGATGGACGAGGAAGACATCGTCGACCCGGCGAAGGAGTACGCCCTCAAGCGCTTCGCCAAGATCAGCGCCATCTACGCCTACAACATGGCCATCGTGCAGCTGGCCACCGCCACGGGCTGGGAGGCGGCGATGCCGAACGAGACCAAGCTCGAACCTTGAGCCCTAGAAGTTCCGGGAGGAAATAGGGCTCTGCTCGAGGGTTCGGGGGTGAGGGGCCAAGCGTGCGACGCGCGCGCCTGCTGCCGCGCGCGTCGGCTCTCAGTGGATGCGCTGTCCAGGCTTTGCGCCGCTGTCCGGTGCCAGCAGGAACACCTCTGTCTTGCCGGGACCAGCCGCGGCCACCATGCCCTCGCTCAGTCCGAACTTCATCTGACGAGGCTTGAGATTTGCCACCATCACCACTAGTCTGCCGACCAGCGACTCGGGTTCATACGCCTCCTTGATGCCGGCAAATACTGTGCGGCGTTCCTCCCCCCCCAAGCTGAGGGTGAGCTTCAGGAGCTTCTTCGCTTCCTTCACCTGCTCCGCGGAGACCACGCGAGCGACCCGCAGATCGACCTTCATGAAGTCGTCGATGGTGCACTCGGCGGCGAGGGGCTCGTCCAGCAACGGCTGTGCGTCGTCCTCTGCCGCGGCGCTGGCCGCTTCGTCGCTCGCCGCGCGAGAGGCCTGCGCCTCCTCGGCGGCGCTCGACGTCGCCTCGAGCACGCGCTTGACGGCGTCGGGATCCACCCGTTGCATCAGGTGTGCGAACTTGGGGAGCTGCTTGCCGAGCACTTGCACCTCCGCATCCTTCCAGAGCGCAACGGACTCTCCGAAGTAGGCGGCTGAGTCGCTGGCGAGCTTCGGCAGGATCGGCGCCAGGAAGGTCACCAGTTGCTTGTAGATGTTCAGCCCCACGGTGCCCACCGCCTGAGCCTCGCTGAGCTTGCCAGCCTTCTTCAGGTTCCAGGGTGCCTGCTCATCGAAGTAGGCATTGGCCCGGTCGGCATGACTCATGATGAGGCGGGTGGCGCTGGCGTAGTCGCAGCGCTCGTAGGCTTCGGCGATCTGTCTGCCAAGCCCCACGCCCGCCTGGAACATGCCCTGATCGTCCGGGTAGGCGGCGCTGAGGCCGTCCTTGACGAAGCCGGCGGAGCGAGCGGCCAGGTTCACCACCTTGTTGACGAGATCGCTGTTCACCTTGGTGACGAACTCGGCCAGATCGAGATCCAGGTCGTCGACCTTGTCGGACAGCCGCGTCGCGTAGAAGTAGCGCAGGTACGCTGGATCGAGGTGGTCGAGGTACGTGCGCGCCTGAATGAACGTGCCTCGCGCCTTGCTCATCTTCTCGCCGTTCACCTGCAGGAAGCCATGCACCTGCACGCGGCGGGGCAGGGAGTATCCCGACGCCTTCAGCATTCCTGGCCAAAATAGCGCATGGAAATAGGTGATGTCCTTGCCGATGAAGTGGTAGATGTCCGTGTCGGCGCTCTTCCACCAGGCGTCGAAATCCTCGCCCTCCCGCTGGCACCACTCCTCCGTGGCGGCCATGTAGCCGATCGGTGCGTCGAACCAGACGTACCAGTAGTTGCCCGGACTGTCGGGGATCTCGAAGCCGAAGTAGGGCGCGGGTCGGGAAACGTCCCAGTCGCGGAGCGGCTTTGAGAGGAACTGACCCTTCAGGTAGGTGGCGACGCTCGGCTGCAAATGATCGTCCGTCTGGGTCCATTCCTCGAGGAAACCGTGCAAGCTCTCGATCTGGATGAACAGGTGCTTCGCCGTGCGCATCTCGGGCGTGGCTCCGCTCAGGGTGCTGAAAGGGTCGATCAGTTCAGCGGCCGAGTAGGTGGCGCCACACTTCTCACAGCTGTCGCCGTACTGGTCGGGTGACTTGCAGTTCGGGCACTTGCCCTTGACGAAGCGATCCGCGAGGAACATTTGCTTCTCGGGATCGAAAAGCTGGGTGACGTCCTTCTCGGAAACCAGCTGTGCCTGGCGCAGTCCGCTCCAGATGTCCGCGCACCGTCGGCGATTGGTGTCGGAGTTGGTGGAGCCATAGTAATCGTGCCTGATCTGGAAGTCTTGGAAGTCTCGCTGGTGCGCCTGATTCATGTCGGCGATCAGCGCCTCGGGAGAGCGACCTTCTTGTTCCGCGCGGATCATGATACTGGTGCCGTGCGTATCGTCGGCGCAGAAGTAGCGCACCTGGTGCCCCCGCATGCGCATGAACCGCACCCAGATGTCCGTCTGGATGTACTCCACCATGTGCCCCAGGTGGATATGGCCGTTTGCGTAGGGTAGGGCGCTGGTAACGAGGATGCGCCGGGACTTCGTGTCGCTGGACATGCTCGGCATCCTGCCACGACCCACGGCGACTACCAGAGGCGAGGGCGCGGAAATAGCGCCTCTCGTCGTCGTCGTTCCTCACCCCCGCACGGGAGGAACGATCACCATCGAACGAGTCGGAACCGATCCGCGTCGAGGGGGTGGCCCAGGACGCGGCGTGGGTCGACGGACGGTGGAGCGCCCGTCAGGCGTTGAACGAGCGCTTTCGCGTCTCGTACTCGTCGAGCTTCTTCTCGATGGATTGAAAGCCGTTCGTGATCGAGTCGTTCACCATGCGCACGATGATGCTGAGGTTGCCCTTCAGCGCCTCGTAGTAGCGCTGGCGCTCCGCGGCGTGGACGATCGCGGGCGGATAGCCGGACTTGAGCAGAATCAGGTTCATCAGGAGGCGCGCGACCTTGCCGCTGTCGTTCGGGAAGGGGAACACGCGCAGCAACTCGTAGTGAGCGCGCGCAGCGACCCGCACTGGATTACGCAGCTTCTTCGGCTCCGGTCCGTTGAGCCAGTCGATGATCTGACGCACCTTGTACGCGATCTTGTCGGGCGGCGCATACTCATGGAAGTAGAGGCGGTGCTGAGGAATATCCTTGCGGTATTTTACCGTCTTCAGATCGCCCTCTTCCGGGTGCAGCGTGAGGTAGATGCGCTTGATGTGATCGAGGGTGATCGGCGCGCGCTTCTTCTCGGCCATCTCATAGACCAGGTCGATGGCCTGCTTGTGGCGACGGATCTCCTCGCAGACCGGCTGTAGGCTCGAGTCCGGCACGATGGTGATACTGGGATCGATGGCCGTCTGCAGCTCCTGGAAGGTATAGACCACGCCTTCGAGGGCGCTGTCGTGGTGGATCCACGACATCTCGAACTTCTCCTTGTAATCCCTGCGGAACTCTTCCGAGGTCTCCGCCAGGCGCGCTTCAATCGCCGAGTGCCGCTCGTCCAGGCGCTCCGGCGGTGGTGGCGGCGGCGGCGCGACCGTTGGTGGGCGGTACGGCTGGATCTCTTCGCCCTCGGTTCGCGGGAGCTGATCGGGGAGGCGTAGGTTGGCGAACTTGGAGCTGTTCGCGAGCGAGCCATCCGGATTGCGCGAGGTGCCCGACTGATTCGGGATCGCATCCGCGCGGTAAGCACGTGCGGCGAGCGCGGGGCGAGAACCGCCACGGCTGCGTCCCGCCTGGCGCGCGATCTTCACTTCCAGAGCCCGACGCTGCGCTTCCTTCTCGGCGCGGATCCGGGCCTGCTCGGCTTCCTTGGCCTTGCGATACGCCTCGCGTTCGGCCTCCTTCTTGCGCCGCTCCTCCTCTTTCTGGCGACGCAGCTCTTCCTTGATGCGCTCCTTCTCTTCCTTGATGCGCTGCCGCTCTTCCTCACGACGCTTGCGCTCTTCTTCCTTCTGGCGCTCGCGCTCTGCTTTCATCCGCGCACGCTCTTCCTCGCGGCGTTTGCGCTCCTCTTCCTTCTGGCGCTCGCGCTCCGCCTTCAACCGAGCGCGCTCGGCCTCCTTGGCCGCCTTCTGCTGGTCGCGGATCTTCTGCTGCTCGAGCTTCTTCTGCTCGCGCTCCTTCGCCTGGCGCTCTTTCTCCTTCGCCTTCTCCTTGGCGAGGCGCTCTTTTTCCTTCTCCTTGGCGAGGCGCTCCTTCTCTTTTTCCTTCTCCTTCAGGAGGCGCTCCTTGTCCTTCTGCTTGGCGAGGCGCTCCTTCTCTTTCTGCTTGAGCGCCGCCTCGGCGGCCTTGCGCCTCGCCGCGTCCTGACGCTCCTTGTCGCGGATCAGGCGCTGCTTCTCCTTCTCCTTCTCCTTCAGGAGGCGGAGCTTTTCCTTCTCTTTGGCCTGGAGGGCGCGCAGCTTCTCTCGCTCCTTGGCGGCGAGGAGCTTGGCCTGATCCCGCTGGGCCTTGGCGAGCTCTTGAGCTTTCTGCTTGGCGATTCGCTCAGCTTCCTTCTGCTTCGCCAGCTGCTCTTTCTCGCGCTCCTTCAGCTTCTTCAGCTTCTCGCGCTCCGCGAGCAAGGCCTGCTTGACCTTGGCTTTTTCCTTGAGGAGACGATCGCGTTCCTTCGCCTTGGCCTTCCGCTCCTGTTCCCGGGCGCGGTCCGCCGCCGCCTTCTCCTTGGCCTTGACCAGCGCATCCGCCTTGGCCCTGGCTGCCTTCTCCTTGGCTGCCTTCTCCTTTGCGGCTTTCGCCAGCTGGGCCTTGGCCTTGGCTGCGGCGCGAGCTTGCTCCTTCGCCTGCTTCGCCTGCTTCGCCTTCGCAGCCTTCTCCTTCGCAGCTGCCTTGGCCTTGGCCTTGGCTTCCGCCTGACGTGCCCGGTTGGCGCTGGCCTTGCTGGCCTTCGCGGCGGTCTTGCTGACCTTCGCGGTCTTGCTCGCCTTGGGGGTGGTCTTGTTGACCTTCGCGGTCTTGCTCGCCTTGGGGGTGGTCTTGCTGACCTTCGCGGCGGTCTTGGGCTTGGCGGGTTTCGCGCTCGCCTTTGCGGCGGTCTTGGACGGCTTTGCGGCGGTCTTGGACGGCTTTGCGGCGGTCTTGGACGGCTTTGCGGCGGTCTTGGACGGCTTTGCGGCGGTCTTGGACGGCTTTGCGGCGGTCTTGCTGACCTTCGCCGCCTTGCTGGTGGCCCCAGGCTTCCCGCCGGCCTTGCTTGGCTTGCTCTTGGCTGCCGTCGCCTTGGCCTTGGCTGCCGTCGCGGCGGGTTTCGTCTTCGCCTTCGCGCCCTTTGCCGAGGGCTTGCTGGTCGGCTTCGTGACGGCCTTGCTCTTCGAAGACGCTTTCGTCGCGGACTTCGCAGCGCTGGTCGTCGCCTTCGCCGGCTTGCCCTTCGCAGCCTTGGAGTTGGTCTTCGCCTGGCCCGTGGCCTTGGGCCGGGGCGCGCCCTTCTTGCTGGATCGTGCGGCCATCTGTGAACGAATCGTGGTTTCTCGCGCCCCCGTTGGGCGCTCAAACTCGGTTATTGCGCCAACTTAGCGCGAGTCTTCATGGGTATTCGCGCCAGGGCGCGTTGGGTCCGACTTGCGCCGTTAGACGCGGGATTATCGTGGCTGGTTGCTCCGGCAGCATCCCTACGCGAGGGGCGGGCGAGCTGGTTGCGGATCGCCCCCCTTGCGCCGCGAATAGACCATGCAGAGCCCCGATTAGGCGAGGGAATTGTTGCGTGGTTGCCGCCAGCGGGACCTGAATTTCCAGAAGGCTTCCCTGGACGACGCGCTTCCGCGCAATCACTTCCCCACGGCCGCACGCTCCCCAGTGCTGGCCAGCGGTGGCTGGCTGTCGCTTGGTCCCGATTCACCCACCGAGACAGCGAAGTGGCTCGGGGCTCGCTTCTTGCGCGAAGCGGGGTGAATTCTGCTGAAAGTGTACGGTTTTTCCGAGCCCGCAAACTAGTGGTTCGCCACCCGCCTCGTCAAGAGCCACGCTTCTCCCAGAAGTCCGGGAAGACCTCGCTGTTCACCAGTGGCTCCCACCGAGCGGTCAGCACTTCGACCCCCGTTTCCGTGACGAGTACGGTGTGCTCGAACTGCGCGGAGAGCTCGCCATCGATGGTCACAGCAGTCCAGTCGTCATCGAGGATGTCCACTTCCTTGCTCCCCAGGTTGATCATCGGCTCGATGGTGAACGTCATGCCAGGTCGGAGCCGCGCACCACGACCCCGTGTTCCAACGTGGGAGACCTTGGGTTCGTCGTGGAACTTGCGACCGATTCCATGGCCGACGAACGCCTCCACTACGGAACACCCCAGCGGCTCAGCGAACTCCTGAATCGCCGCTCCCAAGTCTCCCAGCCTCGCGCCGGGCTTCACCTCCGCGATCGCCAGTTCGAGGGAACGCCGAGACACCTCCGTCACCAGTTTCGCGCGATCGCTGACCTCCCCAACGTAGAAGGTGGCTGATGTATCACCATGAAATCCCTCATAAATGTGAGTCACGTCGACGTTGATGATGTCGCCCTCCCGAAGCCGCTGCTTGGGGGTCGGGATGCCGTGACACACCACCTCGTTGAGGGAGGTGCAGACGCTCTTCGGGAACCCGTGATAGTTCAGTGGAGCGGGGATGGCGCCCTTGGCCAGGGTGTCCTCGTGGACGAAGGTGTTGATTTCTTCGGTGGTGATCCCCGGGCGAATCATCGGACCGACTCGCATCAGCGTATCCGCGGCCAGCCGACAGACTTCCCGCATCGCCTCGATTTCCCGGGCGGATTTGATCTCGATCGAATTGTTCTTGAAGCGCATGTCGACTCGGTTCGGTTGGGGGCTACTCGTTCAGCTCGTCGAGCGCCATCAGCTTGCGGATCTGGGCGACGTTTGCCGGCGTCGCAGCCTCACCACGGAAGTGATTGGTCCTCGTGCCAGACTCATCGAAGCGCTTCAACAAGAGCAGCAGCTGGCGCCCGACGAGCCGGGTGTCTTCCGACCGCACGAGCGCGAAGGACGGACTGGTGGGGCCAACGACGACCTCGATCGGCGCGTCGACCTCACCTCGGAGCGGGGTCGCCACCGCCGACAGGCTCAGCGTGTAGCGGACGTCTTCCCCGGTGCCGTCCCGGGTCACGGTGCTGACGCGCACCTGAACGATGACGTCGGCTTCGCTCACCCGCCCATACAGCTGCCGCTGGCGCTGGGCGGGGGTTTGCTCTGCCGACGGCATGTCGAATATCTCGCTGGCCATCGTGTCATCGAAGAGAGCCGCCGAGGTCGCCGTGTATGCGGGGAGGCCAAGCGGGGTGGAGGACGACGTGGCGCTCGGGCCGCAAGCGCCCAGCACGAGGAAGGCAAGGAGGGTCAGTCGTTGGGTACGCACGGAGGGGAGACGGTACTTAGTACGATGAGGGGTGGGATGCGAGGGGGGACGCCCTGTGCCAGACTAGACGCGGCGCTTGGGCGCCGAACCGGCGTCTCGCGGTTTTCCGGGGGAACCCACTGCCGATTCCATCGATTCCGCGACCGTCGCGTCTAAAGCTCGATCCCACTGCGTCTCAATCCGCTGAGGTTGCCCGTTTCCGCCTTGGCGGTGCCGCGGCTCGAAATGGTCGGCTCTCGGCGAGCCTAACCTCGGGCTCACGGTCCTTGGAAGGCGCTTGGCCTCTGTCATTTGCAGAGCGCCTGGCTTGTTTCCCGAGACTTGGCGGTGGTAGATCGACCACGTTTCTGGAGGACCCAAACGATGATCATCAAGGCAAGCCGCGCGACCCAGCTCGCCACCCTGCTGTCGTTCGCGGTGCTTGGCACCTGCCTCGCTCGAGACGCTGGTGCGAGTACCCCTTCCGTGCTTGGTGCTCCCAAGGCGGCCAAGGCCACCAAGGCCAAGGACGCCAAGAAGAAGGAGCCTCCGGCGAAGCCAGGCGAGCTTCGCAAGAAGATCCGGCTCTCTCCCCGCGGTTTGCGCTTTGGGATGAGCAACGAGCAGATCGCGAAGCTCTACGACAAGGTGTTCGAGAAGGAGTTCGTGCCCCTCTACAAGCGCGTGAGCCCCGGGCCTCGGATGGCGGCGCTGGATGCGGAGCTGGAGAACAAGAAGGGGCGGCTGCGGCGCTCGGTGATCGAGTTCGGAAAGACCGCCACGGGCATCGACGAGACCCCCCTCGCCGGCGAGTACACCTACCAGAACAAGGAGTCCATGTCGCGCATCACCCTGCGCAGCGGCACGACTCGGCACTTCTTCTTCTTCAGCAATCGACTCTGGAAGATCTATGACGAGCGGCCTCTGAGGAAGGGCAGTCAGCTCGGCAAGGACTTCAAGACGGCCGTGGCCCGTCTGACCAAGACGATGGGGGTCGGTCCGATCATGCTGGAGCCCAACCCCGACGAGGGGCGTCGCTTCGACGAGGCGGTCTGGATGAACGACGAGATCATCATCCGCCTGGTCAACCGCGAGTTCCAGAACGTCGTTGGACTGGTCTATGTGTCCAAGGACGTGCAGACGAACATCGCTTCGTATCGCAAGCACAAGAAGGAGGACCCCTCCAAGCTCTCGAAGGACATCAAGATGGTGACCCGAAAGAGCGGCGTCTCCGAGGACCCCAGCGAGAAGGCACCCAAGCAGAAGGCGAAGTAGGCGCTGGCTGCCAGCTCGCTCGCTCCGCCTTCGAAACGCCTCCTGACCCTGGTCAGGGGGCGTTTCGCGCGATTGCTGCCGGTGGGCCTGGGCGGCCGCGCTGTGGCCAGCCTGGACTCAGAGCCGCTGAGCGTTCTTCGGGATGATGGCGCCGGAGGTGACGCTGACTCGCGCGTTGGGTGCGGCCTTGTGGATCAGCGGTTCGATCACGCGTCGAGTGGCGAGGGTGTTTCCAGGACACCCGGCGAAGCGACCCGCGAGGTGCAGCTGAACGTCATCATCCCCCGCGTGGACCAGGTAGAGTTCGCCTCCGTCTGCTGTGATCATTGGCAGGAGCACATCTTTGATGACCTTGAGTACGGGCTCGCTCATGGGAGAGGCGGAGACTAGCACGCGGGCTCGACTCGAACCCAGGTTCCGAGCTGTTCCCCAGCGACTCCCACTGCTTTCCGCCTTGACCGGGGGGACGTCGTTCTTTACGGTCCCGCCCCCCATGCCAGGGTACCGCCTCGGCTGGCGCACCGCTTCGCGGGTGCTAGTGTTTTCGATGCGGCCTCCGTGGCCTCGGTCGTGGGGCCCGCTCTTCGGGCCGCAACACCTCTCACCCTCGTCAAGCATGGCGAGCACGTGGGCGGGCGGACGAGGATGAGGGGACCGGTCAACGTCGAACGTGTGCGCCGCCGCCAAGGCGCCAAAGCAAAACAGTCACCACGGGCATCGCCCGCTTCAGAGATCCGCGGAACCTCCGCAATCAGAGGAAAAAAATGGCCGTTCATATCCGCCTTGCTCGGCACGGCGCCAAGAAGTCTCCGTTCTACCGCGTCGTGGTCACCGATCATCGCAACCCCCGCGATGGACGGTTCATCGAGACCGTCGGGACCTACAACCCCACCTCCAAGCCGGAGCAGCTCAAGCTCGATCAGGGGCGCATCGACTACTGGAAGAGCCAGGGAGCCAAGGCTTCGGAAACCGTTGAGCGGCTGCTGAAGAAGGCCGGAACGGCGGCCCAGGCCTGATCTCCAGGCTCAGGCACCGCCCGGCTCACGCAGACTCGTGAGGTCGTGGTTCCTGGCTGGCTTACTGCTTGATACCTCGGGCTCCCCGGCCTCTCCAGGGCAAGGGAGCCAGCGACAGCGGAGTTCCCCAATGCCACTCAAGGAATTGATCGCGACCATCGCCCAGGCCCTCGTCGACGACCCGGACAGCGTTGAAGTCTCGGAGATCGAAGGTGATCACAACTCGTTGATCGAGTTGAAGGTCGCCAAGGGCGACATCGGCAAGGTCATTGGAAAGGACGGCCGCACCGCTCAGTCGATGCGGACCATCCTCACCGCGGCGTCCACCAAGTTGGGTCGTCGCGCGCACCTCGACATCGTCGACTGACGCTCGTGTCGAAGGCTGCGAGCCATGAGACGTCTGCGAGCCCCACGGGCGAAGCACTGATCGGTCTCGGCAAGATCACCCGTCCCCACGGGATCCGTGGGGAAGTCAGGGTCCAGCCCTACTGGGTCGAAGGAGATACGCTCGAGACGGCCGACGAGCTCTGGCTGCGGACGAAGAGCGATCTCACCCGAGTAGAGGTTCGGGGGGTGAGGCGCGCCAACAAGGCGTTGCTGATGGACCTGGGATGCGACGACCGCAACGCCGCAGAGTTACTACGCGGCGCCGAGGTCTGCGTCCCCCGCCAGGCGCTGCCCGCTCTGGAGCCGGGTGAGTATTACCTGGTCGACCTGCTCGGCGCCTCGGTGGAGTGCGCTGGCGAGACGGTCGGTGAGGTGATCGAGCTGCGAACTCACCCCAGCGTGGACGCCGTCGTGATCCGCACCGCCAGCGGAAAGCTGCGCGAACAGGTGCTCGCCGAGCCCTGGGTCGCCAAAGTTGATGCCGCGGGGAAACGTCTGGTGCTGAGCAGCCTGGATGGCTTGATCTAGGCGGCTTGGAGCGGACGTTGCAGCTGGGTGTAGTCACGCTGTTCCCCGAGCTCTTCGCGAGCTTTGCGGAGACGAGCTTCGTCGGGCGCGCGCGGGGGCAGGGCGCTCTCGACCTGCATTTCGAGTGGCTCCGCGAGCACGGCCTCGGAAAGCATCGCAGCGTCGACGATACGCCCTACGGAGGTGGCTCAGGGATGGTCCTACGGGTCGACTGCGTCGTCGGCGCCATCGAGGCGCTCGAGAAGCGGCTCGGTGGACGTGCTCACCGAGTCCTGATGACACCACAAGGCCAACCATTTCGGCAAGCCACGGCCTGGCGCTACTCGACCCTCGAGCGAGTGATCCTGATCTGCGGGCGCTACGAGGGTTTCGATGAGCGCGTACGTCACCACGTGGACGAGGAGATCTCCCTCGGCGACTTCGTCCTGACGGGCGGCGAGGTGCCCGCGATGGCCGTGATCGAGGCGAGCGTGCGCTTGATCCCCGGTGTGCTCGGAAACGCTGATTCGATCCGCGAGGAATCGTTCGCCGAGGACAACGCTGGTGGCCTCGAGTACCCACACTACACGCGTCCCGAGGAGTTTCGGGGCGCGAGGGTGCCGGAGGTACTCAAGGGGGGTGACCACGCGAAGATCGCTTCGTGGCGCCGGGACCAGGCGCTGGCGCGGACCGCGAGTCGGCGCCCAGATCTCACCACGAAGGAGTCGAAGTGACCGAAGGAAGGCGCGTGGCAGCGGCCTTGATCCACTACCCAGTTCTGGATCGCCAAGGCGGCATCGTGACCACTGCGATCACGAACTTGGACATCCATGACATCTCGCGCAGCGCTCACACCTTCGGGCTGACGGATTACTTCCTGGTCCACCCGGTCGCCGCTCAGCGTGAACTGGCTGAGCGCGTGCGCGACCATTGGCTGCATGGCGCTGGTGGAAGGCGTATCCCCGACCGCCAGCCGCCGATGCGAGCATTGCGGATCGTGGAGTCTCTGGAGAGTGCGCTGGAGAGCCTCGGGCCGGGGGCTGAGCTTTGGACGACGAGCGCCAAGGTCCGCCCCGAGAACACGACCTATGCTGCCGCGCGGCAACTCCTTGGCTCTCGCGGTCCAGCCGTGCTGCTGGCGTTCGGCACCGGCTGGGGCCTACCGGAGAGCGTGGAAGCCAGCGCTACCCGCGCCCTGGAGCCCATTGCGTCACCGCGGGAGGACGGCTTCAACCACCTCAGCGTGCGCGCGGCCGCCGCCATCACGTTCTGGCGGCTGCTCGGCGTCTAGGGTTCCGCCGGGCGACGAGACTCGCTCACTCGCCCCCTCCGGGAGCGTGCTGGCGGAGTCTCGAAGCTCGGGCGCTCGTGAGTCCGGAGAGGACTCGAGCTCACGAAGCGGCTCTGGACAACTGGCTCACTGGAACGGGCGACGCTCCCGGAACGTGACGCTGGTCACGGCATCCGGGTAGATGCGAACGTCGTAGTAGCCCAGCGTTACCAGGGTCTGAGTTCCGTCGACGTCCATCAGTCCCGTCGCCGCGACTCGGGCGACGCCAGGCTCCACGTTCAACGCTGACCAGATCGCCGTGCGACCGGTGCCCACCTCGTTGCGCGCAGACTCGGGGAGCGGGTTGTACTCGTCGTCGTTGAAGTAGCTGACCGCCGCTCGCGTGGTGTTGATGTCGACCCGAGCGTTCTGGATGCGGATGTTGTCGCAGTCGTGGACCTCGCCGCCAATGGCGCCATTGCCCGCAGAGATGGGCGAGCCCAGGGCGACGGTGGGGATCAGCTGGAAGTCGCTGTCCGCCATCGCGCGCTGGTCACGAGTGTACGTGTTGCTGCCAGCGTCGAAGTCCGGATCGTCCTCCGTGATGTAGAGGTTGTACGTGTACAGCGTGCGCCACAGCGGGGCGCCGCCTGCGCCGCTCTCATCGGAGCTGGAGGTGACGACCATCAGCTCCGTGTAGGTCGGCACATCGGCGTAGACGTACTTGCGGTTGTCCACCAGCTCGTCGGGGCAGTCGTCATCGGCGTCTTGAACCACATCGAAGTCATCGGTCACGACGGGCGTACCGATCAGCTCCAGCTTGTCACGGTAGGTTGCGGAGTTGGGGTCGTTGTCGACGGTGTAGACCTCGATCTTCACGTTGCTGAGGTCACAGCCATTGCTGAACGCCTCCACGACGCCCTCCATCGTCACCAGCTTGCTGGGCTTGGTTTCTGGCGCTGGTCCCTCGAAGCACGAGAGGTTTGGCGCGGCGCCCGTGGGATCGGAGTAGTTGATGGTGTCCGTCGTGCGGGAGATGTTGGGTGAGGTTCCCTTGCCAGGCTCTCCGACGAGCACGCAGCAGGAGTCCACGGGGCGCTGCGAGGCGCGCTTGCAGTCGTCGATGGTGCAATCCGCGTGGCAGAAGTCATCGTTGGCAGCACGCCAGGCGCCATCGCAGGAGCTGGGTCCGTTGGTGGCGTAGGACGGCTCCGCGCCGGCACCTCCCGTACCACCGCCGCCCGTGCCGCCGTTGCCGCTGCCGCCGTTGTTGCCGCCGGAGTCGCCCCCGTCGCTGCCGCAGGCCGCCGCGACAAACAGAGCGGGAGCCAGCCAGAGAAAGCCAAAGCGCATGAGTCTCACCTTCGGTTCGTGTTCCAGATTCGCTGCGCCTCGAGCGCAGAAAGCGGGTCTGCGATCGGTCGCTCGACCCGAGTTCGGAAGTTAACCCAAAGCTGGCGCGGCTCGCATGAACATTTGGTTGGTTTTCAGTGAGCCTGCCCTTCGTGGTCGTTGCGCATCGCGTTAGGCGCCCGGCGTCCTGCAAAGACGCGGCGTCACCACTTCACCGCGCGGTGCGGCCTCTCCAGCGCCGCAGAGTGAGTCCCGCGGAGCCAGGGCAACGGAGCCAGGGCAACGATGTCAGGGCACCGGAGCCAGCGCGCGAAGTGACTGCCGCGTCCAGCAGGGGAGCAGGACGACGCGTACGGCCACCCTGGGGAAACGCGCGCGCACGCGCAGCGCAACACGGGTCCAGTCACGTGCGAGTGCTTTCAACGCTGGGCAAACCAACGCTGGGCAAACCAACGCTGAGCGAACCAACGCTGGGCAAATCAACGCTGGGCAAATCAACGCTGGGCAAGTCAACGCCGACCGAATCGATACAGCGTTGCCTCACCCCCAAACGCGCACCACGCCGCGAAACTCGCCCATGATTCTCGCGCCTCGCCATCAGGGGGCGAGCTCTCAGCGACCACACTAAATCGGCTGACCGGCGCGCGGGGGGTAGTGAGAGAGCGAAGCCTTTGGCAACATGATGATTCTCTGGGCTTCGTGCGTCCAACGGTTGTTCGGTGGGTGCAAGAGCACCCTGGAGTTTCGTGATGCTTCGTCCTGGTCTTGCCCGTCGACTCAGCACCTCCCTCGTGTGCCTGGGAGTCTGCTGCGCGCTCGCCACTGCCTCGGCGTCGCCTTCGACCACGCTCTGGGCGTATTCACAGAAGGAGCTCAAGGCGGCGGCCAAGGCGCCACCGAAGGACCCTCGGAAGGCGCTCGAGCTGGGAATCGCTCTGCGCCGTGCTGGGCTGTTCGACGAGTCCTATCAGGTGCTTCGCAAGGCCTACCTTCGCCCCTCGAGCAGCAACGACGTTCTGCGCCTAGCGGCCGCGCGCACGCTTCAAGCGCAGGGTTCGTACAAGCGCGCGCTCAAGGAGTGCGCGGGGCTCAGAGCCTCCGAGGTCCAGTTTCGAATTTGCCGCGCGGAAGCGCAGCTGCTCTGGAAGCGCGCGAGCCTGGCCCTGGAAGAGGCCGAGAAGGCGGTGGCGGCCGACGCCAGCGCCTACGATGCCATGGTCGCGCTGGGGCGTGCCCAGAAGCTCTCGGGGAAGCCCGACGAGGCCGAGACGACGCTGAGCGGGGCGATCGCGGCCGACGCGTCGCGCTGGGAGGCTCACTTCGAGCTCGGCAACCTCTACGTCAAGGAGAACAAGCCTCGAGCCAAGGCGGTTGCGGCTTTCCGTGCGGCACAGAAGGCCGACGGTGACGTGCCCGAGGTGCTGGTCGCTCTTGGCCAGGCGCTCGACCCTGGTGCGGAGGCGGAGACGCTGTTCGCGAGCGCGCTCAAGATTCGGCCTGGGTACGGCGAAGCGCTCGCCGGTCGTGGCGTGTCGCTGCGAGTGCTGGGCAAGCTCGACGAGGCGATGAAGAGCCTCGGCGAGGCCCTGAAGACAGACGGAAGACGGACCGACTGGCGTGTCGACCTCGGTCGCGTGGAGCTAGCCAAGGGGGAGGCTCAGGCCGCGCTGAAGTCGGCGCAGACCGCGCAGAAGCTGGTCAAGAACGACGCGGGCGCGAAGCTGCTGGAGGCAGATGCGCTGGCGGCGCTCGGCGACATCGACGTGGCCATCGAGGCCTACGAGCTGGCGTACGGCTACGCCCACGATGACCCGAGCCCGCTGGTCCACGCCGCCAGAGCCTGCCTGGAGCACGATCGGCCAACCACGGGCCGAGCCTTCGCCGAGCGCGCAACCCAGGAGTATCCCAAGTGGGGACCCGCCTGGGAGATCGCAGGAGACATCGCGGTTGTGCAGAAGGACAGGGGACCCGCTCGTGCGGCGTACAAGCGGGCGCTGAGCGCGGAAGGCCCGGTTGACAAAGCGCGCGTGAAGCGCAAGCTCGCGGCCCTCAAGTAGCCGTCCCGTGGTTCGGCCGCGCTCGCGTCTCCCCCCGACCTTCTTCCTTTTGCACACTGCCGACTCCCTCAGTCTGCGTCGCCTCGCCTTGCTTGGTGCGCGGTTCGGCCCCGACTGGTGGCTGCGCTACAGCCCGCCCCTGATAGGGCTGGTGTTCGCCGGTTTGCTCCCCGAGCAGCGCCGGCACGTGGCGCGAAACCTGGAGGCGCTCGGCGTGCGCTCCCCGCTGGCACCGCTGCGAACGTTTGCCAGCTATGCCGCCTGCCTGGCCGAAGGTCTGGCGCTGGCTGGAGGGCGCTCCGTCGAGCCTCAGGTCGAGGTGACCGGCGCACACCACCTGAGCGAAGTGCTCAGGAGTCCGCACGGGGTGATCCTGGTGACCGCTCACGTTGGACCCTGGGACGCGGCGGCGCCGCTCCTGGCGAGGCGGGGCGAACTCGAGGTGAGTATCGTCATGCGGCGCGAGCCAGACGCCAGGGCGCGGGCCTTCCACGACGACCTGCGCCGCACGGCAGGTGTTCAGGTCGTGCATGTCGGCGAGCACCCGCTGGAGGCGCTCGGCTTGCGCCGCGCGCTGGGACCGGGACGCGCCCTGGCCTTTCAGCTCGACCGCTGGCAGGCGCCTGGTCTTCCATCCTCCGTGCCCGAGGGGCCTTTCCGGCTCGCCTCACTGACGGGCGCCCCCTTGATCAGCGTGTTTGCTGCGCGCGTCGGGATGTTCGACTACCGCCTGCGCATCGATGCCCCTCGACGCTTCCCCCGCCGGGGTGCTGGCGCTGCGATCGCCCGGGGTCGCGAGGAGCTGCTGGCCGCGCTGCTGGAGTGGATCCGTTGCTATCCCACGCAGTGGTTCGACTTCGATCAGCCGGCTCTTTGAGCGAGCGCCGAGGGAAAAAGGCCGACTCGGAGCTGGCGTGGTGAGGGAGTCTTTGGCACAACACGCGACCTCATGCGGCTATGCATCGGTCAAGCAGCCCTGATGGGCAAGCTCTCGCGCTACGCTCAGAGCTTCAACCTGCTGGAGTTGCGAGCCGACGTTGGCACGTTGCCTCGGCCCCCGCGTTTGCGCGAGTGGAAGGCGTTGGTGGCCGACGACTTCGTGTTCAGTGTGCTCTCCCCCAAGGCGCTCATGAACCTCGAGCCGGGTGAAGGCTACGACAAGGCGCTCGCCTACGCGCAGCGCGCGGTCGCCTCTCTGGAGGCTGAGTGGTTCGTGATCCAGACCGGCCCCGGCGTGACCCCGAGCGCGCGCGGACGAGAGCGCCTCGCAAAGCTCGTCGGCGAGGTCAAGTCCTGGGGTGTGCGGGTGGCGTGGGAGGCGCGGGGGCCTTGGTCTTCCAGCCAGGCTGCGGAGTTCTGTGCATCGAGCGGGGTGACCTTGGTCACCGATCTCGGTTTGGAGTCGACGTCGGGTCCGGTGATCTACACCCGCGTGCGCGCCATTGGGGCCGGCGGGCGGATCACCAGCGGCGCGGCGGATCGTATCGCCGAGCGTCTGGAACGAGCCGAAGAGGCGTTCGTCGTGGTCGAGGGGGCGAGCGCGAAGGCGCTGGCTCTTGGCTTGCGCCAGGAGCTGCTGAGCGACACCTCCGCGTGGGCTGATTTCGATGGCGTCGAGGTCGACGATCAGGACGACGAAGAGCTCGACGCGGCCGGGGAGGAAGAGTGAGCCGACGCTCCCTGTCGTGCGCGAACGACGCCTTGGTCGACGAGATCGCGGCCGAGGCGCTGAGCGCTGGCGCGACCGCGCTCGGCGCGTGTCTGGCGGGCTTCTTCGCAGCTGCGGCCAAGAGCGACGACGTGCTGTTCTCGCCGTTGTCGATCATTCTCGGAGGCGTGGGCACCGGTGGGCGAGCCTTCGACGGGCGGCTGCGTCAGCCGGGCCTGGGCGTGAAGCGTCCTCGGGGGTTCATCAGCGAGGCCGAAGTGCCGATCGCTGCGCGTATCGCGATTCCGTGCGGTATTGCTGCCGCCGCGGTGGCCTGCGCTTACCAGGCGGGAACCAGCCTGAGTGGCGCTCTGCGTCCTGCACTTCAACTGGCGAAGAAGGCTGGGGGGGCCCGCGTGGACTCCCTCGAGCGGGTGAGGCAACTGGGCGGTAACGCCCTGCGCGATCCGCTGTTTGCTCGGCCACTCCAGCTGCTGGCGGGGCCCTCCGAAGGAGGCGTCGTGTCGGCGGAGGATCTGGTCCCGCAGCAGGCCCTGGACGTGGCGCTGACCACCCGTGAGGCCAGCTGCGGCCTGCTTCAGGAGCCTCCGTGGGTCGCTGATCCGTCCACGCTGCCTGATGCTGGGGACGAGAACGTTCGTGTGGTGCTGGCGGTGGACGTCCACGGGAGCTTCGCGGCGCTCAGCTTTCAGCGGGTGTCCGGTCCGCTCCTGGAAGGGCTGGACCTGCGGGCTCCGCTCGGCGGCCTCGCGGTGATGCGGGGTGTGCCGCGGCACAAGCCGGGAAGCGCGCTTCCCGCCCCCGCGCCCATCGGGCTACTGCTGGGGGAAAACGGAGCCGTGAAGGCCGTCGTGGCGCAACCTGGAGCGCCGCGGGTGGACACACCCAGCATCATGCTGGCGCGCGACGCCAGCACCCGGCGTGTGGAGCGGGTGAAGTAGGGCCACAGCGCGCCTCACCCCCAAACCCGAGAGGCGAGGGGGCCATCAACGCTTCCCTGGGGAAACACGAAGAGCGGCTCACTCGGCGTGGAGTGGCCGCTCGGCGCGAGCAGGGCTGTCTCGCGTCAGGCGATCTTGACGCCGTGGCGCTTCGCGTACTCCAGCACGCCGATCTTGTCGATCGTGCGCAGATCGCTGGTGGTCAGCTTGAGCGTCACGAAGCGGCCAAGCTCGGCCACCCACAGCCGTCGACGCTGCACGTTCACGTGCTGCCAGCGAGGGGTCTTGATGTTGGAGTGCGAGACGTTGCGAGCCCGCATACGTCGCTTGCCGGTAAAATCACTTCTAGCCATTGGAGGGCGCGGAACCTAGCTCAAGGGTCTCGGCTGTTCAAGCCAGCGCCGCACAAATCGTTGCGCGCGGTGTCAGGGCGAAACGGGCGCCGGCCTTCAGCTCAGTGGGTCTGACGAAGCGCCTTGGGAGCGCTGGGCCCGGGCGAGGGGTGCTGCCGGGGGCTGGCTGTGGGCGGAGTCGACGGGTCGCGAGCGGGCAGGGGCACCGGGGTCGCCTTTGGCGAGGGCAGGCTGGTGTCCCGCGCGTGAGCGCCGAAGCGGGCTGCGACGACCTGGAACAGGCCCAGAGCGGCCAACATCGACGCGCACTGCACGCCGAGGGCGGTCGCCGGGTACAACAGGTAGCCGGTTTCGGCGTCAGCCAGCGGTGTGAACTGGCGGAGGCCGATCTCCACGGGCACCAGGAACAGCACGAACATCGCCCACCAGGAGCCGCCGCCGCTCGTTGCCGAGCTGGTGAAGCCGAACAGGCTGCACAGCACCACGAGCACGTTCACGCCTGCCGCGATCCGCGTGACCAGCTCCGCCGAGTCGTTGAGCGCCAGCAGGCCCTCGGTTCCCACGAACGGCAGGCTCAGGACCAGCGAGACCGCCAGCATGTAGCGAGCGCGGCGATAGGCGCGGTAGTGGGCGCGGAACAGCAGCGCTGCGGGCAGAAACGTCAGGGTGATGAGGCGGGTCAGATCTCGGAGCAGGCCTCCATCCAGCGCGATCCCACTGAGAGGGCCGCTCCCCCGCAGGCCGAGCCCCATCAAGCCCAAGCCGATCACCAGGCTGACCGTGGCCCGCAGCGCATAGCCGAACGG
>JAWKRF010000050.1:0-23198 GCA_041389745.1 Polyangiaceae bacterium
GGACCACGCGATCTGGTTTCATCGCCCTTTCCGTGCGGATGAATGGCTGCTGTACGCGATGGACAGCCCCAGCGCCTCCGGGAGCCGCGGCCTGAACCTCGCTCACGTCTATGCTCAGGACGGTACGCTGGTCGCTTCCGTGGCCCAGGAGAGCCTGATGCGCCTGGTCGACAAGAAGCGCTGAACGGCTCCTTCGCGGGTTCCAGCCCGAGCGCTTGGCCAGCGCGGCTCACCCCCGAGAACCGAGCTTGAACCAGCAGCGGCGTTCAGAACCTGTGGATAGGCTGACGGAGAGCTGTGGATCCTGCTGTGAGCAACCCTCGAGCCGGCGCAAAAAGACTCACGCGACGTGCGAGGTGGCTTCCCATCGCTGCGGCACGGTCTAGCCTCGCGCCGCGATGGCCAAGCTCTACTTCCGCTACGGCACCATGGACAGCGCGAAGACGCTCAACCTGCTCGCGGTCGCTCACAACTACCGCAAGCAAGGCAAGCGCGTGCTGCTGCTCAAGCCAAGGCTCGACGTGCGCTTCGGTGCCGAGACCATCCGCTCTCGCTCCGGTCTCGAGGCGCCCGCCGATCTGCTGGTCGATCCGGATCGACCGCTGGACGTGGAGGCGCTGCGTGGACTGAACTGCATCCTGGTCGATGAGGCGCAGTTCCTCAGTGAGCAAGTGATCGAGCAGCTGCGCGAACTCACCACCGAGCTGGGCGTGCCGGTGATCTGCTATGGGCTCCGAACCGACTTCCAGACGCGGCTGTTCCCCGGCAGCAAACGGCTGCTGGAGCTGGCAGACAGCATCGAAGAGGTGAAGGTCACGTGCCAGTTCTGCGATCGCAAGGCGGTGTTCAACCTGCGCATGGTCGACGGGCTCGCGGTGGTGGATGGTCCGCAGATCCAGCTGGGCGCCGACGAGCGCTACGTCCCGGCTTGCTGGCTCCACTACCGAGGCGAAATGGAGAAGGCTCGCCGAGTCGCGGCCGAACGCGCCCGGAGCGAGGCTGGCGATTCCGACGAGGCGTCCCTATAACCTTGCCTCGGTTCGTCGGCCGCCGCCTACGGACCCACTCGAGCAAGGCGCGCGTGAACCACACGTGACGCGAGGAGGGATCATGGAACTACGCAGGCTCGGAAACTCGGGACTGAAGGTCAGCGTGCTCAGCCTGGGCGCGATGACGTTCGGGGAATCGCAGACCTTCATGAAGGGCGTCACCTCGGGCGATGACGAGGCGCGGCGCATCTTCGACGCCGCGATCGAGGGGGGAGTCAACCTCGTCGACACCGCGAACGTGTACAGCGAAGGGCGCTCCGAGGAGCTCACCGGCGAGTGGATCGCAGGCAAGCGCGATCGCGTGCTCTTGGCAACCAAGTGCCGCTTCCCCATCGGCTTCGGCACCACCCCCGTCGGCCCCTACGACATGGGGCTCTCACGCAAGGCGATCCTCGACGCCTGCGAGGCTTCCCTCAAGCGGCTGAACACCGACGTGATCGACCTGTACCAGGTTCACATGCAGGACGGTTCGGTACCCATCGAGGAGACGTTGCGTGCGCTGGACGACCTAATTACCGCAGGGAAAGTACGCTACATCGGTTGCTCGAACTACGCCGCCTACCGCCTGGTGGAGTCGCTGTGGGCAGCCGACAAGCTGCGAACCCATCGCTACGCATCGGTGCAGCTCCAGTGGTCGCTGGCGGTGCGCGACGCCGAGCGCGAGGTGATCCCCGCCTGCCGGCGCTTCGACATCGGCACCCTGATCTGGTCACCTCTGGCTCGAGGCTTCCTGAGCGGGAAGTACCGGAAGGGACAGAAGCCGCCAGAAGGCTCGAGGCTCGAGGCGTGGCAAGACAGCTACGCCCAGTTCGACAACGACCGCATGTGGCACCTGATCGATGTCCTGGGAGAGGTCGCCCAGCGTCACGAGACGACCCACGCCGCGATCGCCCTGGCCTGGCTCCTGAACCGCCCGGAGACCACCAGCGTGATCATGGGAGCTCGCACGATGGATCAGCTGAACGCGAACCTGAAGGCGGCGAGCATCAAGCTGACCCAGAAGGACGTCCAGGCCCTGGATGACGCGTCGAAGCCGAGCTGGGGCTACCCCTACGACTTCATCGCGCGCATGGAGCCGTGGTGATCAGCACGGTGGTCGTCAGCCGCGCGCCGTCCGCGAGTCGAGGATCTTCGCGAACGAGCGCAGGAGCATTTCCTCCTCGGTCAGCCCCGTTTGCTTGAGCTCGTCGAGACTGACCGCGCCACAGGCCAGGCCGCGGAGGAAGTAGTTCAGGAGGCCCTGGCCCGTGGCAGCGTCATCGAAGACGTTGCCCACCAGGGTGGCCTGGGCCGCCTTGTCGATGAAGTTGCCGAGGCGCTCCGACGCGGCGGAGAAGCCGCTCAGAAAGAACGCGTACAGCGCCGCGTAGCGTACGGGGAGCTGCGCCGGGTGCAGATCCCAGCCTTGATATACGCCGAGCCGCAGCGAGCGCTGGATGTGCCCGTACGCGACGCGCCAGGCGTAGTGCACGGCTTCGGTGTTCTCGCGCTGTCGTTGCGCGGTCAGGCTCTCTCCTGAAGCTGCGCGGTGCGGACCGACGGGCATGATGTTCGTGGCTCCGTCCGACAGAAACACGCCGGTGTTCGCGAAGCAGTTCTTCATCAGCAAGACGGCGAAGTCGCACGCTGGGTGATCCATCGTCTGGTACGCCGCGGTGATGTTGCACGAGGCGGTGTAGTCGTAGGTCCCGAAGTGCGCCCCCGTGCAGCGGCCCTCGGCGGCCTGGAGCAGCAGCGGCAGATTGTTGTTGCCGAAGCGGTCGAAGAAGGTCGCCGTGAGCTCCACCATCAGCTCGAGCTTCAGGCTCTTCGCCGCCAACCCGAGGCGCGTCTCGAGCCGCTCGAAGAGCCGAACCAGAGCCGTGACTTGCTCCGGCACCGGCACCTTCGGCAGGGTGACCACGAAGCCCTCGGGGAGTTTCCCTGCGGTTCGTACCAGCGTGGTGATGAACAGGTCCAGCGTGCGCACTGCGCGCAGCTTGAGTTCCTCGTTCAACGGCTTGATGCGGATGCCCACGAAGGGGGGCACGCTTCCGTCCTGCATCGCCTTGGCGAGCTCCTTCGCGGCGCGCACCGCGACCTCGTCTTCCTCGGCGTCGGGACGGTTACCGAAGCCGTCCTCGAAGTCGATGCGCAGGTCTTCCACTGCCTCTCGCTCGAGCTTCTTCTTCACTCGATCGTAGACCGTCAGCGCGAGCCAGGCGGCGCGGTGTTCGGCCTCGAACGCCTTCGCGTCCGTGCTGAAGCGCTCGACGAGCGGCGCTTGCTCGGCCAGCGTGGTCGGCAGTCCCTCGGCGCCTTCCATCCCGACCGCGCGCGCGAAGCTGAACGCGTCCGGAGCAAAGTCGCTGAGGGATCGCAGCGCGAGCTGCCCCAGGCGCTGTGCGGTCTCGGCCTTGAACAGCTGCGCGCCGCCGTACACCGTGTGCACCGGCTGGCGTGTTGGAAGATCCCCGGGGAAATTGGCGGCGTACGCGAGGTTCGCCTCGGAGAGGCTCTTCAGATCCGCGGCGGCTTCCTCCGCCAAGGTGCTTTGATAGGTGGTCATCTCTCTCAGTCTCTGGTCACGCCGGCGCGAGATCCGCAACCGGGTTTGGGGGTGAGGCGCGATGCAAGGGCTCTCGCCTCCACTGGACACACGACGCTCAGCTGCCGCGGTAGGTGCTGAACCCGAACGGGGCCAGCAAGAGCGGCACGTGGTAGTGCTCCGCTGGGTCGCCAACACGAAACACGATGCTCGCCTCGGGGTAGAAGCTCTGGCGTCCGCTGGCCCGAAAGTAGTCATCCAGCGCGAAATGGATGCGGTAGATGCCTGACTCGAGGGAACCGGGCTCGAGCAGGTTCGAGCAGCGGCCGTCGGCGTCGGTCCTTCCTCTGGCCAGCGGTTGCCAGGCGCCGTCTCGCTGCGCCTCGAGCTCCACCGCCACGCCTTGTGCGGGGCGCCCAAGGGCGGTGTCGAGGACGTGGGTCGTGATGGGTGATCGGCTCATGCGAGTTTCTCCAGGCGCAGGCGGGTGATCTTGGCTTGTTCCCCCGCGGCAATGTCGAGCTCCGTTGGCCGGTCGTGAGGGAGTCGCGCCTCGAGCAAGGCCAGCATCTCTTCTGCGCTCTTGCCCGTGGCACACACGATGAAGATGAAGCCGAACTTCGCCAGGTAGTCGCGGTTCCCGGCCGCCAGCCGCCGGAGCGTGTCCTCGGAAGCGCGACTCACCGAGGCTTGCTCGGAGCCTGACCACGCAGCGCTCTGCTCCCCACTGGCGGTCGCGAGCTCCGCGGGTCCGTCGGCGGGCGCCGCCGCAAACCTCTTGCGGAGCGCCTCGAGGTCGCCGCCTATCTGGGGATGGCCGGCGAACGCCTCGAGCCGGTCGACCTCCGTGGCTTCAGCCCACAGCGCGTCCGCCCGTGCCGCCAGGACGGCGCCGTCGACGAAGGGCGCCTCTGCCGCCAAAGCCTGGGCCCAGCGCTGACAGTGGCAACAGCTGAGCAGGCGGGCGACGCGCGCTTCGGCGCCCAGAGCGTTGAGCTCGCGAGCCGCCTCGTCGAGCCCCATCAGGCCTCCAGATCCGACTTGAGCGGCAGCTCGCTCGCGCCGCTCGGCTTGCCGTAGACCCGTAACCGGCTGACACCACCATCGGGGAAGATCTCCAGCCGAACGTGCGTGAACGGCCCGAGTGCGTCCAGCTCCTTGCGGAAGAAGTGCCGCTGGCTGGCCGTGACTTTTGCTTCCGGGAGGATACATTTCCAGGATTTGGCCAGCATCAGCTCGGTGATGCGCGCCCCCGGAGCGTAGATCCCCCAGAGCGCGCAGCGGTCCGGGTAGTTGCCCTTGAAGTGATTGGTGTCGATCTCCACCAAGCCGACCTTGCCAACCTCGCCGAGCTGCACGAGGATCCAGTCGCTACCTGGAGTGCGCCGGCGCTTGGTCTCCCAGCCGCCGCCCATGTTCACGGCACGGCCCGGAGCGATCAGGTTGTTCATGGGCCCAAAGAAGGCGTCGCTGCACGCCAGCGCCTGGCCTCCCCGGCGCAGGGCCACGAGGTCCACCTCGCCTGACCACAGACCCTGGACGCCAGGCTCCTCGGGAGCGTCCGACAGGCTCGGCGCCGCGTCGCCCCACAGCCTCAGGCGTGCGACACCGCCATCCGGAAAGATCGATAGGCGAACGTGAGTGACGGCGTCGGTCATATCCGCAAGGAACAGGTTCTGGCGCCCGGGTCCGAGCGGCACCTGACGCAAGAGCGGCGCCCAGCCGAGCTTCGGATCGCTGGCCATGGGCTTGTGCTGTAGCTCCTCGTAGCTCGCGTCGCTCTTGGCAACGATGCCCTCGAGCTCGGCGAACGGCGGATGGTTGCCCAGGAAGTGCGCGGTGTCGATGTCCACGGCGCGCACGCTGCCCGGCACCCCGAGGCGCAGGACGGCGCGATCGGCGTGGAACCGATCGTGCCCCTCCCCGCGCTTGCGGCGGCTCTCCCAGCCGTCCATCCACTTGCCCCGATCGGTGTACTCCTCGGGGAGGAACACCGCGGGCTGGTCCTTCACGAGGTTGCTCGCCTCGGCGAAGAAGTCGTCACTGCTACCAAGCACTGTGGCTCCCAGCGCCTCGGATGCGAGGTTGAGGAGCCCAGTGAAGCCAACCTGCTGGCTCTGCATGAAAGGCTATCTCCTGTCGACTAGAGGCCGCCCAGTGGCCGGCGCGAAACGCTGGGTGGTCAGCGCCTCCGCTCCGCCCTCGGCGGGAGCCTCGAAGATGACACGTCCTCGAAGCCACGTCTGCCGCACTCTCCCACGCGCCTTTCGCCCCAGATAGGGCGAGAGCTTGTGCTTGAAGTGCAGCGTGTCAGGCGCGACCTCGTACTCCACATCAGGGTCCCAGACCACGAAATCGGCGTCGCACCCCGGTGCAATCCGCCCCTTGCGACTCAGGCCAGCGAGCTCGGCCGGCGCCTCGCTCATCCAGCTTGCGACCCGGGGCAACGACAGACCGCGGCGTCGCGCCTCGGGCCAGATCGCTCCAAGGCCGAGAGAGAGCGAGGCGATGCCACCCCAAGCGCGGCCGAAATCGCCAAGCTCACGCTGCTTCAGCGCGGGCGTGCAGGGCGAGTGGTCAGAGACGATGCAGTCGATCAGGCCTGCCTCCAGGCCTTGCCAGAGCAGCTCGCGGTTCGCCGCCTCACGAATCGGCGGCGCGCACTTGAACTGGGTCTCGCCGTCCTCGATCTCCTCGGCGCTGAGGCACAGGTAGTGGGGGCAGGTCTCCACCGTGATCGGCAGCCCCGCCTGCTTCGCGGAGTCGACCAGAGGGAGCGCGCCCGCAGCCGAGAGATGCACCACGTGCACGGGGCAGCCGGTCTCGCGGCAGAGCTTGATCAGGAGCTCGACCGCGGCGATCTCCCACTCCGGCGGCCGGGAGCTCAAGTAGCTGGAGTAGCTGCGCGGGTCGCCGCTCGGCGTCGGCGCGCCCACGTCCAGCTCCGCGTGGGCGATCAGGGGCACGCCAGCCCGCTCGAGCTCGCGCATCGCGCGCCGCAGCTCCGCTTCCCCGACCTCCGGGAACTCATCGATGCCCGAGTCGATCATGAACGCCTTGCAGCCTCGGACCCCCGCTTCCGCGAGGGAGCGCAGCTCGGCCGCGTTGTGGGGCACCACTCCGCCCCAGAACGCGGTGTCGACGAACAGCTCGCTCTCGCCGCCACCGTCTGTGCCGCGGCCAGCCAGCGCCTCGAGCTTCTGGTCCAGCGCGTGGGTCGACGTGGTGACTGGTGAGCAGTTCAGCGGCATGTCCACCAGACTCGTGATCCCACCGCTCGCCGCCGCGCGGGTGGCGGTGACGAAGCCTTCCCAGTCGGTGCGGCCAGGTTCGTTCACATGGACGTGGGTGTCCACGAGACCGGCCATCAGCACCTGATCCCCGAGCTCGTGGAGCCGGGTGTCCTCGCTCAGGCTCGCATCGACGGGCAGCACCGCCTCCACACGCTCACCACGCACCACGACGGTCGCTGGCTCCAGGCGGCCGTCGAGCAGGACACGCCGAGAGCGCAGCGCCAGGCTCGATTCTGCGGTCGGTCCGGGATCGCTCACGCTACTCATCGTCGACGCTGAACTCTTCGGCGGCGAAGCTCTCTAGCCCGTGGAAATACTGCTCGAGGTCCTCGGTGTAGAAGCTCTTGGTGATGCCCGCGACGATGCGGGCCACGGAGTACTTCATACCCGAGATGCTGGAGCCACCGAAGCCCATGCTGAGCCAGCTGCCGAACGTATAGTTGAACACGAAGCGCACGAAGCCATCCGCCTCGTCCCTCGGCAAGAACTCGAAATGGCTACCGAGGTACGGGTGACGCTCGAGGTCGGCGTTCCGGCGCTCGACGGGTGGAGTGTAGACGTCCTGCCAGCGCAGGAGCTTGCCCTCGAGCTCCGCGAGTTCCTTGCGCCGCGAGAGATCGGTGACGAAGCCCGTGCCCACGATCAGGAAGTCCAGATCGTAACTCTCGCCTCCGGCCTTGAGCACCAAGCCCTGCTGAGTGGGCTCCACCTTCTCCACGCCGCAGCCTGGATGCAGATGGAACCCCTCGTGTGCCGTTGCTCTGCGGAAAGTATCTGCCGGCGGCAGCTGGCCCATCTTCACGATCTGCTGGACGAAGCGCCAGCGATCGGCGTCCGAGAGATCCGCGTGGTGCTTGAGGAAGCCCACGAACTCCGCCCAGCGATACGGGTTCACCGTGACCAGGCGCTTGCGACGGAAGAACAGGTGCACCTCGGCGGCGCCATTCTCGAGCGCCACGGAGGCGTTGTCGAACGCCGACGCCCCGGCACCGATCACCCCGATACGCTTGCCCACGAGCGCGTCGAAATCGATCGGCCAGCGGGTGTGGGCGTAGCGCTCCTGCGGGAGCGCGTCCTTGATGATCGCAGGCACCGCCCAGTCTCCGGAGCCCTCGATGCCCGTCGCCAGCACGACGCGCCGAGTCCACACGCGCTCCTCGCCCTTGGGCGACGTCAGCGGGACCTCGAACAGGCCCGAAGCGGGATCGTAGTGAATGGTCCCCGCGCGAGTGTCCGAGCTCAGCTGCACGCCGAACATGCGGCGTACCCAGCACAGGTAGTCATTCCAGGTTTCCTTGGGGATCAATCCAACCGCGTCCCAGGTCCCGCTCCCGTGCTGGGCTTCGTACCAGGCGCGCACCGTCAGCGCCGGGACCTCGAGATCCGGCCCGCTCACGTGCTTCGGCGTGCGCAGGGTGATCATGCGAGCGAAAGTCACCCAGGGACCCGCCTGTCCCGCCGGGTTGGCGTCCACGACGCGCACGCCCCGGACGCGCTCGAGCCCGAGCTTCGCCGCCACCGCGACGCCGCCTTGACCCCCACCGATCACCAGGACGTTCAGCGCCTCGCTGCCGTCCGGTGCGGTGCGTGGGATCACCCAGTCTCTGCCTGGATAGCTGAGCAGCTCCAGCTCGTGCTTGACTCGAGCCTCCAGCGCCTCCAGGCCCGCACCGCCGAAGCAGGCGTTGTCCGAGATCAACATCATGACAGGACCCCCTCGCTGGGCGGCGCGAAGTCCAGCATGCCCTGTCGAGCGATGAAGTCCACGATGTGATCCAGCCCCTGACCCGTCTTGAGGTTGGTGAACACGAACGGGGCGTCCCCGCGCATGCGTCGAGCATCTCGGTCCATGACCTCCAAGGATGCCCCCACATGGGGTGCGAGGTCGATCTTGTTGATCACGAGCAGGTCGGAGCGTGTGATCCCAGGGCCGCCCTTGCGTGGGATCTTGTCCCCTGCGGCGACGTCGATGACGTAGAGCGTGAGATCCGACAGCTCGGGACTGAAGGTCGCCGCCAGGTTGTCGCCGCCGCTCTCGATCAGGATCAGGTCGAGCTCACCCAGGCGCGTGGAGAGCTCGTCCACCGCCACCAGGTTGAGCGACACGTCTTCCCGGATTGCGGTGTGCGGGCAGCCGCCGGTTTCCACTCCGATGATTCGCTCCTCCGGCAAGGCGCCGTGACGCGTGAGGAACTGGGCGTCTTCCTGGGTATAGATGTCGTTCGTCACCACCGCGAGCCGCGTCCGCTCGCGCAACGCGCGACACAGAGACTCGACCAGCGCCGTCTTTCCGGAGCCCACCGGCCCCCCGACACCAACGCGCAGCGGTCCTTGGGCCGATCCCTGATTTGGGGGTGAGGTATGTTGTTTTTCCATATGCAATCTACCTAGGAGCGAAATAGCCGCGAGTACTGCACCTCGTGGAGGCTGCTCGCGATGGCCAGTCCTGGCAAGGAGCTACCGATCTCTGATTCGTCGAGCGCCAAGGCCCGCTCGGCCCAGGCCTCGCAGCGCGCGCCCAGCCCGAGCAAGATGCGCTGAGCGGAGGTGTGCCCGAGCATGCCGAGCTTGAGCGCTGCCTGGAGCTGGTTCTCCGCCCAGCCGAAGGCGTAGCCGAGCAGCGCCGAGCGTTCGTCGATCTGCCAGTCCACGCTGGCGATGGCGAAGCCCAGGGCCCAGCTGACCTCGGAGCCTCCGCGCTCCGCCCGAGCCGCCGGCAGCCCAAGATCCGCGAGCAAGCGCAGCGCCGCTCGACCGAGGGCACGATCTTGCTCCAGGAACTCTCGGCTCTCACGCCCCGCGGCCAGCCAGGCGCACCACGCTTCGAGGCGCTGGTCGTCGCGCGCTTCCAGGGCGCGCCGCATGCGTGCCAGCAGGGGCAAGTCGAAGCACGCGAGACCACGTTCGCCGACTGAATCGAGGTAGGACTCGAGCGTCACCTGGTCGTTGACCCAGCCCTGGGCCTGGAGCGACTCCAGACCGCCGGAGTAGCTGAAGGCGCCGACCGGCAGCACCGCGCTGCACAGCTGCAACAGCCGCGCCGTCTGCAGTGGGCTCGCGCAGGGGTCAGTCGTCATGCTGCGCTTCGTCGTGCGAGCGTGCGCCGTCACGCGAGGTCCCGGCGGAGTGGGAGTGGGAGTGGGAGTGGGAGTGCCCTGCGGAGTGCGAGTGCCCAGGAGCGGCGTACGCGCCTGCTTCGGGCTCGAACGGGAGCACCGCCTCCTCCACCAGCACGCCGAGTCCCCGAGCCATCTGGTCGAGGACTGGGTCGCGGAGGTAGCAGGCAAAGCCAGCGCCGATCTCCAGGGGGACGTGGCGGTTTCCGAGGTGGTAGCAGGCGCGAGCGAACGCCAGCGGGTCCTTGGCGGAAACTCGACTCAGCCGCTCCCTGGCCGCGATGACCTGCACCTGCTCACCGTCTCTCGAGAGCAGGCGATCGCCGCCACGGACCACCGTGCCCCGTGGCAAGAACACGCCCGCGTCGCGACCATCGGAGAGAGTCACGCGCAGGCGGCTCTTGCTGCGCGAGTGAAACGGCAACTCCAGCGTGAGCGCGGGCGCGGCCCCATCGGCCTCTCCCCCCCGTACCAACCTCTCGAGTTTCAACATCAGAACAAGAAGTAGCGCTGCGCGAGCGGCAGCTCCGCCAGTGGTTCACAACTCAGGACGTCACCGTCTGCGCGCACCTGATAAGTCTCCGGATCGACTTCGATCTCGGGCGTAGCGGAGTTGTGGATCAGGTCCTGCTTGCGCACCGTGCGGCAACCCTTCACGGCCACCAGCGGTCGCTGCAAGCCGAGCGGATCGAGCTTGCCTTGATCGAGCGACAGCTGAGAGACGTAGAGCTGACTCGTGGCGCAGGCGGCGCGCCCGAACGAACCGAACATCGGCCGGTAGTGCACGGGTCCTGGCGTCGGGATCGAGGCGTTGGGGTCGCCCATCGGCGCTGCGGCGATGAAGCCCGCCTTGAGCACCAGGGACGGCTTGGCGCCGAAGAACGCCGGCTTCCACAGCACCAGATCCGCGAGCTTCCCCACCTCGACCGAGCCGATTTCGTGGGCCACGCCATGAGTCAGCGCGGGGTTGATGGTGTATTTCGCGATGTAGCGCTTGGCTCGCGCGTTGTCGTGCTCCGCCGGATCCTCGGGGAGAGAGCCACGCTGCACCTTCATCTTGTGCGCCGTCTGCCAGGTGCGGGTGATCACCTCACCGATCCGTCCCATGGCCTGGGAGTCGCTGGCGATCATGCTGATGGCGCCCAGATCGTGCAGGATGTCCTCTGCGGCGATCGTTTCTCTGCGAATGCGACTCTCGGCGAAGGCCACGTCCTCGGCGATGCTCGGACTCAGGTGGTGACACACCATCAACATGTCGAGGTGCTCGTCGACCGTGTTGACCGTGTAGGGACGCGTGGGATTCGTGGAGGATGGCAGGACGTAGGGTTCCGCGCAGGCCTTGATGATGTCCGGAGCGTGCCCCCCACCGGCCCCCTCAGTGTGGTAGGTGTGGATTGCTCGACCCTTGAACGCGGCGATCGTTGCCTCGACGAAGCCCGACTCGTTCAGCGTATCCGTATGGATCGCCACCTGGATGTCGGTCTGCTCGGCGACGCTCAGGCAACTGTCGATCGCCGCCGGCGTCGTGCCCCAGTCCTCGTGGAGCTTCAGGCCCATCGCCCCCGCCGCGACCTGTTCGAGCAGCGCCTCGGGGAGGCTCGCGTTGCCCTTGCCAAGGAATCCAAAGTTCATCGGCAGCCCGTCGACGGCCTGGAGCATGCGCGCGATGTTCCAGGGGCCGGGCGTGCAGGTGGTCGCGTTCGTGCCCGTCGCCGGTCCGGTGCCGCCCCCGATGAGCGTCGTGAGGCCGCTCATCAGCGCCTCGTCGACCAGCTGAGGACAGATGAAGTGCACGTGGGCGTCGATGCCGCCCGCCGTGAGGATCTGTCCCTCACCAGCGATGGCCTCGGTCCCCGGCCCGATCACGATGTCCACCCCGGGCTGTACGTCTGGGTTGCCCGCCTTGCCGATGCCCGCGATGCGACCGTCCTTGATGCCCACGTCCGCCTTGACGACCCCCCAGTGGTCGAGGATGAGCGCGTTGGTGATCACGACGTCGACTGCCTCGGCGTTGGTCAGCTGGCTCTGGCCCATGCCATCGCGGATCACCTTGCCTCCGCCGAACTTGACCTCGTCGCCGTACTGAGTGTGGTCCTTCTCGACCTGAATGATCAGCTGCGTGTCGCCGAGGCGCACGCGATCTCCCGTGGTCGGTCCGAACATCTCCGCGTAGGCGCGGCGATCCATGCGACGCCCGGCAGTCGTCACTCGCCACCTCCGTCCGCGGCGTCGAGCGGCCCCATGGTCAACCCCCGGAACCCGTAGACGTGGCGGCGTCCCGCATAGGCGACCAGCGTCACTTCCCGTGATTCCCCTGGCTCGAAGCGAACCGCCGTTCCCGCAGGGATATCCAGGCGGTAGCCCCGCGCCGTCGGTCGGTCGAAGTCGAGCGCGGCGTTGGTCTCTGCAAAGTGGTAGTGAGAGCCGACCTGGATCGGCCGATCACCCGTGTTCTTGACCTCCAGGCGCAGGCGCTCGCGCCCCGGGTTCAGTTCGATTTCCCCCGCCGCCGGCAGGATCTCTCCAGGAATCATTGGCTCTTGGCTCCCTCTTGCTTCACACGATCGGATCATGGACGGTGACGAGCTTGGTACCGTCGGGAAATGTCGCTTCGACTTGAACGTCGTGGATCATCTCGGGCACACCATCCATCACGTCGTCTCGCGTGAGCAGCGAGCGCCCGTAGTCCATCAGCTGCGCGACGCTCTGACCGTCGCGAGCACCTTCCAAGATGGCCGCGGAGATGTACGCAACCGCCTCGGGGTAGTTGAGCTTCAGTCCTCGCGCCTTGCGGCGCTCCGCCAGCAGTCCGGCGGTGAAGATCAAGAGCTTGTCCTTCTCACGCGGTAGTAGATCCATCCTCTCCTCGCTTCGCTCCCGAGCCGGCAGCTCAGGTGTCCCAGATCCTCGGCCGGTGCGCGTCGAGGCGTCGCTCCGAGCGGCGCCACTGCCCCCACGCCGCTTCGAACACCTGTCTCACGCTCTGAGGTGCGTCCGCCAGCGCCCGCAGCACAACCAACCCGTCGAGTCGCGTCAAGCCAACCACCAGCCCGGCGCCCGCAGCGTTCTCGAGGCGCTGTCTCAGGTGCTGCTCCGTCTCGGGCTGGGCACACGACAGCAGCAGACTCCCCAGTACCCGCCGGCCTTGGAGCCCCCAGGGCGCGTTTCGCAAGGGATCGGCGGCGTCCAGGACGAGCCGCTCGTGGAACACCCGCCGACGGTGGCGACCACGGCGCCACACCGTCCACTGCTGGACCAGTCTGCCGTGGCGGAACGTCTCGCCCATGAAGTGCCTGCCCAGGCAGACGATCTCCCAGGCAGCGAAATGGGAGTCGGGCTCAAGCTCGACTTCTGTGTCGAGGGTCAGGTCCGCTCGATCGAACACGAGCGTTTCCTGAGGGAACCACTCGAGACAGCCACCTCGCGCTACCCTCAAGCGCTGCTCCGAGGTCGCCCGGCGCCCGCCGCTCTTGTAGAATTTCGTGCTCGCGGGCGTGGTGCTGAAGAGCGCCGCCCCTGGCGCGACGCTGACGTCGACGGCGAGGAAGTCACCGCCTGCGACCCCACCAGGCGGATGCAGCACGATGGCGTGGCAGGGACTCGCCCCCTCTGGGTAGAGCACGCGCTGCAGCGCCAAGGGGCCGCAGCGACTTCGCCCGCGGATCACGCTCTTCATCCCTTCGCCGCTGGCCAGCCCCGGTGTGGCCAGCTCACAGGCCAGCCGTAGCTCCGCCCGCCAACCGGACGTCTGGGATTCCTGCGCCAGAGCCAAGCCCAAGAGCTACCATCCGTGGCCCGGCAAGTCTCTAGATAAAGCTACCCCTGCGCGCACCGCGGGCCCCCGCCAGACGCTCGAGCATCGTCGCACGTCGCAGGAGCACTCGTGCAGAAAGCTCCAAGAAACCCAACCGAAACGCAGCGGCGCTGGGCTGTTTGCCGCGCGGCAATTCCCTGACTAGCGACGCGCCGAACTGCGCCGCCGCCGCAGCAGCCACACGCCGAGACCCAGGGCGAAGAGCGAACCGGAGCTGCCGCCGCGACCACCCGGCACGCTGCAGCCACAGCCTCCGTCGTCGTCTCCGCCGCCGCCCTGATCTCCGCTGCCCCCGCTTCCCGCGTCGGCGCCGGCGTCGCAGTCGATGCACGCCTCCTCGATCTGGCACGACTCGTCGCACCCGTCACCGGGAGTCAGGTTGCCGTCGTCACACGCCTCGCCCGCGGCGGCGTTCAGGGTACCGTCCCCGCAGGCCGCAGCCGTGCAGTCAGCGTCACAGGTCGCCGACTCCGCTCCGTCATCGCATTCTTCGGCGCCACCGTCGGTGTTCCAGACATAGCCGTCGCCGCAGCGCGCTGGCTTGCAGGCCTCTCCCAGACCGCTGGGGCAAGAGTCGCTGGTGTCGTCGTTGCCGTCGTCGCATTCCTCGAGCGGCAGACCACGCACCCCATCACCGCAGTCCGTGCGGGTCTCGAACTGCCGCATCATGTCCTGATCCTCGTGTTCAAGGATGTGGCAGTGGTAGGGAAACTTGCCGACGAAGTCCTCGAACTTGGCGATCACCCGCACCACCTCGAACGGCCCCACCTGCACGGTATCTTTCCACCCGGATTCTTCCGGAGGCGGTGGCTGACGGGTGCCCGTCGGCACCGGGTTGCCGTCGACGAGCTCGATCGGCTGACGGTCCAGCACCTGGAAGAAGACCAGATGCATGTGCATCGGATGAGTGATGCCGGACCGGTTCACGAAGCGCCAGACCTCGGTCGACCCGAGCAACGGACGCTCCGTGATGTCGTCCCAGTGCAAGCCGTTGATCAGCCACGCTCGCCCGGTGCAGTCGTCGTCACCCTTTTCGAGCTGGAAGTCTCGGGTGAACAACGCCGACGTCTCAGCCAGCGCGGGGATGGTTCGCAGGTCAGAAGGAGCATCGTTGAGCGCGCCCTGCTCGCTGCCGACCACGAACTTCATCACATCGCTGACGGGCACGTCGACGCCGCCTTGTGGATACGGCGTGGCTGCGCTGTTGGTCATCAGCACCTCTTCCCCCGAGTTGAAGCCGGTGAAGTCGAGGATCACGTCGGCGCGCTCCGCCGGGCCCAGCGTGAGCTCGTTCAGCTCCACCGGATGCCGCAGGAGGCCACCATCGGTGCCGATCAGCTCGAACGTGGCGCCGCCGGACAGCGTGAGCTTGAAGAAGCGAGAGTTCGCGCCGTTCAAGATGCGGAAACGATACCTGCCGCGCTTCACGTCGAGGTAGGGCCAGACCTTGCCATTGACCAGGATCTTGTCCCCGAAGAAGTGCTCCATCCACATCGCTGGGTACTGGAAGGAGCCATCGGGATTGAACGAGCGATCCTGGATGACCAGCGGGACCTCGAACTCCCCGCTCGGCAGGTTCAGCGACTCCTCTTCATCGTCCCGCACGACGTAGAGGCCCGCCAAGCCCATCATCACGTTCAGGCGTGTGATGCCCAGCGCGTGATCGTGATACCAGAGCGTCGCCGCGTCCTGCCAGTTGGGATACTGGTAGACGGTGCTCTCACCGGGGAGAAGCGTGTGTTCGGGGTACCCGTCATATTCCGCCTGGATATGCCCGCCGTGCAGGTGGGTAACGATCCTGGCATTGTCGGTGTGAGCGCCGTGGGGACAACTATCGACTGGTAGGATGTGCTTCGCCCTCAGCTGCCCGTTCTCGTCGCGCAGGTCGTTGACCCACTCGACCTCCACGTTCTGGTCCTTTCTGGCCTCGATCGTGGGCCCGGGAAAGCCCGCGTGCTGACCGTCGTCGTAGGCCCAGACGGTGGTCGCCGGGAGCTCCGAGTGCAGCTTCTGCTTCATCTCCACCACGGAGATCCGATAGCTCGCCTCACCCCCGGCGACGCCGGTCACAGGCTCGGCGACGGGGGGGATCGGGAGCGGATCGACGAAGGGCGTCAGGCGGACACTGCAGGGATTCGGGCTGCAGCCACTGCCGGTCCCCTGGAACCTGCCGTTCGCGGTGCTGCACGCGGCCTGGGTCAGGCTCTGACAGCTGGCCGCGGCGTCGGGAAGACAGCAGGCACCTGCGGGCTGCGGGCACGTGTTCGGCGAACAGGTCGTGGCGACGCCCTGGTAGGTCCCGCTGCAGGTCGCCCCGGGATCCAAGACGACGCTGCAGCTCCCCCCAGTGGCGCAGCACGCGCCGGTGGCTGCCGGAGGTGTGAACACGACCTCGAGCGCTGGTCTATCCGCCGCCGGCGCCTCGCGGGAGCCAAAGCGCTGAGAGGTCTGAATGGCTGACTCGTCGCCGACCAGCATCCAACCCAGGTTGTTCGCGGGTGTATCCAGCCAGCCCTGCACATCGCTGACCAAACCCGCCGCGCTCCATTCGTAGGTCTGCAGATCCGGACCGACGCTCGCGCTGCCGCTGGCCGTGGTGACGAAATCACCGCCAGCGCTGGACCAAGACGCCGAATTGAAGATGCGGAACGTCCAGGTGGCGTCGCTGGTCTCAGCAGCCGCGCCACGCCCTTCTTGCCCTGCGGCAACCGAGGTGCCCTCGGTCCACAACGCCGACACGCGATGCAGCGTCAGCGCGTGGGTCCCTGCTCGGGTCCGCGTCATGCTCAGACGAAGCTTGACCGCAGTCACCGTTGATCCTGCGGGCATGGCGCTCGCCACGTCGAAGGCGACGACGCTGCGTCGCACATTTCCCGAAGCATTCTCACCAACGAACAGGCCTAGCCCGGCACAGTTGGCGAGGCCGCCGTCCTCGGCGTAGAGGGTGCAATCCATGCTCGGGGCCAGGGTCAGCGTGTCCGCGAACGCGGGCGTCGAGACCGCAAAGGTCCCCAGGGCCGCAAGCGCAGCCATCCGTCCAAACCGCATGGCGGGAGTAAAGCAAACTTCGCGCCCTTGGCGACGAACTAGCGCAACGTTTCTCGGCACCCGACAGGGCCGCTGGGCGAGTCGCGGACACCACCTGCCGCTGGCTGTCAAGTGGCCGAATCGGGGCGCGGATCGAGTGTTTTTCGCGCATCCGTTGCGCTGCGAACCGGCGTCGACGCAAGGTCTAGCAACCGAGTCGCGCCGCGGCCACTGCCTCAGGGAAGCAGCACCAAGGTCGAGATGCTCATCGCCGGCAACTGGTGCACGAACGCGTTGGTCTTCGTGATCGAGATGTCAGCACCTCGCACGGGTGTCGCGCCGCTGCTGGTGATCTCGTAGACCTCGGCCTTGCTGAAGGCTTGCGTGTGAGTCACCGCGAAGCCGACGTCGATGGGAGCGCCCGTCTTGTTGAGCGCCACCAGCACCATCCGCCCCTCCTCGCCGTCGTCGAGGCTCGCGTAGATGCTGGTTCCCGGAACGTCGCTCGTGGTCGCGTCGAGGCCCGTGTCGCCGAAACCGGCGCCTGCTCCGTCGTAGCTCAAGAACGCGTCGAAGGCCGCCCACACGTAGCTGTCCTGGCCGGTCAGTGACCAGTAGCAAGCCGCGAAGACGTTCTCGCGGCCGTAGATCCCGAGCACGTCGGCCTGGGCGATACCGCCAGAGATGTGATCCGTACCGCCGTAGTTGTACTCCGTGATCGCGAGCTCCGTACCGGGATAGTGAGTCGCGATCTTGTCCTGGATGCGGCGCAGGAGGTTGATCGGGCCGTTGGTCGAGTATTGAGTGATCCAGCTGTCTTCGCTGTAGTCCGCGTCCCACAGACTGCGCGGAGCCTGGAGCCGCGCGGCAACGACTGCGGCGCCGGTGCTACTCGCGGTGATGCGCTCTCCCCCACCCTGGGCTTCGGGATACCAGTGAAAGTCGAGGACGTCGATCAAGCGCCGCCCGGCTTCTTGCTCTGCCGCCTTCGCTCCGTCCAGGAAGAAGTCCAGGTAGTCACGCCCCGCGTTGTCCGGGGCATCCTGCAGGTTCGTCATCCCCGCCCAGCCATAGTTCACCGACCCGAACACCCTGGCCTGTGGCAGGACCGACTTGACCGCCTTGGCGTACTCCACGTTGCGCCCGAGGAGCTCGTCGAAGCCAACAGGATCGGGATGTATCCGCTCGTGAGTGTGCGCCCAGAGGTCGGGTTCGTTGTCCATGGAGAAGAAGATGGCCCTGCGCGCATCGGTTTTTGCGTATGGAAACTTCTTGTCCAGCCAGTTCACGAACTCGTCCTGGTAGACGTAGCCGTCGCTCGGATCCGGTGCCTCGCTGAGGGAGGAGCCCTTGAACGCCTGCGACACCTTGAAGCGTGTCTGCAAGTAGTTGGGCGTCTGATTCACGTCTCCGCCACCGTTCTTGTCTGCGGCGACATAGCCGACGAGCGGCACCGTGACGAGCATCGCCGCGTCGTGATCGTGAGCGGCCTGGACCGCCAGCCGTACGACCTCTCCGGGGGTGTCACCGCCACCGAGGAAGCTGTCGTTCTGGTGCTGGTAGTCGCTCCCCGCGTTGGATGCGTTGTTCTCCCAGTTGTAGGCGGTCATGCGGTTGCCTCCCTGGCGCGCCATGGGGACGTGCGGGTGGCCTTGCCAGTCGGGCTGATTGGTACAGTAGACCCCCGGGGAGATCCCATGACGAGCCTCACTGCTGATGTCGAAGCGCACGCTGCCGCCGCCGGGATCGTCTGGGGGCAGGAAGCTCGCATCCGCGGGGATACCGGTGCCGCCGCTGCCACCGAAGCCGCTACCCGAAGCTCCGCCGCTGGCGCCAGTCGAGCCCCCGTTGGCGCTGCCGGCGTTCCCTCCGCTGGTGCTGCCCGCGTTCCCGCCATTCGAGCCACCCGCTGTCCCGCCGCTTGCCCCGGCGCTCCCGCCAGCGTCCCCATCCTCGCCACATGCGATCGCGACCCCAAGGGCCAGCCCGAGGCTCAGCAGCTGGGGCAGGTACGCGGCCCCTCGCGCCAGGCGCTGGCGGGAAGCGTTGGTCTCCAGGCGCGAGCGCGGACTCGAATCGTGCTTCGTCCCCATGGCTGCGAGGATACTCCGAACGCTGGCGCCATGGGATCGACGTCGCGCGTGGGAACGCGTTAGTCTGCGATGGTGCAGCCAAAGCTCCGGCCAGTTCCCGCCGCTGTCTGCCTGAGCCTCGTCTTGGCGCCGGGTCTGGCGCGCGCTCAGGCGGCAGCGCCGCGGGCCGTCCCAGCCGAAAACCTACATATCCATGTTCAAAACGCAGCGTCGTCGATCCCGGGGCTCCGCCGGGTCTCGACTTCCTCGAAGCTCCTCGAGGCGACTCGCCCCCTCACCCCCGCAAACCCTGACACTAGCGCGAGGCTCGCGTACGTTAGCGGCGAACTGACGCGAAACGCGGGCGCGGAGCGCCTGTGGTGGTACGGCTGGATCGGCGGCTTCGCAGCACTTTCCGTAGGGCAAGGCTATTTCTTCTTCACCAGGGATGACCCGGCGGAGCGGATCCTGAACGCCGTTGGCGGCGGGATGAGCCTGATCGGGCTCGCTGGTCTGCTGGTGCTCCCGAACGACGGACGCTTCGCCGACGAGGACCTCGCAGACCTACCTGAAGGTAGCGCCGAGGAGCGCTCTGCGAAGCTGGCCCGGGCCGAATCCATGCTGGGCAACGCGGCAGAGGCGACGCGACGCAAGCGAAACGCACTGGCCGTCGTCGGTCCCGTGCTGGTGAGCTTCGGCACCGCCGCCTACGTCTGGGCAAAGTACGACGCCGCGGTGCCGGCGCTGCGCACCATGGTCGGCGCCTTGGCGATCAACGTCGCGCACTGGTGGACCCGACCCACGGCGAATGCCGAAGCCGCCCGACGCTACCGGGGCCAGAGCGCCGAGCTGGACTGGCGACTCACGCCCTGGATCTCCCCCAGGATCGTTGGTTTGGGGTTAGGGACGCCGTTCTGACCGACCGAACCGCCGGAGACCGCCTCTACTTGCGCTGGCTCAGTCGCTTCCGCACGGACTGAATGGCGTCCTTCAGGACGTCTGGCTTGCGCAAGCAGGCGTAGCAGTCTTCCCGACCACTGCTCCCGCAACCACGCTTGTTTCCCAGACGACCCAGCAGGTGCAGCGAGCGGACGTCTCCCACCTTCTCCGCCTGCTGAACCAGCTTCTTGGTCTCTGCACAGGGTGTGTCCTTGTCCAGCGAACGAAGCTCCAGAGCCACGCCCAGCGGGGGCGCCGCCTTCTTCCGTAGATCCTTGCTCATCACCAGTTCTTCGGCGAGCTGTGTGGTGTCGGTGCGCTTGGGTGTACCAACCCAGATCTCATACAGGAAGTCCACGGCTGGCTCGGTGCCGAGAGCGGCGACCTCCTCGAGGGTCTCCGTCGAGAGCTCGCGGTTGCGAGCGAACGCCTCGAGCTGCTTCTGCTTGGCCTTGTCGCTGAGCTGCTCGGGGCTCTGCTTCAAGCCGTCCATGAACGCACGCCACCGAGCCCGCAACGCCGCAGAGCGACCCCGCGCCAGGGCCAGGGCCTCGGCGGCCGTACGCTCGTCAGCGGACTTGGCTTCCAGGGCCTTCATGGCCTCTTCATCCCCGCGGATCACGGCGGCGAGCTCACCGGCTGGCTCGGGCTCGCTGGATGCTTCAGCGCTCGCGGTCGCCTCGGGCGCCGCAGGTGCCGCGACGCTCTGGGCGGGCGCCGCGCTTGCCTCGCTGTCGCTCACCAGACCGGACGCTGCAGCTGGCGTTGGGGCCGGCGCCGATCCGCCAGCGCCGAGCGCGGCGCCGACGCCGAGCCCTACCAGCAAGAGCAAGGCGGCGGGGGCAAGGAGAACGAGCCACAAGGCCGGCTTCCCCGCTCCGACGCGCACGGGCTCCTTCAAGGCCTCCGCCAGCGACAGCGCCGGCGCGCCGGCGCCAATCGGCGGTAGCGACGGGACTTCGCTCGGGTGCGGTCCCGGCGCGCCCAGCAAATTGCCCTGCGGCAACGGATCGAGGTCAGGGAGCGCGCTCAGCGGCGCCGGCGCTTCCGCAGCAAGCGCCGGCGCCGCTGCTGCGAACGCTTCGGCGCTGGGAGCCGGAGGCGCAGGCGCGAACGCTTCGGCGCTGGGAGCCGGCGACGCAGCCGCGAACGCTTCGGCGCCGGGAGCCGGAGGCGCTCCCTCGATGAGCTCGATTGGCTCGAGGTGCGCGGAAGCGTCCGAGGCCTGGGTGTCGGCGAGCGGGGGCACGCTGGGCGGTGGCAGCGGCGCCCCGGAGGCTACCGCCACGGGAACCTGGGACTCCGACGCCGGATCAGCGGGGTCGATGATCCGAGGCGAGCTGAGATCGCTCTCCGACGGCATGGCGAAGCGCGGGAGGATCCCGGACGCGCCTGGCTCTGGCTCGGGCAGCTCACCCGCTTCGACCACCGCGGGAGTGAACGGGCTGGGCTCACCAGCCTCGGCGAGCGCTCCAGCGGGGTCCATTTGCTCTTCGATCTCGTCGAGCAGGTCTGCGACCTCCGTGAGCGAATCGACCGCGTCCCTTGGAGGCGGGGGTGCGGGGCGTGCCCGAGGCGGCCGGGGCGGCGCCTTCGGGTGCGGCAAGGCCCGACGCGGCGCGGCTGGCCCGGGCGCGCCGCTGGGCGGCTCTGCGTCGTCTTCGGAACCCACACCCACGGCGGGCACCATCACTGGCTCGACATCGGTCTCATCGCCCCAGCCCGAGTCCACCAGCGAGGTGCGAACCAGCTTCGAAGGCGGCTTCTGTTCGCCCATATCGATCAGCCTACCACAACCCCAAGGCTGACCGAGGCGTCTCGCGAAGCACCTCCCAAAGTGGACCGCGGCCTCGTGATCCGCTAGCCCTCCGCGGGTGGCGACCCTGGAGTACAAGCGGCGGGTGCGGCTCCCCGAGGACTTCTTCCTCGATCAGGCCTCGATGACCCGCCGTCCATGGCCACGCTGGCCGTGGGTCGTGTGTGGGTGGGGCGCCTTCACCGCGTTGTGTTTCGCCATCGCAACCGACCGCGTCCCGATCGGAGCATGGGTCAGCGCGGCGATGGAACCAGCGGCTCGGGCGGCGCCTGCCAGGCCTCCAGGCACCACTGCGTTCGCTCCCGCGCCGCAGTCCGCGCCGCTGACCACCGCTCGGGAGCACCGCACGGAAGCCGGCAGCGCGGCGGACCTCTCGGCGACCTCCGCCCCCCAGCCACGGCTGCCTGCCCGGGATGTCGCCGCTTCCCAGCCAGCCGGGAGGCCAGAGGCGGCCACCGGGGAGGCTAGCGCAGGCAGCGAGCCCAGCGCCACGAGTCAGCTCGACCTGCCGGCGCCGCCGAAGGTCGACACGCTTCCCGGCGCCGCGCCGGCGCTCCCCTCACCCCCAACCGAAGAAACCCCGAAGGCGATCGGGAGTCAGTCGAGCGCCGGCACGAGTTGCGAAGCTGCAATCGAGCGTTACCAGGAGGAAATCCGTATCGGGGGCCCGGCGGCACCTCCCGATCTGAGTCGCGCACACTTCGCTTCGGTGCTCGAGAATGGTAGCTACTTCAGCCACTGCGGCGTCCCCGACGCGATGAGCCTGGAGATCTGCGCGGCGGTGCGCGATGGTCGCGCGGTGGGGGTCACCATCCGCAGCACACCGGGTGATCGGCGGATCCAGGCGTGCGTCGCGCGAGCCGTGCGCGGCCTCTCGTTCCCTGCGCATCCCCGTCTGGACGTCACGCGAACGCGCTTCGCCGCCGAGTGATCCGCTACCTCCGCTTCGGCGGCAGAGGCAGCAGCATCGACACGCGTGCTCTGACCTGCTCGAACGCCGGGCGACGCTCGAGCATCCGCTGCTCGATCATCGGGATGCTGGCGAAGCGGAACATCAGCGTGATCGACAGCGCACCCAGGCCGCCCCACCAGGCGCGCGGATCACCCGCCAGCCCAAACAGGAACAGGCCCCACCAGAACATCAGCTCGCCGAAGTAGTTGGGGTGACGCGACCAGCTCCAGAGTCCGGTCTCCAGGACCTCTCCGGGACGCTTGGGCCCGGTCACGAACGCGCGAAGTTGACGATCCGCCAGCCCCTCGAGGCTGATCGCCCCGAAGGTGACGATGAAGCCGGCCACATCGAGCGCCCCGAGAGGGTGGCTGCCAGTCAGCGCTGGCCAGAGCGCCAGGCAGCCGAGAAAAACCTGAACCGTGGGGAAAAGGTGGATCCCCGCGAAACTGATCAGCCAGTACCAGCGCCGCGTCTTGCGACGAAAGTCCTCGTAGCGCCAGTCCTCGTGCCCGAGGCCGCTCCAGCCACGCGCCCAGTTCGCCGTGAGCCGCGCCCCCCACCAGCACACCAGGGCGATCACGCACAGCTGCCGG
>JAWKRF010000051.1:0-21347 GCA_041389745.1 Polyangiaceae bacterium
AGACGGATCCCGGTTGCGAGGATCCGGCTTTGACGTATTCACTCGATCGCATCGACAGTGATGGTCACTACGAACGCGATAACCTGCAGGTGGTGTGCAGGTTCGTGAACAAGTGGAAGAGCAACTCGAAGGACGAGGAGTTCAGGCGGCTGCTGCGTATCGTTCGCGAGCATACCGAGGTGTGAAGGCTCGGTGGCGGCGCGTATCGTTACTCAGCCGTCGCACTTACTTGCGTTCGGGGAGAGTTCCTCGACGACTCGAATCGTGCGCCTTACGAGCCCCGCGATGTCCTCGCCATTGGGGCTGATCTCGTAGCCGACGTGGTGGACCATGCTTGAGAGTGATGCCCAGAGATTTGCAGCGCGACGCGGAACGCTCTTGTCGCTCATCGTTCCCTGAACACAGAGCAGTTGCGCGGTGAAGCTCGCCGTCGCCGGATCGAGACCGTGAGGGCTGAGCCTCTCTGCTACACGCATCTCCAGCGCTTGGCGGGCTAGCAGAGCTGCGGCTCGCTCTATGGAGGTTTGGCGCAGGTTGGATTTGCCAGCGAGCATCGCCTCAGCTGAGGCGAGCAGTGCCTCAACCGTCATTGCAGGCGAGGAGCTCACCCTTCCCCCAGGATGATCCTGCAGACCTCTTTGGTGTCGCGTATCAGGTCCTTCAGCGCGATCTGGGCACCAGCCGCGCTGGATCCATGCGTTTGCTTCATCTTGAACAGCGCGTCGAGTTCCCGCGTTGCACCCTTCTTTTTGAAGTAGGACGCGACCTCTCCTCCCCGCGCCGGATCATCGAAGAGCGCGAACGCAACCAAGCTGAGCAGGTTGGTTCGATCAGAGAGGAGCTCTTCGATCTCCTCGTACGTGGCACCCGAGCCGAGACGATTCCGATAGATGACCTCCTGTGCGGCCGCCTCCACCGCGAGCTGGCAGAAGCCCGGCACCACCCGGCGGGGTAGCTCATCCCCGGTTCCGTCCGAGTAGACCACCGCGTTCGCGTCCTTCAGGTAGCGAATATGCGGAGCAACGAACTCCTTCACCTCCAGGCGTGAGTTGGCGCGACGTTGTACTTCGAGAACGGTAGCCGGAATTTGGTGGCGTCGGACGGCGCCAACAAGTCGCGTGTCATGGGTGAACACCACGACCTGTAGCTCCTCGGCCGCCCGCTGGAGTACTTGGGCCAGACCACTCACGCGCACCTGATCCATGGCTTGCACTGGGTCATCGATGAGGACGAATCTAAAGGGCCCGTCCTGGGAGATAGCTCGGGGCAGAAACAAGCTGAGCGCCATGCAATTCACCTCACCCTGCGACAAGACCGCTGCTCCGGGAGCGTCCTTGCCATCGATCTGAACCTGAAGATCGATTTTGCGTTGGGTGCGGGAGCCGGCCAACTTGACACCAGAGAGCGCGACGCTGGTGTCCGCGCCCAGTGTTTTCCAGTTGGAAACTGTTGCTTCCTCTAGTGGGGCGAAACGCTTCTCGCGCATGCTTTCGGCTGTCGACTTGAGCCACTTCTTCGCCTGTTTGAGTTCTTTGACGACTGGCTTTCTCGCGGCGAGGTCTTGCGCGCCTGACAGCCAGGCTTGAACCGGGCCCGTCACACGTTTGAGGTCTGCGCCACGACGTTCCAGTTCTTCGCTTGCAAGCGATTGCGCCCGGTGCAGTGCACCAAGGTGCGGCGCGTAGCCGACTAGTGCGCGAACCGCTTCCTCGGGCGTGGCGTTTACAGTTCTAGAGACGGTGGCCAACTCTGTGGGCGAGAGCGCCGGCTGCGCCTGCTCGATCAGTGCCTGTGGCGTCGCGCAAAGGCGGCTGGCAAGTCGAACGGCTTGCTGGTGTAGCTCTTTGAGTGCGGTCTCGGCGTCGTGATGAGCACCACTGGCTTTCCGGAGTGCGTCAGCTCGCGCGCGTATGCCTTCTACCTGGACGTCAGAGAGCTCAGTTTGGCAGACCGGACAAGCCTGTGGAGCAGCGCTAAAGAGGGGAAGCGCGACCTCGAGTACGTGAAGGAGTTCTCTCCCGCCCGCCAGCGACTCTTCGCGCTTGGCGGCGCAGTGTTCGATCGCGGCATCGAGTTCCGCACGGGCGTTCTCCCATTCGCTTGCTGTCGGCAGGTTTGCGCGCCCGATGCTTCGAAGGTCGGGTTCGTCGTCGCCCCGGCTCTCGACCACGCCATTAAGGCTGACTTGAATGGCTTGTAGGTCTGGCTTCTTTGCCTCTGCGAGAGCCAGCAGCGCTGGGCTGACTGGGTGGGAACTCGCGGCGAGAGCCGCCGTGGCCGCTTCCTTCTTCCGATCCACCTCCTTCAGCTGAGCGTTGTACTGGCTAATCGCCTCATCCAGTCGTCCGCTCGCTACGTCGAATAGCTCTAGTCCAAGCACGCCGTGTAATGCGTCGAATACCGATGAAGGGTCTTCGACCACTGTAGCCAGCCGGCGGTAGCCGAGGAAGGGCCGCTCTGATGCACAAGCTGACTTCCAATCGAAAGTCTGCTCTGCACCCGAGTGATCCGAAAAGGACACGACCCCTTCCGCTAGCGCTGCGGCAGACGCCCAGGTTCGACGCGCTTCGCAGCGCCCAATCCCTTCCGCGAGGAAAGCACAAGAAATGAGCGGCGGCAACGAGGTTCCAATGTTCTTCCACCCGAGCTTGTAGGCTTTCCGATCCTCCCAGCGCTCTGTTGTGCCCGTAAGGAGCGTCTCGACCGCGTCAACGAACGTGGACTTACCGGTCCCGTTCCTGCCCACGACGAGCGTTAGTCCTGGACCGGGCCTGAGCTGCAAGGTGGCTTGTTCGTCTGCGCCTCGAAAGCCCTGGACCGAAATCTGTTCTAAGAAGACTCTAGGCGGCCTCGGACCCCGCTCTTCCTGAGAGCGCTCCCGCAGCGGAGGTGCCTTTGACGGTTCGGCGAGGACGGCGCTGAAGTCAGCGTCGCCACGCAGCGCGCCGTCGATGAGCGTTCGTTCGCGATCCGTCAGCTTCGGGTCGTCGACCAACAGGGTCAGTATTTCGAAGTAGAGGTCCGATGAAGCCTCGGGAGACTCTTCGACACTAGTAGGCGTTCCAGTCGGCATTGACGTTCTCCAGTGCGCGCGGCCGCCCGTTTTGCGTCGATCGCAATCGAGCGGGGTGCGCAACCTCCAAGCATCGCCGGGGTTCTTGGCGTTGGTCGAGTCCATTCGACCGCGTGCAGAATCGCGAGTGGGTGCGCTTTGTAGGAATCGGATGTGTAGCCGTGCTGGTGGATAGAATGTTGGGTTGCGGAGTACTCTTAGTGGTTGTGACCAACTTCACTCTTCCAGTCGATCGTATGCCCGAAAGCGAAGTTGCCCTGCGCCTTGCGTTCTGCTTGCTTGACCTCCCGGGAAGCGAGAAGAGAGCGGAGGTTGCGCTGGACGGGGCGCAGGTGCAGATCAAGCACAAGCGCATCTTCCCGGTCTCAGAATTCCTTGCGGAATTGGGGTGGGCCAGAGCCGCAGGAGAATCCTCCCGGGACTGGCAAGGGACTTACAAGAAGGGTCCACTGACGCTCGCAGTACACAGTCGATCGGGAGTTGGTGACGTCGTGTGCGGCGTTGGAGGGAGGCGCGTTCGGGCAGAGTGCAAGAAGGGCCCTCTGACCAAGAAGAAGGGGAGTCAGGAGTACCCAAGCCTACGTGGAGCGTTGGGCCAGATGCTCACCGTGGAATCAGTCAGTGACTCCGACGTGCTGGTTGTCGCCGTGCCTCTCTCGCCGAAGTTCAAGGAGCTGGCGCTTACCTGGCGGGAGCGCCCGCTGATGAAACGAAGCGGGATCGCAATCGTGCTTGTGGGGCGAACCGGGCTGGTCGAGGGACTACCACCGTCGATCAGTGGATTCTGAAGCGTTCTACATGATTGCCTTGCGGATTATCTCGACCCACACGGTCCCCTTCCATTCGCCGTAGGTCGGCTGCCGGCTGGATCTTTCGACGACCTCGAGACCGGGAGCGAGCGGCAGCGTCCCCTCGTGCATCAACTTTTGCCGCTTGCGAAATTCGCCGCCGGGCACCTTCGGCCCCCAGCCACCGTCCGTCGTGATGAGAACCCCAAGCCATGCCTTGCACTGCCTTTCTGCGAGCAGCGCCTTGCCAGGCTTCTCCAGGAGATCGCTCACGAGTGCGTTGCGATATTTTGCCTCGTCGTCGCGAAGGTGCGCGGCTTTCAGCTCTATCGCGATCGCCGATCCATCCCACGGTGGTGGAGGAGCTCCAAGTCGACGCTCATGCCGGGCCTGCTCAGGAACCACGAGCAGAACGTCAATGTTGCCCAGCTTATTCTCCCGACTTGAACCACCTCGCTCAACTAGCGCCACGCGACCAAGCTTGCCGTCCAGCGCAGCGGCGAGCTCAAAAGCAAACCAAGGTTCAATCGAGGCTTTGGACATGTGGTGAGCGAAGTGGTTGCTGGCCATCACTTGCTCGCACGCTTCGCGCGCTGTCCGGTGCAGTTCATCTAGATCGATGTCGTTCATGGCTCCCCATATTCGGATCGCTGGGCACCGGCGTTTGACGCCCTGCGGAATCCACAAGGAACCTCAGCCAGGATCGCGAGTCAACGCTCGACAATCCTCGCGAAGCTTCGGACTATAAGAGCAGAACGTTCGAGTGGACCTTGGCCAGCACCTCAACCAGAAGAGTGTCCTGCTGAGCGGGTGAAGGAGGCGTGTGTACACGGAGGCGGAGATCCAGGAGTTCTATGCGCGGTTGAGGAACCGGGCGGAGAATCTTCGCTTCGTGGTCAGCCAGATTGCGAGGCTCGACCAGGCCGAGCAAGACTTGGCTGGGGGCTTCAGTCCTCGCTTGAATGATTGGGATGGCTGGCGCGGCCAAATCTCGTTCTATCGCGAGCGAGTGGGCGCATCCGTCACCCACGGTGAACTCGCGGTGTTCGCCCACGAGGTTGGTCACGGGCAGTCGATGCTAATGGGCCTTCGAACGATTGAGTACGAGCGCGCGCTCGACCGCTTCAACGTTGGGGGCACACCTGACGCTTCGAGGTTGCTCGAAGGGGACAAGGCACCGATCGCCATCGAGGAAGCGCGCGGTTGGATCCTGGGCATGCCGTTGCTCTGCCAGTTGGGATACCGCGACCTTGAGAAGTATTGGGTGGAGGCGCGCCAAGGGCTTGAGTTCTACAAACACAAGCTTGAGCATACGTTTGACTCTCAGGCATTGCTTGACGCGCAGGATGCAGTCACGGCCCTGCGCCGAATAGACCAGTCAGGGATCATCGGGCGCCTAGCCTTGCTGGCGCCCGGTGAAGAGTCGATGACTCAAGTCCTTGCGGAAATTCTGAAGGTCCCACGTCTACGGGCCGCGATGCTTGGCCTGGTGGGCGTCAATCATTCGGGCCCATGCTATGTCGAGGCCGAATCGATTCACGACACGACCAAGGGTGTGCCCGACATTGTCGTGCGCGGCGAGCACCTACTGGTGATGTTCGAGAACAAACTCAACAGTGGGTTCTCGTCGAACCAGCCTCACGAGTACTATTCGGCGCTGGAACGCTGGCGGCGATCAGTGCCGGATGGCGTTGCGGCTCTGGCCGTCTTGGTGCCCGAGCGCCGTATCGCTTCCGTCGAGACCCAGATCGGTACTCGGGTGAGAGCAAGCCCCGAGGTCGCGACATCGGTCAACTCGTGGCAACGCGCTCTAGAGGTATTGCAGAAGGTCGCCCGCGAGCCCGGCGAGCTCGCCCTGGTTCGGCTGCTGCGCAAACAAGTGGAGGAACAGATGGGAGTGACCACGGCCCGCGTGTCGGAGGAAGCGACGAAGCTCGTTCGCTCCCCCGAGTTCGGAGCATCAGTTTTTGCCTACCAACGCCTGTTGGCCGAGCTACGCGAACGGTTGAACGCCGCGCCAAAGCGCGAGCTGAAAGCCGAGAACGATAAGGCGGACTTCACGTACTCCGGCTTCACGTTCTATGCCTCGCCAACCGATTCGGTTTGGGTGGGACTCAGTTTTCAGGTGCTGGCAGACACCGGGCGCGGTCCGCTGATTGCTCAAGTGAGCAGCCGTGCGAGATTGCTCTTTTCGGACATCGTCCTTGAGGCTGATGAGGCGCAGAGCCGCTACGGGTGGGATTTTGAGCCGGTGGTGGAGTTGGACGCTACGTTGGGCGCTGAGCGGCTCGTGCAGCAGCTGCTGGGCTGGTTGAAGCCTGCCGATTCACCGTGAGGGGCGCGTGCCCTTCACGACGATATCGATCACGTCATCACTTCGAGTCGCGTCCAAAACCTTGGCGAGTGGCCGGCGGGGCCGTCGCTTCGCGTTGTAGTACGCAATGCCGGAGCCCCAGCTGCGCACTCCAGGCGTCATCCTCTTGAGATTCGCCCAGGCGTTGCGCCAGATGAACTGAGAGTCGGTGCTGTGAGGGTGTTGGAGGACGACCGTTGGCTTGAAGTGCGAGACCAAAGACTGCATCGCGCGGCTGCGGGTGTACTTCTCCGTACCGTTAGTCGCGTTGGCCTGGCCCCGGGGATCATACATCACGAGGTCGTGGCAACCCAGGATGAGAACGCGCTCATTTGCTGCCTCAATCAGGTGTGACTTCAGGTCCGCTACCTGCCACAAGGTCTTAACCTGGTATCCTACTGGGTAGGATTTGCCGGTCCAGCGAACGCATTGCCCCGAGGCAACGTCAATGAGCGCTACCAGCTCCGCGTGCGCTCCGTTGGGCCCGTGGTCAATATCCACACCCACGGTTAGGAACTGAGTGTGGTTAGCTGCCCTGCGAAGGACTCTTCGCGATAGCACCGCGCCCACAGCGTCCTCGGCAACACGGGTCAACTTCGGCAAGTCAGCAGTGCGCGAATCCCAGCTCAAACGCAGGTTCGCGCCCTTGGGCCAGCGCGCAACGATGAAGCCGCCCGGTGTGATCGCGAACTTCGACTTCACGCCCTTGGGCCATCGTTCAAACGCTTCAAGAAGCGTCTGCGCTGCCGAATCCAAGTCGAGGCCCGGCGGAGCGCCGTTCACGACCACGCGCACGATGGTTGTGTTCGTACTTAAGGCGTTTCGCGCGGCACTTGGAGCCTTGGATGCTGGCGCGTCACTGCCAATCCACTCGCTCAGGCGATGCTTGAGCCTATCAAGCGGCCCCTTCTCCGCTTCGGCGGTGGAATCTGGCTTGGCGCGTGGCGCGCTGACGCTCTTCTGGGAGTGCACCACTTTGCCACCGCACCCACAGACCTTCACCTCGAAGCCCAAGCTTCTCAGCAGCTCATTCGTTTGCGCACCGCCATAGAACTCATCCGGTTTCAGCTCCCTTCCAACCGAGTTCTTCGCCGCGACGCCCAGGACGTATTTGGGGGGGAGGTGAGCTCCGTTCGCTACCAAGCAGAACTTCGTCGACTTGCGTGCCGCGGGGAAACCCTCGCGCAAGACACTGGAGATCGCCTGTTCCACGTCGTCGCGGGTGACGTTCACCATCGCTAGTTCCGCTTGAACTCTTTCTGGAGCCAGTCGCGAAGGTCGCGCATGATACGCGTCGCATTCTCGAACGGGTCGCCCCCTGGATGGGCGTTCTCGTTTCTGAGCGTCACCATCGCCTTCACTCGCGAGCGGCGCCCCTGAGTCCCATCTTGCGCCAGCTTCTCGATGATGACCCTGGTCGTAGCATCCGACACGTTTCGAGCAGGGAGCTCTTGGAGGATGCGGAGGTAGGTACCTGCACCGGGCGTTCCTCCCCGCACACGCTCTCGAAGGCTGGTTCCGTTGGCACGGCAGAGGGCTTCCGCTGCGGTCCCTAACAGTTCTTCCGTTGTGCTCCCTGCTTTTGTGATCCCTCCGACGCCAGCGGTGCCTTGATCGCGGCGTGCCAACTCGCGCTCGAGTCTGCGGATGAGATCGTCGATCAGCGTCTCGAGCCTATTCATCTGTGTTCCTGTCGGTGAGAGCGTCAACGAAAGCTGTGCACGAAGCGAAACGAGCACGGTGATCACGTGCTAGCGCCCGCTCTATTGCCGCGTTCTGATCCTCTGACAAAGCATCGAAACGATTGATGCCCGGCGCAAATGAAGCGGTGCCTTGCAGCAACGCACAAAGCACGAGCGCGAGGCTGTGTTGATCTGACGCCGGAACGGGACGCCGCGCTAGTGTTTCGGGGGCCGAGAACCGCGTGTTTGCTCCTCGATAGTTGGTTGCGACTCGGGTGTGTCGACCATCGGTTCTACTGACAGCGCGAAGGTAGGCGGAGATCCCGAAGTCGGAGATCTGGGCGATGTCGTTGTCGTCGAGCAGGATGTTGCCAGTGCTAATATCGCCGTGAACAATGTCTTTGCCGTGCAGATAATCCACGCCCGCTGCGGCGTTCCGGAGTATCGCGAGGGCGCGGAGCCAAGGTACCGGTTCACGACAGCGCTCTTCGAGTGAGCCGCCCGCGTGGTCCATGACGATGAATGGCCCATGCCCGGCCGACTGATCGATGTGCACGTAGCGACAAACGTTCGGGTGCCGCAGATGACGCGCTTTCTGGTACTCATTCTCCAGCGACTTCTGCCCTCGTCATCTCGCCCGAACTTCAGAACCACAGGGACGTCCGGCACGTAGCTGTCGCGGGCACTGAAGGCCAGTCCGAACCCTCCATGGCCGAGTAGCTTGTCGAGCTCCCATCGACCGTTGATTGTCTCGCCCGCCGTGGGAAGTACACCGACGGTTGGCGGAACCTGCGGGAAGAGCGGAACCGTTTCCACCGCAGGGGAAACGACTGGCTGGGGCACTGTCTTGGTAACCGCGGGGATATTCTTTTCGGCGTTCTTCGGCGCCCGCGGTTTGCGGCGTCGCACCTCACGCCGCAGCTCGTCGTCAATGTTGATTAGTAGTGTGTTCCCGTGCCGTCCTCCGAGCGCGGATAGTAGCTTTTCCGGTTGGCAATCGAAGACCTGGGCTGCCAAGATGAGGGCTTCTGGGTTTGCTCTCACCTCGCTTACGCTGAACTCGCCGACCTCATTCCGAAGCTCCACTAGGTCGGGGTGCTCCAAACAGAAGCGGATCTCCTCGCGCAACTCGGCCCATGAATCTCGGGACCAACCGTTTAGGTGGTCCTCCACAAGGTCCTGCCATACACCGAGGGAGAAGGGCCCCTCATTGGAGACGAGTGCGTCCAACGAAGACCCGATCTTTCGAACGAGCCGTGAGACGCTCTCGTCGTGGCTCCGGGCTCGCTGCAAGTCGTAGTGGTCGATAGCCTCCCTGAGGTCATCCATCGACATCAGCTCAAGAACTCTTCGGGTCTCCGACTTCGCCGCCATCCACGCTCCTCCCGTCGGCTCAATCGATGGACCCTACCGAAATGATCCCAGTCATGTCATCGCTCTGATCGTCGCGACCGCGTGGCACTGCGTGACCCCACACCGTCGATCTGTTGGTTTGGCGCGGGGTCGCCACCCGCAGTCGTCCCATCGTTGTGAGGCGAGCGATCGAGTGCGACCATCGGGGGTTCACAAGCGACGGAGGTGCGACCGATGGGCAAGCGGAAGAACGTGGATTGGAAACCCTTGGGCGAGAAGGAGAAGCGTGAGCTGGCGAAGTGGGCGGCAGGTTATTCGAAGCTCGCAAGATCGAATGATTCCATGCGGGAATTGGGTAGAGATGGCCTGGACGCGATCTTCTGGTACTGGACCGCGGACGCCCTGGACCCAGAAGGCTACGTTGTGCGTGACGCGATCAAGTACAACTTTTCGCACCTCCCCCACACCGCAGGTGCACGGAGCCAACTTGAGCTGAATCAACGAGACATGCCAACCCAGCCCAGCGGTTGGGGACGTGGCCTTCAGCACGAACACGTAATTCCCAAGGCCGCTCTGATCCGAGTGATCATGGCTAATCGCCTCAACGCGGATGCGATCTACGAGCTCCTGTCCAAGTTCTGTTGTGCGGCCATCGTCACACCCGACGAACACAAGAAGCTAGCGAAGGTGTCGGATGATTGGATGAACCTCGATCCCTTTGACCGGTATCGAGGAGTGAAGCTCTATCCCCCAAGAAAGCGCTAGATGTTCACGTGGCGCCGGTGACGCCCCGGCTGGCTCGAAACGAACTAACCCAGGCCTCCTGCGCCCGCGTCTCCACCGCACCTGGTCGCGCCTCCCGGACGTGCATGATGGCTTGCGACGGCTCCACTCCAAGCGCAGTCAGTGCACATGCAGCGACGACACCCGAGCGTCCGAGACCACCGCGACAGTGAACCACCACGGTGCGCCCCTCCCTCATCGCGGCGACGACCCCACCAATGAGCTCCGCGAACTTAGGCATCGCGCCGGCGGGTGGAACGGAGACATCGCGGATCTGGAATCGTGCAACCTCGATGCCCAGTTGTTCTGCGCGCTCGAACAGCTCTTCAATTCTTAGCGCCGCGTACTCGTGTCCCTCCATGAGCGACACGAGCAAGCCGGTTTTGTATTCCTCGCGGAGACGCTTGAGGTCTGTCTCCAGGTCACGACGCCAGCGGTCGTCCTGCTTGCCCGGAGCAATTGTCAGGCCAAGGCGCCCAGGCAAGCCATGGTGTGTGGGGTCGATGAAGTCGACGCGAATTGGATGGGAGTCTGACGTGAACATCTTGCGAATGGATTCCGGGTGGTTGCGCGGGACTAGGTCAGGCGACGTAGCGTACCGCGTTCACATGGCGCTTGACGGTTGACCCGTCGTGAGTCAGCTTCTCCGAAGTCGGCGGTAGCTCCTCGCGACGGTCTAGCCACTGTCAGCCGCTCCCCGACGCTTGATCGGACTCAATCACGGGCCGATCTGCGTTTACCGAGGAGCTACCCATGTTCGGTCCTACCGCCTGTATCCCGATCCGACTCGATTCAAGCCGCCAGGTTCCTCCGGCGGTCGTCGAACGAATCAAAGCCATCGCTGAGGAGTGGTGGCCCATTGTTCGTGTACGCATTGCGCACGAATCGGCCATTCCCGAGTGCGTCGCGCTTCTGCGGACACTGAACGCAGGCGCGGGCGCGGTGATCGGAAGCCTCTCCGTCGTTGCGACAGCTGTCGAGAGCCTTCAGTCGTGTACGTTGCTGTCGGTTGAGCTCGAAGGCTCAGAATCAATCGAGGCCGTGCGAGCGCTTGGCGAACTGCGCGAGCGAAACCACATCCTCGATATCCGTCGGCACCCGACTGGCCTTACGCGTGAGCAGCTCGAACCTGCTGGGGCGTGGCATGTCCGCGAATGGGATGAGGGCGACCCTTTCCAGCCCTCGCGCGGGGACCTTGTGCTCAGCGAGAATGGGGAACTGGTATGGGCCAATGACTTCAGTCCCGGCGCCTTCTCAGAGTCGTCAGCCTTCGCGATAGACGGCTGGCCGTTGCCCCACATGATGCAGCTGCCAGAGCCGGACGGGCTGGGCGCGGTCTGTTATCAGGGCGGGAGCGTTCAGGGCCTCTCTGGTTGGTTGGCGCAAGAGGAGGCACGCGCGGCGCTTGGCTTCTACTCACGCGACTACGATAAGTACCTCGTCTGGCTGAACCAACATGTCGGTGCCGAGGAAAGCACGCCGCTCACGCCACCGATATTCGGCCACCCGTCGTTTGGAAATGCAGGGGCCGATGGCGAGACAAAGTTGGACGTGCCTGAACGCGGGGAGCGAGTTCGATTCGTTGCCTTCTGTTTCGCGGTTTGCATCGCCCAGGGTCAAGCCGAACAAGTCGCGAGTTTCCTCGGTCTTAGCGAGCGTCCTACGGACTTCCTCCCCGAACCCAAGTCGCTAGCGGGTCTTACCGGAGCTGACAAAAAGTTCTACCGAGAGCGCGCGTCGTCGCTTCTTGCCCGTTGCATCGAGCTCCTTGTTGAGTCCCGGGTCCCTCTTGAGAAGCGGCGAGCCGTTGCTGACGTACTCGTTATTCTTGCGCCCTCGAATGCAAAGCATCTGGCGGACTTGTTGGCTCAGCGGCACCCCGACGCGGCGGCCCATCTCCCCAAGCTTTTCAAACAGCAGTCACGGATTAGAAAAATCCGTGCGGCAAAAGAAGACCCGGACCTTGGCTTGAAGTTCTTGAGGGAAGCCCTCGAAGCGCTGGCCAGAATCTTCCCTGCTCCGCCCGGGGGTGCCCGATGAGCCGCCGGGTCGTCCTGGTTGAGTTTCACTGGACGCGCGCCAAGGACCCGCGCATCCCGCTCGCGCACGGCTCGCTGTTGGCCTCTCTCAAGCACGCCGGAGTCAACGACGTGCACTCGGTAGTCGTCGCTCGAAACCAGTCGCTCGACCCTGCACAGCAGGCCCTCCAGGCGATTCGTCTCGTGATCGGACGGGGCGCAACCGATGACACCACGATCGGAATCGGAGTCTACGTGTGGTCCGAGGATGTGGTTCAGGAGCTGATCGGCAAACTGCGAGGCGACGGGTTCCGTGGTCAGATCGTCCTCGGGGGCCCGCAGATCAGCTACGCGCCAGGCGGCTTGGCCGAACTCTACCCTGGCGCTGACGTCTTCGTTCGCGGGTTTGGCGAACTCGCGCTCGCTGCGCTCGCTTTTGACCCCAACGCAGAGATGAAGGGAGTGCTTCGCGTCGGCGACGACGACCGCGGTGAACAGACGGAGGTCGATCTCGCGGAACTGCCATCGCCATGGCTCACGGGAGCGATCCCACTACGGGGCCAACGCTTCATCCGCTGGGAGACCCAACGCGGATGCCCATACCGTTGCACGTTCTGCCAGCACCGCACCGTACAACGTCTCTCTCAGCTGCGCCGCAGCCTGCGTGACCAACGTGTGTTCAACGAGATCGACTTGTTCTGTAGTTCGGGGGTGAGGGACATCGCTGTACTCGATCCGATCTTTAACTTGGGCACGCTGAGTGTTCCGGTGTTGGAGCACTTCGTCCGACATCGCTATTCCGGAAAACTCTCGCCGCAATGCCGGGCGGAAAAGATAGACGCGGAGTTCTTGGACGTGGCAGGTCGCTTGATGTCTGTCTCGAGTTCGGTCTTCCAGACCATCCACGAAGCCGAGAGCAGAGCGGTACAGCGCCGCAACAAGATCGACCTCGTCGACGCTACCCTCCACGAAGTACGCGCACGCGGGATCCGGCACGAGGTTTCCCTCATCTACGGACTCCCCGAACAAACACTCGAGTCCTTCCTCGAGACGGTCAGCTGGTGTCTTGAACGACGCGTCCCCGTCATCAAAGCCTTCCCACTGATGGTACTCCGCGGCACGCCGCTCGAACGCGACCGCGCCACGTGGGGCCTCGTCGACGAAGGCGGAACAATGCCCTCCGTTGTCGCTTCCAACACGTTCGGCCCGACCGAGGTTGCCCAGATGGCCCGAATCGCGAAGGCGCTGGAGCTGACAGAGGGTAGGCATCCAGCGAGATTGTTCGAGCTCACGCGAGTAGCTGGAAAGGTTCAGGCTGAGCCACAGCGGTGGCGGCCGGCGCCCGCTCACAGGAGAGTTGACCGTCCGCGGTTCGGCCCGGAGTGAACGAGGTCCAGCGAACCAAAAAGAGTGGAGTGAGGGGTTTGTGCTTGCGCCAATCCCGTTCCAATGCTCGAAATCAATCGGTTGTTCCGAGATCGCGGGGGAGCCACGAATGGGTATTCGAGCGATAGTGAAGCGCGCGGGCCAGGTGCGAACGCAATGATGTTGCCGCGCCGCCGCCTCTTGCCGGGTGATTCGATCTTACAACGTCATCACCACGACGCGAAGCAACGCCTCGTCATGGTTGCCGAAGATAGCGAGGGAGTGGTTCAGGTGATCTGCCCGGACCACGGAATTTGTAAGGTGCACTCGTGGTCGCACGATCTCATCGCCGACGCTACCGATGAGAGCCGTGCTCAAGCGGAGCGAGAATGGAACATCTACGATATAACGGAGTCGTAGCCGTTGAGTGCGCGTGTGGCCGGCGGATGAACACCACGCTTCACCGCAAGTGGAGCTACGGCGGGTAGGCCATTCTGAAGACAACTGTGAGATAGGCAGAGTTTGAAGCCAGTATCTCGCGGAACATCCCCTGGGCCGTGTGTGGCCTTTGAGAACGATCATCGTGACGCGGCCGAGTGCCTTATCGTGTTCGACGCGCGCTCTGGGGATCGTTGTTTCCTCGCGTGTTGGTAGGCCTCTTTGGGGGCGACCTGGAAGGTGGGTGACGGGAGCCATCAGCGCAAGCGAGGAGTTCGCACCCACTACCGCGTGCGCACTAGCGGGCCTCTGACGGCAGGAGCCCGGGCCCCATATGGGCGAATGTTGACATTCACTACCGAAATGGCGGCACTTCCCAGTTTCTGTAGCCCCTCTCTACTACCCAAAGTCCTGCGGCCTGGACTGATTTGTGAAAACGGCCCTTGGGGACGGGCGAGGAGAGACACGCGACATTTCCGTGTGGCATAGATGGGAGAGAACAATAGCCGTGTCGGGCGCCCCAGTGTCACAACCGGTCATTGTTGCGCGGTTGGCGAAATTGAAAACGATGGGCATGCCCTGGACATTCGGACGGAGGCTCTTGTATCGTTCTCGTTTGTGCTGCCGTGCGGGAACGCAAACCAAACGAGGGCCGCATCCCGCTAGCGGGTGGAGCGTGTTTTGAAAGCGAAGGCTAGCTATAGATACTACGTGGCGGTCGCAGTTTGTGTGACCACGGGGCTCGCGCAGGCTGGTTGTGAAGAGGACCGTTGCGCTGAGGGTGGAGGGGTTGGTCGTGCTCCGTTTGACGACTCGCCTCCGTTCACCCTTTGTCACGACGACACCCTCTTGTTTCGCCCGGGTCGTCTCACCTTCAAAGTGGGAACGACCTCTGGGGCGCCGCCTAGCGTGGCCGGTGGAGGTGGCGTTTCTGCCCAAGATGGGGGAACTGGCGGTATCGCAACCGCTGGGAACTCCGGAAGTGGTCCGGCTGGCAGCGCGGCGGCGGGGGGCGCTGCTGGGACGGCGGGCGGCGGGGGAACGGAAGGAAAGCCTCCCGCGAACACCACGGGCGGCGCTACTAATGGCGGAACTGCTGGCGGCCAGACGGTGGTCGAAACCGAGCAATTGGCTCAGCGGGTTGCTCTGATGGCACAGAGCAAAGGCGGTGCACCTCGCGACCTAGCGCAAGTGCTGGTCGCTCAGTGCGCCTGTAAGAAGGACGGGAATCGCGGGCCCAAGCTGAACCTAGCCAACCGCAGTGGTTGCCAAGTCGAGGGACCTGGTTTGCGCTGTCGAACTGGGAACGCCGGTGTCGCGGAGTTCGATGTGAGTGTCGACGCCGACGCGAGAACGGGCACAAGTTGCTTATGCGCTTCGTCCGGGAGCGCACCAACCGAGGTCCTCGAAGCCTCCGTCGACGGTCCCGACGCGGAGGGTTTGCAGGTTCAGGTTGGCGACTCAAGCACGTTGCGGTTCACCGCCGAAGCCCCACAGCAAGGCTGCGCGGCGATGTGCGATGCCGTAAGGAAGCGTTCTCTCGGCCTGACCGTCCTTGAGCCAACAACTTCGGGAGCGGCCGCCAGCGGTGGGGCAGGTGGAGCTGACGGCGCAGACTCCGGGGCGGCGGCGCCAGCGCTCGCGGGAACCACTGTGACTGCCGAGCTAAGCATTCTACGAAAGGACGCTTCACCCGACGCAGACGTTTGGTTCGGCAAGGAATCGAGCTGCGAGGGGCCTCGCTTCACAACAGCCACCGTGTCGTTTACCGCTCCCGCGACGAGCGTCGTTCTCTGTACCGACGCGGTGGGTGGGAAATTTCTCCTGCTGTCGCGCCTCACGACCCCAGCCGCCTCAGACACAAGCTCTGTGGACGTTGAAATCGACCCTGAATTGGTCGTGCGTGTAGCTGGCAGTGTCGGATTGAACGAGAGCAACGACGGGTCATTGGCCATTCAGTATACGGATTGCAATGGCGCGATCCGGCCCGGTGCGAGTTTCCCCATGAATACCATTCTAGAAATCTCCGGGGACAATCTACAAGTTGCCGCCGCGACTCTCGACTTGGGTGCGATGCCAACAATGCTTGCTGTGCACGTACCCGATCCGACTCTGCCCGCCCGTCTCGTTTCCAGCTTCTTGGGAGACGACGCTCAGTGCTCATGGAACGTCACACCGAACCCTGTGGGCGCGGGGGGAACAAATGCCGCAGCAGGTGCGGGCGGCGTCTCTGGCAGCGCTGGCGTTTCCAACGCTGGTGGCTCAGGGGGAACAGCCGGTGTTGCGGGAGCGGGGAACTGATGATCAATAAGATATCCAAGCAGTTGACTTGTTTGCTGGTCATTCAAGCATTCGTACTGCCCCAAGTCGCCATGGCAGATCCCCTGAGGGAAGCAACTATACGAACTGCGGTTGAGAGAGATATCGCGCGAGAAAAGAAGAAGCAGGCAGAAGACAGGGAGAAAGACGCCAAAACAAGGCGTGACAATGCTTGGAAAGCGTTGGTCGACCTCGGCGTTTGCAAGTCTCCGACACCGCCAGAAACGGAAGGGTCTTGCCAAGAAACTTTCGATAAGACAACCGACGAGGAGCGGAAGAAAAGCCACACAGCGCTTCAAGCTGCGGAGAACGGTGAAAAGCTCGAAAGCTACAATGTGGCGCTAAAGGATTGGAAGCAGGCGCATGAAAAGGCGGATACAGCGCGCAAAGAGACGGCCGATGCTGAACAAGCCGCGAAGGCGGCTGTAATTCGAGAAGCGGATGCCACAACGCCCATGGCCGCGTTCACCCTGGAGCAGCGACTCAGCGGTGCGCGCCAGGCGCGCTGTGCAACCGCACTGTGCTGGGGCGGCGACGGAACCAAATACGCAGTTGAACCGGTGGTCGACCTCCCCATCGGCATGTATTGGGCGCTGGGAAACGGCAGCTTGGCAAACCACATAAATGGCAATCAACTCCAGCTCTCGCTCACTGCAGGGTTTCGCTACTGGTTCGCTTACGATGTGATGAGTATTGGCCTCATATTCGCTCAGCCGTCACTCACCAATCAGGGTTCCATATCAACACCTTACTCGGACGCGAAGTATCCTCCCAGCGCGGTTTCACGCCCCTTCCCCACGCTCATGCTTGGACTTTGGGGAGATGTGTTTATGGCAACCGTCTCCTACGACCAGCTTAGAAATCGAGGGCCGAATGGTGAGGCGCTCGATCCAAACTATAGAGATGATGAGGTGCTTTCGCGCACCATCACGATTGGGATTGCGTTCAACTTTGTTGCAACCGCCCGCAACGCCCTTGGAGCAGTGAACTCGACGCCAAACGCCGGAGGCGCGCAGTGAACCGTCAATGCCTTCTCGGGTTGGTCGCCTTTGCAGCTGCTAGCGCAGCATGTGGTGGTACCACTCCCTCTTCGACTGTACCGCAGCCAACTCATCAGTCAGGAAGCTCAGAAGGAGAAATGAGGCCGCCAGCTCCCTCGAATTCGAAACCGACGAATGGGCCTAAGAAAAAGTTGAACGCATCGACGCGTACCGCCCCGGGAACGACGCCTGCGCAGGCTACGCTGTCATCGGCTTCAACCACGTCCGGCTCGGACGGCGCGGAGAGGTTGGCTCCCAGTCCTCCCGCTGTACCAAAAGAACTCAATGGGGATTCTGATTTAGTGCGGTTGGATGGCGAACTAAGGAAGGCAGTTGTTGACTATAACTTCGCTTCTGCTTCCAGCGTTGAGGACGCATGGGACAACCTGCTAGTCGCGGGGGAGGCTGAAACTGAATACGTCAATGACGCAGCCAGACTTGCCAAGGACCGTGCAACGACGGCTGAGGCTAGCCTTGGGGAAGCTACTGCCAAGTTCAAGTCGTCAGAAGCGGCGCTGAAGGAGGCAAAGGCAGGCCTCGCTACGGCGCAGAGGGAACTTGATGAATCGCGGACGAAATCAACGGCAACGCCGCCCGTGCCAGAGGAGGCAGTGCAGAAAAGCTACGACGCCGCCGAGTTGAAGGAAAGGGGGGCTGCGGCCGCTCACTTGAAGCAGGGTGAAGAAGAGCGAAGGGCGAATAGTGAAGCGAAACGGCTGCTCGAACTCGCAAACATAACGGAGAGGTTCTCCGAACGCGTACAGCGCTATCTGGCGAGGCTCAAGTCACGGAAGGCTGACTCAACGGCGACTGCCATCGATAGGCGCGTCCACTTCTCGAGAGACGAAGCGCTTGTCGTCACAGGTGTTTTCGCCGGAGGTAGCATAGGACTCAAGGGAGACTACGCGGAGAAGTTCAAGCCAGTGGGCAGCCTCACTATCGGCCCACAGTATGGCGCCGTGTGGTTCGGATTCGAATTTGGTAGCATTGGCGTGGAGGATTGGCTGCATGTGTCCTTTGCTCCTCACCTGTACTATTCCGACGACCTCGACAATTTTCTTGTAATGGCTCACGTCGGAGCACTTTATGCGAGTCGGGATGAGGATCACCGGGCCTCTAGTGGCTGGGCGGCCGGAATCGGCGTCGGGTACCTCCGCACGATCAAAGGTACCCCCCAGGAGTGGACTGACGTGAACCTAACTCAGATCCGAAGGCTCGTCGGTACCTACCGCGCGGAATGCGATTCCGCGACGCCAGCGGACCAATGTAAGTCGATCGTTCTGGAAATCCGGGTTCGTCTCGCCGAAGGCACGAGCTGCGAAGCAAAGACTCCGGTGATTATTGGAGATCAACTCTCGCCGCAGGAAGTCGTCGACTTGGAGTTGTACTCAAACTGTCGGTCATTCAACCGCCAGCCTCCGTCGGAGGCGAGAATCGGATTCCAAGGGCGGTATGACGCCCGGGTCACCAGGGAGCGGGAGGCCTACGGGCTGAGTTTTGGTCTGATTGCCGAGTTCTAAGGGGTTGGCGCACCTCGGCCTGTACGGGAAGACTGGTGCTAGGCGGTTTGGAGGGATTCGGTTTCACGTGCAGGTCCGAGGCAGCGACGATGTCCGGCCGGTTTCTTTCCGATGGTCACGGGCAGCGGGTGCCGGCCGCTAGTCAGTTCACCCGACCACCCCTTCCTCCGTTTCCCCCTCGTTGCCCAATCCACCGTCGCTTCGCGTCCTCTCCCGTCGCGTCTCGTCGCATCCCTCACCCCCGACCAACTCACTCGCTTGTCACGTAACCCTACGAGATGACCTAGTTTCTGGTGTGTCTTCGGATGGTTAGCGAGTGAGCCGATTCTTTGCGGAAATAAGGCATTCTCGGATTTGAAAACCGCCGTAGTGAAAGCTACCGGGAGTTCGAATCTCTCCTCCTCCGCCGACACGAGTGCGCGCGCTTGAGCGCGCGCTCGTGTCGTCGTCGTCGGAGAGATTGCCGGTCCGCGGGAGTTCGACCGGGAGTGGACGAGTCCAGCAAGCTGGACGAGTCAACGGAGGGCCACGGTCGGCGAGCCCCTGCGAGCCGAAGCGGCGCAGCCGCTAGTGAATCTCTCTCCAAGTGCCGGGCAGGGCGAATCCAGCGCAAGTCTTCAAGCGACTCGGTGAGCTGGACGAGTCCACAGAGGGCCACGGTCGGCGAGCCCCTGCGAGCCGAAGCGCGGAAGCCGCTAGTGAATCTCGCATGCAGAGCCTCGCGTGTGACGAACGCCGTTGGCGCCAGAGGCACTAGCTCGACTTTCCGTCGGAGAGATTCCGGTCCGCGGGAGTTCGACCCGTCGTGGACGAGTCCAGCAAGCTGGACGGAGTGCAGTGACAGCCACGGTCGGCGAGCCCCTGCGAGCCGAAGCGCGGCACGCGCTAGTGAATCTCTCCTCCTCCGCGTTGTGGTGGCTTGGGTTGGCAGGCAGCGTTGGAGTTCGACCGCTGCTTTCGGTGGCTGTGCGCTGTTGAGCTCTGACGGACTTGGGCGAGCCCCTGCGAGCCGAAGCGCGGCACGCGCTAGTGAATCTCTCTGCAGCGACGGTCACGGGCCGAACGTTGGTCGCGTAAAGCGCGTGCTGAGGTTGCCTTCGGAGGAGAGATTGCCGGTCCGCGGGAGTTCGACTGGAACTGCACGGAGTCCAGCGAGCTGGACGGAGTGTCAGTAACAGCCACGATCGGCGAGCCCCTGCGAGCCGAAGCGGCGCAGCCGCTAGTGAATCTCTCCTCCTCCGCGTTGTGGTTGCTTGTAGAGGCGTCGTGGGAGTTCGAGAGAGTCCAGTGAGCTGGACGAGTCAGCGGACGGCCACGGTTGGCGAGCCCTTGCGAGCCGAAGCGCGGAACGCGCTGGTGATTCTCACCTCCTCCGCCAGCCCAGAGGTCGTTCCACGCTTCACGACCACTGCGCCCCAGAGCGATCGCAATGGGCCTCGCGTTTCCCCATGGTCCAACCGTGCCTGTGGCTTCTAAGAGCGCCACGTGCTTGCCGAACCAGGGCGAGGGCTGCGTCCTTTCGGAACAGGGGAGCATTGAAACAAAAGGTAAGGCCAAGGTACCCTGTGCCCTCAACTTTCGGGAGAAATCTTGTTTCGCTTCTATCGCGCCGTTCCACTATCTGGTCTGGCGGGTCTCCTTTGGCTCGCCCCAGTCCATGCTCAAACCCTGCAGGTCAGCGATCTGCAGATCGCCCGTCGCGTGGACATCAGCGCTTACGAGCCGGCTGCAGGCGCAACTGTCGGCCCTGACGGAGTCGTCTACTTCATCGGGGCAAGCCAGTCGGCGATCTACCGCCTCGCGACCGATGACACGATAACCCTCGTGGTCGCGAACATCGGTCGCTTTCCTGCCGGCCGCAGCGACTTGAAGCTGGGCCGGGACAGTCTGCTATACGCGCTCAAGACGGATACTTACCCCGCGGAAGTAACCCGCGTCGCCCTCGACGGCACCGTGCAACCGCTGCTCGCAACCATAGACGACGGGGGGACCGGCAATGCGGGAGGGCTCGACTTCGATCACCAGGGAAACGTCTACACTTCCGACAACAAGAACTACATCTCCGTGGTCACGCCAGCTGGTCAGGTCAGTCAGATTCCGATCGGCATCCCCGACGTCGACGAGATCGAACGCGGCATCGACGACTCCCTGTATTTCACCGGCAATGATGCCAACTCCCCGTCGATCACGCGCCTGGACCACACCGGGGCTACATCCACTTTCGTTACCATCCCGGGAAAGAACGCCGCGGCGATGGCACTCGATTTCGTGACGAATACTCTTTACGCGGTCGCAGAGCATTCGAACGAGGTGCTGCGCGTGCGTGATGCGAACGGAAACGGATCCATCGAACCGTCCACGGAGGTGGAGGTCGTGTTGACGGACACAGCGCCACGGGACATCGCCTACGGACCGTCGGCTTCGGGTAGCGGCTATTCGATCTACGCAATCGATGACAGCTCGATCTTCGAGCTGAGCGGCCTTGCAACGTGGGACCGTGACCTTGGCCCACACATCGACGACGACCACGACGGCTACTGCGAGAGTGGGGCAGATCAAAACGCGGACGGCGATTGCTTGGATGGGGGTGAGGATACGCTGGATGGTGACTGCAA
>JAWKRF010000052.1:0-20131 GCA_041389745.1 Polyangiaceae bacterium
GTGCGGGCCGCCTCCTCGATCGTGCGGAGCGCCGCCGCAGAGCCCTCGACGACGCAGGCGCCGGCCTCCCTGCCGCCGCTCAACGTGCTCCTGATCAGCGTGGACGCCCTGCGAGCAGACGGTCCATGGATAGGCTACCCCCGCGACGTCGCTCCGAACATCACTCGGTTCTCGAAGCAGAGCGTCCTGTTCAGCCACGCCTACGCGCTCTCGAGCTACACCTCGATGTCGCTGGGCGGCTTGATGGCGGGGCGGTATCCCTCCGAGCTACCTCGAGACGGTCGCGCCACGAGCTCGTTCCTCCCGGAAGCAGACTTCCTGGCGGAGCGCGCCCAGAGCGCGGGGTTGTTCACTCTGGGCGTCCACGGGCACGTCTACTTCCTGGGCGACACCGGGATCAACCAGGGCTTCGACGACTGGAAGGTGTTTCCCCGCATCGTCCTCAATCCCGCTCGGGAAGGCGCCGTGGTGGATCCAAAGCTCGCCGACATGCTGATCGAGGAGCTCGGTGCCCACGCCAAAGCGAAGCCGGATCAGCGCTTCTTCGCCTGGGTGCACTTCATGGATCCGCATTTCTCGTACGTTCGCCACCCCGAACAGCAGCCGTTCAAGGGCAGCCCGTACGCAGCTGGCCAGACGCCAATACCTCCCGGAACCAAGCTGAGCGATGTCGGCCAGAGCCTGCGCAACCAGTACGACGGGGAGGTGCTGCACACCGACGCCCAGATCGGGCGGCTGCTCGACTACATCGACGAACAGCCCTGGAGCAAGCACACCGCGATCGTGCTAACGGCGGATCACGGTGAAGCATTCGGCGAGCACAAGAGCTACTTCGAGCATGGCTTCCTGCTCTACGACGTCACGACGCGCGTGCCGCTCATGCTGCGCGTACCGGGAGTCGAGGCGCGGCGAGTGGGCACTCGACGTAGCCACATCGACCTGGCGCCGACCATCTACGACCTCATCGGAGTGAAGCCTCCGAGTACCCTGCGCGGCAAGAGCCTCGTGCCGGAGCTCCGCGGGCTCGAAAAGCCGCCCCAGCGGGACATCGTGATCGACATGCCCTACACCGACCAGAGTCCACGACGCCGGGCGCTGATCCACGGCGACCTGAAGCTGATCGTGACCGAGACGGACAAGCAGCCCTTGCTCTTCGACCTGAAGCAGGACCCGGGAGAGCAGCATGATCTTGCAGGCGACACGAAGCTGCTCCAGGAGATGCAGGCGCGGTTCGACCGCTTCGAGAAACGGACTCCCGACTTCCCTGCCCCGCGCATCAGTCGCAGGCAGTACTGAGCCCGAGCTGGAGCAGACCAAAAGAAAACGCCCGCTGGAGCGAGAGCTCCAACGGGCGCGCGTCGCAGGGGGAACTAGCTCAGTTCTTGCCGCCGGCCATCGCGGCGACCTCGGCCCCGAAGTCGTCGTCCTTCTTCTCGACGCCTTCACCGCGCTCGAAGCGGGCGAAGCCGACCAGATCGAGGCTCGTACCAAGCGCCTTGGCCGTTTCCTCACGGAGCTGATCCACGGTCTTGTCGGACTCGATCACGCTCGCTTGCTCGACCAGACAAACCTCGCGCAACCACTTGTTGATCTTGCCCTCGATGATCTTCGGGCGAGCAGCCTCGGGCTTGCCCTCTTCCACCAGCTGCGCGTCGTAGATTTCCTTCTGCTTCGCGACCACGGCCTCGTCGACCTTGGTCTTGTTGAGGAACATGGGTGCCATGGCGGCCGCCTGCATCGCCGTGTCGTCGAGGAACTTCTCGAACTCGGCCTTGCTCTCGCCCGCAGCATCGCCGAGCTTCGCCGCGAGCAGCACGCCCACCTTGCCGCCCATGTGGACGTAGGAGTGCACCTTGCCGGGGCCGTCGACACGGAGACGCGCCCAGCGACGCACCACGACGTTCTCACCGAGCTTGCCCACGAGCGCCTTGCGCACCTCTTCGACGCTACCGCCGCCGTCCGGGTACGGGAGGGTGCTCAGGTCAGCGCCGTCATCAGCGCCTTCCGCCACCTCGACCACCTTGGCGACGAATGCCTTGAAATCCTCGTTCCGCGCGGCAAAGTCGGTCTGGATGTTGACTTCGACCAGGACGGCGCTCTTGCCGTCCGCGGCAACCTTGGCGACGACCTCGCCCTCGGCCGCAGCCGCTCCTGCGCGCTTGGCGCTCTTCGCCAAGCCCTTCTTCAGGATGATTTCGATTGCCTTCTCGATATCGCCCTCGGCCTCGCCGAGCGCGGACTTGCAGTCCGCCAGACCTGCCTGGGTGCGATCGCGCAGCTCCTTGACCAGCTGCATGGTGACCTGAGCCATGATTTGCCTTCTCTCCTGGCTACGAGCTCGACGCCGCGAGCTCGCATGGGTTTTCGGTGGTGGCGTCCGAGTCAGGTTGCTTCCCGAACGCTAGAGCTTTGAGGAGCGCCTCGGGACGACCGAGACGCTCCAGGGGTTGGGTACGAACGGCGCTCGCGCGCAGGCGCGAGACGTTGTCGAGTCGACGAGAGCGACTCGCTTGGGAGCATGACTCAGCTGCCGCGACGGCTGACGACGACCTCGGGACCGCGCGGTGCGTTGTTGCGCTCCTGGCCGCCCCGGTTGCCATAGTCGCGGCGACGCGCGGCGCCGTGGACGCAAGCGTCGGCGACGGCGGAGGTGATCAGGCGGATCGAGCGGATGGCGTCGTCGTTGCCCGGGATCACGTAGTCGACCTGGTCCGGGTTGCAGTTGGTGTCGGTGATGGCGATCACGGGCACCTTGAGCTTGCGCGCTTCGCTCACCGCGATCTGCTCCTGCGCCGGGTCGATCACGAACATCGCCTGGGGGATGGAGCCCATGCCCTTGAGGCCACCGATGTACTTCTCGAGGCGCTCGCGCTCGCGCTCGAGGCGCACGGTCTCCTTCTTGACCAGCTGCTCGTACGTGCCGTCTTCCTTCATGCGCTCGAGGGTGCGTAGCCGCTCGAGGTTGCCCTTGATGGTGCGGAAGTTGGTCATCGTGCCGCCGAGCCAGCGGTTGGTGACGTAGTACATGCCTGCGCGAGACGCCTCTTCGCGCACGATGTCTTGCGCCTGGCGCTTGGTGCCGACGAACAGCACATGACCGCCGCGCGCGACCGTCTCCTGAACGAACTCGAATGCCTTGCGGAAAAGATTGACCGTACGATCCAGGTCGATGATGTGGATCCCGTTGCGCGCACCGTAGATGTAGGGACGCATTTTCGGGTTCCAGCGCTTCGTCTGGTGTCCGAAGTGGACGCCTGCCTCGAACAGCTCCCGGACGCTCATGGGGTCACTGGGGTCGCGCAGCGGAGCTGCTGCGGGCTCTTCGATGGGTTGATTCGGCTGGACTTCGACTGCTTGTTCTTCACTCATGGTTGCGCTCCTGTTCCGGTTGCTTCCTCCGTCTCGCCGACCAGCCAACCCGGGTGTGTAACACCGGGCACCGGGGCGGTCGCTCGCGCGCGAGACGTGTGTCGTTGGGGTTTCCACGCCGGGCCAGGGCCTAGCGGGGCGCGGAACTTACGGCATGACCCGTGCCCAGTAAAGCGAGAGCAGCGAAAATTCACTGACCTGATGCGGGCCGCGCGGCCTTGCTAGAGCCCGCTACCGACTTCCAGGCCCGACCCCGGCAGCTTGGGCCTGCTGGGTTTGCTGGGTTCGGGGGTCGGCGCGGGCTCCGCCTTGGGCGCCTGACTGGGCGCAGGAGCGGCAGCGGCGGGTTTCTTCGCGAGGGAGCTGGTCTTCGCGCTGGTGGCGAGCGGAAGCGGCGTCGGCTCCGCGGATGGGGGAGCAGGCGCAGGGGACGCCGCACTGGCCGGCGGCTCTGGCAACTCCGACTCGACTGGAGGGCTGACGCTGGACGCAGCGGCCACCGACTCCACCTGCTCAGGGCTGGACCGCGGCAGCAGCTGCCAGCCAATCAACGCCACGGCCCCCAACAGCCCGACGACACCCACCCCCACGGCGATCCAGCGCGTCGAGCTGCGCGGCGCGGGGATGACGGTGTTCTCCGCTGGCGGCGGCGTCCCCATGGCCGGCCCCGGGACACCGAACGCGTTGACCGAGGTGCGCGTGGGCGGGACCGCTGTCTCGTCGCCCTGGAGCTCGTCCAGGCGCTGGGTGCGCACCCAGGGCTGGTTGCCCAAGACCACCTCGAGGGGTGCGGTTCTGCCACCGACGCTGGAGTTGGGCCGCTCGGAGAACGCGGGCGCTTCGGGCTGTGTGTGGTGCGACTGACCCAGCGCGGCCGTGTGGGGTCGAGGCGCTGTAGGCGCGACGTCGACGTGAGTCGTTTCGCCGCGAGTCGCCCAGCTCGGGACCTGGCTGGAGACCGGGGCGTGATACTGCATGCTCTGAGCCGCCAGGCCATCGCGTGCGGTGGGCGTCCCCAGCTGGGCCGGGGTCGCCTTGGCCGTCTCCTTCAACTGCTGGGTGTCCGGCGTGACGTTGCCCATCGCTGGCGTCGGCGCCGGTGCCGCAAGGAAACGGCGAAGCTCCTGGGCGGCGGCGCGAGCGCTGGCGGGCCGCTGCCTCGGGTCCTTGGACAGCAGCGACGCGACCAGCGAGTCGAGGATCATGGGCACCCAGCCCGCGACCTGAGAGACCTGTGGGGGGGAGCGAGTCAGGTGCGCCAGCAGCAGATCGTTGCCTTCCCCGAGCGCGTCGAAGGGGCCCGCTCCAGCCAGCATTTCGAAGAGGATCAGGCCCACGGCGTACAGATCCGCCCGGCCATCGACTCGATCTCCTCGCGCCTGCTCCGGCGACATGTAGCGCGGCGTTCCCACGGCAACACCGCGCCCGGTGATGTTCATCGCGCTGGAGTGCACCTTGGCGATGCCGAAATCGAGCAGCTTGACGCTCCCATCACGCTGCAAGTAGATGTTCGGCGGCTTGACGTCACGATGCACGATGCCGATCTCGTGTGCGGCGGTCAGGCCATCCAGGATCTCGGCAGCGATGCGCGCCGACTCTGCCGGGTGGATGCGTCCTTCCCGCTTCAGGCGCGCGGCGAGGGTCTCCCCATCGAGGCGCTCCATCACGTAGAACGGGACGCCGGACGAGCTCGTTCCGGCGTCGGTCACGCTGACGATGTTCGGATGCTCCAGCTTGGCCAACGCGCGCCACTCGTTGCGCAAGCGCGCGACCAGATCCTCTCGGCTCGCGAGTTCACGCAGCAACGACTTGAGGACGAAGCGCTTGCCCAGCTCCGTGTGCTCGACGTCGTAGACGCACCCCATCCCGCCCGCGCCAATCAAACGCAGCACGCGGTAGCGCGTGCCAGGAACCACCTGGCCGTCGCCGAACTCTCGCAGGACTTCTTCGGACCTAACCACGTTTGCTTCTGAAGCGACGACACGACGAGCGCGTCAGGGTGGGCGATCGCCCTCAATCTGCGAAACCCGCTCGGGTGAACCCACCCCAGCGAGAAGCTCATCGGGAGGATAGCCACCGGGTTGTGAGATTCCGGATCCTTGAGCACATGCGAGCACGCAGGCCGCCAAGTGCGAGTCCCCCCCCGGGAGATTTCGGCCGCCCGACCGCAAGACGAGTTCACCCTCTGCGGCGCTCGGCACCTCGGTTCCTTCCAGCTAAGCTCCGCGCTCCGTGAGCATCACCATCGAAGAAGTCGAGCACGTCGCGCGACTCGCCCGACTCGAGCTGAAAGCCGACGAGACCGAGGCGCTGGCCGCGGACCTGTCGAAGATCCTCGACTACGTCGCTGCTTTGGCCGAGCTCGACACCCAGGGAGCGAGCCCGCTCTCCCACCTGGCGGTCACCCAGCTGCCGCAGCGAGCCGATGTCGTCGTGGCACCGCTCGAGCGTGCCACAGCGCTCGAAGAGGCACCACGTGCCAGCGACGGGGCGTTTGCGGTTCCTCAGTTCGTGGAGGAGGGATGATTTCCGCACGAGATCTTGCCGAGCGAGTCCGGAGCGGCGCCAGTGCAGAGCACGCCGCCGCTGCCGCCCTCGACAGCATCGGGGAGCAGGCGGGGCTCGGAGCATTTCTCCACGTCGACCGGGAGCGAGCCCTGGCGAGCGCGCGGGCCATCGACCAGCGCCGGGCCAAGGGCGAGCCGCTCGGAGCGCTGGCGGGCGTGCCGGTCGCGATCAAGGACCTCCTCGCAACTCGCGACGCGCCCACCACCTGCGCCTCGAAGATGCTCACGAAGGACGGTCGACTGGAGACCGGCTGGCGTCCCCCTTACGACGCGACGGTCATCGAGCGGCTACGAGCCGCCGACGCGATCCTGATTGGCAAGACCAACCTGGACGAGTTCGCGATGGGCTCGTCCAACGAGAACTCCGCGTTCTATCCCGTGAAGAACCCCTGGGACGAAGCCCGGGCACCCGGTGGCTCCAGCGGTGGCTCCGCTGCCAGCGTGGCGGCGGGGCTCAGCTGGTTGGCGCTGGGCACGGACACCGGAGGTTCGATTCGCCAGCCGGCCGCCTTCTGCGGTGTGGTGGGGATGAAGCCGAGCCATGGTCGCGTGTCCCGGTATGGCCTCGTGGCGTTCGCATCGAGCCTCGACGTGATTGGACCATTCGCCAACGACGTGGCTGACGCCGCGTTGCTGTTCGACGTGATCGCTGGGCCGGACCCTCGAGACTCCACCTGCAGCTCAGAGGACTCGGCTGAATGCCTCGCTGCATTGCCCCACGGAGACGTGGTACGCGGTCTGCGGGTGGGGATCCCGCGAGAGTACTTCCAGGCCGGCCTGGACCCCGCTGTCGAAGTGGCCGTGCGGCGCGCCGCGGACCGCCTCGCCAGCGCCGGCAACACGCTGGTTCCGCTCTCTCTCCCCCATACCCAGTACGGGGTGGCCACGTACTACCTGCTCGCGACCGCCGAGGCATCGAGCAACCTCGCGCGCTTCGATGGCGTGCGCTTCGGGCTACGCGTCGAAGCGCCGGGCGCCGATCTGGCCCAGCTCTACGCTCAGAGCCGCGGTCAGGGCTTCGGAGCGGAGGTCAAGCGACGCATCATGCTCGGCACCTACGCGCTCAGCGCGGGCTACTACGACGCCTACTACAAGCGCGCTCAGCTGGCGCGGGCGCTGATCCTTGAAGATTTCCGAGCGGCATTCGAGGAAGTCGACGTCCTGCTGACTCCCGTCGCACCGACCCCCGCCTTTCGACTCGGCGAGAAGACCGACGACCCGCTGACCATGTACCTGGCGGACGTGTACACCCTCCCGGCGTCTCTGGCCGGGCTCCCCGCGATCTCGCTACCCTGCGGGATGACTGCGCCCGAGCGCGGAACGCCCGCCCTGCCCATCGGCTGTCAGCTGATCGCGGGCGCCATGCAGGAGCGGACTCTTTTCCGCGCGGCGTATACTCTGGAGCGTCTGCTCGCAGATCTCGAGCTCCCCAGCTGTCCGGCGCGCGAACGCTCTCGACTCCACCATTTCGACGCCGAAGGGTTTGGGGGTTAGGTGCAGAGGACGTACCTGTGCGACCGCCTGGGACCGGCGGATGGTCCGGCCCTGGCGAGGCTGTTCGCAACCGCGGGGGCGCCTTGTCACTGCCGCTGGTGGGACTTCGAGGGCGACAAGAACGAGTGGCTCGACCGCTGCTACAACCGCCCCGAAGCGAACCGAGAGGAGCTGTTGACGGCGGTCGGCAGCGGAGCGCTGTCGGGAATCGTCGCGCGACTGGACGCGGGTGAGCGACCACTGGTGGGCTGGCTGCGGCTCAGCCACGCGGAAAGCATTCCCAAGCTGTACGATCAGCGCCTGTATCGCAAGCTGCCCTGTTTCGAAGGTGATCGCAGCGGTGTGATCGCTCTTGGCTGCTTCCTCGTCACACCCGAGGAGCGACGCCACGGCGTCGCTCGCGCGCTGCTTGGCCACGGCATCGAGGTCGCCCGTCAGCAGGCGGCGACTGCCCTGGAGGCCTTTCCGCGCAGAGACGACCACCTCGGCCCGGAGGCGCTTTGGACGGGACCGTTCGCGCTCCTGCGCGAGTTTGGCTTCGAGGTCGTCAACGACTTTGCGCCTTATCCCGTGATGCGACTCCAGCTGAACTGCTGAGCGTTCGCCTTCCCGGCCCTGGTGTGGCGGGCTTGCAGCATCGGATTCGCACGTACGAGCCTGTACCCGCAAATTCGTAGGCCCTGCGAACCGAGGCAAGCTCGGGAGCGACGCAGGTCGCCGCGTTGCACCGCCAGCGTGGAAGGGTCGAAAGCGCGCGGAGGGCAGGCGCGCTCGGAGTTTCCGCCCGGTTTCCGCAAGCCTCGAGCGCCAGTGCTCGTCGCGGCCAGGGTGCCAGGCCGGACTACCACCACGGCGCAATCACACGACGGCGCAATCACACCACGCCGCAATCACCACGGAGCAATCCGGTCCGGAAACACGGCCGGCGTCCCACATTGGGCGAGCACGTGGGAGCTATCTCGCCGAAGCGAAGTCATCCGGTGGCTTGAGCTGAGCGGATCGCGGATAATCAAGGGTCGAATTGTTTCAATGAACGACGCACAACGACTCAAGCGCCTGAATCTACTCTCGGGGCTCGCCGTACGGCTGGCTTCGGAGTCTGCGGGCGGTCTCCTCTCGGATACGCTCAGCGTGCTCCTCACCGGCCTCGGGAGCCCCGCAGGCGTGGCGTTCGAGGTGGACGACGAGCGCCCGCGCTTCGCCAGCGAGCGCGGCTTTCGCGCCACCGATGGCGCCCGCAACGTGCTGGGCTTCATCGCCGAGCGGGTCCTCGCGTCCCGTCGCGCCGCGGCGTTGCACGACGTTCGCTCCCCCCTCGCCAAGGTAGAGCACAGCGGCGAGCTGACGAGCCTCGGCTTCCAGGCGCTGATCGCCGTCCCGGTGATGCATCGCCGCGAGCGCCTGGCGGTGCTCGTAGCTCTGTTTCCACAAGGCACCGCGCTGGACGAGGAAGGGGTCGACTTCGCGCGCGGGGTCGCCAACGTCCTCGGGCTCGCGGTCGCCCGCGACAGCGCGCACTCGAGGGCGAGGCAGCCTGGTCAGAGCGGCAGCGGAGCGATGCTGAGCACGCAGATCGCTCATGAGCTTCGAGGTCCCGTCGGCGCGCTGTCGCTTCAGCTCGAAGAACAGACCCGCTTGGTCGCCGAGCTCGCCACGATGGCCGGCTCTGCTGACACAGTCCTCGGCGCCGGCTTGGCCGAGCTGGAAGACCTGACGCGAGACATCCACGCGGTAATGAATCGCTTACGCCAGGTGGTCGGCCAGCTGGGTACGACCGCCGAACGCCGGGAGAATCCGCTGGAGTTGCTCGATCTGAGTGAGCTGGTGCGAGACGTCCTCGCGGAGCGACGTCCCCACCTCGAGCGCGCTGGTGTCGTGTGCGAGACCAGCCTCGCCGAGGCCTGTGAGGTCGTTGGGCGGCGCCAGGATCTCCAGATCGCCGCCCAGACGCTGCTCGCCAACGCGGCCAAGCGCTGCGTTGGCGTGGGAGGCAAGCTACTCGTCTCCGTGACGAACACTCCGAACGGGGTGGCGTTCAGTGTGGGGGACAACGGCGCGCGGTTGACGCTGGAGGAGAAGCGCAACCTGGCCAACGGACCACCCGCCGCGTCCCCCGGCTCGTCCGAGCTCGGGGTGGTGCACCAGGTCGTCAGGGAGCTGGCCGGACACCTGGAGATCCACGCCACCAGGAGCTACCCGGTGATCCTGAGCCTGTTGCTGCCGAGCGCGAGCAACGACAGCGGCGTCTTTCAGGTGCCCGACAGCTCCCCCGTACGCGTGGTCCGCCGCGCAGAAGTGCTCGTGGTCGACGACGACGACGTGTTCACTCGCACCATGCGACGCGCACTCAAGCCCCACAGCGTGCGCACCGCCAGCAGCGCCTCGGAGGCAGAGATCGCCCTGCTCGATCCGTCCTTCCTGCCCGATCTGGTGCTGTGCGACATCTTCCTCCCCGGAAACAACGGCGACGAACTGCACGCTCGCATCGCTCAGCGGCGCCCAGAGGTCGCCTCTCGCTTCGTCTTCGTCACTGGAGGAGCGTTGACGTCGGCTCAGGCCACGTACCTGCGGCACTCGAGCTGCGCGACGTTGCACAAGCCCATCGACATCAATCAGCTACGTGACCTCCTGATCGAGCGCTGTCCGCTGGACAGCGCTAGCGTGCGCACCCTGAGCCCGCATGAAGCGCCGGCGAACCGCCGCGACAGCCAGGCGTAACTCCGCGGGACGGGCGCGGCGTAGCTACACCTGGAAGGCGCGCTGGCCGGCGAACTTGAGCCAGCCGCTCAACAAGCCCAGGAAGACGGCGCGCAGCGCCTCTTCCCCACGCGCGACCCCATCGTGCTCGAGATTGGCGAGCAACTGACGGACGCTGGTCGCGGTGTCCGTGAACTCCAGTACCAGAGCCTCGGGGCTGTGCGTCTCACGCAACAGCTGCTCGGCGCCGGCGTGGTGACTGCGCTCGACGCCGAGGTCCATCCTCGGGCTGAACCACGCTCGTATCTCGGCCTCGCTGAAGCACTCCTTCACGACGCGAAGCCAGATCGTCTCGTCGGGCGCCTGAGCCACCAGGTCGGGGGAGAGCGGCGTCCCAGCGTAGAACGCCGCACGTCCATTGCGCCACCGCACCGCGTCTAGGAGGCGCTCCTCGACCTGCATCGCCACGGCCCGCAGCAGCGTCGGAGGGCGCAGTACCCCCGCCAGCACCAGCTCTTCCCCCAGCCGACGTCCGCTCTGCGCCGAACGCAACAGCGCCTGCTCGAGCACTTCCGCGCGGATATCTCCTTGGGCCACCAGCCGGGCGCCCAGCAACTCCCGCTGGACGTTACCCAGCACGCACACCACGCGGCCCCCCTTGAAGTAGATGTGCTTCAGCCCCGGCCTCAGGGAGTTCGGGTCGCGCAACTCCACCAACCCCGAAGCGCGCAGCGCCGCGATCTCGAACAGACGAGGCAGCAGCGCGGCCTCCGAGAGGTCGGTGGTCCAAGTCGGCGCCACGTGGGGCGGCTCCAGCCGGTACTCCCGCCGCCCCACGATTCGCCCCAGCAGCGGCTGAGCCTCGACCGGAGAAAACGCCCCACCATCGAAGGCAACGCGGCTTCCGCGGGGAACATGTCCAGTCGCCGCCATGCCCAGCAGCTGCGGCAACGAGAGCGGACCGATGGGTAGCTCCCCGGGGCGCGCCAGGCGCAGCTCTGGGCTACGCAGCGGCGCGGCGTGGAGCTTCGGGCCCAGCTGCCGAGCGGCAGGTCGCGGTCTCTGCGGAAGCGGCTTCGGCGGACCCACTGGCGCCCGCGGCGGACCGCTCGCAGCGCCGACTGCGCCGCCGGACAGCTCACGACGCATCCGAGCCAGCGCGCCCACCGGAAGCGTCGGACGCGCGGACTCCCGCCGAGAGCTCGGAGGCGGCGGCGGAGGGAGCCGCGCCTCGCGTTCCGGAGCCAGCGAAGCTCGAGCCCGGCTTGGCAGCGCAGGCGCCTGGGGTCGGAAGCTGGGCCGGGGTCCGGACTCGGGCGGGCCGGGCCGAGGCTCCATGGGCCTCACGGAGCGTCGAGCCTCGACGGGGTCGAACTCCAGCGGCGTCAAGTCGGGGTCGAGCGGCTCCGGTCGCGGGAGACGCGGGCGTGGGACCTGAGCCCCGGACGCAACCTTGGGTCGGGTCCCGCTCTGGTTCGGCAGCACGCGTGCTTCGTGCAGCCAGGGCAGGAGCACCGTGTCGTTCGGCGCCAAGCCCAGCCGCGACATCGCGGCATGGACGTCGGCGCGGAACTCCCGCGCGCCCCCGAAACGGTCTCTGGGGTCCCGGGCGAGGGCGCGTCGCAGCAGATCGTGCAGGACCGGTGGCAAGGAGGCGCCATGGCGCTCGAGGACCCCGAGATCGCCGTCGTAGATGCGGCTCAGGACATCGAGCTCGTTGCGCCCCGGAAACAAGGGGCGCGCCAGGAGCATCTCGGCCAGGACGATGCCCAGCGTGAAGAGGTCGCTGCGAGCGTCGACCTCACCGCCAATCACCTGCTCCGGACTCATGTAGCCAAGCTTGCCCTTGAGCTCTCCAGGCAGCGTCCGACGATCCAGGACCTCGCTCTTGAGGATGCCAAAGTCCGTGAGCTTCACCTCGCCGGTGCGGCCGATCAGGATATTCCCAGGCGAAACGTCCCGATGCACGATCCCGAGCATGCGCCCCTGCTCGTCGCAGTGCTCATGGGCGTAGGCCAGACCGCTGAGCACCTCGCCGGCGATGTAGAGCGCTGCTCCGTGCGGAAAGCGTTTGCCCTTGGCCGCCACCGCGCGCAGCAGCTTCGCGCACGACAGCCCGTCCACGTACTCGAGAGCCATGAACAGCCGGCCATCCACCTCGCCGAAATCAAGCACCTGAACCAGGTTCGGGTGGTGAAGTGACGCCATGACCCGGGCCTCGTCACAGAACATCTCGACGAAGCGAGCATCGTGAAGCAGCTCCGGCAGCATGCACTTCAGGGCGACCCGCTTCACGAACCCATGAGGCCCCGAGCGACGCGCCACGTACACCTCGGCCATGCCCCCGACGCCGAGGCGCTCGATCAGCTGGTACTCGCCGAGGCGCTCCTGGTCGACCGAGCCCCCGCGAGCGCTCGCCCCCCGAACTCCAGTCTCCGAGGAGTGGTCGGTGGCAGCTCGCCAGGGAGCAACGGGAGGTTTGGAGGGACGCGGTCGACCCATGATTGGTTCAGGAGGTGCGGAGGTTTGGCGAGGAGCCGCTGCCCCGGATCGGGAGCCGTCATGAAACCCAGCGCCGGAAGAAACCCAGCGCCAGAAGAAACCCAGCGCCGGGAGCCCTGGGGCGTACCGATCGACCTTCAGCTGGGCGATCGGATGCCGCGATTTGGATGCCGCGATTTAGATGACGCGATTGAATCGAGACCTACAGCTCTCGCCTAGCTTAAGAGTACCCAACCTGCGTTGCGCACGCACAGATAATCGCGTTAAGCTTAAAGGTTTGTGGTCAGCCGGCGCACACTCTCTCACGGTTGAGTTCGCTGCTCGAGTTGCCCGATTCTTGGATCCCGGGGGAAACCGACCCCCGGGCCGGCAGCACGTCGTTGCCCCCCGATCCCGACGCACGAGCAAGCGCATCGCCTGATCATCGCCCCTGGCTCGAGACCCCGCACGGGCTGCGCGATCGCGCCCGATTCGAAGGACGTCCGACACAGCCGAGGAAGAGCCTCGCGCTCTCCACGCGCTCGGGGGTATAGGCGTATGGGCATGTCAGCTCACGGCATTCTGGTAGTGGACAAGCCATCGGGGCCGACTTCCCACGACGTCGTGGCGCAAGCTCGACGGATCCTCAAGACCCGCGCGGTAGGTCACGCAGGCACGCTCGATCCCATGGCCAGCGGCGTGCTGCTACTGCTCGTCGGCGAGGCCACCAAGCTGTCATCCTGGCTGACTCTCGCAAGCAAGCGCTACCAAACGTGCGTCCGGCTTGGAGTCGGTAGCGACACGCTGGACGCCCAGGGACAGCTCAGCGAAGTCTGCTTCGAGGCTCCGACTCCCCACGCGCTGGCGGCCGCGCTCGAGCGCGAGCGCCAGCGCACGCAGCAGGTCCCTCCCAGCGTCAGCGCGATCAAGGTCGACGGCAAGCGAGCCTATGCTCTCGCCCGAACTGGCCAGGCCCCGGCACTGGCGGAGCGGAGCGTCCAGGTACACAGCCTCGAGCTGCTGGCGCTCCAGGGCCTGGACGTGGAGCTGCGCCTCGGTGTCTCCAAGGGCTACTATGTTCGTGCTCTGGCGCGCGATCTGGCGTCGACTCTTGGCACGGTGGGGCACCTGACGCGGCTGCGGCGCCTCGCGAGCGGCCCGTTCGAGGTGGAGGAGGCGACTCCTTGGCCTCCCAGCGGCGCGCCCCGCTTGCTCAGCGTCTCGGAGGCGGCGCGACGCAGCCTCCCGAGCGCCGTGCTGACCGACGCTGGCCTGGAGCGGGCCGCTTGCGGGAAGCGCCTCGATGGCACCTGTTTCTCCTCACCCCCACCCCTGCATCCCGAGACGCCGAGCGCCGAGACACCACCGGTCGCCTGGTATCACTCGGGTCGCCTGGTCGCGCTGGGGCGCGCCGAGGCAGATCTTTTCCGCGTGGTAAGAGGGTTCGATCCGGAGAAGACGGGAGAGTTCAGCGCACCTCCAGCGCCTCCAGGTTGAGCCCACGCGCCTCCAGGCGCTGCTTGAGCCGCGCCTGCCAGAGCGCGGGGTCTTGATCACTCGGCAGCTCGAGGCTGACGCTGACGCCGCTCGTCGGTTCGGCGCCCAGCACCAGCACCGCGCCTTCCAGCCGGCCGCCCAGCTCGAGCCGCAAGGTGCTCCGCGTGCCGCTCTTGCCCCAGGCGACCTTGCGGATCATTTCCGCGAGGTTTGGGTCGAGCTGGATCAGCGCTCGCGGCGGTTCTTGGTTGGGGGGAGGTACGGCGAAGCCGACCTGCAGGCTCTGGGCGAAGCTCCTCTCGAGGGGGTCGTGCGCCGGATGCGAGGGGCGGTGCGTTGCTTCACGCTTCGACTCCTCGCCAGGCTCACCCGGAGCGCGGTCGACGTTCGGCTGCTGGGCAGCGCGCGCGCCCAGCGTGGGGTTGGTCCCCTGGCTGGCTCGATCGGAGGTTTCTGGCAGCGCTTTTTTCTGCTGGGGGCTCGCGCCCCGAGCCGTCGCGCGAGGGAGCTTCCCGAGGTCCCGGAGCAACGCCGCAAAGCTAGCGGACTCATTGTGCTTTTGCCTGGAATGCGGGCTCTTGTTCGGGCTCACTCCAGGGGTCGTGCGAGGGCTCGCGGGGGATCGCGTGGTGGCAACGGTCACGCTGCCTCTTCGGCAGTCGCGCGGCGTGGGTTGCGTCCGTCGATTGCGGTCCGCTAGATTTTCGGACGAAGAAAGGGGCGGAAGCGCGTTGGACCCGGCTCCACCACCACACCAGGCTCTCAGTCTAGTCGACGTCATTCTCACTTTGATCCCTGCCCTCGCGGCCGCGGTGTTCTCCGCCGCGTCGGCGGGCATGAACGCGTTGACCACGGCGCGCATGGGTGCGCTGGCAGAAAAATTGGGAGGTGCCCGGGGCGCCGCGCTGCTGCGGTATCGCGCGCACGGCGCGGCGATCCGCACGCGTTGGCTGGTGTGCCGCGTCCTCGGTATCGGAGCGACCGCCATCCTGGCAGTGCGCTGGGTGCCCCTCGAGGGACCGAAGCTCACCCTGGCCGCGACGCTGCTGGCCCTGGTGCTGTACGGGATCCCTGCGGAGATTCTGCGCGGTATCGCGGAGCGCACCGCGGAGCGCAGCGCTCCGGCGCTGCTTCGGCTGCTGCGGCCGATCGAGCTCCTGATCGCCCCCTTGGCGCTTCCCTTCTATCTGCTTGGTCGCCTGACCAGCGGCAGCATCGAGCGCCCCAGCCAGCAGGAGGGAGTCACCGAGACGGAGGTCGAGATCATCGTCAAGGAGGGCGAGGAGAACGGCTCGCTGGGTCATGAGCAGTCGGAGATGATCCGCAACGTGCTCGACTTCAGCGATCTGATGGCGGCCGACGTGATGGTGCCCCGCACCCGGGTCACGACCCTACCCATCGACTGCCCCCTGGAGGAGGTGCTGCGAGTCGTCGGGGAGAAGGGGCACTCACGCTACCCGGTGGTGCGTGACCGCGTCGACAACGTCGTCGGCCTGCTGCACGTGAAGGATCTGATCCGCTTCCTGTCCGATAACAGCTCCGAGGATTTCCGCGTGGAACACGTGACCCGCAAACCCGTCGCGTTCGTTCCCGAGGGCCAGGCCTGCTCCAGCGTGCTCACCGACATGCGCGCCGGAAGGCACCACATGGCCGTGGTGATCGACGAGTTCGGCGGCATGAGCGGCATCGTGACGCTGGAAGACCTGATCGAGGAGATCGTCGGCGACATCCGCGACGAACACGATCAAGAGGAGGCGCCAATCGTCGACCTCGGAGACGGCCGCTTGATGGTCAACGCCAGCGTCCCCATCGGGGACCTGAGCCGCTACCTCGGCGTCGAGTTCGAAGACGGCGACTACCACTCCCTCGGAGGCTTCATCATCGATCGCCTGGGCCGAGTCCCCGGGGAGGGCTCGATGGTCAGCGAGTTTGGTCTGGACTTCATCGTCCGGGAAGCTGACGAGCGCCACGTGATGAAGGTGGAGATCATCCGCGAGGCGCCGTCCCCCGACTCCCTGATGCCTCGCAGCAGCAGCCGCAGCCAGTCTGCCGCTTGAGCCATGGCGACTCCTCCCCTGGAACCAGGCGCCACGGCGCGCCAGCTGGTTCAGCCTCGGGTGAGCCAGACCTGGCCGAGCCATGGCATCGGCGCGTGCAGCGCCATCCAACGCCAGCTGCCGGAGCTCTCGAGCCTGCCGAGCGGCGCGTGGATCGGCATCACCGGTGGCAACCGCGAACGCCGGGGCCTCTGGGCGCGCTTCTTCGAGCGGGAGCCGAGCGCCCGGGTTCACCTCAGCGTGCGCTGCATGGCGCTGGTGCTGGCGGGCTACCAGGACGTGTGCGCCGATCAGGACGTGGCCTTCGGCCGCGCTCCCTAGCTCCCGCACGCGCCAACGGACGCCAGCCCTTTCTTTCCCCATGGCAACGTCCTCGAGCCCCGGGCTCGTTGCCACAAACGCAGCGCGGGAGCCGAGCTGTCGCTGGCTCCCGCGGAGGGCAAGGCGCGCGGACTGGGTTCAGCCGTCGGCGTGGGCGCCGATCGCCTTGAGCTGCTCCACCAGAGAGTCACCCAGGGTGATCAGGCCTGGCTTCTCCTGATCGGCGGTCTGCCCGGTCTTGCCCTTGAGGATCTCCTGCATGTTGGACACCTCTCGACGCAGCTTGATCATCGTGTCGTTCGGGCACACGTCGCCCTGGCTGCTGGGGTCGACAGGGACGATCTGCGGATCACCGCTGCCGCGAGTCGGGTCGCCTCCGGTGTAGCGCTTGAGCTTGAAGGTCTTGCCGTTGTCCTTGATCTCGAACTCCTTCGGCCAGGCGTAGTCCTTCTTGTCCTTCTCGTTGACCGCGAAGGGAGCCGGCAGCGGCTGCATCACCGCCCAGGGGCCGCGCGGGCCGCCCTGGAAGTAGATGCTCCAACGCACCTTCGGCTTGTCCTTCTCCGACAGCAACTCGGTGATGACCTTCTTGCTTCCGCCGAGGATCGCCTGCAGGGTCTCCTTCTGGTCGTTGGCTTCTTGGGTGCGACTCGAGTACTCGACCAGCTGGGTCACGAGCTGCGGCTTGAAGCGGCCGATGTTCGAGCCGGCCAGGTTCGCGCCGCTGAAGTTGATGCGCAGCTCTCCGAGCTTCGAGACCTCTTCCGCCGGGAACTTGTTCGAGCCGAGCTTCGTGCCCGCGGCTTGCAGCACGTCCGCCAGCTGGTTGGCCTGCGCGTTCGCGTCGTCGATCTCCTTCGCAAGGCGTGCGGCGTCGTTGATCGCGACCTTGGCGCCGGCGTTGGACGCCATGCGATCGCCGATCGTGTAGCCGAGCAACGCACCTACGGCCGCCCCCACGACACCGATGATGACCAGGCGGAGCTTGCCCTTCTTCTGGGCAGCGACCACCTCCTCGCTCATCTCGACCTTGATGGCCTGGGGCTCCGCGCGAACCGGCGCCTGATCCGCCTCGATCGAGGCGTAGGGATCCGACGCGTCCACCCGCGGCGCAGGCTTGTTCGAAGGCGACGAGGGGGTCGCGAACGGGGGCGCGGGGACGCCTACCGGCTTGGGGATCCCGACGGGAGGCGGCACGGCGCTGGGTGCGCTGCCGCCCGTCATGGTCTTCTTTCCAAGGCGGGCCTTGAGGTCGATCTTCGGCTTCTTTTCTTCGGCCATTTGGGCTCCTCGCCAGTCAGAGAGCTACTGCGCGAGCACGGGGTGCGGAGTTCGGGGTTGGGGAGTGACGATGCAGGGCCCGAGCGTCCGACCTACGGCGTCTCGGGGGCGCCACAGTACAGGCCGCTTTCCAGCTCGGCAAGATTGAATGCGTGGGGAGGAGCGGGCCCATGGGCGGCGAGTAAGCGGGCGTTTGAAGCGACAATCGAGTCACCCGTCGCCTTGGGTGTGGGAGTGGCTCGACCCGCGCTTCGTCGACGTTTCGTTGACGTCTCCGTCGAGCGTGGAGCGGCGCACCAGCCCTCACCCCCAACCATCAAGCTGCCAGGAATCGATCGATGCGTTGACGATCGGCGGCGTCGATGCCGACGAACTCGAGGCCCTGGTCGGCGGCGTCGCTGCGCACTGCCCGAGCCCAGATCCACAGGCTCTCGGGATCGCCCGGGAGCTGGAGCTCGACGGGAAATGCATCGAGGGAGGTGTTGGGTTCCGAGAGCCGCAGGGCGCGCATCCCGGTGCGAGAGAGGTCGACGGACCTGCACAGGTGAGGCTGACCGTCGAGGTACTTGTTGAAGTAGACGTCGAGAGGACGACGGGTGGACGCGCGGCGTTCGGACATGTCCGGGATCGTATCGGACGTGGAGGTGGATTGAGAAATTGCCGTCGCCTCGCGGGGGTGCGGCCTCGTCTGCGACCAAGCGGCGATTCCCCGGCAGCCGCGTTGACCCGATCCCGGGCGAGTGCGAGGCTCCGCCAGTGACCGCCATCCTGGTGATCGACAACTACGACTCGTTTACCTACAACCTGGTGCAGTACCTGGAGACGCTCGGCGCAAGCTGCGACGTGCGGCTCAACGACCGCATCAGCGTCGACGAGGCAGCAGCCCACGCGGCTCGCGGTATCCTGCTCTCCCCCGGCCCTGGAACGCCGGACGACGCTGGCGTCACCCTGGAGGTGATCGCAAAGCTCGGTGGCCGGAAGCCGCTGTTCGGGGTGTGCCTCGGGCATCAGTCCATCGCCCAGCACTTCGGCGGAAACGTGGTGCGCGCAGGTCGACTGATGCATGGCAAGACCTCCCCCATCGAGCACTCGGGGGTCGGCGTGTTCAAGGACCTGCCGAACCCGTTCGAAGCAACTCGCTACCACTCGCTCCTGGTGGAGCCCACCAGCATGCCCGACGTCCTCGAGGTCACCGCCCGCACGCAGGAAGGTGAGATCATGGGCCTGCGCCACAGGAGCCTGCCCATCGAGGGCGTGCAGTTTCATCCCGAGTCGATCCTGACCGAGCACGGCATGCGACTGATGGACAACTGGCTGAGGTCGCTGTGAACGAACCCGTGCCCTTCGCTGCCGCGCTTCAGGAGCTCGAGCAGGGCCAGCCAGCGCCTGGCAGCGTGGAGCGCGTCTTCTCCGCGATCCTCGGCGGCGCCTGGACTCCCGCGCAAATCGCCGGCTACATCGTGGCACTTCGCATCCGCGGGGAATCAGCACGCAGCATCGCTGAGGCGGCGCGAGCCCTGCGCGGTGCCATGCTGCCCGTGCAGCACGCTCATGACATCGTGCTGGACACCTGCGGCACAGGTGGCGACGGCCAGGCCACGCTGAACATCTCCACCGGCGCGGCGATCATCGCCGCGGCCCACGCCCGGGACCACCACCGCTTCGTGGTCGCCAAGCACGGCAATCGAGCCGTCTCCAGTCGCTCTGGGAGCGCCGACGTGCTCGAAGCGCTGGGCATCGACCTGGGAGGCGGCGACCTCCACGCGACCGAGCTGCTCGACCGCATCGGCATCGCCTTCCTGATGGCACCGAACCACCACCCGGCGATGCGCTTCGCGGCGCCGGTACGCCGGGAGCTGGGGGTGCGCACGGTGTTCAACTCGCTGGGCCCCCTCGCCAACCCGGCCGCAGCCACCCACCAGCTACTCGGCGCATTCTCCGACGACCTACTGCCTATCCTCGCGGAAACTTTGATGGACCTCGGTTCGCGGCGCGCCTGGGTGGTACGCAGTCAGGACGGGCTGGATGAGCTGAGCCCCTTCGGCCCCACGCGCGTGCTCCAGCTCGATCAGGGCAAGCTCTCCGAGAGCAGCGTGAGGCCAGAGGACTTCGGGCTGTCCATCAGCCCTCCCGGCGCCATCGCTGGCGGTGATGCGGCCTTCAACGCCGGCGTCCTGCGACGCGTCATCGGGGGAGAGGCTCACCCTTCGCGCGCTGCGTTCTTGCTGAACGCGGCCGGTGCGCTGGTCGTCGCCGAGGGTCTCGAGCCTCGTGAGGCAACGAAGGCGGCGACCGCCGCTGTCGACTCGGGCGCCGCACGGCGGCTGCTCGAGGAGTGGCAAGCCCTCTCCAAGGCAGGCGGGCGTG
>JAWKRF010000053.1:0-17819 GCA_041389745.1 Polyangiaceae bacterium
AGCGCGTTGCGAGACCCTGCGGAGGCTGCGCCCCTGGCCTAGCGGCCTTCAACGGGGCACGCTTTGAGGCATGGGGGCGTCTTCCGACAAGCAGCCGCGCTGGCGTTTGACGGGTGCGCTCTCCACCTCGCTGCTGCTCCACGCCGCGCTGCTCGGGAGCGGAGCCTGGCTCGTCTTCGGCCAGCTGGACGAGGCTGCGCCAGCGGCGAAGGGCCGCGCCCTGGAGGTTCAGCTCGAGGACTCACCGCTCGAGCTGCCGGCGATGAGCGGCGTGGGAGATCCCCGAGGGGAGCAGCAGGAAATCCCCAAGGAAACGCAGCCAGAGCTCAACGGCGGAGCCACCGAGGCGCACGTCTCCGGCGAGCGCGCGGGCAAGGCGGGCAGCGCCGAGTCGGCCCCCGCGGTGAACCTCTCGGACAGCGACGACGGCGTGAGCCTCGACCGCGATCCGATCAACCGCCTCGAGCGCTCTCAGGTACAACGCCTCGAGACCAGCAAGCAGCGGCGCTCGGAGGACGACCGCCGCGCCACGCCGAACCCGATGCAGCTCTCGTTCGTGGTCACTGGAAAGGGCGGCCGCCTCGAGCGACGCCCGCCGAGCCCCTACGATCCAGCGCGGGGCGACCTGCGGGGCGCGATCTCGAGCGTCGCGGGTGGCGCGCTGGGGGTCGACCTGGATCCCTACGGAAACTTGTCGCAGCAGGGAGGCGAGGTCGAAGGCAGCGACGAGGCGCGCACGGCCCTCGGAGTCGGCGACGGCTCCGAGCGCAAAGACTACCGCATGAGCGCTCGCGTCGCCCTCGCTCGCCCCGCGGTGCCTCGCGCACGCGCCGCGGTGCCGGCTCGAGTGCCGGGCAGACCGCAGGACACGCAAGACAGTCAGCAGGAGGTCGCCAGCGCCGTGCGCTCGCTCATCCAGGCGAGCACCGCCGGTGGCCCGCTGGGCCACGGGCCCGGCGGTCAAGCCGGGCCCGGCCGCCCGGGAAGTGGCGGCAACAGCGGCCCTGGATCGCGGTCCCGGGCGGCCGGCGGCGGTGGGGCGTATCGAGGTGGAGTCCCGGTGGGCCTCACCCCCTACTTCCGCAACCTGGAGCGCAAGATCGACTGGCGCGACGCCTTCCCTGACTGGGCCATCGCCGATGGACGCAATGGCTTGGCGATCATCCGCTTCAGCCTCGGCCCCGCTGGGGAGGTCAGTGGCGTCCGCGTCGAGCGCCCGAGCGGCGTCGCAGAGTTCGACGCTGCCGTGATCCGCGCCATCCAGCGCGCGTCACCATTCGGGAAGCCACCGAAGGGTCTGCGCACACCGCTGCCCATTCGCATGAGCTTCGACGCGTTGAACCCGATCGTCGGCCGCAGCGGCCCTGGGCGCGGGGGCACGCCGCGGGTTCGCTAGGGCTTCTGGAGTCCTCTCGGGCTCTGGGTCGCGAGCCGTGAGGGAAGAGCACCCCCGCCGCCAACGCGCTTGACAGACTCTGCTTCGCCGCGCATATACGCGGGCCCTCTGCTGAAGTAGCTCAGTTGGTTAGAGCAGGCGTTTCATACGCGCCGGGTCGGGGGTTCAAATCCCTCCTTCAGCACCAAGCAAGCGCGTCGCCGCTCCGCAGCGCCCCTGCAGCGACGTCGCTTCAGCCGGCCAGCACGACGACCAGGACGACGCCCAGCAGCAGCGCGACGACGCCCACGATGGCGGGCACCAGCCAGGTGTTCTTCGGCACCCCGAGCGGCACGTCGTCGTAGCTCCCCTGCATCGGATAGCCCGCGGGGCCTGCCATCGGTGACGCTGGCAGGTTGACCACTGGACCGCCCGGCGCGCCTCGAGCCATCGCCTCGTCCATCAAGCCGAGGGAGTCCGAGTCCCCGAAGAAATCGTCTGCTACGCCGTCTGTCGGCCCCGCCACCTGAGCGGCCATGAGTTCCGGCATCCGCGCGGAAATCTCCTTCTCGAGGTCGTCCTGGGTGCGTGTCGCCCAGTCGCGATGGGTCCCAGCGAGTCCGTACGCGCCACCGATGGCATCGGCCAGCGCTCCCATGCTCGGCGTGCGCATCGAGGCTTGCTTCTTGAAGGCCTTGAGCAGCACCGGATCCAGGGTGGGAGGCACCTGGAACTTCTTGCCTCGCCCAGCCACGCTGGGTGGCGTGGGCTCCTTGGTCAGGATCTCGAGCAAGATGCTGGGCCCGTTGTTGCCCTTGAACGGGACCTCTCCGGACAGACACTCGTAGAGGATGGCCGCCATGGCCCAGACGTCGGCGCGCTGGTCCAAGGTGTCCAGCCCCTGCGCCTGCTCCGGTGCCATGTAGTACGGGGAGCCAATGGTGGTGCCCATCACCGTGAGCTTCTTGGCGTTGTCCGCCTTGTCCTTGACCGAACCGAAGTCGAGGATCTTCACCACGTCTCCCTCGGAAGTCTGACAGAGGAAGATGTTGTCTGGCTTGAGATCGCGATGCACCAGCTTGCGAGCGTGGGCTTCGTCGAGCCCGATCGCGACCTGGCTGATCATGCGCACGATGCGCGCCGGAGGCAGCACGCTCTCGCGCTTGAGCGTCGCGCGGAGCTCCTCGCCGTAGAGGAACTCCATCATCAACGCGTAGCTGCCGTCGGGCGTCGCCTGGAAGTCGATCACCTCGACGATGTGGTCGTGAGGTAGCAGCGCGGAGACCTCGAACTCGCGCTTGAAGCGCTCCACGGAGACATCGTCGCGCGCGACGTCCTGATGCAGCACCTTGAGCGCCACGCTGCGCCGTTGCTGCATGTCCAAGGCTTCGTAGACGCGTCCCATGCCGCCGTCGGCAACCACGCGGCGGACCTGGTAGCGCTGGAACAACAGCTGCCCGATGCGGGGGTCCTGATCGTCGGACATCACGGGCGCCTGGGTGGCGCTCACGAGCTGTGAGCCGTCATCCGGACAGAACCCCGCATCCAACGGATAGAGGCGGCCGCAAACGGGACAGGCCTTCACGAACTAGGCCTCGGGCTCCGCGTCGCCTTCGCCCTCCGCCTCGGGAGCGCTGGGCGGCTTGAAGTAGATGATTCGCTGGCAGCTGGGGCACTGATCGAAGGACTCCCCTCGCCTGAGCGTCTGGAACATCATCGGCTGCAGCAGGATGTGGCACTCCGAGCACTTGCCGTCGGTGGTGTGCGCGATGCCGCTGCCCCGACGCTGACGGATCATGTCGTACTTGCGGTACATCTGCGGCTTGACCGTCTTGATCACCGTCTCCCGCTCCGCAAGTTTTTCCGCTTGGATTTTCTCTAGCTCCGCGAGCTTGGTCGTGACCTCGCCCTCGCTGGCGCCCAGGTCACCGGCGATCTCTGCCAGTTGCTTCTCGGTCTCGGCGATGTCCGTCTGAGCTTGGTCGTGGAGTGTGTCGAGCTTCTGGATCTCCACTTCGCGGTCGCGCTGCAGCTTGCGAAGCTCTTCGAGCTCGCGCTGCACGGCGTTCGCCTCGCGCTCCGTGCGGCAGCGGGCGAGCTTCTCCCGGGAGCGCTCGACCTGCACGGACATCTGCCGCATCTCTTGCAGGCTCTCACTGCGCTGGCGCTCCATGTCGGCTACGACGCCGCGGTCTCGCTCGATACGCGCGACCAGCTCAGTCTGGCGCCCGCGCTTTTCTTCCAGGGCGCCTCGCTCGACGCCGAGCTGCTCCCCCACCTCAGCCAAACTGGCGTCCAGAGCAGCGAGTCGTTCTAACGCTTCGATCTCCGATTGAATCTTCACAGGGGGTCGTGGCTCCTTGTAGCTCGGCGATGCCTATACAGGCTGTTTGTGGCGACGCCTAGTAACCGAAAAAGAAAGAGCGCGACGGATCGAAGGCCCGCCGCGACGGGGTTGACGGCCGCGAAGGCCGTGTGCGTTGCGATCAACGGAGATGCGTAACTGCAGCGCGCTCGGCGGCTGCAGCGCGCTCGGCGGCTGCAGCGCGCTCGGCGGCTGCAGCGCGCTCGGTGGCTGCGCGCTCTGTAGGCCCACCTGGGTTCGAACCAGGAACCACCCGTTTATGAGACGGACGCTCTGACCGATTGAGCTATGGGCCCGGGCTGAGCGTCCAGAGGACGTCCCCCGTCGAGAAACTCCCCAGCACGCCCAGGCCGCGCGAGGGCCGGGCGCTTGGCGCGAGCTAGGGGAATGCAGTGACTCGTGACCGAGCAAGGATCGGGGGCGGGTCTTCTTGCATCCTCCGCACCCAACCAGCGTATGGGCCGGCGGGAGCTCCACGGGCCAGAACCTACTCGAACGGCTCAACCCGGGCAACCGCCAGCGAGGCAGATTGCGCTGCGGCGATCACGGGGGGCGCGCCGCAGCGTCGGCACAGCACCGAAAGCCCACCTGGTAGAAGCGAAACCACTGGTTGTGAAACGTGGTCATGGGTCGACAGCGCGCCCTGATGGGCCCCCAGTAGCCCCCCTTCAACCCGCTGGGGTAGGGCTTGCCGCTCTCGTTGACGACCCATTCGTCCACGTTCCCCGTCATGTCGTGCACTCCGAACGGGCTCACGCAGGACAGCTCGCCGCTTTGCACGCGCTGGTCGAGGCGCAGCACCTCGTCGGTGACCGCTCGATCCGAGTCGAAGGCGGAGAACTCGGGGAAACGGTACTTGCGGTCGATGTTGCAAGCCTTCGCGTCCCGCTCGTAGCCGTACGGGTAGGGCAGCCGGGCTTCGCCCTCACAAGCGAAGTTCCACTCGCTCTCCGTGCACAGTCGCTTGCCCAGCGCCTGACACGTCGCCTCGGCGTCGAACCAGGTCACCATCACCACCGGCAACGCTCCCGCCTGGTTGGGAAACTCGTAGCGATCCATGCAGAAATGGCGCTCGGAGAGTCGTCCTTCGCAGATCGCACGTTGCTCGAACCGAGCGCAGCGCCCCTGGGCTCGGTTCGCCCACTCGAGGCAGCGATGGCCGACGAAGGGGCAGTACTTCCCCTGGATCTCCTGCATGTCGTCGGGGCACACGGATCGCGTTCCGGATTTGGGGGTGAGGGGGCCATCGCTCGAGGGCGCCGTGGAAGTCCTGGGCGCCGGCGCCAGCTCGGGGGCCGCGCGCGTGGACGCGGACGCCACGCTGCCGAGCGCAGCAGGCGCTCCATCCTCCTCGGTCTCACAGCCGAGCAGGCAGAGCAGGCAGAGCAGCAGCCAGCGTCTCACCACACGCACGGCTTGCCTCAAAAGCACGCCCGGACGCAAACCTTCGCGCCTCACCCCCAAACCCGCGCGAGCCGAGTCGCCCCCAAGGTTGGCGCGAAGAGCCAACGATCGTTGCCAACGGGGTTGACGCTGGGAGTTCGGGAAGGTCGCCGAACGGAAGAAGAGCGGGTTATGTTAGGAGCCCTTTGAAAGCCCCCTCGGATCCCCTCCAGTACCTCAGCGTGCGGGGTGCGGAGCAGCACAACCTGACACGGGTGGACTGCGACCTGCCCCGAAACCGCTTGGTCGTGATCACCGGCCCCAGTGGCTCCGGCAAGTCGTCGCTCGCCTTCGACACGATCTACGCCGAGGGACAGCGGCGCTACGTGGAGTCACTCAGCGCGTATGCACGTCAGTTTCTGGAGCAGCTGCCAAAGCCCAAGGTCGAGAGCATCGAGGGGCTGAGCCCGTCGATCGCCATCGAGCAGAAGGCGCTCGGCAAGAGCCCTCGCTCCACGGTCGGAACCGTTACCGAGATCGCAGACTACCTGCGCTTGCTGTTCGCCCGGGTCGGCGTGCCGCATTGCCCGATCTCCGGCCAGGTACTCCACGCCTACACGGTGCAGGAGATGGTCGACGCCATCCTGGCGCGGGGCGAAGGCGCGCGGCTCGCGATCCTCGCGCCGATCCTGCGTCAGACCGAAGGCGACCTCGACGAGGAACTGGAGAGCTTGAGGCGTGAGGGCTTCGTGCGAGCACGACTCGACGGCCAGGCCGTGGACCTGGGGGACGATGTCCCGCTGGACCCAGAGAAGCCCCACGACCTCGACGTGGTCGTCGATCGCATCGTGGTCAAGGAGAGCTCCAAGGGGCGCATCACCGACTCCGTGGAACTGGCGCTGGATCTCGGCGACGGCACCCTGCTGCTCGACGCGCTCGACGACAGCGAGCCGGAGGTGATGAGCGAGCGGCTCGTCAGCTGGGAGCACGGCATCACGCTACCGCCGCTCGAGCCTCGCTTGTTCAGCTTCAACAGCCCCCACGGGGCCTGTCCAACCTGCGACGGCCTGGGTATGCGCTCCCGCATCGACCCCGCACGCATCGTGGTCGATCCGGCCCGCTCGCTTCGCGAGGGCGCCGTCACCGCCTTCGGCCGTCGTGGCTCCGTCGCCGCCGCCACCGAGGTCGATCGAGTCGTGAAGCTGTTTGGGATCGACGCGGACACGCCCTGGGAAGAGCTGCCGGACGCCGATCGCAGCGCGATTCTGTTTGGCGCGCAGGGCCGCGGCAAGCGGAAGGCCCAGCACTACGACGGCATCGTGCCGCGCCTCGAGTCGTGGCTCGAAGACGAGGACGAGGCACCTGACACCGACGAAGAACTCGACGAGGGCGCGCTGCGCCCCGAGGACGTCGGGCGCTACGTGGTGACGCGTATCTGCGAGGAGTGTCACGGAAGCCGCCTGCGCAAGGAGGCGCTCGCGGTCAAGGTCGAAGGCAGGACCCTGGCTGACCTCGGCACGATGTCGCTGATCGATCTGCGGGGCTTCCTCGGCGAGCTGAGCAGGAAGCTCAGCCCTCGCGACATGGCCATCGCCGAGCCGCTTCTCCGCGCGGTAACGGATCGCCTCGGCTTCCTGATCGACGTTGGCTTGGGCTACCTCTCCCTGGACCGCTCAGCGCGTACCCTCTCCGGGGGAGAGGGCCAGCGCATCCGCCTGGCCACGCAGATCGGTGCGTCTCTGATCGGCGTCCTCTACGTGCTCGATGAGCCGAGCGTGGGGCTCCACGCCCGCGACAACGAACGCCTCCTGGAGGCGCTGCGACGCCTGGTGAACAAGGGCAACAGCGTGCTCGTCGTCGAGCATGACCGGGAGGCTATCCTCGCGGCAGACTACGTGCTCGACATGGGTCCTGGCGCAGGGACCCTGGGCGGCAAGGTCGTCGCCGAGGGCACTCCCCAGGCTCTGATGGCAGACCCAGGCTCGGTCACTGGCCCCTATCTGTCCGGAGAGAAGCGCCTGCCCATCCCCGACCAGCGGAAGCAGCCAAGCAAGCAGAAGCTGGAGGTGCGCGGCGCCCGCGCGCACAACCTGCAAGACGTGTCGGTGGAGATCCCGCTAGGTCTCATCACGGCAGTGACCGGAGTCAGCGGGTCGGGCAAGAGCAGCTTGATCGTCGACACCTTGCTCGCAGCTGCGCGCTCGAAGCTGTACGGCGCGCGCAACTGGGTGGGGCCGTGCGACGACATCCTGGGACTCGAGCTGATCGACAAGGTGATCAGCATCGATCAGGCGCCCATTGGCCGGACCCCGCGCTCGAACCCGGCGACGTACACCGGCATCTTCACCCATCTGCGGGAACTCTACGCCACCCTGCCCGACGCGCGGGCGCGAGGTTACCGCGCTGGGCGCTTCTCCTTCAACGTGAAGGGCGGACGCTGCGAGGCATGCCAGGGCGACGGTGTTCTCCGCGTGGAAATGCACTTCTTGCCCGATGTCTACGTGACTTGTGACACCTGCGGCGGCAAGCGCTACAACCGCGAGACGCTCGAGATCCGCTATCGAGGCTTGTCCATCGCCGACGCGCTGGAGCTCACGGTCGATGACGCATTCGAACTCTTCGACGCCATCCCACGCATCCGCCAGCGCCTGGCCGCGCTGCGGGAGGTCGGGCTCGGCTACATTCGCCTGGGTCAACCAGCGACGACGCTGAGCGGCGGTGAAGCCCAGCGCGTGAAGCTCGCCACCGAGCTCGCGCGAACCGCCACTGGTAGCACGCTCTACGTGCTCGACGAGCCCACGACGGGCCTGCACTTCCAGGACATCGAACTGCTGAGCCACGCCCTGCTCGGACTGCGCGACGCCGGAAACTCGATCCTCGTCATCGAGCACAACCTAGACCTCGTCGCCTGCGCCGACTGGGTGATCGATCTCGGGCCGGAGGGGGGCTCGGGTGGCGGGCGCGTCGTCGCCGCCGGCACCCCGGAGCAAGTCGCCGGCGTCGAGGGCAGCCACACGGGGCGCTTCCTTCAGCAGGCGCTCGCCGAGCCCAAGCGGCAGGGTAGGCCCAACGGCAAGCCAGCAAGCAGATCCAAGAAGGCGTCTGGACCGGCCAAGAAGCAGCCACCAAAGGCGGTCAAGAAGACCGCCAAGAAGCCAGCCAGGAAGAAGGCAACCAGCAGCCGCAAGGCCTGACTTGCACCTTCCCTGGGAGCCTCCCCTCGGCCGGCGCTTCAGCCTACAAACGCGCGAAAACGGCAGGAACGCTTCTGGGCGCCTGCCGTTTCATCACGTGGTGCTCTCGGCTCCGCGCTCCTCAGCCGAAGTCGCGCTCGACCCGCTCCTGGTCCTCTTTGCAGCGGATGCACAGCGTGGTCTCTGGACGCGCCTCGAGGCGCTTCTCGCTGATCGGCTCACCGCACTCCTCACAGTCGCCGAAGCTCCCGTCCTCGATGCGCTCGAGCGCCTTTTGAATCTTCTCCAGGAACGTCTTCTCGCGTCCACGCAGGCGAAAGGTGAACGACTGCAGATACTCGCTCGACGCGAGATCCATCTCGTCCGGCAGGTCGTCCGCGTCCAGGGTCATGTCCTGGTCCAACGTCTGGCGTGCGCGCTGAACGATCTCGTTGCGCTTGTCCTCGAGGAGCTGCTGGAACTTCTTCAGCTTGGCTTTGTTCATCTGTGTGACGACCCCTCCCCCCGCCCGCTCTTGGGCTTGGGGGCCAGGCAAGATAGGGAGCGTAACCGCCTACGTCAACGGTAGGTGGTCCTGGGCGCCCGTTTGGTACGACAGGTGTGACCAGTTGGCCAGGTGTAGCGAGTTGGTGGCTCATGGCGCGATGCTTGCGCACGCGGCCGGACCGGCTGCCCCGACCGCCAGCTTGTCGCGTCGTGGGTGACGCCGCCAGCGCAGCCGTCGTTAATCGGGGCTTCTGCGCGCTTTTCCGCCGGGCCCCATGCGTTGGTTGGTATAGCCGGGACCCATGCTGGACCTCGACCCGAACCGCGAAGGCGTCCTTCCTGTTCCCGCCGCCACGGTGATTATCGGCCGGCCGGCTGCAGACGGTGGGATCGAAGTGTTCTGTGTCAAGCGCCACCAGAAGTCGGGGTTCCTGGGGGGCGCCGTCGTCTTCCCCGGAGGCAAGGTCGACGCGGGAGACCAGCACCCCGATTGGCAGGACTGGCACACCCCGCTCTCCGCGCGCTCGGCTCACCTGGGTGAGGGCGCGCTGGGATTCGCGGTCGCGGCGCTGCGCGAGACCCTGGAGGAGGCGGCCATCTTGCCGCTGGTGGGGGACCCGCTCGCCGCGGCTGAGGCCCTGGAACTGCGTGCGGAGCTGAGCATGCGCGGTGAGCAGACCGGCGCGCCCGCAGGCGATATTTTCCGCATGCTAATTCAGGAGCGCGACTGGGTGCTCGACACCGCCCGACTGGTTCCGCTATGGCGCTGGACCACTCCCAGGGCGGAGAAGCGCCGCTTCGAGACGCCGTTCTACTGGCTCGATCTGCCGGCAGGGCAGCTGGGGGAGAGCGACCGCCACGAGACGACTCAAGGCTTCTGGTCGACTCCACGCGCGTTGCTCGAGCGCTGGGCTGCTGGCGAGGTATTCCTGGCTCCGCCAACGAGTCGCAGCCTCGAGTTGCTCAGCGATCTCGACGCGCCCTCGGATGTGCCCGCACTCGCTGAGAAGCACTCGCTGGCCCCCATCTGTCCCGAGCTGGTCTTCGAGGGTCAATCGACCATCCTGGCGCTACCAGGCGACCCGCTCCATTCCCAAGCAAGTCCGGTCGGCGGGAGCGAAGATGGCCCCACCCGCTTCGTGCTCGAAGACGGTCGCTTCATCGGACGGCGCGTACCTCGCTGAGGCTGCTACTAGACGCCGTCTCGATAGGCGCGGATGGCGTTCACGATGGCGTCGGCGAGCTTCTGCCGATAGTCGGCGCTGTCCAAGCGTGCTTCCTCCGTGGGGTTGGAGATGAAGGAGGTCTCGAACAGGACCGCGGGCATCTCAGCACCAGCGAGCACGTAGAAGCCCGCGCTCTTCACGCCGCGGTCTACCAACCCCGGATACTTGGTGCCGATCGAGCTGAGCGCCGAGCGCTGCAAGAGCCCTGCGAAGTGCTGCGATTCCAGCCGCGTGGCGCTCTGGATCCCGCTGAGCACGCGAGCCAGCTCGGTCGACGCGGCGATGCTCGCCGAGTTCTCGCGCGCGGCGATCGACGACGCCAGCTTGTCGTTGCTGGAGGCCAGGACGAAGGTCATGACGCCATGGCCGGTGTTCGACTCCGAGGAGTTGCAGTGCACGCTGACGAACAGATCCGCGCGGAAGGCGTTGGCGCGCGCCGTCCGCTCCGCCAGCGGCACGTAGACGTCGGAGTCGCGGGTCAGCAGCGTGGAGATGCCGAGCTCGCGCGCGATCAGCGGCGCTGCGCGGTGCGCGATGTCCAGGGTCACGTCCTTCTCCGCCAGGCCCATGCCGCCGATCGCTCCCGGATCGCTGCCGCCGTGGCCCGGGTCGATGACCACCCGTCGGACGGCGACGGGACCGCGCGCGACGTCTCGCTGAGCCACACGCGGGGCATGCTTGGAGATGTCGATCACCAACCGGAACGGCTCGGGAAGATAGAAGACCCGACGGTGCGCCGCCTGGGCGAGATCCAGCACCACGCGGGTGCCTTCCTCCTGCTTGCCCAGCCGCACGCGCTGGACGATGCCCCCTACGTCGTAGCTGCTCTTGCCTGAGTACGTAGCCTTGGAGACATCGATGAAGAAGCGCGGGCCCTGGCTGCCCTCGCCTGGGATGAAACCGGTCTTGAACAGAGCAGGCGCGCTGACCTGCACCACCACCCGTGCCGCGTCCTCCGAGCCATAGCTCTCGATCTCCCCCAGCTTCACCGGACCCGAAGCGCGGGCAGAGATCTCGGGCTGAACCTCCTGGGCGTTCGTCGCGCTGCTCGCGTCTCCCCCGGCCGCCCGACTCCCGCCCCCCTGGAGCTCCGCCAGCGCGGCGTCCGCGGGCTTGAAGGCCGCCAGCAAGCTCTGCGCGCGAGCGATCGCTCGCTTGCACTCCGGGTCCTGGTGGGCCAGCCCGGCAGCATAGAAGCCCCGATATCCGGTGGATGGATCCCTGATCAGCTCTGCGTCCAACGCGGCTAGCTGCATCGCCGCTTCGCACGCGCCATCCCAGTCCTTTTCCGCGCTGATACGCCAAAGCTCCATGGCCTCGAGCGCATCCACACGCCGCCCCCAGCGCCGCCACACGTCTCGCCGGAGCCGCGCAGCCTGGTCTAGTTGCTTCGCGCCCCCGGGCCCGTCCTGACGCTCTCCCGCCACGGCGAACCGGTCCGCTTCGGCCACCAACTCGGCGCGCGTGCGGGGCGGCGCCTGCACCTGCGCTGCTTCGGCCGAGGAAGCGGAGGGTTGCTGCCCAGGCGTCTGCTCCTTGGAACAGGCCGCCCCGAGACCGAGGCTCAGGCCAAGCAGCACCGGGCGCTGAACTCGCTGACGAAAGCTTCTGGCGCCCACCCTCGTGAGATAGCGGCGAGTCCCTGGTTCACGCAAGGAAAGCACCACAGCGATGGAGTGGCATCGAATTGTTTCAACCTGAACGAATACCGGAGCGTCGCGACTGCCCCGCACCCCGAAACCACGGCAGACACCGCCGTCCCCCACTCTTTCACTCCGCGAACTTCGGTAGAAAGTTGGGCTCCGCGGTACTAGCCTGGACCGCATGGGCGAAAGCACTGGAACGGGCGGCCCCCCGGACTCGAAGTCTGACTGGGTTGGCGTGGGTGGCCTGACCGCCGAAGAAGCCGAACGGATGTCTGACGACTTCCGAGCGGTCTGGGACGACGACGAGTCGGCCGCAGTAGCCGCCGGCGGCAAACCCCCGACGCCTAAGCAAACGCTCGTTGGGCTAACGCCCTCCAAGATCACGCGAGAAGACACGGGTTCCGCTCCCCGCGTCGCGAAGCTGGAGCGGCCGGAGGAAGCGATGAAGCCGGACGCGAAGGCGGACGGTCCCCCGGCCCCCAAGCAAACCATGCTCGGCCTCGGTGCGGTGAAAGTTCCCCGGGGAACCGACGAGTCGAGCGAACCCGAACGAGACCCACGCAAGGACACGGCGAAGCACACGCCGCTCTCCAAGCAAACCCTGCTCGGTGTGGCCCCACCCAGCGCGGGAGCCAAGGTGCCTCCTGAGGCGAAACCCAAGAGCGCCGCACAGGGCGAGGCTGTACGAGACCAGGCCAGCGACGAGCCTGCCGACACCAAGCCGAGCGCCGCTTCGCCAGCAGCCGAGGAGCCTGGCGCCGAGGCGCGGGCTGACGAGAAGCCCGAGTCCTTGGCCGCTCCAGTGGTGACCCCGAAGGCTGACGACGAGGCGACCGCCAAGACCGACGAAGGCGAGCGAGCAACCCAGGACGAGGACGAGCCCCAGGCAACTCAAGACAAGGTCGACCAGGCCCAGGCAGCCCACAACAAGGTCGACCAGGCCCAGGCAGCCCACAACGAGGACGACAAGGCCCAGGCGAGCCAGGCCGACGAAGAGGACGAAGAGGACGAAGACGAAGAAGAGGACGAAGAGGACGAAGAGGACGAAGATGAAAAAGTGGTCGCCGCACGGCCTGGCAAGGCTGCTTCGGCCGAGCCTGCCCCGCGCCGACGCGTCACGGTGGAAGCCGAGGACGTCTTCGTCCCGCCGACTCGGAGTTCCGGCTCGGGCGGGAAGTTTGCGCTGATCGGAGCCGCCGCGGTGGTCTTGATCGGCGGCGCATACTTCCTCACTCAGGGCGACGAGGATAGCCCTGCGGAAAAGCCCGCGGCCACGTCCAAGCCGGCGACCGTAGAGACCGCGGCAGCCACCACGCCCGAGCCAACCGCAGCGGCCAATGAGCCGGCCACCGCCGAACCGGACCCCGTAGCGGAGCCCCCGGAGCCCGAAGCCACTGCCGAAGCGGACGAGCCAGAGAGGGCCGAACCCGAAGCGAAGGCACCGGATCCGATCCCCGACGCGACGACGAAGCCCGCCGCCAAGCCGAAGGCCCCTGCTGCCAAGACCGCGGCGCCCAAGCCGAGCGCAAAACCCGCCAGCAAGCCGGCAGCGACCGCCAAACCCACCCCACCGCCCAAGCCGAAGCCCACTCCGCCCTCGCCCGGCAAGATCGTCCGAGACGCGCCCTTCTGAGGCTGGATGCGGCTCCTCCGAAACCGCGAGGAAGCCAGGCGAAGCTTGCATTTTCCGACGTCCGGGCCTATCGCCCATCCGAGCAGCCCGAGAGACCTTCTGCACTGCGGACAGATTCGCACCCACACTGCCGACCAATCCGCGCCCGTGGTGGCGCGAACGCAAAACCATTCGAGGATCCGATGAGAACCCGCGCTTACTCCCTCGCTTTCGCCCTCACCTTGAGCGCTGCGTGCGCCGCGCCCTTACTGGTTTCCAGCACGGCTCACGCCCAGAGCGCAGACGCGATGACCGAGATGGCGCGCCAGCGCTTCCAGGAGGGCGTCCAGTACTACGACGCGAAGGACTACGAGAAGGCAAGGGCCGCGTTCCTTCAGGCCTACGCGCTGAAGAAGCACCCGTCCGTCTTGCTCAACCTCGCGCAGAGCGAGCTGCGTTCGGGGCATGAGGCGGACGCCGCTCAGCACTTCGATCAGTTCCTGCGAGAGAACCCCTCCGCATCCGCTGCCGAGCGCAGCGAGGCGCAGAAGGGGCTCGAGGCAGCCAAGGCCAAGGTAGCGTCCGTGCCGGTGACTGCCCCCACCGGCGCTCAGGTGTTCGTCGACGGGGAGCCAGTGGGCACCGCGCCGCTCCCCGCTCCGATCTACCTTTCCCCGGGGAATCACAAGCTGGAGGCACGCAAGGGCTCGGACAGCGCCGTTCTGGACGTGACCGCCGTGGCGGGCGGCTCCTCTCCCCAGACTCTGGCGTTCGGAGGCGCCCCTGCCCCGGTCGGAGTCGGCCCAACCGCCGGGGGCCCTGGAACGACTCCGCCACCCGAGGGCGGCAGCACCGGACCGCAGCCTCCGCCGGACGATGGTAACGGCTTCTCTGTCAGCACCGCCGGAAACCGCGAGCCATTCATCGACTGGGCCAAGAAGAGCCCCGTGGCCTACGTCGGCGGTGGCCTCGTCGTCGTGGGCTTGATCAGCGGCGTCGTCTTCGCGCTGACCTCGAGCGCCAACTACAGCGACGCGGACAGTATCCGAGAGGCCATCTTCGCGGAGACCCAACGCGAGCCGACGATGGAAGAAATCAGCAAAAACCAGGACTTCCGTACGAACTCGCCGCCTTGCACCCCGACCAACCCGGTCTACGCCCACTACGCGGAGGCGTGCTCCAAGTGGCAGGACAACGTGGACGCCGGAGACACGCAGAAGACCGTCGCCACGGTTGGCTTCGTCGCTGCCGGAATTGGCGCTGGCGTGATCGTCGGAGGGTATTTCCTGACGGCAAAGAAGACGGAGTCCAGCGCCACGCGCAAGCGGGCCCCTCGCGCCTACGCGAGCCCAGTCATCACCGACACCTACAAGGGCTTCGCCTTCGGTAGCGCCTTCTAGCCAGCGGGCGCCAAGCGCACGAACGGCCACGCGCCCCAAGGGTGCGTGGCCGTCCGCGATCTGGTCTCAGGCCGCGCTGTTCTCGGCTCGCTCCAACCAGGCGCGAAACGTACTCCGCGGCACTCGCAGCGCCCTAGCGGCCGCGCTCACGTTCCCGCCGTGCTGCTTGAGGACGCGCAGCGCATCCACCGGGGACGCGACCGGCTTCGCACGTTGCGCCGTCGAACCAATGGCCTGCGCTACGTCTGGAGCCGTGATCGTCCCGGCGCGAGCCATCAGGGCGCAGCGATAGAGCACACTTCCCAGCTGGCGGACGTTTCCTGGCCAGTCATGACTCATCAAGCCCGAGAGCGCGGCGTCCGTCAGATTGAGCTCGCCAAACTCGACGGCGTAGCGAGCGAGCAAGGTGCGACTCAGCGCGGCGATGTCGGACTTGCGTTGCCGGAGCGGTGGCAAGCGGATCAGTAGCGTGGAGATCCGGTGCAACAGATCCTCCCGGAACCGACCTTGCTCCACCCTTTCGTGCAGATTCGCCCAGGTCGCCGACACCACGCGCACATCGACCTCTCGATGCTCGGTAGACCCGAGGGCTCGCACTCTGCCGTCTTCGACCACTCGCAGCAGCTTCACCTGAAGGCCCGGGCTCAGGTCGGCGATCTCGTCGAGGAAGAGCGTTCCCCCGTGGGCCAGCACGAATGCTCCGCTGCGCTGGGCGATGGCGCCCGTGAACGCGCCGCGCGTGTGCCCAAACAGGTCGGCGTCGGCCAAACCCTCGGTAAGGCTCCCCATGTTGAGGGGCACCAGCATACCGCCACGCTGGGAGAGCTGATGCAACGCCGTCGCCACCAAGTCCTTGCCCGTGCCGCTCTCGCCAACGACCAGCACTGGAGCCTTGAGCGGAGCGGCGCGCCGGATCTCCAGCGCCACACGCCGCATGGCAGCCGAGTTCCCGACGATGCCCGGCACCGGCTCGAACTTCGCCTCCGCCTCGTCGGGCTCCTCGCTCCTCAGCACCACGAGCGTCCGGCCAAGCTGGAAGTGACTTCCCGAGGCCAGCAGCTTCGCACCTCTTACCCTCGCGGAACCAACTCGCAGCCCATTCGTCGAGTCGAGATCCCTGACCTCCAGTCCGTCCTCACCCCAACACAGTTCCGCGTGCCGTGCGCTCACCGTCGGATCGCCGATCAGCACGTCACACGCGTCGGCGCTGCCCAGGATCAGGTTCTGACCGCGTTCGATACGCACCACGGACGACTGCGCTGGCGTGGTCACTTCCATCAGCCAGGCGCCGCTCGGCGAAGCGCACAGCAGCTCCTGGGTCTCGTCTCTCCGACTCATGCATGGACTGCTCGGACACTGAGCCGTTCGGTTGCTTACGTAGCACGCTCCCGGAGTGTCCTACGGCGTCTTGCACCGCCCTGGCGCCGCAGGCGCCTGGCTCTCTCTCCCCCGAACCAGCCAGAAAGCCCCTGACTGGAGCGGTTGTGAGCAACCCCGGTGTCGAGCCCGCTCAGCGACCCGCTTTCGAGCAAAAAGCGGTTGTCGTCCAGCGTCGCTGGCGTGCTAACTGTGCCGCCTCATGATCGGCTGGAAACCCGCGAGCGCGCCACCGCGTTTGGTCCTCGGCCTGCTGGCTGGGCTGCTGCTCGGAACGCTCCCTGGCCTGGCGCTGGCCCAGGACGACGTCGAGGAACTGGACGGCTCGGCGAGCCTCGATCCGGGCCTGGGTCGGGGCAACGGCGAGGTTGCAGAGGCGCCCCCAGAGGACATCGAGGACGACAGCGAGCCCGAGCCGCCGAAGATCCCTCCCGCCACCGACCAGCGCAGCGGTCATTTCCTCGCCGGCGTCGGTGGCTACCTGAGCCTCCCCTTCGGAAGCATCGAGGCGGGTCGTTACAGCAACGATCTCCTCAGCTCGGGTTGGGGGTTAGACGCCCAGCTTGCCTACGGGGTCCACCGCAACGTCGCGGTTGGTGTGTGGGGCCAGTTCAGCGCGTTCGGAGGCGATGACCCGGACTGCACCGACTGCTCGCTGTCGAGCTGGGCGGCGGGGCTACAGGCCAGCTACTTCCTGGTGCAGGGGCTGCGCTTCGATCCCTACGCGATGGCGGGCCTCGGCTACCGCAGCTCCAAGCTCGAGCTCGACGAGGGCTCGGTCACCTATGGCGGTGTGGTGGCGCACCTCATGCTCGGTGGTGACTGGATGCTTGCCAAGCAGTTCGGCCTTGGTCCCTTCCTTGGCGCCGATATCACCCGGAACGTCAGCCGCTCCGATGGCGAAACGCCGGGGGGCGCGCTGGAGTGGCAAGCCATCTTCGGGTTCCGCATGCGTCTCGACCTGCCAGGACACTGAGCCGCTAGTTTCCCTGCGGCAATATTCGAGCGCGCGACCGCGCTCATTGGACGGCCGCTTGGCGCACCGTAACGTGCCGCGGGCGTCGAACGGCGCTGGACAGCTTGCCCATGGAATGCCGGAGCCGCAGGGATGAACCTGCGGCTCCACAGCGTTGGTGAGGTACGTCTCGGCGAGGTACGTCTCGGCGAAGTAGACCTCGCCGCAGCACTCGTGCGGTGGGGGCTCAGCCGATCGCGATCCCCAGAGCGCTGCGCAGCTGGGCGTACTCCTCGCTCACGCTGAACAGCAACAGTTCCTTGATCTTCTCCTCTGGGGACAGATCACCAGGCATCGCTGGCTCCATGGTGATGATCTTGCGAGCGATGCTGAGGTCACCGCAAACGAGGAGGCCCGCACGCAGCTGAGTCAGCTCTGCTGCCTGGACCCAGCGCTTGATGTTGGCCTTCGCGCCTTCTTCGATGAAGCGCTTCACGACCGCGCGCAGGTGCTCCATCTGCACCGGATCCATGTACTTGGCCAGCTCCTGCGCGGTGTTGCGGATCTGCGTCGCGTTCTCTGGCGGCATCGGCGTGTTCGGCGCCGAGATCATCACGCCAGCGAACAGCAACACGGTGAGCTCCGCCTGGGTGGGGAACAGGTTCCGCATGTAGATCTCGGGTCGGTAAGACGCGAGGTGCTTGCCGCAGATGAACGTCAGCTCCTGAGGCTGGAACCCGGATAGCACCGCTTTGCCCGCCAGCGATGCAGGAGGCAGGTGCGGTACCGCACGGATAGCA
>JAWKRF010000054.1:0-14127 GCA_041389745.1 Polyangiaceae bacterium
TGGAGGACAGGTAAATGGCGGTTCCGAGAGAAGACCCATACGTTGGGTTCAATTACATCGTGGAAATTGGCGGGATCCGCGCCGCGGGCTTCAATGAAGTCAGCGGGCTCGACGGAGAGATCGAGCCCATCGACTACCGCAACGGTGATGAGGACTTCGTGGCGCGCAAGCTGCCAGGCATGAAGAAGTTCCCGAACATCGTGCTCAAGCGCGGGATCATCGGCGAGCTCGATGTCTTCAACTGGTTTCGCCAGGGGGCGCAAGGCACCGTGGACCGCCGTGAAGGTGCGGTGGTGTTGCGCGACGAGCAACGCAACGAGGTGATGCGCTGGCGCTTCGTGCGCGGGTGGGCGTGCAAGTACACCGGGCCCAGCCTGAAGAGCGACTCGAGCGCGGTGGCGATCGAGTCCATCGAGATTTGCCACGAAGGGCTCGAGGTCGTCTGAGCCTGAAGGGCAACGCGAGATGCAGCCGGGGATCGCATTCGAAATCGTCAAGACCGCGGGGCCCATGCTCGGCATACGCAGCGATCGCACCGCGATCGTCGCTTTGTGTCAGCGCGGTCCCGCGGAGGAGCCCGTGCTCGTGCATAGCTTGGCGCAATTCACTCAGCGGTTCGGTTGTCCCTTGGATGGCACCCTCGGAGCGCTGGCTGCCTCTGGGTACTTCGCGAATGGCGGTGAGGAGCTCATCGTCTCGCGCTTCGTTCCGGATGAAGCGACTGAGGCTAGCGGTGTGCTGGGGGTCGTTGGGACGAGCTCTTCGGGTCCGCTCACCTTCTTTGCTGTCGAACTCGGAAGCTTCGCCAATCAATTCCGGTTGGATACGCGAGTCCAAGTGCGGCGCCAGGCGCGTGGGGAGGCGAGCTCAGCAACGCAAGTGACCTTCACCGGTCTCGGCGCCGCATTGTTCACAGCTGATGACGTCGGGTTGCCTGCACGCTTTGCGAGTGAGAGCGCTGGCGGGTGGCTGCTGCTGAGTGCGGTCGATCCCTACAGCGCGGGCTCGCAGACGGTCACGCTCTCGAGCCCTGCTCTGGTCTTGGGGGAAGCAGTCATCCTGACGCTCTACGAGGCGACGTTCAGCGTGCGGCTTCGGGAACCCAACCGCGCGGAGCAGTGGGTCCACGGGCTCGATCTGAGGGACCTCGGCGCAGCCAACCTGCTGCTCGCGACGATCGGGCTTCGAGGCGACTGGATCGAGCCAGGGGACTGTGAGCTACCTCAGCCAGAGGTGATCATTCGGTTGGGCGGCGGGAGCGACGGACTCGATCCCGGAGGCAACGCCGCTGCGCTCGAAGCCAGCTTCAGTCGCGCAGCCGCAGCCTTGAGTGAGCTCGACTCACCAGACATCGTGGTCGCACCCGACTTGTGGAGTCGCATCTGGCGTACCAAGGGGGTCGATGCGCTGGCCTTCGACGCCGAGCAGGCCAATCGCCTCGCCCAAGCGCTGGTGTTGAACGCTGCCGACCGGTCCGATCGCGTCGTGGTGCTCGACTCACCGCTTGGTGGGATATCGACCACCAGGCCCTTGGGCGTCAGTGAGCTCGAAGACTGGTATCAAACCGAGGTCGCTCCCCTGGGCTCTGCGCGTGACTTTGCTGCAGCCTACGCGCCTTGGTTGCGCGTCGTCGCCGGTCCCGTCTACCAGGGTGATGACACGTTGCTCCTCCCACCCTCAGCGCACGTCGCTGGGCAAATGGCCCGGCTGAGTCGTGAACGGGGGCCGTGGATTGCCGTGGGGAATTTGACCCTCCAGCAGGGCATCGGGCTCGACGCCCGCTGGAACGAAGCCGATGAGGAGCGCTTGCAGGCGCTTGGTATCAACCCCTTGCGCGTGGTCGTGCCTCGTGGCTGCACCATTCAAGGCGTACGCGCGCTGGCCTATCCCGATAGAAAGCCGTGGGCGTTCCTCTCCACACGCCGGTTGTTCAACTTCTTGCGCCGGGCACTCACCCCCGTCGGCATGTCCTACGTCTTCGAGCCAAACGCACCGGCGACCTGGATCGAGCTCAGGCGCGACGTGACGCGGTTGCTTCGAGGTCTGTACGACCAGGGTGGTCTGGCGGGGGCCACGCCTCGCGAGGCGTTCTTCGTGCAAGTGAACGAGGCGCTGAACCCGGAGGACGCCCGCGAGAACGGCGTGCTCACGTGTCGCATCGGCGTCGCTCCCGCAGTGCCCCTCGAGTTCCTGTTGGTGCGCCTCGTGGTGTCCAAGGGGATCGCCAACGTGGTGGAGGAGCCAAACGTTCCATGATCTTTCCGGGACTCACTCCATCGAACCCGATGCCGGGCTTCAACTTCGCGGTTGCGTTTGCGGAGAGCGCGGGGCCGGCGGGAGCCATCGCTCAAGGCGGCGTGACGCGAGTTTCCGCGGGGTTCCAGGAGATAAGCGGCCTCGAGGCTTCCTTGGAGATCCACGAGTACAAGGAAGGCGGGCGCAACGACTACACCCACAAGTTCGCGACCAACGCGAACTTCGGGAACATCACCTTCAAGCGCGGTGTAGCGCTCACTCCCGATCTCTGGAACTGGTACGCCCAGGTGCGCGGCGGGAGCTTCGGGGCACGGCGCGCAATCCTGATTGCGCAGCTCGACTACGAGCGCAATCCCGCGCTGGTCTGGTACGTGTCTCGTGCGTTGCCTGCGAAGTTCGTCGGGCCGAGCTGGAACGCCGGGCAGAGCAGCGTAGCCATCGAGTCGATCGAAGTGGCTCACGAAGGTCTCGAGTTGCTTCCCGCTGAGGAGTTCGTTGGAGGAGGCGGCTGATGGCGCTGGTGATCGAGGAGCTATCCACTTCGCTCGACGTGCAGGACGAGATGCAGCTCCGGCAGCTGGTGAAGCAAGAGGTCGCCCGCGCCCTCGCTGGACAGCGCGCCTCAGGGATGATTCCTCGCGGCGATGGAGATTCGGACCCCACGGATCCAGGCGCCGCAGGCGGGGAGGACTGAGTGAGCGCTCTCGAACGTGAGCTCTCGAAGCTGACCTTGGTGGTCGTGCCGTCGCTCAGCGGCCGGCGGCGCCCGGAGGTGCAGGGCTTCGTCGATGGACGCCTCGAAGTGCTGTTCAACCCCACGGAGTACTCCATCGATCGCGAGACGAACTACGCGGAGGTGGCGATCCCTGGGCTCGACTCGCCGGTGCTGCAGTACGTGCGTGGCAACGGGGACAAGCTCTCCTTCGAGTTGTTCCTCGACGTGACGGACCGCATGCAGGATGGGGTCGTCGTCACGGACCAGAGCGTGCGTGAAGTGTTCGTGCGCCCGCTCGAGCAGTTGATGCTCAAACATCCGACACTTCACGCGCCACCGCCGATCATGGTGCTGTGGGGCAAAGAGGTGGTGCTCGAGAGCGCTGTCGCTCAGTCCCTGCAAGTGAAGTACACGCTGTTCGACACCGGCGGGCGACCGGTGCGTGCGACGGCGACGCTGACCCTGCGTGAGCATCGCAGCGCATCGGCACAGCTCGCGGAGGTGCGCGAGACGAGTCCGGACCGCACTGGCGTCACCCTCGTGCGTCAAGGCGACACGCTGCCGGGCATCGCGTTCCGCGAGTACGGGGACGCGACGGCGTGGCGGCAAATCGCCGACGCGAACAGTCGCTCGAATCCCCTGGATCTCACGCCGGGCGAGACACTCCTCGTCCCTCGGCTGGTGACCAACTGATGGCCGAGACGGAAGGCAGCGCGGCGCTCGTGATCCTGGACGGGGTGAGCACCCTCGTCGATCGCTACGTGCCACGCTTCGAGCTCTACTTCGCCAAGCCTGAGCCGTTCGAGGAGCCGGGAGCCGGGCCGCTCGAGATCCTCGAGCCGCCAGAAGCGACGTTTCAAGAGGTGGAGCGTCTGAATGGCCTGGTGTTTCGCGCCTCGAGCGCCAGCCCTGTTCCGGGAGGCAATGCCGGAGCGTCGAGCGGCGACGCCGGCAGTGTTCCCACGCTGACTCAGCTGCTCCCGCTGGCGGGGCCCTGGGGCGACAAGCCCGAAGAGCACACCGACGACATCCTGTCGGTCCAGTTCACCGAGACCATCGAGAAGAACGCGCTCGCCTCGCTGCAGATCGAGGTGCTCAACATGTACGACTCGGAGCGCCGCACTTATCGCTACACCGACATCCCGGCGGACCTCCCCCCCGAACGAACGGGCGTGTTCCCCTTGCTCGACTACGGCGACACGCTGGCGCTGCGCGTGGGTTACGGCGAGGGACTTGACTGGATGTTCGACGGCGTCGTGGAGAAGTTCGAGGTCGATTTCCCCGCGGATGGTGAGTCCAAGATCTCGCTGACCGCCGTCGACCGCCGCAGCCTGCTGCGAAACAAGAAGAAGCTGAAGAAAGGCGCTTCAGGCGGCTCGAGCGAAGAGCAGGTAGCGGCGCAGATCGTTCGCGAAGTCGGGCTACGCGTCGCGGCCGCAGAAGGCCAGCTCACGAAGCCGACCAAGGAGACCAAGAAGCCCAAGCCGAAGGACCAAGACGCCCTGCAGTACCTCACGGATCGCGCGAACAAGGCGGCCATCGAGCTGATCTGCTTTGGCAAGACCGTCTATGTGCTGAAGCCGGCGGACCAGAACCCGGGAACGGTCGTGCGCTACGTCTATCGGCAGGGGCTCATCTCGTTCAAGCCGACGTTCAACGGCGTGGGCAAGCCAACCAAGGTGCGCGTCGAGGCTCGCAACCCGGACACGGGGGAGACCATCACGGCTGAAGTCAGCACCGACGATCTGGTCGAAGCGGGGCTCGCGTTGCCTGCAGCCGATGGAACTCCGACGGACAAGGTGAAGAAGAGCGGGCAAGCCGGTGAGCGCGTCGAGGTGGTGACCAACTACCCAGCGCGCACCCAGGAGGAGGCCAAGCGAATCGCCATCGGGATCCTCAAGAAGAACCTCGACAACACGCTGACGGCTCAAGGCAGCATCCTCGGGGATCCGCGGGTCCGGCCGCGCACCACGATCCAGATCGAAGGCGTCGGTCGCTTCGACGGTCTCTGGTACGTGACTCAAGCCGTGCACAAGCTCGGCGCGAACGGCTACCAGACCCAGTTCAACGCGCGGCGCACGGCGGCGCTCCCGGAACGCGGCGAGGCTGCGTCGAGCGCATCGTCGACGAACCTCGACAGCCCCGAGACCGCGGGAGGTGCAACGTGAGGACCGGAGAGCTCTACCAGCGCTACTACGGCGTGTTCCTGGGCACCGTGCTCAGCGTCGACGATCCGGAGAAGCTCGGGCGCGTGCGCATCGAGTGCGACCAGTTCGATGACGCGACTGACGACGCGATCTGGGCGACCGTCGTGCGCCCCGCCGCTGGTGACAAGACGAGCGTCTTCTTCACGCCCAAGCAGGGCGACCAGGTGGTGCTCGGGTACCTGGCTGGAGACGTCGGCGAGCCGGTGATCCTCGGCTACGCCCACTCGCAGAAGGCTCCACCGCCAAAAGAGGTCGGAACCAAACGGCATGGCATCGTAACGGACGTAGGGCGCGTTATCTTCGATGAGGACGAGGGCAGTATCACCGTGACGTTCAGCGCGGCAACTGAGGCGCTGGAGTCGTTCATTCGACTTGATTCCACGGGGATCACGCTCTCGGGGCCTAACGTTAATATCGTCGCCACCACGAACATAGCGTTCGCTGCGCCCTCGCTCGCGTTCGCTGGCAATCCGAGTTTCAGCGCGCCGCTCACCCCTGGCGTCCCATCGCCGGGGCCCGCCAAGTTTGACTTCAGTCAGATCGGAGTCTCCTTCAAGACTGGAACCGAGGAGTTCTGCGTGAACGGAGAGGGCGTGTTGCTCAAAGGATTCGCAGAGCAACTCTACAATCTGCACACTCATTCTGCCTCCGAGGACCCGCCTGGTTCCCCCACCCTCAAGTTGGCGGCCAACACGCCGAACCACGCGCAGCTGGTCACCGACTGCGAGGAGTCGCCATGAGCGCATCACGCATCCTGGGGCGCGGTGTGCGCTTCCCGTTTCGGCCCGGCAGTGATGGCGGCTTCGCCTTCGTGGATTCCGAAGACGTGGTGGCTCAGTCGATTCAGCTGATTTTGCTCACGCGTCTCGGGGAGCGTCAGATGCGCTTCGACTTCGGTAGCGACCTGCCGCGGCTGATCTTCGCGCCGATCACGAGCTCCACGTTGGTGGAGATCGAGGAAGGCGCGCGCATCGCGTTGCGCGACTGGGAGCGGCGCATCCGCGTGCAGTCGGTGAGCGCGGTGCCGGACCCCGACGTGAACTCCAAGGTGGTGCTGACCATCACCTACGAAATTCCTCAGACCAACGCGCGCGGCAACTTGGTGTTCCCCTTCTACCTGCAGGGAGGCTGATCGATGCCCCTGGTACCTCCGAACCTCGACAACCGCACCTTCAATCAGCTGGTCACGGAGATCCGTCGCAGGATCCCGACGGCAACACCCGAGTGGACGGATCTCAACCCCAGCGATCCGGGGATCACGCTGGCAGAGCTCTTCGCGTTCTTGAGCGAGCAGCTGCTGTTCCAGGTGAATCAGGTTCCGACCAAGGGCCTCATCACGTTCTTGCAGATGGTCGGTGCGGAACTCCACCCGGCGACGCCTGCCGTTGCGGACGTTACGTTCACGGCCTTGGGTGTCTCGGGCGGCCCTGACCTCACGTTCGACCTGCGCAAGGGTACGCGCATCGAGACCAGCGGTCCGCCGCCGGGAAAGAAGCAAGCGCTGGTGTTCGAGACCAGCCGCGACCTGACAGTGCTCAACGGCTCCCTGGTCGCGTTGGCGAGCCTCGACTGCAACCTGGACTATACCTTCCACACCACGACCAATGAGAACGCCCGCGACGGCTTCTTGCCGTTCGGAAGCGGAGCGACCACCGCCGATCAGTTCTTTCTGGTCTTCGATCTGGGACCGCAAAGTCCGCTGCCTGCGTGGCCTGAAGGCACCTTCTCGCTGCGGGTGAACGTGTTTGGTTCGAGTGACGTCGGTGACCCCCCACCGCTCGGGAGCTTGGCTCCGCCGGCGCGCCTCGCGTGGGACTACGCGAGCGGCGTCGCGACCCAGCCCGATGGCTCCCAATCCCTCACGTTCTCGCCTTTCGCAGACGTCGTGGACAGCACCAACGACTTCCTGCGCAGCGGCTACTTGCAGTTCGTGTTCGACCCAACCGTCGCAGCTGCGTTCCTTCGCGCTCCGAGCGCAAGCACCCTCGAGCCCGAGGCATTCCGCGGTCGCTTCGTCTTACGCGCTCGGGTGATTCGCGAGGAAGCCTACGCCGGTGACGATGTCCCGAGCCTCGCAACGCTCAGGCTCAACAGCGCTCCCGCTTCTGCAGTGCAGACGAAGCTGAACGAAGCTCTTGGCGGCTCGTCGGGGTTGCCGTTCCAGCGCTTCCGCTTGGCGAACGCGCCGGTGGTGGTGGGCAGCAGCGAGGTGATCGTCGACGAGAGCTCCGAAGGCGGCGGTCCGGTCAGCTGGCATGAGGTGCAAGACTTGTTCGCTGCGGGGCCGACGGAGCGTGTGTATCAGCTGCTCCCTGCGACTGGTGAGCTGCTGTTCGGCAACGGCGAGTTCGGGAAGATCCCACCGCCTGACGACGGCAGCGTGCCTGGCGGAAACATGAGAGCTGCGTTCTACCAGTTCGGTGGAGGGCTCCACACCAACGTTGGCGCGGGGACGTTGACCAACGTCACGGTGATCGACTCCGGACTACCGGGCTTCGACTCCACCAACGTGTTGGCTGCCGCCGGAGGTGCTGACGAAGAGCCCGTCGCCCAAGGCGTCGCCCGCGCGCCAGCGGTGGTCCGATCGCGTTACCGTGCGGTGAGCGCCACGGACTTCGAGGCGCTGGCGAAGGAGACGCCCGATGTTCGGGTAGCCCGCGCTCACACGCTGCCGAACAGCCGCCCCGGCTGCAACCCGGGTGCGTCGCCAGGTTCTGTGACCCTGGTCTTGGTGCCCTACGTCACCTACGCCGCCGCGGTCCAGAGTCCAGTCCTCGTGCCGAGTCACGTTGCCGAGAGTGTGCTGCGCTACCTCGACACACGGCGCCTCGTCACCACGGAGGTCTTCACTGCCTCAGCGGAATTCCGCAAGGTAACGGTGGAGGCGCGGGTGACGGTGGAACCCCGCGCTGGCGTCAGCGCGACCGCGAGCGCCGTGGTCGCTGCGCTGAACCGCTACTTCCACGCCCTCGAGGGTGGTGATGAGGGAGAGGGTTGGCCCTTCGGTGGCGCCGTCTACTTCTCCCGCGTGTTCGAGCGCATCCTCGCAGCGGAGGGTGTGCTCCGCGCGGATCAAGTGCGGGTTGCGCTGGACGACGGCCCCTTCGTGGAGTGCCAGGATCTCGAGATCGGCGCGGGTCGGTTGCTCTACTCCGGGCAGCACCAGGTGATCGCTAGCGCGGTGAGGACGAACGGATGAGCGAAGTGCGGCTGCCGGATCTGATCCGTCGCGCCTCGCCAGGCGTCAGCGGATGGTGCGCCGTCGGGGCGCATCCGGACGTCTCGGTGCCGTCCCTCGAGCAAGCGCGCCAGTGCGCTCTCGTGACTCCGGATACGATTCCAGCTTGCGAGCCCCGCGTCGTGGAGCTCGACCTGGAGAACGGCGCGACCGTCATCGCGTTCTCCGAGCTCGCGCCGAGCGGAACGGAACCCGCGGCGCACCTCGTGGTTCACGCGCGCATCCAACCGGGCATCGTTCGCGCTGTTGGAGACGTGGTTGCGGTCCCCGCGTTGCGCATCCGCGCGCTGGACGACAGCTTCGATGAGCAAACCTCGGGAGAGCTCTTCAGCGCCTGCGGCGACGCCCTGCGCTGGCAGTGGCAACCACCGCCAAGCATCGCAGACGGACTCTATGAGCTCACGGTCGTGGGCTACGAGCAGACCAGCGTCGTGGTGCGCCTGTTCGTAACGCTCTCTCCCCCGCCCACCGATCCCATGGATCCGTGCGCCCTGACGCTGCTCCCGGGCACACGCAAAGCTGGCATCGGGGTCAGCTCTCCCCCTGCCACCTTCCCGCGTCCTCCGTTGCTGTCAGTCGAGAGTTCTGGTTGTGTCGTTTCCGCATGGAGCGCGCACTCGAACGGCTACGTGCTGGTGCCGTCCGCTAGCGATCTGCATCGCGTGGAGGTCTGGCGTAGCTGCCGAGGGGGCCTCGTCGCGGTACTGGACGTGGGCGCGCCGGTGCGTGATGCAATCTTCTGGCAGAGCTCTTTCGGTTCCACTTTCCCAGGGATCGGGGGGTTAGGGGTCGTGGCACTAGCCACCGCGGATCACGTCTTTCTCTTCGATCTGCATGGCTGCCCGCGGCTTGGCGCCGACCCGGACGCGCCTATTGGTCTCGCGGGGGATGGTGCAACGCCCCTGCCGTTTGGCGACGTGACCGATGCCCTGGCTCTCGGTCTGGATGAGGCAGGTAACCTGCTCGTCATTGCTCGCGAGGCTCCTCAGGTGCGCGTGTTCCGTACGGATGGCAGCGAGCTCCTGGCGCGAGCGAGCTTCCCCGCACGCGGTTGGTATGCCAGTCGCCGCTCCGCCGCGTTCGTGTTTACGAGTGCCGGTTGCGGTTACCAGCTCGAGCCAGGGCGCGTGGGAGACGGTTGCTGCGTTGAGCCCAATCGCGCGCTCACTGAAGAGGAGTCGCTCTTCTTCCGATTGATCGACGACCTGAGTGCGCTCCGCGCGCGAGCGGCGTACCCAAGCTCTGGGAGTGTGATCTTGGGACCCGGCGCGCCGGAAGACGCCCTCGACGCTCGACGCCCTGGAGTGCAGTGGCACCGCGTCTTGCTATTCGGCGAGATCCCCGACGGCTGTGCCGTGCGGATCGAGACTCGAGCTTTCGATGACCTGGTTGCCGGCGACCCCCTCGAGCCCGGCGGCTGGTCGAAGCCGGTCGTGGCCGGACCGAGCGCCGCGGTGCCCGTGAGTTCCCCAGGAGACACGCGAGTCACCGCCGGCGAGGTGCTGGTGCTCGCTCCGCCTGGGCGCTACCTCTGGCTCAGGCTGACGCTGCAGAGCAACGGCGGTGCGACGCCGCGGCTGACGTCTCTGGAGCTCGAGCAACCTCGCGAGGGCATTGGGCAGTACCTCCCGGAGGTCTTCCAGAACAGCACACCAGAAGACGACTTCTTGAGGAGATGGCTGGCGCTGTTCGAAAGCACCGCGTTTGACGGCGTCGCGCAGCGCCTGGATGCGTACTCGGAGCTCTTCGACCCGCGCTACGCGCCGGAGGCGATGCTGCCGTTCCTGGCGGAGTGGCTCCAGGTGCTCGACCTGCAGCGCCTGCGCGAAGATCCTCCGGCGTTTCGTCGTGCCCTGGCGCGGGCCGCGGATCTAGCGAAGACTCGAGGCACGGTTGATGGGCTGATCCTCGCGGTAAAGCTCTACCTCGATCTGCAGGTGCAGATCGTCGAGAGCTTCAAGACGCGGAGCGGCTTCATCCTGGGTGCTGGAGTCACGCTGCAGGGCGTGACGGGGCCTGTGTTGGGCTGCCACACGGGGCTGAGCGTGGAGCCTTCCGGGATGATCCTGGGCGACAGCCCGCTGTTGGGTGATGGCTACTTGCTGGAGTGCGAGACGCGGACTGGGACGGTGCCGAGTCAGTTCGAGGTGTGGGTGCCGGCAAGGGATGTGTGCCGCACGGAAGATCTCGCGGCGCTGCGCTTGGTGGTCGACACGGAGAAGCCGGCGCACACGCACTACTGTGTTCGGGAGACCGGGGCGTCAGGCTGGGTGCTCGGCTTGCAATCAGTCGTGGGGCAAGAGCTGGGGCCGGAGTTCGACCGCAACAGCTTGAATCCGGCGACCTACGGCTTGGTGCTCGCGAACGGACCCGGGCGGCCGAAGCCGCTCGGCGAAGGCTTGGTGTTGGGGCGCGACTCACGGCTCGCGGCGAAGCCAGGGCAGCCGACGCTGCAGCTCGGTGGAAGCAGCGGGCAAGGACTCGTCGTCGGTCAGACGACACGCATTGGGACGGCGCTGTAGCGCAGATGGCAGCCGCAGCGCGAGGCGCAGCCGCACGGAACTAACTCAGAGAAGAGAGAAGGAACATGGCAACGACGACAGGGATAGTTGAAGGGGATCTGACGCTCTACGCGGAGAAGAACTCTCTGGAGAGGCTGAGGTACTTCTTTGGTCAGCTGTTGACGCAGCGAGACCTGGAGGTAGAGCAGAGCTATCACCTGCGGCTACAGCGATTGACCCAACGGGAGGCGTTCGGGACGGGGACCGTTGCTGGGCTGGGTGTGACGCCTGCGACCGGAGTCAGCGACCTGAGCGTGTTCGTGAATCCGGGTTTGGCGTTCGACCCGGATGGGCGAGAGCTGATCCTCGAGGCAATGGAGTGCATTCCGGTTGCGGAGGCGAGTGTGCCGGGCGCGGGTGCTTCCGTGACCGGCACTACCTATGCGGAGATCGCGACATTCCTCGCTGGGTCCGGTGTGTTCGATTCACCGATTTCCGGATCCGACGTCGAGGAGCTGGAGGCGGAGTTGCGTGCCATTGGACTCCTCGCCTCCAGTTCTACTCTCGACGATCTGAAGACGTTGCTGGGCAACATCCCGCAGGCGCCGGTGACGCTCGAGCCCCCTGTGTTGCTGAGAGATTACCTGTTCGATCAGCTCGTTGGCGTGACGTTCGTGGGGCTGCGCTACCGCGAGGTTGGGAGCGACCCGGCGCCTGCGGTGTTGGATGCGTCGTGTTGTGGTGGCGTGAGCTGCTTTCCGACGCGCACGAGCCAGGGCGTGTACATCGTCAGCAGCAACGACCCGTTCCCGGTCATCGAGGATCCGTACACGGCGATCCGCGAGTGCATCGACACGCAGTTCTTCGAGCAGATGGAAGCGATTGAGAAGGGTATCCCGTGGACCCGAAGGCGGCGCTCTGTGCGCCTGTTTGACTTCGCCGTCGACTTGGCGCGGGCTGCCTCCAACGGATGACCTCCTGCGGCCCGCCCTCACTTCTATTGTGCCTCTTGCGAGCTGCCTGCTGGCGTCGTTTCAATGACGCAACACTGCCCAATGTCCTGAGCATCGACAACTGCTTCTGGCGGCCGCTGGCCCTGGGGGTCCCTGCGATTCGTGCATTGATTGAGTCGTTCGCCAGCGGTTCCCTGCCGGAGTCTCTTGCCCCGCGTTGTTGAGATCAGCCCAACGGAGAATCAGACGTTCTTGGTCAGCGACACCGCGCGGACTAGTTCTCGGGCACCATCACGGCTCGGCTTGACGCAGAAGTCACCGCCGATCCAGACGCCGCGGGAGTGTGGGAACTCTACTACTATCCGGAGAGTGGCAGCGCTCTGAAGTACAATAGCTTGACGCCGTCGGGCCCAGGAACCGGAGGAAACACAATCAGCGCAGCGCTGCTCGACCCCGGTTCAGGGTCGGGGCGTGTGTTCCAGCTGTCGCTGACTGGCGGGAGTGCCTTGCCCGCTGGGACCTACGTTTGGCGAGTCCAGATCGGTGGCACCAAGTTGGAGGCGACTCCCACCAACTCGGCGCAACTCGACGGTGAACCGAATCCACCCATGGCGGTGCCTAGCGGAAACGGATTCGCTGGGGGAACCTTCGAGGCACGCTTCGTCGTGACGAGCGGAAGCTGAAAGGACTGACCGATGAACGCAAGTCTATCCGGATGTTCGTGCGGCTGCAGTCCTTGCAGCTGCGGCTCGGCTCCGCCGTGCCAAGACTTCAACCCGCCGCGGCCCTGCTTCTTTCCTGGGCAGCTGGTCACGGCGGACGACCTCAACGCGGTGATGACGTACGTGCAGAGTCGTGAGCGGCTCATCATGCAGCTTGCCGGCGGCTGGGGGATCCTCGGCGGGTTTCAGGTGGAGCCTGCAGGGACTGAGTCGAAGACGCTGCTGAGCGGTGCCGACACGCAGACCTACGTGGCAGGGGTCACGCTGAACCCGCAGGTGGTGATCGGCAGCTCGGTACGGATCACACCCGGGACAGCGATCGACAGCGCGGGCCGCCTGTTGAACCGGAGCGTGGCTGAGCCGCTGGATCTCGAGCGAGCGAGTCGCGGGCTCGGTGTTCCGCAGCGCACGGCGACGTGCGAGGAGTGGTTTGGTGCTCGGTTCTGTTCGGCGATTCCGGCCGGAACGATCACCGCAGCTGAGTTCTGGTTGGTCGCGGAGTACGTGGAGACCCCGACGCGGCCGATGCCGGCGCTCGCTGGGGGTGGGCAGTGCGAGACGGGAGGCACTTGTGATTTCACACGGAAACAGCCCGGCGTGAAGCTGAGCCTGGTAAAAGACCTTCCGCGAGGCTTCTTCATCCACGGCTGCCTGGAAGCTCCAGAGATCCCCGGTCTGGACGCGCTGATTGAGTTGGTCGCGTCGAACGGCGCCGACGGAGGAGGTGGCGGCGACGGTGGTGGTGGTGGCGGTGGTGGTGGCGGGGGCCCAATCGTCGGGGGAGAGGAGGTCCCGTTGACGACCTCATTCGTGAACGCGAGCACCCCAAAAGCCGGAGCCAACACGATGGTGCGCACGAAGTTCAGCTGCGTGGACTTCCGCACGGTCCCTCAGATCTACGAGTTGCTCGCGAACGTGAGCTGGGGCGCCTGTTGCAGTCGTCCGGCGATCGCGTTGGGTCGTCTGATGCTGATGACTCAGGCGACCAGCCTGGAGCTGCGCGAGTCCCCCTACTACGTGCTGATCGATCAGGGCTTCCCCTATCGGCGTCAAACGCCGACGAACGCCGCTCTTCAGATGATGCAGACGATTCGTCAGGCAAACGAACTGTGCCCCCCCGAGGAGATGTGAGATGAGCGTTGTCCCGATTCGCCCAGTATTTCAGGATGGTCAGCGGCTGACCGCGGAGCGCTTGACCCAAGCGCTCGAGTTCCTGCGCACGATGTTGCGGCGGGTGCTGCTGGCGCCGCTCAGCAGTGGAGTCGCGGGGGGCTTCGAGCTGACTCCCACAGAGGCCAGTGGACCGAGCGGCGTGCTCACCGTCGCACCGGGCTTGGCCATCGATGGCCAGGGGCGACTCATCGTGGTGCCGGACACGCTCACCTTTTCTCTTGCGGATATTGTTGCGGGGTCGGGCATCGCGCCGGCAGCGAACAAGATCATGCGAGTGTGTTTGGCACAGAAAGAGAACGTGGACTCCGGGCCGTGCTCACCGTTCGCGGCGCTTGGAGTCGAAGAAGGCTACGAGGTGCTGT
>JAWKRF010000055.1:0-12566 GCA_041389745.1 Polyangiaceae bacterium
GATCGCGAGGTCGACCCGTTTCGCCCCAAGCTAGAAGCACCTCCTACCGGCCCCCAGTCGTTCAGCGAACGACAAGGCACCAACGGGCGCGGAAGCCCAGGCCCACGAGATTGGTGACGCGATCGCCGCCGATCTGCCCCGTGGTCTAAACCTATCGCACGGCTCACTGCCCTCGTCAGTCTCCGAGGTCGCCGAGCGTCACGTAGGCGTCCCGCTCGGAGCGCCACAGATGAGCCTCGGCGGCGATGGTCAGCGCATGGCCAAGCAGCAAGGCGCGCTCGCCGTCGCCGAGGGCGATACGATCAGCGTTGCCGCGGGGGAACTTAGCACGGGCACCGAGTACGGGCGTGCAGTCTTGGGGCATGAGCTGACGCATGTTGCGCAGCAGCGCGTACATAGCGCTACCGTTCCCCAGGCGGTGTACGCAGATCGCCACGTGCCTGACTACCGCACACCCCGCATCTCGTTGAACGAGCTGAACAGCGAGCAACAGGTGCTAACGGCGATTCAGGAGATGCTCCGCCCCGAGGCGCTCGAGAAGGCAGGTTCTGAACACGAGACAGAAAAGGCCGCGGCTGCCGCTGGGCCTTCCGGTGCGGGAGGGGCGCCCGGAGCGGACGCCGACCGAGATCACGCTGCGCCGATGGGTACTGGTGACAAGCACTCAGAGTCCGAACCGAATCGCGAACTCTCGGACAAGGCGATAAAGTACGGATTCAGTGTGGGCGAGGCGTGGGAGAGCTTCGCAGATATCGAGCGAGTCGCAACAGACAATCCGGTGCTCTGGCTTGCCTCTCAGCCTCATGTTGGTGAGATAGCGCCAGTCAAGCAGTATGAGCGCCAGCTGGAGAAAGCAGTCTTCAGTCAAGCCAAGAATAACCTGTCGTACAGTGAAAAATGGGTCAAAGGAGAACTCAAGGCGCTTGGTGGAGATGAAAAGTCGTCAAGCAACCCAGCGGCCCGCACTAAGGAGCAAAAGCAGTACCTAAAGGAGGTCCGGAATGCCGCGGAAGCGGTGGCGCTGGCTGAGAAGGCCAAGCTCGCCTTAGCGAAGGTGGATGTCTATGACACTGAAGCGATAGAAGCGGGAATAGAAGGTTCATCGCATCCATCGAATCGAGTGACGCCGTTTCGCCCCGATGATCCGCACAAGGACTACACGCCCAAAGCACCTAAGGCGGCGTCGGTTGCAAAGGAGTCGCCAGCGCTCGTTGCTGGGACCGGTCACGGGGAGTCAACGCAACCCGACGCTCTTCCCGAATCAGGAGGTGATGACAATCAACTCCTGCTCCTTGCAATGCTGATGGGCGATGAACGTCAGCCGTCAGAGGCACCGGTTGCAACTAAGTCTGATGTCAGCCCCCAGCTGACTTCAAAGTCTGACGTCCCGACCGACACGCCTACAACGATGGTCGCTGAAGGAGCCTCGGGAAACGTAATGAACTGGTCCGCAGCGAATCAGATGTGGACAAGGTTGAACGCGGAAATTGCCGCGTTGAAGGAGCAGTTTCCGGCGGTGCAGGCGCTCAGCGCCACTGAGAAGTTGGACAGCTTTATTGAAGAGGAAGACGAAACTAAGGCATTCAACTCAGTGACACTGTCGCTGAATACGGTCCTGGATGCCATCTCGAACGCACGCACCAACTTGGATAGCGTGAACTGGTACGATCTGAACCTTGCGGTTCAGCAAGTCCTCGTCGGCTCAGGTGCCGAGCCATCCGTTGATTGGAACAGGCCTGTTGCCGCTCTAGCTGCCAAAGAGGCACTCAAGGGAGCAGGAGAAAGCAAATGGTGGGAGAAGCTCGGGATCGCGGCGGGGATAGCGGGCATGATCCTCGGTGGACCAATCGGACTCGTGCTTGGGGCGGTTGAACTCGCGGTAGCGGTCACAAGCTCCGCGCAAGGCGTGCTGGAGACGAAGAATCTCAACAGACTTGCCGTAGCCACGGCAAAGCCATCCCTAGGGTTGGTGAGTGCGGAGCACGCGTCAGAGCGAAAGTCGATCGCCCTGACGAACTTCGCTTTGACTGTGATCCTGGCGGCGGCGGGCGCAGTAAAAGGGCTCTTATGCCGAATCCGGGCAGACTCATCGAGTTTCCGCGCGGCGCCTGACACGGTCCTCGCAGCTTGAGATCGCGTGACCGTCTCAAGAGCCGAGGATCATGCCAGGCGCCGGTTGGTTCATGCCGCAGCGCTGGTTGGTGCCGCCAGCCCCAAAGCGAGGAAGCGATCCGCTCCTTGAGCGGTGCGGACAGGGTTTGCGGTGATGAACTGCAGCTTGCGGAATAGGTATTGGTGGTCGCGGTAGCCTCGGCCGCGGCGGACGAGCGTCTCCCAATTGTTGTTGAGCGCCTCGAGGCGACCGGTGGGCGGCCGATGCTCTGCCAGCGCGACGATGCCATCGTAGTGGCCGCGTAAGGAGTCGTGGAGCTTTCGCATCGGAACGTTCGATTTCTTTTCTGTGCGGTAAAGTATGTGCTGAAGCGCTTTCCGCATGGTTGCGCCATCCGGGGCTTTGAGTGCCTCACGCAGTTCCTCGAGCACCTGGTAGGCGCGCATCAGTTTGTTGTTCAGGGCGAACAGCTTGTTGAGCTTGATTTGGTCTTCCTCGCCAAGTCGCTCCCACGGTCTCAGTACCAGCCAGCGTGTGCCCCGACCGATGGCGCGCAGCTCCGGTCCCGCACGGAAGAAAATCTGCCGCCTCAGCTCGGTAACAGCTTCGCCGGCGCGCTTCATGATGTGGAAAGGGTCGTGAACGATCGCCGCGTGAGCCAGTTGCTCGTCGCTGCGAATCGCCGCATGAAACGGCTTGTGCATGTCGCAGGCGAACAGCTTGATCTTGGACTTCTTTTCCGCCGTCAGTGTGTCGAGGAAACGTTTGACGTCCGCCTCGCTGCGACCGTAACCAATCCAGACAGGCTCCCCGGAGCGGAGGTTGCTCGCGATGGTGACGAACTTGTGCCCGCTCTTGTGGCGTCGTCCCAGCCACTTCTCATCGAGCCCCACCTCCTCGAGCGGGCTTTCGGGTCTGGTGGAGTGCCACCGCTCGAAGGCAGCGACCTCGGACCGGCGCACGGTCCGCCATGAGAGTCTGTACTTGACCGCGACATGCGTCAGCGGCATCGACAGCGCATCCAACGCCAGGTGGTGCTGTAAGCGCCGAGTTTGCCGTTGCTTCGGGTCGGCCCAGGCAAGTAGTTCCGTGGGGCAGCTGCCACATGCCTTGCACTTGACTCGCTCCGGCGCATACTCCAGAACCACGCGGTGCCCGATGGCCGGCAGCTCCTCCCAGCGGCGCACCTTCCCACGCTCGTGGAGCTTCGAACAGATCGCCAGGCAGTGGCTGCACCGAGCGGCCCAGCGGCGCTCAAGCTCGATCACAAGCACCGCGTCGGCCGGGACGTGGTTTCGAAGCGGGACGATGGCCCTCCCGTCCGCGCTTTCCCAGCGCCAGCTCCTCACCTTCCATCCTCGGTACCCAAGAATCTGCGTGATAAGATCTCGCTGCCGACCCATCGCTGGTCACCTCCCATTCCGTTGCAAGAACGAGAGATAGCCACCGCAATTCGGCGGCGTCGATGGGTCGGCGCTACCCCCTGAGAACCTGCGGGCCGGCGGCTAGCCCACGCTGATCAGGCTGCCCGGGTTTCGACGAAGAGCGAGTAAAAGGCTACCGCGACTTCAGGGGAGCGTTTGGGAGAAGACTTAGGAAGGCGATGAAGGCGGGAGTAGGGAGTGCGACATGGGAAAAGGTTGCGGTGGAACTGGGAGTTGACTCAGAAACCCTACGCATATACGTTCACATGTATCGGTACTACTGGAAGTTTACGCGCATACATCATGCCTTGATGCAGACTCTCGAGGACCACAAGTTGCTAAAACTTGGTTTTCGCAAAGGAGTATTTAACAAGCATCAGCTGAATAACTTAATGGCGTTGCCGTTTAATGTTAAGGTTCGGGAGGCTCTAGAGCGGGTCTTTGGAGTCAAGTTTGCGATACACGACAGTGGACATCTCCAGTTGATAGACGACGTCAGGCAGGTGCTTGACCTGAAGTGGGGGGAACTTGTGAAGGCGGCTGGGAAAAAGAGTCCGTACGAGTTTGTGCGTACGAACGAAGGCAAGCAGGTACTGAAGCAGCTCTGCGACGAGGCGAGGGAGTCCGCGCGAGAACTCGTTGACCTTTTCGAAGGAACGCGCCTTCAATGAAGCAGTCGAACATGATCTACTCTTTCGGAAGAGTCTCTGGAGCGCCACTAGCGCTTGTGCTGCCCGCAGGGAGATACCCGTACGCGTACCTCGAGGGGCGTCCAATGAAGTTTTGGGGAAACCATGAACTCCTGTCACAAACGGATGCGCCCTTAGCTGATCAAGGCCCACTAGTGGTCTCCAGGCGGGTGTTCGAGGTGCTGACGTCGCTGGGGATGGGAGGATGTTTCACAGCCATTGAAGTGATAGTGCGAAAGGACTGGGTTGGGAACAACCCACCGCCTTGGGGGAAGAAGGGCAGCCCTTCACTTGGAAGCATTGCTCGGTCGGCCGTAATTGAAGGTGAGTTCTTTGGGATCTACAACGTAGAGGCGATTGAATGTCTCGATTGGTCGAAGTTGCCGCAAGGCTCGCGACACATGGGGTCACCCTTGAAGCTTGGCGTGGTCCGACCTAAAGACGATTTCCCCCCTCTATTCGGAATGGTCGGTTCGACCGGTCCGGCGTACTGGGTGCGAGAGGACACCAAGAGAGTTCTCGAGCAGGCCGGAGTCGTGGGAATTGGGTATCGCTTCGCCGTGCCGATCACGTAGTGAACGCTTCCAGGAAGCTTTTTGCGACGGTGTAGGCGTCCAGCGAGCTTTTTGCGGCGGTTTTATATTGCCGCGCGGCAAGAAGCGCATCGCCCGGCTCGCAGGCCGATGCGGTCCGCGTCTCACGCTTGCAGTTGAAACGGAATCCTGGTGTACGCGTCCAGGGAGCTTTTCGCATCGAATTCCTGTTGCCGCGCGGCAAGGCCGAAGGCAACCGGCTCACTGACCGATGCGGTCCGCGTCCCGGGGCTTGCAGTTGAAACGGAATCCTGCGGTGTCGTGGCGGGCGCGACACGCACGCTCGCCTTGGCGCGAGCGCGATACGCTGCGTTCGGATCTCGGTCAGGCGGCGTGGAGTTCAACGATCGGCAAGTGCTTCTTGCCGGCGAAGGGGCTCACTCGCAGCTCGACGGAGGGGCTGAGGCGCATCGGTCGGGTCCAGCAGGACGGTGGGTTGGCCTGGCGATTGGGCCACGCGGATTGACAGCCAGCGGAACCTTCTGACTTTCCGCACGAATACCGGCTCATTGCCGCGCGGTCATCGCGCGTTTGCTGACGATGTAGTTGACACCACCGTGGAACAGCAGCATTGACGACCCATGGCCGACACCAACGATCTGATCCGTGCTCGCGTCGACGCTTTCGTCGCTGATCTCACCGACCTCATTCACCAATCGATCCTGGACAACGTCCAAACGGTTCTCGGGCAAGCGCTGCCAGCGGCCCCCCGCCGTCCCGGCCGCCCCAAGGCCGTCACGGCCACTGCCGCTGGCACTCCTGCGAAGAAGGCAGGAAAGCGTGGCGGAAAGCGCACCGCTGCAGAGCTGAACGAGATGGCGGAGAAGCTCGTTGAGTTCATCAGGTCGAGTCCCGGCTCGAGCATCGAAGAGATCGGCAAGGGGATCGCAATCCCCACCAAGGAGCTCGCGCTCCCAGTGAAGAAGTTGCTCGCCGAAGGCCGCCTCAAGAAGAAAGGTCAGAAGCGTGCCACGCGCTACAGCGCTGGGCGCAAGTAGTCGCGATCTGCCGCACCACACCGGACGCCCGCTCCATCCATCCGATGAGCGGGCGTTTTGCGTTGAGCGCCAGCGCGGCGACACCTCTTTCCGCGCGGTGACCGATGCTTGCCGTAAACTGAGTTGACGATCGATCCAAACGATCGCAAACACGTTCCGCACATGACCACCGCGAACGAGCTTATCCGTGAACGAGTTGATGCCTTCGTCTCAGACCTCGACGAGCTGATCCGCCAAGCAGTACTCGAACACGTACAAGCAGCGCTTGGCGGCGGGCTTCAGCCTACCCCTGTTGCCCGCCCACTGGCGGCTCGGCAGCCCAGGGGCTCCGGAGCGCCAACGAAGAAGCGCAACGTTGCGCCCCCTCCCGTCCCGTCGGTGAAAAAGAGTGTGCCTGCCAGCACGGACAGCAGCCCATCTGTACCTCTGCCCTCGCCAGCGACTGAGAAGCTACTACGCATCCTCACGGAGTCTGGGCGGCCTATGACGGTGCGGACCCTCGCTCTTGCTTCGACGCTCCCACAGGACGTCGTGGGCGGTTTGGTCCAGCAACTCGCGCACGACGGCCGTGTGGCCATGCGGCGTGGCGAAGTCGTCCTTCAGTCAACCCGGCAGACCCAACCCGCACACCAGCCCGTCGTCGCCGTGCCGCCCACGAATGTTCACCTGTTTGTGGTTCGACGAAACGGCGAACGAGTCCGACGCATCTCCGACGATTGATCCTCGTTCGTTTCCGCGCGGTGATCTCTGTAGGCACCGGACGCACATTTACGACGGCGTGTAGATCTCCGACACTACCGCGGTGCTGTCACTGCTGCTCCGCTCCCTCGAGTTCGGGTTCTATCACTGCCTCATCACGGCAGTCGACAAGGTCAGCCGCCTTCCACGCAACTCGACCATCCCGGAAGCCGCTCGACTCTATCGGGAGAACATCGCCCTCAAGGCCCAGCTCGACGTGCTTGAGCTGCGGCTGAAGCGCGATGAAACTTCAGGCGATAGGTCGATCAGGAAACCCCGACGTAAGCGGCCGCTGAAGGAGCGGGCAGCGCAGGTCTTTGCTTACATGCTCACGCGCGGCGATGAGCCGTTCCAACGCTATTTCCTCTCGGCACCGATCCCGACCATTCGTCGTTGGGCAAGCATCTTCAGGAAGCGCAAGTACGTCCCCCCCAACACCGGTGGACGTCCGACGCTAGATCCCCGGATCGAGGAACTCATCGTCACTCTGAAGCGTGAGAACGGTGCCTGGGGGCAGAAGCGCATCTCCGAAGAGCTGCGGCGCATGGGGATCCGGGTCCATGCACGCACCGTCCAGCGAGTACTCAAAGACCACGGTTTCTCCCCTCACCCAGGTCATGGGAAGTTGGACTTCGAGCGCTACCAGTCTGCAGCGAAGGACGCCGTCTGGGCTCTCGACTACTTCGCGGTGAAGACCGCGAAAGACGTCTGGGTCCAAGTCCTCATGGTCCTCGACATCCACACCCGCGAGCGGCTCGAGCTCCGCGTCTACGATGGCTGGGACGTCGACTCGCGTTGGACCAGCAACGTCTTCGCACAAGTGCTCGCGAGGACGGGGCGCAAGCCCGCCAAGGTGATCCACGATCATGGCTCCCACTTCGCGGGCCAGTTCGAGCGCCAGTTGCGGGTGCTCGACATCGAGCAAGACCGCACCCTGCCTGGGCTGCCCTCACTCAACTGCTACGTCGAGACCGCGATAGGCACCTGCCGCCGAGAGCTGCTTCGCCACATCCGCGTAAGCGACTCCAATGAGCTCCAACGCTACCTCCACGACTACCTCATCTACGTCAACGAAGAGCGCGCCCACCAAGGGCTCGACGGCCGATCGCCAGGGGAAGTCAGTCGCCACATCCCGGAGGCGCCCCTCGTGAACGACCTCTCGCAGCTGCGTCTCGTCCGGCGCGAGTACGCCAACGGCATCCTGCACGGCTACTCGCTAGATACCGGACCGCCCGAAACCGCGCCGCCGCTGGCAGCCTGAAGCCCCCTCGCCTCCCCCCGCGAACGACGTCGCGCCCTGGCGGAGCTTTGTTCGCGGCACGCCCCGATGCCCACCCAGGCCCGCCAACGCCCTCATAAGGGCTCTCCAGCGCCCCTGACCCCGAGGTCATGGGTCCGTCTTCGTGCGCCTCCGTTGTTTCCGGAGGGCACTCTTTGTACGATCCTGCTGTCGATGATCACGCGGGATGGGTTTTTACGCAGCTAGCAACCAGCGGACTCTTCGAACCGCCCTCTGAACCCGTCGGCCACTCTTTGTAGCGGCCTCGGCAAGAGGCGGTTCGCGCAGGGTCCACGGTTGCTCAACCACTTGGTCGAAGGCAGGAAGCTGGCGCTTCCTGCCTTCTCCCGTTTGTGGGTAGGATTTCGTTTCTTTTGGGTCGCCTCCGGCGACCTCCGCCGCTCCGCGGCGGGCTACCCGCGCCCACTAAGGCCGAAAGGCGAACCAAAGACGCCCGCTGGGTTATCAACCTGGCGGGCGTTTCTGCGTTTGTGCGCCAGGGTTTTGAAGCTGGTTTGGTCTGAGCGGGTCTTTGTCGCAGCGGCTGGGCGGCGTGGACAAAGACTGGGAGAGGCGCTTCTGGGGGCGGTCTGAGACTATCTGGGGGGCTCAGAGGCGGTCTGAGGGTGACCTGGGGGTTATCGGAAAGGGCCGTTGGTGGGGTTGGGGTCTTGCCGTGCGGAAGATGGGGTGGCGAATTTGCGGGGTTTCTTGATGTCGACCTTGGGACCGGACACGCCCCGAATCCTGAACTTGGCTTCGCTGATAACCGGTGGGTCAAGAAGTTCGCGGCCGCTTGGGAGAGGATTCGCAAGGTCCGGTGGGTGACGGTCCAAGCGCCGAAGGCTCGCGCCCGGCTAACTCTCGTCGCGCCGAACCAGCGTACCAATGACCTCAACCTGCTTCTCCGGGTCCAGGCACCACTCAACCAGCTTGCGGACCGACCCAGGGGATGAGCCCAGGTCGCCCTTCTTGAAGACGGGACAGCGCACCCAGACATCCTTGCGCCCACCGAGCCCAGGGAACTCCGGGCCAGACACGAGGACTGGTAGGTGGTCGACGGCCATCGCGTCCCACGGTGGAAAGGGAGGGAACACGATGGGGATCGATACGACGAAGCGCTTGTCCGCCGAGGCCACGTGCAACGTCCACTCGTCGTTCGCGTGCCAGACGAAGTCCCTGCCGTCGATGTGGATCTTCCGTCGCCGTTGCGTTCTGATTGCCATTGGCTGGCACACGCTCGCACGCGGCAGCATGTCTTCGCGGCGAGGGATGCTCGTGGGCGCGACCGCGCGGAGACCGACGCTTCGGCCGAGGCTCTCAACCTGATCTGCGCTAGAATCTCCGAGATGCTCGGAGTCGACACCCGCCGCGGCCCGAACGATGCCGTGCGCAGATATCCCGGTGCCCTGATGGCTCTAGCGTTCTTGCTGAGCCTCGGTGGGTGTCCTGATCCGTGGTGCAGCCCCGAGGTCGGTCTCAGGGTCCAAGACTCATCAGGTAGTCCCGTCGAGGGAGCGACTGTTGAGGTCACTGGTCGCTGCTGTCACGACATGTACGAGCCACGAGAATGCACAAGAACCACAAACGAACAGGGCGAGGTCCAGTTCATCCTTTCCGGAGGTGCCCCGTGCGACTTCAGAGTGACCAAGCAGGGCTACGTCCCGCTTGAGCACAGCGTAGCGACCGAATGCGACGGGAGCTTCATTGACGACGTCACACTAGAAGCGAACGGTGGAACGTGAACCCCACGTCGACAGCCGCGCTCTGCCTGTGCGTTGTACTGCTGCCGTGCGCCGGCTGTCCGGACCCCTTGTGCAATCCGTTCGTTGGAGTGCGTGTGATGGACGAGGACGGCCCAGCGATCTCCGGTGCAGAGGTCCTAGTCGTCGGCGAGTGCTGCAACGAACAGCTAGAGCCCAGGAAGTGCACCGCTACGTCCGACGCCACTGGGGTCGCGAAGCTGCGGCTCCCTGGCGGCGGGCCATGCGATTTCGAGATCAACGCTGAGGGCTATCAGAGCGTGAGCCACCGCATCGAGACGAGTTGCGACGGAGAGTTCATTGATGAAGTCACGCTCCAGCGGGACGATGGCCTGTGATCTCACCGCGCCTGTCGCTGTTGGTCCTTCGCTGCTCGGACATCGAACGCAGCGTAAGCGCTTCATGATGGGCGTCTGTTTTTGGCCCCGCCGGTGCCTGCAGAGTGCCGCTCATGAGACGGAGATACAGCGAGCGTGATCGTGAGAGGTTCCTGGCGGAGATGCGGCGCACGGGTGACGCAGTGGGCGCCGTTGCTCGGCGAGTGGGCATTTCCAACAGTACAGCGTACCGTTGGTGGGAAGCCGAGCGTGGGGCGCACAGCGACAAGACGTCAGCTGCGATTCAGTTTGCCACGTTGGTGAGGAGTTCTGCCGTGGCGGCGGTTGGGTCTCGCGGACTGGTGGTGACGGTTGGATCCGCACGGGTCGCAGTCGAGCCTGGGTTCGACGCGCGGCTGCTTCGCAGCGTCGTGGCCGCCCTGAGCGAGGAGGCCGAATCGTGATCGCGCACGGACTGCCGGTCTACGTCGCCCTAGAGCCAGTCGACATGCGCTACGGATACGAGCGGCTTGGAGCTGTCGTGCGTGAGCGCATGGCGATGGAGCCGAGGAGTCGCGCGTTGTTCGTCTTCGTGGGCAAGCGCGGCAACATCATGAAAGTCCTGACCTGGGATGGCACGGGCGTCATCGTCGTGCACAAGCGGCTCGAGGCTGGGCGCTTCGAGGTGCCGCGAGCCACACAAGTTGGCGAGCAGTACGTCGTAGTCAGCGACGCCATCTTCGAAGTGATCTTCAACGGAGTTTCCGTCGCGCCCAAGCGCCCACGGCCTCGGCAGATCCACTAGCAGCATCGAGTCGCGACCCGCACGCGTGAGCGCAAAAATAATTCCTTGCGGTAACTGTTCGCTTGAGCCGGCGGATCCCGCTCGTGTATACATTCGCGCGTGGCTCGGCGCAGCGGCAGTTCTCAAGTCGACATCTCTCGAGTGTTGGCTGACCTGCAGCGCGAACTCAGCAAGCTCAAGGTCGAGTTTGCTGAGCTGAAGGCTGAAAACGAGCGATTGCGCACTGAAAACGCCGCGCTCAAGCAGACCGTAGTCAACCTGACTCACGAGAACTTGCTACTCACGCGAAGGCTCTACGGCAACAAGACCGAGCGCAACCGTACCGCTGAGACCCAGCTCAGCTTCGGTGATCTGCTGCAAGCCGAAGCAGCGCTGGATGAGCAACTGGCTGAAGCAATCGCTGACGCGCAGGCGACCGCTGATGCGGCGGAGTTGCCTCCTCCGCCGTCGTCGCCCAAGGAACGCAAGCGACGCGGCCGTCGAGACCTGTCTGCCAGCAAGCTGCCCCGCGTGCTGGTGGAGTTCAAGGATGAAAAGCTCGAGAAGCAGGGAGCGTCATTCATGGGCTTCGACGAGACGTTCTCGCTGATGGTGAAGCCCGCCAGCATGGCGGTCGTGGTGCTACGTGTCGCCAAATACCGGGTGGAAACTCCCTCGGGTCCTCTGATCGAGCGGGCTCCACGCCCGAGGCAGCTGTTCGCTGGTTGCATCCTGCACACCTCGGCAGTGGGCCACCTGCTGTTCAACAAGTTCGGGCTCGGCACGCCGTTCTATCGCCAAGAGCAGCACCTGGTTCACTGTGACGCTCCAGTCGATCGCGCCACCATGTGTCGCTACGCCGAAGAAGCAGGAAACACACTTGACGCGACGGTCGTGCACGCCATGTGGGCTGAGGCGTTCACCGCCTGCGTGCTCTCAACAGACGCCACCGGCGCGGCCATCCAACCTGGCAAGCGCGAGAAAGGTGGAACTCACCGCAGCTGCAAGCGCGGTCACTTCTTCACGGTAGTCGCCGACTGCGACCACGTGCTCTTTCACTACACGGAAACGCACAACCAGGCGACGGTGAAGAAGCTGTTTGCGGGCTACAAAGGGTTTCTGCAAGCCGACGCGAGCTGCGTGTACGACATCTTGGACCGCGGACCGCCACGTGAAGACGACGAACCCCGCGTGAAGCTCGTCGGGTGTTGGGCTCATTGCCGCCGCTATTTCTTCGAGGCCGCCATCTGCAAGTACCCCGTCGGCGTGCAGGGCCTGATGCGCATTCGAGCGATCTACGAGACGGATCGTGCGTTCAAGAAGTTCCCCCCGGAAAAACGACGACAGCTCCGAAACGCACACCTGCGGCCATTGATCGAGGAGTTCCTCGCCTGGGTCGAACAGGCGCGCTTCAGCGAGCCCGGTAAGACGCTAGCGACCAAGGCGCTGGGCTACGCTCACAACCAGGCAGCCGAGTTGATACGCGTCCTCGATGACCCGCGGATCCCGCTGGACAACACCCGCTCGGAGCGGGCGCTCAGAACCATCGTCGTCGGGCGCAAGAACTACCTGTTCCATGGAAGCGATACCCACGCGGAAAGTGCAGCTGGGCTCTTCAGTCTCATTGCCTCCTGCCGACTCCATCGCATCAACGCCGAGAAGTATCTAGACGAGGTTCTGCGCGTCCTGCCGTACTGGCCAGCAGACCGCTACCTTGAGCTCGCGCCCAAGTACTGGGAAGCGACACGCGCCAAGCTCGCCCCTGACGAGCTGGACAAGCCGCTCAGCTTCATCACCGTCCCCGCCCTGTGAAGGTCGCCTAGCAGACCGTTTGCGCGGCGACAGTACGCTGGTCGTGAAGCGCTTAC
>JAWKRF010000056.1:0-9575 GCA_041389745.1 Polyangiaceae bacterium
GTGCCGCCGTCGTCGTCGTCTTGCCGTGGTCGATGTGACCGATCGTGCCGACGTTGACGTGGGGCTTCTTGCGTACGAATTTCTCCTTCGCCATGACTTCCTCGCTCTCAGTGGCCGCGAACTCTCGCGACGATTTCTTCTTGAACCGGCCCCGGAACCGCCTCGTAGCCTTCGAGCTGCATCGAGTGAGTTGCGCGACCTTGAGTCTTGCTGCGTAGGTCCGTCGCGTACCCGAACATCGTCGCGAGTGGAACCAGCGCTGTGATGATTTGTGTGTTCGTGCCGCGCTGATTCATGCCCTGAATCTGACCGCGACGAGAGTTGATGTCTCCGATGACCTCCCCCATGTAGTCCTCGGGGGTGACGACCTCGACCTTCATGACCGGCTCGAGGAGGTGAAGCCCAGCGCGCTTGGCGCCGTCCTGGAATGCCATCGAGCCGGCGATCTCGAACGCCGGGCCCGACGAGTCCACCTCGTGGAAGCTGCCGTCGTAGAGCGTCGCCTTCGCGTCGACCAGCTCGAAGCCAGCCAGCACGCCGCGACCCATCGCTTCACGGATCCCCTTCTCGACCGACGGGATGAACTCCTTGGGGATGATGCCGCCAACGATCGCGTTCTCGAACTGGAAACCAGTACCGCGAGGCAAGGGCTCGAGCTTGATCTTGACGTGTCCGTACTGGCCGTGACCACCGGACTGACGCACGAACTTGCCCTCGGCGTCCACCGCCTTGGAGATCGCCTCACGATATGCGACCTCGGGCTTACCGACGTTCGCCTCGAGCTTGAACTCGCGGCGCAGACGGTCGACGAGGATCTCCAGGTGGAGCTCGCCCATGCCAGCGATGATCGTCTGGCCGGTTTCTTCGTTGGTGTAGGTGCGGAAGGAAGGGTCTTCCTGAGCGAGCTTCTGCAGGCTGAGCGCGAGCTTGTCGACGTCAGCTTGGCTTCGCGGCTCGATGGCGATCGAGATGACCGGGTCGGGGAAGGTCATCGGCATCAGCAGAATCGGGTGTTTCTCGTCGCACAGGGTGTCGCCCGTGCGCGTGTCCCGCAGGCCGACCGCCGCGTAGATGTTGCCGGCGTAGCAGTGCTTGAGCTCCTCGCGCTTGTTGGCATGCATGCGCAGGATGCGCCCGATGCGCTCGCGCTTGCCGCGCGCCACGTTGTACACCGCCGTGCCGCTCGAGACGCTGCCGGAGTACACGCGGAAGAAGGTCAGGTTGCCGAAGGGATCGTTGACGATCTTGAAAGCGAGCGCCGCGAAGGGAGCGTCATCGCTCGCCGGCCGGGTGAGCTTCTTGGTTTCGTCCTTGGGGTCGGTCCCTTCGACCGGGGGCAAGTCAGCAGGCGACGGGAGGTAGTTGACCACCGCGTCGAGCAGCAGCTGCACGCCCTTGTTCTTGAAGGCAGAGCCACACAGCACCGGCACGAACTTGAACTCGATCGTCCCTTTCCGCAGGGCAGCATGAATCTCGGCCTCGGAGACGGCGTCTGCGCCGCCTTCGAGGAACTTCTCCATGATGGCGTCGTCGACGTCCGCGCAGGCCTCGATCATCGCCTCGCGCATCTCGGCGCACTTGTCTTTGAGGTCGCCGGGGATCTCCGTCCACTCGAAGGATGCGCCGAGGGTCTCGTTGTCGAAGATCGCCGCTTGCATGCGAATCAAGTCGACCATGCCGCGGTGCTGATCGGCTTCGCCGACGGGCCACTGAATCGGCACGGGAACCGTTCCCAGACGCTCCTTCATGGAGTCCAGGTTCATCTGGAAGTCAGCGCCGAGCTTGTCCATCTTGTTGATGAACGCGATGCGGGGGACGTTGTAACGGTCCGCCTGACGCCACACCGTCTCGCTCTGGGGCTCGACACCGTTGCCGCCGTCGAACACCGCGACCGCACCATCCAGCACGCGCAGGGACCGCTCCACCTCGATGGTGAAGTCGACGTGCCCGGGCGTGTCGATGATGTTGATGCGGTGTTCTTGACCGCTGAGAGGGCCGCTGCCCTCGGTCGGAGTCCAGAAGCAGTTCGTCGCGGCGCTGGTGATGGTGATGCCGCGCTCTTGCTCCTGCTCCATCCAGTCCATGGTCGCCGCGCCGTCATGCACCTCACCGATCTTGTGAGTGATGCCGGTGTAGAACAGCACGCGTTCCGTCGTCGTGGTCTTACCCGCGTCGATGTGCGCCATGATCCCGATGTTTCGGGTGCGCTCCAGGGGAAACTCGCGTGCCATGCTGGGACTCGGATGACTGGCTTCAGGTGGGGTCGGGTGTAGCTCGGCGTTTCCGCGCGGTTTGCTTTGGGGCTCGTAACGGACGAAACCCCCTCCAGGCTCGGCTCCTCGCTTTCTTGAAGAGCGCGTGGACACGGAAGGTCCTCGCCTAGAAGGGGTTCGGGGTACGCCAATCGTCACTAGCTCTTGCTAGCTCCCCCGAGGGCACCTGCTGGTGCTGGCTCCTCGGAGGGTCGGCTCTTGCCGACGGATCTCGTAACCCGATCCTTATGTGAGCTGACGCATCGCCTCGCGGTGACTCCTGAACTCGAAGAAAGGTTCCGTCTGGAGAGCTCGGACTACCAGCGGTAGTGAGCGAACGCCTTGTTGGCGTCAGCCATCTTGTGGGTGTCGTCCTTGCGCTTCACGGCGCCACCGCGCAGCTGGCTCGCATCGACGAACTCGGCAGCCAGACGCTCGCGCATCGTCTTCTCACCACGGCTGCGGGAGAAGCCGACCAGCCAACGCATGGCCAGCGCCACGCGGCGCTCCGGACGAACCTCGACCGGCACCTGATAGGTGGCACCACCGACGCGGCGGCTCTTCACCTCGAGGCGGGGCTTCACGTTGTCGAGCGCCTTGCGGAAGACCTCGAGCGGATCCTGCTTGAAGCGAGCTTCGATGATGTCGAACGCGCCGTACATGATGCCTTCTGCCGTGCTCTTCTTTCCGTCGAGCATCAGCGCGTTCATGAACTTCGCGACGAGCTTGTCCTTGTACTTTGGATCGGGTGTGATTTTCCGCTTGGGAACTTCGCGCCTACGGGGCATTGCTCTGACCTCAGGACTTCGGGCGCTTGACGCCGTACTTGGAACGCTTGCGGTTACGGTTGGCCTTGTTCGTGCTGCTCGGACCTGAAGCGCCCGAAGCGTCGAGCGTGCCGCGCACCACGTGGTAGCGCACACCCGGAAGATCCTTCACACGACCACCACGGATGAGCACCACGCTGTGCTCCTGGAGGTTGTGTCCTTCACCCGGGATGTAGCTGGTGACTTCCATCCCGTTGGTGAGACGCACACGACACACCTTGCGCAGAGCCGAGTTCGGCTTCTTGGGGGTCGTGGTGTACACGCGGGTGCAAACGCCGCGCTTCTGCGGGCACGACTTGAGTGCCGGCGAGTCCGTCTTGGCGGCGGCGGCTTTGCGTCCGCTGCGAATGAGCTGTTGAATAGTGGGCATTGGCCTGCTGCGTCGTGGCGATTGCCACTGATTTGGACTTGGGTTTGGTTCGCACCTGACTCGGAGGGAGCCCGTCGCGCGAACCTGACTGCAGGGTCCTGCGCTTCGAAGGCGCTCCGCAGCCAAGAAAATGGATCCCGGGCTGCGGGGGAGCGGAAGGGTACTTGCGGCGAGGCCTGTGTCAAGCAGAGCCGGGCAAGCGCCCTCAAACAAACCTCCGGGGCTCCCGGGCCGTGCCGGCCGACCCCTGAAACTCTAGGGAATTTCGTGGTTTACGCGTCAGGGGTGAGGTGCTTCGAAAAGGCCTGTTCAGGCGTTCATGCCCCTCTGGTCAGCTCACTGTGCGAGCGTCCGAGGGCAATCTCGGATCCACTCAGGCGCGACTCCAGCTCGCTCCGCACCCGAGCCAGCGCCCGCTTGCGCCCGCGACGCGACCGAGAAATGCGCGGACAAGGCATGAACAAAGACTACAGTCGTCGCTCGATTTGGACACCTGAGCTGACGGCTGACACCGGGCTCGGGTGCCACCCCGCGTCGTGTGCTGGTCGGGCGCGGCGATAGAACCCATGACCCCCAAGAAGCGCGCGCTCAGCAAGAAGGCAGGCAGCTATCACCACGGTGATCTGCGACGCGCGCTGCTCGACGCGACCCTGGAGCTCATCGACACCACGGGCCCAGAGGCGTTCACGCTGCGTGCTGCAGCGAAGGCCGCCGGCGTGAGTGACGCGGCTCCCTACCATCACTTCGCCGACAAGGAGGCTCTCCTCGCGGAGGTGGCCACGGAAGGCTTCCAGATCCTCTCGGAGCGCCTGCAAGCGGCGGCGGCGACTCAGTGTCACCCCACGGCGATAGCCCAGGCCATGGGCGTGGAGTATGTCGTCTTCGCGGCGACTCACCCTTCGCACTTCCGCGTGATGGTGAGCCGTCGGGTGCTGCGCAACACGGATCACGCCGAGCTGGCGGCGAGCGCGGTCACGGCGTTCACGCTGGTGCGAGAGGCCCTGGTCGCTGGGGCAGCAAACGTTGCCGCGCGGGTACGTGAGGAGACCCTGATCTTCGGTGCCTGGGCACTCGTGCACGGCTTCGCATTTCTGGCGGTGGATGGCCACCTCGGTCCGCTTGCGCGAGACGAGTCCAGACTTCGCGCGCTGGTTCTGTCAGCGATTCAGCTGATGGAAGGGCCGGCGCAGAGCACCCACGGCTGACCTCTCCCCCACCCCGGGCGCCGAGGGCTAGAGCCGTGCTTCCAGTGAGAAATCCAGCTGCTCTGCATCACAAAGCTCGGCGAGCGCCTTGCGAAGCTCCGCAACGGCTACTTCCGGGGGGATCTGAAGCGTGGCGTCGAATACGAACGTCGGAGTCCCGGTGAGCGGTTGGTGCGCGAGGCGCGTGTCCAACGACTCGACGTTGACCTGACGCAGCGCGAGCACGTCGGTGACGCGCTCGACGATGCCCGGATGATCGAGTCCGCTCACCCGAATACGATAGGATCGATAGGGACGCGCCGTGGGGTTCGCGGTGTCCTTGATGATGAACTGAAGCTCGAGTTTGGAGCCTAGCGATTCGGTCCCGGCCTGAACACGCTCCAGCGCTTCCACCGTCCCGGAGTAGAGGAGCACCAGGGCGAACTCACCTCCGAGGATCGCCATGCGGCTGTCCTCCAGGTTCGCTCCCGAGCCATGAATGAGCGTGGAGATGGCCTTGACCAGCCCCGGACGATCACTGCCCACAGCGGTCATCACCTTCAGTTTGCGGTCCGTCATTGTCGCATGACGTAGCGCTGGTGGGCGCTCACGACAATCTCTGAGCGCTTGGCTCAAGCTGCGCGCACCGCTGACGGCGGGGACACGCTCGGCAGGCGCACCGGCGGCTTGAAATCCGCATCCAGCCCCCTGAGCTGCACGGCGATGCCATGGTGCATCGCTCGATTGCCCCACGCGGCGAAGACCTGGGAGCCGAAGGGCACGCTGCGGCGAAGTCCCTCCATGGGCCGGATCATCAATCGGGAGACGTGGATCGCATGACGCCAGGCGCGGTGTCGGATGCCGAGATCCGTTGCAAGCTCATCACCGTTCAGGGCCCACGTCATGCCGTCGATGTAGCGCATGACCACGCGCCCGACGGCCTGCTCGAGGGGGTTTCGCGCATGTAGCTGAGGCGCCTCGCTCAGCGCCGCGGCGAGCGCTCGGCTCCCGTCATCAGCGCCCGGTTGGATCAGCGCGCCCAGCTCGTACAAGTGCCGCGCGGAAGCCTCGTCATCGAAGAGCAGCGCGTCATCGACTCCGGAGAGCCAACCAGCATAGCGCCAGAGGTGCATGACCGCTCCGCCCTCGCGCTTGGAGATGTGGAACCCGAGCTTGCGCAAGCCGTCCACCAGGGCCAGCGAGAAGAGCATGGTCGTCCCTGCCATGTTCGCCTGGTTGATGGGTGCTCCCCAGCGGGCCTCGTCCCAGCGCGGCGAGCGTTGAATCAGGTGCCGAACCTTGGCGTGCATCAGCCTGACGCGCACCGCGAGCTTGAACCCCTCGGCGCCTCGGCGCAGCCCACCCGCCTGACATACGGCGACGACGAAGCGGCCCGTTTCCGCGAGGCGACGTGGTGCCATCTGCTCGAGGGCCCGGGTGAAGAGCAGCGGCTTGTTCGCCACGGACGAGCGATATGCAACCATCAGGCTCACGGCGCTGAGCACGACGTTTGCGTGGATCCCTCCGCGCTGAAACGTCCGAGCGCCCAGATCGATACGCTGCCAATCAACCCAGTCCGGCACGCGGTCGACCTGGCGGAACAACGCCTTCAAGCTCCGGGGGGCGTCGATGACCGCGTCCACGCCGCGATCGAGGGCGACGCCGAGCATCTCGAAGCCTCGCTGCCAGCCCAGCCGCTCGAAGTCCTCGATCACTGCGTCCGCCAGCGGATCCGTGGCGAAGAAGAAGTGGGCGTAGTCGTCGACTTCGCTTCCGTAGCGCTTTCGCGCCTCGGCCAAGTTCACCAGCTCGAGGGGGATCTGACTCAAGGCGGCCTCCCGGATTCAGTGCCTACGACACCATCTGAAACAGTTTTAGATTGAAACCCGAAGCGAGTCAATCGCCCTGACACGAGTGAGGATTCCCTGGCGAATGCCCGCTATTCCTCGGCCAATGCCTCGACGACGGGTGCCCAGCGGGGATCGTCAGCGAACATCTTGGGCAGCTCGGCGGCAACCGCCGCAGCCACCCGGCCGTCATAGGTGTGGCCGACGTTGCCGCCGAAGCCCACGCCAACTCGCAGGTCGGCGCCCTCCAGCAACTTCACGAGTCCGCTAGCCTTCGCGCGACAGGCGTATTGACCGCAGCCGAACACGACCCCCTTCGCTCCATCCGCACGGAACTGCTTGGCACGCCCCACGTACCACCCCTGGTACCCCCCCTCGATGAGCACCGCGTAGTCGAACGGCGGTTCATCGCCGGCCCCTTGGGCTTCGCGTTTCCTCTCGTCCGCGCCGAGCGCGTGGACTCCGTAGATCGCCCCCAGCGAGAACCCCGTAAACATCGCGGGGCCTGGGTCGACGTACTCTGGATAGGTAGCTCTGGCCGCAGCCAGCGCTGCGTAGGTTTCCTTGAGCGTGTCGGGGATGCCGCCGTAGGTCCAGCGGTCCTCCGACCTCGGAGCGTCGCGGCGGGGTATCCCGCGGGGACACACGACGAATGCCTGGTTCCTCACCAGCTCCGCCCATACCATGCACTGCCACTCCGGGCGGTCGTAGTTTCCGTGCAGCGCCACCAGCACCGGACGCCGCTCGCGGATTCCGAGCGGTAACGCAATGACACCGTCTCGGTAGCCTTCGACAGGCAACGACTGGAGGCTCTCCTCCGCCTTCAAGGGCCTCAGCCCCGGTGGGTCCAGGGGCAGCGTCCGAGCCTCCTCGACACCCCCGGCGTCCTGGATTTGGGGGTGAGGCGCGCTGGGTGAGCTCGGGGGCGCCGGAGCCGCTGCTGTGCCTCGGGGAACCGCAGCACGCGGGTCGCCGATGGCTTCTCCAGGGACACACCGGATGGCGGACAGCAGCGCGAAGCAGCTCAATGCCGGCAGCACACGGCCGCTACTCCGGCGCATCGGGCTTCCACCAGGGGTCGCCTTCGCTCAGCCAAGCCCAGGCGCTCTGGAGCTGCTTCAGGTCGGGTTCGGTTTCGTCCAGATGCCTCGCGTTGACCCCGCTGCGGAGCAGGTTGCTCACGCTGCGGCCCGCTTCACAGTCCTTGCAGGCGAACAAGACTCGCTCGCCGCCCTGAACGGCGAATGCCTGCACGGCACCCGAGCCGAAGCCTGAGACTCCTCCTCCGATCAAGAATCCCCGAGGAAACAGAATGGGACTCTCGCGCATCAAGGCGACAGCCGCGTCGGCGCCTGCACCGTAGCCGACCAACGTGCTGCGTGGTCCGACGTGCTGCCCGAACTTGGCCTCCAGAGCCTTGACGGCCGACTTCGTGTGCTGGACCACCTCGGTGCTATCGCTTGCCGGCGTCGGGCAGAGCATGAAGCCGACGGCAGGCTTGATGCGTTGCCAGGTTTCGCACTGCTTGGCGGTCTCCGGCGTCGTCAGCACCACCAGCAGCGGCTGAGTCAGTGTCTGACCGACGGGCACCGTGAGCTCAGCCACGGGCCGGGGACCGGCGAGGGTCAGGCGCTTGGGTCCCGTCAGGGCGGTGAGCGTCTGGCGCTGAGCGACGGACGCGCTTCCGCGTGGTACGAGCGGTCGCACGCCGGGAGCCAGCGGGACCGAACTCGGGCTCGGCGCGGCCGACGTCGACGTGGCGCTCTGGGAGGCGGACGGGGCGGGCTCGCTCTTCGAGTCACAAGCCACGCTCGTCAGCGCCAGCGTGGCGCCTAGCCAGAGCCCCCGTGAGTGAACCATCGATCCAATGGTAGGGCCCATAGCGGACAAAAGCGAACGAGGGGCCCGACTCGCCGGGTCCCTCGTTCGTCCGTCGCCTGCCTTGCAGGTCAGTCTTCGTTCATCGCGGCCGTCATCTGCGGCGCCGGCTGATAGACCCGAGCAGCCGCAGCGTGGTGCACGTCGTCCTCCACGATCACCTGGAGGCGCTTGTACGCCGGCAGACCAGTGCCCGCGGGGATCAGGCGACCCATGATGACGTTCTCCTTGATGCCGCGCAGGTCGTCCGTCTTGCCGCAGATGGCGGCCTCGGTGAGGACCTTCGTGGTCTCCTGGAAGGACGAGGCGCTGATGAACGACTCGGTGGAGAGCGAGGCCTTGGTGATGCCCAGGAGCATCGGCTCGGCCACGGCGGGATGCCCGCCGCGCTCCATCACACGCGCGTTCTCACGCTCGAAGACGTACTTCTCGACCTGTTCGTCGATCAGGAAGTTGGTGTCGCCGACGTCCTTGATGCGCACGCGACGCAGCATCTGACGCACGATGGCCTCGATGTGCTTGTCGTTGATGCCTACGCCCTGCAGGCGGTAGACCTGCTGGATTTCGTTCACCAACCACGCCGCGAGCTCCTTCTCGCCCTTCACGCGCAAGATGTCGTGGGGGTTCGCAGGACCGTCCTGGAGCGGGTCGCCAGCGCGCACGAAGTCGCCGGGCTGCACCTGGATGAGCTTGCCCTTCGGGATCAGGTACTCACGCTCCTGATCCGACTGCAACGCACCGTCGAGGCCCACGGGGGTCACGATGACCTTGCGCTTGCCCTTGGTGTCCTTGCCGAAGCTCACGATGCCGTCGATCTCGCTGATGATGGCGTGATCCTTCGGCTTGCGTGCCTCGAACAGCTCCGCGACGCGGGGCAGGCCACCGGTGATGTCCTGCACCTTCGTGGTGTCGCGAGGCATCTTCGAGAGCGGCTCGCCGGGGTAGATCATCTCGCCGTCCTGGCACACGATGTTGGCGCCGACGGGCAGCAAGTAGCGTGCGTCGAGTTCCGTGCCCGGGATCTTCACCGGCTCGCCCGTCTCCGGGTCGATGATGGTGATGCGGGGACGCAGATCCGCGGCGCGAGACTCGGTGACGATCTTGCGGCTCAAGCCCGTCAGCTCATCCACCTTCTCCGTGAAGGTCACGCCTTCGACGAGATCGCCGAACTGCACGAGACCCTGCACCTCGGTGAGGATGGGCGTTGCGAACTGATC
>JAWKRF010000057.1:0-9378 GCA_041389745.1 Polyangiaceae bacterium
GCGTCATGTCAATCCAATGGGAACACACCCTCCAAACGAACGGCAGCCTGTGGGCGGGAAAGGTGGCTCACCTCAGCACAGCTGACATCCGTGAGATCGTGGGCCGGATGTCTCGAGATCCCAACCAGCGGAACGGAACTATCCTCCAACTGCACTGGTGCGATGGGTTCGTTGAGCTCTCGGTCGAGACTCAGCTCCATGGGGAGTGCCGTGATGGATACGTAATCGACATCGACTCCTTCTGGACCGCAGCCGATCTGGAAGACCTGGACGCGATGGATGCGGAGCTTAGCAGACTGAGAGACGCGGCGACCGAATAGTTCCTTGCGGCAATTTCGGAGCTCATGCCGTGGGTGCAGCAAGTATCGAGATACGAGAGTGACGTCTGGGACTCGCCAGACGACCTCTACAACCTACGCGCGGGAACGGAACAAATCTGAGGGCTCTCGGCGCGCAAGGGTCTCGCTGAAGGCCCGCCTCGCTTCGTCGTCGAGGGCAATGAGCACCTCGCGACCCGCGCCATCCTGAACCGCGACGACGTGGCGGCTCGCCGACTGGTTGCTGCGTTCCGAGCGGAAGCCGGGTGCGGCTGGGGCGTCGGTGTGCGTGTGGTCGGTGAGGATGCGGATGAACATGGGGATGTGGCGCCAGGAAGCACGGCTCGACATTCGCCCCAGGCCACCGCCCAGGTGCTCGAAATGACTCAAGGCCCTTCGGTACCTTGAACAGCAGGGCCTCGCTCGATGCTGTGGAGGCCCAACGCGACCGCGCGGTTTCGCATGGGTTGTTGGAAGTGTCATGGCCCGCCTGAGCTGATCGCCGCTGGTTCGGCCAAACGGATCGGGTCTGGTTCGGCCAAACGGATCGCCCTTGGTTCGGCCAAGCGGATCCTGCGTGAAAGGAGGCACTACTGGACAGGTGTCAGGGCGTCCGCGGACCTTGACGCCATGGCGGCGAGGAGAACGGACATGCACAGGTTGCAGGAGCTGGTGCGTTTGCACCGCATGGGACAGGGCGCCCGCGAAGCAGCTCGACTGCTGGGCATGGGGCCCAACACTGAGCGCGAGTATCGGAAGGCTTTAGCCGAGGCCGGTCTGCTCGACGGTGACCCGGCCGAGTTGCCGGACGCCGAAGCGCTGAAGCAAGCCATTTTGCGGCACCGTCCGCCGGTCGTGCCCGAACAGCAGACGTCCTCGCTAGAGCACTGGCAGAAGCGGATTGAGAGCCTGTCCCGAGCGGGCGTCGGCCCGCGCGCCATCTACGACCGACTCCGCACGGAAGACAAGGACTTCAACGGAAGCCTGTCAGCCGTGAAGCGGATGGTGTTGCGCCTCAAGCGCGAGGCTGGCCCCAACCCGCTTCAGGTTGCGATTCCGGTCGAGACCGTGCCCGGCGACGTCGCCCAAGTGGACTTCGGCTACGCTGGCTACCGCTGGGATTCGCAACAGAAGAAGCTAAGGAAGAGCTGGGTCTTCGTGATGGTGCTCGGCCACAGCCGACATCTGTATGCGGAATGCGCTTTCCGTCAGGATACGAATACTTGGATTGCGCTCCACGAGCGGGCCTTTCGTGCGCTGGGAGGCGTCCCTCGCACCATCGTACCGGACAACTTGAAGGCAGCGGTGATCCGTGCCGCCTTCGACGCGGGCGGAACGAGCGAACTCAATCGTAGCTACCGAGAGGTTGCTCGACACTATCAATTCAAGATCGACCCCACGCCTCCCCGCGCGCCGAAAAAGAAGGGCAAGGTCGAGGCTGGGGTGAAATACGTGAAGAGCAACGCGCTCAGCGGCCGAAGCGAGGAACCCCTCGAGGACACCAACCGCTGGCTTGAGCGTTGGACACGCGAAGTCGCGGGAATGCGCATCCATGGAACCACGGGGAAACAACCCTTGATGGTCTTCGAAAGCGAGGAGCAGCGTGAGTTGCACCCGCTCCCGCCGCGACCGTACGACCCGGTGGTTTGGAAGAAGGCGACGGTGCACCCGGACAGTCATGTGGTCTTCGAGAAGCGCTTGTACTCGGTGCCTTGGCCTCACATCGGTCGACAGGTTTGGGTGCGAGCGACGGCCTCGTCCGTGATGGTCTACGTCGACGATGAGCGGGTCGCGACGCACGCTCGAGCGGGCTCCGGGCATCGTGTGACGGAGGAGTCGCACTTGCCGGAGGTACGTGGCGACTTCCGACATCGCACCCGCGAGTACTGGGAGGAGCGGGCGGATCGGATGGGTGATGAAGTCGGAGCGTTTGTCCGTGAGGTCTTCGATTCGGATGGCGAGTTGTCGATGCTGCGGCCGGTCCAGTCCATCGTTTCACTGCTTGAGCAGTACCCAGTGGAGCGTGCCCGAGCGACGGCCGCGCGCTCACGATTTTACGGGAGCTACAATTACCGCGCGGTTAAGTCGATTCTGGTGCAGGGTCTGGACTTTCAGCCTCTGCCGCCCGTGAGACCAGGCTCTGGGGAGTGGGCCGACGAACCTCCCCGATTTGCACGCCCGGAGACCGACTGGCTGACGGAAGCGGAGGTAAGCCATGAGCACCATTGACGAGCTCGTCCCATTGCTCAAGAAGCTGAAGCTCAGCGGGATCCTGCACACGCTCGAGTTGCGCCTCCGCCAGTCTGTGGACGACGGTCTGGCGTACGAAGAATTCCTGTACCGCCTGCTCAAGGACGAGGTCGAACGACGAGACTCCAAGCAACTCGACCAGCGAGTGCGACGCGCGAACTTCGAGCACCAGAAGACGCTCGAGGACTTCGACTTTCATTTCAATCCGGAAATTCCAAAACAGCAGGTGCTCGACTTGGCGACCTGTACTTTCGTCGAGCGCAAACGTAATGTCCTGCTGCTCGGGCAGACGGGCGTTGGCAAGAGCCATATCGCTCAAGCTCGGCCATCGTGCCTGTCGCGTCGGTCACAGCGTGCTCTACATGGAGGCGAACGACTTGCTCAAGCAGCTGCGTGCCGCGCGAGCGGACAACTCCCACGACCGGAAGCTGGCGAAGCTCGCCTCGCTCGACCTGCTCATCATTGATGACCTCGGCTTGCGTCCCCTGATCGCCGAGGAGCCCGTTGACCTCTACGAGCTAATCCGACTTCGCTACGAGCGCGCCTCGACGCTGATCACATCGAACCGCGACACCGACGAGCTCGCGCGCCTCTTTGGCGATCCGCTTCTGGCGAGCGCAGCCATGGACCGCCTACTGCACGCTGCCCATGTGCTGCGCTTGCAGGGCGACACGTATCGAAATCCGCGCACCCCGCGGAAAGGCAACCAACGAAAGAACAACCAACCGGAGGTGACGACATGAACCCCACCAAGCGGATGTGCGATCTGCTTGGCCGAACCAACAAGCTGCAGCTGGCGGTGCTCAAACTGCTGACGGCGTTGCTGGTGATCCCCGGATCCGCTTGGCCGAGCCAGGCACGGTCCATGGGGGCGAGCTATGACATTGGAAGCGGTACATGCCAACAGCACCATCCGCTCGCGTGCGGGCGCGATGGTGCTCACCGTGCAGCTCTCTGTGAGGATAAAGATGTGGACACACCGAGTTGGTGTGGCAAAATTCGCTGCCATGCTTGGCAAACTCGCGTACCTGGGCACGTTTCTCACGTTGTGCGGTGTTGCAGCCTGTGGATCCTCTGGAGACACCGCTGGCAGCAATGGCGGCTCCGCTGGTCAAGGTGGTATGGCAGGAACCACGACGACAGGCGGTGGCGCTGGAACAAGCGCGGGCAATGGTGGGACAGGTGGTGCGGTCGTCGAGGGAGAGCTCGTCGGCACCACCAGCGCGAAGTGTCCGGCGTCGATCCTGCCGGACGCTGAATACCTCTTCTACTCGTGCGAGGACCCGCCGGATGAGTACTCAGGAGGCCAACAGAGAAAGTGGAGCTTGTACAGGAAGCCGCTTGGTGAAGGCGCCATGGCTGAAGCGTTGGCTACTTCGGACACACCAATTCATTTGAGCTTCCAGGATCGGAACCATCACTACTTCTACAAGGCCGGGCAGTATGATGACACGCTGAATACGTGGGGAAACGACATCATGCGAGTTCCCTACGACGGCGGTGACATGGTGGAGTTCATTGCCACCAGAAACGTCAACCGGCGGCCCGAGGTCCTGCTGGAAGACGATACCTATCTTCTCGTTCAGCAGTTCCACGACACAAGCTCCGACTTCCAGCTCTTCAACAAGGCGACTGGCGCCGGCGGCGACATCCTTTGGGGCGCGGAGCTGTCAATCGATGCGCCTTGGATGGATGATGAGTACGTCTACTGGGTGCAGTCGGGGGGGAGCTATCGTGTGTCCAAGCAGGGCGGGCAGGCGGAGTTGCTGTTCGACGTCGCTCTCAACTGCTCCTACTACCGCTACCAGGAAACCGCTGAGTTGCTGGGCTTCTGCTACAAGAACGGCTCCACGAAGACAGACGCCCTGTTATACACGACGACGGGGGAGCGCACGGTGCTGCGCGAAGGCCTCGCGACAAGCGGGGCATACGGTATCTTCGATGGGGTTGCGTACTGGTGGGAAGATGGGGCGCTAGTTGCCATGCAGAAAGATGGCTCTATTCAGAGCGAAGCCGTGTCGTTCAAGTACTACGTCGGGATCCAGTCCGGGTATCTGTATTACACGCAGGATTCTGCGTTGTATCGCATCCCGCTGCCTGGTCAGCAGTAGTCTCGCGGCTGCAATCTGTCTAACGGACCATGATTCGTCAGCGGTCGGGGACGACTACGTCTTCGTGTACGTGCGGTCGAACCACGTCCAGGTGAACCACAACGCCGGACGAGGCTCGGCCCAGATCTCCGCGGTGATGGACATCCTCTCGAGTCTCCGACAAGCGGGCCTGCACATCTGGGACCCGCAGCAAGGCGACTGGTGCTCAGGGTGACACCGTTCAAGGCTGCGCGGAACCAGACTCGGCCGACAACGTCCTTGCTGTCACCCCGGGGCTCCCGGATGCTGTTCACATGAGGGGCTTCCGCTTCCTGCTTGTGTTGACGTTGGCTCTCTTCCCGGGCTGCAGCTCGGAAGAGTCGTCGCCTGGGGGTGGAGCAAGCTGCACGCCTGGCAAGCAAGAGCCGTGCACCTGCTCTGATGGCCGAAGCGGTAAATCAGACGTGTGAGGCCTCCGGAGACGCGTTCTCGGAGTGCTCGTGTAGCGGTGGCGGAGCAGGCGGGACTGGGGCTACTGGAGGCGGCGCTGGTGTTGGCGCGAGCAGTGGTGCTGCTGGGGCTGGTGGGACAGGGATTGGAGGAGCTGGTGCTGGTGGAGCCGCGGGAACCGCCGGAACCGCAGCATCGACGTCGGGTGGAGCTGGCGGCGGTGGTGGGTTCGCCGGCAAGCAAGGGACTTGCAACGCTCCACCCGTGATTGGCGGTTGCCACATACACGAGACGAACGACTACTGTGGTGCGTACTACGACGACTTCAACGGAGCGGACCTCGAGCAAAACTGCAGTGGGCTCTGGAACCCCGGCGGGTGCCTTGGAACCTGGCCTGGATGGTGTGAGGAACCCGACAATGACTACCTCTCCATCTTGAACTTCTACGACATTCCGGCCTCGAGCTTGGAAGCTGCGTGCCTAAACGCCGAAGGTGTGTGGTATCCCGCCAAAGGGAGCCGCCGTCCAGAATGCGCTCGCGGCGGCAACTCTGGCGAGAACTGCGCGACCTGTCTCGCGAAGGCGCTGGGGGATGCTGTGAGGCGGAGCTGCCCGCTTGCCGCGCGGATAGCACTTGTAACGCGGCCCTTGGCTGCATGGCGTCCTGCGGTAGTTCCTCGTGCCGCAACGAGAATTGCATCACCACCCAGCTCGTCGTGGTGCCTCTCGCCTGTCTGTACGGCACGTTTGGCAACGACTTAGGCGCGTGCGGGGATGTCTGCGGGCACTAGACCGTCCCGCTAGTGCACCCACGCTTGCCGCGAGGAACCTAGCCGCCCAAGCAACCCATGCAACCGTCGCCAGGCCTTTCAGGACCAGCTGACATCTCGGCGCCGTGAAGGCGGAAGCGGTGGTGGTGCTGGGCAAGCGGCCGGTGGGCTCGACAGCCGAAGCATCGGGGCGAGCGGAAGCGGAGCGCTTTGGCAGGTGGCTAGCGTCATGCGGGGAACCGAAAGTGCGCGTTTCACTCCATGGCGATCACCCATTTCGGGATCGTGATCAGCCGTTTCAGTGATCGTGATCACGCGTTTCGGGCTTCCTGATCGCTCGAAATACTGCACATCCGTCCGGTAGTAGCAGCACTGGTTGGCCCCTGCGGCCGTGCCCCGACGTATCGCGGGGCATGGCGACTCGGAGGCTTCCCATGCGACACATCAGAGAGATTCTGCGGCAGAAGCTGCTGCTGGAGCACACCCATCGAATGATCGCTGCGAGCGTCGGCGTGAGCGCTGGTGGCGTCGGCGAGACGGTGTCTAGGGCCAAGCAGGCTGGATTTTCCACCTGGCAAGAAATCGAGGCACTCGAAGAGCGCGAGCTCTCCGCACGACTGTACGGCGCAAAGAGCGTCAGCGGAGCGAGGCCAGCGCCCAACCTTGCAGAGATCGACGTCGAGCTGCGACGCAAGGGTGTCACCCTGCAGCTGCTCCACGTCGAGTACCTCGGTCGGCATCCGGAGGGCTATCGCTACACGCAGTTCTGCAACCTGTATCGAGCGTGGAAGAAGCGTCAGGGCGTCGTGATGCGCCAGATCCATCGTGGGGGAGAGAAGCTCTTCGTCGACTACTCGGGTGCCAAGCCGAGGATCCAGGATCCGACGACGGGCGAGGTGCAAGAAGTCGAGCTCTTCGTCGCGGCGTTCGGGGCTTCGAGTTGCACCTACGCCGAGGCAACCCTCACGCAGTCGACGCAGGATTGGATCCGAAGCCACGAACGAGCCTTCGAGTACTTCGGTGGAGTGCCCGAGGTCGTCGTACCTGACCAGCTCAAGGCTGCCGTTGTTGGTGCTTGCCGATACGAGCCAAAGCTGCAGAGCACCTATGAGGAATTTCTCGTCCACTGTGGAGCAGTATGCATTCCCGCGCGGCAACGCAAGCCGCGAGACAAAGCACCTGCGGAGGTCGCCGTCCAGGTCGTCGAGCGCTGGGTGCTGGCGAAGCTCCGCAACCAGGTCTTCTACTCGCTAGACGAGCTGAACACGCGCATTCGCGAGCTGGTTGCCGAGCTGAATCAAGCGCCGCTCCGCAGGTACGGCGTCAGTCGTCGGGACTTGTTCGAGCGGCTGGATCGTCCGGCGCTCAAACCGCTGCCCGCCAGCCGCTTCGTCTACGGGGAGTGGAAGGCGTGCAAGCTTCGCCTGGACTACCACGTGGAGGCAGATGGTCACTACTACTCGGCTCCGCACTCCCTGACTGGCGAAAAGTTGCACTTGCGTGTTTCCGCGGGGACAATAGAGGTCTGGCTGCGCGGCAAGCGCATCACGTCACACCAGCGCAGCCACAAGAAGGGTGGCTACACGACCAACCCAGAACACATGCCCGCGTCCCACCGCGCGCACGCCGAATGGACACCGGCGACGCTCGTCGCATGGGCCTGTAAGGTCGGGCCACAGACAGGAACGCTTGCTGCCACGATCCTGCGCGAGCAACCTCACCCGGAGCGTGGCTACCGCTCTTGCCTTGGCCTGAAAAAGCTCGAGAAGAAGTATGGCGCTGCGCGCCTGGAGGCGGCGTCCGAGCGGGCCCTCCTGGTCGGCGCGCACTCCTATCGCCACGTCGCGGCGATCCTCCAACGTGGGATTGACCGGATCCCTCCGATCACCGCGGTGTCAGCCAACACTCAGACAGTGCCGCACGGCAATGTGATAGGACCGGAATACTACCAAGGAGAACGTGATGTTGAATGAAGAAACCGAGGACAAACTGAAAATGATGAAGCTCTTCGGCATGCTTGGAGCCTGGAACGACCAGCGCTCGACGCCTGTCGCGAACGACCTAGCCTTCGACGAGCGATTCGGCCTGATTGTGGACGCTGAGCAACTCAGTCGCGACAACCGACGCCTGAAGCGCTCACTCACCCAAGCGAAACTCAAGGTGACTCAAGCGTGCCTCGAGGGTGTCGACTACGCGGCCAATCGCAAGCTCGACAAGGCCGTCGTCGCGCAGCTCGCAACGTGCAGATGGATCGCGGAAACGCAGCACGTCACCATCACCGGAGCAACGGGCACTGGGAAGACGTACCTTGCCTGCGCGCTCGCGCACCAGGCCTGCCGCAAGGGCTACAGGGCGCTCTATCGACGGATGCCGCGGCTCTTCCACGAGCTGACGGTTGCCCGCGCCGATGGCTCCTATGCGCGCCTCCTCGCGCGCATGGCCAAGACTCACGTGCTGGTGATCGACGACTTCGGCGTGGCTCCGCTCACCGATCAACACCGCCAAGATTTGCTCGAGCTTCTCGATGATCGCTACGATGCCAGCTCGGTCGTGATCGCCGGCCAGCTGCCACCTGAGAAGTGGCACGAGTACATCGACGACCCCACCCTCGCCGACGCCATCTGCGACCGCGTCCTGCACCGAGCCCACAAGCTCAAACTGTCGGGGCCCTCCCGACGCAAGTCCAAGTCCGAACCCTGAACCCATGTCCAACCAGCGCCGCTACCGCCAGACCGTGATCGCCATCCGCTGAAACCCGTGATCGCCATCGCGTGACGGGTGATCACGATGAGTGAAATACCCACGAGGGAGCCTGTGCGAGCTACGCTCGCGACACTTCGCGTCGCCAGTCCTCGCCCCGCGCGTGCCCGCCCAACGGAGTGGGGGCGTGCCCGCGCTCCGCGTTGCTCGGGCTGTGCGCCGCTTCGTCCTCTCCACCACGCGCCGGCCAAGGCCGTCGCGTTGAGGTCAGAGAGTCCGGAAGCGGAAGGAGGTGATTCATCACCTCAATAGTGGGTCATGAAGGACTCGAAACCGAGGCAGCCTGCCCGAGCTTTGCTCGCACTCCCGAGGTCAGAGAGTCCTGAATCTCTGGTGGTGATTCATCACCACAATAGTGGGTCATGAAGGACTCGAACCTTCAGCCAATGGATTAAGAGTCCACTGCTCTACCAATTGAGCTAATGACCCGGTTGGGACCGCGGCTTCTATCATCTCTGGGGACCCTGTCAAGCAAAGCCGCACATGGGTGCGGGGACGGCGTTCCTCACCCCCGAAACTTGGGGAAAATTCAGGGATTTTTGTGGTTCTGGGGGAGGGCGCGGCGGGCACGCTTCGGCGGGGCGTTCGAGCAGCGTGAGGCCTCGAAGCGGGGCCCCGGGAGCGACCTGGCGCCACTCCCAGGGCCGTCGATCCGACCGCTCGGCGTGGCTGCGTTCAGTACCCTTCGAGCTCGTTGACTCGGACGTAGCTGGTCTGGGACGTCGACCCGAGTCGACCGAA
>JAWKRF010000058.1:0-8937 GCA_041389745.1 Polyangiaceae bacterium
ATCAAGAGCGAGCTGGAAGACCTCTCGTTCCGCTACACCGAGGCCGTCGCCTTCGATGACATCAAGGGCAAGCTCTACAAGAGCCGCCGCGAGCGCGACCGGTACATCGAGGGTGTATGTCGCACGATCCAGTCGCGCCTCGCCGAGCAGGGCTTCGGCGCCGACGTGTCGGGGCGCGCGAAGCACGTCTACTCGATCTATCGCAAGCTGAAGCAGCACAACTGCGACTTCGACAAGCTCTACGATCTGATCGGCTTTCGCATCTGTGTCGAGAGCGTCGCCGACTGCTACGCGACCCTCGGCGTGATCCACTCGAAGTGGACCCCGATCCCTGGACGCTTCAAGGACTACATCGCGCTGCCGAAGCCCAACATGTATCAGTCGCTCCACACCACCGTGATCGGGCCAGGACGCCAGCGCATCGAGGTTCAGATCCGCACCCACGAGATGAATCGCGTCGCAGAGCTGGGCGTCGCTGCACACTGGCAATACAAGGAGCGGCTGTCGGGCGGCATCGACCCGAAGGACGCCGCGAAGTTCGGATGGCTGCGCGAGCTCGCTGACTACCAGCGCAACCTGAAGGATCCCGCAGAGTTCCTCGAGAGCGTCAAGATCGACCTGTTCCCCGACGAGGTGTACGTCTTCACGCCCAAGGGTGATGTCGAGGTATTTCCTCGCGGAGCCACACCGATCGACTTCGCCTACGCCATCCACACCGAGGTGGGTCACCACATCTCCGGCGCACGCGCGAACGGACAGATCGTCCCCATCCGCTACAAGCTGCGCTCCGGCGACGTGATGGAGATCATGACGTCGCCCTCGCAGCAACCGAGCAAGGACTGGCTGGACGCTTGCGTCACGACCCGCGCGCGCACGCGCATCCGCAGCTACCTGCGCTCCGAGCAGCGCACACGCAGCCTCGCGCTGGGCCGCGAGCTGCTGGAGACCGAGCTGCACTCCGCGGGTATGAGCCTGACCAAGCTGCTGAAGAACGACCATGAAGTCCGACGCCTGGTGGACCACTACAAGATGGGAAACCGGGACGAGCTCCTGCTGGCGATCGGCTACGGGAAGATCCAGGCCTACGACGTCGTGCAGAACATCAAGGCACGACAGCCGGGTGTGGAGGCGCCCCGCGAGCTCAAGACCAGCATGGTGGAGAACCTCGTGCGCAAGGTCACGCGCCGAGACGCCACCGGGATCCGGGTCAGCGGTATCGACGACATCCTGATCCGCTACGCGAAGTGCTGCAATCCGGTCGCCGGCGATCCCATCATCGGCTTCATCACCCGCGGGCGCGGGGTCACGATCCATCGCCGCGACTGCATCAAGGCTTTCGACACCGATCCCGAGCGTCGCATCGACGTCAGCTGGGACACTCGTACGGGCGTCCAGCGTCCCGTCCAGGTGCGCGTCACCACCCAGAATGAACCAGGCATCCTGGCGACCGTCAGCGAGACGTTCAGCGCCCAGAAGATCAACATCAGCGAAGCCAACTGCCGCGCCACGGACGACGGTCGCGCCCAGAACGTCTTCACCTTCATGGTGGGTGATCTCGAACAGCTCAAGCGGGTCATGAAGGCGCTGCAGCGCGTCCGTGGCGTGGTGGGAGTCGAGCGAGTCTGAGCCGGGGCTCCTCTCCCCCGCCCTGACTGGACTCCAGGCCACACGAGCTACCTGGGCGTTGCCCGGCGGCGGCAGCTCAGATCAGCGCGCGGCACTGCAGGTGATCGCTGATCACGCAAATCCGCGAGGAATCACCGGTGAAGGCGATACCGCTGACGGGCGCCTCGACCGAGAACTCCGTCAGCTGTTCCTGGGAGTCGACCTTCGCCACCTCCACCTGCTTGCTGCGGGCGATCGCCAGGAGCTTGCCGTCGCTGGAAAGGCGCGCGAAGGCGAAGAGCGGCAGCTTCAGCTGCCTTGCGTCGCCCTTGCCCCCGATGCGCACGGCCTGCCCGCCGCAAACCGCGAGGTAGCGCCCGCCGTCCCCGGACAGACCGATCTGCACGCCGCAGTTCTCGTCGCCAGAGCTGGAGTGGGAGTCTCGCAGCGGCTCCCAGCGCACGAAGGCGCCCGCCTGCTGGTCGGCGATGGCGTGATGCAGTAGCACCTCGGTGCCCCCCCATGCCATCGCGCCAGCGTCGAGCCCCGACTGCTCGCGCCGCTTGACCAGGCTCGCGTCGTTGACCCGACGCACCTCCGCGGCGTCCTCGCTCACCCCGAGCAAGAGCCTTCCCGAATCACCCAGCGCGACCTCGACGTAGTCGGCTGCGAAGTGGCGCATCATGCTGCGAGTCTGAGCGTCGAACAGCGCGACGAAGCCCTTCCCCTGGTCGCTACGATAGGCGACCACCAAGGTTCGGTCGTCGGCTCCGAGGGCGAGGTCCGCGATGCGCGCTGGCTGGTCTGGGCCCAGCCCGCTGAAGTCGAGGGCGAGCAACCTCTCAGGCCGCTTACTATCCGCAAGGAAAACTTGATGGGCGGAGTTTCGCAACGCGAGCCAGCGCCCGCCGGCGACGAGCTGCAGCAGCTTCGGCGCCGCCTTCTGCTCGACCTCGGCCTCGACGCGGGGCGGAGGCCCCGGCCCCGCGCTCTTTTCCTCACGGGAACATCCGGCCGACCACAGCGTCAGGGTGCAGAACCCGAGCGAGGTGAGCGCGCGACGTGTCGGCCCTGGCCAGCGGAACATCCAGACAAGGCTAGCAGGGCGCCGGGGCTCGAACTCAGCTGACAGCAGGCTGTCAGCAGGGGGAACCCAGAATACGGGCATGAAAATCAGGACTTCCAAGCAAGCCAGCGTCTCCCTCGGCTCCCCGACCCACATCGACTCACCTCGCGTTGCCCTGCCTCGTTCGGCCCGCGCGTGGGTCGGCGTGATGGTCGGGTGCCGTTCCGACGACGGCTCGACTTTCTGACGATCGCTCGCGAACTGCCCGTCGCTCGTAGTCGCTCACCAACTGGCGTTTACCCAGGGCAACTTCAGGGCCTGCTGGCTCGGCAGAGGTCTGTTCGAATCAGTCACTCCGACGTTCAGATCATCGGCAGGGTTTGGGGGTGAGGGGACGAGCGCCGCTGGTCAGCGATTGATCCAGCCGCGCCGCACCGGATGTTTCCATGGGAGATCGTGTAGACTCGGCGCATGCGCTACCGCTCCTCTACGCGTTCGTGGCTTCCACTCGGTCTCGCGGCGTTGCTGGGGGCGACCGGCCTGATGGGTTGCGGTGAAGACACCACGGGCGGAGGCGGCAGCGCGGCTCGGCGCAGCGATGTACGGGGCAGTCCGATGGCGGGAGCGCAGGGCTCAGGTGCAGGCGCACCAGCGGTGAGCGGGACGAGCAGGCTTTCTGGCGGTTCCGGCGCAGGCTCCGGAGGTTCTTCGGGGCAGCCTGCGGATATTAGCGGCGGCAGCGGCACGGAGCGCGGTACTACTCCAGCGACCGCAGCGAGTTCTTCGGCGCTCCCCGCTGCGCCGTCTCGACGTCGATCTGTGCGACGACTTCCGAGGCGAGCACGCTGGATAGCAGCGCCGGACTCCCCGGGGGACGGTGACCCTGGACAGCACGCTCGCGGCGCGGGTAGTCAGTCGGCCCATTTCCCGCGCGGAGGAAACGGCTTCGCCTACATCAGCCAGAGCAAGACATTTCCCGCAACGAACAACGCCTTCTGGGGTCGCATGTTCTTCTACATCGAAGCCCTGCCGGTCACGCCAGACTACGCCCATTTCACGCTGATCGAGGGCACTGGCAGCGGCGATACCTCCCGCGTGCGAGTGGGAGGACAGTACCGCAAGTTCGGTGTGGGCAGCGACGGTGGTCCGACCGGAGACTGGACGAACATCGACAAGGACCCGAGCCAAGACGCTGCGCAGGAGGTTCCGGAGAAGGAGTGGGTGTGTATCGAGTGGCAGTACGACGGCGCCAGGGACGAGACCCACTTCTTCTGGGACGGTGTCGAGCACCCGTCGCTGGCCACCTACCCCTCCGTGCCGCACGGCGGCAACTCCAGCGCTCAGTATCTCCTCCCCGAGTTCGACGAGGTGTGGGTCGGTTGGTGGATGTATCAGAGTAATCCGACGCCTGCTCAGTTCGACGTGTGGATCGACGAAGTGGCGATCGACGGAGAGCGTATCGGTTGTAGTCTCTAGCTGGCCGTTGCGGGCCCGCCGAGGGTGACGTTCAGCGACGACGGCGACGCAGCCACGCGGCGATCATTGCCCCGAGGATCCAGATCCCCGACCTCTGGTTCCCGCCAGTCCTGGTCCGGCAACCGCACCCGGAGTCGCGTGTCGCGATCCCCTCACCGTGCAGCAGACCGTCGCCAGCCGAACCTCCGGTCGCTGGAGCGCCCGCGCCCCCGTTCATGCTTCCAGAGCCCCCGGAGCCGACGGGTGCGCAGTCCTCGTCGACCTCTCCGTCGCAATCGTCGTCTCGACCGTTGCAGAGCTCCGCCTCGCACTGGGTCACTGGCTCCGACGGCGGTCCCCCGCTGAGCACGGTGGCGCGGTACTGCAGCGCATCCCACCCGCCCTCATCGGTGAACTCGTCGAGAGTCCACTCACCGTCGAACCCCACACCCGTCGCCAGCGCGCAGCGCCAGCCAAGCACACCGCGGCCGCACCAGTCGGCCAAGCCGTCACCGTTGACGTCCGCCAGCGCGAAGCTCGAGTAGTAGGCCTTTCCCTTCCACTCGGCGTCGTCGTTCCATGCTGGACCAGCGATCTCTTCGAAGGCGCCATCGTGGTACACATGGCAGCGCACGCCGGTGCTTGCGCGGACGCACAGGTCCTGCGCTCCATCGCCGTCGACGTCCCCGACCCGCAAGCTCGAGAAGTACGGCGCCGCGCCCCAGCCACTATCGTCCGAGTAGCCGGCGACGCGGAGCTCCGGCTCGAAGCCGTTGCCGTTGGACAGCGCACACGAGAGCGCGCTCGCGCTCTTGCCGCACAGGTCGGCTCGCCCGTCACCGTTCACGTCAGCGAGGCGAATGGTGGACCAGGCAGACAGCTTGTCCCAACCCTGATCGTTGCTCCACGCTGGACCAGCGATTTTATCCGTAGAGAAACCCGTGTCCGAGGCGAGCCAGCACGCGATGGCGGCATTGGCGCGCGCGCACACGTCGCTCTTGCCGTCCCCGTTGATGTCGCCCATGCGAATCGTGCCGTAGTTCCTCGCGTGGCCCCAGCCGTTCTCATCCGACAGCGCGGGCCCGGGAAACTGAGTCGAGAAGCTCTCGCCATCGCTCAGGTGGCACTCGAAGCTGGTCGCCGAGCGGCCACACAGGTCTTCCAGACCGTCGCCGTTGACGTCAGCCAAGCGGATCGTGGTGTAGAACCTCGGCTCGTTCCAGGAGCCCGCGTCCGCCATGCCCCCATACCAACGGCCGCTGGCGCCGGCACCCAGGCCACCCGCCGAACCAAGCGCGCAGTGCACGCCATCGTTGGCGCGCGCGCACAGGTCGGCGAACCCATCGCCGTTCACGTCCCCCATGCGAAAGGTGGCGAAGTTGCTGACGTCGTCCCAGCCCTGAGCGTTGCCCCAGCCAGGTTTCGTGTCCGAGGTCGCGGTCCAGCCGCCTTGCTGCGCGAGGTGGCACCTGACGCCAGAGTAGCCACGGCCGCATACGTCAGCCTTGCCGTCGCCGTTCACGTCGCTGGTCGAAGGTGGCGCGTAGGTGCTCAGCTCGTTCTGCAGCCAATCGACCTCACACACGTCGCCCTCGTCGACCTCGCCATTGCAGTTGTCGTCCTTGCCATTGCAGGTCTCGCTGGCGGCGTTGCAGCAACCACCGCAGCCGCACTTCACGTACTCCATGAACTTGCCCCAGTCCCACCCCGAGCCGGGGTCGGTATGATCGGAGCAGTCCGGGGTCTCACCGTGGCCGCGTACATGAGCACGGTCACAGGGGATGTTGTTGCGATCGCAGATCGACCTCACGAGCTTGGCACTCGAGCAGTACATCGCGTCGGTGAACCACTTGTTCGGGTCGTCGATGAAGCCCTCGTGCTCGATGCCCACGGAGTGCGTGTTGAAGCACGCATCGTGGTAGGCGACGTCGTTCTCCTCGACGAGCTGCACGACCTCGCCTCCGGAAGACACGACGTAGTGAGCGCTGACGCCGGAGGCGCAGTTCTTGAGCCAGCCCCAGCAGCCGGAGAAGCCTCCCTGGCAGGTGTGGATCACGATGTCGGTGATGTCGGAGGCGCCCCGACTCGAGGCGCTGTAGTTCCCGCTGCACGCAGGCCCCACCCAGTTGGCCCCGCTGTAGTCCGGCTTGAGCTCGGAACTTTGTTGCCCCACGGATTCGCCTCCGGCGTAGGCACCGTCGAACACGATGCTGAGCCCGTCGCTGTCGGTGCCGCGGACACCATCGACGGCCACCCGGATCACCCGGCGCGCGAACTCCAAGCCGGCCTCGGGGCTGATCTCACCGGGCCCGTAGGCCTGCAGAGCCGCCTCCCAGGAACCGTGGCGGTCTCTCAGTTCCGAGAGCACCCGCGCGGCTCCGTGGACGTTGGCCTCGGTGTCGGCACTCAGCTCGTCTTCACCGAGCCCCGTCAGACGCGCGGCATCGCTCAGACTTCGCCGCTCGACGAGCTGCATCACTCCTCTCCCCCCCCAGGCCGACGGCTCGGTGTGACGGGTCGAAAACCGCGTCTGCACGTAGGCGACACCCACGAGGTACTCGACCGGAACACCGGTCTCCTCGGCGACGCTTCGAAACGTCTCGACCAGCGGAGACGTGCCGCGAATGGTCCCTCGGGGCGTTGCGTTGGTCCCGGGCTCTGGTCCCGCGCTACAGCCCAGCACGGACGCGCCGATCCCCAGCGCCAAGCCCACCGACAGCAGCGCGCGACGCGCCGCAAAGAAAGAATGCACGAGTCCAGCCATCGGCGCTGGGTGTGCAGATTGAGTGCCAAGGCCAGGAGTTGGCGTGAGCTACACCGAGAGCGCGTGTTCTGCACCCAGCCTGGAAGGATCCGGGGCAATCCGCGCGAAAACGCTGGTGCGACCTGGGACTTCGACCACGTCGGTCGCGGTGGTTGTGCAAGTCGCTGTGCAAGTCGTGCAACTGGCTGTGAGGGCAAGGTGGGCCTGGTGGGGTGGCTACCCAGGACTCAGGGGCCAGGTGAAGTGGAAGCAGGCTCCATGCCCCGGCTCCGACTCCACCCAGACTCGTCCCCCCGCGCTCTCCACGAGCTTCTTCACGATCGCGAGACCGATGCCCGTACCGTCTTCGGTCCCTCCCGAGAGCGTCTGGAAGATCACCCAGATCCGTTCGTGGTGGCGCGGGTCGATCCCAGGGCCGTTGTCTCGTACCTGGAAGTGAACCTCACGGCCTTCCAGCCGCGCCCCGACGCTCACCTGGGGTGACTCTGGGTCCGCGAACTTGACGGCGTTGCTGATCAGGTTCAGCAGGACCTGCTCGAGTGGGATCCGCTGGGCGCGGAGCTGGATCGCGCTCGGCACCTCGATCCCGATCCCTTTCCCCGAGGGAACCATTTCGCACACCTCGGCTACCAGCTGATGCGCGTCGACGTCGTGAAACTCGTGGCTCTTGCGTCCCGCTCGGCTGAAGTCGAGCACGCCGTTGATCAAGCTCTCCATGCGCAAGACCCGCTTCTTCAACAGGTCGAGGTGCTCGGCGATCTTCTCGTAGTTCCCCTCGGCCTGCTCCTCGCCGATCCACTCCGAGAGCATCGAGATCCCTCTGAGCGGCGCCTTCAGGTCATGACTGACGACGTAGGCAAACTGATCCAGCTCGCGATTCTTGCGCTCCAGCTGGCCGATCAATCGGTCGCGCTCCTCCTGCAGGCGCTTCTGGGCGTCGATATTCGTGTTGGTGCCGAACCAGCGCAAGATGCGCCCGTCGTTGGCGCGTAGCGGCGCCACACGTGTCAAGAACCACCGGTACTCGCCGTCTGCGCCCTTGAGCGGGAACTCCATCTCGAAGGGCTCACCGGTGCGCAGGCAACCGCGCCAGCGTGCCTCGGCTTCGTCGAGCACGTCGGGGTGATGTAGCCCCTTCCAGCCCCAGCCCGCGAGCTCATCGAAGGTCCGACCCGTGTACTCGTAGAACCGGCGGTTGTAGAAGTCGATGTATCCGTCGGGCAACGCTGACCAGGCCAGCGCAGGTACGTTCTCGACCACGGCGCGAAACTGCTCCTCGCTGGCCCTCGCCTGATCGAGCAGGCGCTCTCGCTCTTCGTCCGCCCGCTTCTGATCATCGATATCCGTACACGTACCGAACCACTTGATGATGCGCCCGCGGGAGTCGCGCACCGCCACCGCACGCGCCAGGAACCAGTGGTAGACGCCGTCCTTGCGCCGGCGCAGGTACTCCATCTGGAAGGGCTCCCCGCGCAGGTAGCAGGCCTTCCATTCGGCCTCGGCGCTCCGACGATGGTCCGGGTGCAGGGACTCGGCCCACTGGAGCTCCACGGGAGTGTCCTCTGAATAGCCTGTGTACTGATACCAGCGACGATTGAAGTAGTCGTGGACCCCATTCGGCTCGGCGGTCCAGACCAGGTTCGGAATGGTCTCCGCGAGTAGACGAAACTGATGCTCCGAGCCCTCCTCCAACCAGAACCGCTCCACGGAGACGCTGAGCTGGACCGCCAGCGAAGTCAGCGCCTCGAGCGATGGCGAAGGCAAGGCGGCCTCGGTCAGGACCAGCAGCACTCCCGCGCCTCGGTCCTCGATTGCGAGCGGCAGCACGGTCGCCGACTCGAACGTCTCCCCGGCCAGGCTCAGGCGTTCATTGACGAGCGGCCGGCGACGCTCCGCCGCCGCGCCGAGGCGTCCCTCACTCACGTGGAGACGCTCGGGAGCGCTCCAGCTCGAACCTGGAGCGACAGCGCTGGCGTGGAGCACCAGCTCCCGCTCGGACTCGAAGGTCCAGATCGCGGCAGCGTCGGCCCCGAGGCGTTCGACGACC
>JAWKRF010000059.1:0-8590 GCA_041389745.1 Polyangiaceae bacterium
ACTTCTGCGTCAAGCCGAGCCGTGATGGTGAAGCCCGACCCGATACTTCCTTCACTGAATGCTTCATTTTCCGTGGGACTGATTTCAACAATTCGAGGCAGCAAAGCCCCGGCTCGCGCACCGCTGGCGAACGACTCGATGAGCGACCTGATCGCGGGAATGCCTGGAGCCAGTGGCCGCCACGAGCAGTTGTCCACGCTCAGGATGTTCGGCAGTAGATCATCGTCGAAACGCCGCCAGCACACCTTCGCCAACGGCACGATAGGAAGCGTAGGCGGGCCGCAGAGATCATCGGCGGGTGGCAATCCCCGCCAGGCGCCTGGAGCGGTCAGGCAGGCGCACAGAGTCGCGCGCACATCTACGGGATTGTCACCCGCCATCTGCTCGAAGAACTGCGTGTCGATGCACTCCCGAATCGCCGTGTACGGATCTTCAATCTCCGCGAACGAATCGTTGCTTGAAACGATGTACACACCCTGACTCGTGCGTGTCGGAAAGCAGCTCACGCCACCACAGCAACTCGCGTCCAGCACGGCAGGCGCCGGGTCGCTTCCTACCTCGCGGTAACGCAGCCCGACGAACGTCACCCCCACGAGCTGATCGAACAGGTAGTCTCTTAGCAACACCGGCGCCTCGAGCGTCGCTGTCGTGACAGTGATGTTGCCAAGCACCGCCTCGAGGGCGCTGAGATCAGAAGTCGACGCGAGCAACCCGCACTCGCGTAGCGCCGCCTCGAGCTCGTATAGGTCCTGCTCGGTGATGGGTGCACCGAACAGACCCGACAGCGTGCTGGCGAGTGCTAAGTACGAGCCCTCCTCATAGGTCAGTCCCGCTCCCGGCACGCTCGCCTCGGCAACCGGAATACACTCCATTGCCTCGAGGATCAGCTCTCGCCCATCCGGGTCGAACGCCAAACCCGGATTCACGAACACGCTCAGGTCGCTGACTCCGGTCGCTGGCGTCACACCCAGCCCAGCGACGGTTCCCGTCCCGAACGCCTCCCGTTGGGTCAACCGCTGTAGCCGCAGGTGATAGCTCTGCTCTACTTCCAGATCTCGCTGCGTCAACAGCTGACCAAAGAAGTACCTCAGCCTCTCCAGAGAGTTCTTCTCCGCGTAGAGCGTCAGATCCCCTTCAACTATCCCTGTCGTCGTTTTGCGGTTGCCGCCCCCCGCTCCGGCGGCACCAACCACTGAGCGCGAAGTGCCGTTTCCGCGCGACACTGGGCTGCCGGCGGGCGCCCCCTCCCGGCCCGGACTCGCTCGCGCAGGGCTCGCTCGCGCGGACGGAGGGGGAACCCAGAGGGTCCCTTTAGGCCTCTGTTGCAATGCCGCGCGGCAATGCGCGTGCACGCCGACCAGGCACTAGCGCAATCTTCGCGGTGCGCGCATCGAAGCAGGAAGCTCGGCGCCGAGCGAGCGCTTCGCGGGAGCGAAGGACTCGGCGCAGGCTGGCTAGCTTATCGACTCAGCTGAACAGCTCTTCGATCGTTTGGGCGTCCAGCACCCGGTCGGTCCAATGCGTCAGCTGCTCTTCGCCCGCTGATGCCAGACGGCCGAGCACCGACTCGTCGACCGCGGAGTCTCCGAACTTACGACGGAGCAACCGCTCCAATGTGCGCCGCTCACCTTCTGCTCGACCTTCTGCTCGTCCCTCTGCCATCCACTGTTGTGCGCTGTTCATGATTGCTTCCTTCACCCCTGGCGCGCGTTCCTCCAGCGCGTCTAGCAAGTCCCGGTCCGTCAGCACCTCGCTCACGAGCGACAGGTAATGTAGCACAAACGAAACCGCGGCACGCCCGTCAGGCAGGCTCCAAAGCGCAGCGATCACCCACGCCCACAGCAAGAGGGCGGCTCGGGTCGCCTCTTTCCGACGCCCATCCCGCAGCGCCCAGAGCGTCAACGGGACAATCAGGGAGCACGTCGCGCGCCCGGGCTCGCAGCGCTTCGTCGCTGAGGTTGCTCACATCGTCCAGCACCACTTGGAAGTCCGGCACGTGCTCGCGCACGCCCGGGATAGCCAGCACCTCCGGGTCGAACAGCTCGTGGAAGCTCTGCGCCACGGTCCACTCTTCGAGCACAAGAGCGACGCGAAGACGGAGACGTTGCCCAGCGAGTTGACCTCCAGCGTCGACCAATCAAGCGCCGCCACCACGGCAGGTGGCAACACCGCCTCCAACTCCAGTCGGGCGTTCTTGGGATCGCCGAAGATCTGTTTGACCAGCAGGTCGTGCGGCTGACGCGGCTTCGCCTCCGTCTCCGTCGCTGCTTCCGTCTCCGTCGCTGCTTGCGCTTCGGTCGGAGTCGACTCTGCTGGGTTATCGTCTTCGGGTACGTCGGGCTGAGCCATCCGCGATGGCTACCACACGTGGTTCGACGCGCCTAGACTTCGCAGAGGTCAGAATATGTCCGCGCGGCAACAGAACTGGCTGGCTCCGAGGGGCTTGGTGTCCGCCGCGCGCGGACGCTGCCGCCCTCGCAACGCGCACAGGTCGCGCCACCCCGAGCAGCCCAAGCGACCCCAGGTGGCGCGGGTGGCACGCCCTCTGCGCGCGGGGGACTTCGCGCGGCAGCGCCCGCGCGCAAGGAGGTTTCATGTCCCCGTATTCAGCTCGTCAGTTCGCCAAGCGCAAACAGCTCCTCGAGGCTCGCGCCCACGGCATGCGCCAGCTGCTTTCCCCTGCGGAAGCGCGGCTCTGGCACGCCATCAGCGCGCGAAAGCTCGGAGTCCAGTTCCGGCGCCAGGTGGTCCTCGCGGACCGCTACATTGCGGACTTCCTCGCGCCCGAGGCACGCCTCATCGTCGAGGTGGATGGCGGGCAACACGCCGCGTCCGTCGCGGCGGATGCCCGCCGCGACCGCGTGCTCGCTCGCCTCGGCTATCGCACCCTGCGGGTGTCCGCTCGGCAGGTGCACGCCAACCTTGAGGGCGTGCTCAGCCAGATCCGCGCGGCGCTGGTCGGGTAGGGCGCTCAGCTCAATCCGGCTGCACCGACTTGGCATCTCGCGAGATCCGCCCGGTCGGAGGCGGATGCAAGAGCCACCGCGAGCTTCAACACAACGCGAGCATCGAAAGTCCCACCCAGCGACCAAGACACGCCACCGTCGGCGACGTGACCGAAGAGCCTGAAGTTCCGGTGCCCAAGGACTGGCATGCCGTCGCGAAGAGCGGACTCGTCCACGCCGTCGCGCTCGCGCGCGTCGCCTTGTTGCAAGTCCTCTCCGGTTTCGAGAACGGCCGAAATCCGCGCGCCCGAATGCTCGCTGAAGTCGAACGCTTAGGACAACGGGTGCACCAGCTCGAGACCGAGCTCGCGATCAAGGACCGCAGGATGGCCAAGCTCGCACCGGCGAAGCGACCGCACTACTCAGCCCCAGACAGGCTTCAAATCCTCCTGCTACAAGCCGCCACCGGTTGGTCCCTTGAGGAAACGGCTCGTCGATTCGTCATCACGGCACACACGCTTGCCAGCTGGAAACACAAACTAGACGGCCTCGGCGAAGCGGCCCTCGTCCGGCTCGCTCAACCCGTCAACCGCTTTCCCGATCAAGTGCGCCAACTCGTCCGCGACCTCAAGCAACTCTACCCCAGCATGGGTCGTCAGCGCATCGCGGACACGCTGGCGCGGACGGGGCTCGTGCTCGCAGCCTCGACCGTCCGACGCATGGTCCTCGAGCAGCCAGGCGAGCCGGTCGAGGCCCCGCCAGCGCCATCGGACCAACCCACCCCGGACCAAGCCCACGCCGACCCCGGCGGCAACGCACCTCCACCTGCGCGGGCGAAAGCCAGCGGCGTTACCGCGCGGTACGTGCACCATGTGTGGCACTGCGACCTCACCCTCGTGCCGACCGCGGCGGGTCTGTGGGTCCCGTGGTTTCCGTTTGCGGCCTGGCTCGGCTGGCCTTTCGCCTACTGGGTTGCGGGCGTCGTCGACCAGTTCTCCAGAGCGCCCATCAAGCTCAAGGCCTTCAAGAAGCACCCGTCCGGTCGGGAAGTGCGACGCTTCTTGAGATCTGGTATTCGAATCGCGGGACGCGCTCCCAAGCACCTCATCACCGACCAGGGCGTCCAATTCCGCGCGGAGTATCGAGCCTGGTGTGAGCGATTCGACATCCAGCCTCGCTGGGGCGCGGTGGGGAGCCACCGCTCTATCGCCGTCATCGAGCGTTTCTGGCGCAGCTTGAAGGCTGAGTGCTGCAGACGGATCCTCGTGCCCCTCCGAATGCGCGCATTCCAAGCTGACCTCGATTGCTGCGCAGCATGGTTTCGAACCCACCGACCGCACCGCGCGCTCGATGGACAGACACCTGAAGAATACACAGCAGAGAAGCCGCCCCGTGTGCCACGACTCGAACCTAGACCGAAGGTGGCTATCCGCGGGGATCCAAACTTGGTGCGACACGTGTCCTCCGTCGAGCTACGAGTGAGCGCCTTCGCCGGCAAGAAGCACTTGCCGGTCGTTGAACTCCAAGCCGCCTGACCGAGCCCTGAGTGCAGCGCCCCGCGCTCGCGCCAAGGCGAGGGTGCGTCCAGCGCCCGCCAGGACAGGGCAGGATTCCGTTTTAACTGCAAGCGTGAGATGCGGACCGCATCGGCCAGCGAGCCGGTTGTCTCCAACTTTGCCGCGCGGCAATGCGAATCGCCGCACAAGAGCTCGCTGGACGCGTACACCCGGCACGCGGACCGCATCGGCCAGCGAGCCGGGTGTCACGTTCCTTGCCTCGCGGTAATACGAAATCGCTGCAAAAAGCTCCCTGGACGCGTACACCCGTGACGGCTACGCTGTGACTTCCACCAGCGGCGCAATGGGCATCGGACAGCCCGCTCGCGCCGCCATCAGGCAGCCCGGTCGGTAACAGAACGGCTACCTACCTACAGCCCTCATCGTCGTACGCGCGCCGGCGGGCCATACTCAACTCCGACAACCTGAGCTCGCTTCAGCTCACGTCTCGCCCAGTCAGTTATCCAGTACGGCGTACCCAGCGCGTCCTCCATCATGAAGAGTGCGGGGAACCCGTCCAGCGGTCGCACTACCCCAGTCTCCACGGGATCCGCGATCCGAAGGCCACTGCCGCTGTATCGCCTCCAGTCAATACAATCCAGGATTGGTAGATACCCAAGACCGAAGTACTCTCCCCGAATCCTCGGGAATTTCGACCGCTCCCGTGAGTGCGGAGCTCGACCTACGCGCCAGGGTGGTCCATCATCGCCGAGCCAATCACTACGAAGATACACGTCGACGTCTACAAATGACTTTGCGGGAACACCCAAGCCGAGGAAAACGTCAACCACTCTCTTAGACACAATGTGGGGCCCCCGATCCGAGAACGGAATATCGGACGCCCGGAGCATCGCTTCGTTTCCCCAGTAGATTACCGGTTTCCCATGGAGATCCCCCTCCGGGTGAACATCACGGGGAAGTGTCAACGCGTAGGGAGCGTCGTCTGGAACACCGAACAAGAAGACTGCCTTGGCAGCGTCGAACGCGGTCACTACTTGAGATATCCGGGCACGTTGTCGACTTCCTTTCGGGCAGCAACTCTACTCTTCTCGCAGAGGTCTTGCAAGACCTGCCGTCCGGATGTGGTCTGAACGAATTGTCTCACAGACTGGGTCCCGGCCTTCTGCTCCAGGATCTGCCAGTTCTTTCTAAGGATCTTTCCTACGTTTGCGGCGACGCGGGGGTGACTCCCATAGTGGACTGCGCGACTCTCACCAAATGCCTGGATGATCTCCATCTGCGCCTCTGTGGTTTTCGGAAGCGGAATCAGGTTGTCCAACTGATGGAGATGAAACACTCCCTTTTCCATCCCAAGCGAAATAATGGTGCTGTTCTCGAACTCCTGCATTACTGCGTGATGAATCTCTATTTGTGCCCAAAGCTCCTCGTACATGTAGACATACTCTTTGAGGCGCTCCGACGTAATCCCGAGCTGCTTTGCAACACTCTCCCACTCAGGAGTTCCGGGACCGAACTTAATCGCTCTTCGGATTCGGCGAGCCAGCGCCTGTCGATAGCCCTTCGCAACGCGGATAGCCCCAAGGATTGCGAGCACCGAAAGCGCAAATCCCCAAAGCGCGCTTGCCTGTCGTTTGCTGCTAGCCTCCGAACTCAAGAGAGCGAGTGAAGGTTTGGCGGCGGCTTTCGCAGCAACCCCGAGATTGCCCTTTGATAGCAGGTCTCGTGCTGCGCCGACGGCGCCCGCAACCCCCGTTGCTAGTTCCACTGCGCTCAGTGCAAGACCAACCGGACCGGAGATTATGAGGGTCGCAAGGCCTGCCGCGATTCCAAGCACCTCCCACCACTTGGTTTCCCCAACCTGTTCGCGCGCGCGCAGCGCTGCGAACTTCGCTACGGGCTTGCTCCAGTCGACCCCCGAGCCACCGCGACTCGATAGGACTTGATCTATCGCGATGTCGAGGTCGTACCATTCTATGCTTGACTGGAGTTTTGACCTAGTCTTAGCAATTGCATCCAGCGTGCCGTTCAATGACCTTGTGAGGGAGTCAAATGCCTTCCCATCGTCTTGTTCGAGAAACTTGCCCAGACTCCCCGCTGCCGCCAGCGCTTGCACGGATGGGTAGTTCTCTTTGCACTCCGCAATCTCGTTGCTCAACGTGGCCCACATTTGGCGTACCTCGGACCAATTCATCACCTTCTTGGCCGAAGCCCCTTCATCCATCGGGCTCTCGTTCTCGAACTCGGTTAACAATGGTCCAAAATCGGCAGCTGATTTGGGTTGACCAGGTTGCCTGCTCGGCTCACTTGCCCCAGGGGCTACATCGCCACTTTGGGCGAGCATCAATGGTTTTGGTGCTGCGTCGATCTTGTCAGTCCCGGGTTGCACGTAGTCTTCGTGCGGTTCCTCGGGGCGAAAGGGAGTGGTTAGCATGGGCCCGGTCTGCGACGTTCCTCCTCCAGCTTTCATCCCCTCGGGATCGAATACTTCGATGGCAAGAAGTGCCGTCTTCGCCTCCTCTGCGACAGAAACGCCGTCGGCCGCTTCGCGCACCTCCTCCATGTAGGACTTCTGCGCGGCGGAACGACGGCTAGGCTCGGTTGAAGCACGCTCACTTCCGCCAACCTTCTTTAGTTCCGCTTTTACCCACTTCTCACTAAAGAGGAGATTGCTCCCGGCGCGAGCTAGCACTTCCCTCTTTAAAGCGGTCTCGTACTTCCGCACAGCGCGGATCTGCCCGACATAGGGCTCCGACGCCGTCCACAACGATGGATACTCCTCAGCCACCTTATCGATATCGCTGAGACTCTCCCAAGCTTCCCCCACGGAAAAGGCATAGGGAGTGTCTTCCAGTGGTGGCACGGGGTCAGCCGGGGCCCGGAGACGATCCTTGCCAACACCGTTCTCCGCTGCGCGATCGCCTGATCCGGTTGCGTTCGGGGCGCCGCCCATTCCGTTGGGTCCAGCGCTCTCCCTGGAGGTCGACCGGTCATAGCGCTGCTTCCCGGCGCGGATCGCCTTAGGTCCGAGCATTTCTTGGATGGCTTTGATGATTTCGGCCTCAGACAGGTCTTGGAGCCGGATTGACTTCACGCTTCGCCCACTCGCTCCTCCTTCGCCTCCAGTCCCAGGCTGTCCACCCGCCCCTCCCATGCCTGCCTGTGGAGCCTCACCATTGGGACCAGGGGACGCTCCCTCTTGCCCTCCCTCCCCGCTGCCACCCCCGGCGCCCCCCATTCCGCTCTCCCAAGGCTGACCAGTCGGTTCTGAGGGAATCGGTTCGGGACCGTCGATTGGACTGTCCGCCACAAGCCGTTGGCGAGCAGGTGTCCCATGCGCTTGTTGCTGCGCAATGTGCGTCAGCTCATGCCCCAACACGGCACGCCCGTGTTCCGTCCCGGTGTTCAGTTCCCCCGCGGCAACGCTAATCGTGTCGCCCTCGGCGACGGCGAGCGCGCCTTCTTGCTTGGCCATGCGTTGACCATCGCCGCCGAGGCTCATCTGTGGCGCTCCGAGCGAGACGCCTACGTGACGCTCGGCGACCTCGGAGACTGACGAGGGCAGTGCGCCGTGCGATAGGTTTAGACCACGGGGCAGATCGGCGGCGATGGCATCACCGATCTCGTGGGCCTGGGCTTCGGCGCCCGTGGGTGCCTTGTCTTCGCTGAACGACTGGGGGCCGGTAGGAGGTGCTTCTAGCTTGGGGCGAAACGGGTCGACCTCGCGATCCATCGGGCGCCGTAGGAGACTGTCGGAGTCTCCGGACGCGTTAGCGCTCTTTGGTGAGCTGTCGGGGCGTTTGGCTTGCTCCAGCATGGAGTACTCGGGGCGGTTACTTGGTGGCGCGGGCTGCCCATTGGGCGGCTAGGGCTGCGGCGCCTAGCTTGGAGAGCTCGGAGGCGATGGCGGCGTAGAGGTCGGCGGGGGTGAGCTGTGTTTCCGCGCGGGTGGAGGCGAGGGCGCACGCCAGGCGGGCTGCGGCGGAGATGTGGCCACCGCTGAGGTCGACTTGGCTCAGCTCTTTGAGGAGGGCGGGCTCCACGTGGGCACCTGCTTCGCCCAGCTCTTGACGCCACAGTTGCTGGCGTTGGTCGCGGGTTGGGGGATGGAAGTCGGCGGCGATGTCGAAA
>JAWKRF010000060.1:0-7506 GCA_041389745.1 Polyangiaceae bacterium
TTCCGTATGGCAATTCGTATGCCGAAGGCAGGTGCAATGACCTGGTTTCTCCAACCGCTGGCCCTTTTCTCTGCGGAGGCTTTAACACCTGCTCGGGAAACTACCCCGGGGAAGCTCCGGTCTTCGACATGAGCGGCAATGTGCAGGAGTGGGAGAACTCTTGCTCCGGTAACTCCTGCTCTGCTCGCGGCGGCGATTGGCTCGCATACCAGAGCACGGCGGCGTGCGCCCAGACTGTCACCGCCAACCGGGACGTCCGCGACCACCACCGCGGCTTCCGCTGTTGCTGGGATCCGCCGAACTGAGGCTCCCCTCACCCCCAGGAACAGAGCGCCTATTCGAAGCGTCTTCGGGCTAGTCCGACGAGGTGGCTCGGGATCGTCGTGAGGCGCTGCTCCAGGGGCGACGCCGGGTACGCGACGGCGCAGTGGTTGACGAAGCGCACGAGGTCCGTGAACTCCGGGCGCAGGAAGCCGGCCACGTCTTTTTCCGTGGGGTAATCGAAGGCTTCGGCCTGGTCGATCCAGCCGCCGGGTGCGAGGAACTTCTGGCGGTAGTCGGAGGCCTTGGGTAAGACGCGGTCGATCCAGCGACGCTGGCGCCGCGCCTTGGGCGACGAGCCGTCTTCGATGGCCTGGGTGTAGCGGCGCAGCGCCTCGAGGCCTCCCGGAACGCTCTGAACGAGCTGGAGATCGAACGCTGGCATGCCCTCGTGGAACACGAAGTTGAGGTGCCGATAGAGGCTCTCGGGCTTGGCGTGGAGGCCGTGCCCCACGCGGAAATGGTCGAGCCCTACGTTGGCCAGCACGACCGGCGTGCGCAGTAGCGGATGCCCGAGGGGCGCCCCCTCGTAGCGCGCGTTGTCTCCGGCGTCCGGCGCCACCACGTAGGGCGCCATCTCCAGCTGTCCCTGCCAGAGCTGCCACGTCGTCGGCAGCTTCGGGATCAACCCCCGCTCGATGAACACCCGGAGCCGCCTCCTCGGATCCCGCAAAGCTCGCATGCCGTGAATGTACCAATCCGCTCAAGGATCCGGAATCACGGCCGTTCTGGTGGCTTAGCCACATGTCTGCTTCCCAGCGTCCTGCCGCCTTGCTCGTCGTCCCCGATTCGCCGCCGATCGCCGTTTCAGAGCGGCCGCAGCTCTATCTGGCCGCAAATGACTCGGTGCCGAGCTCCCGGAGCCGCGCGCTGCTCTTGGAGTACGAGCTCAAGCGCCTGCGCGAGCACAAGGACATCGTGCTGCTGCGGAACGTCGACACGCGGTCGGTGCTCGGGATCCTGTGCGACTGCCCTCGCCCCCAGCTCGCGCCGGGACAGGTGCTGATCCGCGCGGGAGAGGTGGAGGATCGCATGTATCTGGTGCTGGATGGGCGGCTCCGGGTGCACGTGGAGAGCCTGCAGAACGACCCGGTCGCGGTGCTGGAGCCGGGAGAGACCGTGGGTGAGCTCGCACTGCTGGACGAAAAACCCCGGAGCGCATTCGTGGTGGCGGACACCGACGCGACCCTGCTGGAGCTCGACTGTGACCACTTCTGGTCACTCGTGCATGGCTCTCACGAGGTCGCGCTCAACCTGCTTTCGATCCTTGCGGAAAGGCTCCGGGGCAGCAATGGCACCGTGGCGCAGAGCCGCAAGCTGGCCCAGGAATATCAGCGTCACGCAAGCGTCGATGGCCTCACGGGGCTCTACAACCGCCGCTGGCTGGACGAGGTGTTACCTCGCCAGATCAAGCGCAGCGCGATGCAGAGCGCGCCGATGTGCGTGGTGATGATCGACGTGGATCACTTCAAGCGCTTCAACGACGAGCATGGTCACCGCGCGGGCGACTTCGTGCTGTTCAGCGTTGCACGCGTGCTTCGCGAGCGCTTTCGCCCCACGGATCTCGTTGCTCGCTATGGGGGTGAGGAGTTCTGCGTGGTGCTGCCCGATACGGACTTGCAGGGCGCTCAGGCCGCCGCGGAGCGAGTGCGCAGAGCCGTGGCCGAGGCGAGCCTCGAGTACGAAGTGCCCCTGCCATCGGTCACCATTTCCGTCGGGATCGCCCAGGCGACTCGAGATGACGTCCAGGCTCGGCTGGTGGAGCGCGCCGACGCGGCGCTCTACGGCGCGAAGGCCGCGGGAAGAAACCGAGTCGCCCTGGCGCCGTTCGTGAACGAGCCCGAGGAGAGCTAGTGCAGAGCGTCCCGCCCTCAGCGCTCCTGAGGCTCCCACCGGAACCGGCGCCGGTGATTCGTCCGCTCCGCCCCACGCTACCCTACGATCCCCGCGCCGCCGAAGAGCCGCCAACCAGACCCAGCGTCGGTGACGGCGTTGCGTGGGTCGGACGCGGCGGGATCCGCGCGTCGGAGCTGCTCTGGGGCGTATTCCGCGGGCTCCCGCGCAGCCTGGCCGCGCTGATCAGCGCGGAAACGTCAGCGCGCCGGGAAGCGCGCCGCAGCAGCATCGAGCAAGTGTTCCACATCGCCTATCAGAGCCTGCCGTTGATGCTGACGGCTGGTGCCTTGGTGGGCGCGCTCGCGGCGCTCCAGGCGCGCTTGGTCGCGCCCGGCTTGGATACCGGCCGGCTCGGTCAGATCCTGGTGACCCTCGTGGTGCGGGAGCTGGCGCCGCTGCTCACGGCTTGGGTCGTGGCCGCACGCAGCGGCACTGCGATCGCGACGGAGCTCGGTCTGATGAGGCAGCGCGGAGAGATCGCCTCGCTGGAGGTGCTCGGGCTCAGCCCGGACGCCCTGCTGGTGTTTCCCCGGCTCGTCGCCAGCACGCTCGGCGTACTGGTCCTGGCGATCTACTTTGGCCTGTTTGCGCTGTCTTCCGCGGCGCTGGTCGTCACCGTGCAGTCGACGGGCGCATTCGGCGAGCTGGTGAGCGGCCTCGGTCGCTTCCTCGTCTGGCAAGATCTGCCGTTGTTCGTGGCCAAGGCCGCCGGCATGGGGCTCTTGTTGGGGCTCGTCACGTGTTTTCAAGGCCTGCGTCGGGATGCGGACGCGGCCTCGCTCCCGCGCTTCGCGGGGGCGGCCGTGGTGGGCTCACTGGTCGCCTGCACCGCGCTGGATCTGGCGCTGACGGGGCTGTTCTACTGGCTGGGCCTCGGAGGACTCCGATGAGCCTCGGCGCCCTGCCGATTGCTGCCGTGGCGGCCGTGGAGCTGGAGCGCGTTTCCGTGCGGCGAGGCGCTTTGAGTGTGCTCGAGGCAGTCGACCTGCGGCTGGAGCCAGGTGACTCCTGGGTGATCTTCGGTGAGAACGGCGCCGGCAAGAGCACGCTGATCCAGCTGGTCTCTGGACAGCTCGCCCCGAGCGCCGGTGCGATTTGGGTGGCGGGTATGCGCGCGAAGCCGGAGCTTCCAGCGCGCTTGTTCTCCACTGGGATCCGCTTGATGACGCTGCTCGAACAGCCGGGGCTCGCGCCGGGGGTCTCGGCCCTGGAGAACGTCGCGCTGCCGCTTCGCTATCACGCGAGCGCATTGAGCCTGCATCCGGATCAGGCCACTGGCCTCGCTCGCGAGGCCCTCGCGGCCCTCGCGGTGTATCCACCGGATCTCCACTCCTTGCCCGACAGATTGTCATTTGGCCTGCAACGCCGCGTCGCTCTGGCACGCATCCTGGCGCTGCGGCCTCGGATCGTGTTGCTCGACGACCCGCTGCTCGGCGTCGATAGCGAGAGCTGCCAGGTCATCGAGCGCGTGCTGCGCTCCTGGGTCCGCGACCCGAACCTCAGCCTTTTGTGCACCAGCGGTGACCGAGATCTGGGCGCACGCCTCGGAGCACGGAGCGCCGACCTGACCTCCGATGGCGTGAGCCAACGCGCGGTCACACCGACCCGAGCGCAGAACCATCCGGCGAGACAGCTTGTCAGCGCCGCGGACCCTGGCGACGCGGGAATGCTGCACTGGTATTCTGGGTTCAGGACACCGCCCTGGCGCTCCCCGTCGACGTCGAAGGACCCGTGAATCAGCTCCGCGAACCCCGCGTCTCAGCTCCCGTGATCCAGAGCGCCCTGGCGTCCGTGGTGCGGGGTCGGCCATGAGCCATCGAGCTGCTGCTGACCGGCTTGCTTCGCCAGCGGACGTGCTTGATCGAGGACGACGCGGCGTGGGCAAGACGGCGCTGCTGAGCTCTGTCTCGGGTCTTCGACGTGAGTTCTCGCGCATCAGTTCGCCGGATCTGTTGCCGGCGGACGTGCTCGACTCCCAGGTGCTGAACCCGCAAGACGGCAGCTTCACGACTTCCAGCCGGGGCGGTGTTCACCCACGTCTTGCTGGCCGACGAGATCAACCACTTCCCCGCGGACTCAATCCGCGCTGCTGAGGCGATGAACGAAGACCAGGTGACGACGGACGGCGTCGCAGGAAGCTCCTCACCCCTTCTTCGTGATCGCGACGCAGAGATCCGGTGGATTTTCAGGTGCCTATCCCCCTCCCCGAGGCTCAGCTCGACCGCTTCGTGCTGCGCTTGGACTCGGCTATCCGTCTGTTCGACGAGGAGCTGGCCATGCTCAGCGACCGCAGCGCAGCGTTGATGCAGCAACTCACCGCTCGGAAACATCGGCTCTTGCTGCAACTCCAGCGGGCCGCCCGGGAGATCGAGGTGACGGCCAGCGTGAGTCGCTACCTCCTGGCGCTCGTGCGCGCGACCGCGAGCGTCCAGAGCTGACCCTGGGAGCCCGCGCGGTGCCCTGTCGCTAACTCGAGCGGCGCAGGCGCACGCCCTGCTCCAAGGCGCGCCTACGTCACCCCGGACGATGTCCAGGCGCTCGTCGAGCCGGTGTTGAGCCATCGTGCTGCTGAGCCGCGATAGTCCTTCGGCGGCAGCGACGCCGTGGGATCGCAGAAGGAGGTGGTCCTCCAAGTCCCGGTTCCGACGTGAACCTGGCGCGCCTGAACCACATCCTGATCCCGTCGACCAAGGAGGGACGGGATCGGGTGCGATCGCGTTGGGCCGTGCGAGTGTTCCGACCTCTCACCTGGTTCGGTGAAGCGACGACCCGCGAGGGCGCTTGTTGCTCCTGAGTGATGGCGTTCGCCCTGGCCAGCGTGGACGTGCAATCGACTCAGGTGTTCTTGCTCTGGGCCGCGCTCTTCGGCTTGCTGCTGGCGAGCCTGTTCGGTCGCAGGTTCTTTCGTTTGAGTTCCGTGCGGTTACAGGCTCACTGCGCGCCGCGGGTGACCGAGGGCGAGGCCCTGGAGATCCGCCTCGCCATCAGCAATCCAGGCGAGCAGCAACACCAGGCGCTGCGCGTCACGGGCCCCTTCTTGCCCTGGGATGGCGCCTGGGTCAGCCCCGCGCCGCGCATCGCGGAGCTGAACCCCGGCGCCACCGTGGAGCGCACGACCCACGCAACCTTCATCGAGCGGGGCGAGCACCACCTCGACGTGTTTCACGCCGCCTCGCTGGTGCCTCTGGGTCTGGCCCTGGGGCCGAGCGTGGAGAGCGAGGGCTGTCGGTTCACCGTGCTGCCTCGCCCGGTCAAGCTCACGTCCCTCGCTCTGAGCCGCGCCGCTCAGGATGCCGGCGCCAAGCTCGGCGCGAAGGCCAGCCGAGGTCGCGGCGCGGGGCTCGAGCTGCTCGGGGTGCGCGGCTATCGCCCCGGGGATCCGGTGCGCGACCTCCACGTCCGCACCTGGGCGCGCACTGGGAAACCCCACGTGCGAGAGTACCAGCCGACCTACGAAGGCCGATACCTGCTGGTACTGGACGCGGCGGGCGCTCGAGACGAACCCGGCTTCGAGGGCAGCATCCGCCTTGCCGCGGGGATCTGCAGTCTGTGGACGGATCAGGGGCAGATCTGCGACCTGGCGATCAGTGGAGAGTCGGGGGTCGTGTACGGCATCGGCTCCTACCGGGAGTCTCTCACCGCCGCCCTGGACCGCCTCGCCCGCGTCGCGCCGAACAGCCTGCCCGTAGAAGACGTCCTCGAGCGCATCTCGAGCCTGCTCAGCGACGAGGTCGAGGCGCTGGTCGTCGTGACCTCGTCCAGCGAGCGTCGCCAGCGCATTGCAGGGAGACTCGCGAGGCTCGGCCTTGCCTCTCGGACCCTGTGCGTGGTCAAGCGCAAGAGCACCCCGGAAGCCGACGAGCTCCTCGCCGCCGACCTGCTGAACGGCCAGGAGCTCGCGCTATGAATCGCTGGGCCTCCCTGTCGCTCACGCTGGTCGCGCTGACCGCGCTGCTCGTCGGCCCCATCCCCCTCCTGGCGCTGCTTCCCCTGGGGCTCGCGCTCGTGCATCTCGCGCTCCAACGCGTGGTCAAGCTGAGCGCCGGCTCGGAGTTCATGCTCGGCCTCAGCCTGTTCGCGCTGTGCGTGGTGATCGGCGTCAACGTCGATCTGATGCCGGCCCCCATCGGCGACGCGCCGATTCCGCGCGGATGGGCGACCTTCGGGTACGCCCTGCTGGTGCTGGCCGCGCTGAGGCTATGGATCGAAGCGCCGCGCGGGGGCGCTTCGCTGACGCTCGGCCTCGCCCTGGTGTCGTTCGCCGTGTGGGGCGGCAAGAACAGCGGGCTGTTCTATCCGCTGGCCATCGTCAGCTTCCTGGCCAGCGCCGCGCTCGCGATGCGTGCTGCGGACCCCGGTCGGCCACGCCTGCGGGCTCTCGGGCGACGCCATGTGTCTCAGATCGCCGCAGCACTCGTGCTCGCGCTGACCTCGGCTTCGGTCGCGGCGCTCACCTTGCCGCCTCTCCACAGCTGGGTGGTCGAGCGGGTGATGCGAGGCCTGCCGAAGAAGAGCGGCTTCACCTCGTTCATGTGGCTAGGCTCGATGAAGGGCATGCTGCAGTCGGACCGCATCGTGATGCGCGTGCGCGGCGCGAAGACCAACTACCTGCGCGGCATCCTGTACGTCGAGTACACCCGAGGCGCGTGGACACGACGCTCCGACGAACATCAGGTGCGGCCGGTACCCCGAACGCTCCCACCAGCCAGCGGCGTGACGGAGATCGAGATCGTGCGCGACGGGCCGCGCTACTTCACGCCCCTCGAGACGAACGAACTCGCGGCTTCGACCGGCTTCGTGACCTTCGACGACGGCGGGATCTATGAGCCCGTGGCGGGCGACCCTGCGAAGCGACTGTGGTTCAACACCTGGAAGACTCCGCCCAAGAGCCCTCGAACTCCGGCCAGGGAGTTCCCTGTGGATATGGAGCTCACCCTGCCCGGGCGGCTGGTCGCGCCGCTCCAGCGGCTCGCGCGATCCTGGACCCAGGGCGTCGACTCCCCCAGAAAGAAGCTCGAAGCTCTCGCGCTCCATCTTCGCGCCGAGTACACCTACAGCCTCGACTTCGAGCGCCCGGATCACGAAGATCCCGTGATCGACTTTCTGCTGCACACCAAGCGCGGGCACTGTGAGTACTTCGCCTCTGCCCTGGCGCTCCTGGCCCGGAGCATCGGCATCCCGAGTCGCGTGGTCGCCGGCTACACCGTCAGCGAGTTCAGCGACGTCGGAGGGTACTACCTGGTACGCGAGCGCAACGCCCACTCCTGGGTCGAGGCCTGGACCGGTGAT
>JAWKRF010000061.1:0-7208 GCA_041389745.1 Polyangiaceae bacterium
GGAAGTCCTCCCGCTCTGGATGGAAGCTGGAGCGGAGGCGCTGGAGCGCGGAAGGGAGTTGATCGGTCGAGGGCGGGGAAACATCGATAGCGTAGGCGTCCAGGAACGCGTCTACGATGGGCTCACTCGACCAGCCGCGCTGCTTCGCCGCGAGCGCAAGTGACGTCCCGAAACGCACCAGGTCGATCACCGGTGGTCCAGAGACGGAATCGTCATAGTCCGAGAGGCCCGCTCGTTCGTCGGTGATCGCCACCTGTTCCACGTGGGCGTCCCCGTGCAGGTTCACGGTGGGGAGCGTCGCCCGCACCCGCGAGAAGCGTTTGCATACCTCGATGGCGAACTCGCGATTAATCGCGCGGAAATATCTGTGAGGGCTCTCGGAGAGCTTCGCGCGCAGCGTCGGGTTCTGGCGGTACGGCGAGTCGCGAGCGAGCTCGAAGGGGTTCTGGTGAGCCGCCTCGAGACCTGGCGCGGCTGACGCGCTCGGTTCGGGCGGGGAGCTGGCAGGCGGAGGCAGCGGCTGCGCTGCGCTGCACCCGCTGAGCAACAACGCCAACAACCCGAGCCGCATGGTATCGAAAAGTACCACACCGGGCCCCGAGGGGCACCGCCAGCCCGGCGGAGCCGCAGCTTTTGACTCCCCAGGGCAACCGTGCGGTAACGATCCGCTCGTTCGTTGACACCAAGCAGGGCGTCGTCCATACCCTAGCGGTGGTCAGGCGAGGGTTGGGGTGCGTCGCGGCATTGGCGCTCGTTGTCGTGGGCTGTGGGGACGCCAAGGTGGGCTTCGGAGGCTCCGGCGGTGCGGGTGCGTCCGCAGGAACGTCCAGCGCCGGTTCGGCAGGCAGCGGCGGCAGCCAGTCCGGCGGGACTGGCGGTAACTCCGGCGCCGCGGGATCTGCGGGAAAGCCGGGCGCAGGCTGCGGACCGATCGGCACGTGCCCTGGGGAGTGGGTACGTCAGTTTGGCGGAATTCCGGGCTGGGACGACAGCGCCAACGGCGCCGCGGTTGACGCCGAGGGCAACGGATACGTTGCCGGCACCGTGTACACCGTCGAGCCAGGACCTGGAGTGTTCGGTAGTCTGCGCGACAACTTCATCCGCTCCTATTCGCCGACGGGGGACGAGTTGTCGGCGCGAGTGCTGACCACCGTTGACGGGACCGAGCGACTGTCCGCGCTGAAGCTGGATGGTCAGGGAAACATGTATGTCGCGGGCACTCTCTCCGGGCTGCTGAATGGCGAAGGTTCCAAGAGCCACCAGACGATGTACCTTCGGAAGCTCACGATGGCGGGCTCTCCGCTCTGGACCCGTGTCTTCGGAGCGCAGAGTCAAAACGACCTGTTTAGCTTGGACTGCGGACCCGACGGGAGCCCATTCGTGGTCGGAACCGTCGCCGCCGCGCTCCCCGGGCAGACCTATGCGGGTGGTTCGGACGCGTTCATCCTCAAGCACGACGCTGGCGGCAACCTCGCCTGGACGAGACAGTTCACGCATCCGTTCAACGACTTCGGCTACGCCGTCGCCGCCGATGCTTCGGGCAGCGCGTACATCGGGGGCCTAGTCACCGATGGCATGCCTGGCTTCGACACCAAGCCCGGGGACGTGGACGGCTACGTGCGCAAGTACAGCTCGTCGGGTGAGGAGCTTTGGACAGTGCCCATCGCGACGGATGACCGAGATCAGGTCAGCGCCATCGCCATCGACCCGAAGGGCGACGTCATCCTCACCGGAACCACCCTCTCCGCCTTTCCTGGGTTCACCAACGCTGGCAACAACGACATCTTCGTGTTGAAGCTCAGCCCCGACGGCTCGCCGATCTGGACGCGGCAGTTTGGCAGCGACCAATGGGACAAGCCCCACGCGCTGGAGGTGGACGAGACGGGCGCCGTCTACGTTGCTGGAGAGACGCATGGTTCACTCACGAGCGAGCCGAGCGCGAGCGATGGCTTCGTAGCCAGGCTGGAGTCCAACGGAACCGTCACGTGGATCCGTCAGCTCAGCCCAAGCGACCCTGAAGGCCTCGCGGAAATCGACGGCATCGCGGTAGGCGCAGGCGCGGCGTTCGTCGTGGGTCGGGTTCGCGGTTCCTTGCCGGGTCAAAGCGGCGCACCTGACTTCGACGCGTTCATCGCGCGCATGACGCTCTGAGAGTCTGGCGACATGAGAGCAACGAACACATCCGTATCGAGGCGAGGCGCTGGATACGCCTTCGCACTGGTCCTCACCTCGTTGCTGACGGCTTGCGGCAGTGGGGGCTCGGAGGGCCTGTTGGGTTCGGGGGGAGCAAATTGTGACGCGGACACACCCTGCACCGCCGGATACTGCGACTCCACGACAAGCCGCTGCGTGCCTTGTTTGTTCGACTCTCAGTGCGGGACCTCGCAGGTTTGCGCGCACCACGAGTGTGTGAATCAATCGACCTGCGAGACGAGCTTGGATTGCGCGAACGACCAGCACGGCTTGGCGATCTGCGACCCCGACCGGCACCGTTGCGTCGAATGCCTTTCGAACGCCGACTGCGGCGAGGGCGGCGAGTGCATCAACCAACACTGCGTGGCTCACGTCCCGTGCAAAGACTCGCGAGACTGCGACAGCAACAGCGTCTGCGACACGGCCAAAGGCTGGTGTGTGGAGTGCGTCGGCAGTGAGGACTGCCCTACGGGCAACTCGTGCGTGAACTCGACGTGCGCGTTGAACTGCGAGAGCGACAATCAGTGCACTCCCCGGAATCAACTCTGCGACAAAACGCAAGGTCACTGCGTGGACTGTTTGGACCACAGTCAGTGTGCGGAGGAGTATCACTGCGCCGCCGGTAGTTGCGAGTTCGACGTGTGCGACGGAGGGCCACCAGCTGCGAGGGCAACACGTTGGTCACTTGCAGCGAAGCAGGCGATGAGTTCGCCAAGCCAGTGCCGTGCGCAGCCAGCCAGACGTGCTCCGCCGACTCAGTGGGGGCTGTGTGCAAGGCGTGGGTCTGTCAACCATCGACCACGGAATGCGAAGCTGGCACCGACAAGCGGGTACGCTGCGCCGCGGACGGTCTCTCGGTCGCGGAGGCGACCGACTGCGCCGCATCGGGTCAGCACTGTTTCAACGGCGAATGCACCGACCAGCTGTGCGAACCGCACGCTAACTTCTGCGACGGCAAGACGCCCAAGAAGTGCGACTCGACTGGACAGCAGGCCACCGCGATCACGCTCTGCAGCGACAGCCAGTATTGCGACGCGCCGTCACTCAGCTGCAAGACGCAAGTCTGCGCGCCGGGGACCGCAGTCTGCGACGGTAACACGGCGACGACCTGCAACGCAGACGGCTTTGGATACGTGGGGGGAACGGACTGCGGCGCGTCGGGCGAGGGATGCAGCGCCGGAGCGTGCGTAAGCTGCCCGTCGCCCGCGGACGCACTACGCATCGTCGAGGTTCACTACGGGGTGCCCGACTACGTGATGTTGAAGAACACTCACTCCAAATGCTACGCGGAAACCGCCGGAATTGGCCTCCGCGTCGCCTACATGGTTAGAACCTGCTCGTTCGGCGACTGCGACGAGGTCCGATATGCCGAGCAGATCCTGCCGTCGAGGAACATCCCACCCGAGGGCGTGATTTACGTCACCGAACAACCGATCTCATCCGTCGACGTGACGTTCTCTACCGCGCTGACGTGGACTGGCCAGCAAGCAGGCATGGTGTCGCTGTGCAAGGGCGCGTGCGGCGCTACCGACGGCTAGAGTATCGTGGACGTGGTCAATATCAAAGGCAATCAGTCCACCATACCGCTCCCACCACCGGTGACCTTCCTCTGGCCAATCACAGGCATCGGTCCGACGGAGACCACCCGCAGCTTCCTGCGCAGCGCGTTCAACGGCCAGTACCCAGACTTCAAGGGCGCCGATTGGACCACTGGCGGCGCCTCCCGCCCGGACCCGTGAAATCGGTGGCGCTTGGCTGGCATCAGAGGGTGCAGAGCGCGACCGTGACGTTGTCGAACCGGGCGCTGAAGAGACCGGGGCAATTACCGATGCACCCTGCCTGGAAGTATGGACCGCTGACGTCCAGGCGCTGGTCGACGAGCGCCGAGTCGACCGCGCTGACGCGAGACGAATAGCTCCCCACATTTGGGTTCTGGAACCCAGCAGCGCCGTCCGTTCGAGACTCCAACGTCCAGACGTCGCTTGGTGGCGCGTAGGTGACTCGCGCGCTGAGGTAGTGGCTGGAAACGTACGCTGGGCTCTCGACGATGACCGTGAACGTTCCATTGCGTAGCCCATCAGTGAACCGCACGAGCTGCAACTTCGAATCGACCAGCGCCAAAGCATACCCACGGCTGGTACCAGTCGGCGAGCAGCTCGTGGTCAGCGCGTCCAGACCCGCCGCGGAGTCGGTCGCCAGCACATAAGCGGCGCCCACGGTGAGCTCATTTTGGGCGAGGGTCGAGACGCACTTGAATCCGCCCGGCACCGACACCTGAGGATTCCCACGCTGGAGGTTGAATGCCCAGACGACGCCGCTCGTTCCGTTAGCCTTTAGTGTGGGTGAGTACGCGCTCCCGTAGACGACACTCGACTGCACGTACGCATAGCCCTGACCGTGTTGCTCATGGGAACTCGTAACCTCGAAGAGCCCCGCGTTGATTCTAACACCATGATCACCACGCGTGTACGCGCGCCATACGCTACCCAAGATGGGCTGATCGCCGCCGTTCGTCCAGGTCGGGTCCGACGGCGTCGCAAAGTCCTCAGAAAACACGGGCACCACCGAATCGCGACACGTCGCGCCGGTGCCACTACCGGACCCCGCGGAACCACCGCCGGCACCGCTTCCGCCCCCAGCGCCAGCGTTCCCCGCCATCCCAGCGCTGCCCCCGAATGCACCAACCCCGCCGGTCCCCGCGCTCCCCGCCATCCCAGCGCTGCCCCCGAATGCGCCGGCGCCGCCGGCCCCTCCGCTGCTGTTCCCAGCATTGCCCCCCATCCCGGCTCCGCCTGCACCCGCATTCAGACACGTTCGGTCGACGCACTCGAATGCTGGGTCGCAGTCCGACGACGTGAGACAGGCATAACACCGTCCGTTGACCGGGTCGCACACCTCGAGGCCGGGACAGTCGAGAGAACTCGAACAGGTCGTGATCGGGTGGCACGCTCCAGCGAGGCATTCTGACCGTTCTTCGCATTCCGCTTCCGTGAAGCACTCGACACAGCGATTCGACGCTAAGTCACACAGCAAACCATGGGGAGTGCAGTCCTTGTCCGAGCGGCAGCTCGTAGGCAGCGGCCCGCCTCCGCCCTCGCCTGCCGATCCATTGAACTCTGGAATGCTCGAGGAGCCGCAGGCGGCAAGGAACATGCTGAACGTCACCGCCCGAAACCACACGGAGCGGCGTGGGCGACCGATGCCTATGAAACGTCCCCCAGTTGCCTCACTCTCCACCACCGGCGCGCTGCTCCCCTGAGCGCATGGTAACCCAGACCCGCGGCGTCGTCCCCCACAAGAGCCACCCCTGCCTCGTAGACACGGCGCGCGACCGCAAGGCAACTCGACGCGAGGATCGTGGCCTACGTGAGGTTCCGGTCACCTCCCCGCGTTGACGGCTACCTACCACGCTGGCACAACTTCGATATGGCTCGCTCCGCTTCATCGTTCGTGGCCCTCTCGGTGGTTGTCGCAGCCTGCTCGAGCAACGACGCAAGCCTATTTGGCGACGACGGCCAGACGGGCGGCGCCAGTGGCGCTCCGAGCACCTGCCGCAGCGACAAGGACTGCACCGCGTTCGGGCTGCTGTGCGATCCCACCTCCAGCCGCTGCGTTGAATGCCTCTCGGGAACCCAATGCTCGCAGAGCTCGGAGTGCCTGGCGGGAGCATGCCGTCCCATCACGACCTGCTCGACCTCCCTCGAGTGTCCTCAGGACCAAGTCTGCGACTCAACCGTCGGTCGCTGCTACGCGTGCGTGGTGTCCGCAGACTGTGAACCTGGCTTCGTGTGCCTGGACCGCACTTGTCGAACCGCTGGCTCGGGTGGGACCGGAATGGGTGGCAATGGTGGCAATAGCTCGGGTGGAACCGGAGCAGTAGGCAACGGCGGGACCGCCGCAAGCTCGGGAAGCGGCGGCACGAACGCTGGTGGGAGTGGGGGTTCTTTTGCCATGGGAGGAAACGCCGGGAACGGCAACGCGAGCGCCGGGGGCACAACGAACGCAGGCGGAGCCGCAATGGGCGGCAGCGGCGGGACGGGGGGCAGCGCGGCGAGTGGAGCGACCGGCGGGTCCGCCAGTGGTGGCAGCTCGGGCGGTGGACATGGCGGCACCGGAGGAGGCGGTAGCTGCGGCGACGTCTTCGTGTTGTCCGATCGCTCGACCTATGCTCGCTGGGCAACCCAACGTGATGGGATGACCTCGTTTCTCCAACAGGTCATGAGCGCGACCCCTCGGATGGGGATCACGTTCTTGCCCGTACCAGCGAGCGATCCGCAGATCCCAGACGTTTGCCACACGAACGCCGATTGCGGCAACTACCCTCCCTGCAACTTCTTGAGTCAGTGCGACAATGGGGCGGCCAAGCACGATTCATGCGACGTCCCAGACTACACGACCCCAGCGGTCGCGCTGGATTCTGGCAACATCGCAGCGACATCGATGGTGAGCGCCATCGGCGCCGCCCAGTACAGCGGCAGGACGGCACTACGGCCCGCGCTCGAGGGCACCCTCTCCTACGTTCGGGGCCAAGCAAGAACCGGCTATCGCTCGGCAATCGTCCTGATCACCGACGGGACACCGAGCGGCTGCCTGAACAACAACCTTACGCATTTGACCAACCTCGCGGCTACCGCGTGGCAGGGCACGCCGCGAGTCGCTGTCTACGTGATCAATCTCGATCGCACAGTGCACATGGATTCCGTCGCGGACGCGGGAGGCACCGGCAGCTGCTACATCGCGGAAACGCCTGAAGCAGTGGCGGACGCCCTCGGACAGATCTTGTTGGCGGAGGGCTGCCAGTAGACAGACGGCCGGAGCGCGCCTCGAATGCTCGACGTCGCCGGTCGACCTTCGACCCAGCACCTCACCCTCTCCCCCAAATCCGAGCAACCCGGTGGACCAGGCGCACCGACGTTTCGATCGCTGGCTACTGTTTGAACTTCGCGTAGGCCTCGAGTGTGGATTGGGTGAGGGAGTGAATGGCGTCGAGGATCAGCTCACGGTGCTCGTTCAGC
>JAWKRF010000062.1:0-3433 GCA_041389745.1 Polyangiaceae bacterium
CTTCACGCGGAATCCAGGAGGATTTTGCCGTAATGAAGCCCAGATCGCCCAGACGACGCCGGCCTGCAACGTCGATCGACACCTGCCCTGCGAGCCGCTGGAAGCTCCTAATGGGGGTCTTCTGATCCTGTTCGACGGTCGCGCGATGCTCTTCACAGGCCCTTTTTCGTCGCACAGACGATCTCACTTCACAGCTCGTAGGTTCAACACTACACCAGCCGCTTTGCGAACTCGCGGACATCTGGATCATCGCATTCCTGAGCCGCCAAAAGGAGAGAAGGAGACCTTTCGTGCGCCTTTTCCACTGCAAGGACGCCATACCTGCGCAACAAGGGGCAGTCGCCCCTTATCCACTCCAACAATTCGGTTGCGGACAGCTGCTCAGCACGGCCCAACGCGGTCAACCCCTCAAGGTGAACACGGTCATCAGCCACATGACTCTCAAGTCTACCCATCGCTGCAACAAGCTGATCTCTCGCGGCGTTTCCAACTAGAAACATGGCTCGACGGCGCAGGAAGGCGTGACTACTCGTCATCATGCGAACTAGGTGAACAAACTCTGAGGCATCCCTCCCAATCGCACAGACCATGAGAACGTCCATTGTCTGGTAGAGAACATGCGGGTCGCTCGACAGCAGTAATGGAGCGACATCTCGAACTAAGGGGGCTGCTGCCACCCCAAGTTCCGAGGCCACAAAGGTCGCGGCGCGCTGCACATTTGCATCCTCGTGGGCGAGCAATGGGCGGAGGCTGTCGATCGGCTCTCCACCAAAATACTCCTGGAGCAGCGCATACGACCTCCCCTGCTCAATGAATCTCGCCGGATTCGCCAGCAACTCAAACACTAGGGTCGCAATCGCGCTCACTACTCACCACCAAGGAGTTTGTCGATCGCCGAGATCACTCCCACGCAACGAACCCCCTTGGCGGAACAGCTCGACCTCGACGTCGCCATCATTGACGAGCGCATGGTCTCCGAGCCAGGCCATAGCGGCAGGAGCTGTATTCCCTTCTTGGCACCCAACAATGGCTACCGCCGCAACAAGGGCGAGCGACATCGCGCGGGCCCTTCGCCCCATCCTCTCAACCAGCCCGCAGCTTCTTGTGCTGGCGCCCCTCATTTCTTCGACGCGGCCAATGTCGCTTGTGCAGCAAGCACCCTCTCTGCCAAGATCTCGTGAGACACCCGCCAGCTCCAGTTTACTGTAGAGGGCTGGAAGGTGTTCGAGATGGGAAAGCGAAAGAAGTCTCGGAGGAAAAGGGCCGTGGAGGCACAGGTCCGTGGCGCTGGTGCGCCCGTGATGCCCGACCCGGAGGTCAGCGAGCGGCCAACGCGGCGCGTGTTCACGCAGGAGTACAAGCGCAGCATCCTGGAGGAGGCGGAGGCGGCCAAGGACGAGCCCGGAGCCATTGGCGCGCTGCTGCGACGTGAGGCTCTGTACTCGTCGCACCTTACGGAGTGGCGGAAGGCGCGGGACCGCGGTGCGCTGGCGGGGCTGGCGCCGCAGCGGCGGGGGCCGAAGCCCAGCGAGGAGCGCCAGACGGCTCGCCAGGTGGAGCGGCTCGAGCGGGAGAACGCGCGGCTGAAGCAACAGCTCGAAGAGGCCCGGCTCATCATCGATGTCCAAAAAAAACTCTCGAAGATACTGGGCGTGAAGCTGCCGACGATCGACGAGAGCGAGAAAGACGCATGACGGCGGTCCAGGAGCTGGCGCAGATGACGGGCGTCGTGGTCGCGTGCTGTGCGCTCGCCGTGGTGCGGGCCACGTACTATCGGTGGCTGCGGCCTTCGGCCCGCAAGCCGGCCGCGCCGCGACCACACAACCACCGGCGCTACAGCGATACCGAGCGGGCAGGTATGCTGGCCGTGCTCAACTCCGACCGCTTCATGGACAAGGCACCAGAGCAGGTCTTCGCGACTCTCGCCGAGGAGGACGAGTACTTGGCTTCGTCGCGCACCTTGTACCGCGTGCTCGCCGAGGTGAACCAGGTGAAGGAGCGTCGAGCGCGGCGGCATCACCCGGTTCACGCCATCCCGCGGGTCGTCGCTCGCGCACCGAACCAGGTCTGGTCGTGGGACATCACGAAGCTCAAAGGCCCCGCCAAGGGCACCTTCTACTTGCTCTACGTCGTGCTCGACCTCTTCAGCCGCTACGTCGTTGGCTGGATGCTCGCGGAGCGAGAGAACGCCACACTCGCCAAACGACTGCTGCGCGAAACGATGGCCAAGCACGACATCGAGCCTGGGCAGCTCACGGTGCACCAGGACCGTGGCTCGCCGATGCGCGCCAAGACGACGAGACAGATGCTCGACGACCTTGGCGCCTCGCGGTCGTACAGCCGCCCTCGGGTCTCGAACGACAACCCGTTTTCGGAGTCGCACTTCGGCACGCTGAAGGCGCGGCCCGAGTTCCCTGACAGACTCGGCAGCCTGCAGCATGGCCTGCAGGTCCTGCGGCCACTCTTCGCCTGGTACAACGACGAGCATCACCACAGCGGCATTCGCCTGCTCACGCCCGCACAGGTCCACTACGGGCGCGACCAGGAGGTCCTGGCGCAGCGCCATGCGGTTCGCCTCGCCGCGTACCACGCCCATCCCGAGCGCTTCATCAACGGCCCGCCAAAGCTCGAGGTCCTTGCCCGAGAGGTCTGGATAAACAAGCCGGACGAGTCGGACGAGGCGATGCCCTGCATCGCCCATACTTGCCACACAGCCGAGCGGGGCGGTGGGGTCAAGGCTCGCGAAGCGACGGCGAAGCCGCTTGGCCTTGACGCCGCCGCACGGCTCGGCGACCCGGGAAGCAGCGAGGTGCTGATTACACACTAAACTCGACCTGCGGGTGTCTCAAACGGCTTGACAGCTGTCGGCACGGCTTGCCGTGTCTCCTCGATAGTGCTGTCGAACACAATCATCCCCCGCTTCTTCTCATCGAGCAGCCGAGCCAAACGACGCTCAAGAACCTCGAGGAACTCTGAAACACACCAGCTACCGACTGCAAAGTGAATCGACCCGCTAGGCGCTGCTATCACTCCCTCTCCTTGCCCGCACCATCCTCTCTTCTCCAGCTCCTCCACGAGTCTCAGTTCCTCAAGGGTCATCGCTAGTACCTCAAGATCGGAATATCGGCTCTACCCAGGACCATCCTTCCCCCTCCGCATGCGCCTTCGCGCGCGCAACCGCATCCGCTCGACCGATCGGCCTGCGAATCCCCACGAGATGCCTGGCGACCCCGAGCACCTTCGCATGAAGCCGTGCGAACATCGTCAGGTCACCGCTTTGGGAAGTCGGGGAGCTGCCGGATCCATTTGCCTAGTCCGTGGCTCAGCAACGCCCTTAGATAGCCGACGGACCTCATCGCTGGGCAGTTGAGCACCGCGGTCTGGAACTCCTCAGGTGGGCAGTACCTGTGCGCATCGATGTAGTGCACTATCA
>JAWKRF010000063.1:0-2890 GCA_041389745.1 Polyangiaceae bacterium
GTTCAGCGCCGACTCAAGAAGCTCTGCGACAAGGGCCTACTCGCCAAGCAGGGCAGCCGTCGGGATGCGTTCTACAGACTCCCAGAGAGCAATCCGTAGATCGCGTCTGGTCCGCCGCCTTGGCGCCGCCGGAGACTGTATGACCGTGGAACGCGCAGCCGCTCTTCGTGAAGTAAATCGCGCGCTCAACCCTCGACGGCCACCTCACAGCCGATGGCGGCGAGCAGTTCGACGCGAGATGGGTCGAGCACTCGCACCTCGTGCTCGCTGGCGAAGAAGGTCGTGATGCGGATGTTGGTGAGGGGCGTGCGGCAGACGACGCGGTGCGGCCCGAACTTGTTCTCGCTGACCCAACGCCGGAGGGTGAAGCTCTGGTGTGCAGCATCCCATAGCGCGTGCGTCCACGGATCGTGCTCGATGTCCAGACCGCGCTCCCTTGCAAGCTCGTCGGTCACCCAAGTGTCATCGCGAATGTGCCCTGTCTCGCATCGCTTCGCTCGATCGTGGATCGAGTTGAAGGAAAGGTCAGAGCGCGAGAGGACGTCGAACTGCAGCCGCGTGTACTTCTCCCACTTACTCGCGTGCCGCGAATGCGCTCCGTTCCGAAAGGAATCCCAGAAGCGAAAGACCTTCGCATCGCCGATGCCGCGGTGCAGATGCACGTAGCCCGCCTCGAGCTCCGGTTGCTCGTCCACGGGAACGCACTGGTAGCTGCCGTGCTGAATGAAGAGGTAGCCCCTCTCGCCTCTCCGCGTGTCGTGCCGGTAGACGGCGATTGGGGACTCGATGGTGCCCCCTACGAGTCTGCCTTCGTGGTGCGCGACGCACTCGACAGCTCCACGACGAGCGTCCTGCCAGAATGCGAACACGTCGTGGGCATCTTCCCGACGGATCGCACCGAAGTAGACGTGCCGGCGAAGATCGGGCTTGAGCACCTGCGGCAACACCCATCCGTACTGGAACAAGCTGTCGCGCGCAGGTGGCGACTCGGGCGTGTAGGCCAGTGGACCTTCCGCGGCGAGCCACGGCACCAACCGCTCATCCAACGTCCTGGTGGCGGTGGAGCATGCCTTCCTCATCACGGCGCCTCGACCTGCTGGGGCAGTCGTTGCCTGCTGCGGTTCATCGTCCGCCGCTCCACGGACCGCCCGTTGGCCAGCTCCGGTCGAAGCGCTCGCCAGTCTCGCAGGCACGCGCGATCGGCAGCAGGAACTCGGCGAGGACCGGCACGACATCGGACAGCTTCTCGGGGCACTTGGTGTTCGGGAGCCACGTCGTAGAAGTCCTTCATGCGGCTGTTCAGGGTGCGCAGGTAGACCATCGCCTGGAACTTCTCGGCGACACCGTCTCGCGCGGGTAGCCCGAGAGCGCGGGCACGGGGAAGTGGAGCAGCGCCGGGTAGATGATGTCCTGCGCGCCCGGCGTGACGACATCACCGAAGCCGACGTCGATCTGCATCGTGACGCGCGCCTTGCCGAGCAAGCCAATGAAGCGGACGCGAGCCTGCACCGAGGCCGCGAGGTTCGAGACGTTCTTGACGGTCACTGGGTCGCCTCCAGGTAGGGGCGCATCGCGCGTTCGACGTGCCGCATGCGGGCGTACTGCAGCAGGACGTCCAGCTTCTTGCGTCGGCGTTCACGCCAGAGCCGGAGCGCTTCCATCACGACGTCCATGCCGAGCTGGTTCCGGTAGCGGAAGCAATCGACGAGCGTCTTCTCCGGGTCGTAGATGCGGACCGGCACACCGTCGAGTTCCCGCGTCTCGATGCCGTCGTGAAACGCCGGCCCCGAGAACCAGAAGAACCGCGTTGGCGGGTAGTCGAGGCGCGGCTTCCGTGTCCCGCGCTCTAGCGCCACGTCGATGGTGTGCGGCACCTGCGTCGTCAGCTCGTGGAAGGAGAGCGCCGAGATCAGACAGAGCACCCCCTGCGGGACGCGCTTAGCCATCGTGACGAGGTCCGGATGGGCGAGCGGCGCGAGCGCCGCGAGGCGGTACACCCCTCGAGAGACGGGCTCGACGACGCCAGCGTCGCGCATGGCGTAGAGGGTCTTCCGGTTGATGCCCAGGCGCAGCGCCTCGGCCATGCGAAGACCACCACCGTGCTGGCGGAACAGCTCGACCGCACGCTCGTAGACCCCGGACGCCATGGGGACATAATGCCTTCAAATATCTCACAAGTGAAGGCGTTTTGTCCCCCGCGGCAGGCGTTCGCATTTCCCGGACAGTGCGAACGGAGCGACCGCGCTTGTTTGCGCCAGTCATTGGCGTAAATGGAGGCCCGACGGAGAGCACGGGAGAGCCACTATGACGAGCACCCCTCCGAGGACGCGACCGGCAACCTGTCAGCGGGCCTTACAAGTTCGCGCGGCAGCACGGCGAGTAGTTGCAGATTCTGCAACTACTGGCGACATGACGAGAGAGAACACGAAGCGCCCACGGTCGGCATCGTACTCTGCTCCGACAAGAACGACGCCATGGTGAAGATCACGCTGCCCCAGGACAACGGGCAGATCCTGGCAGCGCGCTACCAGATGTACCTCCCGACCGAAGAAGAGCTGCGCGAGGAGCTAGAGCGCGAACGTGAAGAGGCCGAGCGCACGCTACGGCTGTCCGCCGCGGAGTCCGACGATGGCGAAGGCTAGCCCGCACAAGTGGGAGTTCCGGGCGCGCTTTCGCCGGCACGCCTTCGGCTGGAAGTCGCAGCCGGCCATCAAGCGCGTCAAGGAAGCGGTCTCCGAGATCAAGAAGGTTGCGCGCAAGGACAAGCTGCTCGCCGCCGAAGGGGCCCTGATTTTCCTCGAGAAGGTGTCGCCCGCCCTGGAGCACGTCGACAGCTCCTCGGGGGCCATCGGTACCGCGGTCAACAATGCCATCGCGGCGCTCGTGGACA
>JAWKRF010000064.1:0-2592 GCA_041389745.1 Polyangiaceae bacterium
ACCCTTGCCAGAGCACCTGGAGGCGGAGGAGCACCACCTGCGCCCAGATTGCTGCGAGCATTGCGGCTCGTCTGACCTCGACGTAGCTGACGAGGTCGTCGAAGAGAAGCTCCACGTGGTCAAGGAGCACCAGCGGCGCCGCGTCGTCACCCGCAAGACGTGCCGCTGCCGATCCTGCCTCAAGCGCACCACGCCGCGGTCCTTGCCAGCACCCTACTCCCGCTCGAAGGTCACGTGCGACTGGCTCGCGTGGTTCATTCACGCCAAGTTCTCCCTACTCACTCCGCTCGACCGTATCCGTCGGGATCTAGCCGAGCGTGGTGTACCCCTCGCCATGGGCACGCTCGTAAGCTTCGTCGAGCGCGCTGCGGATCTCCTCGAACCGATCGATGGATTGCACTGGAAGCGTCTGTTGGCAAGCTCCTGGATGGCGACGGATGGCACCGGGCTGAAGGTGCTGGTGCCCGGGCTGCCCGCAGCTCACAACGGCTACATCGAGCTGTACCGCAACGCGGAGTACGCCGTGTTTCAGTATGCAGCGGACAAGAGCGGTGACGACGTCGTCTCCAAGCTCAAGCGTTTCCGCGGGACCCTGACGGCGGATGCCGAGCACCGCTTCAACGACGTCTATGCGAGCGGCCGCGTCACTGAAGCGGGTTGCAACGCTCACGGGCGCCGCAAGTTCCGGGACGCTGAGGCCACACAACCCACCCTGGCTGTGGAAGGCGGCGCGTTCATCGCCGCGATGTACGCCGCCGAAGACGTGGCTCAGAAGTTGGAGCTTCGCGGAAACGCACTCCTCGCGCATCGACGCTCCAAGATCAGACCCATCGTCGACGAGTTCGAGCGCTGGTGTGAAGCGATCGAGCCGACATTGCTACCATCTGAACCACTCCGAGTTGCCGTGCGGTATTACAGGAATCACGGCAAGGCGCTCTTCTGCTTCATCGACGATCCGCTGGTCCCTATCGACAACTCGCCAACGGAGCGGGAGTTTCAGAACGTCGCCAAGCTCCGACTCAACATGCTCTTCGCTGGCAGCACTGAGGGAGCACACCGAGCCTCGGTCTTGCTCGGCATCATCGCGACTTGTCGCGCCATCGGAGTCCCAGCCCAGGCTTACCTGGCGTGGGCGTTCGAGCGCCTCGGAACTCATCGAGCGGTGTACGGCCTTGAGCTCCACGAGATGACCCCGGCCGCATTCAAGAAGACGCTCGTCTAGGCCGCGTTTCAGACTACGGATCCCCGGCAGGCGAAGTCACACGACGTAGGGTCTCGCGGTCCTCCAGCGTGCGCACGTGCCACCGTCGGCATCGCCGAACCGCTCAGCTCTGTCACCCCATCGCCTGCCCGCCCAACCGCGGGCCGCCCTTGTTTCAGGCTCGTTCGCGGCTCAGGAAGCGCCCCGCCGGGGATTGTACCATGCGGCATTCTGAGCAGCCTCCCGGCGTCGCTGATCGATCACAGCACTTCGCGGGAAGGGAGCATCTGCCTATGACCCACTTGGAAGCGGGTTGAGCTGACCAGGGTGTGAGTCATCGCGCCTGGGCGGATGTGCGTCCTGGGCACGCGAGTGACCGTTGGATTCCGTTGAGGTTGGAGTCGCCCGACTCGATCGCGCCGCGGCCGGTGGGTCGAGCTCTTAGCTGTTGCCGCGCGGCAATGAAGATGTGGCACCCAAACCTCGCTGGACAGATACAGGCGTCCAAACCTCGCTGGACACGTACACCCGACCTAGCCTCGCTCCTCTTCCTCCTGTGCAAGGAAATGATCCTGAAGGTCGCCACTGAGCTTTTGCCCGGCGGCATCGGAGAGGACCAGGTCCGGAACACCATCCACCGTGCACACCCCATCAAGAAGGCCGAAGATGTTTGAGACCGTATCTACCATTGCCAGTCGGACAAGGAGCAGCAAAGTCTTTTGGTCCTCCCCGGACAACCTCTGAAACAGGTTCTGAACGAGCGCAAACGACTCGTCGGTGACCTCCGACGAGTTTGTGGTCCTCAGGGACTCTTCGTAGAGCGCTGCGTTTTCATCGATCATGCCCAGCCGGATCGCGCGAACAAACTCCTCATCGGTCACTTGGCCACCTTCATAAGTTTCATTGCGTCTGGGTACATCTGCTTGTTCATTTGGATTAGTTCGCGAAGCGCGGACCGGGGAATGTCTGAATAGACCCGACGGAGTTCACGAATGTCCCGAGCTACTACGTCACGAGCACTATTCAGTCCCTTGGTGTTCCTGGATACCACGCCCTTGCTCCCGAAGCGCAGGGTATGCCCCTTCTTCGGAACGAGGATCGCGGGAGCGTTCATCTCGTCATAGTTGGCGATGAACTTCTTCATGACCGCCTTCTGCCCAACATGGTGCGAATCGAGGCCCTGGATGTCATAGGCCGGGGTGGGTGATCGGCGCGGGGCCGGCCAAGGTGATCGGGGCGAGATCGGCCAAGGTGATCCTCTCCGGACCGGCGAAGGTGATCCGCGGTCTGCGGCCAAGCGTCCGGTTCAGGATCGCAGGCAGTTCGTCGGGCTGGGCGGGGAGGAGATCACAGATCTGCGACCTTCTGAGGACCACTCGGAAGGAGCAGGC
>JAWKRF010000065.1:0-2280 GCA_041389745.1 Polyangiaceae bacterium
GAAGATCGAGCGCGCCCAGACCATGGCGCTGCGCCTGCGCCTGCCGACCATCTACCTCGTCGACTGCTCCGGGCTGTTCTTGCCCGAACAGTCCAAGGCGTTCCCCGGGGGCACCGGCGCCGGTCACATCTTCAAGATGAACAGCCTGCTGTCAGCCAGCGGCGTGCCCCAGATCGCCGGCGTGTTCGGCGACTGCATCGCCGGCGGCGGCTACATGCCGATCATCAGCGACCGCGTCTACATGACCGAGCAGGCGTACATGGTCATCGCCGGCGCCGCGCTGATCAAGGGCGCCAAGAGCCAGAAGCTGACCAGCCTCGACATCGGCGGCCCCGAGGTCCACGTGCATCAGAGCGGCTGCGCCGACGTGCGGGTGCCGAACGACGAGGTGCTCATCGACTGCATGCGCCGTGAGGTGGAGCGGCTGCCATCGAGCGCCGCAGACTTCTACCGCCAGGGCTCCGGAGCGATGCCCCCCCGCGAGCCCGCATCCGAGCTGCTCGGTCTGCTCCCCACGGATCATCGTGTGGCCTACGACGCCCACCAGGTGCTCGCTCGCCTGGTTGATCAGAGCCTGTTCTGGGAGGTGCTCCCTGAAGTCGGCGAAGAAATGATCTGCGGTGTCGGTCGCGTGGGAGGCCTGTACGCTGGGTTCGTGATCAATCGCCAGGGTCTGGTCGGCGATCCGGAGCACCCGGGCAAGCAGCGCCCTTCGGCGATCCTGTACCGTGGTGGGATCGCCAAGATCGCGGCCTTCTCCCGAGCGTGCAACGCCGACGGCATCCCGCTGGTCTGGTTACAGGACATCTCCGGCTTCGACATCGGGCTGGAAGCCGAACGCCAGGGACTCCTGGCGTATGGTTCGAGCCTCATCTACACGAACTCGACGAACGACGTGCCGATGTTCACCGTCTTGCTCCGCAAGGCCTCCGGCGCGGGCTACTACGCCATGAGCGGCTTGCCCTACGACCCGGTGGTCCAGCTCTCGACGCCAATCTCACGGCTCTCGGTGATGGAAGGCCGCACCCTGGCCATCGCCGCCTACAACACGAAGCTGGACGACGACTTCGAGATCATCACGAAGGACGCTGCCGAGCGCGCCAGCATCGAGGCCGGAATGAAGCAAGTCGAACAGCGGATCGAAGGCGACATGGACCCGTACGTTGCCGCGCGGCAAATGGACACTGACGAGATCGTAGCGCTGGGCGAGCTGCGGAGCTACCTCGAGATGCTGGTCGAGGCGAGCTATCAGAACACGGGCAGCCGCCGCATCAAGAACCCTCGCATCTGGTCACTCCACGATCTCGCGGTGCTCGTCCAGGAGGTGCGGTGATGAGTGGCCGCCTCCACGCGCAGCACCTGCTGGCTGGCAGCCAGGTGCTCGAAGCCGGACACCTCGAGCTCACCTCTCCCGGTGTCGGCTGGGTGCGCGACCTCCCACGACCGGGCTCCCTCGTCACGTCCGGTCAGACGATTGGCTACCTGGAAGTGCTGGGGCAGCTCATTCGGCTGGAAGCGCCTCACGGCGTGCATGGCATCGTGGGTGGCGAGCGACGGCGCACCTATCCGGCGAAGCTGGCCGTCGGGCACGGCGATCGCTTGCTCGAGCTCGAACCCGTGAGTGAAAGCCAGGCCAGCGAAGCCGCCGCACTCGAGAGTCAGAGCCTCGGCCTGGTGTTTCGTGCGCCGACCTCTGGTCGCTTCTACACCCGGCCGGGGCCAGACCAAGCACCCTTCGTCGAGGACGGCGCGATGGTGGCTCAGGGCCAGAACGTGTGCCTCCTGGAGGTGATGAAGACGTTCAACCGCATCGCCTACGGGGGCGACGGGCTGCCCCCGAGAGCGCGAGTCCTGCGCGTCCTGCCAGCCGACGGCGACGACGTCGAACAGGGTGACCCGCTGCTCGAGCTCGAAGCCGTCGAGTGATGCTCCGTCTGATCGGCGGGTGAGGGTATGCTTCAAGGCCATGACGTCAGAGAGGAGCTCCCGAGCGCGCCCCACGTACGCCATCCGAGACCGCGACGTGCGCATCCCGTTGAACGGCGCGCAGACGATGGCGGGCTACGTGGCCGAGCCCTACGAGCTCGAGCAGGCGCCCGGCGTGCTGGTGCTGCACGAGATCTTCGGCCTCAACGCTGACATCCGGCGAATCACGCGGCGCTTCGCCGAGCACGGTCTCGTCGCGCTGGCGCCAGATCTCTACGACGGTCCCGGCGTGCGGTCGCTGTGCGTGCTGCGCACCGTGCTCGCGTCGACGACCGGACGCGGCCCCGCCTTCGA
>JAWKRF010000066.1:0-2221 GCA_041389745.1 Polyangiaceae bacterium
CGTCTCGGAGGTCTCGGTCTCGCCGGGCTGGTTGTCGTCGGGTGCGCTCGAGTCAGACATCCGGCGCAACATGCGCACGCTCTGTGGAGGTGCAACGGTCGGCTACGGGATCGCCCCGCCACAAGCTTCTACGACTCCGAGATCACACGCTTTTTTTCGGTAGTCCTGGGCGCCCTCCGCGTCTCCGGCGCGCCCTAGCGCCTGCGCGAGGAGCCAGCACCCGCTGCCTGCTCCCAGCTCGCACGCCTTCTTCCACGCTGCTTCGGCCGCGGCTGGCTCCCGCAGCACCCCCTTGCCCGTCACGGCGACACCGCCGCGCATCAGCACGTTGCCTTCCCCGACGCAGCCCAGCGGCTCTCCCGCCTCGCAAGCCGCACGGAAATACTCGAGCGCCTCGCGCTGCTCCCCGGCCTCCAGCCGCGCGGAGCCCAGCCAGACGCAGGCCAGGCTCTCCCTGGAGCCAGCCTTGCTTTCCGGAGTTCGGTGCTGGCAGTCTGCCTTCGCGCGCTCGAGCGCAGCGGCATCCGCAGCCTTGGGGTCCAGCGTCGACCAACTCGGCAGCTCCTGCGTTTCCCCAGGGTTTGGGGGTGAGGGGGGAGACGTCTGGTCGCCGGGTCCAGCGGCGGCTCGCGGCGTTTGGGCTGCGGCGGCTTCGGGGCCTGCGGCGGCACCTGGCGCGCAGCCTTGCAGCGCGCCGCACAGCGTCGCCGCCGCGACGAGACATCGCCGCACGCCGCCGCGCTGCGCGCTCTCACCCCCGAACGAGCCGGTAGACACGGGCAACGCTCAGACGATCTCCAGCGGATCGTGATCGCGCTCGGAGATCACCAGCTCGAGCTCCGGCAGCTCGTCGCGCACGCGCTGGGCAAGCTGTGGGAGGTAGCCACGCTCTGTGTTGGTGTGATCACACAGGATCACGCTGGAGCCCGAGGCGACGCGAGCCAGCACGTCGTGGTGACGCATCTCCCCGGTGAAGAGCAGCTCCGGACCGCCGCGCCCGCTCACTGGCAGCTTCTCGAACAGGCTGCCGCCGGCGCCTGCGCACACCGCCGTACGGCTGATCGGCTGCCCCGCCTTGTGGGCCTCGCTCGCTGCCACGCGGATATAATCGAGGCCGAGCCCCACCTTCACACGGCTCACCAGTTCGGCAAGCGTCGCAGGCTTTCCAAGCTCGTGCAGGCGCCCCATGCCGCTGGCATGCCGCGGCCTCGGTTCGAGCGCGTACACCTCCCATGCCGCTTCTTCGTAGGGGTGAGCCTGCTTCAGGGCCTCGCTGACGAGCGCGAGGTGCTTCCGCGCGCAGACCATCTCCACCCGGAGCTCCTCGACCACCTCGGTCTGTCCCACGCTGCCAATGTACGGGTTCGCGCCCTCCCCCGGACGAAAGGAGCCCTGCCCCGGGCTGGAGAACGCGCACTCGAAGTAGTTGCCGATGCGCCCGGCACCGGCCCTGCCCAAGGCCATGCGCAACGCCTCCGCGTGCTCAGTCGGGATGAAGGTGACGAGCTTGAGCGCTTGCTCCGGATCGAGCTCGAGAGTCTGTTCGATGGGCCGACTCTCGCCCGAGCCGAGCACGTCACAGAGCCAGTCGTTGACTCCGCCTGGGGCCGCATCCACCGCGGTGTGCGGCGAGTAGATCGCGATGTTCTCCGAGAGCGCCTGAGTCACCACACGCTCCAGGGGCGTTCGCTGGGTCAGGCGCTTCAAACCGCGAAAAATTGGCGGGTGATAGGCGACGATCAGCTCGACGCCGAGAGACAGCGCCTCGGCAAACACCGGCTCCGTCAGATCGATGGTGAACAGCACCTGAGTGATGCCGCGAACATCCGCCGGTTCGACCAGCAAGCCCACGTTGTCCCAGTCCTCCGCGAACCGCGTGGGCGCGAGCTGCTCGAGGACCTGCACGACCTCTGCGAGGGAAGTAGCCATCGAGGCTGAGAATAGGCGAAATACTCCACGAACCAAGCCGGCTCTCGAGGGCCTCCGAGACAGGGGCGAAAAGAGTGGCGTGGCGGGGCGTGATTGGGCCAAAACTCCCGCCGTGACCGAACGAGATTCTCCCGATTCCGCCATGAGCTTCTTCGCCCGCTTCTGGCTGGCTTACATGGTCTTCTTCAAGGTGTTGCTGGATGGCTTCTACGCGAAGCGGATCAGCAACCTGCACCCACCGAAGGCGCTACCCGACGCGGTCGTGGAGGCGGACACCCAGGCGGAGCTGGAG
>JAWKRF010000067.1:0-2126 GCA_041389745.1 Polyangiaceae bacterium
CGATTCTGTGGTTGATCGCTCTGTCTACAGCTTGTAGCTGGCGACGAGGTCGAGCGCTCGCTGTTGACGTGGGGTCGGGGTGGAATCGATCGCGAAACGCGGAGCGGTTGCGCCCAGGGTAGGATGGCTGCACAGGTTGCGGGTTCGGGTGCCGAGGTGTGTCAGCAACGTACGGAACGATGTGATGGGTAGCCCGTCGTCGGTCTCGCGCGTGGCCGCCTTGGCGTCGGCGCTCTCGCTACGTCGGGCTGGCTCGACGGGATCGGGCTGGTCGGCTTGCTCCTCGTCGGTGAACGTCAGCGGCTTGAGCGCGTCCTTGAGGTGCCATTGCACGTAGGCGGCGAGCATGCACAACGCGAAGTGCGCGCGGACCCGTTCTTCGGTTCGATGGAAGATCGGCCGGACACGCAGGTCCTCGGTCTTCATCGAGCGGAAGTCACGCTCGACCTTCGTCAGGCGCTTGTAGGTCCGCACGGCGTCCTCGGCGGACAGCGTCTCGGCCGGCAGGTCGGTTCGTACGACGTAGATGCCGTCGAGCGCCGCTTCGGCGGCGACCGCGTCGTCGTCGACGCGGAACGCGAAGTGGCCCTCGGCGATGTCGAGAACGAAGTGCTTGGCCACCTTCCGTGCGTTGACGACCTTGCCGACGGCCAGGCCAATCTCCGCTGCGGTTCTCAAACGACCGGATTCGACAGATGCCTCGACGCGTTGCAGCGCTTCGCAGGTCGCATCGAGCAGGGACTGTCGCTTGCGCGCTCGGCGTTCGGCCAGGCGCGGGTTCCGGCATGCGATGAGGCGTTGCCCGGGGAACGTATCGTCCTCGAACTCGAAGAGGTTGCGCTCGTCGAACAGCTCGAGCTGTAGGGCGTCACTGCTGATCAGGGTCTGGATGCTGCCGGACTTCAGCGCGCCAACCCAGTGGATCCCCTGGCGGCTCGCGAGGGCCTCGATGTGCTTGGACGTCAGCATGCCACGGTCGCCGACCACGGTGATCTCATCGAGGCCGAAGTCCCCTGTGATCCGCTCGATCTGCGGCATCAGGGTGTGAACGTCACTGGTGTTGCCGGGGAACACCGACACGGCGAGCGGTCGGCCGTCACGGTCGGTCAGCAGGCCGAAGTTGATCTGGCGCGTGCCCTTCTTGCCATCGCGGCTGTAGCCACGGCGGGCCAGGGGACAGGTACGGCCCTCGTAGTAGGAGCTGCTCAGGTCGAACAGGACGAGGCTGCCGCTGTCGAGGTGGCGCCGGACGAGCTTCTTCTCAATCGCTGGCTGTCGCTCGAGCAGCCAGTCGAGCGCGCCATACAGCTCGTCGAGCGAGGCGTCCTCGACGCCGAAGAGCTCGGCGGCAGTGGTGTCGAGCCATCCTGTCGAGGTGGCGAGCTTGCTGCGAGGCGCGACGATGCGCTCGGCGATCATGGCGCAGACGAGGTCACGCTCTCGGCACGGCTTCGTCGCGAGCAGCCGCGGGAAGCCGAGCCTGGTCATCATGCGGGCGACAAGCTCGACGTGTCCGTGAGCGCGGCTGCGGTGTAGCTCGAGGGCGTGCTCGACGGGTCCGACCTTGTGGCCCTTGAGGACGAGTCGGATGGCCTCGGCCTGCTCGATGGTGAGGCTGGAGAGGTTGGCAATGGTGCGTTTGACGACCCTACCGCCTTCGCGAGCGGACTCACGCAGCAGGATGGCAGGCGGCGAGGTGCGGTTGGGTACAATGTCGATGTACATGGGGAGCGTTTACACCGTCACGCCTTACGATGCAAGCACAAACGCGCGCCATTACATGGGTACACGACTGTCGCAAGAACGTCACCGCCGGGGGCGGAGACTCCCGCCACCACTGGGTTTCGACGCGCTCTCCTACCCCTGTCGTCGACTGAACTTCAGTCTAGCCTTTGGGTAGGAGTGGCGGTAGGGTCGCCAGGATGGCAGATCACTCCACAGCTCTGGCGCACGGCATCCGACTCGTGGGCGCCGATAGAACGTGCATCGAGTACCCAGGCGCGTGCGCGTTCGTGAGCGCCGTGGGCGATGACTTCGCCGAACTCTTCCTTGCCGACCTTCCCGATTGCCCCGACGATCCATGCGCAGAGTAACCATCCCGCCCGCGCTGGTGGTCGTCGCGGCGT
>JAWKRF010000068.1:0-2040 GCA_041389745.1 Polyangiaceae bacterium
TCAGAACATTCGGCAAGGGCTAGAACCCACCTCGTCAGCGATTATTGCCCCAAGGAACTACGGCTGACGAATCCCAGCAGCGCACGCCCTCGGCACCAGCAGAGGAATATGCGGCGTCTCCCTGCTGCCTCGCGTCCCGAGGCCAGAGCCGCGGTGCTGCGCTCCGCGCGCCATCGTGAGGTCACGAACATGAATCCGCTAGTCCACCTCTTCGTCACCCTCCTCGGTCCACTGAGCCTGATTGGCGTGGCTGTGGCCGCACGAGGCGAACCCGGTCAGGCGCCCCGCCGCGTACAACGCTACCTGGTGCGGGCGACCATGCTCGGCGTGCTCGCCGCGCTGAGCGCGTGGATCGCGGTTGGAGCCCAGGGTCAGCTGACCAGCCCGCGGCTCGGCTACGCAGGACTCGGGGCCGCCATTCGGCTGGATGCGCTGAGCGCGACCATCTTCAGCATGGTCGTCCTGCTGGTTCTGGTGATTGCCCGCTTCAGCGTGACGTACCTCGATGGGGACCCGCGTCACGGCACGTTTCTCGGGCGACTCGCGGCCACCGCGGCAGCGGTCGAGGTGCTGGTGATCGCCAACAACCTCTTGCTGCTCTGGGTCGCCTGGGTCGCCACGAGCCTCTGCCTGCATCGGCTGCTCGTCTTCTACCCCGACCGTCCCCGGGCGGTCTTGGCCGCGCGCAAGAAGTTCATCGTCGCGCGCCTCGGCGACGCCTGCCTGGGGGGAGCGCTGCTGACGCTCTATGGGAGAACCGGCACCAGCGACCTGTCTCGAATCCTCGCGGATTCGTCTGCGCACTCCGGCTGGGCGCTGTCGACGGCTGGAGTGCTGCTGGCCCTCACCGCGCTCTTGAAGTCGGCGCAGTTTCCGACCCACGGCTGGCTCGTCGAGGTGATGGAGACGCCGACCCCCGTCTCCGCGCTACTGCACGCCGGGATCCTGAACGCCGGTCCATTCCTCATCCTGCGCTTTTCCCCGCTGCTGGATGCGGCTCCAGGCTCGGCGTGGCCGCTGCTGGTCGGAGGAGGTTTCACGGCGCTGTTCGCCTCGGTGGCGCTTCGGACGCAGCCGTCGGTCAAGGTCGCCCTTGGCTACTCGAGCGCCGCCCACATGGGCTTCATGCTGTTCGTGTGTGGACTCGGGGTGTACGCGGCCGCCGCGTTGCACCTGGTCGCGCACTCGTTCTACAAGGCCCACGCGTTTCTCTCGGCGGGTAGCACCGTCGACGTGAACCAGGCGAAGCGGGTCGCGGTGCACCAGCGCGAGCCGTCGGCGGGACGCGCCGCACTTGCGCTGGCGCTCGCCACCGGCCTCTACCTCGGGCTCGCGCACGCCCTGGGAGTCTCCCCCTGGGACCAACCGTCGCTCTGGTTGGTGGGGGCGGTGTTCGTGCTCGGGATGATGCAGCTCGTCGGCGCCGGACTCGGCGCTCCGTTCAAGCCGCGAGTCTACTTGCGGGTGCTCGCCGCTGCGGGCGGGGTGACCATCGCGTTCTTCGGGCTCGAAGCGCTGGCTCACGCATTCCTTGCGGATTCACTGCCCGCCTACGCCCAGACGCGGCCCGCACAGCTGATTCTGGCTGGCGTGGTCGTGAGCGTCTGGGCCTTGGCGAGCGTGCTTCAACTCAGCGGTCTGGGGCGTCACACGGGCTTCGCAGAGCGGCTCCGGGTGCACTTCAAGCACGGCTTCTATGCCAACGCTCTCTTCGACCGCCTCGTGTGCCACTCCAACCCTCGACTCCCATCAGGAGGCCTCTCGTGAACGCTCAGCTGTCCAGTGCCTTGTCCGTCGCAGACGCTCTGCGCGCCGCATCGAGCATCATTCCACCGGTGTGGCCGCTCGACCGATTCGTCGCGGTCAACCCCTACCTCGGTCTGCAGCAACGCCGCTTCGAAGAGTCCGCCGGCTACCTGGAGCAGGTGTGTGGTGTGAGGTCCACGCTTCCGCTGGGCGCCTACGCGGCTCTCATCGAGCGCGGGGAGCTCTCACTGGCCGAACTCGACGAGGTGCTCGAAGGATCTGGCGGGACGCTCG
>JAWKRF010000069.1:0-1977 GCA_041389745.1 Polyangiaceae bacterium
CGCTCAGGCGCGGGAAAGCTTCGCGATCAACAGGCCACCCACGAGAGCCGCGACCACCGCCGACGAGCCGTGACCCAGCATCATGTGCAGGTGCCCACCGGCCGAGCATTGCAGGTTCGTGAGCGCCCCAGCGAAGAGCCCGGCTGCCGCGCCCAGGCCTGCGCTGCGCCAGCGCGAACCCGCGGGGAAACAACCCCGCACGCCGATTGCGACGAGCACCAGCGGGCCCGCCACCCAAGCCAGGGTATGCCCCATGCAGCTCATCGTGCCAGCCGGTTCCGGTGCCACCGGGTTCAGCGAAGGCAGCAACATGGCCAGCGCCCAGAACGTGGCGATGCTCACAAACACCAGGGCCATCAGCCGGCTCGTGGCGCTGCCGAGTCCTCGGCGGCCGCCGCGCAGAGCCAGGAACGCCAGCGCGCCGCCGAGCACGAACGGCACGATCACGTGGGACGCCGAGTACCAGAGCGGGAGCCGGTCGAAGCTGCCCTTGGCGGCGCGGATCCCCAGGTGCCCAAACGCCCAGAGCGCCGCTCCGACCAGGGCCCAGCTCCGGGTTCGCCAGAACTGAGCCCGGGTCGGGGCCGCCCCGAGCTTGGGGGGAGGAGCGGGTGAGGCGCTGCTCCCGAGTAGCGGATCCGGGATGCTGCCCAGCTGATCCAGCCGCAGGCCGTGAATCTCATCGAGGGCCTCGGGCGGTTGGCGAGTGGTCATCTCTCACCCCCTCCTGCGGAGAGCAAGCCCGCCTGTTCGAGTGCGGTGCGGATCTCTTGATACGCGTGAAATGCCCGAAGCTTCACCGCGCCCTCCGTGGTTCCCAGGACCTCCGCTGCCTCGCGGATACTGTGACCCTCGTAGCGCACCAGCACGAACGCCTCCCGGCGCGCGACCGTCATGCTGTCCAGCGCGTGTTGCACCACCTCCGCCATCTGTGATGCGGCGAGCTGAGCTTCTCCGCTGGCGTCCGGCCCCGCGTGAGGTTCGGGGTAGGGGGGCGCATCGCTGTCTCGGGTGCGAGAGACCTCCTTGGGACGACTCTTCTTCGCGCGATAGGAGTCGATGTAGCAGTTCCGCGCGATCGCATAGGCCCAGGGCATGACCGCCGCGCCCCTGCCAAATGACCCGCGAGCGCGATGCATGCGCACGAACGTCTCCTGCAGCAAATCCTCGGCCCGCTCCAGGGACCCACACATCCTGCGGAGAAAGGGCAGCAAGCGCTGGGCTATCGGCGCGTAGAGCTCGTTGAACGCCGCGTCGTCGCCAGCGGCGTAGCGATCCATCGCGGCGTCCAGTGCGCTCGTGTCCGGCTCTTGGCTGCTCATCGACAAGACTGCGCCCCAGGCTCCAATGGGTGAGCATGCAAGCGAAAACGCGAGTCTGGGTCAATGGCGACATGAGAGCAGGGCCTACCGTGCCCTCTACGGTCAGCGGTCCTGGCGGTTTGATCGAGGCTCCGGGATTCACTCACCAGGTGCAGAATCCAGCGCTCGCCCGCTACCTCAGCTGGAGCCGGCGTCGCCGCGTGGGACCGGAGGAGGCCGCAGCGCGGAACTGGAAGGGTCCGTCAGCGCTGACGGACGCGACTCCGGAAACATGCTGGCGCGGCGGCCCGGCAGGATCGATGGAGTACGGCCCTCGTGAGCGTGCGCCGGGTCGCCAACCAGCTTGAGGCACTCCTTGACCATCGATTTCAGCGTCTCGAACACCCCCTTGCCGTCGCGGGCGCAGGCGGGGATTTGAGTCAGATCCGCCGACAGCCCGAGGGCTCTCCGTAGCTCCTCGGGGGCGAGGATGTCGGCAAGATCTCGCTTGTTGTACTGCACCACCATGGGCACACGCGCGTACTCCATGCCCTGACGCGCGAGGTTGATCTCCAGGTTGTGCATGCTCTGAATGTTGGCCTCGAGGGCGGCTTCCTGGCTGTCGACGACGAACACCACGCCGTCCACGTTGCGCAGGATCAGGCGTCGGGTGTCG
>JAWKRF010000070.1:0-1949 GCA_041389745.1 Polyangiaceae bacterium
GCGTCCGCGCCACTCCACGTGCACAGTGAGCCCGACGGGCAGGTCCGTGTCGGGGGTGGGTGTCCATCCGCCGGGGTCGTCGGAGCTGCCCATGTTGCCATCCGCCCCCTCGGCGCCCGGGTGCTGGACGAACACCTCCGGGAGATCCGTCCCCTCATCGCTGGCCTGGGGCAGGCGGATGCGTGTCGCGTCGACCGACTCGTCCCATTCGTCGGACCAACCGTCATAGTGGATGCGGTACATCCCGTCGGGCTGCTGGCCGAGGATGGTCGCCGCGTACCACGATCCTCGCCACTCGACCTGGACCGCCTGTCCCTGGGCGTATGCGGCGGGCACGGTCTGCACAGCGACGGTGGACCCACTCGACGAAGCCCCACCCGAGGCGCCGCAGCCCGACCCGAGCAGATGGGCGACACAGACGATCAGAGCGCCGCTGCGCGCCCCCGCGAAGGACCACCGAGGTAGGAACATGAGCGCCATGCTGCCATGTACGCCGCTTCCGTGGTCTCCCTCCCTCGAACGTGCTCCGGCGTACGCGCGCCAAGCCGCCCCAGCCGCTCGAGGATCCGCTGCTACAGCGGGGTCAACACCACCACCGGCAGCTGCCGCTCCGTGCGCGTCTGATAGCGCTTCCACATCGGGTTCACCGTTGCCCCGAGTTCCCACAGGCGCACGCGCTCCTCGCCCTCTGCAAGCGACGCACGCGCACGCAACGAGCGGCGACCGACCCGCACGTCCGCGATGGGATCCACCTGAAGGTTCTTCCACCACTGCGGGTCGCGCCGCGCCGCGCCGTCCGAGCCGACCACCACATATCGGCCTCCGTCCTCGAAGTACACGAGCGGGGTACTGCGTGGGAGCCCGGTCTTGCGCCCCCTCACCGTGAGCAACAACATGGGCAGCCCCGCCCAGGCCCCGAGGCGCCCACCGCTGCGCTCATAGAGGACAGCATGCGCCTGGAACCCAGCCTTGAGGACGCGCGCACGCAGATGACGGAGCTTGGAAGCCATTGGCGGGACCTTAGCGCTTTGTGACACTGTGTGCAGGTGCCGCCTGCCCTGTCCGAGCGCTCTCGTCGCATCCTGTTCGCTGCCGTCACGGAGTACATCGCGACCGGCGAGCCCGTCGCCTCGCGTCGGTTGCAGAAGGCGTACGAGATCGAGCTGTCCCCCGCGACCATCCGCAACGTGCTCTCGGATCTCGAAGAGGCGGGCTACTTGGTGCAGCCGCACACGAGCTCGGGGCGCGTACCTTCGGAGGCCGGCTTTCGCGCGTTCGTGGACGCGCTGGTGAGCATGCGAGCGGTCTCCACCGCACACCGACGCGCCGTCGGGCGTGCGCTCGGGGCGTTGGGACCCAACGACGACTTGGTCCAAGAGGCGGGTGAGCTGCTCAGCTCGCTCACTGGCGCGGTGTCGGTCATCACGCGGCCGAAGCCAGAGGAAGAGGAGCTGGACCAGCTGCGCTTCATGCTGCTGCGCGCGGGGCAAGTGCTGGCTGTCCTCGTGACGCGGGCGGGGACCGTCCAGAACCGCGTGCTGGCGTTGCCCGAGGGCGTCGACGCGAGCGAGCTCGAGCGGCTCAACAACTACCTGGGCGAGCACGCGCCGGGGAAGTCGCTCCGTCAGCTGCGTGACTTCCTGGCGGCGCGTCAGGACGATCGGCGCGACGAGTACGACGCCCTGCGCGGGCACGCGAGCGCTCTGATCGAGGCGGCCGCCGACAGCGCCCCCAGCGCGCTTTCGACCGTGGTGATCGAAGGACAGCAGCGCCTGTTCGACCGGCCCGAGTTCGGCGACGCCGCAAAGATCCGAGGATACCTGCGCGCCTTCGAAGACCGCGAGCGGCTGCTGAGCCTGTTGGACGAGACGATCGCCGCGGGCGGCGTCCAAGTGCTGATTGGCGCCGAGGCGAACCTGCACCCCGTGGAGGACATCTCACTCATTGCG
>JAWKRF010000071.1:0-1554 GCA_041389745.1 Polyangiaceae bacterium
TTCTTGAACTTCTTTCCGCTACCGCAGGTGCAGGGATCGTTTCTTCCGGGTTTGGTCACGATGTCGACTCTGTGTTGGCTCAGCCTGAACGTGACGCGGGTTTGATTGTGTTTCGGAATGGGCCGGCACCGGATTCGGGGCCGGCAGGAGGAGCATAGCAGGGGGTGGAGCTCAGGCCGCACTGGCGACGTGACGGCGCGCGGCGCGCTGCTCACGCGCGGCTGCGAGCTTGGCATCGCGGGCGTCGAGGACCCGCTGCTTGTCGCCGGCGAGGACCGTGGCGGGTGTCACGTATCCGATGGCGCTGTGAAGCCGAACCTCGTTGTAGTAGGTGACGTACTCGCCGATGGCGCGGAGAGCGTCAGCGTAGTCGCCGGGGGCGGCGGGACGGATGGCTTCGCTCTTGAGGGACTTATGCCAGCGCTCCAGCTTGCCGTTGGACTGCGGGTAGTGGGGCGAGGTTCGGACGTGGGTCATGCCCGTGAGGCGGATGAACTGCTTGAAGTCGCCCGCGATGAACTGAGGGCCGTTGTCGCTGATGATGCGTGGCTTCGCGTCGGGGTGCTTCTCGCGAGCCCGCTGCAAGATGAGCTCGACATCGGCCTCCTTCATGGCCTCCTTGAGCTCCCAGTGGACGACCGCGCGACTGGCGCCGTCGAGCACCGTGCACAGGTAATAGAAGGTGCTGGCGACGTTGATGTACGAGATGTCGATGTGCCAGTGGTCGTGGGGCTTTGTGGGCTGGCCGAAGCCGGTGCCCTTCTTCGATGGCTTCTTGTTCCAACGGTCCAAGCGCCCGGCAGCGGAGAGAACGCGATAGACGCTCGCGGGGCTCGCGGCGACGACGTCGGCGTCGATCATCATGAACGTCAGCCGGCGGTACCCGTTGAGCGGGTGCGTGTCGTGGTAGTCGATGATGGCCTGCCGCTCCCAGTCCTCGAGCCAATGGTCCCGGGGGATCCACGCGTTGTGCTCGTTGACCTTGCCATAGCGCTGGCGCCACTCGTAGAACTTGCCACGCTGGATGCCGAGCCAGCCCACGAGCCGAGTCACGGGGAGTTCCGTTCGAGCCGCGAGGTCGCGCAGGTAGTCGACGACCTCATCGCGGGTGTCGTGAGGCACCCACTGCCCTTTCAGATCTCCCCAAACCCTTTTTTTAGCGCGATGATCTCCTCGCTTACGGCCGCGATCACCTCGTTCTTCGTCGCGAGCTTCGCCTCCAGCGTCTCGACCCGCTGCTCAAGCTGCTCCCGCTCGCGGTCACGTTGCCCCGGCTTCATCGCCAGGGCTCCCTCCATCCGCGCGAACAGGTCACGCTGCCAGCCGTAGAACACGCTCGGCTGCAGCCCCTCCTCCTCGCAGATCTTCGAGATCGGCTCTTTGTCCTCGAGGTGTCGTCGAAGGATGCGCGCCTTCTCGGCCGCGCTGCGGTAGTTGCGCTTCGGGGTCTTCTTCTTGCTCATGACGGGCTCCCTGGCCGAGTAGCTTATCTCGGCGGTTACGCGTCAGGTTCCGACTGCGGCAATACAGGCGCACTCGGCCTGCGAAGGCGCG
>JAWKRF010000072.1:0-7387 GCA_041389745.1 Polyangiaceae bacterium
GCCTTCCCATTTAGAGAGCGTCATCCGCCGTATCCTTAGCGAACAGACACCGCTAGGTCTGTAGCAGCGGGCTGAGCGATGCGATCGGGCGTGTTCCTGGTCACGCTCGATGAGGGGACAACAAGACGCCCCCTCCGCAAACTTGACCATCAAGTGCGGAGGGGGCGCTCCTTTAGGTGCTGACCAAAAGGAGCTGTGTTTGTACGAGAAGGTGTTTTCGAATGCGAGCTTTCCGCACGCGTTGCTGAAGCTCGATGCCGACCTGGCCGCTGCTGAGCGCGGCCGCCCGTGCCGGGCGTGTGGAGCAGCGATGCACGTCGCCAACTACCCCCGCAAGCCTCGGGGCGGGCCTTGGGCTTTGGGACCGGAGCACGCGTTCCGGCACGGCCTCTGCTGCAGCCGTGAGGGCTGCCGCCAGCGCGTGCTGCCCGCGTCGGTGCGGTACCTCGGGCGCCGCGCGTACTTGGGCGCGGTGGTGGTGCTTGGGGCGGCGCTGCAGCATGGCGTGAGCGCGGGTCGCGTGACGCACCTCGGGGCCACGCTCGGGGTGGACCGTCGGACGCTGGTGCGCTGGCGGCGGTGGTGGCTGGAACAGTTCCCTCAGACGCGCGCGGGCGAGGAGCTGAGTGCGCTTCTGGTGCCGCCTGCGGAGCCATCGACGATGCCGCGGTCATGGCTGGATCGGATGACGTCGCCGTGCGTGGAGGCGCGGCTGCATGTGCTGCTGGGGTCGCTGGCTCGCTGGCTCGGGCCGCCCGGGGCGTGCTGAACGAGGGCCGACGGCCACACGCAGAGGATGCTCGATGACCGGAGTTGGTCGCGCTTCGTAGCGTTGCCGGCATGACAACAACACTCCCGCCCAGCGAACGCTGGGCCTACTTTCGCTTCGCCGTCGTGGGGTCGCTGCTGACGTCACCGCCGGTGCACGGTGCGTTGCGCGCTGCGATCAAGGCGCTCTCTCAAACGACGTTCACGCATCCCGTGACGGGGCTGCCGGTGAAGTTCGCGTACTCCACCATCGAGCGCTGGTTCTACACGGCGAGCGCGACCCAGGACCCATTCCCGCAGCTCGGCAGGAAGGTTCGCTCGGACGCAGGGAAGCGCCGGTCGCTGTCGCCCGGGCTGAACGAGGCCATTCGCAAGCAGTACCAGGAGCACCCCACGTGGAGCTTCCGGCTGCACCACGAGAACCTCGACGCGGTCGTGGAGAAGGCGCCCGAGCTGGGTCCGTTGCCCTCGTACTCGACGGTGCGGCGACACATGCGCGCGCAAGGCTGGACGCAGCAGAAGCGGCGCACGGACCACCACGCGCATCACAGCGTGCGAGAGGTGCGGAGCTACGAGATGGCCCACGCGCACATGCTCTGGCACCTCGACTTCCACCATTGCAGCCGCCATGTCCTGCTGCCCAACGGAACCTACGCCAAGGCGTATCTGATGGCGATCATCGACGACCACAGCAGGCTCTGCTGCCACGCGCAGTGGTACCTGAACGAGGGCGTCGCCGAGCTGGTCCACGCCCTGTGTCAGGCCTTCATGAAGCGCGGTCTGCCGCGCGCGATCATGATGGACAACGGCTCGGCGATGAAGGCCGCCGAGCTGTGTCAGGGGCTGGGTCGCCTCGGGATCCAGCAGAACTTCACGCTGCGCGAGAGTCCGTACCAGAACGGCAAGCAGGAGTCCTTCTTCGCGCCCGTCGAGGGCAAGTGCATCGCGATGCTCGAGGGGGTCCCAGATCTCAACCTCAAGCTGCTCAACGACGCGACCACGGCCTGGGTCGAGTACGACTACAATCGGACCACGCACGAGGGCATCGACACCTCACCGCTCGAGCGTCTGCGCGCGGCCCACTCGGAGGGGCGTGAATCGCCGAGCATCGAACGCCTGCGCGCTGTCTTCCGCGAGGAACTCGTGCGCACACAGCGTCGCGGCGACGGCACCGTCAGCGTCCACAACGTGCGCTTCGAAGTGCCCTCGCACTATCGCCACATCGAGCGCGTGCACGTGCGGGTCGCGCGCTGGGATCTCACGCGTGTGACGATGGTGGACCCGCGTCACGGCACCCCGCTCGCCGACCTCTTCCCGCTCGACAAGCAGCGCAACGCCGATGGCCATCGCAAGGCGGTCGATCCGACGCGAACGCTCGACGAGCCGCCCGCCGAGACGGGTATCGCCCCGCATCTGCAGCGCCTGATGGACAGAGCGGCAGAGACCGGTCTGCCCGCCGCCTACTTGCCGATGAGCCCCACGACTCCTTCACAACCTTCGGAAACGCCCCATGATTGACCCCCTCCGCTCCACCTTTGGTCTCCGCTTCCACCCCTTTCGCCCAGACGTGCCCGTCACCGCGCTCACCATCAGCGCGCAGGTCGAGGCCTTCCTCTTTCGCGTCGAACAGCAGGTGCGCGATGGTGGCTTCGCCTGCATCACCGGGCAGCCCGGCACCGGGAAGTCCGCCGCGCTGCGACTGCTCGCCGAGCGTATCGACGGCATCAAGGACGCCACCGTTGGCGTGCTCACGCGACCCCATAGCAACAACGCCGACTTCTACCGCGAGCTCGGCCACCTCTTCGGCGTGTCCCTCTCGCCGCACAACCGCTGGGCAGGCTCCAAAGTCTTGCGCGAGACCTGGCTCGCCCACATCGACCAGACGCGCACGCGCCCCGTGCTGCTCGTTGACGAGGCCCAGGAGATGAAGGGCAGCGCCCTCGCCGAGCTGCGCTTGCTCTCTTCGATGAACCTCGACGCGCGTGCGCTCCTGACCGTCGTCCTCGCTGGCGACGACCGACTGACCGCCAAGCTGCGGACCCCCGACGCGCTCCCTATCGAGAGCCGCATCCGCTCCCGTCTACACCTCGACTACGCCAGCAACGAACAGATCCAAGGGGCCCTCCAGCGTCTCCTCGAGCACGCCGGCAGGCCCGACCTCATGTCCGACGGCGTCCTCGTCGCCATCGCCCAGCACGCCCAGGGCAACATGCGCGCCGCCATGACCATGGCCGACAACCTCCTCGCCCACGCACTCCAGCATGACCTCCCAGGCGTCGACGAGCAGGTCTTCTTCGAGGTCTTCCGTGTGCCTGACGACCGCACAGCAAGGCCAACCAAGACCAAGACACGTCGCGTCTCGGCCTGACCCCCGGGCATGAAGATGGCCGCGCGCGCGGCCATCTTCATGCCCACAAACCCATCGCGTTGCGCGCCCGGCGACCCATCTCTACTGCGCGCCGAACCCATCAACTATCCGGCGCCGAAACCCATCGGTGTACCGTGAGCGCCCCATCGCGGAGCGTGCTCCCCCGTCCATCGAATATCGCTCCCCGGCTCAGCTAGGTCCGTTCGATACCGTGCACGGTCTCCTATCACACACGGTTGCGAACTTCCTCAGTGACGGCTCGCTCGTGGATGGCATGTGGGCTCAGGGTGAAGCCGCCATTGTTGACCTGCTGACGGAGGTTGTGACTTCTCAGCCCGCCGTCTTCCCGCCGTGCCCCGAGAATGCCAGGGTTGGTCTGACCCTCTTGTGGCGGGAGATGGATGAGAAGCGTAGAACAGGGCGTTCAAGCGCTGACATCGCGCGTTCCACGCAGAACAAAATCCACACCCTGCTAGTCCAGGAAGCCGCGCTGCGACTTGCGGGAACGGGCGGTTGGCCCCGACTGCTGGAAGCTACCATGGCAGCCAGCGACTCTCCTTGGCTTGTATCCCGAGCCGTCATGGAGCGCAGTCGCATTGAGCCGCGCACCCCGACGGACTTTGCCCGATGGTTGGATATAGTTGCCGCCGGCCCGTGCGGCTCTGATGCGTCACTCGCTATTGCCGTCCGAAACATACTCGGGTCGTTCGCTCGGCCCGCAGCGTGCGCCACGCGAGTCCCTGAGGGGATTGATGCGACGCCCGTGATGCCGCCGCTGCTATCGGCGGACGAAATCCACGCGCTTATCGGGTCCGAATCGCCACCTCCACCTGGCGCGCGGGTTGCCGACATGACTGATGAAGCCCTTGCGTCCTTGGTCAGTCGATTGGACCCTGCCGACGATTCGGTCGTGGAACTCAGGAGCGTCGACGACGACTCGACACTTGTACACCTGCTAGCAGACAGCGCACGAGTAGGAACGCCCAGTCGCACGTCAACCGGACGGAAGGGAGATCGGCCTGGACATCGTGCTCTCATGGTTGCTCGCTTTCCCGAACGGGTACCGAAGGGATGGCTGGAGGAGATGGTGCGTGGCGGTCCGTCATTGTCTCGTGTACTGTCCGCCCTCGCTGACGGTGGTGACCCTGCGCTGGCCCTTCGACTCTTGCCAAGGTTGTTCTCCATGGGGGTCGACATAACCGCTGCCGATTCGTTCTACCGGCTTGCCGACATCGCAGACGACGGGCTGACTGAGTGGCTCACGGGGCTCGCTGGGTTCGGAGGCGGCGCCCAGGTCAAAGCCCTCGCCACGTTTGCGGGTCGAGCAACGGTCGACGGTGTGGTCCATTTGCTTGAGCGCCTCATCCGCCGTCTCGACGGTTACTTGGCATCGACCGCCGCGGTCTCCAACGACCCTCACGAACCGTGGAACCGAGCGCTGCTTGCTGTGGTGCGGGCCCAGCGGCTGCGCGACGTCCCGGGGGCGGGTGCGTGGCTCGCTCGAGTGCTTTGTAAGACCACGGACTGGCCTTCCAGAGACGCCGCGGTGTCCGCTGCAGCAGCTTTCCCATCTACCTGGTATGTTCTCGAGGCGGAGACATTGAGAGGGACCAACTACGCTGGGCTTCCGTACCCCACCTTCCGTATGGCCGACGACATTGCTCAAGCGCTGTTCGCATCGACGGACTGTCATTCCGAATGAACCATCGCGATGCGAGCAGTGGCCACTTCCTCCCGACGAGGTCGGCTACCCCGATAGCGCTGTAGGTGGCCACGATGCCGAGCAGGACGCAGGCACAGTCGGCGCTATCTCCGAGCTGCTGGCGAAGAGCATGTTCAGGACCAGCTCCGCGACGCTTCGGAACTCCCGCTCGGTGTGCGAGTCGATGGGGGCGTCGATGAATCGGAAGACTGACCGAGCTGGCCACGGACCATTCCGGTGCCGCGATTGATCAACGTACAACAGTTGAGGCGAGTGCCCGCACCGTCAACATGCCCGGGGTCGGCGGCCAGATAGCGCACTCACGGCGAGCCAGTTCCATGGCTTCCACTTCATCGCTCCCGACAGAGAATCAAGACAACCGCACCGTAGGCCCCCCCGGCCACGCCGCTCAAGTCCTTGTGGCACACGTCCTCCGCTTGGCCGAGCTTGCTGGTCCAGGATCCATCGGCAAGCTGCCGGGAGCCATAGTAGGCTCCTGGCCGTTCGCATAGATGGCAACGTGTTCTCGCTCATGAGCAGTGGCAGTGAAGTCCTGACACGCACATTTTTGATAGCCCATGGTGGCAAAAGCCGCCTCGAAAGATCGCAGCGTCGGAGTGCGTGGAACGCCAGCCGGCCAGTACGAGAAGAACCCCGGCCACCACCAGCGATGCGTCTCACCGGCCGCCCACGCTATGCAATTATAGAAAGGATCCTGTGGGCTAGTAACCTGGTCGAGAGCCGCTGACAGATTGGGGAAATCGCTAGCGTGGGCCTTGATCACTTCGATCATGGTCCGCTTCATTCTAGATATATCCTCGCTCTCTGCCCCAAGTCAGCCAGGCACCCGACATTCTCCGAAGATCACCATGCGCGTCCTCCGGAACGGGATCTTCTTGAGTAATGCTCGCCAGCGCCCACATCCAATATCGCGGGTGATCCCGGAGATCTCGCAGGATATACGGCACAACCCTCTCCCCCATACCAATGATCTTCTGATAGGCAGGATGCATCACTGTCGACGTCATTGAGGAGGTTAGCTGCGTTTCCTCGATCCATATATCTCGGAGACCCGAGAACGTCGCCTCCACCGGATCTACATGTTGCGTTCGTTCTAGATGAAGGCACCATGGAATGTGCACCGATGGCGAGTTCAAGCGCGGTGAAGTCGAATAGACTAGGCGCCTATCGGGGGCGTATATCGTAGGAGTGGAGGTTCGCCTTCTCGGCCTGTAGGAAACGGATGTGGCATGCATATAGCTACTCCCACTCCAACATACTCAGCTTCGCACTGCTTGCGATCGTTTTCAAACTATCGTGCTTCTCAAGTGCTCTATCAACGACGCCTTTGAGCTGACGGAGATCGCGTATGTCAAGAGCGAAGAAGTACTCACGAGTCATGTCGGACGGACCTGGTTCCTCAGAAAGGATGCGAAGCTGATGAACAGCGATCATCGCTCTCGCCTCAGCACTGTCATTAGCGAAAATGGGGCGCAACTCCGACAAAATCTGTGCTTTGCTGAACAAGCGAGGATGGGCAATCCATATCTCGTGTGCCTTCGCCCATAGCTCGATCGACTCGTTGGAAAGTATACGATCTAGAGCCTTCGACAGATCGGCGACCTGGACTGGAGATCCGGAACCTAGTTCGGATTCGTTTAGAGATTTTGCGAGTGCTGCGTCGAAAGACGTTCGGCTTTCATCAATGTGCCGAAATGTCCGGCACATATTCATCATCATCACAACGTACTGCTTTGATTTTTCCTCTGAAAGCTCTGTGTTCGTTGCGATTTGTGACGCCAACGCCCTAGCGTTGAGCGTCACGTGCGCAAGTTCAATACCCGAAAGAAGTGTATCGAGAAGGCTGGGGTCTTGTACCAGCTCTCTGATGGCAATCTGATCTTCTTCTGGAATATTCATGTCTAGGGGCTTTCGTGATGGTCCACGCTGCGGACCGAGGTTCGAGCCAGACGGTAGCAGAAGTGCTCGCCTCGATGGGGTTGTCGTAGTCCCGGTTGTGTCGATTACATGCTGACACGACGGGATGCACCGTCGCCCACTGGCTTCCATTTCCGACGCCGCACGACGTCCGCGATCCCCCAAGTTTGGCGTCGCGAACCACAACGTAGTAGCATCGAACACGGCCTCTTGTGAGCACCAGCCGGCCGTTGTGGGGTTGGCGGCCCACTGTGGTCAGTAGGGGTCCGATGACCCACGACTGCATCAGCTCCGGCTCCGGTCTCGGGGCAGCGTCCCACGTAGAAGGGATTCTCGGCCCTCGAGAACAGGGGGCGCGTCGGTAAGGCCGGCTTGGCCATGAACAGCCGCGACCCCACGCGCCGGAGTCGGCAGCCGTCGGCGGGCGGAACCAGGGCGACGACGCGCGCGATACAGCGCGGGCGGTTCAGGCGGATACGTGGGTGCCGTCGCGCCAGGAGGTCTTGCGCTTGCGGAGAACGCTCTGGGGGGTGGGAGTGAGGCGCGGCGGGCGGCGTGCGACTGGCGTCCGCGCGCGACGTAGCCCGCGGACACTCGCTTGGGTCGGAAGC
>JAWKRF010000073.1:0-5220 GCA_041389745.1 Polyangiaceae bacterium
GTGGCGGACCCCGCCGCGCGGATCGTCCATGTCGCCGAGGTAGCGAGGGATGACGTGCACGTGAAGGTGCATAACCGTCTGGCCGGCGGCCTCGCCCGCGTTGAAGCCGACGTTGTACCCGTCAGGCTTGGGCGTCAGGGTGTCGAGCTGAGCCCGGACCTCGTCGATGAGGGAGATGAGGGATGCGCGCTGGGTGTCGGTCGCATCAAACCAGGTGGGAATGACGCTGCGCGGGATGACGAGGGTGTGACCTACAGTCACTGGGAACTTGTCACGGACGGCAAACGCATGAGCGTTGCTGGCAACCCAGCTCTCAGGTGGGAGGTCGTTGAAGTCCTTCATCGGGTAGGCACCGCCGCAGTCGCTCGCTGGCCAACGATACCAGAGCGCAGCTGCACGTTGTTGCCCCGACGCGGCGCGCCCTCGAGGCAAGCCGAGCGCTTTCACGGCAGTGGCATCGGGGAAGCCGCTATGCTCGCGCCGACGTGCGAGGTGTCATGACGATTCTGAAGGGGTACCCACGTGTTTGCGCTCTGGCAGCGCTCTGTCTCGCCACTCTCGTCGGCTGCGGGGGCCGCATCTACTTGGACTCGTGGCAGCCGATACGGCAGGAGCACCAGCCAGGCTTGCCGCGAGTCGTCAGTGAGGCCATCGCCATTCGCTCCAGCGATCTCGCGCACATCGAGGCCGCCGGTGGCGTGCTGCTTGGGCACCACGAGGCGCGAAAGGGTTGGGCCAGACGTTGTGGAAGCACCGGCGGCACGCATTTCCTCTCGGTTGAGGACTCCGCTCCCTCGGCCGCGGAGTGCACCTCCTTTCGCGGGGTGCGGCTCTGTGAGTCGCGCGGCGATCGCCGCTATGGGCGCGTCGCCGTCTTCCGCGTGGCGCCCGAGCGCTGGCACGAGTTGCCCGTTCACCAGGTGCCGCCCCGCTCGGTGATGATGCCGACCGTGCGTGCCTCCGCGTGGCGTGACGACTGCCGCGTCCACAACAGTTGGGGGTCGGTCAGCTGCTCAAGAAGGGTGCAGCTGGTCCGACCGTGATCGGATGCACCAGCCGTTTGCACCCGGACAACCTGGAGCCCACCGGCTCCAAGTCGCTCACGTAAGTTCAAGCTGGTCGAGCAACTCGAGTGCAGTCAGGCCCAGCGCCAGCGCGGCTCCTTCAATGATGCCCGCAGCGCGCTCAGCCGCAGCCGGCAGCCGCCCGGGAACGTCAATGATCCGGTCACCAAACAGCTCGTCGCTGCTCGCGCTGGTCACCGCCTTCAGCAAGGCCAGCGCTTCCTCCACAGCTTGTCGAAGGTCGGACATCGCTGAACGCTAGCCCATCTGCCCCACAGACGGAGCTCACATCCGGCGTCCCCAGAGTCCGTGATAGCCTCCGCCCGCGACACCAACGCGGAGTGAGGCGGGCATGACGGCATTCGAGGAACTGGTCTCTGGGATGGCGCGCGGGCGCGAATGGAATCTCATGGGTGAGGGCGAAGCCGCTCGCGACCTCCTAGACCGGGTCTATGACGAGCGCTGCCATAGCGCGGCGCATCACAAGGCCACGTACCAGGTGCGGGTCAATCTGCAGAAGAAGGACGACGCCGCCTCGTACGCAGGTTGGATCACGTCCGAGAACCCCACCTCGGGCCCGTACCAGGGGACGTCGCTCGTGTGGTTCCCGGGCGAAGGCGGCAGCGTGGCGGTGCTGGTCATCGGCACGGATGGGTTTGGTGCCGACGCCCACATCCTCGGGCGGCCCGGCCACCGGCGTCGCTTGAAGGCGCTCTCGCGGTTGCACGGCGGCAAGACGTGGGTGAAACCCGACTTGCTCGACATCGCCACCGAGGTCCCCGCCAGCGTCTCCGGGGAGCTGGCCCGACATCGCCGCGGCGCTCAAGTCCTACGGGCGCGTGATCTATGCGGCCACGCCCGTTCGCTCCGAGGAAGACGGTGCGCGCGTGTCCGACCTGCTCAACTTGTTCTTCGAGGAGCACCGCACGCCGTTCACGGGCAAGGCCCGCGACCTGTGGAGCGCCCGCACGCAGGACATCGCTGGCGCGATTTTCCCTCCCAAGACCGAGGAGGACGTCCTCGCGCTCCTGCGCGAGCGCCGCTTCGTAGTGCTGGAAGGCCCGCCCGGCACCGGCAAGACGCGCATGGCGTGGCGGCTGGCCGAACAGATCGGTGCGTCCACGCGCATCCAGTTTCACCCCGCCCGCACGTACGAGACTTCGTGGTGGGGCTCTTTCCGGAGCCGTGGCCACCGGGCTGGCGTTCGAGGTGCGCCAGGCGACCTGCTGCGCGCCAACCAAGCCGCCAGCACGGCGACCACGTGTTGGTCATCGACGAGATCAACCGCGCGGACCTCGGCCGCGTCTGGGTGAGTCCATCGTGCTGTTCGAGGCCGGCGAGGACCGCGCCGTGCACCTCCCGCACGTGCCGAGGGCTTCCCGGACGAGCTGCGCCTGCACCCGCGCTGCACGTGCTGGCCACCCGCAACACCGCCGACCGCTCCATCGCGCGCATGGACGTGGCCATCCGGCCGTCGCTTCGCGTTCGTGGAGGTGTGGCCCCAGCTGGACGTGGTGGCCCAGGAGGGCATCGACTTCGCGCAGGCGCTGTTCACGGACACCGTGCAGACCTTCGCCGAGTACGCCGACGACGAGACGCTGCGGCTGGTGCCCGGGCACGCCTACTTCCTGGACCCGCGCCCCGACCTGGACGAAGCCGGTCGCGCAGGCCGCGTGGCGCACCGCCTCGAGTTCGAGCTGCTGCCCCTGCTGCGCGACTACCTGGACGAGCGCATGTGCGGAAGCGCGGCCGACGCCATCGCGGGGCTCGCCGACCGCGTGGAGTCGAGGCCGGGAGCGTGCGTGAAGCGCGGCCGCACACAGCGAGGCCGCGAGCGCGCGACCCGCGGCCTGATGGAGGTCCCCAGCGGTCGCCCCTTGATCGAAGCGGTGGACCACGGCCCCTCGGTGCGGGTGGAGGCCGCGGACGTTGGCGCCACCGGTGACCGCTGGGTGGAGCCGTTCTGAGGCGAACGCCGCTCACCTGCGGCGCCTCGGCGTGGCCACCGCCATCGACGTGCGCAAGGGAGTGGGCGTCCGCCTGACCCCCGGCTCGCGCATCGGCGCCGTGCCGCTCTTGTCGCCTCCACGCGTCGCGTGGCCGCAGGCCTGCTGGTGGCGCCGCGCTTCCCTGGGCCGCGCTGGGGCCGTGCTGAGCGACATCGGCTTTGCGACCGAGCCCTCGCTCGGGGCACGCCGCTCGTGCCGGCTCCGCGCGCGAGGTGCCCGCGTGGCTGCTGGCCGCGCCCGTGCTGCGGCGCCTCGAGCCCTGCTGCGCCACCCCAGCGCGGCTTCACCGAGCGAGTGGAGGTGCGGCAGAGCCCCGCGGGCGCGTGGACTGGTCGCGCTGGGCGCGGAACCGGCCGTCCGGCCAGTGGACCAGCCTGCCCTGCCACTTCACCGAGCCCGATGACGACCCCGACCTGATGGCGGCGGTGCGCTGGACGCTGGGCCGCCTCGACGACGAGCTGGCCACCTTCCACGAAGCCCTCCCCGCGCGCCTGCTGCGCGAGCGTGTGGCCGAGCTGAGCATCCTCGCCGGGCATGGTGATGCCGCCGGCCTCACGGCGAGCTGCGCGTGAACGGCTCGGCGTGGGTGACCGAGGCCCTCAAGCCATGGGCTGGGTCGCCGACGAGCGCGGCCTCGGCGGCGCGCGCGTGCTCGACGGAATGAGCTGGGACCTCCCCATCGACGAGGTCTGGGAGGCCTGGGTCGACGCCTTCGTCACCGACCTCGCCCCCGCTGCGGGTTCACGGCCCTGCGCCGCGGCCACACCACGCGCCGCCTAAACTGGGCCAACCGCCTCCATGCGCATGCTCATCCCCGACAGCGGCATGCGCGGCCCCGGCCGCCTGGTGTGGGGACGCCAAGTACAAAGCGCACCTCCAGCTCATCGCCCGCAACGGCTGGTCCGGCCTCGAAGAGAGCACCCGGGACGCCCATCGCGCGGATCTCCACCAAGCCCTCGCCTACGCCGCCCTCGACGACGTGGAGCACGTGGACTCCGTGCTGGTGTACCCAGAGATGACCCCCGACGCGCGGGCGCGCCCGGCGGTGGCGACAGTGGCTTCGGGCAAGCGCCGTGTCCGGCTGCTGCTCATGGGGTTGCCGTTTGGGTTTCAGACGCCGGACCACCGGGACCAGACGCTAAGCCAGTGGCGCGAGCTGCTGAGTCCGTAGGGGCCCCAGCGGTTGGGCTCCCTGGGCGCACGCTAGCGCGAGGGCACCGAAACACGGCCGCCCCATCCCACGACGCTTCCGTGGACTACAACGCGTATGGGTATTTGACCCGAAGAACCGTCTGAAAAGCGGAGAATGAAGCCAAGCGGTCGAGTGGTGAGAAGTCGGAGACGAGTGAAGCCACATTAATCCTTCGCTCAACAAGCGTGTTGTTGAACTTCTTTCGTCTCCTTCCAGCGGGTGACCCGGCCGCCTTCAACAGCAGTTCATCCAGGCACAGTTTGGGGTCTGAGATACGTTCCAACGAGCTGATCGGAGGCAACACGACTTCCGTGTCGGGCGCGTCGGCTGCTCGCGCTATCGCACGAGCATCCGCCAGGAGCCACGCCTCTGTCATACGCACCGGAATCACCGGCACCACATCGTCTCGATGGACATCAGCGAACTCACGAAGCCGGACATCGAGCGTTTGGTTCTCCGAGTCTCGATGCACGAACACGAGCATCGCACCACTTTCGTAACTCCTCAGGTAGTCTGCTACCGATCCCACCCTTTTTCGAAAATCAGGCTCCAGCAGCTCCACTGCAGGGTCGATCCGATGAAGCGACCAACGGATTATCGGCAAGAGGATCTGGTCGGTTCCCCCATCAGCGATCACTGCATACGAAAGTTGTCTACGCACCGAACGTCACCCCGCCAAAGCCCATGAACATCTCAGCCCTCTCGCAACACAAAAAGGCCCACTTCTCACCGTGCAGTTCCGAACTCGAGCGCCAGCTGAATCTCCGACTCTCGAACGGGAGAGCCACCAATAAAATCGGCTAGAGCCGCCTTATCCTTCGGAATCACATTCAGCGAGTCATCCTCATCTTCGACAACCCGCCATGTTCCAATTACAGGCCTGAACACGCTAGAAGTTCCCTCGTCTGAGGACACAGAGCGCTCTGCAAATACCATTTCATCGTACGAGAGCTGA